>JANRKW010000030.1:0-111395 GCA_033763215.1 Isosphaeraceae bacterium | reverse complement strand
CTTCGTGCCGCACGACAAGGGCACGAAGGCCGACCCGAACGCGCTTCGGCTCCGAGAGATGCACCGCAACGACCCGCCCGAGCCGACCGCCTTCGTCAAGACCGACCCCGCGAGCGTCGAGCGGAGGCTCGACGAGAATCTCCGCGAGGCCCTCGAGCAACAGGCCGAATTGAAAGCCTCCGCCCCCTCGACCGACCTGTTCTATCGGAACCTCTTGATCCAAGCGGCCTTGGTCGTCGTCTCGCTCGCGGCCCTGGGATACGCCGCGCACTTGGTCATTCGAGGACGCCGCGGCTCATGAACCCGTGTTGGTCGCGGGGGGCTCCGTGCCGTTCTTCCCGCATTCCTCTCGAGTTCTTCCTCGAATCCGCGTGGAATCGAAGGCGCATCGGGCGGGGAATGATGATCCCGGGCATTGGCCCTTGAACTCCTCGATCTTGTTCATTCAAGATGAATGAGCGTGAGGTTTTCACTCCATACCTACATTCCGTTGAAATGATCAACAGGAGCAATCATGCGTTCGTTCACTTGTCTGTCGGTCGCTCTCCTCGGATGCCTCGTCGTCGCCGGCGAGACCGCTCGCGCGGAGTTCTTCACTCCGATCAGCCTGGCCGACTCCGCCAACGGACGGATCCAGAGCCTGCATCCCGAGTATCCGTCGGGCACCGGGGTCGACCTCGGCGGCGTGCCGTTCGATATCCCCTCGGTCGGCCCGAATACTTGGTTCGCGACCTTCGCCTCGGGAGGGACCTCGGCGAGCGTGTCGAAGACGATCCCGATCGGAATGACGGGCGTGACCGGCGTTCATACGCTGATCAATACCCTCTGGGGCCGGGCAGGGACCCCGTCGCTCGCTTCGCTCACCTTCACCTACGACGACGGCTCGACCTTCGTGAAGCCGCTCGTGGGCGACTCCGACATCCGCGACTACTACCAGAATGTATTCACGAACACGATCAACAACACGACGACCTTCCGCGTCTTCTTCACCGATACCGACGGCCCCGCGGGCCCGAACCGCTACCGGCTCGACAAGCAGTTCGTCGACCTCGCCGCCTTCAGCTCGAAGACGCTCGTGTCGATGCGACTCAACGACTTCGGCAACGAGCTCGTCCAGCGCACCTTCATCTCGGGCCTCACGGTCCAGACGGTCCCCGAACCCTCCGCGCTCGCGCTCACCGCGCTCGGCGGCGCGGCGCTGCTCATCCGGCTCCGTCGCTCGTCGACGCGCCGCGCGGACTGATCGATCACTCGCCGCCCGCGCTCCGCTCGCCGCCTCCCCGGCGGGCGAATCGTCGCATCGAACATGTTGCGGCATTTGAGGATCGAAGAATCCAGAAAAGGGTCACAGCGAATCCTTGACAGGTTGAACTCGCCCGTGGTACTAATAAATCGTTTTCGGAAATCGTTTCACAAGTTGCAGAGTTCATTTGGTTCCGGACCTCCTCCACCCCCAAGGAGTCTCTCGTGCCCCCCCCTCCCGACCTCTTGCCTATCGCATCCTTGGATGTGCTCTTGTCCTATCGATTTTCGGCTGCTCCAACGATTCTGAAGTCCAGCCTGGTGGGTATGTCGATCTCGGGCCGGTCTTTGCCTCGACGACCCCCGAACTCAATCATCGATTCTTGGTGAAGAACTCGACAACCCGTGTGGTCAGGGTTCTCGAGAACATGGCTTCGTGCACTTGCACCAATAATCAGTTGGGATCCTCGATACTCCAACCTGGCGAATCCACCACGCTCGACCTTCGAGTGAACGTTCCCGCAAGTTATGTCGACTCGGTCATCGATGCGACCTTGAAGACCGACCACCCGGATTTCAAGTACTGGCGATATCGTGTTCGATTCGTCGCGTATCCTGCGGGACGGATCGATCCGGAACTGATCGATTTCGGTGTGCTCGATCCGAACTCCTCGCCCGAGCCCCGAAGTTCGTTCTTCGAGATCTATCATCAGGACGGCGTCGCGGCCGATGAACTCGATCGCATCGAGCACGACTCCGATCTCCTGGTCGAGAGAGCGGGCGATCCCTCCATCGACAAGCCGCATCCGAACGTCGTTCGGATTCGATATCCGCTACGCGTGTCGCTGGTTGATGACCCGAGCGAATCTCGGAGCGGAGTGATCACTCGCGGGTTCAACGCCTTCACCAGAGCAGGCATGGCTCGCGGAGGGAAGGTATCCTGGCGTCGGCTCAGCAAGGTCGAATGCTCACCCGCCAACGTCCATTTTGGTCTGGTCCCGAGATCGACTCGGTCGACCGAAGCCGTTGTGTTGATTCGTCGCACGGACGACGCGCCGCTCCGAATCCTCCGGATCGAGTCGAGCGAATTCGTCGTCGCCGAATTCCCATCGATCGGATCTCAGCCGGAGCCTCAGCCGCTCCAAAAGATCAAGCTACGGATGCGGTCCATCCCGGACTCGACCGATGGAGCGCTGCACGGGTCGATCGCGGTGTTCACCGATGCCGAGGATCGACCGACTCGGATCCAATGGTCCGCGTTCGTGGAATGATCTCGACTCCCGGTCGGGATCGATTGTCATCCCGTTGGAATCCACGATTCCTCGTTCGTTCACTGTTCTCTGTTGCTTTCCACTCCCCCGTTCCCGAAGGAGATGGTCATGAGGTACTCCGCTGTTGCGCTCGGACTCGCACTTGCCACCGGGACACTCGTCTACTCGCAGACGATGGTCCTCCATGACAAAGAGTGCTCGAACTATTCGCACGGCTGCCCCGATCTCCACTGCCAGATGCTCTCGAGCACCTGCACGGATGGAGGGAACGTGAACGTCGCCTTCGACTATCTCGAGCAGTGGTCGCCGTTGTTGGGTGATTGTGTTATGGGATCCGGGGATTGCTATCAGACTGATAATCAAGCCAGTTGCATCACCAGGAAGTATCAATCCTCTTTTTGGTGGGGTGACTGTGCATGGTTGGTGTGCACTGACACTGCGGAAAAGCCGAGTTGCGAGTGAGCCGTCTCGTATTGATTCCACTCCGGTTCCCTGCCCCCCTCATCCCACGGGGGGGGCTTTGGAGGAGGTTCCCGTGACCAGGTTCCGAATCGTCGCCGTGATGATCGTCGCGAATGCTCTCTCGGGTTCCGGATCCCGCGCGGCCGACCGGTCCGAGACCTTGAAGGCGATCGCCACGGCCTACCGGGCGAACATCGCCCAGTTCCAGGCGGGCCGCGCGACGTTCACTTTCACCGACGCCGATGCCGACGACCTCGCCTCGGCGCTCAATCGCCATTATTCGAAGTCGTTTCAGGGAAAAGGTCTATTCGCAATCGACGGAGCGCGGGCCCGCTACGAGGTGGTCTTCGATCCCAAGGAGCAGGCGCGGGCCCAGGTTGCGACGGGTAAGAACAAGATCAGCTCGCGGCTCTTCCCCTATCGCGCAGTGACCGACGGCGAGGTCACTCTCGTCGACATCTTGATGGCGAATTCCGAGGGATCGGAGATTACTCACTCAGCGCAGATCTCTCCGGGCACCGATGATCTCTTCAGAGACTGTTTCTTCCCTTTATCCGTAGGTCGTCCCGACTCTGACGGAGACTTGGGAGGCATCTTGACGGCCGCAGCCGAGGGAAGGATGCAGATCAAAGTGCGCTCGCTCGAGTTGAACGCGGAAATCGAGGGTTTGCGGCTCGCTCGAGTGATGCTGGAGACGCCGCAGGGCAGTCGGGAATACCAAATCGACCTAGCTCGGGGGGCAATTCCTGTTCGAATGGAGGATCGTGTCGGGAACCGGCCTCCAATGATTCTCCTTCAGGACGACCTGCGTCAGACCGCCGGCGGTTGGCTGCCGCGTCGACAGTTGCTCTTCTTCGAAGGCGGTCGCGTGAAGGACGTCACTCTCGATGAGGTCGACTTCTCAAGACGACCGAGTACTGAGTCATTCCGAATGACGTTTCCAAGGGCCGTGGCGATCCTGGATCCGGTCCGGCGACTGCGTCACCATGCAAAGACCGAATGGGATCTCGCGGAATTGCCGACTCAAGCCTCGAGCAAGGCGACGCCGATCGTGATCAAATCACCTTCCGCGGGTATGCCGGAACTGCCGGGCCCGCGTCGCGACGACTACCGCGTCTGGTACGCGGTGATCGCGGGGCTCGCGGTGGGGTTGGGCTTTCTGCTCGTCCGGTACTTCCGCGGACGCCGGGCCGAATCCCTCGGTCAGGTTCGAGGGTTCACGCTGATTGAATTGTTGGTAGTGATCGCGATCATCGCGCTCTTGATCGGGCTGCTCCTGCCGGCCGTGCAGTCGTCGCGCGCGGCCGCGCGACGACTGCGCTGCGTGAATCACCTGAAGCAGATCGGGCTCGCGCTCCAATCGTATCATGCGACCCACGGCGTCTTCCCCGCGCTCGCATCCATCACCGAATGGCTGCCGAACGGCCATTACTATTCGTCGCATACCTACAGCCCGCTCGCTCGCTGCCTCGCCGAGCTCGACCAGAGCGCTCTCTACAACGCGACGAACTTCACCAATTCGGTGTCGGGGGGTTGGTCCGTGGTGCAGAATCATACGGTTATGCTCGCATCGGTGGAGATCTTTCTCTGCCCGTCGGATCAACTCTCCGATGTTCCTGGATATGGTCGCGTGAACTATCGATTCAATCACGGAGACACCCCGCGCACAGCCGCGGGGAACGACTTCCCACGATCGTGGCAGGGTGCGTTCACGGTGCATCGGTTCCACCGAGCGGCCGACTTCCCCGACGGGCTCTCGAACACTGTCGGCGTCTCGGAGCGGCGGCAGGGGGACTGGCTGGAATCGCGATTCAAACAGGGGGGCGACTATCACGCAACGAGGTTCCTCGGGGCTCAATTCCCCGGAGACGCTGAAACGGCCTTGTCAACGTGTGGCCGGCTCGATGAAGCCGCGCCTCATGTCTCTCGGTCGGGGGAATCGTGGTTCGTGTCGGGTCTGCACTTCACGACCTATAACCATGTTCAGACGCCGAATGGTCCGATCCGCGATTGCGTATTCGAAACCGTGTTCGACGACTTCCTGCGTCATTCGAGCTATCTAGGAATAGCGACCGCCTCGAGTGCTCATCCCGGAGGTGTGAACACGCTTCGGATGGACGGCAGCGTCCACTTCGCCAAGGACGGCATCGCCCCGTCGATCTGGCGCGGGCTCTCCACCCGCAACGGCGGCGAACCCCTCGGCTCGGCCGAGTGATCGCGGGGATGTTCACGCGTGGAGCGATCAGCGGATCCCGGGGCCGGCCTGGTTGGGCGGGGGGATCGTTTCCTTCCAGAGACTGATCGGCGTGCTCGAGCGGGAGAGGATCTCGCCGCGCGGGGAGATCTCGAGGACCTCGGTGCGGCGGACGCCGTAGGAGGTTCCGTAGCGACGGCCTCGATCGTCGGGTTTCGAGCCGGGGGCGGCGTCGGAGGGAGCGGTTCCCTTGCCGAATGCGTAGCGACCGTTCGCGACCGTGGTCCGGAGTTCGAGGAGGATCTTGCGTTCCCGGGGCAACCAGGTGACGCGGATCTCGCGGAGCGTCTCGAGCGGCCCGGTCGGCTTTGCGTCGCCGAGGGCGGCTCGTCGGGCTTCCTCGAGGGATCGGGCGACCCCTTCGGAATCCGGGTGGAACCGCGCGGCCCAATCGGTCCGGGCTCGCGCGACGACTTCGGAGAGGTCGAGCGGGTATTCGGGCGAGCGATCGAGCGGGACGATCCGGGTGGCGACGAAGACCTCGTCCGCCGGGCTCCCCTTTCCGCCGTTGACCTCGACCTCGGCGAGGCGACAGACTCCCTCGCGGATCGCTCGGGGAAGGGTGCGCCGAGTCGCGGGAACGACTCCGGAGAAGTCGGCGACGGCGTCCTTGGGCGAGCCGACGTTCACGGTGAGGTCGTCGCCTTTGCCGGGGTCTTCCGCGGCGACGTAGAACCAGCGATAGCTCCCGACGCCGGAGGCGAAACCCGAAGCCCCCGCCGGCCCGAACCGCTCCTCGGCTGCGAAGGCGTCCTGGGCGTCGAGTACGATGACGCCCACGACCTTCCCCGGCAGCGGCGCGAATTGCGGAACGGAGCGGAAGAGGACGGGCGCTCGATCGGCGGAGCTCAATGCGGCGGCTCCCGGCGGCGGGAAGGGAGAGTGCGCCTCGACCGACGCGCAAGTCGCGGCCGAGACGAGCGCGAGGATCGAAGGGAGCCGGCGCGAAATATCCATCGTCGTCTCCGGATCCAAGAGATGTGTGAACACGATCGAACAACGATGCGAGGCGGCTCGCTCGAGCGCCTCACATCGAGGACTCGCCGACGTCGAGCGATGTCGACGTCTGCGAGCCTTGATTTCAACGCGGATCGTTCGACTTCTTGGCGGCCTCGAACTGGGCGTCGGCGGCGGCGGAGGCTTGATCCTCGCCGGTCGCGTATTTTCCAGGTTCGAGAGGCGCCGTGGGTGCGGGCGCAACGGGCGCGACCCCGATCACCGGGGGCAGGGAGAGGTCGATCCAGAAGATCCCGCGGCCGTGGGTGACGGCGACGAGGACGTTCTTCATCCAGAACATCTCGAAGACGGCGACATTCGCGGGCCCCTGGTTCGTGGGCTGCCAGGTCGCGCCTTGGTCGGCCGAGGCGAAGACGCCGACCTCGGTGGCGGCGTAGAGGAAGTTGGGATTGTCGGGGTGGATGGCGAGGTCGAAGATCGGCACGGCGGGGAGCGACGCGGCGATATTCGTCCAGGCTGTGCCGTTGTTGGTGGTTCTCCAGAGGTTCCCGCTGGAGTAGCCGCCGAAGCATGCGTAGACGCGGTTGGGATCGGCGGTGTCGATGACGACGCGGTTGCAGATTCGGCCGTTGGGCAGCCCGGTGTCGGCCTGGGTCCAGGTCGGCGAGGTGAGCGTGGCGTTGAGGCTGCGGAAGACGTCGCCGTTGTTGTGGCCGACCCAGACGGTTCGCGAGCCGACGGGCGCGCCCGGGGTGCGTCGGACGGCGATCGCGGAGATGTTGCTCGGCGCGCCGGTCGCGGGGTGCTGCGGCTTGATCGCGGTCCAGGCAGGGGTCGACGCCTTGACGTTGATCGAGCGCCAGAGTCGCCTGCCGCCGGCGAGCATCGTGTTCGGGTTGTTGGGATCGAGCACGAACGGGGCGATGAAGTTGGCGCCGCCCGGGACGGCGTCGGCGAGGCCTCCGGGCGAGGTTGCGTTGTGAATATATGTGGAGCTGGTTCCGGCGTCGGTGCTCCGGTGGATCTGGAGATACACATATTCGCCGTAGAAGAAGTTGGGATCGGTCGGGTCGGCCGCGCACCAGCCGCCGTCGCCTCCGAACATCTCGGTGTAGGCTTGCGGACCGGTTCCCGAGCCCGAGGGGGGGATGTATCGCAGGGTGCCGTTGTCCTGGGTACCGCCGACGATCCGTCCGCTGTTGATGTTGGCGGCCGCGCCGTAGAACTGGGTCACGCCGTAGTTGCGGTTGAGCGATTGCCAGCCGGTGGTGCCGACGACCGTGGCGACGTTGGTCGCCTTGTAGATGCCGCCGTCGTTGCCGAAGAAGACGGTGCGGTTGCGCACGCCGTCGTACTGGGGATGCGACACGATCGCGTGGTGATCGGCGTGCGCCGAGAGCGGCGCCGAGTACCACTGGCTGATCTTGGCGAAGGTCGTGCCGCCGGTGGAGCTGCGGTAGAGATCGACGCCCCCGACGATCACGAGATTGTTGTTGAGTGGATCATCGGCCCAGATCGTGTTGTCGTACCACCCTTGCGACGAGAGGTAGAGCGAGGTCTCGTTGCGCAGGGTCCAGGTCTTGCCGCCGTCGTTGGAGCGGTAGACGGAGCCTTGGTTGCGATCGACCGACGCATAGGCGACGATCTTGTTGCCGGCGTCGCGCTTGCGGGCGAAGGTGAGCTCGACGCGACCGCCGAATCCGCCGGGGACGGCGGGGATCCCGGTCGAAGCAGTCCAGGTCGCGCCGCCGTCGACGGAGAAGAAGGCACGGCCGCCGCGTCCACCCGCGATGCAGACGCGATTGGAATCGGCGAGCATGTCGACGTCGAGGATCTCGACGTTCACCGGCGCGGGAAGGGCGGTGAAGGACGTTCCGGAGTTCGTGCTGCGGAAGAGCCCCGTCTGCGTCGCGGCGAGGATCGTCTTGCCGTCGTTGGAGACCGCGATTCGGTTGACGTAGTGGAAGTTCGGGCCGACGGTCGAGGGGAGTTGAGTCCAGTTCGCGCCGCCGTCGGTGCTCTTGAAGATGCCGTTGCCGCGGAAGGCGTCGAGGTTGTAGAAGCCTTCACCCGTGCCCGCGTAGAGGGTGAGCGGGGTGGTTCGGTCGCCCTTGAACAACGCCATGCACGAGACGTTGAGGTTCGCCATGAAGTCGGCGAGGGGGGCCCAACTGCCGCCGCCGTCGACCGTCTTCCAGACTCCGCCCGCGACGGCGCCGACCCAGATGACGTTGGGGTTCGTGGGGTGGATGACGATCGATCGGGTGCGTCCGCCGATGTTGCCGGGGCCGACCCACTTCCACGACGCGGGCGTGATCCCGCCCGGCCCGGCCGGCGCGGGCGCGACGCCGCGTTCCGCGCTCGGCAACGGTTCGGATTCGAGTTCGAGCATCCCCGCCTGAGTCTGCGAGAGATCGATGACCTCGCCCGCGAGCGCGGAGGGCGCCGCGGCGACGTTCCCGGGGGGCGGAGCAATCGGACCGATCGGCATGCCGGCAACCGTTGGAGGCGGTAGGATCCCGCCGCCCGGCGGAGCGGGGGCGATCCGATTCACGGATCGCAACGCCTTCACATGCTCGACCGCCTTGCCGAGCGCATCGGCTGGAATCCGACCGGTCTCGTCCTGGAGCTGGAGACGCCGAAACTCAGCCGCTTCGTAAGGCCGATCGGGGCGAGGATGATCGAGACGGAAGAGCAATCGCGCGACTCGCTCCTTCGAAAGTCCGTGCAATTCGGCGTTCGACAGTCCGCGCGTTTCACGGAGACGCACGACGCGATCGATCGAGATCCCCAGTTTCGCCGCAACCTGCGCATCGGTGAACGACGGATCGTCGGCGGCCGACGCAGCGGCGCACGCTAACGACGCGATGAGCAGCAGCAGTCGACCGCCGACCCGACATGATCCCTTGGCCGCATTCATGGATGTTTGCCTCGCTGTGCGTTTCGGTTACAGATACTCAAACGGAACGCGATGTCGATCGACATCCGCGCACCGAGCATCCATGAGCACGCGAGAAAAGGCAAGAGTCTCCTCGGAACCGGCGATTCGAAGCCGATCGAGGGAGGTTGCGCAGGGAGATCGTCGAGGCGATCGCGGAAGCAGCGAGCGGACCGGTATCGAGGGGTCGCGTCAACGATCGGCCGGAGCCGATTCGGGCTTGGTCGCGCCGATCGCGCGGTTCTCGGCGCGGAGATCGTCCCAGCGTTCGAGGGCTTGGAGCATGGAGACGCGCTCGCGGCGGGTCGACTCTGAGTCGGGCCGGAGGGCTCGGGCGATGTCGAGGGCGGCGAGGGCCTCGGCGTCGCGTCCCAGTCGGCGGGCGACCTGGGCGAGTCGACGATGGATCAACGGGGCGTCCGGGCGACGGCGCGCCGCTTCGCGGAGCGCGCCGAGCGCGTCTTCGTGTTCGCCGCGCCAGATATGGATCCGAGCAATTCGCAAGCAATCGTCGGCGGTGAGATCGGTCGACTCGATCGAGGGCAGCGGTTCGACACGTCGCTCGAGGATCCAAGCGCGGGCCGCGGACCAGAGCTCGGGTCGAGTCGTCAAGCGCGTGCCGAGGTCGCAGAGCCGAGCGATCGCCGCGGCTTCGGCAGGAGCGCCTCGCAGCGAGAGGCCGAGTCGTTCGATGATCGCGCGCTCGAATGAAGACTCGAGGAGACGAGCATCCGTTGGAGTCAGTCCTTGGAACTCCTGGGCATCGGCCCAGCGCGGGGCGACGGCGTGGGATTCGTAACTCGCGATCAGTTCGTCGAGCCCCGCGGCGAGCGTTCGCGCGGTCGTCTCTGGAACGGGTTCGAGGAGTCGCTCCTCGGTTTCGTCGATCCGCGCCGCGGCTCGGCGGGCGTTGGAGATCGTCGCGAGCGCGAGGTCGACGCGGAGGCGGTGCGCCAGAGCGCTGCGGTATCCGGCGATCAAGGGGGGTTGGGATTGGTAGAGCGGCTGCTCCGATGCGAGCTGCGCGGCGTCTCGATACTTCTCGAGGGCGGCGTCGGGTCGGCCGAGCGACTCGAGGCGAACACCGTCGGCGATCCACTGCGCGATCTGACGCGAGAGCCGGCTCTGATCCTCTCGGGCTTGTCGAGCGAACCCGACGAGCATCGATGCAAGGATGAGCATCGGTACGGTGAGAGTCAGGCCGAGGCGGTGCCTGCTGACCCAGCGGCGGGCTCGGCTGGAGAGCGGTTCGCGAGTGTGGGGCAGGGGGCGTTCGTCGGCGACGGCCTGGAGGTCTGCGGCGAGCGCCGCGGCGTCGGGATGGCGGCGCTCGGGTCGGGGGTCGAGGCAGCGCGCGATGACGGCCTCGAGCGCGACGGGCATCTCGGGATGCGTGCGACGGATCAAGGGAGCTGCGGCTCGACGGGCCTCTGCCGCTCGGCGAAGCGTCTGGCCGACCGAGCCGCCCGCCGGCGGCGGCGGAAAGGGCCGGCGACCCGTGAGCGCCTCGAAGAGCAGGACGCCGAGCGAATAGAGGTCGGCTCGCGAGTCGACATGATGATCGCGCCCCTCGGCGATCGCTTCGAGGTGTTCGGGGGCCATGTATCCGAGCGTACCGCCGAGCATGCCGGGGCGATCCTCGCGCGCCGCGGGGTCCCAGGGTTCTCGGGCGAGGTTGAAGTCGAGGAGCATCGGAAGGCCGTCCGCGGTGATCAAGACGTTCGACGGCTTGATGTCGCGGTGCAGCACGCCGCGATCGTGGGCGTGGGCGAGTGCGTCGGCCATGCGGGCGCCCCACCAGGCGAGGGCTCGCGCAAAGGGAAGCGCTGCCAGAGTCGCCCGCGCGGAACCGCCGGCGGAGGCTCCCGAGGCGTCGAGCCGATCGAGGACCGCGAGGATATCGGCACCCGAGCAGGCGGTGCGGATCGCGGGCGAGGCGAGCAGGCGCTCGAGCGTGATCCGGCCGAAGAACGGCATGCAGAGCAAATGAAAATCGGTCGCCGGGTCGATGCGATGCGAGTGGACGGGCACGATGTGGGTGTGCTGGAGCCGGGCGAGGGTCTGCGGCTCGCGCGATCCGGTCAACGACACCTTGAGCGCGACGGGCCGGTCGGCGAGCTGTCGCTCCTCGGCGAGGAAGACGCGCGCGAAGGAACCACGCCCGAGCTCCTCGCGGAGGTGGAATCCGGCGATCGTCTCGCCGACTTCGGGGAAGGCGACTTCGCTCGCGGAGCCGGAGCTCGCGGCGGTGAGGGAACCGGTGCCGACGAGGTCGTGGATGTCGAAGATGCGTCGCAGGCGCGGCGTGAGGTCGGGAAAGCGTTCCTCGTATTCCTGCGGGACGGGGGCGTCGCCGGCCTCTTCGCGGAGGCAGAAGTCCTCGTAGATGAGCGCGACGACGCCGTCCTCGTCGAGCTCGGGGAAGCGCGCGGCGTAATCTTCGACGTCGGGGCGTTCTCCCGCCTCGTGACGGAGTTCGAGCTCGACGCGCAGGATCGCCAGGAGGACGGCGGGTCGTTCGCGTTGCGGCTCCGGCAGGAAGGCCCGCGGATCGGGCTTGGCGCCGCGGGCGCTGCGGTACGCCGCCTCGAATTCCCGCGCGACTCGCGCGGCCTGCGCGGAGGCGGCTCCGTCCCAGGTACCGGTGGACGGGAGTTCGCTGGTTCCCGACATCGTCATCCTTCCGTGGCGACTCGTCGACGGAGATCTTCCAGGACGCGTTGGACGGTGCGCTCGCTGATTCCCAATCGCTCGCCGATCTCGCTGCTCGAGAGCCCCTCGGCCTTGAGTTCGATGATCGCTCGGCGATTCTCGGGGAGGAGGTCGAGGAGGTGATCGAAGGCTTCGCGAGCGACGGCGACCTGGCTCGCGGTCTCGAGCCGGGCGGTGAGTTCGCGTGGGTGGTCGCCCTCGGCCCAGAGCGGCTCCTCGCGCCTCATGTCCTGCTTCTGGCTGCCGGCGCGACGATACTCGTCGATCACCTTGTTCTTCGCGGCGCGGGCGAGGAAGGCGACGAGGTGGCGGGCGTCGTCGAACTCCGTGGGCACCGTGCGAACGCGATGGAAGAAGCTGCCCCAGACGCTCTGCAGGAAGTCGAGCGAATCGAACCGCGAGCGCAGCAGCCGAGGGAGCTGGCGACGGACCACGAGACGGACCTCGGCCTCGTAGCGGGTGAGGAGTTCGCGGGCGGCGTCTTCGTCGCCCTCATGGATCCTGCGGAGGAAGTCGCGAATCTCGTCGCCGTCGCGCGAGCGAGTCTCGGAAGTCTCGAGATCCGGAGTATCCATGACGCACGCTCCTTCCTTGGGTGCATGATCGCAGGCCATCGGCGATCGCCGCGTCTCCACGGCTCGTTCTCCCGTCTATACCGTCTCGTCCATCGGCTTGGCAAGGGGGGGCCGCGTCGGCCGACTCCGCACCGGAGTTGAAGAAAATCGCTCGATTTCGGCGCCGGCCGTCGGAAATCGTGTCATGATTGAGTCGTAGAGCGAGGCGGAGGCGGCGCGGGGGACGAGGGTCGGGATCGGCGAATCCGGAATGCCGGGTGCTCGACACCGGTCGTCGGATCCGATTAAACTCGATTTCCTCGCGACTCGACCTCGCGACACCTCGCCTTCGTTCACGTCGGCCCGCTCTTCGTTCCGGCTTGGGTGAGCTCCATGAAGTTGTCGAAGATGAAGATCCTGCTCGGCGTCGCGGGCTTGGTGCTCACGGTCGCGGTTCTCTATTTCATCCAGAATCTGTCCGCGCTGAATCTGTCGATCCTGGTATCGGTCGCGTCGGTCGGCGGCTGCGGGTACATGTTGGCCTGGTATCAGCAATACGAGTCGCGCCTGGCGGAGAAGGATCGGATCATCGAGCAACTCGAGTCCGACAAAGAGAAACTCAAGCAGTTCGTGGCCGAGCAGGTCTTGAAGGAGACGCGCGTCGAGTCGTCGGTCAACGTCGTCCTTCCTTCCTTGACGACGTATGCTCCTCGCGAATCGTCGTCGAAGACTCGGTTCCCCTGGCAGTTGCGGTTCGATCGCCGGGCGCGGGAGATCTCGGTCACGGAGAAGCCGGCGATCGACCAGGGCGAGGTCGGCTGAGCCGGCCGGCTCGACCACGACGAACGAATCGAACGCACACTCCTCTCCCATCCGCTCTCCGTCTCCGGAAACGCATCGATGCGTGCGGAGCGGTCACGTCTCGTGAATCGAAGCACATCTCGGTACTTGACCGAACGCCGCGCGTCTGCTTCGATGATTCCACGTCGACATTCGATCGACGCGTGCGCCGGCCCACCCCACCTCACACCGGGCCGGATCTGTACTGATCATCACAATTCGTCGTAGGAGAGAGAGATGAAGGGCAACCCTCTCAGGCCCGGCTTCACTCTGATCGAGCTGTTGGTCGTGATTGCGATCATTGCGGTCTTGATCGCTCTATTGCTGCCCGCAGTCCAGGCGGCCCGCGAGGCCGCGCGCCGGGCTCAGTGCGTGAACAACCTGAAGCAGTTGGGCATTGCGCTCCACAACTATCACGACGTGACCGGAGCGATGCCGTTCGGACAAGGACCGTTCGGTTGGAACGACTGGAACGCTCAGACGTTCCTGCTGCCCTACATGGAGCAGACACCGCTCTACAATTCGATCAACTTCTCGAACGGGATCTCGGGCGGGGCGCCGAACAACGCCTTCAACTCGACGATTCAGCGCGTGCAGGTGGCGGGGTTCTTGTGCCCGTCGGACACGAACCGGCTCTCGAGCCCGTTCGGTCACATCAACTACGCGGCGTGCCAGGGATCGAACCCGCAGTTCTTCGGAGCGGGCTTCAACGGCCTGTTCGGGTGGGTCGTGAACAACAACCCCGAGGCCTCGAGCGACAACGTCGCCAATCGGGGACGATCGGGGAATTCGATCAACTTCCGCGGCGTGACCGACGGCTTGAGCAACACCGCGGCCTTCAGCGAGAAGGTGATGGGGATCGGGTCGAACAACCAAGGGATGCCCGACCCGCTTCGCCCGACGTCGAAGATCTTCCAGGTGAACTTCACGCCGAACGCGGCGAATCCCGACACCGTCGCGGCTCCCTACTTCCGACTCTGCCGGGCGCTCAATCCCGCGACGGCCGCGCTCCCGTCGACCGAGGCGATGGGGAATCACTGGTGGTCGGGGCATCCCTACGCCGGTCGATACAACCATGTGATGCAGCCGAACACCTGGTCGTGCTTGTATCCGATCAACGGGATCACGAACGGCAATGGGGCGATCCCGCCCTCGAGCCGTCACCCCGGGGTCGTGAACGTGTTGTTCGGCGACGGCACGGTCCGCGCGGTGAAGTCGACGGTTTCGGCCGACGTCTGGGCCGCGCTCGGCAGTCGCGACGGCGGCGAGGTGCTCTCGGCCGACGCGTACTGATCGATCGGGCGATCGCATCTTCTCGGCGTTTCGCGGCTCGAGTCGAGAGCCGCGAGGCGCCCCCGCGCCGACACACGGATCACGGCGATGCGCCGGCGAGCGAGCCGCGAAGGGCCCCGTTGCGCATCGAGTTGCACATCTTCAAGAGCGAGTCGACGATGAAATACGAGAGATGGTTGCAGTTGGGGGCGTTGATCCTGCCGGCGATGATCGCGGTTTCGACGGGGTGCGACTCGCGCCCCGCGGTCGAGTCGTCGACGGCGGAAGCGAGCGTGACCGGCAAGGTCGTGATCAAGGGAAAGCCGGCGACCAAGGGCACGGTGGTGTTCGACCCCGCGAATTACATGCGCAAGGATGTCTCCGCGCGATCGGCGACGATCGAGCCCGACGGGACATATCGCGTGACGACGCTGGTCGGTCTGAATTCGGTACGCGTCGCCGGTCCGGAGGCCGAGGCGGCGGGGGCGGCGTACAGCAGCCTCGATTTCGAGGTGAAGTCGGGATCGAACTCCTTCGACATCTCGATCCCAACGGGGCAGTGAGGTCGAGGTCGACCGCCGCGATTCGGTTCGTTTCCGTGTGAGGCGGGCGCGAACCGGGCGCGGCGGTCGGCTCGAATGCGTCAGTCGAGCGTACGGATCTTGATGTTTCGGAACTGGACGAGGCTGGGCGGTCCGGTGTAGGCGCCTCGGGCGAAGCCGCCGTGGTGCTGGAGCACGATCGGCCCGCGAGCGGGGATTCCGGGGAGTTGGGCGTTCTCGATGACGGTCACACCGTTGAGGACGACGGTGAGCCGATCGCCTCGAAGCGTGATCACGAAATGATTCCACTCGCCCACGGGCTTGTCGGCCTGGGTCTTGGGCGTCACCCCCGCGCGGACGGCGGCGGGCATCGAGCGGTCCATTCGGTAGCCGTAGACCTCGCCCGACCCGATCGGCCAGCACCAGATGTTGATCTGGCTCTTGCCCTTGACGTCGCGGAGGTAGACGCCCGAGTCGCTGTCGGGCAGGGCGAGCTTCAGCTCCTTGCCGTCGACCCCGCGGGCGTGGGTTCCGTCGGGGAGGACGTAGGGGATGTTCTTGTTGACATAGGGCGTTTCCTTGATGCGCCAGTCGAGTTCGAGGACGAAGTCGCCGAATTCGCTCTTGCTGATGAGGCTCTTCTCACCTGGGGCTTCGCTGCGTGCGTCGTAGTCGATGACGCCGTCGATGATCTTCCAGTGACCGTTGTCGCCTTGGGGGATCTTCCAGGCGTCGAGGTTGCGGCCGTCGAAGAGCACGTGATCCTCGGCGCTCGCGGGGGCGAGGGCGAAGACGAGCGCGGCGAGCGCGGCCGGGACGAGCTTCGAGATGCTGAGCATGTGAACATCCTCGGGTTCTGAGCGGGGCGCCTCGCCCGATCTCGGGCGATGTCGGGTCCGAGGCTAATCGTGGCGATGCGCTCGGTCAACGGTCCATCCGTGCGGACTCGATCGAGACCGAACTCCTTGCGCTCGATGCGCATGCGAAAAAATGGCACGGAAGCGGTTCTGCCCCGTCGACATCGACGCGCGGATTTCATTAAGATCCCGAGAACTCGATCGCACGGGGTGTCCGGCGGAGTCGAGCAGCCGAGCGGGAATAAGGGAGGATTCGACGCTATGGTCATGCGGACTTCCGAGATCGTCGTCGGACTGAAGGAACTGTGCGAGAGCAGGGGGACGGGCCTGACGAGCGGGGAGATCGCTCGCTGGATCGACGACAACGCGGGGTTCGGACCCGACGAGGAGTTGATCGCGTTCGCCAAGGAAATGAAAGCGCGGCAGTATGCCCGGATGCTCACGTTCATCGATGAGCGAACCGGCATGCGGGTTCCGCGGCTCTGGGGCCGAGTCGACGCCAAGACGGGCGGCAAGATCTACGTCGACCTCCTCGAGGTGCCCGCTCGCGAGCGCAAGCAAGTGATCGACCATCATATCGGCATGCAGGCACATCGTCGCTCGATGCGGCGTTACCTGGCCGACTGTCGGTCGGGCCAGGGGTTCCTGCCCTTCTACGAGCCGATGAAGTACGACCCCGCGATGGACGAGGCGTTCTGATCGAGGCTCGACCGGGCGATCCGCGAACCTCTTGACCGGCCCGGTGTCGGATCGGGATGATGGTGCTTTCCGCTCCCGCCGCGTCGTGCGTCGAGGTCCTTGACCGCCATGAGTGTCGACATCGAACGTCGTGTCCACGCCGATCCGAGTCTCCCCGACCGGCTCGGCCGCTTCGGTCGGTTCGGCGGGCGCTTCGTGCCCGAGACCCTGATGGACGCCCTCGAGCAGCTCACGAAGGCGTACCTCGAGGTGAAGGACGACCCGGCGTTTCGCGCCAAGCTCGACGACTATCTCACCAATTACGTCGGCCGCCCTTCGGCCTTCTACTTCGCCGAGCGGCTCACGGCGCTCGCCGGCGGCGCGGCGATCTACTTGAAGCGGGAAGACCTGAACCACACCGGCGCCCACAAGATCAACAACGCGCTCGGGCAGGTCTTGATCGCTCAGCGGATGAAGAAGACCCGCGTGATCGCCGAAACGGGCGCGGGGCAGCACGGAGTGGCGACGGCGACCGCCTGTGCTCTCACGGGCCTCGAGTGCACCGTCTACATGGGCGAGGAAGATATCCGCCGCCAGAAGCTCAACGTCTTCAACATGCGGACGATGGGGGCGACGGTCGTGCCCGTGACAACAGGGTCGCGAACGCTTCGCGACGCGACGAACGAGGCGATGCGCGACTGGATGGGGTCGTCGCGAGAGACGCACTACACGATCGGCAGCGTCGTCGGTCCGCACCCCTTTCCGATGATCGTGCGCGACTTCCAGTCGGTGATCGGGCGCGAGACGCGGAGTCAGTGTCTCGAGCGGCTCGGTCGACTGCCCGATGCGGTCGTGGCGTGCGTGGGCGGCGGGTCGAACGCGGCGGGCATGTTCCACCCGTTCATCGAGGATCTCGAGGTCGAGCTGATCGGGGCCGAGGCGGGCGGCCGCGGCCCGGTTCGCGGGGAGCATGCGTCGAGCCTGACGCAGGGGACTCCCGGCGTCCTCCACGGCAGCTTCAGCTATGTGCTCCAGGACGCCGACGGCCAGACCGAGGATGTGCATTCGATCTCGGCGGGGCTCGACTACCCGGGGGTCGGCCCCGAGCACAGCTATTGGAAGGATGCCGGGCGGGTGCGCTATGAGTGCGTGACCGACGCCGATGCGCTCGCCGCCTACGACACGCTCGCCAAGCGAGAGGGGATCCTCCCCGCGCTCGAGTCGAGCCACGCCGTGGCCCGGGCCCTGATCGAGGCCAAGCGTCTCGGCGAGGGGAAGGTGCTCGTGGTCTGTCTCTCGGGTCGAGGCGACAAGGACGCGTTCGAGGTCGCTCGGCTTCGCGGCGAACCGCTCGTCTGAGCACCCGATCGATCGATCGAGATGGTTGTGCCTCCGTCGTCCGCTCCTTCCGAGACTCTCATGAATCGCATCGACTCGCTCTTCGGTCGTCTCCGTTCGCAAGGCAAGCGGGCGCTCATGCCGTTCATCACCGCGGGCGACCCGGACCTCGAGACGACGCTCGAGGTGATCGCCGCGATGGTGGGCGCGGGGGCCGACATGGTCGAGGTCGGGTTTCCGTATTCGGACCCGATCGCGGACGGACCGGTGATCTCGGAGAGCTACACGCGAGCGCTTCGGAAGGGCGTTCGACTCGCCGGCGTGTTCGCGACGCTCGCCGCCGCTCGGGCGAGAATCGGCGAGACGCCCCTGGTCGGCATGGTCTCGTATGCGATCATCCACAAGATGGGGGTCGAGTCGTTCCTCGAAGCCGCGACCGCCTCGGGGCTCGACGGCTTGATCGTGCCCGACCTTCCCGTCGAGGAAGCCGAAGCCCTCGGGGCGTCGATGCAGCAACGCGGTCTGGCGTTGATCCAGCTCATCACGCCGACGACCCCGGCCGATCGGGCGCTTCGGATCGCGCGGTCGACGACGGGATTCATCTACTATGTGTCGGTCGCCGGGATCACCGGCGAACGCAAGGCGCTTCCGGCCGAACTCGCCTCGAGCGTGGCACGGTTGCGCGAGCAGGTCGACCTGCCGGTCTGCATCGGGTTCGGCGTGTCGACCCCCGAGCAGATCCGCGAGCTCGCGGATCTGGCCGACGGCCTGATCGTCGGCAGCGCGATCGTTCGTCGGTTCGCCGAGCCGAAGCCGCGTGAGGAGCTCGTGGCGGAGGTGGCTCGTTTCGTGGCGGAGCTCGCCGCTCCTCTCGCGACGATCGGTCGATCCTGATCCGAGCGCTCAGACCTCGAACGAGTCGAGCGGCTCGGGTATCGTGACCGGGGCGACGACGTGCTGCTGGAGCACCGGCGCGAGCGACTCGATCGCCTGGGGATCGCCGTGGACGAGGAATCCCCGCTCGATCTCGCCGCCGGTCTGTTCATACCACCAGGCGAGGTCGTTGCGGTCGGCGTGGCCCGAGAAGCCGTCGAGGACGTAGACGGCGGCGTTGAGTTCATGCCATTGGTCGAGGATCTGGATCCGCTCCGCGCCTTCGGAGATCTGACGTCCGAGCGTGCCCTCGGCCTGATAGCTGACGATGACGACGGCATTGTCGGGGTCGGAGACGGCGTGGCGGAGGTGATGGCGGATTCGGCCCGCCTCGCACATGCCGGAGGAGGCGATCACGACCATCGGCCCGGGCATGTAGTTCAACTTGCGCGAGTCGTCCCAAGATTGACAGAACTCGACATATTTCGACCCGAAGAGCAGCGGGTCGTTCGCCATCACGCGTCGGGCTTCGGGAGTGTAGGCGTCGGGGTGGTCGCGATGGACGTCGGTGAGCCGCGTGGCGAGGGGCGAGTCGACGTAGATCGGGATCGGCCGGACGCGGTGGAGGGCGAAGAGCTCCTGGAGGCAGTAGACCATGCGCTGGGTGCGTCCGAGGCTGAAGGCGGGGATGATCACCTTCGACTGAAGACGCGTGGCGCGGGCGACGATCGCGTGGAGTTGCTTGATCAGCTTGTCGTAGGGGTCGAGCTCGCGGTTGCCGTACGTGCTCTCGGAGACGAGGATGTCGACGTCCTTGACGACGGTCGGGTTGGGCAGGAGGCCCATGTCTCGGCGTCCGAGGTCGCCGGTGAAGACGAATCGGCGATCTTCGCCGGCTTCCTTGTAGTCGAGTTGAACCAGGGCGGACCCGAGGATGTGTCCCGCGTCGCGATAGGTGAGACGGACGCCGGGGACGACTTCGACGGGGCGGTCGTACGGAGTGCGCTCGAACTGGTCGACGGTCTGCTCGACGTCGTAGAGTTCGAAGAGCGGGTCGATCGGTTCGGCAGTGCCGTTGGATCGGAAGTGGGCGTGCTTCTGGTCTTCGCGTTGGATCCGCGCACTGTCGCGGAGCATGACGCTGGTGATGTCGGCGGTGGCGGGTGTGACGTAGATCGGCCCGCGGAAACCCTCGCGGATCAGTCGAGGAATGCGACCGATGTGGTCGTTGTGGGCATGGGAGACGATCAGAGCGTCGATGTCGCGCGGGTCGAAGGTGAACCGACGGTTGGGGCTGTCGGGGCTGGAGCGATCGGCGTCGAACATCCCGCAATCGAGCAGGATCCGACGATTGCCGAACTCGAGCAGGTGGGCGCTGCCCGTGACTTGCCGAGCGGCGCCATGAAACGTGATTCGCACCGACGGTCCTCCCGTGTCGAGCGCCCTCGGCTGAGTCAGGGTCCTCCACACGGACTCGACTTGGTCAAGATCCCGGAGCCGACACCGTTCCCTAGTCGTTCTCACTCGAGAAATTCGTTGAGAATTCCATCTTGCCAGGTTACGGGCCGAATCACAAGCGGAGCTTGCCCCCGCCGCGGGGAGACGGGGCTCGCCGAAGCCTCGTCGCGCCTTACAATCTCCGAGTGCTCGCCTCGCTGCGGAGCATCCGCGGAGATTCTCTTGACATGAGGTTATGATGATGCTCGACCGCATTCTGGCGCCCGATCTCCTCGCTCTCGCGGTCGAGGGACGGCGTCTCCGGCCCGGCCGGCTCGGGGACCAATGGGGCTCCGAGCCGACCCTGGTCGTCTTCCTGCGCCACCTGGGGTGCATCTTCTGCCGCGAGGCGATGGCGCTGCTTCGCGAGTCGCGTTCGCGCCATGCCGACTTCCCGCCGGTGATCTTCGTGCATCCGAGTTCCGCGGCCGACGGCGAGACGTTCTTCGCGCGGGAGGATCCCGAGGCTCGGGCGATCGCCGACGTCGATCACGCGATCGCGCGTGGATTCGAGGTGAAGCGGGCGAAGCTGGGGCAGGTCGTCGGGCCGACGGTCCTCGCCTGCGGCTTCCGAGCCTATCGGGCCGGCCACCGACAGACCGGCGTCCAAGGCGATCCTTGGTGGATGCCCGGCTACTTCCTGGTCCGCGACGACCGACTGATCTGGGCCCAACCGATCGAGCATATCGCCGATCGGCCCGACTTCGACGAGGTCCGCGAGATCGCGATCGCCAATCGTTCCGTCTCGACGGTATAGTACTCGACTGCACTTCGCGCCGGCCTTGCGACGCGGAGCCGGGGAGGATGTGCGATGGTCTTGCCGCTGGGTGACGTCGAATCGACACGGATCGTACCGGTGGCGACCTATCTCTTGATCGCGATCAACGTCGCGATCTACGTGCTCCAGGTCGACCAGGGCGAGGCGTTCACGATCACCTACGCCGCGACGCCGTTCGAGATCACGCACGACGTCGACCTGATCGGCCGATTCGGGCCGGCCGGAGCCGATGACGCGGGCGACATGGAGCAGGCGGCGATCGGATTCCCGATCTGGTTGACGCTCTTCACCTCGCTCTTTCTCCACGGCAGCCCGCTCCACCTCGCGGGAAACATGCTCTACCTCTGGATCTTCGGCGACAACGTCGAAGAGGTCCTGGGCACGTTCCTCTACCTCGCGGTCTACGTGGCCTGCGGCGTGGTGGGCACGCTCTGTCAGGTTGCCGCCGCGCCCGATTCGGTGATCCCGACCTTGGGGGCATCGGGCGCGATCGCGGGATTGATGGCGATCTATCTCCTCTGGTTCCCGCACAATCGGATCCGGGTGCTCGTGCTCCAGTTCATCACGGAGATGCCGGCGATCTTCGTGATCGGCTTCTGGATCGTGAGCCAGTTGATCCTCGGCTACAACTCGGCGGGTCACATCGGCGTACGCGGCGGGGTCGCCTACCTTGCACACATCGGCGGCGCGGCGACGGGATTCGCGACCGGCTACCTGTTCGAGTCGAAGATGATGGCGTTTCGCGCGGCGGAGTACGACCGAGCCTGGTTCAACCTCGGGGCAGGCTCAGAGCCCCGCGAGCCGCACGACCGGAATTGGTGACGAGTCGGACGTTCGTCGGATCGCCCGCTTCGGCACTCGGGGTCGATGTGGAACCGGCGATCCGACGCTTCCTGCCCCGCTCCAACCCGAACGCGACCAGGTGGAGCGCGACGAACCAAGAGAGTCCGTAGATCAGATAGGCGTGCGCCGGGAAGCGAACGATCGTGAGTGCGGTGAGCGACATCTGCACGGCGGGAACGAGGAACCAGGGGTTCGTGAGCCAGGCGGTCATGGCGAAGCCGAAGGTGGCGAGCGTGGCCCACATCGGCTTGAACCACTCGCGGTCCATCGACTCGAGCCCCATGAGCGAGTTCAGCGAGACCGCGCTGAGTTGAAGGATCAGGAAGGTGACCCAAACCCGCACGACCAAGCCGGTGAGCCGCGGCGGGGTGCGTCTTCCGCGTGCCGTGACGGTGCGCCGAACGGTGGCGACGACCGCGAAGAGTTCGAGCGCCCAGAGGCCGAGATAGAACGGCGGCCTGCGTTCTCCAGCCGAGAAGAGCGCCTCGCAGCCGAGGAAGGTGGCGAGGTGGATCCAGGCGACGATCCTGAGGCCGACGCCCCATCGGTCGCGATCGACGGCGTGGATCAGGTCGTCGAAGTCGTCGGGCGAGAGGTAGGCGCGGCCTCCGCGTGGTGTCGGCGATTGAGCCTGATCCATTCCATCGACTCCCCTAGAACTCCCATTTTCCCGAGATGAGAGTTTACCCGCGCCGGCGGCCCGAGTCCAAGGCGCGGCGCGGGTGGAATCGATCGAGCGGGAGGATTGGAGCGAATCGGAAGACTTTGCGGGTCACGACTTCTGGAGGGCGAGCTCGACGAGGTTCCGAAGCCCGCCGTCGACCTGCAGCCCCATGCGCGGGCCCTTCTCGAACGCCTCGGCGGCGGTCCAGCCGTTGGCGAGGGCCTCGACGATCAGGACCATCGCCGCCGCCCGTCCGCCTTTGCGACAGTGAACGAGAACCTTCTCTCCCGAGTGCTTGTCGAGGAAGGCGACCAGTTTCTCGACCCCTCCGGGGCTGATGGCTCCACCGACGGGGATATGGAGGTATTCGAGGCCGAGCGAGGAGACGAGTTCGCCCTCGGCCGCGACGCTGAGCGGCTGTTCCGGTTCGCCTTCATTGCGGAGGTTCACGATCCCGACATAGCCCTGTGCGTCGAGATCGCGGAGATCGGACTCGGTGGGCTGGTCGGCGATGCAGATGCTGGGGGTGATCATGCTCTGATAGTTCATCGGATCGCTCCTTCCTCGGTCGAAAGCGCCTTTTCAATCCGTGAGTCTAGCTCAGGCGGGGCGCGGGGGCCAGTCGGAGGTGGGGAAACGGGAGGCGATGAATCGGCGATCGAGGTTGGGAATTCAGGTCGACCTTGACGGTCGTCCGGCGTGCCGTCCATAATACCTACCGTTCGGTATACGGACCGATGAGGTCCCGGCAGTTCGATCCGGGAGAGGCCGAGTGGCGGCGAGAACGGCAGCGAGGGACGGCACGAGCACGGTGGCGCGCCACATTGCAACGGTGGCGGCGCGACTGTTCGCCGCGCGGGGCTACGACGCGACTCCCGTGCGGGAGATCGTCGAGGCGGCGGGCGTGACCAAGCCGACGCTCTACTATCACTTTCAGAGCAAGGAGGGGCTGGGCCACGCCCTGCTCACCAAGCCGCTCGGCGACCTGCTCGACCAGCTCGCCGGGATCCTGGCGTCCGACCTGCCGGCGCGCGAGCTCCTGGCGGCGATCTTCGAGGCGAAGTTCGCCTTCTGTCGCGAAGACCCCGATCGCGCTCGATTCGTCTATGCGTTGCTCTTCGGACCGCTGGCCGCGGGCTTGGCGGACGAGGTCGAGCGGCTCGGGTGCGCGCTCGAGTCGACGATGGTCGCGGCGTCGACGAAGCTGGCGGAAGCGGGCGCGATCTCGGCCGAATCGGTCGCGGAGTGCGCCTCGGCGTGCCGCGGAATGATCGTCGTGTCGACGATCGATTATCTCTACAAGGGTCGAGAGCTCGACGCGGGGCTTGCCTCGCGGCTCGTCGATCGTCTGCTCGAGGGCTTCGCGCTCCGCGCGGCCCATCCTTCCGTCGAGGAGTCCGGTCGATGATGCGTCGGTCGCTGGGAATCGGGCTGCGAATCTGTCTGGTCGCCGCGAGCGCGACGTCGATCTCCTGCCTGCCCAACAAGGATGACGGGAAGAAGGGCGAGAATACGGAGAAGACGATCGCCGTGAGCGTCGGCGCGATCGAGGTGCGCACCGTCGAGCGGTTGCGCGAGGTCGTGGGCAACCTCAAGGGGTGGGACGAGTTGACCCTCGGAGCGAAGCGGGGCGGGCGGATCTCCAAGGTCCGCCACGACATGGGCGACCGCGTGAAGCCCGGCGAACTCATGATCGAACTCGAGCCGGTCGATGCCGACCTCGCGGTCGAACAGTCGAAGCGTCGGCTCGACGCCGACCTCGCGAAGATCGGACTCAAGGCGATGCCCGACCGCGGGTTCGACATCGACAAGGTGCCGACCGTCGTGCAGGCGCGGGTCTCGCTCGATCGGGCGCGGCTCAATCTCGGCCGCGAGCGAGCGCTCGTCGGCAAGGGAAGCGGCACGGTCCAGGACTATCAGAACGCCGAGAACGACGAACAGGCCGCCCTCGCGGCCTACGACGCCGCGCGCTTGACGGCCGAGTCGTCGCTCGCCTCGGCCCTCGCGTCGAAGGTCGCGCTCGACGTCGCCGAACAGGCGCGGCGGGATCTCGTGACCATCACCCCCGAGCCTTCGAAGATCCTGCCCGGCCTGACGAAGGACGTCTCGTTCGCCGTGACGCGACGCGCGGTCTCCGAAGGGCAGATGGTCCGCGAGGGCGACGCTCTCTTCGACCTCGTCATCGAGAATCCGCTGCGGCTCTGGTGCAACGTCCCCGAGGTCTACGCGAGCGAGATCCGGCTCGGTCAGGACGTGCGAGTCGCGGTGCTCTCGCATCCCGGGCGGATCTTCGGCGGCAAGGTGAGCCGGATCAATCCGTCGGTCGATCCGGTGAGCCGGACCTTTCAAGTCGAGGCGGCCGTGCCGAACGACGACGGAGCGCTTCGTCCCGGCGGATTCGCCAAGGTCGGGATCGTCACCGCGGCGAGTTCCGAGGCGATCACCGTGCCCCGCGCGGCCCTGGTCGAGTTCGCCGGAGTGACCAAGCTCTATCTGATCGACGAGAACAAGCGGGCCCGTTCGATCCCCGTCGAGCGAGGCATCGAGGGCGACCGCTGGGTCGAGGTGATCGGCGAGGTCCCGCGCACCGGGAACGTCGCGATCGACGGGGCCTCGAGCCTCGCCGAGGGAACGCTCGTGACCGTGATCCAGCCGCTCGACGAGAGCAAAGAGTCCGAGGGCGCGACCGCGGCGCCCAAGTCGTCGACCGCCCCCGCCGCCGAATCGCGTTGAACCATCGCTCGAACCCGACGGGCCCGGCGCGATCACGCCGGGAACATCCATGACGATCTCGGATATCTGCATCAAGCGACCGGTGTTCACGTGGGTCCTCGTTGCGATCCCCGTGGTGCTCGGCATCGTCTCGTACGGCAGCCTCGGCGTCGACCTCTTCCCCGACGTCGACTTCCCGGTCTGCTCGGTCTCGACCGTTCTCCCGGGCGCGAGCGTCGAGGAGATGGAGACGACCGTCACCAAGCCGATCGAAGACATCATCAACACCGTCTCGGGGATCGAGGAACTCCGCTCGACGACGCAGGAAGGCGTGTCGATCGTCACGGTGCAGTTCCAACTCTCCAAGAACGGCGACGTCGGCACGCAGGAGGTTCGCGACAAGGTCAGCTCGATCATCAACAGCCTCCCGAAGGGCACGCAGACCCCGATCGTGAATCGGTTCGAGACCGACGCGATGCCGATCCTGACGATCGCCGTCTCGGGCCGGCGCGATCTCCGCGAGGTCACGCAGATCGCCCGCAAGCAGATCAAGGAGCGGCTCGAGACCGTCAAAGGCGTCGGCGCCGTGGCGCTCGTCGGCGGCAGGACCCGCGCGATGAACGTCACCGTCGATGTCGGCAAGCTCGCCGCCTACAACCTCTCGATCGAGGACGTCCGCCTGGCGCTCACCCGTCAGAATCTCGAGGAACCGGGAGGACGGATCGACCTCGGCTCGTCCGAACTCGTCGTCCGAACGCTCGGTCGGCTCAACACCGCCGCCGAATTCAACGACCTGATCATCACCAGCAAGAAGGGCTACCCGGTCCGAATCAAGGACGTCGGCCGCGCGGAGGATTCGTACGAGGAACCGCGCACGACCGCGCGACTCGACGGCAACGGCGCGGTCAGCCTGGTCGTCCAGAAGCAGTCGGGCTCGAACACCGTCACCGTCGTCGAGACCTTGCTCGAGCGGCTCGCCGAGCTGAAGAAGCAACTCCCCGACGACATCGAGACCGTCGTCATCCGCGACCAGTCCCGCTTCATCAAGAAGTCGATCGAGGAGGTGAAGTTCCACCTCCTGCTCGCGGCCGTGCTCGTGTCGGCGACGATCCTGCTCTTCATCCGCGACTGGCGAACCACCGTGATCGCGACCTTGGCGATCCCGACCTCGATCATCCCCACGTTCCTGTTCATGGATATGATGGGGTTCACGCTCAACAACATCACGATGCTGGGCTTGATCCTCGCGATCGGCATCGTGATCGACGACGCGGTCGTCGTTCATGAGAACATCTTCCGCCACATGGAGGAAGACGGCATGGACGCGATGGAGGCGGCGCACAAGGGGACGAGCGAGATCGCGCTCGCGGTGCTGGCGACGAGCCTCTCGCTCGTGGTCATCTTCGTGCCGATCGCCTTCATGGGCGGGATCGTCGGCCGGTTCTTCTCGAGCTTCGGCCTGACCGTCGCCTTCGCCGTCCTCATGAGTCTCTTCGTCTCGTTCACGCTCACGCCGATGCTCTGCTCGCGTTTCCTCAAGCTCGAGCCGGGCGAAGGGGGGCACGCCAAGTCGAAGTCGGGCCTGATCTACCGGATCATCGACGGATCCTACGGCGCGGTGCTCCGCGGGGCGCTCCGGTTCAAGTGGGCCGTCGTGCTGATCACAATCGCCGTGATCTGCAGCACGGTCCCGATCGGCATGGTGATGGGGCTCTCGCTGATTCCTCGCGACGACCAGAGCGAATACGAAGTGACGATCACCGCGCCCGCGGGCTTCAGCCTCGAGCGCACCGACGCCGTCCTCCGCGAACTCGAACAGAAGTTGCGGGCGAAGCCGGGCACCGAGCACCTCTTCACGACCGTCGGCGAGGTCGCGGCGGGAGTGACGCTCAAGGGCGAGGGCGACGTCACCCGCGGCACGATCTACGTCCGCATGACCGAACTCGAGGATCGCAATTTTAAGCAATTCGATGTGCAGACCGAGGTCCGCGAGATGCTCGCCCAGTACCCCTACCTCCGCGCGAGCGTCAACGACGTCTCGGCGTTCCAAGGCGGGCGGCGGTCGCAGACCTTCCAGGTGAATCTCGCCGGGCCCGAACTCGAGAAGCTCGAGAAGTACTCGAAGCAGCTCGTCCAGAAGCTCCGCGAGGCCGGCGGGATCTCCGACCTCGACACGACGCTCTCGCTCTCGAAGCCCGAGGTCCGGGTGGCGATCGACCGCGAGGCGGCCTCCGACCTGGGGATCCCGATCGGCACGGTCGCCGATACCTTGCGGATCCTGGTCGGCGGCTTGGCGGTGAGCCGGTTCAAGGAAGGTGATGAACAATACGACGTATGGTTGCGTGCTCAACAGAGCGACCGCAACCAGGCGGGCGACCTGGAGTCGATCCGCCTGCCGTCGCCGACCGCGGGCCTGACCTCGCTCGTGAGCCTCGCGTCGTTCACCCGCGCCGACGGACCGACCGAGATCGAGCGCTACGGCCGCGAGCGGATCGTCACCGTCCTGGGCAATCCCAGCGACGGCGTCCCGCTCGGCGAGGCGGTCAACCGCGCCGAGGCCGCTTTGGATTCGATCGGGCTCGACCCGGGCTACCGAATCGAGTTGACGGGCCAGGCGAAGACGATGAAAGAGACCCTCATGTACTTCGGGATCGCGCTGGGACTCTCCGTGATCTTCATGTACTTGATCCTCGCGGCTCAGTTCGAGAGTTGGACGCAGCCGCTGTCGATCTTGATGGCCTTGCCGGTCACCGTGCCGTTCGGCCTGCTCTCGCTCGTCTTGCAGGATTCGCCGATGGACATCTACGCGATGTTCGGCCTGTTCATGCTGATCGGCATCGTGAAGAAGAACGGGATCCTCCAGGTCGACGCGACGAATCAGCTCCGCGCCCGCGGGATGAAGCGGGAGCCGGCGATCGTGGAGGCGAATCACACGCGCCTGCGGCCGATCTTGATGACGACCGTGATGCTCGTCGCGGCGATGGTTCCGATCGCGCTCGGGCAAGGACCGGGAGCAGGAGCCCGCGCGAGCATGGCGAAGCTGATCATCGGCGGGCAGTCGCTCTCGCTGCTCCTGGCCTTGATCGTGACGCCGGTGTTCTACTCGCTGTTCGACCAGTGGGTGAACTTCACCCGGCGGATCGGGATCCGGTTCGCGGTCGAGCGTCGCCCCAGGGTCGAGGAATCGGGCGAACCCGCTCTCGAGACCGAAGCCGCGATCGGTCGCGTCTGAGGATTCGAACCGCGAGGGACCCCCACCGTGGCGGTCTTCACGCGCCTTGCGTTTCGCCGCGTGCGGCCGATAATCGGGGAATTCGCCGACGACCGGGCGCGGCCTGCGCGACCAGTCGTCGGACGCTTCGGACCAAAAGGGAGGGCCGGCGGATGATTCGCCTCGGCATCGTCGATTTCGATACCAGCCACGCCGTCGAGTTCACCAAGCGGCTCAATCATATCGACATCAGCGAAGATCAGTGGGTCGACGGGGCCAAGGTCGTCGCGGGAGTTCCGGGGACGTCGTTGATCAGCCCCGACGTCATCCCCAAGAATCGCGAGACGCTCGAGCGCTACGGGGTCGAGATCCTCGACGATCCGGCGAAGCTCTTCGGCAAGATCGACGCGGTCCTGATCGAGTCGGTCGACGGCGGCGTCCACCTCGAGCGGGCCTTGCCGTTCCTGGAGCGGGGGATCCCGACCTACGTCGACAAGCCGTTCGCCTGTTCGCTCGACGACGCCCGCAAGCTCGTACGCGCGGCCGAGGAGAAGCACGTGCCGATGATGTCGAGCTCGAGCCTCCGCTACGCGCCCGAGGTGGTCGCGGCGAAGGCGGGCGAGACGGTCGGCGAGATCGTCGGCGTGACGACCTACGGCCCTTCGCCCCTGCACGCCACGCGCAACCCCGGGATGTTCCACTACGGGATCCATCCCGTCGAGATGCTCTTCACCTTGATGGGACCGGGCTGCAAGCGGATCACCTGCATGAGCACGCCGGGCGGCGAGTCGACCACCGGGCTCTGGGCCGACGGCCGCGTCGCCGTGATCCGGGGCCTCCGCGCGGGGAGCACGCCCTACGGCTTCACGCTCTTCGGATCCAAGGGCGTGTCGACTCAAGGGGTGAGCACGAAATACATCTACCGCGAACTCCTGCGCAAGGTCGTGAGCATGTTCCAGACCGGCAAGGCGCCGATCGACCCGCGCGAGACGCTCGAGATCGTCGCGTTCATCGAGGCGGCCAAGCGCAGCGGCGACGCCGGCGGCGATCCGATCGACCTGAAGATCTGACGCGGGACGGGCTCACTTCGACGCGGCGAGGCGCTCGAGGAAGTCGACGACTTCCGGGCCGTCCCAGACGGCCGAGCCGACCTCGCGCGCGACGATCTTGCCGTCGGGCGAGAGGATGAACGTGGCGGGGATCCCTTCGGTCAGGAACACGTTGGGCAGGTCCTCCGTGTGGAGCATCGTCATCGACCAGTCGCGGTCGGCGACGAACGACTTGACGATCCCCGGGCGGGAGTCGATCGACACGCAGACGAACTCGACCTTGCCGCGGAGCCGCGGGTCGGCCGAGAGCTTGGCGATCGACGGCATCTCGCTGAGGCAGGGGCCGCACCATGTCGCCCAGATGTTGAGGAAGACCGGCTTCCCCTGGAATTTGCGGAAGATGACGGGGTTGCCGTCGAGGTCGGTCGGGGCCCAGTCGTAGTCGGCCGGCAGGCTCGGCGCGGGGGCGGCGAGAGAGGGACCCTCGCGCGGGGCGGACGGGTTGAAGACCGCGAGGTAGAGCCCCCAGAAGATCGCGAAGGCGACCCCGACGTAGAGCCAGATCCGGTCGTCCTTGCGTCGCGAGTCGGTCGGCGAATCCATCGAAGGTTCCTCGTATCGCGACATGTCGGCGGACTGGAGTCGCGGCCTCGGCCGAGGTCGGGCGGACGGCTCGGCCGAGGCGGTTTCGAGAGCGAAGCGTTGGGTCGTCAATCTTCGCCGCGGGTCTCGGCGACCGGCGCGAGGAGATTTTCGACCGGGGCGTAGTCGTCGGTCAGGATGATCCCGCGCGACCGGAGGCTGATCGCCTTCATGTCGACTTCGGGGTAGGGTCGAGGCTCGAAGAGGCGGTCGTTGCTGAAGAACTTGGGATCGTCGTCGCGGGCGCCGAGCTGGTCGAGGTCGAGCGGGACGCGCGAGGCGACGACGACGAACGTCTCGCGGGTACCCTCGCCCGGGGTCTCGGCGGTGCCGAAGACGTAGACGTGCGGGAAGGTGAGCTTGGCGGTCTCGGTCCAGGAGCCGAGGAATCCGCCGTTGCGGAGCGCCTCGGCCTGGGCCTTGGCCTTCGCCGCTTCGAGCATCTCGGGGGTCGGCGCATCGAGCCCGGCCTCTTCGGCGGCCTTCTTGGCCGAGCGCTCGGCGAGGACGTTCGCTCGCTCGTCGGAGCGGTAGACGTCGATGATGTTGATCATGTAGACGCCTTCGGGCGCGAGCATCGTCGCGAGCTTGTCGTTGAATTCCTTGGTGGTGAGGTGCCAAGGGACGGAGAAGTCGTTGAAGGCGTCGCCGTAGATCAGGTCGTACTGCTTCTTCGACTGGTTCCGCTCGACGAACTGGCGCGCGTCGCCGAAGGTGGTCTCGATCTCGTTGTCGAGCGGGTTCGAGCCGAGCCCGAGCGCGATCTTGTTGGCGTTGGTGACCGCGGGGTCGATCTCGGCGACGTCGGCGCGGGTGCCGGGATACTTGAACTGGAGGTGGCGCGGGAAGGTGTAGGCGCCGCCGCCCAGGAACATCGTCGAGAGCCCGGCCTGCTTCATCCAGCCCTGGATCAGCGCCTCGCGCGATTCGGCGACCCATCCGGCGACGAGCTTGGCGCGGGCCTTCTCGTCCTTCTCCGAGTCGTGGAGCGCCTTGTGCTCCGCGATCAGCTTGGCGACCGCCTCGGGGGCGGCCGCGGCGTCGTACTCGGCTTTGTGCGCGGCGACGACCTTGGCGCGGGCCACGCGATGCGTGATCAGAGCGTATATGTGCTCATACTCATACTTGATGCGCTCGGGATGTCCGAGGACGAAGTAGCCGTGGATCAGGTTGTCGAGCACGAGGGTCCGCATGGCGCCGTCGGCGTCGGGCTCGTTCTCGACCTTGATGTAGTAGTAGTCGCTCTCGTCGATCCAGGCCTTGCCCTCGTCCTCGATCGTGGGGTCGCCCTTGTCCTCGCGGATGCCCCAGGCGAGGCCCTGGCGTTCGAGCATCGGCAAGGGGATGAAGGCGATGACGCAGAGCCCCAGCGGGATGCCCGCCCAGGCGGCGTGGAAGATCGACCCCAGGAAGGTCGCCGAGAGCGCGAGCATCGTCCCGATCAGGAGGATGACGCCCTTGGTCCCGATGAAGTCGATCAGAACGAAGCTGGTGAGGAAGGTCCCGACGATGCTGCCCACCATGCCCCAGGCGTAGACGCCGCCGATCGCCGCACCCGTCTGCTTGCCGGCGCGGAAGCGGTCGACTGCGAGCTTGGCGAGGATCGGGCTGACGGTACCGAGAGAAACGGCGGGCAGGAAGAAGGTGACGAACGTCATCATCAACACGCGGTAGCCCCAGAAGTAACCGGGCCACATCACGATCGCCTGGCTGAGCGACGACCCCGAGCCGTCGAAGAGCGGCTCGGCGGGTTGCTCGCGCAGGAAGTGTCCGATCGGATTGCTCACGAGCCAGCGCGGCGGCGTTTCGAGGACCAAGACGGTCAACACGAAGAACGACGCGAACACGAATAGCCAGCTCGCGCCTCGCTCGGACTTGATCGAGTCGGCGATCTTGCCGCCGAGGAAGTTGCCGAGCGAGAGGCCGCCGAGGAGAACGGCGATCACGCTCGTCCAACCGTAGATGCTCGAGCCGAGGTGGCGCGTGACGAGCCGACCCGCCGTCATCTCGAACGACATGAAGGCCATGCTGATGATGAAGGAGAGCACGGCGAGGTCGGTGAGCTTCGGCTTGGGACCGTCCTTCGCCTCGCCGACGATCTCGGAGTCGCGCGGGGCGTCCTCACTCGCACGACCGGCGGCGATCAGTCCGCCGACGGCGAAGAGACCCGAGAGCAGAGCGACGACCTGGCCGGCGGCATTGATCGGGTTGAGAGGAACCTCCCCCGCGACGAGGAAGTTCGGCAGGCCGAGCGTCCGAGCGATCACCGGCATCGAGCCGACGCCCAGCAGCGCGGTCGCGATGAACCCGAGGATGCGTCCGATCCCGCGCGACATCGCCGCGCCCAGGAGGGCGAGCCCGGCGGCGACGATCATCACGATCGCCGAGGTCGGCGCGAGGTACATGAGGTAGAAGCCGCCGATGAACGTGCCGACGATCGAGCCCACCGCGCCCAGGGTGTAGACGTCGCCGATTGCGCTTCCGGTCCGGCGAGCCTGTTCGACGGCGATCTTGGCGACGACGGGGGACACCATGCCGAGCACGGTCCCCGGGATCAGGAAGTCGACGATGACCAGGGCAATCGAGCGAAACCAGGGGAACTGCGAAGACTCGGGAATCGAGCCGCCGGTGATGTTGGCCCAGAGGCAGGTGAGCGTGAGCAATGCCCCGAGGGTGTAGAGCGGACCGACGGCCCTGCGGGGGTCGACGCGGTCGGCGAGGCGGCCGCCGAGGTAGTTCCCCAGGCAGATGCCGCCGAGCATGACGCCGATCACGCTCGTCCAGACGTTCAGGGACGCTCCGACGTGGCGCGCCACGAGTCGGCTGGCGACCAGTTCCAACACCATGATGCAAAGACTGCTGAAGAAGGCGAGGAAATAGGGCAGCAGTCGGACGGCGGGGCCGTTCATGCGGCGGACACTCCCGAGAGGGGATGGACGATTGGCGGACGACCTTTTGACGAAGAAGGCCCGAACAGACTAAACGATGCGTGGGGACCTCACAACGGGCCGCCGGATCGAGGCGCGGCCTGCGCCTGGGCCGTCCAGGCTCGGCGCGCGTCGGATCGGCCGACCGTTTCGGACTCGATCCCGATCCGTCCAGAAAAATGCCAAAAATGGGACGCTTGGGGCCGGCATGTCGCCTGATCGGGATGATTGAATGGTGTGAGATCCGTTTCGATGCGCATTTTCCCCACGATCGTTCTCCTTCGCCGCGCCGCGTCGTATCGGTGGAATGAAGGCTGAAGGATCGATCACGGTCGGTTCGATGGATAGGCGGGCGTCGTCGAGGACGCGGGCCGATCGATCGAGGGCCGTGAGCGCGGCGACCGCGTTTTGACGACGCGGGATTCGCGGCCTACGTTCCCTTGGGGGATGTGTCGAGCGACGGATCACCTCGGCCGACGACCTCGCGAAACTGCACCGCTCGAGGAGTGTGCCATGGCGGCATCCGTTGCGCTCCAACCGGTTTCGATTCCCATCAACCATCGTCGCGAGGCGGGGATCGCCCTTGCGGTCGTGTTGCTCATCACGCTCGGAGCCGCGGCGGGGATCCGCCATGTCGGCCTCGCTGCGCCCGCTCTGGTGTTTCCGCTCACGGCGTTCGCATTGGCGGGTCACGTTCCCGGGCGGCGTTTGACGATGACGTGCATCGTCTCGGGCTTCGCAGCGCTTCTGCTCGGATGGAGCGGTCCGGTCGGGGCGTTCGAGGTCGATGCGTTCGTCCCGGGAGTGCTCGGCGGAGTGACCTGGATCGCCGCGTCGCTCCTCGACCGATCCGCGGCGAAACGGGAACGACGCGACGCGGAGCCGGCCGATTGGATGGAGATCGAGATCGATCTCCAGTTCGATGCCGACAGTCGCCCGACGGCGCTGGCCAGGATCCCGGTGAAGAAAGGACGCGAGAGCGCCCGCGACCTCCACGTCATGATCGTGCGTCGTCGCCGGGAAGTCGCGCTGGCGCGACGGGCCTGATCCCCGGAGAGGGTCGGTCGCGTCGGCGTCCGATTGCATTTGACCGATCGAGGAGACTCCGATAGGATCCCGCCGCCGCCGGATCGCGCACGCGGGGAATGGGATTCCCGTCGATCCCTCGGAGTCTCGGCGCCGCTTCGGGCGGCGTCGATCCAGGAATGGACTCTTGGACCTCGCTTACGGAGAGGCATATCGCACGCTCTGGGAGCGTCACTGGTGGTGGCGTTCGCGGGAGCGCTACCTTCGAAGCCGTCTCGACCGACTCGCGTCGAACGGCGGGCTCGGACGCATCCTCGACGTGGGATGCGGCGACGGGCTCTTCTTCGACGTGCTGGCGGGCTACGGCGAGGTCGAAGGGCTAGAGACCGACGGCTCGCTGGTTCGCGACCCCGAGAGACGCGACCGGATCACCGTCGGAACGCTCGAGACGCTCTCCGGCGAACGCGGGCTCGCGTCGTTCGACGTGGTGCTGATGCTCGACGTCCTCGAGCACATCGACGACGATCGGGCGGCGCTCGAGGATGTCTTCTCGTTGCTGGGTCCGGGGGGGCGGCTCGTGCTGACCGTGCCCGCGATGCCCTGGCTCTGGAGCCGCCACGACGAGGTGAACGAGCACCGTCGCCGATACACCGCCCGCATGCTGCGCGAGGTGATCGAGTCCGCTGGTTTCGAGATCGAGGAGCTGCGTCCGTTCTTCGCGTGGACGATCCTGCCGATGGGTCTTCGTCGGCTGCTCTCGCCCAGCGGATCCAACGGACGCCCGTACCGGGTCGCGATCCCGCCGGGGCCGATCAATCGCGCCCTCATTCGTCTGAGTGATTGGGATCATGCGTTGAGCACTCGAGTCCGGCTTCCCTGGGGAAGTTCGCTCTATGCCGCCGCGAAACGCGCGGACGAGAGCACGAAGTGAAGCGGGGCGAACGGCTCGAGGGGGGAGAGACGATGGCGAACGGGTCGAACTCCGAGAAACGCCTCCGCGTCGACGATGCGCGGCCCGACCTCTCGATCGTGATCCCGGTTTACGAGGAAGAAGAGGTCCTGCCGCTGCTGCTGGCTCGGCTCTCGGGCGTGCTCGACGAGATGGGCCTCGAGGTCGAGGTGATCTTCGTCGACGACGGCTCGGAGGACGACACGGTGGAGCTGCTGGCGCGGGCGGGTCACTCCGATCCGCGCATCAAGGCGCTCTGTCTCTCGCGGAACTTCGGGCATCAGGCTGCGATCTCGGCGGGCCTGGCCGAGGCGACCGGGGCGGCGGTGGTGGTGATGGACGGCGATCTGCAAGACCCGCCCGAGGCGATTCCCGCACTCTGGGAAGAGTATCGCCGCGGGTTCGACGTGGTCTATGCGATCCGCGCGGCGCGTCCGGAGTCGTGGCCCAAGCGGATCGCCTACGCGGCGTTCTACCGGATTCTCCAGCGATCGGTGAGCCTGCCGATCCCGCTCGACGCGGGCGACTTCGGGATCATGTCGCGCCGAGTGGTCGACGTGATCAACGCGTTGCCCGAGAGACGTCGATTCGTCCGCGGACTGCGAGCCTGGGCCGGATTTCGGCACGCCGGCCTGCCGATCGAGCGCGGGCGACGCGGCGCGGGCCGCCCGAAGTACAGTTGGGCCAAGCTCCTCGGTTTGGCGCTCGACGGCCTGGTCGGTTTCGGCGATGCTCCGCTGCGTTGGGCGGGGGCGCTGGGTCTGGCGGCGATCGCGGCCTCGATCGTCGGCGCGATCGCGGGCATCGCGGGACTGGGCTCGTTCGGCGGTTCGACGACTCATTGGATCGCGCTTCTCGTCGGATTCTTCGGCGGAGCCCAACTCGTCGCCGCGGCGATCCTGGGAGAGTACGTGACGCGGACGCTCGAGGAGGCCCGCGGTCGACCCGCCTCGGTCGTGCGGCGTCGGATCGGGTTCGACCGAGGCGAGCGGAACCGCGTCGGCGAGCGCCGTGCCCGCGCGGCGCGTCGCCCGGGTTGATCGCGGCGGCTCGTCCACCCACAAGCGAGGCGACCGCGATCGAAGGCGGTCGTTGAAATCATGATCATCTCCGTGACGTTGAATCCGTGTCTCGACAAGACGCTCTCGGTGCCCGACTGGCGACCGGGCGACAATGTGCGCGGAACGGCGATCCGCGAGGTCGTCGGCGGCAAGGGGAACAACGTCGCGCGGGCGCTTCGGAGGTTGGGCAGATCGGTTCGGCCGGCGACATTCCTCGGCGGCTCGGTCGGGCGGAGGTGCGCCGAGTTGCTGCACGAGGTCGATCGCTTCGATCCCTTGATCGTGCACACGAAGTCGACGACGCGGGAGATCCACACGGTCCGCTCGGCCGACGACGCGCAGACGGCGTTCTTCGACCCGGATCCCGCGATCGAAGAGCATGAGTCGGAGGCGCTGGTCCGTTCGATCGAGTCGGCGTTGAACCAGGGAGGCGTCGAGGCACTGACGCTCTCGGGTTCGAGCCCGTCTCCCGCGACGCACGGGGTCTTCGAGGAATTGATCGCGCTGGGGCGATCGCGTCGGGTGCCGGTCTTTCTCGACACCTACGGTCCGGCATTGGCGGCGATCTGGGGGTTTCATCCCGACGCGATGCAGCTCAATCGTCGCGAGGCGGCGCAGGCCATGGGGCGAGCGACGGTCGACGACGCGGCGGTGGTCGGCCTCTTGAGCGAGTGGTCGCGTCGCCGAGTGGCGCTGGGGGTGGTGACCGACGGGCCGGGCGCGGTGCTGGCGATGGTCGAGGGTCGACTCTTCCGCGCGATCCCGCCCGCGATCCGCGCGGTGAATCCGATCGGCTCGGGCGACTGCTTCCTGGCGGGTCTGGTCGATGCGCGGCTCGACCGGCTCGACCCCGAGGCGACGCTGCGGCGGGGAGTCGCCGCCGCAACGGCGAATGCACTCGTTTGGGACGCCGGCGCGATCGAGCGGTCGGAGGTCGAGCGGCTCGAGCCGGCGGTGATCGTCGAGCCGATCTGAGCCGACTCGAGGCTCAGCCGAGCTGTTTCTCGGCGATGTCGATCGCCTTGATCATGGCTCGGGCCTTGTTGACGGTCTCGTCGTACTCGGCCGAAGGGACGCTGTCGAACACGACGCCGCAGCCCGATTGGACGTAGGCGGTGCGTCCCTTGATGACCATGGTGCGCAAGGCGATGCACGTATCCATGTTTCCGCTGAAGTCGATATAGCCGACGGCGCCGCCGTAGGGCCCGCGCTTCTGCGGCTCGACCTCGTCGATGATCTCCATCGCGCGGATCTTGGGGGCGCCCGAGACGGTGCCGGCGGGCAGCCCGGCGCGGAGGGCGTCGAAGGCGGTCTTGCCCTCTTCGAGCTCGCCGTTGACGTTCGAGCTGATGTGCATGACGTGCGAGTAGCGCTCGACGGTCATCAGGTCGGTGAGCTCGACGGTCCCCGGCTTGGCGACTCGGCCGACGTCGTTCCTGCCCAGGTCGACGAGCATGATGTGCTCGGCGCGTTCCTTGGGATCGGCGAGGAGTTCCTCGGCGAGCGCCCGGTCTTCGTGCTCGGAGCGGCCTCGCGGTCGGGTTCCGGCGAGCGGACGAATGGTGACGCGTCCGTTGTCGACCCGGACGAGGATCTCGGGCGAACTGCCGATCAGTTGGAAGTCGTCGAAGGTGAGGTAGAAGAGGAACGGGCTCGGGTTGAGCACGCGCAGGGCGCGGTAGATATTGAAGGGGTCGGCCGTGGTCTCGACCTGGAATCGCTGGCTCGGGACGACCTGGAAGATGTCGCCCGCCTTGATGTATTCCTGGCAATGGCGGACGACGTTCTCGAACCCCTCGCGGGTCATGTTCGAGCTGATCTCGAGAGTCGGCTCGCCTTCGACGGTGATGTCGACCGGGGGCAGGGGAGGAGCCTTGGCGGTGAGCCGAGCGGCGAGCTCGTCGAGCTGTCGGCCCGCGCGTTCGTAGGCGGCGCGGGGGTCGATCCCGGGCCCGAGATGGGCGTGCGCGACGATCAGGATCGTCTTGCGGATGTGGTCGAAGATGACCATCCGGTCGAAGAACGAGAACGAGAGGTCGGGCAGGTTGCGATCGTCGGGCGGGACCGGGTTTCGGAGCCGCTCGGTGTATCGAACGGCATCGTACGCGGCGTAGCCGACGGCGCCTCCGGTGAATCGGGGGAGGTCGGGCACGGCGACGGCTCGGTAGCGCTCGACGAGCGCCTCGAGGTCGCGAAAGGGGTCGGTGCTCGGAAAGCGTTGGACGGTCTTGGGTTCGTAGCTCGGCGTGAGGGTGACCTCGTGTCCCCGGGCCTCGAAGCGGAGGAAGGGTTCGGTGCCGAGGAAGCTGTAGCGACCGACCTTCTCGCCGCCGATCACGGATTCGAACAGGAAGGAGGGCGCGGAGCGTTCGAGGAGCCGAAATGCCGAGACCGGAGTGAGCCCGTCGCCCGTGAGCCGGCGGTGGACCGGGACGCACGCCGCGCCTCCCTGGGCGAGACGCTCGAATTCCTCGAACACGGGACGGAGGACGGGCATGGGCCGGGATCTCGGGCGGATTTCGGATGCGGAGGCGGATGAGATAGGGGCGATCTTAGCCCCCGCGATCGCCGGGGACAAGCAAGCCGCGGCCGGCGCAGAGCGGGTCGAGTCGGTCGACGGTCCGGTCGCCCGCGGTCGCCTCGGCTCGCCGCGTCGACCTCCGAAACCTGCTCGCGACGAAACGCTCGTCGCGGGCTTCCTTGACAGAGCGGGGGCAAGAACCCAGAATACGGGGGACGCCCTTCATGGGTCGTCGGTCGGGGCCGGCCGCGCTCGCCCAAGGCGGGCGGTGCGTCCTCGCCTCAGGAGCTTGGTGATGAAGTGCGAGAAGTGCTCGAAGCCGGCGACCTATCACATCACCGACATCGAGCGGGGCAAGCCTCACGAATACCATTTCTGTGAGGAGCACGCGCGGCAGCACCTCGCGCCCGAGCCGTCGGAGACGGCCGCCGAGCCGGCGATCGAGCCGATCGACGAGGACTTCATCAAGGGCGGCGCACTCGGCATTCCCGACCCCGGCGCACTCGATCAGAAGACCTGCCCGATCTGTCGGATCACGTTCGGGGAGTTCCGAAACTCGGGTCGACTGGGATGCCCATACGACTACGAGGTCTTCCACGACGAGCTGATGCCGCTGCTCGAGAACATCCACGAGGAGACGCGGCACACGGGCAAGACCCCGCGCCGAGCCCCGCGTGATCCGAGGCTGCAGACGCAGTTGATCCAGCTCCGCAACGACCAAAAGCGCGCGATCGCCGCCGAGGACTACGAGAAGGCCGCTCGGATTCGCGACGAGATCCGGTCGCTCGAAATCGAGATGGGTCGTTGAACGAGCCGACCCCCCGGGTGGACCGAGCCATGACCTGCGACCGTTGCGAAGCCGAGGCCGCGTTCCATCACGCCGACGTGATCGACGGCCGCCGCCGCGAGATGCATCTCTGTCTGCGTTGCGCCAAGCAAGCCGGGATGGTCCTTCCGAACGAGCCGCCCCTCCTCCCGCTCGACGCGGTCGTCCAGAACTTGATCGTCAGCCATGTCGGCGAACTCGTCGGCGAACTGGCCCGTGCGACCTGTCCCGAGTGCGGCCAGACCTACATGGGATTCCGCGGACAGGGTCGACTGGGCTGCCCCGGCGACTATCAGGCGTTCGCGAAGGGGCTCTCGAACCTCATCGGCCGATTCCACGGCGCCACGCGCCATGTGGGCAAGCGTCCGAAGCGGTCGACCCTCGATTGCGACCGCGACCGAATCCGGCTGCGCAACCGCCTCCGCGACGCCGTCGCTCGCGAGGACTACGAGACCGCGGCGGGACTGCGCGACCTGCTCCGACCCAAGGACGCCGACTGATGAATCTCGACGATCTGACCAGGACCTCGGGCGAATGGCTCAGGGGCACCGGCCCCGAGAGCGACATCGTGATGTGCTCGCGCATCCGGCTCGCCCGCAACCTCAACGACTTCCCGTTCGTCGGTCGCGCCGGCCGCGGCGAGAAGATCGAGATCGAGAACTCGGTCAAGTCGGCGCTCGCGAAGGCCGACGCGTCGCTCGAGTACCTTCCCCTGGCCTCGGCCAACAAGCTCGACCTCCAGTTCCTCGTCGAGCGCCAGCTGATCTCGCGCGAACATCGCGAGGCCGATCATCCCCGGGGCGTGGCGATCGGGCCGAATGAGAATATCTCGATCATGGTGAACGAGGAGGATCACCTCCGGATCCAGGTGATGCACTCTGGCCTCTCGCTCCACGACGTCTGGGAGACGATCAACGCGCTCGACGATCGCCTCGAGGAACATCTGCCCTACGCCTTCAGCCCGCAGCTCGGCTACCTCACCGCCTGCCCCACGAACGTGGGCACCGGGATCCGCGTCGGCGTCATGCTCCACCTGCCCGCGCTGGTCCAGACCAAGAACATCGACAAGGTATTCCGCGCGCTGCAGAAGATCAACCTCGCGGTTCGCGGCCTCTACGGCGAGGGAACCCAGGCGTTCGGCGACTTCTATCAGATCTCGAACCAGCAGACGCTCGGCAAGAGCGAACTCGACCTGATCAAGACGGTCAACGAGATCGTGCCTCAGCTCATCGCCTACGAGCGCCAAGCCCGCCAGGAACTGGTCCGCGAGCGTCGTCAGCATCTCCACGATCAGGTGAGCCGCGCCTACGGCGTGCTCAAGACGGCGCACACGATCACGTCGGAAGAGACGATGCTCCTGCTCTCGCATGTGCGCATGGGGATCAATCTCGGTTTGATCTACGATCTCGAGATCCCGACGATCAACGAGTTGTTCATCCATACCCAGCCGGGGCATCTCCAGAAGCTCCAGGGCACGCCGCTCGCGGTCGACGACCGCAACACGGCGCGGGCGAGCTACATCCGCAAGCGGCTCGCCGCGGGCGGACGGACCGACGCCTGATCCAACCGCCTCAGCCCTCGAACTCCTCCGAGAACCCGGGAGCGACAGGCCCCGGATCGAGCCCGAAGAGCGGCAGGACGACGCGCGCGACGCGCTCCGACGCCAGGCCGTCGCCCACGGGCGAGCGGCTCCCGCCCGCCTCGCGTCCCGGTCGATCGAGCCGTTCGAGCACGGCGCGGCGAATCGCCTCGGATTCCGAGCCGACGAGCACGGCGTCGGCCTCGAGGCACTCGCCGCGCTCCGTCTCCTCGCGCAGCACGACCACCGGCTTCCCGAGCGCGGGAGCCTCCTCCTGGATCCCTCCCGAATCGGTGAGGATCACCGAGGCCCGCGCCATTGCCGCCAGGAACCCGCGGTAGGGCAAGGGCGGGACGATCTCGACGCCGGCGCGGTCGCCCAGACGAGCGCGGACCACCGGTTCGACGGCCGGGTTCGGATGGATCGGCCAGAGCACGCGGAGTTCGGGGCGACGGTCGAGGAGATCCCCGATCGCCTCGCAGATCCGCTCGAGCGGGGCTCCGAAGTTCTCGCGACGGTGCACCGTGACGAGCAATCGCGGACCCGATTCCGAATCCGTCCGATCGAGAGCACTCGACTCGAGCGTCGAGTGGACCGCGTCGATGACGGTGTTGCCCGTGACGTGGATCGAGCGGGGGTCGACACCCTCGCTCAGGAGATTGGCGCGGGCCGCCGCGGTGGGAGCGAAGTGGATCCGCGCGAGTCGAGACACGACGACGCGCTGCATCTCCTCGGGAAACGGGCGATCGAGCAGTCCGGTGCGGAGTCCCGCCTCGAGATGCGCGAACTCGATCCGGGCATAGAAGGCCGCGAACCCCGCGCAGAGGACGGAGGTCGTGTCGCCCTGGGCGATGACGAGCGCCGGAGGATCGGCGGCGAATCGGTCCTCGAGCGCGGCGAGGCCCCTGGCGAGCACGCGGGCGGGGGTCTGCCCGGGCTCCATGAGGTCGAGATCGTCGTCGGCGGCGAGGTCGAACTCGGCGAGCGCCTGATCGAGCAGCTCGCGGTGTTGGGCGGTGGCGATGAGGCGGACGCGCAGCCCCCGCGCGCGGCGGAGCCTGTGGACGACGGGCGCCGTCTTGACGACCTCGGGTCGCGTCCCGACCACACAGACCACACCGCGGGCGGCGTCGAGCATCGATTCCTCCAGAGCGGTGCGAGCATCGCCGAATCGCGGCGACTCGTGAAGCCCGGAACGACTCGGCGTCGAGAAAGGTCGGCATGGTCGCCGATCGAATTGTCGAGGATCGCGCGGAGTGATTACAATGTGGAGCGGCGGAAGTCGAGGCGACGATTCGCCTGCCGGCCGCGGGCGCCGATCCGAGCATTTCCCGTGATCCGCGCGATTTCCGTCGCCCTCCCCGCCGCGAGATGCCGCCGATGCCCGAACTTCTATCGTGGTCGCTCGACCTGGGGACGTGGCGAGGCGTCCGGGTTCGGATCCACCTGCTCTTCCTCGTATTCGCGGCTCTGAATCCGCTCTTCGCGGCGTTGGCTCCCGAGCCTCGCTTCCTCCGCGCCCTGACGATCGAGGGGCTGCTCCTGCTCTGTCTGGCGATCCACGAGGTGGGTCACGCGATCGCCTCGGTCCGCGTCGGCTCCGATCCGGAAGACGTGCTGCTCGGCCCGCTCGGCAATCTCGTGCTCCCGCCGCGCTGCTTCCTGCCGCAGGAGTCGATCTGGATCCCGCTCGGCGGCGTGATCGCCAGCGGTCTGGCCGCGATCGTCGCCGCGATCGCGCTCGGCTCGAACGGCGCCTTGATGATCTTCAGCCCCTTCGGCAATTTCGAGGACTCCGGCGCGCCGATCCTCCTGACTCCGACCGGGCGCGAGTTCGCGAAGCCGCTGACCTCGCTCTGGATCCTGGGATGGTTCGGCTGGATCAACTGGGTGCTCTGCCTGGTGAATCTGATTCCCGCCCTGCCGATGGACGGCGGACGAGCGGTGCGAGCCTGGGCGGCCCGCTCGATGCTCGGAGCCCGCGACAGCCTGATCGTGCCGATCACCGCGCGGGCCTGCGCCGTGCTGCTCGGCCTGATCGGCGTGGTCCGATTGCTCCAGCTCCGCGTCGACAATTTCCTGACGCTGATCCTGCTGGCGGTGTTGATCGAACTGCTGGTGCGGGTCGAGTCGCGCGGTTACGAGGAGGGCGGCGAACACGAGGCCGGGATCTTCGGTTACGACTTCTCGCAGGGGTACACGAGCCTCGAGAGCAGCGCGGCGAAGGTCCGCCCGGCGCGCGAGAGCGCTCTGGCGCGATGGCGGCGCCGACGATCCGATCATCGCCGCCGTCGACGCCAGGCTCAGGCCGCGGCCGAGGAACGCCGGCTCGACGAGATCCTCGACAAGCTGCACCGCGAGGGCAAGACCTCGCTGAGCGAAGAGGAGAACCGGTTCCTCACGCGAGTCAGCTCGAAGCTCCGCGGGCGCAAGGGCGAATGACGCCGCGCCCGGGGCTCGCGGCGCGGGTCGCGGGCGCGAACCGGCCGATCGTGCTCGACTCGGCGTTCGGCACGCGACTGATCGCCCGAGGACTCGACCTCGGTTCGACCCTGCCCGCGGAGCTGGTGCTCGACGACCCCGAGGCGATCCTCGAGCTCCACCGGCTCGACGTGGCTGCGGGTGCGGAGCATCTGCTCACGGCGACGTTCGTGCCGCTGATCTCGCGCTGGGGGAAGTCCGCCGCCAGGCTCGAGCGGCTCCATCGATCCGCGGTCGCGCTCGCGGTCGCGGCGATCGGAGATCGCGATCGGGTCATCGGTTCGATCGCGCCCGAGTCGCCCGCGGCGGTCGAGCCGGCGCTCGCGCCGCTCGCTTGGTTCGCGGAGGAGGGAGTGTCGACGGTCGTGGCCGAGACCTGCTCGCTCGATTTCGCCGCGAGCTGGTTGCCGAAGGCCCGCGCACGCTTCTCGGGGACGATCGTCGTGAGTCTGCACGAGACCGTCGCCGATCTCGAGTCCGCCGCCGCGACGCTCTTCGCCCTGGGTGCCGACCTCGTGGGCTCGAATTGCCGGAGCGACCTCGAGGCGACCTCCGGCGACCTGGAGGCGCTTGCTCGAGGAGGGGCGGGTCGCCCGCTCTGGGTCCGTCCCGGCGGCGGGCTCCCCGGCGCTCCGGCGATCGCGCCCGATCGGTTCGCGGCGCGGGTCGATGCCTGGCGGCGGCTCGGCGTCGCTGCGTTCGGCGGGTGCTGCGGCACCGACGATCGCCACGTCGCCGCGCTCCGTCGCGCGGTCGACGCATTGGATCTCGGCGATTCGGGCGGGTCGGGGGGTGCGAAGGACGCGGCGCGACGCTAGAATCCGTCTGTTTCGTGTTCCCGAGGAGTGTACGCCTTGGCTCGATCGTCCCGCACCGTGCTCGGTCACGCTCCCCGTCGGCTGAAGGTCCGGCGCGAGGATCTCCGGCCCGGCGAGGTGCTCTGCGATCACTGCACGGGCAAGTGCTGTCGCTATTTCTCGCTGCCGATCGAGACGCCGACCGCTTGGGACGACTACGACGCGATCCGCTGGTACCTGGCGCACGACAAGACGCTCGTGTACGTCGAGAAGGGAACCTGGTATCTCGTCGTGATGACCCGATGCAATCATCTCGACCTCTCGAACCGCTGCGGGATCTACCACGATCGCCCCAAGATCTGCCGCGAGTACACCACCGACGACTGCGAATACGACGACGATTGGATCTTCGAGCAGGTCTTCGAGACGCCCGAGCAGATCTGGGAATACGCCCACGTCGTGCTCCCGCCTCGCCGGATCTCGAAGTCCGAGCGCAACTCGCTCACGATCCTGAATTGAAGCGGCCGCATCCGCGGCCGACGTCGATCCGTTCCGAGTCACGCGAGGTCCGCCCGATGGCGATCCGCTCGAACCACTACGAGGCCGCATTCGAGGGATACATCCGGTCCCTGCGCGTGCCGTGCGTGGCGGTCGACGAGGCGAAGCGGTCGTTCTTCGGCGAGGAGGACCTCAAGAATCCCGACTTCATCCTCTACCCTCGGCTGAGCGCGAATCTCGTGGTCGAGGTCAAGGGGAAGCGCGGCAAGGATCCGCGAGGGCGTCGCCCCTGGGAGAACTGGGTGACGACCGACGACCTCGAAGGCCTGGCGCGCTGGCAGATGATGTTCGGACCGGCGTTTCGCGCGCTCCTGGTGTTCGCCTATGCCGAGCCGGCGATGCCTTTCCCGCTGCCGCCCGGCGACGGCTCCTACGACTTCCGCGGCCGGACCTACCGATTCTGGGCCGTCGCCCTCGACGACTACATCCTCCATCTCCGTTCGCGCGGACCGACTTGGAAGGCGGTGGCGATGGCGCGGGCCGAGTTCCGCCGCCGCGTCCGCCCCTTGCTCGAATGGCTGCCGATGACCGACTCGTCTCCGACTCGACCGAAACCCCTGAGGGAGCTCGCGCGATGATGAAGTGGTTCCGCCCGATCGTGCTCGGTTCGCTGCTGTTCGCCGCCGGTTCGACGCTCCCTGTCGCCCGCGCCCAGGAAGAAGTCGCTCAACCCGGCGGCGAGGAGGAGGGGAACGGCCCGGTTCCGGGCTACATCGCCGCCGGCCTGCTCGCGGCCCTGGCGATCATGTTCCTCTGCAAGTCGGCGCGCCGCTGATCTTGGTGCGATGCGGAGGTCGGGGAAGAGCCCCGGCCTTCGATCGCGTTCCTTTCCCGTTTCCCGGCTCGTTTCTCCCGCACGGATCGCCCATGACCGACGCTTGTCTCGCCCCGACGCTCACGCGCGACGCGGTCGCCTCGATCTATCGGAGCCCGCTGCTCGATCTGATCTTCCGCGCCGCGGAGGTGCATCGGGCGAATTTCGACCCGAGCCGAGTCCAGGTGTGCGTCCTGCTCTCGATCAAGACCGGCGGCTGCCCCGAGGATTGCGGGTACTGCCCGCAGTCGGCCCGCTACGACACGGGCGTCGAGGCCCAGGCGCTCATGGACGTCGAGACCGTGCTCGCCGCGGCCCGCCGAGCCCGCGACGACGGCGCCACTCGCTTCTGCATGGGCGCCGCCTGGCGCGAGGTCAAGGACAACCCGGCGTTCGACCGCGTGCTCGAGATGGTGCGCGGAGTCAAGTCGCTCGGCCTCGAGGCCTGCTGCACGCTCGGCATGCTCACCGAGAGCCAAGCACGCGCCCTCGGAGAGGCGGGGCTCGACGCCTACAACCACAACCTCGACAGCTCGCCCGAGTTCTACGACCGGATCATCACGACCCGGACCTACGCCGACCGGTTGACGACGCTCGAGCATGTGCGGAACGCCGGGATCAGCGTCTGCTGCGGCGGAATCGTGGGCATGGGCGAGACGTCGGACGATCGGATCGGTCTGCTCCACACCCTGGCGACCTTGCCCGAGCCGCCCGAGTCGGTTCCGATCAACGCACTCGTCGCCGTCGAAGGGACGCCGCTCGAGAGCCGGCCCAAGATCGAGGTCTGGGAGATGCTCCGCACGATCGCCACGGCGCGGATCCTGATGCCGAAGTCGATGGTCCGGCTCTCGGCGGGCCGCGTCTCGATGTCGGAGTCCGAGCAGGCGCTCTGCTTCCTCGCGGGAGCGAATTCGATCTTCGCGGGCGATCGGCTGCTCACGACGCCGAATCCCGAGGTCGATCGCGACCGAGCGATGTTCGCCACGCTCGGTCTCGAGCCGATGGAGACGACCGACCTCGCCGCTTCCGATCTCCGCCCGAACGGCCGCCATGCCCGCGACGCGTCCGTCTGATCCGATCGTCGTCACGGGCATCGGACTGAGCACGGCGCTCGGGCTCGATCGCGAGACGGTCTGGGCGAACCTGCGCGCGGGTCGATCGGGAATGCGATCGCTCGCGGGATTCGAAGGGCCCGAGGCCGGGGCGCCCGCGCTCGGCATCGACCGATCCGATCCCGAGCCGGTCCTGACCCTGCTCGATCGGGTCGGCGACGAGGCGCTGGAGCACGCCGGCTTCTCGGTCGAGTCGCCCGCGCCGAGCGATCGAACGGCCTGCCTGATCGGACTCTCGAAGGGCGGCCTGAGGACGTTCGCGGCGGCGGCGCGCGATCCCGGCGGTCGCGCGGCGATCGATCTCTGGACGCGAGGCGCTCCGGGATCCGGGGCGTCGCACATCGCGGCGCGCCATCGATTTCGAGGGCCGAGCCTCGGGCCGGTCGCGGCCTGCGCGACGGGCTTGGCGGCGGTGCTCCAAGGGGCCGAGCTGCTCCGTCGCGACGCATGCGACGTCGCGCTCGTCGGCTCGGCCGACGCCTCGCTCGAGCCCTTGATCCTGGGTGCCTTCCGCCGGATGCGCGCCTCGGCGCCCTCCGACGGCGACCCGACGCGCGCGATCCGACCGTGCGACCGCAATCGCGCCGGCTTTCTCGTGGGCGAGGGGGGGGCGGTGCTCGTCATCGAGCGAGCGAGCGACGCGCGAGCGCGCGGAGCCCGCGCGATCGTCGAGATCGCGGGCGGCTCGCTCGGATCCGACGCCTTTCACGAGACGAACCTCAACCCCGACCCGCGACCGCTCTCGCGATTGATCGATCGCGCGATCGAGCGCGCGGGAGTCGACCGCGACCTGGTCGATCACGTCAACCTCCACGGCACGGCGACCCGCGCGAACGACCCGCTCGAAGCCGCCGCGCTCGGACTCGTCTTCGGCGACCGCATCCTCGAGATCGCCTGCTCGGCGAACAAGGCTCAGCTCGGCCATCTCCTGGGCGCCGCGGGTTCGGTCGAACTGGCGATCGCCTGTCTCGCGATTCGCGACGGCTTCGTCCCTCCCACGCTCAACCTCGAGGAGCTCGATCCCGCCTGTCGGATCGACGCCGTGCCGGGCGTCGGTCGGCCGGTCGCGATCCGCGCCGCGCTGAAGCTCTCGCTCGGATTCGGCGGCCATCTCGCCGTCGCCGTCCTCCGAAGGCCGGAGCCGACGCCATGAACCCCGACCCGCTCGCCTGGATCGATCGAGAAGCCGCCGACTGGGCCGCGCGGGGCCTGCGCCGGAGTCCCCGACCGACCGAGCGCACGCCGCGTGCCACCGCGATCCGCGACGGCCGCGAACTCATCGACTTCGGATCGAATGATTACCTGGGTCTGGCCCACGATCCCCGGGTGATCGAGGCCGCCGCGGCCGCCGCCGATCGTTACGGCGCGGGCGCGGGGGCGTCGCCCTTGGTGACCGGCTGGAGCCCGGTCCACGCCGAACTCGTCGAACGGCTCGCGGAGTTCGAGGGCGTCGAGGCGGTCGCGCTCTTTCCGTCGGGCTTCGCGGCCAATCTCGGGACGCTCTCGGCGCTCGTGGGTCGGGGCGACGCGGTCTACCTCGATCGGCTCGATCATGCCTGTCTCGTCGACGGAGCCCGCCTCGCCGGAGCGACGCTCCGCGTCTATCCGCACCGCGAAGTCGACCGCCTCGAGGCGACCTTGGCGCGCGAGGCGGGGCGATTCCGGAGGATCGCGGTCGTCACCGACGGCGTCTTCAGCATGGACGGCGACCTCGCGCCTCTCGATCGCCTGGTCGACGTCGCCGAGCGTTTCGGCGCGATGCTGATCGTCGACGAGGCTCACGGGACAGGCGTCCACGGCCCGCTCGGTCGAGGGGCCTGCGAGGCGTTCGGCGTCGTGGATCGCGTCGCGGTCCGAGTCGGCACGCTCTCGAAGGCGCTCGGGTCGATCGGCGGATTCGTCGCGGGGTCGCGCCGACTCGTGGACCATCTCGTCGAGCGGGCGCACCCGCTCGTCTTCTCGACGGCGCTGCCGCCCGCCTCGGCGGCGGCGGCGCTTGCTTCGCTGGCGATCGTCGAGGCCGAGCCCGAGCTGCGGGAGCGTTCCCGCGCGCTCGGCCGGGCGATCGCGATCCGCCTCGCGAAGGTCGATATCGCGTTGGAGGGTGTCGATGGGCCGATCGTGCCGATCGTGGTCGGCGGCGCGACGACGGCGACCTCGCTCGCCGCGCGCCTCGAAGATCGAGGATTGCTCGTGCCCGCGATCCGACCGCCCACCGTACCCCAGGGCACGGCTCGGCTTCGGATCAGCGTCTCGGCCCGACATTCCGACGCTCAGCTCGAACGACTCCTCGCCGCGCTCGCCGCGGAGCTCCCCGGAGCAATCGGAGCCGACGCCGACGATCCGCGCCGCGCTTGACGCGGCGATCGGGTTCGAGTCGACTGGCTCGGCGCGGTTCGTGATGTCGTTCGAACCGCGCCGGATCCCGCGAGACGCACCCTCATGGCCGAGCACGACCCGTTCCGCACCGCCGTATTCACCGGGACGTTCGACCCGATCACGCTCGGGCATCTCGACGTGATCAAGCGCGGCTGCGTGCTCTTCGAACGCCTCGTCGTCGCGATCGGCGTGAACCCGAACAAGCAGTCGCTCTTCGACGTCGAGGAGCGCGTCGCACTGGCACGCGAGATCGTGCGGCCGTTTCGCAACGTCGCGGTCGAGGCGTTCGAGGAGCTGACGGTCCACTACGTCCGCCGGATCGGGGCCCGAGTCATCCTCCGCGGCCTTCGGACCCTCTCCGACATGGAGTACGAGTTCAGCATGACGCTGACCAACGCGCGGCTCGACCCCGAGATCGAGACGGTCTTCCTGATGGCCGACGCCGAATACTCGCACGTCTCGAGCAGCCTGATCAAGCAGGTGGCGCGGTTCGGCGGAGCCGAAGCCCTGAGGCGGTTCGTGCCGCCGGCGATGGTCGAGCCGATCCTTGCCAAGACGCGCGCGATCTCGGACAATTGAACGAGACCAATTCGTCCCCCGTCGCCGCTCGGCGATTCACAGCGCACCGGAGTACGAACGTGTCGATCGCCCCCGTCGATCCCCAGGAACTCGAGAAGCGTGATCGCGCGGAGCGCGCTCTGTTCTCGACCGTGCTCTTGACCCTGAGGCTGGGCCTGGGGATTGCGCTCATCCAGCGCGGAGTGCTCGGGTATCTGATTCAATACTCCGGCGGGAGAGGCATGATCACCAACGCGTGGATGGGCGGCCCGACCACCATCTCGCTCGTGCCCCAGGTCGTGTTTCCCGCCGTCGACATCCTCTTGGGCGTGATGCTCACGGTTGGGTTCTACGTGCGGATCTGTGCGTTCGCCGCTTCGATCGTGATCTTGATCCGGCCGGTGCTCGCGACGCTCGAGGTGATCGTCGCCGGGCAGAGTCCGAGTCCGTTCGCGGTCATGTCGTTCCAGCAGGGTTCGGTCGATCTCCTGCAACTGATCGTCGCGGGCTTGCTGCAACTCGGGTCGCTCCGAGGCCTGACTCGGCTCTCGCTCGACGCGCTCGTGTTCCCCGACGAGAGCGTTCCGCGGCCGCCTCGCGAGAATCGTCGCCGTGCCGATTCGAAGAAGAAGCCGCCGCCGCCCGATCCGTTCGAGGGGTATCTCGCGGCTCCGGACCGTCCCGTGGCGCCGCCGGGTCCCGAACGCTGACGGACCGCGACGCGACCTGGTAGAGTGGTGTCGCCACCCCAGGCTCGCACCGATCGAAGACCACGCGATGCACGCTCTCGAATTCCTGAAACACTCGGACAAGGCACGAGATCGCCCGATCACGGCGATCCACGGCGACGACGAGTTCCTGCGCCGAGAGACGCAGACGCGCGTGATCCGCGAGTTGCTCGGGCCCGACCCCGACGAGATGGCGATCAGCCGATTCGCGGGTGATTCCTCGAGCCTCGCCGACGTGCTCGACGAGCTGCGCACCTTGCCGTTCCTCTCCTCGAGGCGGGTGGTGATCGTCGAGGACGCCGAGAAGTTCGTCTCGGCGCACCGCAAGGAGCTCGAGGTCAAGGCCGAGCGGCCGGCGGGCACCGGCTTTCTGATCCTCATGGTGAAGACCTGGGCCGGAACGACCCGGCTGGCCAAGATCGTCGCCAAGACCGGGCTCGACATCGACTGCAAGGCGCCCGCCGAGAAGGATCTCCCGGCTTGGGTGATCGGCTTCGCTCGATCGCGCTGCGGCGCGGTGCTCCAGGCTCCCGCGGCGGGGCTCCTGCTCGAACTTGTGGGTCCCGAGATCGGCCTGCTCGCCTCGGAGGTGGAGAAGCTGGCGGTCTACGTCGGCCCCGAGCGCGAGATCACGCGCGAGGACGTCGCCCGGATGGTCGGGGCGGGCCGGGTCGAGACGGTCTGGCGAACGGTCGACGCTGCGACGCTGGGACACGCGGCGGAGGCGCTCCGCGATCTCGACCAATTGATGGCCAGCGGCGAACATCCCGTCGGACTGCTCGCGGCGATGACGTTCTCGCTGCGCAAGATCCATCACGCCGGGGTGTTGCGAATGGCGAACCTCGACCTCGAATCGGCCGCGCGGCAGGCGGGGGTGCAGGCGGGTCGCGTTGCCGATCAACACAAGCACCTCGGGCCGACTCGGGTCGACCGGATCCCCGAGATGCTGCTGGCGGCCGACCTCGACCTCAAAGGGTCGTCGACCTTGCCGCCCGACGTCGTGCTGGAGCGTCTGATCGTCGAACTCGTCCGGAAGCGGCGCGACCCCAAGCCGGCGACCTCGGGGCGAGGCCGCTCTTGATTTCGAGGAGTCGAGCGATGTCGATCCTTTGCCTCGCGATCTGGTCCGCCCTCTTGTCCGCCGCGCCGAGCGATGCGTCGGACGGCGCGGGACCGCGCGTTCCGAGGGCTCTGCTCTGGAGTCGGACGGGGCAGGGCGGCGAGCGCGTACTCGTGGGCACGCGCGACGCGCGGTCGCTGATGCTCGTCGATCTCCAGTCGCGCGCGGTCGCCTGGGAGCGTCCCGTCGGCGTCCGCGTCGCCTCGATGGAGCGCGATCCGGAGTCGGGCCGGATCCTGGTCGGATCGGAAGACGGCGCGGTCTTGGTGGTCGACGACGACGCGCGGGTGCTCGGTCGATACGCGATCGGCCGGGGTCGAACCCACGCGATTCCGCTCGGGGGCGGACGAGCGCTCGCCGCGGCGCGCTGGAGTCGCGAGGCCTTGGTGATCGAGATCGAGTCGGGTCGGATCGCGGACCGACGGCCGCTGACGTTCGCTCCCGGAGTCGTCGCCTCGCTCGGGCCCGACGCCGTCGCGGTCGCGGATGCGTTCGGAGGTCGAATCGCCGTGATCCGCCTCGGTCGCGTCGGCGGCGATCGCGTCTTCGATCTCGACGGCTTCGCGATCCGCGGCCTCCACCTCGCCGACGCCGGCAAGACTCTGCTCGTCTCTCACGTGAAATCGTTCGGCACGATGCCGATCACGAAGTCGAACATCGACTGGGGGCTCGTGCTCTCGAGCAAGCTGACGGCCCTCCGCGTCGCCGACTTGACGGCCGACCCGGCTCCCTCGGGCCTGCCCATGCGGCGAATCGCGCTCGACGGCTCGCGCAACGGCGCCGCCGACCCGGCGACGATCGCCGGTGTCGATCGAGATCGAACGATCGTGCTCATCGCATCGGGTGCATCGCATCTCTTGATCCAAGATCGCTACGAATCGGGCCCAGGACCCGACGACGGCATGCCCTCGCTCGGCAACCCCTCGAATGCGGCGGTGGTCGAGACCGGGGAGAATCCGGTCGACCTGGTCGTGACGCCCGACGGCTCGCGAGCGGTCACCGCCGACGCGATGGGCGATACTCTCACGGTCGTCTCGCTCGCCGACGCCTCACGGATCGCGACGATTCGGCTCGGTCCCGGCGCGCGCTCGGGTCGACCCGAGCTGCGCGGCGAGGCGCATTTCGTCGACGGCGGGAGGTCGCTCGATCGCTGGATGAGCTGCGCGACCTGTCACGTCGACGGCCACACCGTCGGGGTTCGCTTCGACACCCTCGGCGACGGCGACCACGGCGCGGCCAAGGACACCCCGAGCCTTCTCGGAGTCGGACGAACGCCGCCCTACTCATGGTCGGGACGATTCGCTCGACTCGAGGAGCAGGTCTTCCAATCGTTCGAGTCGAGCATGCACGGCGCGACTCCCTCGACAGGCGAGCTCGCCGACGTCGTCGCCTATCTTCGCTCGCTCGAACCGCCGCCGCCGAAGCGCGATCTCGACGCCGATCTCGTCGAGCGCGGTCGGGTCGTCTTCGAGCGGCGCGAGTGCGCGCGATGTCACGCCGGGCCGAGTTTCGCGGGGACGGGGATCGTCGACGTCGGGCTCGAGGATGAGAACGGCCGCCGACGATTCAATCCTCCCTCATTGATCGGGCTCGAGCACACCGCTCCTTATTTCCACGACGGCCGAGCCGTCGACCGCGCGGCCGTACTCCGGATGCATTCGCCCGTGGTCGAGGACCCGATCTCCGAGACCGAACTCGCCGCCCTCGAGGCGTACCTGCTCTCGCTGAAACCGCGATCGGGGCACGAACGATGAGCGACCCCGACCGCGAACACTGCCTCGCCAAGATCGAGGCGATCGTTGCCGACGGCGACGACTCGCGCCGCGCTCTCTTGCAGTTGGGATATAATCTCGGGCGGCTCTCCGAGCTGACCGGGTTGGGCCGCGGCCCGTTCTGGGATGCTTGGAAGGAGCCCGCTTCGGCCTGGGATCTTCCTGCGCTGGCTCGCGCGGCGGTCGAGACGCGACGGCAGGTCGAATCGCTCGCCGCGGATGGTTCGGATGCTTCGCAAGCCCCTCGGGAGTGATCAACGTGCATCTCGAAGCCCGATCGTCCTCGCCCGCGGTTGCGAATGAGCGCAAGTTCGCCGCGGTGCTGTCGCTTGCGGTCGGCGTATTGATGCTGCTGGGCAAGTGGATCGCCTACATGCTCACCGGGTCGCACGCGATCCTCTCCGACGCCCTGGAGTCGGTGGTGCATGTCGTCGCCACGGCCTTCGCTCTCGTGAGCATCATCCTCAACGCGCGCCCGCCCGACCCGAAATACCCGTACGGCTACGGCAAGATCACGTACTTCTCGGCGGGCTTCGAGGGCGGTCTGATCGCTCTGGCCGCTCTCGCCATCTTCTACGAGGCCGTGCAGGGGCTCGTCTTCGGGCTCGAACTGGAGCGGCTCGACCTCGGCTTCGCCATCATCGGCGCGGCGAGCTTCATCAACCTCGCGCTCGGCATCTACCTGATTCGCACGGGAAAGCGCTTGGGCTCGCTCGTGCTCGTCGCCGACGGCAAGCATGTCCTCGCCGACTCGTATACCAGCTTCGGCGTCGTCGGGGGCGTCGCTCTCGTCTGGATCACGGGCCTGCAATGGCTCGACGGCGTCGTCGCCCTGCTCCTCGGGCTGAACATCTTGGTGACCGGCTACAATCTCGTCCGAGAAGGGTTCAGCGGGTTGATGGACCGGTCCGACCCGGAGCTGCTCGAGACGATCGTCTCGGCTCTCGAGGCGGGCCGAGTCGACGGATGGATCGACATCCATCAGTTGCGGGCCTGGCGTTCGGGCGACCGCGCATTCGTCGACTTCCACCTCGTTGTGCCCCCGGATTGGGACGTTTGTCGACTCCACGACACCAACGACGTCTGCGAAGAACTGCTCGAAACGGCTCTCGGCGGGCCGACGGAGTTGATCATTCACTTCGATCCCGACCTTCCCGGGCGATTCAACGCGACCGACAAGTGGTCCGTGGCCTCGGCCACGCGTGCCCCCTTCGGCGACGATCACACCGACACGGCCTCCGCGCTCCGCGCCCTCACCGGCGGCTGATCTCCCCGCGCGAGCCGCGACGCTCCGAGTTGCTCGGCGCGGTTCCGCGTCCTATGGTCGAAGCAGACCTCCGAATCGATCGGACTCTCCCGCTCGATCGTCGCCGTCCGCACCGAATTCGCAACCAAACCGCTCGTGTTCGTCCCGCCTCGCCTCGGCGGGTTCGATCACGACGCGCCGGGATTCGTCCGTCACTCGATCTCCACACCCCGAGAAACCCGCATGATTCCTTCAACGAAGCGTGAAGGCTGCCTCCGCTCCGAAGTCGAGACGCGCGTGCGGCAGTCGACATATGGTCGCATCCGAAATCTTCGCGTCGAAGAGGTCGAGGGTCTCTACCGCGTCCTGGGACAAGTTCCCTCGCACCACACCAAGCAACTCGCGCTCCACGGAGCTCTCGAACTGATCGGAGCCGACCGATTCGCCGACGGCATCACCGTCGGGATGTCGGCACGCTCGGCCGACTGATCGAGCGCCCCGCCGCTCGGATCGCCGACCGAGGGAGTGGGATCGACCGACCCCGGTTGCTACAATCGCCGTCTTCCCAGGAGGATGGAGATGGCCGACGGCGATATGGAACGTGTGCGGGTCGAATTGGGTCCCCGGTCGTATGAGATCGTCGTCGCGACGGCGGCCTCGTCCTCCGCGTTCGCCGCCTGGCTCCGTCCGACGCTCGAGGCGACCTGGGCGGGACGCGGTTGCCGGCGGGCCTTGCTCGTCACCGATGATCATCTCTCGAGAATCGCCGAGGAGGCCGAGGCGGGGCTCGCCGCCGCCGAGATCGCCTCGGAGCGATTCACGATCCCCGCCGGAGAGTCGAGCAAGAGTCTGGAACAAGCCGCCCGAGCCTATGAACGCCTCGCCGCGCTCAAGGCCGACCGACATACGCTGGTCGTGGCCGTCGGCGGCGGAGTCGTGGGCGACCTCGCGGGCTTCATCGCCGCGACCTACACGCGCGGGCTCCCGCTGCTGATGCTGCCCACGACTCTGCTCGCGCAGGTCGACAGCTCGGTCGGAGGCAAGGTCGGCGTCAACCTCCCCGCGGCCAAGAACATCGTTGGATCCTTTCATCAGCCGATCGGCGTCTGGATCGACACGCGCTCGCTCGAGTCGCTGCCCGACCGCGACTATCGCTGCGGCCTCGCCGAGGTCGTGAAGTACGGCGTGATCCTCGACGCCGACTTCTTCGACGAGCTCGAGCGAACGTCCGACGCACTCGGTCGACGCGATCCCGCGTGCGTCCGCCGAGTCGTGGCGCACAGTTGCCGGCTCAAGGCCGAGGTCGTGACGCAGGACGAACGCGAGGAGACCGGCCTCCGCGCCGTCCTGAACTTCGGTCACACCATCGGCCATGCCGTCGAGGCGGTCGCCGGGTATCGCGGCGACATCCCGCACGGAGAGGCGGTCGCGATCGGGATGGTCGCCGAGTCGCGGCTCGCCGAGCGTCTCGGTTGGATCGACCCGAGCGCGACCGATCGACTCGTCGCCCTGCTCGAACGCCTCGGCCTGCCCACGACCCTCGAGAGCGACGACCTCGACTCCTTGGTCGATGCCATGGGGCGCGACAAGAAGAATCGCGGCGGACGCATCCGATTCGTTCTGCCTCGGCGCATCGGCCACGTCGAACTGACCGACCTGCCGACGGTCGACGACATCCGCTCGGTGCTCGTCGCGACGCGGAACGCCGCCGGAGAGGTGCCCCGTGGCGACTGACCCCGCTGCCGACGACGCCGTTCGCGACCTATTGCGTCTCACCTTGATCAAGGGCGTCGGCCCGCAGACCTGTCGAGCGCTCCTCGAGGCGTTCGGCGACGCGGGCTCCGTGCTCGCGGCGAGCGCATCGAAGCTCGAGCGCGTGCAGGGCGTCGGGCCGAAGCTCGCCGACGCCGTCGCCCGCGCACGCGACTCGGTCGACGTCGAGAGAGAGCTGAAGCTCACGCGCGACGCAGGCGTCGAGATCATCGCGCGCGGCACCCCGCGATATCCCGGTCCGCTCGAGAACATCCCCGATCCGCCGAGCCTGATCTACGTCAAGGGCACGCTCGTCCCCGGCGACGAGCTCGCGATCGCGCTCGTGGGCTCGCGAAAATGCACGCCCTACGGCCTTCGCTCGGCGCATCGCCTGGCGAGTTCGCTCGGGAGGATCGGGCTCTGCGTCGTCTCCGGGCTGGCGCGCGGCATCGACGCCGAGGCACACCGCGGAGCGCTCGAGGTCGGCGGGCGAACGATCGCGGTCATGGCCAACGGCCTCGGCGAGGTCTATCCCCCCGAACACGCCGACCTCGCCGCCGACATCGAGCAATCCGGCGCGATCATCAGCGAGATGCCGATGACGCAAGGCCCGCTCGCCGGTCTCTTCCCCCAGCGCAACCGGATCATCGCGGGCCTCAGTCTCGGCGTCGTGGTCGTCGAGGCGACTCCCAAGAGCGGCTCGCTCTCGACCGCCAAGCACGCCGAGGAGCAGAACCGCGAAGTCTTCGCCGTCCCCGGACCGATCGACAGCCTCCCGTCGCGCGGCTGCCACCGCCTGATCCGCGACGGTGCGAAACTGGTGGAGACGGTCGAAGACATCGTCGACGAGCTCGGCCCGCTCGTGCGCGCCGTCAAACCGAGCCCCGCGGAACCCGCGGTCCGCCGACCGATCGAGTTGACGCTCTCGGACCTCGAGCGTTCCGTCCTGGGACGTCTCGACCAGCGCCCGCTCGGGGTCGACGAACTCGTTCAGATCACCGGGATGACGGCCTCGCAAGTGATGGCGACCTTGAGCGTTCTCGAGATGCGCCGGCTCGTGCGTCGGTTGCCGGGACATCTCTTCGTCCGAGCCTGACGCAAGGCCGCCTCATTCCGCCGCGAACCGGTAACCCACTCCCTGCTCGGTCGCGATGTAGCGCGACTTCGCCGGGTCGTCGCCCAACTTGCGCCGCAGTCCCGTCATGAACACGCGGAGATAATGCGTCTCCTGCGAGGCGTGCGGCCCCCAGACCTCGCGCAGCAACATGCGATGCGTGAGGACCTTCCCGGCGTTCTTCATCAAGGTGACGAGCAGCTTGTATTCGAGCGGGGTGAGCATCGTCCGCTCGCCCGCGAGCGTGACGATCCGCGCGGCCAGATCGACGCGGATCTCGCCGATCGACAGGATCGACGACTCAGTCGATGCGGGGCGCGCATGCCTGGCGGCGACTCGCAGCCGCGCCAGGAGTTCGCCGACCCCGAACGGCTTGGTGAGATAATCGTCGGCTCCTCGATCGAGCGCGTCGACCTTCTCCGCCTCGCGATCACGCGCCGAGAGGACGACGATCGGACCCGAGAACCACTCGCGCAGCCGATCGAGCACGATTCCGCCGTCGATGTCGGGCAGGCCGAGGTCGAGGATGACGAGATCGGGCGGCCGGCTCGCGGCGAGTTGCAGCCCGCGTTCGCCCGTCTCGGCCTCGACCACGCGGTATCCCGCCGAAGTGAGCGAAGCGTGGAGGAAGCGTCGGATCGGATTCTCGTCGTCGATGATGAGCACCAAGGCATGTCCTTCCGCCACGTCGATCACCTCGCTCTCTCCGGCCCTTCGGCTCGCCCCGCATCGTGCGCGATTCGCGGCGGATCCTTTGCGAGCGGCAGCACCAGGAGGAATTCGGCTCCCCCCGACGCCCGGTTGCGCGCGGTGATGGTGCCGCCGTGGACCTTGGCGATGGCTCGACAGATTGCCAGCCCGAGGCCGCTCCCGCGCGAACCGTCGACCGTCGGATGCGCTCTGTGGAACTTCTCGAAGATCCTCTCCTCCGATCCGGGCGGCAAGCCCGGGCCGTCGTCGGCGATCGTGATCGACAGGCGACGCCCCTCGACCCGCGCCTCGACCTCGATCCTCGCTTCGGGCGGCGTATATCGCGCAGCGTTCTCGAAGAGGTTGACGAACAACTGCTCGAGCAGCAGACCGTCGACTTCGATCAACGCCGGCTCGGCGGGAATCGAGACATGAACGGTCCGACCGCCGAGTTCGGCTCGCGACCGGACGATCGCGGAACCCACGATCTCCTCCAGGATGTTCCACTGGAGGTCGGCCGATGCGCCGCCGAACTCGAGGCGCGACATCCGGAGGATGTTCTCGAGGAGCCGCGTCAGCCGGTTCGCCTCGCTCGAGATCATCTCCAAGAGCCGGCGCCGCGTGGCGTCGTCGAGCGTGTCGGCTTCGAGGATGCTGCCGCTCGCACCGGCGATGGCGGCGAGCGGCGTCCGGAGGTCGTGCGAGATCCCGCCGAGCAGCGAACTGCGCACATGTTCCGCTTGTGCGTCGATGCGTGCCTCCGCGGCGGCGAGCGACATCGCGTCGCGCTCGATCGCCGAGGCGAGGCTCCCCGCGCACGCCTCCAGCAGCCGGCGTTCCTCGGGGTCGTTCCATCGATCGGGAGAGTCGAGCCGTACCGCGAGCGCGCCGACGGTCTTCTGCGACGCGGTCATCGGCAGAAAGAGCGCGACCGCGTTGGGAAGCGTGTCGGTGCCGGAACCGGCGGGCTGGTCGTGTTCGATCGCCCATCGAGCCGCCGCTTCGCTGACCGGATGTCGGGCGATCTCCGATCCTCCGCCGAAGAGGATCTCGATCGTTCGCCCCTCGGACATCTGGTAGACCGCCACGGCCGCGCCGATCGATTCCTCGAGCTTGCGAGCCGCGGCCGCCGCGAGAAACGCCCTCCCCGAGATCGATGTGAGTTGTCGGCCCAGCTCGTAGAGCGTCGAGATCCGCCGTTCACGGATCCGACCGCTCGCGATCTGTGCTTCCAGTCGCGACGTGAGCTCGCTGATGAAGAGTGCGATCGCGAGCATGACCGTAAACGTGACCACGTACTGGACGTCGTGGACGGTGAACGAATATCGCGGCGGCACGAACCCGACGTCGAAGATGATCACCGCCGCCATGCTCGCCATCGCCGAGACCGCCCGCCCGCACCGCGCGGCGACGATCGCCGTGCCTGCGAGGAAGACCATGACGACGTTCGATTCCTGGAGTCCAACTCGGTCGAGGACCACGGCGACGAGCGTCGCGACCGCGATCACGGCGAGCGCCTCGAGATACGACCGCCATGGGACCTTCGACGATCGCGCCGCGGGCGGGCGAACCGCGGGTCTCGCACCCTCTCCCTCTCCCTGAACCACGTAGATGTCGATCTCGCCGCTGTCGCGAATCAAGTCGTCGACCACCGAGTGCGCGAAGAACCGCGCGATCTTCGCGCGCACCGGCTTCCCCGCGACGATCTTGGTGACGTTGCGCGAGCGAGCGAAATCCAGGAGCGTCGGCACCACCTCCTCGCCCGACAGCGTCACCACCTCGGCACCCAGGCGCTCGGCGAGACGATAGTGCGCGGCGAGTCGCGAGCGAACCGTCGAGTCGATCGACATCCCGGGCCGCTCCACCGCGACCGCGATCCAAGGGGCGTCGAACGCTTGCGCCAGGCGCTTCCCCGCGCGGAGCACGCGCGCAGTCGACGGACTGGGCCCGACGCAGACGAGCAGACGCTCCGCCGTGGCCCAGGTCGTCGCGATCGATCGACTCCGCCGATCGGCCTCGACGTCCGACTGAACCCGCCGCGCCGCCTGCTTCAAGAAGAACTCGCGGAGTGCGGCGAGGTTCGACTTCCGAAAGAAGCTCGCAATCGCCCGCTCGGCCTGCCCGGCCTCGTAGATCCGCCCCGCACGCAACCGCGTCAGGAGCTCCTCCGGGGGGATGTCGATCAGCTCGATCTCATCGGCACGCTCCAGCACCGAGTCGGGCACGGTCTCGCGGACCACGACGCCCGTCACCGACTCGATCAAGTCGTTCAAGCTGTCGATATGTTGGACATTCAAGGTCGTCCAAACATCGATCCCGGCCTCCAGCAGTTCCTCGACATCTTGAAGCCGCTTGATATGCCGGCTGCCCTCGGCGTTCGTATGCGCCAACTCGTCGACCAGGATCAGGTCGGGTTTGCGCTCGAGCGCGGCGTCGATGTCGAACTCCAGGAGGGAGACGCCCCGGTATTCGACCCGACGCGGAGGGATCGATTCCAAGCCTTCGACAAGAGCCTGCGTCTCCGGGCGCGCGTGCGGCTCGACATACCCGATGACGACGTCCCGCCCCGACGCCCGAGCTCGATGGGCGGCTTGCAGCATCCCGTAGGTCTTGCCGACGCCCGCGGCATAACCGAAGAAGATCTTGAGCATACCTCGACCGCGCCGAGCCGACTCTTGGGCGATCCGTTCGAGCAGGGCATCGGGGTCCGGGCGGAGATCGCTCATGGCCGCGAGGTTCCCTCATCGAGCGCGAGATTCAGTCGAAGGACGTTCACCCGCGGCTCGCCCAGGATCCCGAACGTCGGATGCTCCGTTGCGGTCTCGACCAATCGCCGGATCTCATCTTCGCTTCGTCCGCGAGTTCTCGCCACCCGCGGAACCTGGAGTTCGGCCGCGGCCGGGCTGATGTGCGGGTCGAGGCCGCTGCCGGACGTCGTCACGAGATCGACCGGAACCTTCGAGACCCCCGGATCGCTCGCTCGGATCTCTGCGATCCTCGCCTTCACCCGATCCGCCAACGCCGGATTGAGCGGGCCGAGATTCGAGCCGCCCGAGGCCGAGGCGTCGTAAGGCGTGGCCGTCGCCGACGGTCGTCCCTGGAAGTAACCTGGGCTCGTGAACGAGCGGCCCACCAATTCCGACCCGACGACTCGTCCGTCCCGCATGATCAGGCTGCCGCTCGCCTGATGCGGGAACGCGACCCGCGCGATCGCCGTCACCGCGAGCGGATAGATCACTCCGGTGATCAACGTCATCACCAGGAGCATCTTCAAAGCAATGCGCAACTCTCTGAGCATGTTGGATTCCTCGTCGATGTTTCGACGTCGATCGATCAGACGACTCCGATCGCGCCGAGAAGGAGGTCGATCGCCTTGATTCCGAGAAAGGGAACGATCAGGCCGCCCACGCCGTAGATCAACAGGTTGTCGCGAAGCAGCCGTTCCGCCCCGACGTGACGATGCGGCACTCCCCGCAACGCGAGGGGCACCAGCGCGATGATGATCAGAGCATTGAAGATCACCGCCGAGAGAATCGCGCTCGAGGGCGAGGTCAGACGCATCACGTCGAGCGACCGAAGCGCGGGATACGTGGTCGCAAAGGCCGCGGGCAGGATCGCGAAGTATTTCGCGACGTCGTTGGCGATGCTGAACGTCGTGAGCGCGCCGCGCGTGATCAGCAACTGCTTGCCGATCTCCACGATCTCGATGAGCTTCGTCGGATTCGAGTCGAGGTCGACCATGTTGCCCGCCTCCTTGGCCGCCTGAGTCCCGGTATTCATCGCGACCGCGACGTCGGCTCGCGCTAGGGCAGGGGCGTCGTTGGTGCCGTCGCCGGTCATCGCGACCAATCGACCGCCCTTCTGATATTCACGAATGAGCGCGAGCTTCGCCTCGGGCGTCGCTTCTGCGAGGAAGTCGTCCACACCCGCCTCGGCAGCGATCGACGCCGCCGTCAGCGGGTTGTCGCCCGTGACCATGATCGTCTTGATCCCCATCGCTCGGAGTTCGGCGAACCGCTCCTTGATCCCCCCCTTGACGATGTCGAGGAGCTCGACCACTCCCAGGACCTTGGCGTCGCAACTCACGACCAACGGCGTGCCGCCCGCTTCCGCGATCGCACGGACGCGGTCGGAGATCGACGCGGGAACGACTCCCCCCAGCCGTTCGACGTGGCGAGTCACGGCGTCCGCCGCCCCCTTCCGGAGCGCTCTGCCTTCGAGATCGATCCCGCTCATCCGCGTCTGCGCCGTGAAGGGCACGAACTCGTGAGCCGTTCCCTTGAGATCGCGACCGCGGATCCCGCAGCGATTCTTCGCGAGCACCACGATCGAGCGGCCCTCGGGCGTCTCGTCGGCCAACGACGCCACCTGCGCCGCGTCCGCCAATTCGTGTTCGGTGACGCCCTCGGCGGGGTGGAACGCGGCGGCCTGGCGGTTTCCCAGCGTGATCGTGCCGGTCTTGTCGAGCAGGAGCACGTCGATGTCGCCCGCTGCTTCGACCGCGCGCCCCGACATCGCGATCACTCCCGCGCGGCTCAGCCGATTCATGCCCGCGATGCCGATCGCCGAGAGCAACGCCCCGATCGTCGTCGGCGCCAGACACACGAACAGGGCGATGAGAACCGTGAGAGTGATCGGTCGCCCTTGTCCCGAAGCCGCCACGCCGTAGGCCGAGAAAGCCGGAAGCGTCGCGACGACGAGCAGGAAGATCAGCGTGAGCGCGGCCAGCAGGATCGAGAGCGCGATCTCGTTCGGCGTCTTCTGCCGCTGAACCCCCTCGACCATCGCGATCATGCGATCGAGGAAACTGTGCCCCGGCATCGAAGTCACGCGGATCACCAACGAGTCGGAGATCACCCGCGTGCCGCCGGTCACCGCGCTGCGGTCGCCTCCGCTCTCGCGAATCACCGGCGCGCTCTCGCCCGTCACCGCGCTCTCGTCGACCGACGCCGCGCCCTCCACGACGTCGCCGTCGGCGGGGATCACCTCGCCGGCCTTGACCACCACGAGATCCCCAGCGGCCAGATCGGTCGCCGAGATCGACTCGGTCGTCATCGTCGCGCGATCGACCACCCGATTCGCGCCGACGTTCGTTCGGCTCCGACGCAGACTCGACGCCTGCGCCTTGCCTTGCCCTTCCGCGATCGCCTCGGCGAAGTTCGCGAACAGCACCGTGAACCACAACCATGCCGCCACGCCCAGGACGAATCCGCTCGATTCCTCCGTCGATCCGAGAATCGACTCGACACAGAGCAGCGTCGTCAGCCAGCTTCCCAGATACACCGCGAACATGACGGGATTGCGGAGCTGGACCCTGGGGTCGAGCTTCGTGAACGAATTCCGAATCGCCTCGAGAACGAGCTGCCCGTCGAAGTTCGGAGTCTGTCGTCTAGCATTCATGATCGGTGATTCCTCGTTCACGACGGCATCGTGAGATGTTCGACGATCGGCCCGAGAGCGAGCGCCGGAAAGAACGACAGAGCGCCCACCACAACGACCACCGCGATCAACAAGAAGACGAAGAGCGCGGTATGCGTCGGCAACGTCCCAGCGCTCGCGGGAACGACCTGCTTCGAAGCCAGCGATCCCGCGATCGCCAAGATCGGGATGATCACTCCGAAGCGACCCACCAACATCGCCAGGCCGAGCGCCGCGTTGTAGAACGGCGTATTCGCATTCAAGCCGGCGAATGCGCTTCCGTTGTTGTTCGCCGCCGAGGAGAACGCGTAGAGGATCTCGCTGAAGCCGTGAGGGCCCGGATTCGCCGTCGAGGATCGCCCCTGAGGCAGCAACACCGCGAGAGCCGTTCCGATCAACACCATGGCGCACGGCAGCAAGATCACCAGCGCACACATCTTGATCTCGAATGCGCCGATCTTCTTGCCGAGGTACTCGGGAGTCCGCCCGACCATCAAGCCCGCCAGGAAGACCGCGACCAACGCGAAGGCCAGTATGCCGTAGAGCCCCGACCCGACTCCGCCGAAGATCACCTCGCCGAGCTGCATCAACCAAAGCGCGGCCAGCCCGCCGATCGGCGTGAACGAATCGTGCATCGCGTTCACCGAGCCGTTCGAGGCGGCCGTCGTCGCCACCGCCCAGAGCGCCGATTGCGCCGCTCCGAATCGAACCTCCTTGCCCTCGAGATTGCCCCCCGTTCCACCCTCCGCTCCCAGAGATCCGAGAACGGGATTCCCGCGGAACTCCGAGAGAGACGCAGGAACCAGCACCGCGACGAAGATCAACGTCATCGCCGCCAATAGGACCCACCCTTGCCGTCGATCCCCCACCCACTCGCCGAAGGTCGCACAGAGCGCGGCGGGGATCAGGAGGATCGCCCAGACTTGCAGGAGGTTCGAGAGCGGCGTGGGATTCTCGAGCGGATGCGACGAGTTCGCATTGAAGAATCCGCCCCCGTTCGTGCCCAACTGCTTGATCGCGACCTGCGACGCCGCGGGCCCCATCGCGATCGTCTGAACCGACTCGAGAGGGCCTCGACCCGCGGCGCTCGACTCGACGAAGACCGCGTCCACGTGCGACGCCCAGGTTTGGACGACCCCTCGAGAAACCAGGATCAACGCGAACACGAACGACAACGGCAAGAGGATGTAGACGACTCCACGAGTCAGGTCGACCCAGAAGTTCCCGATCGTCGTCGCCGAGGCTCGAACGAATCCCCGCATCAGGGCGCAGAGCACGGCGATCCCCGTCGCCGCCGACACGAAGTTCTGAACGGTGAGGGCGAGCATCTGGGTCGCATGCGACATCGTCGTCTCGCCCGAGTACCCTTGCCAGTTCGTATTGGTGACGAAGCTCACCGCCGTGTTGAAGCTCGAGTCGGGAGCGACTCCGGGAAACGACCGGTCGTTGAGCGGCAGGAAGCCCTGGAAACGTTGGATCGCATAGGTCGTGAGGACGCCGAGCACGCTGAATGCGAGGACCGAGGCCGCATAGCGCCTCCAGGTCATCTCGCTCTCGGGATCGACGCCGACGAATCGCAGAATCCCGAGCTCGAGCGGCCGAAGGAACCGCCCCGACCAACCCGGCGTGCCCCGAAGCACGTTCGCCATGAATCGACCCAACGGGCCGATCGCGAGACCGAGCCCCGCGAAGAAGATGAGGAATTGGATGAGATCCCGCGTGGGAATCATGAGAATCGCTCCGGCGCGAAGAGCGCCACGACGAGGTAGGCGGCGAGCCCGAGCACGGCGCCGCAGGCGATCCAGTGGATTGCAGTCATGATCACTTTTCCTCGCGCAAGCGGTCGATCGATCGCAGCGAGAGGCCGCAGCCTCCGAAGAACGCCGCGACCACCAAGAGCCAAACGATGTCCATGTGCGGTCTCTCCCGAGGTCGTCGAACTCACCTCATCAATAGAACCCTGAGGCGCCTCGAGACGGCGTCAAACTCTCGATCCCGCGCGCAAGGAAAGCATCAAGGCAGTCGACAGCGACGACCCGAACGTCGGTTGCGCTTCGAGTTCCACGCGAATCGAGCGTCGATGACGAACGGGGCGGATCTCCGCGTCGGCCCCGAGTCGTTCGACCGAACCGATCGAAACGCGCCCGCAGTCTCCGTTCTCGACCCGCGGAGGATGGTGCGCGATCAACGCGCAAGACGAAGCCGAGCGCGACGGCTCGCACTCGGAGCAGCGGACCGCATCGCGGCGTTCGTCTCGGGCGATCGGGACCGGGGAACTCCTCTTCGAGTTTCCGGCGTTTTCGAGCGGCGTCGCTCTACCCTGATCGCACCGTCGTGGAGCGGGCAGGAGGGGGGAAGATCCGGAGCCCGCGTCATCGAGGGCTCTCGGATCCGAACTGCGGTAGGACACGACATCGTGTCCCGTCGAACCCAGGCGGAGCCGGGTCGGTGGGGGGGAACGGGAGGGTGCCCGACATCGGCGAGCACCCTCCCCCCGACCCGACTCCGCATCTCGCGGAAACTCGCTCGAGCAGCGCATCCCTGGGTGAGAACCCCCGTACGGGACACCTCTCGATTGGACTCGAGTTCCTTCTAGAGGACATAACGTCGGCCTCTGTCACGATTCGCGTTTTCTCTCGACACGAGGCGTCTCGGTGCTGACGCGGCGACGCGCTTCGTGTAGCATCCGGGCATCGTACGTGTGTCCGTCTGTTAGCACGTGTTCATCCCCCGGATCTCGCTTCGCGAAAGTTCGTGAAGAATCCGACAATGCGTGACAGAGGCGAACGTTCTCTATGAGCAGCATCTTCTCGACGAAATCGACCTCGTACACCCTGATCGATTCGCTTCGCGTGGGCGATGCCGACGCGTGGAGAACGTTCTGCGAGCTCTACTCCGGATTGATCCGTTACTGGTTGCGCGGACTGGGTTTCGGTCCCACGGACGTCGAGGAGCTCGAGCAGGATGTGTTCGTGTTCCTCTATCGTCGGCTCGACACGTTTCGGAGACGGGCGAGGATCGGAGGCTTTCGAGCGTGGTTGCGCATGGTCACGCGACATCGTGCGATCGATCGCATCCGATCGCACAAGAACCTCCCGGCGATCGACCACTCCCGCGAGCTCGACGAACTGCCCGACGCCGCGACCGACGATGTCGACGATCCGAGACGCGACAGAGACGAACGATCGATCCTCATGTCGAAAGCGATCGAATTGGTGCGAAGCGAGGTGGAATCGAACACCTTCGATCTGTTTCGCCTCAGTTTCATCGAAGAGTTGCCCGTCGACGAAATCGTTGCCGCGAAGAATGTGACCCCAAACCAGGTGTACCTCGCAAAGAGCCGCGTCCTCACCCGCATCAAACGGCGGTTCGAGGATCTGTTGAACTGACGGTCGCCTCCGACGCGAGGCTTCCGCTATGAGGACGGGAGTGCCGCTGATGAGCCGATCGAAAGGAAGTCGAGAGTGCCCCACTCTCGAGGAATGGGAACTCCTGCTCGAGGATGCCTTACCCGACGAACGCATCCAGGAGATGGAACGGCACCTGGCGGGTTGTCCCGACTGCGGTCGCGTGGTTCGCGAACTCGCACCCGACCTGCCGCGGCCGAGCGACCCCGATCCGTCCGACTCCAACGAGCGACGGGAATGGAGGATCCCGAACTCCGAAGGGGTCGCTCCGGAACAACGTCCGAGCCCCCCTCGCCGTGAGCGCGACGCCGACGACCTGGACGAGGCGGGACAATATCGCCTCCTCGAAGTGATCGGCAAAGGCCGCATGGGCGTGGTCTACCGCGCCGAGCAGAAGGTCGTGGGTCGCAAGGTGGCCGTGAAGGTCTTGTCGAACCACGCCTTCGCGATCCCGGGGAGCGACGAACGCTTCACGAATGAGATCCGAGGACTCGGCCGTCTCGACCACCCGAACATCGTGCACGTGCTCGACGCCGGCCGCGTCGGCGACGAAGCCTACTTCTCGATGACGCTCGTCGACGGACCGAACCTCGAGGAGCTCCTTCGCTCGCGTCGATTCTCGGTCGACGAGTCGCTCGAGCTGATCGAGACGATCGCCCTCGCGGTCGATCATGCGCACAACCAAGGCGTGATCCACCGCGACCTCAAGCCCGCGAACATCCTCATGTCGCGATCGAAGCACCCGATGGTCGCCGACTTCGGGCTCGCGACGACCGTCGACCGCGCGCTGGGGGAAGTCGATCGCGACGAGGTCGCGGGTACCCCGGCCTACATGGCGCCCGAGCAGTGGCTGCCGCATCGCGGAGTCGACCGCAAGGCCGACATCTTCGCCTTGGGCTGCATCTTCTACGAGTTGCTCGCAGGCCGTCCCGCGTTCGGAGACCCGGCCGATTCCGGCGCCGCCCGGGAGTCTTCGGATGACGCTCGGGAATCGCACCGCGCCGAGATCGAACGTCGCATCCTTCGAGGCAAGCCGACCAGTCTTCGGTCCCTCGATCCCCGAATCCCGGCCGACCTCGAGGCGATCTGCCTCAAGTGCCTCCAGAAGGCCCGCGACCTCCGATACTCCACCGCTCAGGAATTGGTCGACGATCTTCGTCGATTCCGTCGAGGCGAGGAGACCTCGGCACGTCGGCTGGGGCGCGGCGAGCGTATCGCCTATTTCCTCGCCAGACATCCCTGGTCCGCCGCCGCCGCCGCGCTTGCGCTGGTCTCCGCGATCTCGTTCGCATCCATCGTCGGCACTCAATATCGAAACGCCCGAATCCAATACGCGCAAACCCTCTTCGAAGCGGGCAACTCGGAGATCGATCGCGGCGCGCTCGACGTCGGGCTCCGAAAACTGGCGGATGCGCATTCGATCCTCGCGAGTTGGAGGAGCGACGACGCTCCCTTGATCGGGGAGGCGATCGACCGCTGGCGACGGCGGATCCCTGCGCGATCGACCCTCGTTCGGCACGACTCTCCCATCGCACACGCCCGGATGTCGAGCGACGGCCGCCTCGTGTTCGCCGACTCGAGAGGCGGCGTCTACTCGAACCATCGAGGTCGACTCGCGCAACTGATCCCCCCCGGGAATGCGGAGTTCACCTGGACCAAGGACCTCAGCCTGAGCCGCGGCGGAAGCCGGCTCCTCGTGATCACGAATTCAGGAAACCCTCCCGAATTGATCGACACCGACCGGAATCGCCGAGTGGGATCCCTCGACCTCGGCGGCCAGACCGCCGTCTGCGGCGCGCTCTTGAACGATCGCGGCGGAAGCGTCGTCTCGCTCGGTCCGCCGGAACGCCTGCGATTCACCTTTCCCCCCGACGACCTCTCCCCGTCGCAATTCGTCGACCTCCCGATCCCCGAAATCGCCTCCCGCATCGTCGCCTCCCGCGACGGCGTATTGATCCTCGTCTTCGGCGACACGAAGGTGCTCTTGGTCGACACCGAGACCCGCACGCTGATCAAACAGTTCGACCGCAAAGACACCACGTGCGGCGACTTCTCGGAAGACGGCAAGACCATCGCGCTCTGCGGCTCGCAACTCCGCGTGATCGACGCTGGAACCGGTAACCAACTCGCGATCCACGGGTTTTCGGCGGGACGCCGGCCCATCGAGGTGCGCGGCACTCCGAACAACGGTTTCCTCATCGCGGTCGAGACCGAGAAGGGGCCGAGATTCACGCGGTTTCGCGTCGGCTTCGGCTTCGAGGATGAAGTCCCCGCCGGAATCGCGCATCACTCGGTACGGCTCGAGAGCGACTGGACCCTCGGCGAGTTCCTCGTCGGGATCACCACGAACGTCCTGGAAGTCGGCCGCCTCCCCGAGATCGCCGCAACCTCGTTCGACCTCGGTCAGGGATACTCGTTCGCGAGAATCGCCGTGACGAGCGACGGCCGTCGAATCATCAGCGCGGCGCAACCGAGTCTGACGCCCGAAGCGCGGAATCAGCTCCGCGACCCGGCGACTCGATTGCGATTCTATCGGTCGGACTTCCATGTCTGGGAACGCGACCCGCCGGCACAGTCGATCCATCTCGGCGAGCGCCTCGGGCCGGGTCACGTCGTCGGAGGGATCGCCTTCGCGCCCAACGACCGATCCGTCGCCTTGGGAACCGGCGCTCCGATTCGCGCAGAGTTCGGCAAGTCGTACTTGAGTTTCTTCGAGACCCCGGGACTCCTCCCGGAGAAACTCGAGCGGGCCGCCGAGGTTTCCGAGGCGATTCACGAACTGATGTTCACGAGATCCGGCAAGGAACTCGTCTACAGCACGCTCCACCAGTTCGACGACCAGGGTGCGAACCTCGCCGTGCGCACGCTCGAGGGCGGCGTCGAGAAGCGCGTCAAGATCCCCTCCAAGCCGTCATGCATGGCGGTCGCCCGCAAGGCCGACCTGATCGCCGTCGGGACCATGGACGGCGTCGTCCACCTCTTGTCCACGACCGACCTCCAGGTCTTGGGGTCGACCGATCAATTCGAAGGCGCGATCACCGCGATCGACCTCTCCGACGACGGCGGCACGATCGCCTTCGGCACGTCGCTCGGACGCGCGCATATCGTCGAACGTCGAGTCGGCGGCCTCGCGCCTCCCCGCCTCTTCGCCTCCGCCGAAGACAGAATCCGCGGAATCGCAATCGACACCGCGCAGGGACGGGTCCGAATCTGCGTCAACAAGGGGGGAGCGGCTCTATCGGAATGGGACCTCCGGACCGGACGGCCGATCGGTCCACCTCTGTCATTCATCGCAAACGTGATGACATGCCGATTCGCCGCAAACCATCGCACGGCCGTGATCTTGACCGCCGACGCCAAGCTCTGGGTCAGCGAGAACGAGTGAGCCTCGGCCGTGCCCCCATGCTCCGAGTCGGGACGCTCCGACTCGATTTCCCCCTTTCCCCTCCCTGAGGACACGCTCCATGCCCGGTGAAGAAGAATTCGGACCCGTGATCGCCTGCGACATCAACGGCGATGTCCACATGATGGATCGCGCACTCTGCACTGTGCTCGGAGGCCGGGAGATCCCGCTTCAAGAGATTGATGGCGAGATCATCACCTGCGAGATCAATGGTGAGCATCATCTCACCACCCGCGATGCCTGCGAACTCTTCGGCGGTTTCGTCGTGGAATGACCTCGGCCCTCCATTCATCGGGACCACTCGACATCATTTGAACACGCCGCCGCGCTTCGTGTCCCTCGCATCGACGGGACGCGAATCGCGGCGGTTTCGTTCGTTCCGCTCCGCAGTGCATTCTCGGGGCGATCCGGAGGTCGAGAACCGCTCGATCCCCCACCGCGCCGCTCATCCCCGCGCGAAGCGAACTCGTCGGACCCACTGCTCTGAACGAGTCGACCGGGACACGGAGCGGCCGGCGTCCCGACACGGGCGTCCACGACATGCAGGATGCGACCGGGCGGGGGATCCCGACGACATACTCATGGTCGAAGAGATCATCCGCGCGGAAACGTCTTGAATTCCCGAGCTGATGAATTCCTCGGCGACGATCGATGGATGCGGCGCGACGACATCCCCCTCAACGGCTCCGCCTCGCGCGGTCCACCGAGGAAATTGCACGGCGAGACCGTCGACTCGCACGGTCTCGGAGTCGCTCGACGCGTGGTCAGTTGAAGTCGAGGACCACCTTTCTCTTGCCCTTGCTGATGGTCACCACGCCGCTCTCGTAGTCGGCGTTGAGGAAGGGGCTGTCGAAGACCTTCCTCGGCGCGTAGTCGACCGGGGCGCCGTTGATCGTCGGCGTCGCCTCGAAACCGGTATCGAGCGTCAACACATCACCATAGATCGTCCGGTACCGGAGAATTCTCCCCTCGAACACTGCGCTCTGGGCTTTCACCCGGGCCTTGAAGGCATCGAAGCGCTCGACGTCGCGCTTCGCCATGACTTCGAGGATCACCGGCGCGTACTCGTCGGCGGGGATCAGGACGTACCCGGGGGGCGTCGTGTAGGAGGTACCCTCTTCCTTCGTCCCGCGGAAGACGCGTTCCTCGAGAGTTGCGGTCCCCTTGGCCGCTCGAATCGCGGCGTACGCCCCGGGCGCATCGACGAACACGACGCCGTCCTCCTGAACCGGCTTGCTCAGGCCGTTCTTCGAGATCCAGACCATCATCTCGGCGGCATCGCGGTTCGTCTTCAGTTTCTGGGTGACCAAGCTGCCCTTGCTCTGTACCGACCAGAACTGGTTGAAGGCCACGCGGTTGTCCTTGGCCCGAGGGACGGGGACGATCCGCGGGTCATGCTCGCCCGCGAAGATCACGCCCTGCCAGCGGCTCTGACTGCTGATCATGACCCAATCCGAGTGCAGCCGCGCTTCCGTCATCACCGTGCCGAGGATGAACGCCGGATCGCAGTAGCCGTATCGCAGGATGCCGCCTCCATCCGTCCGGAACTTGTTCGGCTGCTGGTCGGGACGATCCATGAGAGGAAGAGTATGCCCTTGCTCGCCCAACCCCTGGACCCGCTGGCGAATCTCGTAAACGCCTCTGCCCTGTGTGTCGAGCGCGATGTCGGCGACGACCGCGGGTGGACGATACTCGCTCAACAACACGCCGACGTCATGACCGTTCAACTCCGGCCGCTCACCGATTGCGAAGTAGAGCCAGGCCGGAACCGCGTTGCCGTGACCACGGTTCTGGATGAACACGTTGTTGCCTTTGATCCTCGAACCGCCGCCGCCCATGTGTCCCATGATCTGTTCTTCCGCCCAGTAGGCAAAATAGAGGTCGAGGATCATGCCGGCCGCGCGTTTCACGCGTGCATCACCGAAGTCGTGAAAGTTGTAGAACCCCTTGATGAGCGTGCTGTTGTATCCATCACTTCTCATTTCCACGCAGATCCCCCGGCGGGCACGTTCGCGACAATACTCGATGAAGTACTCATTCCAGGCTTCGAAGTGCTCCGCCAAGGTCGCTCCGTCGTCGCACTTCCGACCCCGATACTCCGGCATGTCCTTCGCATACTTCGCGAAGTGCCAATGGCATGTGAAATCCATGGCATGATGATTCTCGGAACTGTAGACGTGCCACGTCTTGGATCTTTCATACTCGGCCTTCCCGAGCCAAGAGCACTTCTTCATGTAGATCCACAGAGGCTCGAGCACAACGGCTTCGGTCTCCTTGGTGATGCGCCCGGGATGTCTCGAGCCGTTCGGTCCGTACATCTCCAGCAGCCGAAGCACGATCTCCGCGTGCCAGTGGAAACTATCCCGGTCGACGATCGCCAATGGATTGTCGAGGTAGTATCGGGCATTCTCCACGAGGGCGGCGTTGGCCTCTTGCAGCATCTCGTCGAGGTAGAGACAGCGAGCCGCGAAAGCCGTGATGGAATAGGAATAGCCGCGAACATATGCGCCGCGCCCCTTGCTGATCGGCGGATTCTTCTTGGCTCGTTTCAGCGGCTTTCCCGCCTCGGCTCGGAATACGGCATCCGCGCGTCGGCCTGTTCCCGCAAGGATTTCTTCCGGTGTCGGAGTCGCACCCGAGACTTCCGCCCCGCCGATCGAGACGGCCGCGACGACGACCATCGTCCAAATCGTTCGCTGCATGACATTTTCTCCTGTTGACGAAGTACTTCGTTCGTCTGCGTCTCGTACCGATCATGCGGGCAAGTGACAACGTCTTGGAGATACGAATATCAGTTCCGGGGCGAATGCGCCGTTCAACGAGTGAAGGGGTCGACCGGAAAAACTCGATCCATCATCAAGAGTGCGAACTCCCTGCGCCCCCTCAGGATCTCGAGAGCGGGCTCCCTCTCGAAGGGGAGGGGGGAGCGATACCCCTGACGCACTGCTGCACGGAGCGCATCCATCGCCGAATCCACGAGCGTTTCGTCGACGTTCCCGGGCTCGCTCCTTTCGGAAGCGAGCATCGCCCTGCAACACGCGATCTCGAACCACACCTCGCCCGATCGCTGCTCGATGCCGTCGAGGATTGCGAGGGCCCGTTCGAGGTCGACCGCGGCGGCGTCGCGCGATCGCAACGAGCGGGCACGCTCGCGAAGCGAACGCACCAGCGTGATCCGATCGAGGCCGCTCTTGGGCGATTCCGCGACCAGCGCTTCGGCGACGCCGACGGCTCGCTCCGACGCCGCGCGTGCCTCGTCGGATCTTCCAAGCCGACGCAGAACCGCCGCGCGATCGGTCGAGGTCGTCGCGATCCGACGGCGGTGCGCGATCGCATCGGGGAATTCCGAAGCGAGCTTCTCGTAATCGGCGAGTGCGCGTCGAGATTCCGACTCGGCCTCATCCCACCGCCCCGCGTATGCCGCAACCCGCGCCAGGTTCGCCCGCGCGAGGGCCAACTCCGCCCGCGTCTCGACGCGAGTCGTCTCTCGCTCGAGAAGTCGTTCGTACGACTCGATCGCTCCGCGAAACTCGTCCGCCGAATCCGCAGGCTTCCCCGCCCTCTCGAGCACGTCGCCGAGTTTGGTGTGCGCTCCGCCGGACTCCGACAGCATGCGGGGCGAAAGAGGATTCGCTTCGAGCAACCCGCGTCGCAGCTCGAGCGACTCTCGGTAGGCGATCGCGGCCGCCGGAGGATCACCCGACGCATCCCGCAGCCCGCCGAGCCTCGAGAGAGCATCCATCAATGATTCCCGATACTCCGCCCGATCCGGATACGTCCGCGCCAGTGATCGAAGGGCGTCGATGCTCTTGCTCAACACCGATTCCGCTTCGCGGCGGCGTCCTCGCTGGACCAGGAGCGTCGACAGATTCCTTCGTTGGAACGCCTCGCTCGATCGATAGCCGGGCACTGATGGATTCTCGACGGCCAGACCTTCGGAGATCGCGATCGAGGCACGCAGCTCGGCTTCCGCCTGCGCGAGATCGCCGTCGCCCCAGAGCACGCCGCCCAGCGCAGCCCGCGTCCGCGCCAGTCCTTCGCGATGATCGAGCACCCTCGGATGTTCGACGATCAGTCTTTCCCAGGCCTTGATCGATTCCCGCAACTCGACCTTGCCTCGAGAGCGATCTCGACGCTCGAAGGCGAGGAACGCTCCCAGGTCTTCATGGGCGTTCGCGAGCCCGAGGCGAAAAACCGACACCGCGGGATATGCCTCGATGAGCGACTTTCTGATGGAGAGAGCCTTGCGAAACTCCGCCTCCGCACCCGCGAGGTCGCCCTTGCTCGAGAGCACGAGCCCCAGATTCGAGTGCGAGGCCGCGAGTCCGTTGCGGTATCGCGGCTGATCGGGAGCTCGCTCCAAGATCCGCCGATCGAGCTCCAAGGCCGCTCGATACTCGGCCTCCGCCGCCTCCGACTTGCCCTGGATCTTGAGGATGATGCCGATCCTCGTGAGTGTGGTCGAGAGGTCGTAGAGGACCTCGAGCGGGGCGTCGGCCGCTTTCGCCCGCGGCTCGAGCTCGGCGCGTGCGAGTCGAAGCGCAGCGAGCGCCTCGTCGAGCCGTCCCGTCGACCAGAGCAAGACCGCGAGATCGGTTCGACAACGCGCCAGGGCCATGCAGGCCCGTTCCGACTTCGCCGACGGACCGATCAACGCATTCTCGGCGGAGCGATACGCCGCGAGTGCTTCTTCATTGCGGCCGATCCCCGAGAGGATCATCGCGACGGCGACGCGACTCGAACCGACGTCGACCCCGGGCTCTTGATCACGGGACGAAGACGCGAGCAACTCTCGATCCAAGAGGACCCGCTCATGCATCGCGAGCGCATCCTCGGTGCGGCCGACGCGCTTCGTCAATTCGGCGAGCTCGAAGTTCGTCTCGAGGAGCGAGCGCCGGGCGACGGGGTCGTCATCCGCCTCCAACAGATCGCCGAGACGATCATAGAAGGAAGCGGCCGACTTCAACAATCGATTGCGCAAGTCCTTGAACTGGTCCTCTCCGAGCAGGAGATCCTCGCTCACTCCGGTGTGAAAGGTCTTGATCGCTTCGACCGCGAGTTCGTAGCGCGCCTGCGTCCTTGCCCTCGCGTCCTCGACGCGCGCGTTGGCCCGTGTGATCCGGAGATTGGCTTCCAGCAGGTCGCCGTTCTTGGCCGCGAGCGCTGCGCGGCCCTGCATCTGAACGACGGCGACCAGCACGAGGCCGACAAAGGCCGCGAGCACCGCGGCGGCGGTCGCGGCGACGGCCGTGCGGTGCCGAGTCAACCAGCGGGTCAGCGTGCGCGTCCAGGGCTCGGAATAGGCCGAGACTGGTTCGTCGGCGAGCCGGCGCTCGACGTCGTCGGCCAGGGCACGCGCGGTCGGGTAGCGATCCTCCGGCTCGAGCGCCATCGCCCGCAGACAGACGGCCGCCAAGGGGGCATCGATCGACGGGTCGACCCGTCGCGGCGGAGCGAAGCCGCCTCGCTGGACATCCCGCAGCACGAGCGCGATGTCGCTCCCCTCGAAGGGCGCTCTCCCGACGAGGATCGCGTACAGCGTCGCGCCCAGACTGTAGACGTCCGACCGCGGTCCCATGCTCTCGAGGTCGCCCCGCGCCTGCTCGGGACTCATGAACGCCGGAGTACCGAGCGCGGAACCGGGCAAGGTCTCCGCCGATCCGCCCGAGGTCGACGGGATCAGGGGCCGCTCCTCGCCCGGTTCGAGATCCTCGCCGACGCCGTTCGCCTTCGCCAGCCCCCAATCGACCACGAGCGTCTCGCCGTGCTTGCCGACGATGATGTTCGCCGGCTTGATGTCGCGATGCAGCACGCCTCGGCTGTGCGCATAATCGATCGTGTTGCAGACATCCAAGAACTTGTGCAGGAGCTTGCGCAGCTCGAGCGACCTCCGGCTCGCGTCGAGTCGCTTCGCCGAGTCGTCGTGGAACGCGTCGATCGCCGTTTTCAGGGTCTCGCCGCGGATGAAGCGCATGGCGTAGTAGGGCCGTCCGTCGTCGCCCGTCCCCATGCCGTAGACGGGCACGATCCCCGGATGCTCGAGCCCACCCGTGATCTCGGCCTCGAGGAGGAATCGGCGACGACTCGCCTGGTCGTCGGCGTGATGATCGAGAATTCGCTTGAGGGCGACCTCGCGATTGAGCTCGCCGTCACGCGCGACGTAGACCGCCCCCAATCCCCCGCGAGCATGAGCCCGGAGGACTTGGAACCTGACGCCCGGCGCAGCTGCGGTTCCGAGCGAATATCCGTGGTCCACCGCGGCGCCCGACGATGCGACCGTCGCCGTCGAGTCGCTCCGCTCGAGCGCGACCGTGGCGTCATCCTCCGGTTGCCGGATCGCGCTCATCCACTGCCGCCCGGCCTCACCGGCCGGAATCGACGCGAGGATGCGGCCGAATTCGCCTCCATGCTTGAAGAGATGCCGATCGACGAGCGTTTCGAGGGCGCGGCGAGCGTCGTCCGAGAAGTCGTCGCCCTCGAGCAGATGAGCCGCCGGCCCGCGACTCTTGTCGCGCGTCCACGCTCGAAGCGCCTCGTCGAGACGGTCCTCGTCGACGAGGCCCGACTGCAATGCGAGCAGGCCGAGGAGGATGTCGCGATCGGCAGCCATGAGGGAACGCTCCGACGACTCGCTCGCTCGCGGACTCGGAGGAGAACCTTGCCTCAGTCCGCTCAGGCTCCATCATCGCACCCCGCCCGCCTCGATCCCAGCCCCAGCCCGCGACCGATCGGCCGGTGAGTCGGAGATCACCGAACTCGGAACATGAACATACTGTCGTTTCTGCATGAAAAGCGGAGGAGGTGGGATTCGAACCCACGGTACGGCGAAGCCGCACAGCGGTTTTCAAGACCGCCCCGTTCAACCACTCCGGCACCCCTCCGATCGATCGAGACAGCGTAGAGGCTCGGTCAGCCGCTGAGTTCGTCGAGGATCTCCTTCGCGACGTAGATCGGCACGTCGACGGTGACGGCGACGGCGACGGCGTCGCTCGGTCGGCAGTCGACCTCGATCAGTTCTCCCTCATGGCGGATCCTGAGCTTGGCGAAATAGGTATGGTCGCGCAAGGCGTTGATCACGACGTCTTGGAGGTCGCCGCCGAGCAGCTCGATCGTGTTCGCGAGCAGGTCATGGGTCAAGGGCCGCGGCGAGGAGACCCCTTTGACGCGGCGGTCGATGCTCGTGGCCTCGAAGAGACCGATCACGATCGGAAAGGAGCGGGTCCCGTCGACCTCACGCAAGAAGATGAGATGATCGTTGTTCTCGCTGATGATGATCCGAGTGAGTTCCATCTGGACCACGTCGGCAGCTCCTCGCGCGACCGCTCGGCCTCTCTCGGACGGGAGGAGCCGGTCGCCGGCGGTCGACTCGGCGCGACATACGCGACGCGTCTCGACCGCGATCAATCGATGATAAGACGGGGCGGGGGATGCGTCAACGCACCGCCCGACCCTTCGGACGACGACGCGATCAAGCTTCGCCCAGGAGTTGCCGCAACGACTCCCGCTGGTGGAGCAATTCGTCGCGTTTCGAGCGCTGCTGGTCGACGAGTTCGGCGGGGGCCCGCTCGGTGAAACTGGGGTTGGCGAGCTTCGACTCGACCGCGGCGAGCTGTTTCTCGACGTCGGCGAGACTCTTCCGACGGCGAGCGATCTCAGCCTCCTTGTCGACCAACCCCTCGAGCGGAACGATCACCTCGCAGTCGGCGAGAACGGTGACCGCCGCCTCCGAAGGACGAACGTCGAGCGGGCCGATCTGCAGCGAAGAGGCTCCCGTGAGGCTCCTGATGAAGGCGTTGCCCAGCTCGAGCATCTCGGCGACCTCGCCCTCTGCGACCAGAATCGGCGCGATCTTGGCGTGATTGGGCAATTGGCGCTCGGCGCGGAGGTTTCGGATCGCGGCGACCTTCTCCTGCCACTGGCCGACGATTCGCTCCGAATCGGCCGACGACCACGCCCCCGGGTAGATCGGCCAAGGGGCGACGCACACGCTCTCGGCCGCCGGCTCGATCGACACGAGTCCGCGCCTGGGGGCGACCTCGCCGAGCGCCTGCCAGATCGACTCGGTCACGAACGGGATGATCGGGTGGAGCAGTCGGCAGATTCCGTCGAGCACCGCGGCGAGAACCGCCTGAGCGGTCGGCTTGGTCGCCGGATCGCGCAGACGCGTCTTGATGAATTCGACGTACCAGTCGCAGAAGTCGTTCCAGGTGAAGTCGCGGAGGCGCTTGGCGGCCTCGGCGAATTGGAACGCCTCGAGCTCGCGGGTCGTCTCGGCGGCGGTGGAGGCGAGGAGGCTGAGGATCCAGCGATCCTCGACGGGGAGGGTCGAGACGTCGACGGTCGTCGGCTCGAAGCCCTCGAGATTCATGAGGGCGAATCGAGCGGCGTTCCAGAGCTTATTGGGGAAGGTCCGGCCCTGCTCGAATTTCTCGGAAGTGTTGACGACGCGGCCGTCGGGCAGCTTCTGCGACTCGACGGGCATCCGGAGGTCTTGGGTCTCCGTGGCGGCGGCGGCGAGGGCGAATCGCAGCGTATCGGCGCCGTGGAGTTCGATGATGTCGACGGGGTCGATGCCGTTGCCGAGCGATTTCGACATCCGGCGCCCCTGGCCGTCCTGGATGACGGGGTGGATGAAGACATCGCGGAACGGCACGTCGTTCATGTTGAACGTGCCGAACATCACCATGCGAGCGACCCAGAGGGTGATGATGTCGCGCGCGGTGGAGAGCACGCTCGTGGGGTAGTACTTCGCGAGTTCGGGAGTCCGCTCGGGCCAGCCGAGGGTCGAGTGAGGCCAGAGCGCTGAGGAGAACCAGGTGTCGAGGACGTCGGGGTCGCGGACGAGTCGATGCTCGGGCCCCAGGGCATCCTCGGCGAGATCGACGGTCGAACAGATCAGCATTCCGCCCATCTCGCCCGCGCGCCAGACGACGTCGTCGCGTCCCGCGAAAACGCGGGCAAGGTCGGCCTCGGTGCAGGTGTCGCAGGTCCAGATCGGGATCCGATGGCCCCACCAGAGCTGGCGGCTGATGCACCAGTCGCGCTTCTCGCCGAGCCAGTCGAGGTAGCTCTTGGCGTAGCGATCGGGATGGATCCGGACGCGGCCGTCGGCGACGGCGTCGATCGCCTGCTGCGCGAGCGAATCCATCCGCACGAACCACTGGTCGGAGAGGTACGGCTCGATCGGGGTCTTCGACCGGTCGGAGTAATTGACGCGGGTATTGTAGGCCTCGGTCTTGACGAGCAGACCCGCGGCCTCGAGGTCGGCGACGACCTGCTTGCGGACGACCTTCCGATCGAGACCGGCGTACTTGCCGGCGTTCTCATTGAATGTCCCGTCGGGATTCAAGAGATTGATCATGGGAAGGCGATGTCGGAGCCCGGTCTGGTAGTCGTTGGGGTCGTGCGCGGGGGTGACCTTGACGCAGCCGGTGCCGAATGCGGGGTCGACGAGGATCGGGTCGGCGATGACGGGGATCTTGCGACCGGTGAGCGGGAGCACGACCTCGCGCCCGATCAGCGAGTTCCAGCGCTCGTCGTCGGGGTGCACGGCGACGGCGGTATCGCCGAGCATCGTCTCCGGCCGCGTGGTGGCGACGAGCAAGCCCTTCTCGGGGTCGTCGGCCGAGGGGTAGCGGATCGTCCAGAGTTGCCCCTGGACATCTTCATAATAGATCTCGTCGTCGGCGACGGCGGTGCGGAGGTGGGCGTCCCAGTTGACGAGACGCTTGCCTCGATAGATCTGGTCGGCCTGAAAGAGCTTGAAGAAGGTGAGGCGGACGGCGAGCGAGCAGCCCTCGTCGAGCGTGAATCGCGTGCGGTCCCAGTCGCACGAGCAGCCCATCATCCTCAGTTGGCTGAGAATGCGTTTCTCGTATTCATCCTTCCATTCCCAGATCCGTTCGACGAGCGCGTCGCGCCCCAGGTCGTGCCGGGTCTTCTTCTCGACCTCGTGGATCCTGCGCTCGACGACGGCCTGGGTGGCGATCCCCGCGTGGTCGGTGCCGGGCATCCAGAGGACGTCGAACCCCTGCATCCGCTTCCAGCGAATCAAGATGTCTTGGATCGTGTTGTTGAGGGCGTGGCCGAGGTGGAGCGCGCCGGTGACGTTGGGCGGCGGGATCACGATCGTGTAGGCGGGCTTGTCGCTCGCGGGATCGGCGTGGAAGTAGCCCTTGTCGACCCAGAGTCGATACCAGCGGTCCTGGGCCTCGCGGGGATCGTATTGTTTCGGCAGGTCGGCGATCGGCATGGGAGGGTCGGGAGTCTCGGGTGATTCGGCGGAGGCTTGCGCCTGAGGGTCGTGGACGAAGGGGTCGAGCGGATCGTCAGCGCGGGGCCGCGTGGTCCTTGGCGAGCTTGTGGTCGAAGGCGTCGATCAACGCGAGCCAGCTCGCTTCGATGACGTTCTCGGAGACGCCGACGGTCCCCCAGACCTCATGCTTGTCGCGGCTCTCGATGACGACGCGGACGCGGGCCGCGGTGCCTTCGCGGGCGTTGATGACGCGGACCTTGTAGTCGACGAGTTCGAGCTCGGCGAGGCGGGGGAAGTGGCTCGAGAGCGCCTTGCGGAGCGCGGCGTCGAGTGCGTGCACCGGGCCGTCGCCCTCGGAGACGGCGTGTTCGATCGTGGTGCCGACGCGGAGCTTGATGGTCGCCTCGGTGACCGGCGGCTGATCGTGCCCCGCCGCAACGCTCACGCGATAGTTGAGCCGCTCGAAGTGGGGGCGATAGCGGCCCGCGAGCTTCTCGACGAGCAACACGAACGACGCTTCGGCCGCCTCGAACTGGTAGCCCTCGTTCTCGAGGTCCTGCACCCGGTCGAGCACCTTGGCCATGAGAGCGCCGTCCTGCTCGAGGCCGTGTTCTCCGAGCTTCTCGGCGATGTTCGACTTGCCCGAGAGCTCGCTGACGAGCACGCGCCTCTCGTTGCCGACGAGCGTCGGGTCGATATGCTCATAGCTGCGGGCGACTTTGCGCACTCCGTGAACATGCATGCCGCCCTTGTGCGCGAAGGCGCTCGAGCCGACGAACGCCTGGCCGTTGCGGAAATTCATGTTCGCGGTTTCATACACGTAGCGGCTGATCTCGGTGAGATGAGCGAGGCTTCCGGGCCGCAGCAGCTCGTAGTCGGGATACTTGAGCGCCAGGTTGGCGATCACGCTGATGAGGTCGACGTTGCCGCAGCGTTCGCCGATGCCGTTGATCGTCCCTTGGACCTGTGTCGCGCCGACGCGGACCGCGGCGAGGGTGTTGGCGACCGCGAGTTCGCCGTCGTTGTGCGTGTGGATCCCGATCGGAACGGCGATCTCCCTGCGCACCGACTCGACCGCCGCGGCGACCTGTTCGGGCAGGCTGCCGCCGTTGGTGTCGCAGAGGCAGATCGTCGTGGCGCCGGCCTCCTCGGCCGCCTTCAGCGTCCGGAGGGCGTAGTCCGGGTTGTGGGTGAAGCCGTCGAAGAAGTGCTCGGCGTCGTAGATCATCTGGTCGACGTGGGAGCGGCAGAAGGCGACCGAGTCTCCGATCATCCGCAGATTCTCGTCGAGCCCGACCCCGAGGACCTCGGTGACGTGGAGATCCCAGGTCTTGCCGACGATCGTGATCGCCGGAGCGCCCGAGTCGACGAGCGCGCGCATTCCCGTATCGTTCTCGGCGGCGACGTCGCGCCGGCGAGTCATGCCGAAGGCGGTGACGCGGGCGTGCGCGAGGTCGAGGTTGCGGACTTCGCGGAAATAGGCGGCGTCCTTGGGGTTGGAGAGCGGGTAGCCGCCCTCGACGAAGTCGACGCCGATCTCGTCGAGCCGGAGGGTGATGGCGAGCTTGTCCTGGAGGGAGAAGTTCACCCCCTCGCCCTGGCTGCCGTCGCGCAAGGTGGTATCGTAGATGGCGATCCGCTTCATGATCTCTTCCGAGGTCGCGACGCGAGCGGGGGCACGGCCTGCTCGTGGAGTGCAAGACGAGAGTCTATCAGATCGAAGGCTCTCGCCAACAGTCGGATAGACCCGCGCGAGGGCATGAGGTTCATCGGACGCGGGCGGGGCCGGCGAGCGGAGGCGACGTTGCATGGCGGGGATCGACGATTTGGCGAGGCGGATCGAGGCGGAGGCCGAGCGGGAGGCCTTTCCCATCGACCTCGAGGTCTACGCACGGGCGGGTGCGTCGCCGATGGTCCCCGTGGTGTGCGCGGGGTCGCTCTCGGCCGTCGTCTGCTTCTTCGGGCGCGACCTCGGCCGGCAAGAGGTCGAGCGTCGCCAACCGCTCGTCGGCGCGGGGGGAAGGTTGATTCGGTCGGAGGTGCATCGCGCGCTCACAGGCGAGCCCGCCCCCCGCAGCGACCGTCATGTGGAATCGGTTCTCGAGCACGTCCTGCTCACGAATACGGTCCCCTACAAGCCGCCGGGCAACAAAGCCTACACCGACGCGGTGAAGGAACGATTTCGGCCGTTCGTGCTCGAGTTGCTGCGCGACCACTGGACCGGGGATCGCTTGATCACGCTCGGAACCGAGGCCTTCGAGTGGTTCGCGCGCTACGTCCAGCCCGGCGGCGAGGAGACCGCTCGCGACTTCTGGTCGAGCGAGGCTCGCTACACGGGAATCCTCTCGGTCCACCTCCCGGGAGGCCGGAGCGGCCGAACGATCGAACTCGCTCCGCTGCCTCATCCTTCGCCGCTGAATCGACGCTGGCTTCCCCAATTGCCCAGCTTGTTGGAACGGCGGGTGGCGGGCAAGTTCGCGAAGCCGTGATCGTCCGCCGGCGCCGGCTGCAACAACGAACTCCGTCGGAATTCGTCGACGTCGGCTGTCCACCGATTGCGAACCGCGAAATCGCCGGGTAATTTACGACGTCGGCAAGCTCGTTCGAGGAAGGGGGGGAGCACGGTGCGCAAAGTCCAGATGGTCACCGACCGCGAACTCGAGATCCTGAAGGTCCTCTGGCATCGCGGCAAGGCAAGCGTCCGCGAGGTCCAGGAAGATCTCAACAAAGCCGCGGGCCCCGTCGCCTACAGCACGGTCCAAACCCTGCTGAACATCATGGAAGACAAGAAGGGGCTCGTTCGACATCAAGTCGAAGGCCGAACCTTCATCTATGTTCCCAAGAAGACGCCCGAGCGCACGATCAAGGAATTGACGAAGCGATTCCTCGATCGGGTCTTCGACGGCGCCCTCGACCGGATGATGGTCGCGCTGATCGACTCCAAGCCGCCGACGGCCGAGGAATTCGACCGCCTCCGCGCCATGATCGATGAAGCGCAACGCCAGTCGGAAGCGCCCCGTCCCGAGGGCGAGGAAGTCGACCCGCGCGACTGAGTCGACCTCGCGCCTCCCCTCGATCCCATTCGCCGCCATCGATGAAGGCGACCCTTCCATGGGAATCTGGTTCGAGTTCCAAGCCGATCGACTCATCGACCTCGGCTTGGCGGCGCTGATCGTCTCGGGATTCACGGCGTTCTGCATGCTGGCCTCGTCGCAACCGGTTCATCGCATTCGAATCGCCCGCCTGGGGATGCTCGGCCTGGTCGCGCTGCCGATCCTCGACCAGGTCTCGTTCATCCCCGACCTCCGGCTCGGTCCGTATGTGGTTCGGGCGGCCGCCGCCGCGTGGCTGCGAGTCGACGCGTCGACCGGCCGCGACTTTCCCGAGTTCGGATCGGAAGCGATCCTACCGATCCTGACCACGTCGCGACTCCGACTCGGGAGTTGGCCGAGCGTTCCCGGAGCCGTCTCGACGATCTACGGCCTCGTCGTCGCGGGACTCGGCGCCCGGCTCGTCCTGGCCGCGATCGCGACGAGCAGGATTCGATCCAAGGCACGGGCGCTGCCCGCGGACGCCGCACGGCTCTTCGAGGCACTCACTCACGACTTGGTCCACCACCCGGAAGCGGCGATCTCCGATCAAGTCCGTCGCCCGTTGCTCATCGGCCTCTTCCGCCCCTTGATCGTCTTGCCCTCGGAGATCGCCGAGGGGCCCCGACATCGGCTCGCGGCCGTTCTGACCCACGAGCTCGCGCATGCTCGCGAGTCCGACATGATCTTCGGGTTGTTGGCCGAGTGTCTCCTGGTCGTGGCGTTTCCGGTCGCCCCCCTCTGGTGGATCCGTCGGCAGACCCGGCTCGACCAGGAACTCCTCGCCGACGCGCTCACGGTCGAACGGCTCGGCGCGGCGACCGAATACGCCGCCGAGTTGGTGGCGATCGCCGGAACCGGCGCGGCAACGCCCACGCTCGCCGCGCGCTCGGTCGGCTCGATGGCGCCCGAGACCGACGGGTCGGATCTCTACCGTCGCGTGCTCGTGTTGCTGCGCTCGCCTCAGCCGATCCTGACGCGACCTTCTCTCGGTCGACTCGCGGGAATGACGGCGGCGATCGCCGTCGCCGTCCTCGCCGCCGGGATCCTCGATTTCCGACCCGGCCCCTTGATGGCCGCGGCGATCTCGCCTGCGCGGCATGCCGCGTTCCAGGTGCGACTCGTCGCCGTCGACGGATCGAGCTCCGTCGAGCTGCCCGCGCCCAGCTTCACCGCCTTCCGGGCACGGGGCAGGATCCTCGGGCGAAGAGACGCGATCGCCCAGTGGGAGATCCTGGGGCTCCGTCCTCATCTCGCCCCCGGCCCCGACCCCACGCTCAACCCATTTCGAGAGGTGGTCGACCTCGCGTTCGAGTTCGAGTCGAGGCCCGGCCGACGCAGACTCCGCGTCGAACGCGGTCCGTGGGTCGAACTCTCCGGTTTCGCGGAGCCCCCGCGCTTCATCCTGCGGAATCCGGGGCCGGATTCGCTGGTCGTCCACTCGATGAGCATCTCGGCTCTGACTGCCGAATAGGCAGAGGCGGGCGCGGCGTCGCCCCGCACGCAGCCTGCCGAATCGGCAGCCGGCCGCCATGCCTCGAGGACGGCTCATTGCCGGAGTCCCGGATTCCCGACGTAAATCGATCGCGAATCTCGCGATACGACGACGATCGATCGATCCCTTCGGCGGCGGCACGAAACCTGCTTTGTGGTCTTGCGAAGTTCAGGGAGCTGCGGTCGGGTGGGGGGCGCGTGCGCGATGAGCGGGATTCCGTGGCAGGGTCGGTGGGACTCGCTCCGCGAGTTCCAGCGCGAGGTCGGTCGGATCTTCGAGTCGTTCGAGCCGTCGGCGGCGTGGCGCCTGCCGCGCCCTTTTCCGTCGATCGCTCTCGCGGATGCGGGTGAACATTATCTGCTCTGCGTCCTCCTGCCGGGGATGAGCGCGGAAGAGGTCGAACTCTCGATCGCCGGCGAGATCCTGAGCCTTCGTGGAGAGAGGCGCCGGAGCGAAGGCGTGCCCGACGAGAATTATCGCCGTCAGGAACGTCCATTCGGGCGCTGGGCCCGCTCGATCTCGCTGCCCGATCGCGTCGACGCCGACTCGGCCTCCGCGCAGTTCGTCGAAGGAGTGTTGACCGTCACGTTGCCGAAGCTCCAATCCGCGAAGCCTCGGCAGATCGCGGTCGAGGAGATGTCGGCACCGATCCGTGAGATCGAGGGGTGAGGGCCGGATTCGATGGGCGTCGTCGACAGGGGGGGAATCGCACGCATGAACCCGATCGAGCCGGAACGAGCTTCGATCCGCGTGACCTTGGTGCACCGCGGCGGGCGACCTTCCGAGGCCGCCCCTCCGCGTGAGGGCGGACCGCTCTCGCAGACGCCGCTCATCGACATCTACGAGACCCCGGACGGCTTGATCCTCGAGGCCGACCTCCCGGGAGTTCGGCGCGAGGACGTCACGGTCCAGCTCGATCAGAACGTGTTGACGCTGGTCGCCAAGCTGGCGCCTCTCTTCCCTGACACCGCGCGACCGATCCATGAGGAGTTCCCCAGGGTCGACTACGTTCGTTCGTTCATCCTCACGGACGACGTCGACCGCGAGGGGATCTCCGCGGAGATGACCGGCGGCGTGCTCCGGCTCATCCTCCCAAAGGCCCCGCGCGCCAAGCCTCGGAGGATCGAGATCAAGCAACCTTGAAAAGATTCGGATCGCGACGTTTCGCACCGGGGATGGGTGTGGTAAACTTCACCCATCTTCGATTCTCGAGGCTGATGGGAGCGAGCGGCTCATGGAGACCGAAAAGGTCCTCTGCTATTCGGCGATGGTGGTCGCAGGTCTCGTGTGCCTGATCTTCATCCTCGACGCCGCCATGGGCGTGCTCGGCCGCGCGAACATCGTGATGGACATCTTGTTCATCCTCGGCGGTGCGTTCGTGCTCTGGCAAGGCGTCGAAACGGCTCGCGAACTGCACTGATCGCCGAGTGACGAACGTTTTCGACAGGCTCCCGCCTCGATCCGCGGCGATCGAGGCCTTGTTGGTTTCGAATCGCGGCTGCCTCGATTCGCGGCTCAGACGCCGCGGAGGCTCTCCGCCGCGGTGATCGCCTCGATGAGCGCGTCCCAGTCGTGCCGTGCCGCCTCGGCGTGCACGGACCATCCGAGTTCGCGCGCCGCGGCGGATGTGACCGGGCTGATCGAAGCCAGGCGGATCGACCGACCGATCTCCTCTCGGATCTCGAGCGGAAGGAGCGAGTGGAGCCGTCTGGCGATCGCCGAGCTCGAGAGCGTGATCCAGTCGATGCGGCCGGTCTCGAGTCGATGCCGCACGATCGGCGACAGCGCCTCGACGTCCACGTTTCGATAAACGGCGACCTCCTCGACGTCGGCAAGCCCCGCGAGAGCCTCGCGGAGCAGGGGACGTCCTCGATCGGCACGAGCCAGGAGGACGCGGCGGCCTCCGACCAGCGGGCGAAGCGCCTCGGCGAGCGACTCCGACCGCGCATCGGGCGGCACGAGGTCGGCTCGGAGCCCATGCTCGAGAAGCGTTCGCGCGGTCGAGGGGCCGATGGCGGCGATCTTGCTCGCCCCGAACCACCGGAGATCGAGACCCAGAGCATGAAGACGGTCGATCAAGGCATGAACGCCGTTTGAAGACGTAAACACGACCCAATCGAATCGTCCGCGATCTCGACAGACGGCGTCGAGCTCGCGGGTGTCTTCGATCGGTCGGATCTCGACCATCGGCGCGGAGATCACCTCGGCTCCGAGCGCCTCGAGCGCGGCGAGCGTCGACTCGCTCTGTTCTTCGGGACGAGTCAGGAGGATCGTCTTGCCGGTGAGCGGACCGGCGTCGAACCAGGCGAGCGTCTCGTGGTGCCGAACCGCCTCGCCGATCACGAGCAGCGCCGGCGAGGTCACCTCTCCGGAAGCGACGGCGGACGGAATCGTCTCGACCGTTCCGACGATCGTCCGTTGTCTCGGCAGTGATCCCGACGCGACGATCGCCGCCGGGGTCGAAGCCGGAAGCCCGTTCGCCAACAGGACTTCGACGATCGAGGCACACCGGCTCAACCCCATGTAGACCACGATCGTCCCCGGAAAGCGGGCGACCGCGGGCCAGTCGACCCGAGCGCGTCCGGTCTCGAGCGCCGGGGCGAGCGGATCGTGGTGGCCGGTCACGAACGCGACCGCCGACGCGCTGGCGCGGTGGGTGAGCGGAATCCCGGCGTATGCCGTCGCTCCCATCGCCGCGGTGATCCCCGGGATCACACGAAAGCGGATCCCGTGCGACCGCAGATGCTCGGCCTCCTCGGCGCCTCGCCCGAACACGAAGGGGTCGCCGCCCTTGAGGCGAGCGACGAGCTGCCCGCGCTCGGCTCTTTCGACGAGCAGGGCGTTGATCTCGTCCTGCGAGAGCAGGCAGCGTCCCTTCGACTTCCCGGCGGCGATCAGCTCGGCGTCGCGCCGCGCATGCCGCAGGACGCGGAGGTCGATCAGTTGGTCGTGCACGACCACGTCGGCCCGCGAGAGCGCCTCTGCCCCCGCGAGCGTGATCAAGCCGGGGTCGCCGGGGCCCGAACCGATGAGGATCACCTCACCCTTGCTGCCCGAAGGCGAACGGTTCATGCGTGCCCCGCCGCGCGAGGACGGCGGTTCCCGACCAGCAGGATTCCGATCTCGTACAGCGCGACCATCGGCAGTGCCAGCATGAATTGACTGAAGACGTCGGGACCGGGAGTCAGAAGCGCGGCGATCACGACGATGATCAGGATCGCGAACTTCCGCTTCTCGCGATAGATCTTCGCCGAGAGCAGTCCGATCCGCTCGAGGAAGAGCATGATCAGCGGCGTCTGGAAGCAGAGCCCGAACACGAGCGGCAGCATCGTCGCGAAACTCATCCATTCGCTCAGTCGAAGATTCGGCTCGATCTCCAGCCACGCGTTGATCTCGAGCAGGAAGCCGAGCGTCGCCGGGAGCACCGCGAAGAAGCAGAGCAGCACCCCGGAGAGGAACAGACCGAGCGAAAACGGCAGGAACCTGAGCACATAATGGCGTTCGTGACGGTAGAGACCCGCCGCCACGAAGGCCCAGGCCTGATAGAAGACCCACGGACTCGAGATCACCAGGCCTGTGATCATGCAGACCATCAGCAGCATGGTGATGCCCTCGAGCGGGCCGAGGGTGATGATCGCGTTCTTGCGGCTCTCGAGGTCGCGGATCAGGCGGATCTGCCCGCCTTTGTCCGAGCCCATCGTCATCTTGATCGCGCGGCCCTTCACGCTCTCGGGCGAGGGCAGCGGCAACTCGGGGGCGATCTTCTTGAGTTGTTCGACCCACTGATCGGCGGGGAACTCGACCTCGACCGGCGGGGCCTTCTCCTCGGCCTTCTTGGCTTCGGCGATCCGCCGCTGAGCGTCGTCCTCGTAGTATTTGTCGAGAGCGATCCGCGCGGGATCCTCCATCTTCGTGAGCACGCGTTGGCCGAGATGGACCGGCGGGATCAAGGTGAGCACGACCCCGACCACCAGCCCGATCAGGGCGAGGAACAAGCGCGTCCGAAGTTCTTCGATGTGGTCACCGAAGCTCATGGTGACCATCGACTGTTCTTCGGCGAAGAGATCGCGATCGTTCGGCATGGAAAGGCAACGCTCCCGGATGGGATCGGGCGGCTCGAGCCGGCGGAGATTTGGGTGGGAGAGGAGACGCGGGCTCGGCGATCGGTCCCGAGATCGCGGCCCAATGAGCGGCGCTGCCGTGGGCCTCGCGGGGACGGCCGTCGGGCAGGAGCGTTCCTGTGAGTTCTAGACTACCACGACGCGCCCTCGGTTCGCCAGGGCTTCGCGCCCGGTCGTCGACTCGGTAAAACCAGGCGACCAGGGAGGGAGCGACCGTTTCCCACGCCCGATCTCCAGGAGGAGTCTCCCCTTGAGCCGACCGCCGCTGCCGCCGCTGAGATTCCGCCCCATCTTGAAGCGTCTGATCTGGGGCGGCCGTCGCCTGGGCACGATCCTGGACAAGCCGATCGGACCCGAGTCCGACTACGCCGAGAGTTGGGAACTCTCCGACCACCGCGACGACGTCAGCCGCATCGACTCGGGCCCGCTCGCGGGTTGCGACCTGCGGGGCTTGATCCGCGACCGCGGAGAGGAACTCCTCGGTCCCGCGCTCGGACCTCGCTCGCAGTTCCCGCTGCTGGTCAAGTTCATCGACGCCTGCCGCGACCTCTCGGTCCAGGTCCACCCCGACGACGAGAAGGGAGCCCGGTTGGCGAACGACAACGGCAAGACCGAGACCTGGGTGATCGTGGCGGCCGAGCCCGGGAGCTCGATCTACGCCGGTCTGCGCCCCGGGGTCACCCGAGCCCAATTTCGGGAGGCGATCGCGACCGGCGAGGTCGAGCCGCTCCTGCACCGCTTCCCGGCCGTTCCCGGCGACGCGATCCTGATCCCCGCCGGAACGATGCACGCCATCGGCGCGGGGGTGTTGCTCGCCGAGGTCCAACAGATGTCCGACGCCACCTTCCGCGTCTTCGATTGGAATCGACTCGGACCCGACGGCAAGCCGCGGACGCTCCACGTCGAGGAGGCGCTCGAGTCGACCGACTTCGAGGCCGCCCCGGTCGCGCCGATCGTGCCGGTCGCGCGAAGCATCGCCGGCGGCACCGCCGAGGCGCTCACTAGATCCGACTTCTTCGCGCTCGAACGGCTGAAGCTCAGCGGACCAAGCCTCGTCGGCTCGCCCGAGCGGTTCACGATCGTCACCGCGCTCGAGGGAAGTTGCACGATCGAGTGGGACGGACCGGCGACGCCTCTCGAGTTCGGAGCCACCGCGCTGCTGCCCGCCTCACTGGGCGAGTGCCGGCTCGTCCCGACCGGCACCGCGACACTCCTGACTTGCATCGTCCCATGAGACGGGCGACCCTCGAACGACGCGGATCGCACTGCTCCATTGTGATCGAGCGATCGCGTCGTTAGGCTCCTGGAACGCGATCATCCGGGTTCGAGCCCGGGTCGATCGCGGTTTCGCCGTTCGCCCCGCCACGGAGCCTGGGATGTCGGATCTCTCGTCGGCCGCGTCGTCGCGCCGGGCCTGGAGCCTGCTCGGAGTCTTTCGCGGCCCTCGATTCGCCTCGGCGATCCCACCGGTTCTCATCGCCGCGCTCGGAGTCGAGATCGCGCGCGGCGGGCTCCTCTTGATCGGTCGCCTCTTCGCGACGAACGCCCGAACCTTCGTCGACGCGGCTCCGCCGCCCCTCGCACGATTCGAGGAGGGCATCTTCGGGCTCCCGTTCGCTTCGGCACTCGCCGCGGCGCTCGAACCGGCAGGAGCCGTGATCCGACCGTTCCTGGTGCTCTTCTCCAGCGAGTCGAACACCTCCGCTCGGCTCCACGCTCTGCTCGCGGGGCTTTGGCTCATCGTCGTTTGGGAATGCTTCGGAGCCGCGATCTCCCGATCGGTGATGATCCGGGGAACGACGGGCATCTACCTGGGAATCATCCCCTCGCTGCGATTCGCCCTCCGAAAGGCCGCCACGCTCATCGGGACGCCCCTCGCACCGATCACGATCTGCCTCGTGCTGTCCGTCCCCGGCGCGATCATCGCCTTGTTGAGTCGACTGCCCGTGGTCGGCGAGGCCCTCGGCGCGATCCTGGGGTTCGTCCCGCTCGTCTTCGGCGTGATGTCGGCCGTCATCCTCTTCGGGCTCGCGCTCGGCTGGCCCTTGATCGCGACCACGATCGCCGCCGAGGCCGAGGACGGTTTCGACGCCCTCAGTCGGTCGTATTCCTACGTCAATCACCGATTCCTCTCGTACCTCGCCGGGCTCGCGATCCTGGTCGCGGCGAGCGTCTCGGGGATCTACGCGGCTCGGTTGTTCGTCCTCGGGGTCGGCGAACTCGCGACCTGGCCGATCGAGGCGCGAGGACTCGGTTTCTCACCGTGGCGGCTGGTGATCTCCACACTGCTCGAGGGCTGGGTCCACGCCAATTTCTGGTCCTGCTTCTCGATCATCTACCTCTGGCTCCGGGCCGACGTCGACGGCACCGAGTACGACCGAATTGCGCCGCTCTCGGCCGACGCGGAGCTTCCCTCGTTCATCGATGAGTCGGACGGGCCTCTCGCGGAACCGAAAACGCCGCGGGCCGACGCCCCCGCGCCTTCCGCCGATTCCGGCGGCGAAGGCGAGGGAACGTCGGCCCCGGGCTGATCCGCGATCGAGTGGTCAGAATCCTTCGTCGTCGGTCCCGTCGGTCCACTCCCAAGCCGAAGAGGTCGAGGGCGCGAGGTCGCTCGCGGGAGTGTGGTGCATCCCTGCGATCGGGCTCGCGGGCGGATCGACGCGGTACGCCTTGCCCAGCTTGGCCCGCGACTTGCCTCGGAACCGCGCCCGGAAGTCGAAGAATCGCCGCAGCGCCTCGAAGTCGTCCGAGTCGAGGAAGACGAGGTAGCCCGCCATGCTCAGTTCGCCGAACAAGGGAATGTTCACGAGCGCCCAGATTCCGACATGGAGCGCGATGCCCGCGGCGATGACGTATGGACGAGCCGGCTTGACCCAGAGCAGGAACGCAAGGGCGAACTCGACGCCGAGCCCGCCGTAGGTCACGATGTTGATGAATGCCGGATACGCCGCGAGCCCGCCCAGGTCGAACCGACCGAGTTCCTGGTTGCAGACCACGTAGTGCACCGCGGTCCCGGTGAGCCAGGTGGTGCCGGCGCACTTGAGGACGGAAGTCACGAAATACATGATCGTGACCTGGATCTGGATCAGCCGCTGCGCCCAGGGGACGATGATCGGGTCGGCCTCGGTGCCCCGACGTCGCCGCTCGCGCAGCGCGTCGAGCGAATAGGCCGCGCCGCAGGGGCTCAGCATCAGATAGAAGAGCATGACCATCAGCAACACGTCGGCGCCGCTCGCGGTGGCGATGTTGCGTTGATGGATCATCAATTGTCCAAGGTATGCCAGGATCGAGACGACGCGCGTCCACTTCCCGAGCGTGAGCAGAAGGAGCACCGCGGCATGGACGGCCAGAAATCCATGAACGAACGCGGGCGTCTGGATCCACTGGAGGATCGAATGCCTCAGAGGACCCGCGAGGTAGCGAGCCTCGGCGCCTCGGAGCAAGCCCTCGCCGCTGAGCCAGTGATCGACGTCGATCGTGAGAAACGCCAGGTTGATCAGCCCCAGGCAGCCGATCACGATCCGGAACGTCGCCAACGGCCGCGCCGAGACCGGCGCGAACCAGAATCGATTCCACGCATGAACAGGATTCATTGCCATGCCGACACCTCCTCGCTGCTCTCGTAGCGGAACGTCTGGAGCGAGTGCGGCACGAGCGGACGCAGCGGGTCGGGCACCGTGCCCGGCGGCGGAGTCTCCTTCACCTGGTAGAGCAGCTCGAGCTCGACCGGGTAGTTCTCGGCCGGGATCGCCAGGGTCCGGAGTGCGTGGTTCGCGGCGATCCGCCGATTCTCGGCGAATTCCGAGTCCGACATGTAGGCGATGAACTTGCCGTGCCGCACGCGCGGAAGCCGTTGCCAGAACTCGAAGTCGGCCATCTTGGGGAAAGCGTGGGTGTAGACCATCCCCTTGGAGTCGATGACCGACGCCTCGAGAGTGATCGTGTGCCGCATCGGATCGGGTGCGAACATCGACCAGTTCTGCCAGAGCCCGAGCGGGTAGATGTAGGCCCGCGCGATCGGCAGGAATCGCTGCCGCAGCACGCAGTTCGGCACGTTCCAAACGGCGAGCGCGGAGAGGTGGACCAACACGAATGCCGTGATCCCGAGCCGCCGGAGACGGTACGACCAGGTCATGGAAGACTCCTTTCTTCCGTCGATCGATCGGCGATGCCCGGAGCAACTGTGCCTGGGGAGGGGGACTCCGCCGACGGCTCGCCTCGTATCGAGACCGACGCGAAATCTAGTGCGGATCGACCGATGCGTCAACCTCGGTCTCGAGCACCGAGATCGATCCGACCCGCGGGGCGAGGTTCGCTCAACGAACCAGGATCGCGGGCCTCGGGATCGAGAAGCCCTTGACCGTCACCTCGAGCTTCGGCCAGTTCCGCGTCTCCGTGATCACCTCGAAACCGCGCGCGTCGATCACGATCGTGTCTTCCGACCGGGCCGAGCCGACGCTGGGGCACCACGCGAGCGCGGTGTTGGGTTGGAGGATCGCCGTACCGCGGGGCAGGAGGATCTGCTCGCGCGGGGTGTAGCCGATCTCGAAGCCCTGATAGTCGAGCAGCCACTCGTCGGGGTGGTCGAACTTCTCGTAGATCCGTTTCGCGCGTTGGAACACCTCGGAAACCGGGCGAGCGGGCCGAGAGAAGTAGGTGTAAGTCGCCGAGATCATCGACGCAAGCGCATGCCGTCCTTCGCCTTCCGGATCGAGCGAACCGAAGTGGACCGTACGCGTCACCGACGCGCACAACCCGTGGCGCTTGCCCACCGCAGAGATCACTGCGCGACGTTCGATCGCGGCCGACTTGAAGCGGGCGCGACGGAACCGATCGGAGCGATCGTCGCCCGCGACGCGGAGATCGACCGGGATCACCCCTTCGCGCAGCAGTCGGTGCGCCAGGTGGCCCGCGAGATCCGCCTCGGTCTCTCCCGGCATGAAGTTGCGACAAGTCGACTCGACCGCGAACGCCAGCGTTCGGCCAAGTTCCCGCAAATGGCGGCGTTCGAGGGGCGTGAGCGGGCGGCGGAGTTCGCGGAGCGATCGCGACTCGTCGACCAGGTCGCTGCCGCGGTCGTCGCAGGCGACGCGCTTCCCTTGAACGAACTGGGCTTGGAATGCGCTGGGGTCGTCATGCCAGGCTCGTTCCTTGAGCTGGAAACCGAGGCCCGCCAGCTCCTCCTCGAAGACCCGCGCCGAGTGGACGTTGTCCGTGATCACCACGCGGCAGGTGCGGGCCACGAAGATCGCCACGCCCGCCCATTCCGAGTCGAGGAATCGCGCGAGGTCGCCGCCCGCGGTGAACCACGCGACCGAGTCGGACCGCCGCAGCAGGACGCCGTCGTAGCCGCGAAGATCCAGGAATTCGATGATTCGGCGGTGTTTCTCGTCGACGTCCGCCCGCCGCTCCAGGATCATTGGGTCGGAGAGATCCGACGCCGGGTCGGCCGAAGCGGGAAGCGAGATCGACGACGGGCGATCGTGCGCGGTGAGGAGGACCGGGTCCACCGGCTCGGAATCCGGAGCGGCCGGGCGCGACGAGCCGCGCGAGCCTCCCTCTTCCAACGAACCGGCCCAGCCGTAGAACCCGGCGAGCGTCCCGACTTCCAGTTCGGTCGACAAGGGGAACCTCCCGAAGTCAGTCCACGGTCGAACGTCGCGCGACGCACCGACGGACGGGGCGGTCCGGCCCCTGAGCCGTTCGGAGTCGATCGTCGCCTGGATCATTCTGCCCGATCGAACGGCTGGAGGCAAATCCGGCGCGACCCGAACAGCTTACCGAGCCGCTCCGCGAGGTTTCCCGAAACGGGTCACGCCGATCGCAATTCTCCGTTCAATCTGCGATCGCTCCCTCGGTCGACCGATGTACTGAAGCAGACGATTCCTCTCGTCCTCATAAGGCCTGTGTCGATGCCATTGTATGCAACTCTGAAATCTCTCTCGGCCATCGTGCTCCAGTCGATCGCGACGATTCGGGCATCCTTGTCGACCTCCCGCGAACTCCTGCACGACACGGAACCGAAACCGACCGCGGCCGCTCCGAAGCCGGGACGCGACTCGGCGATCGCCGGCAGGGTCGAGGCGGGTCGCTCGCACCGCGACCTGATCGGACGCGCATCGCGTCCGCGCGTCCTCCTCATCGAGGTCGAGCCGTTTCAGCGCTACGCCTGTGGACGACTCCTGCGCCTGCAGGGCTTCGAGGTGCGCGAGGCGTACGATGCCGAGGACGCATTCTCATCGATCGAGGAGTTTCGACCCGACGTCATCCTGACCGACGTCGGCTTGCCCGAGCGGCCGGCGTCGACCGGCGGCTCCGGCGAGGTCTGGGTGCGTCCCGGAGGAGCGGCGATTCCGCTCATCTCCGTGACCGTGTTCGAAACCAAGGCTGCCGAAGGAGTTCGAGGACGAGCAACACGCCCGCCGATCGACCTCCCCCGGCTCCTCGATCGCATTCACACGGCGCTCAGGGCGACCGGGTGACCGCGGGCGTCAGTTCCGCCCGCGGATCAACAGCAGGATGTCCTGGCCGTTCGTGAACAGCATCAAAGCCAGGATGAGCGCGAAGCCCACGAGCATCACGGCGTTGAAGAACGCGGGCGGGATCGGCTTGCCGCGGATCTTCTCGCCCAGGATCAGGACGATCTGACCACCGTCGAGCGGCGGGATCGGCATGAAGTTGAGCACGGCGAGGTTGATGCTGAGCATCGCCAGGAACTGGAGCAGTTGGACCATCCCCGCGCTCGCCGACTGATAGGCCATCTCGCCGATTCGCGGAAGACCCGCGAGGTTCTTGGTGCTGACCCGGCCCGAGAAGAGGCTGCGGATCATGGCATAGATCGAGACGACGTTCTCGTAGGTGTCGTCGGCCCCTCGCTTCAGCGCGGCGAGGAACGGCTGCGGCGGCTGCTGTTCGAGGTCCGAGATGCGTCGAAGCCCTCGGTAGGGGTGGAAGCGTCCCGGAATCGGTACCGGGGTGATCGTCACCGGATCCTTCTTGTCCTCGAAGGTGAATCGGACCGCAGCGCGGGGCGAGACGTGCACCGCTTCGTAGACGAAGGGCCAGGCGGGCACCTCGGCGAGGTCGGTCGGCTTCGAATCCTCGCCCGGCTCCTGGCGGGCTGCGATGACTTCGATCGTCTTCATCACGAGCCCGTCGGTCATGCCGTTCATCGCGGCGGGCGAACCGGGGACGACGTGCGCCACCGTACGCGAGACCTCGAGCGCCAACCCGAGCCCGGGGATCTCGAAGGGTTCCGTCGGCTGGTTGAGCTCGACCCAGGGGAGCGAGGCGTCGGGAACGGCCGTGATCTCGACGGTCGACTCGCCGCGGCGCACCGCGAACACGACGGGCTTGCCCGCGCGATCATGACAGTAGAGCGGCAGGTCGAACGGGTCGACGTCGGTCTTGCCGTCGACGGCGGTGATCACGTCGCCGACTTGGAATCCGGCCTTGGCCGCGATCGACCCTCCCGCGAGCGCCTTCACAGGGCCGAAGGCGCAACGGAACCCGAAGTCGAGGAAGTGGTTCGGCGGAACGACGATCTCCGCGGTCTCGCCGGTCGCCCCGCCCGACTCGTTCGCCCGTTCGACGACCACCTCGATCGGTGCGCCGCGCAGGGCGAAGAGAGCCGCGTCGAGTTCGTGAGGCGTCTTGACCGTTCCGCCCTCGCCTCCGACGGCACGAACGGCGACGATCCGATCGAGGGGCTTGAACTCGCCGAGAATGGATTCGCGATCGGTCATCCCCGCAGGGGCTTGGAACGGCTCGGTGATCGCGAGCTGCAATCCGGGAGACTGCAGCACTCCGATGCTCGGCGCTTCGCCCTTGCCGCGTTGGGGCTGAATGTCGAAGCGGAGCGGTTCGGCAGTTCCCGGCCGAGCGACGTCGAACGCCAGCGGCCGGCCCTCCGAGCTCAAGCTGACTCGCATCTTGAGCTTGAGGTAATCGACCTCCTGGTCGCCGTCGATCCCCACGATCCGGTCGCCCGCGCGAAGGCCGGCTTCGTACGCCGGCGAGCCGACGACCACCCCGCCGATCCGGGTCGTCGGCACTTCGAGGCCGACCATGTGGGTGATGAGGAAGAATCCGAGCCCGAGGACCAGATTCATCACGACGCCCGCCGACAAGATCGCGATCTTGGCGCCCGCCGACTTGTTGCGGAAGGAGCGCGGATTCGACGCCGCCTCGGGATCTTCCTCGGTGTCCGACCCTTCGCCGAGCATGCTCACGTAGCCGCCCAGGAAGAGCAGGCCGATCTTGTAGCTCGTCTCGCCGACCTGCTTCGAGATGATCGTCGGCGGGAAGCCGATCGAGAAGCTCTTGACGTAGACCCCGCACCACTTGGCGACGAGGAAGTGCCCGAGCTCATGGAGGAAGATGACGAAGCCCAGGCCGAGGACGACCTTGAGGATGTTCACCACGAAGATCAAGGTTTCCAACGACGGGCCTCCCGGCGGCACCAGGCGTCGACGACTTTGAGTCCGTCGAGCGTGGGCTTTGGATCAAAGGAATGATGGTCGAGCACCGCGCGACAGGCGCGGGGGATGTCGAGAAAGGCGATCTCGCCGCCGAGGAAGCGCTCGACCGCGACTTCATTCGCGGCATTGAGCGCGGCGCCCGCCGTGCCGCCGCGAGCCATGACCTCGAAGCCGAGGTCGAGACACGGGAACGTCTCGCGGTCGGGCGGCTCGAAACGCAGCGCGAACGCCTTCGTCAGGTCGAGCAGGGGGGCGGGGCCCTCGACGCGGTCGGGATGCGTGAGGGCGAGTTGGATCGGCAGACGCATGTCGGGCGGCGAGAGTTGGGCGACGACCGAACCGTCGACGAACTCCACCATCGAATGGACCACGCTCTCGGGATGGACCACGACCTCGATCTGCTCGGGTTCCAGGCCGAAGAGCCAACGGGCCTCGATCACCTCGAGGGCCTTGTTCATGAGGGTCGCGGAGTCGATCGTGATCTTCGGGCCCATGTCCCAGGTCGGGTGCTTGGATGCCCGCGCGGGGGAGACGTCGCGGAGTTGGTCGGCGGTCATGCCGCGAAACGGCCCGCCCGACGAGGTGAGGATCACTCGCCGGACTTCCGAACGCGCTCCGGCCCGGAGGGCCTGGTAGATGGCCGAATGCTCGCTGTCGACCGGGATGATCGGTGCGCCGCGCTCGCGGGCGAGATCCATGATCAGCGGCCCGGCGACGACGAGCGTCTCCTTGTTCGCGAGGGCGATCAGCTTGCCCGCCTCGATGGCGGCCCAGGTCCCTTCGAGCCCCGCCGCGCCGACGATCGCCGTCAGCACGCGGTCGGTCTCGGGCGCCTGGACCATCTCGATCAGGCCGTCGAGCCCGGAGAGGACTTCGACGCCCGTGCCCTTCAACTCGCTCGCGATCTCGGAATGCGCCGAGGGGTCGGTCACGGTGAGGAAACGGGGACGATATCTCCGCGCCTGGTCGACCAACGCGGCGCGACGCGAGTGCGCGCTCAAGCCCCAGGCCGAGAGCCGGCGTCCGCCGTCGAAATCGATCACGCTCAGCGCGCTGCGGCCGATCGAGCCGGTCGACCCCAGCACCACGACTTTGTGTACCGCCCCGGAACTCATCCCCGTATCCGGCTCCCGGAGTCCGACGAAACCGGCCGGGCGGACGCACGCGCCTCGGAACCGACTCCGAAGTGTAATCCATCGATCCACCCCACGGCAAGGCTCCGACGATCCCTCGACGACCCGCGCAGTCGTCGTAAGATCGCGTTCTCGCGGATTTTTCGATTGCTTTCCCGAGCGACTCCGATTGAACTATCTCTTTCCTGGACTCCGTTCGCCCGTCCCCCCGCTTCGAGGATTTCATCCATGTCGATCGATCGGTTTGCGCGCACTCTCCTCGCGACGCTGTTGGCGTCGGCCCTGGTCACGCTCTCCGCCGGAACCGCCTCGGCCCGCCAGGCCGAAGGATCGAAGAAGTCCGACGACAAGCCCGCCGCCGCCCCGAAGACGGCCGACGAGGCGATCCGCCAAGGGATCGAAGCGGCTCAGAAGAACGACATCGTCAAGGCGGGGGAGCTCTTCGCCAAGGCGGTCGAGCTCGATCCCAAGAATCGCCAAGCTCTGATGTTCCACACCCGCGTCATCATGATGCGTGCCGGTGAGGCCGAGGGCAAGAAGCAGTACGAGCTCTTCAAGGAAGCCGCCGGCGTCGCCCGCAAGCTCGCCGCCGCCCACAAGGATCTCAACCCGGGCGAGAAGATGCTCCTCGGCATGTGCCTCTACAACGAGGCCTGCGCGTTCTCCCTCGACAACCAGGCCGAGAAGGCGATGAAGTCGCTCGAAGAGGCGTTCGCCTCGGGATTCGAGGACATCGACCAGCTCGAGAAGGACGCCGACCTCGCCAACGTCCGCAAGCTCGAGGGCTTCGCCGCCCTCAAGAAGACGCTCGTCGCCAAGGCTGAGGCCGCCGCCAAGGAGCACGCCGCCGCAGAGTTCCGCAACGCCAAGTCGTTCCCCTTCGACTTCGAGCTCGAGAGCGTCGACGGCAAGACCGTCAAGCTCGCCGACTTCAAGGGCAAGGTCACGATCGTCGACGTCTGGGGCACCTGGTGCCCGCCCTGCCGCAAGGAGATCCCCCACTTCGTCGACCTCCTGAAGAAGTACGAGAGCAAGGGTCTCGCCATCGTCGGCATCAACTACGAGGGCGGCGACGACAAGAAGGAAGAGATCAAGAAGATCAAGGACTTCTCCAAGGAATTCGGCATCGAGTACCCCTGCGTCCTCGGCGACCAGAAGACCCAGGCCAAGATCCCCGACTTCGAGGGCTACCCCACGACCCTGTTCATCGACCGGACCGGAAAGGTCCGCCTCAAGGTCGTCGGCTATCACCCGATGGCTCAGCTCGAAGCGCTGGTTCAGTACCTGCTCTCCGAGTGATCCCGCAGGCGACCGGAACGGTCGGCCTCTGATCGATCGAGCCCGTCGGAGTCGCCGCCGCTCGAGGCGGAGGGCTCCGGCGGGCTCGCCGCGCTCTTGCGGCTTCACCTTCGGTCGGTTACGGTCGGGATGTTCGTGTTCGGTTCCGCATTTCGGATCGTTCGAGGATTCACCATCATGCTCGTCCAACCGGCCGCCGGTTTCCGCCCCATCGAATCTTCGGACGACTTCGAGGAATCCCGCATCGAGGCGATCGGCTACATCTTCCACGGCCACGTCCCCGCGCCCGACGCCAAGCGGACCGCGATCAAGGCCGGAACCAACCTCCTCCACTTCGCCCGGTGCGCCAAGCTCGAGCGGGTCGGCGATACCGAGTCGAAGTTCTGGTTCCGGACGATCCGCATCGCCAAGGGTCATCTCGACCAGGTCGTCGGCGAGAGCCGCTGGAAGTGGTGCAAGATCTGCGAGCGCGAAGTCACGCAGATGAATATCAACGAACAGTGATCTGTTTGGCCGATCTCCGGCGCCTCATCCTTCCGGGGCGCCGAGGATCGCGTCGAGCGTCGCCTCGAAGAGCAACCGCATCTCGACGGCCTGGATCCGGCGAGCCGAGCGCTCCGCCGCTCCCGACCGCGACCGGCCGCTGTAGGCGATGAAGCCGCGAGGATCCCACGATCCGCCCTTGATCAACTCGCGACACGACGCCTCGATCGCTCCCGTCGACGCCATCCGCTCCACTTCCTTCACCAGCTTCGCGAACACCGAGTGCCTTCCCACGCGGTGGAACCAGTACGACGCATTGCCGGCGTCGGGTTCGCGGCGGTGCGCAATCCCGTGCCAGTAGACCGAATGGACGCGTTCGCCGAGGTCGTCGGCCTGCTGCGCGGACTCGTGGCTCAGATCCCAGAGGTCGACGATCTGAGCCAGACCGGCGGCGATCGTGAGTCGACCCGGCCGAGCGATCCCCGCGAGGAACGTCTCCGAGGTCGCCTCCTCGACGAGCTTCTCCGCGGATGCGATCAGCGGCCGCCCCTGCACGAGCTCGGGACCGAGCCCTTCGTCGACCGCCAGCCCCGCCTCGGCGATTCTCCGGAGCGCCTCGCGCGGGGTCGTCACGTCGGAGCAGTCGAGCCCCGAATCACCGAATGCTCGAAGCAATGCTTCCATCGACATGAGATCGATCCAAGAGTGGTTCGATATGAACGACGCCCGCCTTCCGACCGCGTGCGTCGGTGCATCGATTCTGTGAGACCGCGATGGACCAGACAACCGGCCCGCCCGATTTACCCGAGATTCCGCTCCTCCAGCGCCGACGGATCGAGGCCGAGATCGTCGGCCCCTTGATCCGTGCATTCATCGACGAGTTTGGACGCGATCCGACTCTCGAGGTCGTCTCGAGGGTCGTCGAGTCGCTCGCTCACCAGGCCGGGGCGAACCTCGCGGACCGGCTCGGCGGCCGCGATCTCGCCGCCTTCGCGGGTGCTCTCGACGTCTGGACCCGCGGCGGAGCGCTCGAGATCACGATCCATGAACAGTCGGCCCAGCGGCTCGAGTTCGACGTCACCCGCTGCCGCTACGCCGAGCTCTACCGATCGCTCGGCCTCGAAGACCTGGGCTCGACGCTCTCCTGCCTCCGCGACGCCAAGTTCGCCGAGGGCTTCGGCCCCGACATCGAACTCGAGCGCACTCAAACGTTGATGCAGGGCGGCACGCGGTGCGACTTTCGGTTCCGCACCGCGACCGATCGTTCCGATTCGGCTTCCCAGGAATGACGCACTCGCCGGCTCAGTCGCGCACGTCGATCACGGTCCGGTACCCGTCGAGGATCGGCAGACTCTCCAGAGACTTCCGGACCGCGCGCTTCTGGAGGAAGCGGACGCCCTTGGCCTGGATCGTGACGATTCGCCCGACGACCCGGACCTCGACCTCGCGAGCCCGCCCGGCGACCGCTTGCTGAGCCTGCTTCTCGACTCGTCGCTTCAAGGCGGCGTCGGCGGCGGGGTCGGCTCGCGGCTCGGTCGAGATCGAGCTCTCGGGCATCGGCGTGCCCGGTCCGCGGGGCGGGGCGAGCAGATTGAGGATCCGCGACCGGTTGTTCGTCGCCTCGTCGTAGGCCCGCGGGCCGAATCGGTCGCGGATCGACTCGGGCCGAACGGGCGGACGCACGACTCCCGCCTCGGGAACCGGCGTGCGACGAGGCGCGGGCGTCGATGTCGAGGTCTCCGCGCTCCGAGGAACCGACTCGACGATCCCGGGGCGGAACCGGCGGCTCGGAAGCGGCTCCATCGCGGGCGGTTCGCTCGACCCCGAATTCGAGGACGGGGCGATCGGCGAGATCAGAGGGGGGAGCGCATCGGTCTGGTCGGGCGAGAGGCTCGGCGGAGCACTCGGCGCTCCGGACGGCCGCGAGCGCGGAGCGTTGAGGCCCGGCAAGGCGAGCACCGGTCGTCGATCGTCGTCCCCGAGGGAACCCGATCGATCGCGCGTCGCCGGCGGCGCGGTCGGAGGCGCGGCGGCGGGCGCCTCGCGCGGCGGAGGCGATTCGGGAGCGACCAGCGGCGGCAGGTCGCGCGCCGAGGCGATCCCCGCCGCCGTCAAGACGCCGAAGACCGCCCAGGACCCGGCTCGAGTCATCGAAGCCCACGCCATGCGATCGCCCTTTCGCTCGAAGATCTCCCGGATTCGGTCGGAGATGTGAGAGACTCTTCCTTCCTCACTCATCGGAACTCTCGATTCCCCGGATTCAGCCAAACTGGAACTCCCATGCGATCAAAGGGGCGGATCGTACTGATCACCGGCGGTTCGAGCGGCATCGGCGCGGCGCTCGCCCTCGAATTCGGCCGACGGGGCGCCGACGTCGGGCTGGTCGCGCGGCGAGCCGCCGCTCTCGAGGAGGTCTCCGCGCAGGTTCGCGGGCTCGGCGTGCGGTCGGAGAGCGTCGCGGCCGATGTCGGCGACCCCGAGGCGACCCGCGCCGCGATCGAGCGACTCGCCGGTTCGCTGGGGCCGATCGACCTCCTCGTCGCCAACGCCGGGATCGGCCGTTCCCAGCCCGCGGAAGAGTTCACGTTCGACGCATTCGAGGAGACGATCCGCGTGAATCTGCTGGGCGCCGCGGCGGCGATCGAGGCCGTGCTGCCGGCGATGCTCGATCGCGGCCGCGGCTCGATCACGGTCGTCGGCAGCCTTGCCGCCTATCGCGGGCTGCCTCAGTCCGCGGCCTATTGTGCGAGCAAGGCCGCTCTCGCCTCGATGATGGACGCGCTTCGGCCCGAGCTCCGGCGCCGAGGGATCCGTCTCACGACCGTCCAGCCCGGCTTCGTCACCACGCCGATGATCGCCGGCGCGGCTCACCCTCGTCCGTTCGAGATGTCCGCGGAACGAGCGGCGCGGATCATCGCGGACGGCATCGAAGGCGGGCGGACCAAGGTCGAGTTCCCCTGGGCGATGGTCCGACTGATGCGGCTGGTCCGAGATCTCCCCGACTTCGTCTACGACCGAGTCGTCATGCGGCTCACCGGGCTCGAACCCGACGCGTCTCAGCGCCGGGTGGACGGCTGACCGACGAAGATCTGGCGGATCTCGCCGACCACGCCCGCCGGAATACCGATCACCGTCGCGGCCGCGGTCTTGACGATCTTGTTGTCGCCCGAGTTCTCGTAGTATTCGCGCGGTTTGGAAAAGAGCGGGTGGCGGTCGACCACGTTCGTCTGAAATCCCGAACCTCCGCCGGCGGCAAGCGCCGCGCTCGACTCGCCCTCGATCTCGAGACCGGGCTCGGAGGCGACCATCGAGCGACGAGGCGGCATGCCGCCCTGGCAGCCGATCGACGCGGCACAAATCACGCACGCCATGCAGAGCAAACCGATTCGCGTCGTCATGGGAACGGCATCCTTTCCGGCGAGAGGCCGGCGCTCCGACTCGGATCTCGAGCCGGCGACTCATCAAACATACACCTCGCGCGACGCGAGGAGACCTTGGATTCGAGTTCCCGCGCGATCTCGAGTTCCGGCTCTTCCGATCGGATCGACGGCGCAGAGTCGGAGGGCTGGAGAGTCGCGAGATCGAGTCCCCGGGGTGATTCCCAGATCGTCCCCGACTCGAGATAATTCCCCTCCATGCAAGTCACTCGCGCAACCGGCATCCCCATGAGACTCGACGAATACGAGAGCTTCGTCGCGATCGACTTCGAGACGACCGGCCTCGACCCGGCGACCGATCGGATCATCGAGATCGGGGCCGTTCGGTTCGACGCACGCGGCATCGAGCTCTCTAGCTTCGAGACACTCGTCGCAACCGAGACTCCCTCGCACCCGCGAGCGTTCGCAGTCCACGGCATCGCCGATGCCGACCGAGTCGCTGCGCCCGACTCCGCGACCGCGCTCCAGGCGCTCTTGGACTTCCTCGGCGAGCCGGAGCAGTGCGTGATGCTCGCTCACAATGCCGGGTTCGACGCGGCGTTCCTCAGCACCGAACTGTCCCGCGCCGGCCTGTCGGTTCCCGACTATCGGATGATCGACACGCTCGCGCTCTCGCGATGCGTCTTCCCGGAGTCGCGCGGGCACGGGCTCGACGCACTGGCTCGCGGGCTCGGCTTCGACCGTTCCGGAGCCCATCGCGCCTCGGCCGACTCGCGCCGCGTGATGCAGCTCTGGCTCGAGATGCGCCGGCGCTCGCCGGTCGTCGAAACCTCGGTCGCGCTGTTCAAGCTCCAGGAACCCGACGACCTGTCGACCGTGCCGGAAGGCTGGTCCGACCTGATCCGCGCGGTCCGGGAACGTCGGGCGATCCGGATGGCCTACGCGGGCGGCTCGCGCGGTCCGGCACCTCGCGCCGTCAGCCCGCGACGCTTCGTCACCCGCGCGGGAGTCAGCTTCGTCGTCGCCTTCTGCCACCTCGACGAGTGCGAGAAGGAGTTCCGGCTCGATCGCGTCCTCCGATACGAGTTGATCGACGGCGGCCTCGTACGGTAGATTGACGTCGTCCGAGATCCGCCTCCGCGAGTCGCCCCACCGGGTGAGCGGGTCCGGCGCCGCTCTCCTAGACGAGGAAACGAACCGATGCCGACCGCCGCGATCCTGGTCTTCCTGGGCGTCCTCTGCCGAGTCGTCCCGCATCCGCCCAACGCCGTGGCGATCGGTGCGATCGCGCTCTACGCCGGTGCCCGGCTCCCCAGACGCTGGGCCTGGATCGTGCCCGTCGCCTCGATGATCCTCGCCGACCTCATCCTCGACTGGGGCTCGGGGCGCTCTTGGCTCTCCGGCTCGCGGCTCGTCGGCTATGCCGCCTACGCCGCGATCACGCTCCTGGGGCCGCTCGCCCGCCACTCCTCGAACCCGCTCCGCATCGCCGGGCTCTCGATCTCGGCTTCCTTGTTCTTCTTCGTCGCCTCGAACTTCAGCGTCTGGCTCTTCGACGGGCTCTACCCGCTCGACGCCGCCGGCCTCTCCGCCTGCTTCCTCGCCGCGATTCCCTACTGGGGCACCGGCGACTACGGCTTCTTCGCCAACGGCATTCTCGCCGACCTCGCGGGCTGCGGCCTGCTCTTCGGGCTCGACTTCGCCGCACGTGCGATTCGCGACCGCCGCCGACCGGCTCTCGCCGTTCCCGCCTCGGCCGACGCCTCCTGAACCGCGAGGTCCCGAACGATCCTCGTGACGCGTCTCCTCGTCAGCGTTCGATCCCCGGCCGAGGCTCGCGAAGCGATCGCGGGCGGGGCCGATCTCATCGACATCAAGGAACCCGACCGCGGTCCGCTCGGACGAGCCGACCGCGACGTCTGGACCGCCGTCCTCGCCGAAGTCGCGGGAGTGCGACCGGTGAGCGTCGCGCTCGGCGAGGCGATCGACCTCGACCCGATCGAGACCCGCGTCCCCGCAGGCATCGCCTACCGCAAGCTCGGCCTCGCGGGGACCGGCCGCGATGGTCTCGCGCTCCGCGACCGGCTCCGCGAAGGGGCGGGCTCGACCCCCTGGATCGACGTCGTCTACACCGACCTCGCCGCCGACTCCGCACCGAGCCTCGAGCGGATCGTGGCCGCCGCGCTCGCGTCGCCCGAGACCGCGGGCGTCCTCTTCGACACCTTCGACAAGTCGCGGCCCACCTCGCTCGACCTCGGGATCGAACCCGTCGTGCGCCGAATTCGAGAGTCGGGCCGGATCGTCGCACTGGCGGGCGGACTCGACGCCGCGACGATCGAACGGCTCGCCCCGCTGCGTCCCGACTACTTCGCCGTTCGAACCGCCGTTTGCCGAGGCGGGCGGACCGGACGGGTCGACCGCGAACTCACCGCGGGCATCGCCCGGCTGATCGCGGAGAGTTCGGCGAGCCACTGCCTCTGAATCACGTCCGGGTTGGATCGGCTCCCGCCCCGGCGTATCATCCGCATCTCTGCGCCCGCACGGATCGGAAACCACACTCTCCTGGGAGTCGACTCGATGTCGTCGTTGGATCGTCGCACGTTCCTCGGATCGGGTCTCGCCGCACTGGCCGCGCGCGGGGCCTCCGCTCGGGTCTGGACTCCGGCCGACGAGCCCGAATTGCCCGCGCCCAAGTATCGCCTGGCGATGAACCTCGAGTTGATGTTCCCGAGGGCGATGCCGTACGAGAAACGCCTCGAGGCCGCGGCCGACGCCGGCGCCGACGCCTACGGCTTCTGGAGCCATGTCGGCAGGAACATCGACGCACTCCTCGAGGTCCAACAGAAGCGCAAGCTCACCTGCGCCTCGATCACCGGAGCTCCCCGAACCGGGAACTCGAGCGGGCTCACCGAGACGGGCAAGGAACAGGCTTTCCTCGACGACCTCGCCGCCGCCTGCGCCGTCGCACGCAAGCTCGGCGCGAAGAACCTGATCACGTTCGTCGGACGCAAGCGGACCGACACCCCCTGGGAGAAGCAGAAGGAACAGATCATCGCAGGCTTGCGCAAGGCCGCGAAGATCGCCGAGGAATTCGACGTCTACGTCACGCTCGAGCCGCTCAACCGGATCGAGTCGCCCCAGATGACGATGACGCTCGTCGGCGAGGCCTATGAATATGCTTCGGCCGTCGACCACCCCCGCATCAAGGTCGACTTCGACATCTACCACCGCGCCCTCGGCGAGGGAAACATCATCAACACCCTCGAGGACGGCCTGAAGCGCGGGCTCGTGCGGTTCGTCGAGGTCGGCGACGTGCCCGGCCGCAAGGAGCCCGGTTCGGGCGAGACCAACTACGCCAACATCTTCCGAGTCCTGCGCAAGCGCGGCTTCGACGGCTTCGTCGGCATGGAGCACGGCACCACGCGCGACCCCGCATTCGCCTGGAACCGCGTGAAGCAGCTCGCCGGTCTCTGATCGATCCGCGCGCGGCCCTACTCGACGACGTGCCCCGCCGCAATCCACGCGGCGCGGGCCTCGTCGAGTCGGTCGACCGGGATCAAGAGATGATCGGTATCGAATGTCGAGAGGACGAAGATCGCGACCCCCGCGCGTGCGATCGGCTCCGAGATCGACGCCACCACGCCCGTCTCCCCCGTGAGCTCGAACGTCCCCGCCAGGCGGAACATCGCCCAGCCGCGCGAGAGCTTGCCGCCGTCGCCCTCCACGAACGTGCTCGGAAGCCCCGACTCCTCCACGATCAGCGAGAGCTCCTCCGAGGTCCGCGTGATCGACCAGAACGGGCCCCGGAACGCCCAGCCCGGCGGCGGACTCTCGGGTTCGAGGCGGACGATCGCGAAACGACCGGGGGACTCCCGCAGGATGAACCGTCGACGCGTCTCGGCCATCTCGTTCGCCTCCAGGTGCAGTCACGCCCGCTCGCATGTAGAATAGCGACCGTGGTCCCGATCGCGACGAAGGGAGTATCGCCGCGGAAGGGCTCGACCGCCAGTCCTGGAGTCGCCGATGGCCGCCGTCTGCCCGAGCTGCTCGCACGAGATCGTCATCAAGGACCCGCGCGTGGGTCGCTTCCGGATCCGCTGTCCTCGGTGCGGCGAGAAGTCGAGCCTGTCGATCGCCCTGGCCGACTCGGGCGAGATTCGGATGGACTGCGTCGCGATCGCTCCCGGGAGCGAGGTCGAGGCGGAGGCTCGAACGACCTCGAGCGGAGCCTCGCCGCTCGCTCGAGTCGACCCGTCCGCCCCGCCGCGCACCGGCTCGCTGCCGATCGGTGCAATCGTCCGCGGCGGAGGCGGCATCCATCGAATCGAGACGCTCCTGCGCGAAGATCCCGCGCGGGAGATCTACCGAACGCGCGAGCTGATCCGCGGCCGCTCCTCGAGGCTGTGCATTCTGCGAGCCGAGGCGGCGGCCGACGCGGCCTTCGTCGCCGACGCCGTCCGCCAGGCACGCGCGGCGAGTTCGCTCGATCATCCCAACCTCGAGAAGATCGTCGGCATGTTCGTGAATCGTCGCCGACCGATCGCCGAGATCGAGGATGCCGACGCACCGACCCTCGCGGCCTGCATCGCCTCGCTCGGCAAGCTCGATCCCGACCTTGCCGTTTCGATCGTGCTCCACGCCGCCCGCGGACTCGCGGCCGCCCACGCCCAGAATCTCGCCCATGGCGCGGTTCGCCCCGAGGCGATCGAGATCGATTCCACCGACCTCGTGACCCTCCGCGGCCTCGGGCTCGTCTCGACCCCAGCCGTTCGACCGCCGGGCTACGGACCGAGGCCCGGCGAGGCGGCTCGTTCCGAGCCCGCGCCGAGGTCGCGACGCGATGAGCAACTCGACGACATCCACGACCTCGGACTCACCCTGCTCGCCGCGATCACCGGGACGCCGTCTTCGGATCTCTTCCCGCCGCGACTGCCCGACGGCTCGCCCGACCCGGTTCGCCGAGCCGCCGCGCTTCGAGTCGTCGAGAGCGTCGCGCCCGGGCCTCGTGATCTGATCATGCGTTCGATCGCCGATCGGAGAGAGGATCGTCCATCGACGATTGGAGAAGTGATCGCGCAACTCGAACGCATCGTCGGCATCCGTTCGGGCGAACCATTCGTTCCCCGGCCGGAGGATCGATCGACGATCCAAGCCGCGGCCGAGCGCTTCTCGAGCGTTCGCGGAGCGAGCATTCGCGGCTGGATCGAGCAGGGATTCACGCTCGGAGCCGCCGTGATCGCGCTCTTGCTCCTCGTCGGCGGACGACCGATCGCGGCCGCGGCGATCGTGGGGCTCTGGGCGATCGCGATGGCGGCGCACGGGCTGCTCGTCGGGCTGCTGCAAGGGTCCCCCTTGTTCGAGAGGCTTCGGGCACGGCTCGCCGCGGCGCGTCCCGGCGAGCTGTTCGCGGCCGCGGCCTCGATCCTCCTCGCCGTCGCCGCGGCGGTCGTCCTCGATCTCGGACCGATCCTCATCCTCCTCGTCGTCCTCGGATGCGGCCTCGCCGCCGGGCTCTACTTCGGCCTCGATCGCCCCATCCTCCACGAGCGAAGCCCCGCCCTCGACGACGCCGAGGCCCTCATCGCCCGCATGCGGCGGAGCGGCGTCTCCGAAGACGACATCCGCCGCTTCGTCTGCCGCGAGGCGGGGCACGACTGGGAGGAGTTCCACGAGGCCCTCTTCGGTTTCGATGCGACCCAAGAAGCGCGAACCCTCTGGGGGACCGATGAACGCGGACGCCGACCTCGATTCGCACCCTGGCGCGGAACGATCGCTCGATTCCTCGATGATCGTCTCCGCGCTGCCCGCGACCGACATGATCGCGCATGGATCCAACCGATCGAAGAGGCCGGCTTCATGGCCCGAGGCATGAACCTCGTCGTCGCTCGGAGACGGAGCTGGAAGACGACCGAAGCGCTCTTGAAGGTCGCCGAGGAGATCCGAGCGTCGGCGGCCTTCTCGCGACTCCATCCCGACGTCGTCGTCGTCGCCCCGTTGACGATCGACGACGCGATCCGCCAGGCGGTCGAACGACCCGACCAAGTCCTCGCCGCGGACGACGTCGAACCGCGCCGCAACCTGGTCGCCGACGCCGCCGCCTCGATCTTCGGCGCCCGGGTCCGATTCTGGCTCGGATTCGCGCTCGTCGCGCTCTGCCTGCTCTGGGCTCACCAAAACGCGATCTTCGATGCGAAGCAGGTCTCGGAGACCATCCAGTCGGCGATCGAGAGCCAGGACCCGACCCGAGCCGGGGCGATCCGGATCGACTACGCCAAAACCGACACGCAACCGCTTCGACTCGGCGCGATGCCCGAATCTGCGGCTCGGTTCTTCAACGGTTGGGAGCCCGGAATCGCCGGTCTCATCCTCTTGCTGTCGTCGCTGATCCCCGGTGCTCGAGCTTCATGGTTCGTGATCCCAGGCGCCCTGATCGCGTTCCTCGCCCCGATCCTGCCGATCCCCGCGGTCCCGCCGCTCGATGCGCGACGCACCGCCGCCGCCCTCGGCTCGATCGTCGCCGCGGCCGCGTTCCTCTTCGGTCGATCTCGTCGTTGATCGACGATGTGCTGAAGCTATGGCGCAAGCATGTTTCAGGAAAGCTGATCGGTTTCATCCGCGCGCAGGGCGAACGCTCCGGCTCATCGCCGCTTGGATTTGGGAGCGATCCTCGTCCGCGAAACGGGTCATTCGCGGGGTTTGAGACGGTCCGGCGCGGGGGTGGTGTTCGGTCGCGCGATCGGCGGCGGGACGGGTCCGATCGGAAGATCGATACGATCGCCCCGACCCGCCGGGTTTGACTTCGGTTCGTTCGGCGCACGCAGGGGGCCGAGGGTCGCGGTGAGCAGCGACTCGAGGTTCGAGAGCGCCGAAGGGGTGCCGAGGTTGCTCGGGGCGGGCCGCTTGGCGGGTTCCGCGGGCTTCGGCGGGGTGACGTCGGAGGGCTTCGTCGCCGAAACGGCGGATACGAATGCAGCCGATGGACGGGGCATGACGCTCGGGCTCGAATCGCGCTTCGGAGGTTTGCCCTCGTTGCAAAGGCGCACGTTGGTGATCATCTTCAAGAGATCCCGCATCCCGTCGCGCTGATATCTGTGCATCAAACGACCCGATTGCGTGAGGTCGACCTTCGCCATCTGGATGCGGATCCGCAAGGTCTCGGCTTCTTCCGCTTCGTTCTCGTCGAACTGCTCGATGTAGAGCTCGCGGAGCCGCTCGACCTCTTCGCGGGCGGCCTGG
>JANRKW010000029.1:0-251952 GCA_033763215.1 Isosphaeraceae bacterium | reverse complement strand
GCCATCACGAGCGGGAGGGACTCGGTCCCATCAACCACGAGCAACGAATGGCCCCCTGCACGCGGCGGGTTGGTCCCTCCCGGGGGGACCGAAACCGCCGCGTTTGCTTTCGCTCCGTTACTCTTCACCGAACACCGAGCGTAGCGCGGTGCTCTCGTTGCTCGGAATCAGGTGAAGATAGCGCTTCCGGATCTCCGTCGTGTGTCCGAGCCAGGAATCGATCAAGCGTTGGTCGACCCCGCTCGCGGCGCAGTTGCTCGCGAAACTGTGCCGGAGAACGTGCCAGCCGCGAATCACCTTCCACTTGCTTCCCGCAAGCGTCCGTTTGAAATGGTCGTGGGCTTCGTCTCGGGTCACCGCCGATGCGGTCGAGCGCTTGGTCTTGCTGCGCGTGACGCCGGTTGCTTGGGAGAAGAGCGTCTGGCCGCCCGGATGAACCTCCAGCCATTCCCGGAGCGCCGCCGCCAGGTGGGGCGAGAGCGGCACGCGTCGCGTCGTCCGTTGTCCCCTCGCCCGCTTCTTCTCTCGAATCAGAACGGTTCCGCCTTCGAGGTCCACATCCGCGACATGGGTGCGAATCATCTCGGATCGCCTCGCCCCGGTGTGGGCGGCGAAGACGAACAAGGGGTAGACCCAGGGTTGCCTAGCGGAGGCCTTTACATGAGCGAGCAACTCCCCGATCTCGGGAAGCGTGAGAAAAAGCGCGTCCCATAGGACGGCCTGGTCTTTATCGGTCAGTCCCCCCGCCTTCACGCGACGTTCGATCTCCCGCCAGGTCATGAACGGGGGTTTTTCGTCCTCCTTGGGGTAGCGGAGCCCGGCGTTGGGAAAGCGACCCGTGACAAACCCCATGCGAACGCCCCAGTTCCAGGTCGTGCGGAGCGTCACGATCTCTTTCTTGATCGTGGCCGGACTCAATCGGCCGTGGATCCCCTTGGCCTTGGCGCGGCGGTCCACATGCCGCTGGAGGTCCGCCAAGGAGAGTTTGCGGATCGGGTAACGCTCGCCCAGCGTGCCGACCAGATGCTTGAAATGAAGGCGGATGCCGTCGAGCGAGCTCTTCTCGAGACTTCCGTTCCCGTGAGTCGCCAGGCGACGGTCGCGCAAGTGGCCGAGGGTAAGCTCGGTCCGTTCGATCGGGACGTCTTCGGCCGGGGCTTTTCCCCCGTTCCGCATGAAGGCGACGATATCGACGCCGACCGGGATGAGGAGCAGGCCTTGCTCGATGCGCATCAAAAGGTGGTCGACCAGGGCGGCGCTCTACTCGGCCTCCTGGCGTCCGACCTTGCCGAGAGTGAAGGTCTCCCGCTTGCCGTTGAAGCAAAAGAGGACCCGAAAGCTGCCTCTACGTTCTTGGAGGGTGGCCATGTCTGCCCCTTGGTTAGGGCAACGCGACCGCAATACCAGCCGGCTCGGTGTACCAAAACTGTACCAAGGAAGCTTGGTACAGGGCCGCTGATTCGCCGTAAGTCCTTAGTACCGAAGGTGGGACTCGAACCCACACGGGTGTTAGCCCACCGGATTTTGAGTCCGGCGCGTCTGCCATTCCGCCACTTCGGCCGAGAGTCGATCCGTTATTCTAGGGGATTGTGGACCGGCGTCAAGCAAGCTGACGGGCGGTCGACGCAAGGTCAGATCTTTGTGGATGTTGCGTGCGGTGCGAGGGTTTCGGTGCGGTCGGGAGCGGCGGGATCTTCGCCGGGGAGGACGAGAGCCAGCAGCGCCTTGACGTGGCGGTGCGATTCGATGGGGTGGCGAAGCGGGCGATCGGCGTGGACTCGGTAGCTGTTCCGTCGGCCCGTGCGCTCGCGGGTGAGGTAGCCGCCTTCTTCGAGGTCGGAGACGATCCGCTGCACCGCACGTTCGGTGATCCCGACCCGCTTCGCGACGTCGCGGAGCCGGATCTCCGGTTCGACCGCGATCGAGAGCAGCACGTGTGAGTGGTTGCTGAGAAATGTCCAGCCACCGCCCTCGCCCATCGTCGCGTGTCCTTCCCGCCTCGGCGCCCGGATTGCGAGCGAAGCGGGCCTCGCGTCTCGATCGACGGAGGCCCTCGATACTCCGCGCCCATTCCGTCGTTCTAACATAGTGCGCGGCGGATGGGCTAGCGGAGCGCCGATTTTTCGGACGGCGGTCGAATTCGAGGGCGTCGATCGTCAAAACGTGCTGATCGCGGCTTTGCGTCGCAGCATCAGGACGTCGAGTTCAGGGTCGACGACCAGCCGCTCGGGCTCGAACTCGGCGCGAATCTCGACAGGCTTCGACTCCCCCGCTCCGATCTCGATGGTCGTCGACGCCCTGCGGAGGGCCTCGTTCTTGCTCGGAGCCGGTGCCGGTGCTCCCGGTCGGGGCGGATCATCGGGTTCGACCCCGCGTTCCGCGGCGACCATCACCTTGACCCGGCCGGTCCCGACGTTCTTCAGCGTCGCCCGAATCATCCAGGCGTCGCCGTCGCGGGTCTTGGTCGCCTCTTCGAGCTGGAACTCGGGCACGACCACCTCGCGGAACCACTGCCGAACGAACGTGTCGAACGCCGAGGCGTCGGGAGCGTGCGGGCGGAGGCTGTCGAGGAAGTCGGCGAGCACCGGATGGTCGGGATTGTCGCGGTACTTCTCGAAGAACTCTCGGATTCCCGCGAGCATCCGGTCGCGACCCATCTCCTTCATCAGCATCCAGAGCACGAACCCGGTCTTGTCGTAGGTGACGACGTTGTCGCCGGGACGCGAGCCGTCGATCTTCATGAGCGGGCGCTCGGAGTCGGGCACGCGGTCCTCGGCGTAGTCGGTCTCGATCTTGCGGGCGAAGAACCTGCGCGCCTTGGGCCCGCGGATCTTCTCGAGCAGCAGCTGCGTCGAGAAGTGCGCGGTACCCTCGGAGATCAAGTTCCCGCTCGGCCCCTTGCCGGGAGAGATGAGGTTGCCCCACCACTGGTGCGCCGACTCATGCGCAGTGATCGTGAGCGCGGCCGAGCTCTCGGGGTCGTCCTTGGTCAGGAAGCCGATCGACTCGCTGAAGGTGATGTTCGTGGGAAAGCCTTGAGCATATGTCGCCAAGCCGGGGAACTCGCTGAGCTTGAGCTCCTCCCAAGGATAGGGATGGAACCACTCCGAGTAGTACTTCCGCGCCGCCTCGAGCCCTTCGAGCATGAGGTCGATGTTGTAGGGATGGCGCTCGTCGTGATGCACGGCGACCCCCTGCCCTTTTCGCTCGACCCAGCGCCCGGCGACGATGTTGAAGAAGTGGACCGGGTGATCGCTCACCCAGGTCGATCGCCGCCTGTCGCCGTCGACCACGTCCTCGACGAGCTTGCCGACCGAGTTCAGCCGCCAGTCGGCGGGACCCGTGATCTTCACCTTCGTACGGAACGGCCGGCGCTGGCCGAAGAGTGCGTCGGTCTGCCCCACGTGAAAGTCGTCGGGGTATTCCTTGGTCTCGTAGCGATTCTCCTCGTCGATTCCCACCTCCTCGAGATAGCCGACCCGCGGACCGAACGAGCTGGTGAAGCTCTGGAGCACCACGCCCGAAGGGAGGATGAACTCGGGCGCACCGCCTCCCGATCGAGACGATCCCTGGGGCACCTCCCCGCGGAACGAGAAGCCCAGCTTCACGCGTTCGCCCCGAGCGAGCGGTCGCTCGAGCGCGAGAACATGCAGGCCGGCGCGGATATCGGGCTTCGCCTCGCGGTCGTCGAGTTTCCAGGCGAGGTCGCGGTAATGGAGACCGGGAGTCATCGGGATCCGATCGATCGGCTTCTCGAGGTTGTTCACCAGTTCATAGCTGCCGACCACCCGCAAGCTCGAGCGATCGGGATCGAGTTCCACGTCGAAGTCGACCGCCGCGACATCGGGGACGGGGAAATCGCGATACGTGGTGAAGTTCTTGCGCCAGTAATCCTTCGCCAGCTTGCGGGCCGGGTCGCCCTGGGATCCTCGCTCGATCGCGACCCAGAGCGCTCCCAGCGCGATGAAGCCGGGAAGAGCGAGCGGCAGGAGACCGAGCGCGGTCCGAGCCAGACGCCCCGGTCGGAAACGAGCCGCGGCGGCCGTGGCGTCCAGTTCCCGACGCGGGAAGATTCGCGTCGTCAGCGCCACGAAGAAGACCGCGAACCCCAGCGCGACCAGGCGATTCAAGACGATCGCCGACCGGTCGAACTCGAGCACGCTGATGTCGCTCCAGCGCACCGCGCTCCACATCGGCCAGTTGCCGCGCCAGTCGATCGACCCGGTCACCTGACGCCAGCCCGTGAAGATCAAGACCGCAAATGCAATCGCATATGTCGCATAGCGATTGCGTGTGAGCGCGAGCACCAGTGCGATGAACGATGTCCAGAGCACGACCGTCGGCAGCAGCAAAGCGCCCCAGACCAGCAGGATCGGACCGATCGAGATCGGCACCACGCGCTGAACCGCGAGCCAGACGAGCCCGACGATCAGCATCAGCGTCATCACGCCCGCGCCGATCGCCGCGTTCGCCGCGGCCTTTCCGAGCAGGATCGAACCGGTCCGGATCGGAGTCGCCAGGCTGATCGCCGCCAGGCGCGTCTGTCGGTCGCGCCAGAGCGACTCGACGGAGTAGAACATGAGCATCAAGCAGAGCATCGTCGTGAGCGCATTGAAGGTGCGGATCGCGAAGGTGCCGGGCGTGATCAACATCGGCGTGTCGAATGCGCCGACCGAGATCAGGAGAGGGCCGACCGCTTGGAAGATCAAGAGCGGCACGAAGAGATAGAGCCCCGGGCTCGATCGGATCTCGACCAGCTCGCCGCGGAAGATGTGCCAGGCCCCGGCGAACAGCCCCGGACGTCGAGTCGTCGTGCCGAGCGCTCCGGCAAGCGGCTTGCCCGACTCGGCCGGGGGCGCGCCTGCCGATCGCGGATCGATCGCGCTCGCCCCCTGCTCTCGCCACTGCCGCTCGGCACGCCGCGAAACCCCGCGTAGACGGCTCGCGAAGTGTCGACCGCTCATCACCGCCGCGAACAGCCCGACGAGCAACACCAGTGCGCGGTTCGCCGCGAGCGTTGCATCGATCGGCACCCGAGCCGTGTTGTAGTAGGCGGCGCCGCGATCGACCTCGAGCTGGGTCCGCTGGAGCCAGCGGAAACCGGCCGGATCGGCGACCATCAACCCGCGATCGACCGCTGGCGAGAGCCAACTCGGGGCGAAGTCCCAAAGAAAGAAGATCGAGCCGAGGAACACCACGACCGGGAACAGGAACACGACCACCGGCTTCCGCGACCATTCTCCCAGCGCGAACGAGGTCGCGGCGAAGAAGAAGATCGTCGGAGCGCAGAAGAGCAAGGCCGGACGGACGTAGTTCGAGAGGACGAGAGGACCGCGGAACTCCGCGGCCTCGCCCGCAGGCACCGCATGGTTGAACACGATCATCGCCGCCGTCTGGATCGCGAGGACCAGCAGCGCCGCCGCGAGCACCGCCGCGAATTTCCCCGCGACATACTCGCCCGGCCGCAGCGAGGTCGAGTGCAGCAGCGCGCCGATCCCCTCCTCCTCGTCGCGGATCACCGTCGTTCCCGCGATCACCGACGTAAAGAATGCGTGGATCAAACAGGTGAAGATCACGAGGACCTGCGTCACCGCGAATTCCGAGGTGATGAACGCCTTCGTCCCGCCCGGCGACACGTCGCCCGACTGCACTCGCACCGCACCGCCCGAGAGACCCCAGGCGAGCAAGACCATCGCGATCGCCCAGACCCAGAACAGCACCCGCCGCGTCTGGAAGCCGAACTCGCGCCCGAAGACGATCCCGACTCGTCGGAGATTCATCGGACCGCCTCCCCGACCGCCGCGCGATCCTCGCCCTTGATCAAGAGCATGTAGACATCCTCGAGCGTCGGAGCAACAGCCTCGAATCCGGCCGGCGCCTCGCCCTCGGCCTCATGGATGCGCACCCGATTGCGACCCTCGACGAGGTACGCCTGGACGACCTTGCGGCTCGCGCTCAGCCGCTCGAGCTCGCCCGCGTCGACCTGGCCCTCGAAGATCGTGCCCTGCAGCCGCCCGCGCGCCTCGCTCGGATTCATCAGAGCCACCAATCGCCCCGCGCGGATCACCGCGAAGCGCGGGCAGAGCACGGCGACGTCCTCCACGATGTGCGTCGACAACAACACGATCCGGTCGGTCGCCAGCTCCGCCAGGATCCGGTAGAACCGAGATCGCTCCTCCGGGTCGAGCCCAGCCGTCGGTTCGTCGACGATCAACAGCCTCGGGTTGCCCGCGATCGCCTGCGCGATCCCCAGGCGCTGCTTCATCCCGCCCGAATAACCCTTCACCTTCCGGTTCGCCGCGAAGCCCAGATTCACCCGCTCGAGCAGGTCGCGACAGAGACGCTTCATCCCCCCGGACGCCTGAACTCCCTTCAGTCGAAGGAGATACGCCAGCATCGCCTCGCCCGTCAGGTTCGGGAAGAAGCCGAATTCCTGGGGCAGATACCCCAGCTTCGGCCAGATCCGCTCGGGGTTGCGCGTGATCTCCTCGCCGTCGAGCGTCACCGAACCCGACGTCGGCTCGAGCAGCCCGGCAACCACCTTCATCAAGGTCGACTTGCCCGCGCCGTTCGGGCCGAGAAGCCCGAACATGCCGTTCGGAACATCGAGGTCGATTCCATGGAGCGCAGGGACGGGGCCCGGGTAGATCTTCACCAAGTCGCGAATCCGAAGCATGCGGCGGGCTCTCCTGGAACCGAACGGCGCGACGGCTCTGCCGCCGACGCCTCGAGACGTTCGCCCCGGCCTCGATCTCCTCTCCGCGAGGAGTCACGGGGTGGGTCACTACGGAAACAGGAGTCATTCGACGGTCGATCGGCCTTATTGCAGCCTGGAACCGCGGCCAGCCGAACCGGATCTCGTGCAGCCGCCGATGCATGCGTGCATCGTGTCGCCGCGCGCGATTCCCCGGAAAGTCGAGATCGGCTCGATCCCTCGGCGCCTTTCGCGGGTTGAATCCCCCATGCCGCGACCGCCGAGTCTCGCTCGGCGTCCTCGCGGCCGAATCGATCCGCTTTCCCAGGCTCGCCGCGGCTCGCGCGAGCTCGATCTCCCAAGGGTTCTTGTCATGACGAGGCAAACACGACGACTCGTCTCGCTCCCGGCGGCGACCCTCACCCTGCTCGCGATCGCCGTCGTCTCCGCCCAAGGGCAACTCCCCGGCGCGGCCGAGCCCGAACGCGCCTTCGCCAACGGCGACGCCAATCTCGACAATCGACTCTCGCTCGACGAATTCAAGGACCTCCTCCGCTCCATCCCGCGCAAGGGAGCGATGCCCAAGGCCGCCGCGGGCCTGGTCGACACCGCCTTCCAGAGGCTCGACGCCGACCGCGACGGCAAGCTCACCCTCGCCGAATTCAGCAAGGGCGGCGGACTCCGACCAGGTGCCGTCGGCGGTCCCGGCGGCTTCGGACCGTTCGCCAAGGGCGGACTCGCCAAGAAGCGCCCGACGCCCGACGCCAAGCCCGCCGCGCGGCCGAACGTCGCCTCGGCGCCCGAAAAGCCGCTCACCCCGGAGCAGACCAAGTTCTTCGAATCCAAGATCCGGCCCGTACTCGCCACCCACTGCGCGAGCTGCCACTCGGCGACCTCGCCCAAGGTCCGCGGCGGCTTGCTCGTCGACAGCCGAGAGGGACTCCTCAAGGGGGGCGACAACGGACCTGCCGTCGTTCCCGGGAACCTCGAGGAGAGCCTCATCATCACTGCGCTGAGGCATGAAGATGAAGGCATGGCAATGCCTCCCAAGGGCAAGTTGTCCGACGAGGTCATCGCCGACTTCGAGACCTGGATCCGAATGGGCGCGCCCGACCCGCGCAAGGCCGGGCGGTCCAAGGCGGCGGCCTCCGCGTCGACCGTCGACATCGCCAAGGGACGAGAATTCTGGGCGTTCCAACCGCCCAAGGCCGTCCCGGCCCCGACCGTGAAGAACGGCGAGTGGCCCCGATCCGATATCGACCGTTTCGTCCTGGTATCGCTCGAGAAGGCGGGGCTCGCCCCCGTCGCCGACGCCGATCGAGCCGGCTGGCTCCGCCGCGTCACCTTCGACTTGATCGGCCTGCCTCCGACTCCCGAAGAGCTCCGCGCTTTTCTCGCGGACCCCGCTCCCGAACTCGAGGCCAAGGGACGCGTCGCCGACCGCCTGCTCGGATCGCTCCGATTCGGCGAGCGCTGGGGGAGACATTGGCTCGACGTCGTCCGTTACGCCGAGTCCAGCGGCAAGGCGAACATCCTCTACCCCTACGCCTGGCGCTACCGCGATTGGGTGATCGCCGCGTTCAACAACGACCAGCCCTACGATCAATTCACTCGCGAGCAACTCGCCGGAGACCTCCTCTCCTCATCCGACGAACCGACCCGCGCCGCGAGGATCATCGCCACGGGCTTCCTCGCGATCGGCAGCAAGAATCACAACGAACGCATCCGCAAGCAATTCGCCCTCGATCTCGCCGATGAACAGATCGACGTCGTCGGCCAGGCGTTCCTCGGGCTCACGATCGCCTGCGCCCGTTGCCACGACCACAAGTTCGACCCGATCCCCCAGCGCGACTACTACGCACTCTCCGGCGTCTTCCAGAGCACGCAGACCTTCTACGGATCGCTGCCCGGCAGGATCCAGAACCTGAATCCGTCGCCCTTGATCGAACTCTCCCCCGCAGCGCACCAACCCAACCCCGGCACCATCCTCCCCCCTCAGCAGCGTGCCGCGCTCGAGCAACAGGTCGAGCAACTGCTCACCGCCCGCGATGAACTCGCCGGCGAACAGCCGGGTTCGATCCAACTCCTCGGGCTCAGGAATCGACTCGCGAACGCGCGCTTCACGCTCGCCTCGCACACCGAGGACGGCCGCCCGCGAGCCTACGCCATGGGGGCGGGGGAACGCTACGAACCAATCGACAGCCCCCTGTATGTTCGCGGCGAGATCGATGAGCCCGCCGAAGTCGTCCCCCGCGGATTCCTCCAGGTTCTCTCCAAGGATCCGCGATCCGCGAGCTTCCGCGTCCAAGGGAGCGGCCGCAAGACCCTCGCCGACCGCATCGCCGCCCGCGACAATCCCCTCACCGCCCGCGTCATGGTCAACCGCATCTGGCTCCACCTCTTCGGACGAGGGATCGTCCCCACCCCCGACAATTTCGGCACCGCCGGGGCTCCTCCCACGCACCCCGAACTGCTCGACGCCCTCGCCGTGAGGTTCATGGACAACGGATGGTCCGTGAAGACCTTGATTCGTGAGATCATCCTCAGTCGAACATACGGACTCAGCTCACACCACGACCCCAAGGCCTACGAGCTCGACCCCGACAACGCCCTGCTCTGGCGGATGAGCAAGCGCCGGCTCGAAGCCGAGGCTCTGCGCGACTCGGTCCTCGCGGTCGGCGGCCGGCTCGTCGTCACGCCGCCGGTCGCATCGCCCGTCGCACTCGTCGAGGATGGACCCGCCTCGCGATTCCGCAATTTCAGCAACGATGCGAATCATGTTCATCGCGCCGTCTATCTCCCCTTGGTGCGCGATCAGGTTCCCGAATCGCTGGCGATCTTCGATTTCGCCGACCCCAGCCTCGTGACCGCCGAGCGCGGAACCACCAGCGGGCCGACCCAGGCGCTCTACCTCATGAACAGCCCGTTCGTGATCCGAAGCGCCGAGGCCGCGGCCGACCGCATCCTCGCCGCCGAGGTCGAGTCCGAAGATCAGAGGATCTCCCTCGCCTACCGGCTCTTCTTCGCTCGCGATCCCGCGAGCTCCGAGGTCGTCCGGGCCAAGCGATTCCTCGAGACCGAAACGGCCGAGGGCTCGAAACGCTCGGCATGGGCCGCACTCGCCCAGGCCTTCTATGCCGCCGCCGAGTTCCGATATCTCGACTGAGCCCCGCATCCGCGGGCTCGCCGCGGACCAAGCGCTTCAAGTGAATCAGAGAACCACGATTCCACGAGGATCTTGATATGAACCGAATCATCGAACCGCTCTCGCGACGGACGCTGCTCCAGTCGGTCTCGTCGGGATTCGGCTATCTGGCGTTCGCCGGGATGTCGACGATCGCCGCGGCCGACGACGCCCCCAAGACCGAGTCGCCGCTCGCCCCCAAGGCGCCCCACTTTCCCGCCAAGGCGAAGCGCGTCATCTTTCTCTGCATGCACGGCGCCCCCTCGCATGTCGATACGTTCGACTACAAGCCGCGCCTGACCGCCGACAGCGGCAACCCTTCGCCCGTCGGGCGGCTCGGCGGCGCCCGCCTCCTCGGTTCGCTCTGGAAATTCAAGCAGCACGGCCAAAGCGGCCAGTGGATCTCCGACCTCTTCCCCGAGGTCGCCGCGCACGCCGATCGACTCTGCATCGTTCGCGGGATGCACACCGATCTGCCGGCGCATCCGCAAGCCTACTTGATGATGCACACCGGCAGCTCGCAGTTCGTGCGGCCGTCGCTCGGCGCCTGGACGCTCTACGGCCTCGGAACCGACAATCAGAGCCTCCCCGGCTTCGTCGCGCTCAAGCCGCTCACGCGCAACGGCGGTCCGCAGAACAGCGGTGCGGCCTTCCTCCCCGCGATCTATCAAGGAACCCGTATCGGTGCCGAGAACACCCCGATCGAGAACGCCCGCCTCGGCAACATCACCAACCCCGGCAAGAACCCCGCCGCTCAGCGCCGGCGGCTCGACTTCGTGCAGGAGCTCAACCGCGACCTCCTCGACCGTGACAAAGTCCACCCCGGCGTCGAAGGCATCATCGAATCGTATGAACTCGCCTTTCGCATGCAAGGAACCTTGCCCGACCTGATGGATCTCGACGGCGAGTCGGCCGCGACCAAGGCGCTCTACGGCATCGACGACGAAGCGACCTCCGACTTCGGCCGCCAATGCCTCCTCGCGCGGCGGCTGACCGAGGCGGGCGTCCGCTTCGTCGAGCTCTCGCACGGAGACTGGGACCAGCACCGCAACCTCCAGGCCGACCACGAACGCCACGCCCGCGCCGTCGACAAGCCGATCGCCGGCCTCTTGACCGACCTCGCCGCACGCGGACTCCTCGACGAGACCCTCGTGATCTGGGGCGGAGAATTCGGACGAACCCCTCACGCCCAGAACGGCGACGGCCGCGACCACAACAACAAGGGCTACGCGATCTGGATGGCCGGCGGCGGAGTCAAGCCGGGGATCACCTATGGAGAGACTGACGATTACGGATATGAAGCGGTGATCGACAAGGTGCATGTCCATGACTGGCACGCCACCATTCTCCACCTCCTCGGCCTCGACCACAAACGGCTCACCTACCGCTACGCCGGTCGAGAGATGCGCCTGACCGACGTCAAGGGCAAGGTCGTGAAGGCGATCTGCTCCTGAGAGCCCCGCGAGAACGAAGCGAGGTCCGTCGGCTGCTCGACGTCGGTCGAGCGGTTCCGGCGGACCTCTTCGCGCGCGCTCATCGGCCGCGAGCCGCCGCGGTCCGCTCGCGGAACTCCTTCCAGGAGATCGACTCGATCCCTTCGTCGGACAGCAGTTTCGCGATGGCGGGATCCGTGAAGATCGCGCGATCGTCGTCGCGGCGCACCGCGCTGTTGGTGACGGCCTTCAGCTCCTCATCGAGAACGCCGCAGTGGATGATCAACTGAGTCACCCCCGGCTTCAGCCCGCGCAAGCACTTGATGTAGTTCGCGAGTCGTTCCTCGTGCGAGTCGCCTCCGTAGAACTGAGCGAGCTCGTCGAGAACCGGCAAGCCCCGCCGATCGAGCTCGGAGAGCCATTCCTTCCCCTTCTCCCGAAGCGCGGGATATTCCTGCACGAGCGGCCCTTCGATCTTTCGAAGGAACAAGATCGGTAGATCATAGCGCAAGCCGACCTTGACATAGACCTCGACGAGGTCGGGCCGGCTCACGAGAGCACCCATGTGCGTATCGAGATGACTGATCGGGATGCCCAACCGCTTGGCATGCTCGACCTGCGCGACGAGTTCGATCTCGACCTCCTCGACCTTGGCGTTCTTCGCCGTCGCCTCGACGTTGCGATGAAGATATCCGTCGGCATCGACGAGACTCGGCACGCGGCTCGCACCCGCCGTCGGCCCCCACTTGTAACCGGCCCATTCCGAGTTCAAGGTCAGATGGACGCCGTAGTCGAATTGCGGATGCCCCTTGGCGTAGACGGCGAAATCCTTGACCCAAGGACACGGCATCATCACGCTGCACGACCGCACGATCCCCTTCTCCAGCGCCTCGGCCGTGCCGCGATTGACCGAGCGACACATTCCCGCGTCGTCTGCGTGGATGATCACGTACTTCTTCGATGGGTCGAGCGGCTTCGGCGCTTCTCCGCCCTCGGCTCTCATCGAGATCGCTCCGGCGATCACCGCGAGGCCGAGCCCCGCACCGATCACGCGCACCGTCCCGCTTCCCTCGGTCGCTCGTCTCGAATCGGTCGGCATCGCGTCGTCCCCTCCATCCGGTTTTCCCCTCGTTCGATCGCTATGGTTCGGCGACGAGGAGGGATTGCATCGATCGGGTCGACGCTGACGATCGCGGCGACCCCGCGCTCGAGATTCACCAGGAGATCTCGACGCAACCGGCCGATCTTACCAAATGCCGGATGATCCGCGAGTCTCACACCACGCTATTGGAACCATCGTCATGTCGCCCGATGCGTCAACTGCTGAATCGATCGATACTGAGAACGCAGCAAGATCTGAATCGGAAGTCCAACCTTCGAAACGAACCATTGCCAATCGTCGCAATGCCCTGCTCTCCACCGGTCCGAAGACGCCGGAAGGCAAGGCCGTATCGCGTCGCAATTCCTTGAAGTCGGGTTTCACCGGATCGGGGGTCGTGCTCTCTCCCGAGGCTCAGGCCAAGGCGCAGGATCGCATCCGATCCTGGACCGAAGCGCTCCGACCGCGAAACCCCCTCGAGGCCGACCTCGCGCGCCTCGTCGCCGAGACGTACACCCGGCTCGAGCAATGTCATGCCGAACTCTTCTCCACTCGGGCTTACCTCGCGGAACGTGCGGAGGGGGCCTGGGATGAGGACCGCGAGGCTGAGCTCTCGAATATCCTCAAGCACCTCACCGCCGAGCCCGACCTGACCGTCAAGCTGCTTGCGCGAACGGCCCACGGCGCACACTGGATGCTCCTTCAGTGGGAGGGGCTGCGCGACCACCTCGCCGCCGGCGAGCCCTGGACTCCAGATCAACGCAAGCTCGCGCTCGATCTCCTCGGCGTCACTCCATGTCTCCGAGGGATCTCGACGATCATCGATTGCCGGCCCCCCCAACCGGGAACCCCCGCCGACCCCGCCGAGGTTCGTCGACATCGGCTCGCGCTCTGCAACGAGCGGATCCGGCATCTCTCGAATTCGCTCGATGATGTGCTTCTCATGCTCGACGATGACGATCGAGAATATGCTCGTCATGGCATCTTCGTCGAGTCGAGGCCGATCTTGGTGCGCCTGGAGCGTTACGAGTGCGGGCTGCACCGCCGGCTTGCGCAACTCCTCGCCTGGTTCGATCGCCGGGATCCGCTGACCGTTCCGAGGTCGAGCCGAGCGACATCGACCCCCGCCCCGGTCGCCGCTCCCCCAAGCCCACCGACGCCCAAAGTCGCGGCTTCCGCGCCCGAGCCTCCCGTGCTTCGCTCGGCGATCACCGACACGGATGAACTCTTGTTCTCGACGGTGTTCGCTCCCCGCGGCCAAGGAGACAAAACGAAGCCAACGAGCCGGGTCGCATTCGCCGTCGGAAGCCCGAAGGCGGCGCCGGAAACCGGCTCGAGACCGCGGTCGACTCCCCCGCAAACGCTCGATCTCGGTGCGGTCCTGAACGAATAGACAGATCGAAGGAGGAATGACGACCCGCTCGCCGCCTTTCCCAGGGGAATCCGCGCGCGTCGGAGAGCATTCGAAACCAACGCGGCCGGCATCGCGCCTCGAAGGAGCGAGCCGGCCGCGAATCGCGGTCTCGAAAGCCGATCGTGTCGGATCAGAACTCGCGATCGCGCACGATGCCGGGCTGAGGAACGGGGTACTTGCCCGTCGCCTTGTCGATCTGGAGCGGCGCCGGCGCGGTGAACGAGAGCTTGTCGACCGCGGGAGCAAACTCATGCGAGCAATTCAGCATGTCGTCGAACGTGATCGCCTGGCCCGTGTGGCACGCCATGCGACCCATCGAGGTCACCAGGCTCGCCTCGGCTCCGCGCTTGACCTCGTTGTGGAGCTTGTCCTTGCGGATCGCGTTGATCAAGTGGTCCCACTCGAGCTGGTAGGGGTTGAGCTCAGGCTGCGGGAACGCCCAGACCTGCTCGTTCTTGACGAACTTCTGCCCCTTGTAGATCCGGCAGCGAGCGGGGGTGTGCGAGTTCGAGGAGATCACGGCCGAGCCCTTGGTGCCGTGAACGTAGCTGGCGAACTCCTGGTTGCAGCCCGGCATGTTCCGACCTTCGAGGAACATCTTCGCGCCGTCGGCGAAGGTATACTCGACCGAGTAGGTGTCGAAGTTCTGATCGATGTAGTCGCCGCGGTAGTGTCGTCCGCCCGAGCCCTTGGCCTCGACCGGCCAGGCGTTCTTCATCCAGCACGACTCGTCGATGTTGTGGATCAGGAAGTCGCTGAAGCAACCGCCGCTCGCCCAGAGGAAGCCGTGGAAGCGCTTGATCTGATACATCAGCTCGGCGACGTCGTTCGGTCGCGGACCCGTGAGCGCCGTGCCAACCGGGCTCGTTTGGCGATATGCGCGGAGCATCACGATGTCGCCGATCTCGCCGTCCTGGATGCGCTTGAACAATTCTTCACGAGCTTCGCAGTGGCGGCACATCAGGCCGACGCCGACCTTGAGGCTCTTCTTCTTCGCCTCTTCGCCGAGCGCGATCATCCGCTTGGTGGTCGGACCGTCGACGGTGAGCGGCTTCTCCATGAAGGTGTGCAGGCCCTTCTCGATCGCGTAGGCGAAGTGGACCCAGCGAAACGCGGGCGGCGTCGCCATGATCACGACGTCGCCCGGCTTGAGCAGGTCCATCGCCTTCTTGTAGCCGTCGAAGTCGACGAAGCGATTGGCCTCGGGAACCTCGAATTTGGATTTGTCGAACTGACCCGAGAGCGCTGTGTGGCTGTCGTCGAGCTTGTCCTTGAAGACGTCGGCCATGGCGACGAGCTTGATCGGGCCGCTCTTGGTCGAGAGTGCGTTCGCCGCCGCACCCGTGCCGCGTCCGCCGCATCCGATGAGCGCGACGCGGATCGTGTTGTCCTCGGCTGCGTGAACGGCGGGGATGTTCACGCCCGCCAGGGCCGAAGCCGCCGCGACGCCGCCGGTCGTGGTCTTCAGGAAGTCTCTCCGCGATGCAGTCTCGTTCGGCTCGGTCATGGTGGGCATTCCGATTCGGGGTGGGTGGCGAGTAGCGCGAAGCGGCGAGCCGGCCTGCGAGGCGACGTCGTCGGCACGACTCGACGACGACGCCTTCGCTCGCCGACGATTCCGATCCCGGCTGCAGTCGGGATCACCCGGCGTCGCGAGCGACGGCCGAGGGAATGAGAGGGCTCGCACGGTAGTCTTTATCTATCTTAACAGCAAAAAGGTTGAACTCAAGTCTCACCTCGATTCAACCGACACTCGAGAACACGACCCGACCGGACGCAACGAAGCTGCCGATTCCGCCGACCATGCCGATTCCAACGACCCGGCACGCCGCCCGACGAATTGCCCAACCGGGAAACATGTGATAGAATAGGCTTTCTCCGCCCCGTGACATCGCGAGGTCGACTTCGATGAATCCCGACTCATCCCCGACGCTCGAATCGCCCGACCTCGAACCCTCGTCGCCCGCCTCCGCGGGGGCTCCGATCGCCCGAGAAAAGCCCGCGCGACGCCTTTCGATGTCGGTCGTGAACTTCTGGCTCGACGCCACGCTCCTCGCCGCCATCACCGCTCATGGTTGGCTCGCCGTCGTGCTCCGCTTCGTCTTCCCCGCGCCTTCCAAGGCGATCGGCTGGTCGCTCTGGGGATGGACATTTGATCAATGGTGGGACTTTCAGTTCGCCATGCTCTGCGTCTTCGCCGTCGGCGCCCTCGTCCATGTCATGCTGCATTGGAACTGGGTCTGCTCGGTCGTCGCGAATCAGATCCTCGGCAAGAAACGGCCGAACGACGCGATGCAGACGATCCTGGGAGTGGGCACTCTGATCGTGTTGCTCCACGTCATCGCGATCGGCGTCATCATCGCGATGGCGACGATCGTCCGGCCGACGCCGTGACGTCGTTCGGCTCGGCCGTTCGACTCGAGACGGGATGCCCGCAGTCGGGATCGGCCTCGCCGCGCGACAGCGCTCCGACCCCGCGGCCGATCGCGACGATCCCCGTCACGAGCACGCAGACCCCCGCCGCTTGGAAAACCCTGCGCCTCGTCGTCGTCGAGATCAACGAAGCGCCGAGGCCGGTGAGGATCATCGCGGGGATCGTGCCGATACCAAATGCAAGCATGAGCATGCTTCCGCGCAACAGATCCCCGGTGCTCCCCGCGAGCGCCAAGTAGCCGTAGACCAGGCCGCACGGCATCAAGCCGTTCAAGACTCCCGCCGAGAAGATCGAATCCCAACGACCCGAATTCAGCAGCGGGCGGGCGAAGCTCGCCGCGAGACAAGCGACCGACCGACCGCTCCTCCGGCCTGGCAATCGCGGCAGCGCCAGGCCCAACGTCGCCGCCCCCTGCACTGCGAGGATCACGCCCGCCGTCAGAGCCAGCCATGCCTGCACCGCGACGAATTCCCGAGAATAGTCGGCCAGCCGCGAACCGGCGCGACCGGCCAAGAGCCCTAGAAAACCATATGTGAAGACACGACCAAGTGCATAGATCAATTGGCGAATGAGATTTTGAGACTTGGTCCGACTCCCGAATCCGATCGACACGACGAATCCGCCGCACATCCCGAAGCAGTGCGAAGACCCGAGCAGTCCGGCGGCGATCGCGAGGCTCAAGTCGCTCATGGGGTCGCGACCTCCACCGGGGATCCGTCGACTCGACCTTGGATCCGCAACGAATTCACGATGACGAACGCGCTCGACCCGACCATGAGCAAGGCGGCGAACGCGGGATCGAGCCGACCGAAGGCCGCCGCGGCGACGCCCACGATGTTGTAACCGAACGCCCAAAAGAGATTCCAACGGACGACGTTCATGGTTTCACGCGAGAGCGCAATCGCCCAAGGGATTCGCGAGAGGTCCTCGCTCGTGAGGCAGACGCCCGCCGACTCGCGCGAGAGGTCGGCCCCGCGCGCGGCGGCGATTCCGACGTCGGCCGCGGCGAGTGCGGGAGCGTCGTTGACGCCGTCGCCGACCATTGCCGTCGACCCCAAACTCCCCCGCGTCGCGCGTACGGCGTCGACCTTCTGTTCGGGCAACAGTCCCGCCGTCACGGGAATGCCGACCTCGCGCTCGAACGCGCGGCCGCGGGCTTCGTGGTCGCCGGTGAGCACCGCGAGGTCGAGACCGAGCGCACGCGAGGCCTCGAGAGCCGCGAGCGCAGAGATGCGAATCTCTTCATCGAAGGCGAAGCAGGCACGCGCTCGTCCGCCCCAGGCGACCCAGGTCGAGGTACGCTCGGCGAAGGCCGGATCGTCGACCTCGGCCGCCAGTTCCGGGTCGACCTCGACGTCGTTCTCCGCCAGGAAGCGACGGCTTCCGAGCAGCGCGCGAGTGGGACGGCCCCCGATCTCCAGCGTGGCCTCGATCCCTCGTCCGGCGATCCCGCGAGCATCGATCGGTGGTTCGACCGGCTCGAACTCGCAGGGGAAGCGGGCGACGGCCGAGGCGATCGAATGCGTTGAGGTCGTCGCCAGCGCCCGCGCAGCGCCCAGTGCGAGTTCGGGCGGCGTCTCCGGGTCCCACGCGACGCGATCGACTCTCGGCTCGCCCGTGGTCAGGGTCCCGGTCTTGTCGAACCGAATCGCCTTCACGGATGCGAGCGCCTCGAGGACGTCGCCTCCGCGGAAGAGGACTTGCCGCTCGGCCGCTCGCCCCAATGCGGACCAGACCGCGAGCGGCGTCGCCAGCCCCAGCGCGCAGGGACAAGCGATCAACACCACCGCAAGCGAGTTCATGAGCGCCTGCTCAAAGCCGGAGATCCGCGCATGCGCTGCGAACGTCACGAATGCAGTCAGGGCCACGACGGGCACGAACCACGTTGCCACCTGGTCGGCGAGCCGCTCGCTCGGTCCCTTGGCGCGGCGGGCCGAGCGGACGAGCTCGATGATCCGCGCCAGGCTGCCCGCGGCGCCGGGCGCCGTCGCACGGATCCGGAGTTCGCCGTCGAGGTCGAGCGTTCCCGCGAGCACGGCGTCGCCGCCCCGTCGCAACTCCGGAAGACTCTCTCCGGTGATCACTTGTTGGTCGACGAATGCCGTACCGCTCTCGACCAGTCCGTCGGCGGGTATCCGTTCGCCGGGGAGGACGCGGATCAGATCGCCTGCGGCGAGATCGACGGTCGCGACCGACTCCTCGACCTCGACCCCTTCGCGTTCGACGAGCCGGCGCGAGAGGTCGGGCATCAGCCGCGCCAGGCGATCGAGCGCCTCGCCCGCTCGGAGCTTGCCGCTCGACTCGAGCCATCGCCCGAGCGTGACCATGATGAGCACGACGCAACCGACCTCGAAGTAGACCGGCCCTTCGTCTCGGATCACGGAGATCGACGAATAGAGGAATGAAGCTGCGACACCCGTGGCGAGGAGGATGTCGGTCGAGAAGATCCCGCGGCGGGCGGCTTCCCAGGCGTTCTCCGCGAGAGGCAAGCCAAGCAGGAAGAAGACCGGGAGCGAGAAGAGGAGGACGAGATGGCGGAAGAGTCCGTGGAGAGTGGAGGCGATCGCGGTCGGGGACTCGCCGGGTCCCGGGGTCTCGCCCGACCAGAGGGCCATCGTGAATGCCATGACGTTCATCGAGAAGAACACGGCAAGACCGATACGCGCCGGCATCCGTCGACTCGAGCCCCCTTCCGAGGACTCGCGATCGATGGCGGCGGCGATCCGGCAGCCCAAACAGCAGTAGGCGGGCTCCGCGCAGTTCGGCTCGGGTCCGACGCGGGCCGGGCTCCGAGCGAGGATCGGCCGGGGAAGTGGCAGACCGCAATGGTCGCAGGCCGGCTCGGCGTCGCGATGCGCGGTGGGATCGACCAGGGGCGTCGCGACGGCGGCGGTCACGGGGGCGACAGCAGTTCGGTGTCGAGCGCGGGCAGCAGCCAGCGGATCACATACCAGGCCGAGTAGCACCAGAATGCAATCCAGATCAATCGAACATACCAGGGGATATCGTGACCCACGTAGTTGTGGAATCGGCGATCCCGAGGCGCGGATGTGAACATGAGTTCGGGGACGGACGTGGTCCCGGGATCGGCATTCGCGGAGGCGGTCGTCGACTGATCCACGGTCACTCCTCTCCTCTCTGGGAATTCTCGTCGAGCATCCGCTCGGTCTCCAGCATCGATCGCTTCGGCCCCTCGATATCGCCGAACATGCCGTTGAGCATCGCCCAGCAGAAGAGGAAGAAGAAGCCGACGCTCGTGAGCAGGTAGTTCAGGACGGGTGAGATCGCGAAGGCGCCGTCGACGTCGCCGGTCGTGAGCAGGATCAGCTCGAGCAGCTTGCGGCCGAAGCCGAAGCCGCTCGGGATCAGGATCGCGAGGGCGAAGACGAGGGTGGTGATCCGAGCTCGGGCGAGCGAGCGCGAAGGCCTGGGTCGTCGCGTCTCGAGCGGCGTGGGCGTGGGGATGGTGCTCATCGCGTCGTCAAACCCTTCTTCGCCTGGTTCTGGACACGAAGGATCGGATTCGCCTCGTAGGCCTCGTAGTAGGGGTAGCTCTCCTGCCAACTCCCCAGCCACTGAATATATGTCATCAATGCAAGCCCTTTCTTGTTGGGCTTGTCGGGCGAGCCGTCGAAGAGCCAGGGATACTCGGGCATCGGCGACTTGTCGGACACGAGCGTCGGCTGGAAGAAGTGCACCGCATGCCAGTCGTTCGATCGTCGCCCGCCCTCGCGGATGAGGTCGGGGCCGACGCGTCGGGTGCCGAAGAGGACCGGACGCTGGAGCTCATTCTGATATTCCTCGGTCTTCGAGACGGGACCCCAGCGGAGTTCCTCGTTCGAGACCGGTCGCACGAACTGGCTGTGGCAGTGCCAGCAGCCCTCGCCGACATAGACCTTGCGGCCGATCCGAAGGGCGTCGGCGCACGACTGGTTCATGAACGCCTCGCGCGCCGCCGTGGCCTCGGGAGCGGCGCCGAAGGCCGCCTGGAACGAGTCGGGATAGCGCCTGGCGAGGTCCTCGAACTGATAGCGGATGTTGCCGTTGATCAATTCCTCGGCCGATTTCTCGGGCAAGTCCTTGTACATCAAGGCGGGCACCACCGCGTTCGAGAGGAACGCGATGGCGAAGAACACGAGGCCGGCGATCAGCAGCACGCCGGATTTCTTCTCGAGGATCATCATCTCGGTCGATCTCTCCAAGTCCCGTCCGCGCCCCGGGCGCGGCGGGCAGGTCTCGTGGAAGGGGACCGCTCAGGCCGAGCCGACGAGCGACGCGTCGTAGCTGTTGTACGAGTCGGGGACCTGGGCGGGAGCTCTGCGGCCGGCCGACCAGGTGAGGAAGATGTTCAACAGGAAGGCGAGCAAGCCCGCGAACATCAGAACGCCCGCGCCGAGCCGCACGGCCCAGAACGGCATCGAGAACTCGACCGAGACCTCCCACGGGACGAGCGACGCCCAGGAGATCCCCTGGAACGGCCCGGCGGTGATCAGGTCGGCCGACATCAGGCCGATTCCCACCGTCGAGAGCCAGTAGTGCCACTCGCAGAGTGCGGGGCTCGCCCAATTCCGGCGGAGCAGCTTGGGGAAGAGATACGTCATGATCCCCAAGAGCCACACGCTGAATACGCCGAACATGACCATGTGAGCATGACCGACGACCCAGTCGGTGAAGTGGATCATCGCCTGGAACGTCAAGGTCGTCTGGAATGCGCACTGCAGGCAGGTCAGCCCGTAGAAGACCATGCCCGTGAACATCCAGCGCACCGGGAGGTTCTTCGAGAGCACTCCGGGCGAGCCCTTGAGGGTCATGAAGAAATTCACGAGCACCGTGGTGACGACCAGTTCGACGGCGATCGTCGAGATCACCGCGCCGTACTGGAGGAACATCGGGATCGGCGTATAGAGGAAGTGGTGGATCCCCGTCAATGGATAGAAGAACGCCAAGCCCCAGAAACCGACGAGCGACAGCCCGTGGCTCCACATCGGCTTCTCGAGCAGGATCGGCACGAAGTAGTACATCGCGCCCCAGCCGAGCGGCGTCACGAAGAGGCCGACCAAGTCGTGGATGAACAGGCCGCCGACGGCCCCGGCGCTCGTACCCGAGAGGAAGTACTCGGGGAGGAAGTTGCCCATCGCGTAGACGAGAGGCGTCCAGACGAACGCGGCCATGTAGTACCAGAGCGAGACGTAGAGCGCGCCCGACATCTTGCTGATGGGGCCCATGAAGTTCGCGAGCACGAGCAGCAGGCCCACCTGCGCCAGCGGGTCGATCCAGACCGGAGTCTCGCCCCACTCGAGCCCTTGTGCTTCGCCGAGCAGGAGCCCCGCCGCGGTCGACAGCACGATGAACTGCCAGGCGCCGAAGATGAAGTAGGAGAGCCGCGAACTCAGTACCGGCCGGAGAGTGAGCCGAGGGACCGACCAGTGCAGCATCCCCAGAAATGCGTTCGCGAGGAAGCCGTAGGCAATTGCATTGGTGTGGACCATTCGCCAACGCCCGGGCGAGAAGAGCTCGATCCCGCGCAGCGGCGTGAATCGGACGAGCTGCGACGCCATCAGGAAGCCGCCGAGCATCGAGACGAACATATACAACAAGGCGAAGAGGAAGTACCAGGTCACGAGTCGCTCGTCGACGAGTTTCTCGTGACGCGGTGCTTCGATCGCGGAGTCGGCTGCCATCATGAGTCCTCGACGAACGAAGTGGAGTCGTGGGAATCGTCGCTCGGTGAGGAGCAACGCAACGCGGATGCGGGCCGAACGATCGGGAGCCGAATCAGGCGGGCCGCGGGGCCTCGGCCGATTCGGGGCGGACGAGCGGGTAGAGCAAGGCGATCGTCCACCCGAAGACCACGTGCGTCGCCGCGGCGACCCACCACGGCAACCGGGCGTTGTCGACGATCCAGTTGCCCCCGAAGAGCATCGGCTGCAACCAGGAGAGCACGCCGTAGAACGCGATCGCCCAAATCGCCAACGCGGCGATTCCACAGATGATCAGGCGTTGAGCGAGCGAACCCCGAGGCGCGAAGCGATTGATCGCCAATGCGACGGGCACGCCGAGCAGCATCCCCGTCCCCAAGTAGAGGCAACACCCCAGCGCGATCACGAGGCTGTCGCCGACGACGTAGCCCTGGGGTCCGCCGGGAGGCGTCAACTCGAGTGCTCGGGCGCCGAGCGGAAAGGTCAGGTAGAGTCGGATCAACTCGAGCGCGGGCTTTCCGGCGACGATCGAGCCCACGACGTTGAAGGCGAGGCTCGCGGCCGCACCGAAGATCCCGAGCATGAAGCCCGCGGTGGCGATGTAGGCCGGGTAGTCGCGTGAGATCTCCGGCGAGGCGGGACCCGCCTCCGCCGCCAACTCGGCCTCGAGGCTTCGGACCCGCGCCCGAAGCGCTTCCAGTTCAGATTGCTTGTCGGAGAGCGACACGGTGCAAGGTCCTCAGGCGGGGAGGGTTCACTCGGTACCGGCCTCGGGGGCCACGGGACGAACGCCGCCGACCGCCCGGGCTCGATCGGACGACGGTTGCGGGAGCAAGGCGGCTGCATCGGTCGAGGGGGTCGCCGCGGCGCCTACTCCGGGCAGCGGCTTCAAGAGCCCCGCCTCGGGGGTCTCGCCGTTGCGGCGGGTGTTCGAGAGCGCGAGCACGTAGGCGGTGAGCTTCCACATCGTGTCGGGTTCGGAGGAGAACGTGCTCACGAACGAAGGCATCGGCGTTCCGTTGATCCCCGCGCTGATGTGTCGATACACGTCGAGAGGCTCGGTTCCGCCTCGGAGCATCCCCGAGGTCAGGTCGGCAGCCTTGGTCGGGTTCCCCCAGGAGTCGTTTCCGATGTTGTCGGCGGTCTGGCCGCGACCATCGTCGCCGTGGCACTTCGAGCAGCCCTTCGACAAAAAGGCGGCCTTACCTTCGGTGATATACGACTCAGTGAACACAGGCATGGGCGTCAATGGGTAGACCACGCGACCCTTCGAGGCTTCCCACTTCTCGAGGATCCCGTCGATCATGCCGGGCACGGCTTCCGGGTCGATCGCGCCGTCGAACTCGGCCGCGTTCGCGAGTTCCGACTCGAGTTCGCCGCGATGGGTCAGGGCCATGACGTAGTCGACGACGGCGTCGAGTTCGTTGGGAGGAAGCAGGCGAAACGCGGGCATCGACGTCCCGGCGATCCCGCGCTTGATCGTCCGAGCGAGGTCCTCGCGAAGCGGCTTCGAGCCGTAGGTCGTCGACGTGAACTTGTAGATCCCGGGGCGATAGTCGCGAGGCTTGGGGAGGAGGTAGGCCGCGGCGGGCCCTGCGCCGTCGCCGGTGACGCCGTGGCACTGGCGGCAATTCTTCGCGTAGACCGTCGCTCCCAGGGCCAACCTGTCGCGTTGCGCCTTGGTCGACCCGAGCAGTTTCGGGGCTGACGGAGTGCCGCAGCGTTCGATCAACACCTTCTCGATCTCGGATTTGAAGGCGTCGCTCAGTTTGCCGACTTGAGGGCTCGAGACGAATCGTCCCTCCGGTTCGCGGACGCAACCGGCGACCGCCATCAGCGCGAGCACCGGCGCGAAACTCCCAACGAATCGTCGCTTCACCTGGGTCGTCTCCAGCGGAGAAGAGAACTCGAGGCATGAACGAGAAGCGTTCCGCCGATGTGTTGCTCTTGAACCGAATCGAATCGGGCGGAAGGACACGCGCGGACGACGGACGACGAGCGGCGGAACTGCCGCGGAGCATCGCGGTCGCCGAGAGAAAGGTCGCATGCAACGAAAATACCCCTGCGGCGCAACGATCCAATCGTGCGGCAGGGGCGCTCATAGCCGAGGTTCGACCACCCGTCGCGAGCGGTCGATCGTTCGATTTCTACCCTACCGATTCCGGCGAGTCAAGTCTGCAGAAGTCGTCGATTCGGATCTCGGCTTCGCCCGCGTCGTTGCGGTCCCGTCGACGACGGCCGACGCTCGTCGGGCTCCGGCGCCGGCGAACGTCAGAAGAGACGGAGTTGCCCGCGCGTGGGCAACGGAGCTCGGAACCGCGAGAAGTCGTAAGGCGGGAGCGGGCCGTCGAGCCCTTCCCGAGAGCGAAACAGCTTGAACATACCGACGATCTGTTCGCTGAGTTCGCCCGTCCCGGTCATGCGTTTCCCGAAGCGGTTCGTGTTGAGCCGACCCGAGTGAATCCGTCGGAGTCGCCCGAGAACCTTCTCGGCTCGGTCGGGCCGCATCCGTTCGAGCCAATCGACGAAGACCGGTTCGACGGTCGACGGCAGCCGCAGAATGGTCATCCCCGCTTGCCGAGCGCCTGCGTCCCGTGCCGCGCGCAGCAGAGCCGGGATCTCCTGGTCATTGAGACCAGGAACGATCGGCGCGGTCATCACTCGGACGGGGATGCCGGCCGCGGAGAGTTCGGCCATCGCCTTCAATCGAGAGGACGGCAGACTCGCGCGGGGCTCCATGTCGCGAGAGAGTGCCGCGTCGAGCGTCGTCAGGCTGATGTTCACATGGATCAAGTCGAGCGATGCCATCTCGCGCAGGAGTTCGAGATCACGACGTATCAACGCATTCTTCGTGATCAACGAGATCGGCTGCCGGCATTCGAGGGCGACGAGCAGGCATCCCCGCGTCAGCTCGAAGTGTCGCTCGGCGGGCTGGTAGGGGTCGGTCACGCCCGAGAGTGCGATCAGCTCGGGCACCCAACTCGGACGAGCGAGAAACTCGCGAAACAGCTCGGGAGCCTCGTGCTTCACGAGGATCTTCGTCTCGAAATCGAGGCCTGCGGAGTATCCCAGATACTCGTGCGACGGCCTGGCGTAACAGTAGCTGCAACCGTGAACACAGCCGCGGTAGGGATTGATGCTGAATCGAAATCCGACGTCGGGACTGTCGTTCTCGCTCACGACGCTCCGCGAGCGGTCGGGGAGGTATTCCGTCGCGGGATTGGCGAGCGACTCGAGATATTCGACGTCGTCCGCCGTCGCGTCGAGATCGAGCTCGGTGTGGGTGCGCTCGAATCGGTTGGGGGGATCGACGCCCGCGCCTCGACCCCGGCGGGTTGGTCGCTTCGGACCGTGATCCATCGGTGGTCGTCTCCTCGGTCGACTGTTCGAATGTCGACTGAGTATAACGGGTCGATCACCGATCCGCCGGCCTTCTTCGCGATCAGCGCGGTCGAGTTTCGCGATCGCGTACGATCATTCGCCCGAGGAAGCGGTTCGACGGATCCGAGAGAAGTGCGGACGCGGGATGGCGCCCGTGTTCGCGGCGGGATGAGAGCCGGGCATGACGGCGGAGTGTGCCGGGTCGAGCCGCCTCGCCGTCCTGTGCGACTTGCGTCCGATCAGCATGAGATTTCGGATGTACACGAACATCCCGACCGACTGCCCGAGCATGAACACCGGGTCGACTCGGTAAACGGCGTACGCGAAAGTGACCGCCGAACCCGCGATGCTCAGCCACCAGAAGCTCACGGGTACGACCGACTGCCGACTCCGCTCGGAAGCGAGCCACTGGACGATGAAGCGGCCCATGAAGAGCGCCTGTCCGACGAATCCGACGACCAGCCAGAAGCGAGGATCGCTCCACATTCAAGCCGCCTCCTGATGGTCGAAAGCTCCGACGGCGCTTCCGGTTCGGGCGAGGTGGGGGGCCGGCGCCCGCGACGCCGGCTCGAGCGGATTCGAGGAAGCCGCGGTCTGATAGCGGACGCCGCGTCGCATCAACCAGGCCACGCCGAGCAAGTCGAACACGACCTGGTACGAGCGATTCCAAAAGCCGTAGTGCGACACTCCGTGCGCTCGCCGACGATGGGCGACGGGCGCCTGGACCACTCGGCAGCCCTCGCGGAGCAGCAGCGGCCCGAGAAAGCGATGGAAGCCCCGGAACGCGGGGAGACGAAGCGCGATCTCACGAGGGAAGATGCGCACGGAGCAGCCGGTATCCCGGATCGATTGACCCAGGACGACGTTGCGGACCGAATTCGCCCACCGACTGATCCATCGCTTCCAGAGGACGTCCTCACGTTTCATTCGCCAACCCAGAGCCGCGTCGTGGCCGGGGAGGAGATCCCAGAGTCGCGCGAGATCCGAGGGAGGATTCTGGAGGTCGGCATCGAGCATTCCGATCCAAGCCCCTTCGGCTTCGCGGAAGCCGGCGAGGATCGCGGCGGATTGCCCCGCGTTGCGAATCAGCGAGATCGAACGCAACTCTCGATACTGCATCGACAAACGATCGAGGACCGTCGACGAGTCGTCGCTCGATCCATCGTCGACGACCACGACCTCGAAGCCTTCGAGCGGATTCCCCTCGTCCGCCCCGACCATGGGACGGAAGGTCCGGACGATCTCCTCGACCAGCCCAGGGAGGTTCTCCGACTCGTTGAAGGCCGGGACGATGATCGACAGGAATCCGGGAATCCCCCACCGTGCCCTCGAATGCGACTCGCGGGACGCCGGCTTGGAATGATGGGGCGGCCGAGTGTGTGCTCGGTCGTAGCGCAGGGAAGTCATCGCGGCGGCCTCCTTGCCGACAGGTCGCTGGGGCGGCGTCCCGATTCTCGGGGGAGGACGCTCGGCGATCGCGTGATTCGATTCATCCTCAGAATCGGTCGTTCGGAGATCGGAATTCAACATTCTCTCGAAGAAATTGTCGATCCCCGTCTCGATTCGGTCGACACGGTTCCTCCGCCCGTACGTCTCGAGCTACCATGCGGCAGCGTCGAGCCGGGGCCGGCTCCGCTTCCCTCATCCCGATCGACGAGTGCCGCCATGCTCGAGCAAACCCTAGCGATCGCGCTCATCCTCGGACTCGCCCCCGTTGCCCCGGAGCCCGAGTCGCCCGCCGTCATTCGCGTCGCGACCTTCAACGCCTCCCTCAATCGCGGCGAGGCGGGCGCGCTGGTTCGCGACCTCGCGACCGGGGGCAATCCGCAAGCTCGCAAGGTCGCCGAGATCATCCAGTCCGTGCGCCCCGACGTCATTCTCATCAACGAATTCGACTACGATGCCGCGGGAGAGGCGGCCAGGCTCTTCCGGTCGAACTACCTCGCCGTTGGTCAAAACGGCAAAGAGGCTCTCGATTTTGGATATCTCTATACGGCTCCCGTCAACACCGGGGTCGCGAGCGGACGCGATCTCGACGGCGACGGCAAGGTCGCCTCGAAGCCCGGAGACCGCGGCTACGGCAACGACTCCCTCGGCTACGGTCTCTTCCCGGGTCAGTACGGCATGGTGATCTACTCGCGGTTCCCGATTGCCGCCGATCGCGTTCGCGACTTCTCCAAACTCCTCTGGAAAGAGATGCCGGACGCTCTCCTCCCGCGCAAGGACGACGGCACGCCTTGGTACTCCGACGACGCTCTCTCCGTCTTTCGCCTCTCATCCAAGGGGCACTGGGACGTACCGATCCGAATCGAGGGACGCGACCTCCACCTCCTCGTCAGCCATCCGACCCCGCCCGCATTCGACGGCCCGGAGGATCGCAACGGCAAGCGCAACCATGACGAGATCCGAATTTGGTCCGACTATCTCGCGGGAGGGGAGCGATCGAGATATCTCGCGAGGTCGATCGGTGTGGAGCGGCTCGATCCTCCGTCGGAGTTCGTGGTCCTCGGCGACCTCAACGCCGACCCGATCGACGGCGGCAGCGCGAATCGTGCGATCCAACAGCTGCTCGCCCACCCGTCCGTGGATTCGAGCGGGATTCCTCGCTCGGAAGGCGGTCCGGAAGCCGCCGGCGAACAGGGTGGAGCCAATCGCGATCACCGAGGCGATCCCGCTTTCGATACCGCCGATTTCGACGAGTCGGTCGGTAATCTCCGGGTCGACTACGTCTTGCCCGCGAAAGGGTTGCGAGTCGTGCGCACCGGGATCTTCTGGCCTAGGCGCTCCGCGCCCGACGCGCGACTCGTCGCGATGAAGCCGGTCGCGACATCGGATCATCGTCTCGTTTGGATCGATCTCGAATGGCCGAAGAAGTAAGAGATCGAACAAGTGCAGTTCCTCGGGCGTGCCGCTCTCGTCGAAGCGGCACGCCCGCCGCCGGGGCATCGAGCCGTCGCGCCTCACTTCGGCTTCGACTCTTCGGTCTTTGGCTCGGTGAACTCGACGAGTTCCCTCGTGATCGTCAGATTCGCGATGGGGACCTTGATGACCGACTTGACCATGCGACCGGGAACGTCGTTCGAGAGCCACGTGCGCGACTCGGTCGGACCGGCTTCGACGCTGCCTTTTTCATCATACCAGAACGCGTTGATCTTGCGGCCGGCCAGATCGAGAACTTCGGTTCCCGTCGCGATCGCGGTCTTGGGCGGCTTGCCGATGTCTTCTTTCTTGACTCCGGGAAACAGCGGGAATTTTCGCCTGATCTCGAGACGCTCGGGGTAGCTCGTCTGCGTCTCTCCCGTGGCGTCGCTCGTCCTGACGTTTTCGATGACCAGCTTCTCCGGGCCGACTTCGAGCAGCTTCGACGTGATCGAGGATGTCACGGTCCGGACGGGGCCGACCGATTTCGAGCGGATGGTCACGGTGGTGCCGATCGGTCGGCTCGCCCAACTCGTGTAGGTCGGGAACTCGACCTCTTCGCCCTGCGTGGTCGAGCAGGACATCAACAGGAACAGGGCGGCGAATGCGAGTCGATGCATCGAGGGATACCTTTGACTTGATCGAGTGAGTTGCGAGGTTCCGAGCCGAATCTCGGATCCGTCTCATCTATTAATGCGGGAGACGCCCCGTTCGACCAGACGTCCGTGATCGAGATCGCGATGCGACGGATTGGGAATGCATGCGACCATGAGAGAGCGAGTGGGCTCCCCGCAGCCGGAACGGCCAGATCGAAGTCGATCTTCATCGAGTTCAAGCCGGGATCGATGAACGGTCTTCACAATCGACGGATACGATCCTCGACTCGATTCGACTCGATCGAGTGGTCCGCCCTCTTTCTTTTTCTCGAGGTCTCGTCGCCATGCGCATTGCCGGCTCTCGTCGGTCGGGGTTCACGCTGATCGAACTCCTCGTCGTCATCGCGATCATCGCGGTTCTGATCGCTCTGCTCCTCCCGGCCGTTCAGGCCGCTCGTGAGGCGGCCCGTCGCTCGCAGTGCACCAACAATCTCAAGCAGATCGGTCTCGGCTTCCACAACTTCGAGAGCACCAACGGCCACTTCCCGCAGGGCGGACTCGACGGCGACCCGAACGCGGTCGACGCCTCGGGCAACCCGACCACCTTCAACAACTACGACGAGGACTACCGCAACGGCGGCTACGAGACCTCGACCTGCTGCAACGCCGCCTCGGCGAAGCACTGGAATCACTTCTTCAAGATCATGCCGTACATGGAACAGCAGGTTGTCTACAACCTTGCAAACTTCGAGTATCCCCCGATCCACAACAAGCCCGACATCAACGCCAACGGCGAAGCTCAGGTCTCCCGCGTCGGCATTCCCAACTACTATTGCCCTTCGCGTCGTGCGGTGACCGGCTACGCGGCCACGATCGCGGGCGTCGCGGTTCAGACCTACCGCAACGACTACGCCGGTTCGGCCGGTTTCCTCCAAGGTGAGATGTACGAGTGCCGCGACCAGAGCGGTCGCTGGATCCCGCCCGCTCCGAATGGTGCCGCTCCCCTCGCGAACGAGCGTGCAGCCATCAACCAGGGCAACACCGGCGGCAAGAAGGGCGCGATCATCCACCCGTTCCGCGGGACGCGTCGCCTCGCCGACTTCACCGACGGTACGAGCAACTCGGTACTCGTGGCCGAGAAGTCCCTCCCGCCCGATCGCCTCGGATCCGACGGCGGCGACAACGAGCGTTGGAACAACGCCGGTTGGGATGAAGACAACATCCGTTACCACTTCGTTCCCATCGCCGATTCTCAGGCCCCGTCCCTCAACGGTCAGTGCAGCAACCCCTCGACCCCGAAGACCGGCGGTACCCTGTGGCGCCGGATGTTCGGCGGCCCGCACCCGGGCGGCATCAACGCCCTCTTCGGCGACGGCTCGGTCAAGTTCCTCAAGTTCACCATCGACCCGGGCACCTTCCGCAAGGTGATCACGATCGACGACGGTGAAGTCATCTCCGCCGACGCCTATTGATCTCCAAACGCTTCCATAGCTACAGCAATTTCCAGAGAGGTTCGTACTCCATGGCTCGTCTCGCTACCGCATTCCTGCTCGGCCTGATCTTGATCGCTCCCGGCTGCGACAGCTCCAACGAGGCGGTGACCGACCCCTCGAAGATCAAGCCGTTGACGGCTGAAGAAACCGCAGCTCTCCGCAAGGAAGACGATGCGGTCGCCGCGGAAGAGAACGCCAATCCCACGCAGCCCACCAAGGGCGCCGCGAAGAAGTGATCGACTGATCGGCGAATCGCGCAAGTCGAGAGGGTGGTCGGGATCGATCCCGGCCGCCCTCTCTTGCGTTTTTCTTCCCATCAGCGAGTGAACAATCGCAGTCCCACGATCCCCGCGACGATCAGCAGGATGCACACGATCCTCGGCAGATCCGAAGACTCGCCGAACCACGCGATCCCGACGATCACCGTGCCCACCGCGCCGATGCCGGTCCAGATTGGGTAAGCCGTCCCAATCGGTAGAGTCCGGAGCGAGAGTCCGAGCAGATAGAGACTGATCGCCATGCAGACGACCGTGGCGATGCTCGGACCCACGCGAGTGAACCCGCGCGACTCCTTGAGGCCGACCGCCCACGCGGTCTCGAACAATCCCGCGACGATCAGTACGACCCAAGCCATGGCGCGCCTCTTCTCCTCGATTGGTGACGAGCGACCCGCCGTGTCGGTCGAATCACGCCGCACCTTCGACGAGACCGAGCAACTCCTCGACCGCGCGACCGATATCGTCCGACCGCATCAGCGTCTCGCCGACGAGGATCGCATCGACTCTCGCGGCCTCGAGGCGCTCGACGTCGGCCCGCGACGCGATACCGCTCTCGCTCACCAGCAGCACCGAATCGGGAATCCGCGACCGGAGCCGAAAGGTCTGGTCGAGGTCGGTCTCGAATCGATGGAGATTGCGATTGTTGATGCCGACGATCTCCGCTCCCGACGCGAGCACGCGGTCGAGGTTCGCCTCGTCGTGGAACTCGACGAGCGTCGACATTCCCCACTCGCGAGCCCGCTCGCGCAGTGATCGAAGGCGATCGTCATCGAGGATCTCGGCGATCAGGAGAATCGCGTCGGCCCCGGCGAGTCGCGCTTCGACGACTTGATACTCATCGATGATGAAGTCTTTCCGCAAGAGCGGGATCGCCGTCGCCGCTCGAATTCGGGCGAGATACGAGAGATGCCCCTGGAAATAGGAGACGTCGGTGAGGACGCTCAGACACGCCGCGCCATGGGCCTGGTAGGTCTTGGCGATCGAGATCGGCTCGAAGTCGGCGCGGATGATCCCGGCCGAAGGGCTCGCCTTCTTGACCTCGGCGATCATCCGAATCGGCCCTCGGCCGGCAAGAGCCGCGGCGAAGTCGCGGACCGGCGGCGCGGTTCGCGCTTGATCCGCGAGCTCCTCGAGCGGCATGCGAGCACTCGCCGCGGCCACTTCCCGCTTCTTCGTTTCGACGATCTGGTCCAGGATCGTGGGCATCGGTCGCGAAGACTCCCGAGTTCGCAGAATCGAGGTGAGCATCCCCGTCAACGAGCGCGTCCGACCCCGAATTGGTCGCCCGCTCGCACCGGCTTCGGTCCGTCGAAGTCGATCTCCAGCATCTTCTCGCTCATGACGGTGCGTCCCTCCTCGTCCGTGAGTTGAGCGACCCGCTTCCGCGACTTGGTCTCGAAGACGTCGCCGGTCGAGGGATAGGCGAGGTCGCCCAGGATCGAGAAGGTGACCCAGCCGGGTTCGTCGCGGACCTCGAGACTCTCGAGATACTTTGGCGGCATCGAGCGGACATCATACAAGTGAACACGCTTGTTGTGGCCGTCGACGACCCAGATCTCGCTCTCGTCGGGGGTCAATCCGATACCGTGGCTGGGGCAGCCGTGGCGCTTGACCGGTCCCGGGGAGAAGCCGGGCACCTCAATGCGGTGGATCATCTTTCCCGTCCCGAGATCCCCAACCTCGAATCCGAGCAGTCCGTTGACGTTGACGAAGACGAGGGTTTGATTCGCGTTCACCGTGAACGGTCGGATCGCCGCGGAGAACGGTCCGACCGTCCGGTGCGCTGAGTGGGTCTTGGTCTCGGCGACGGTGAGCAACGGGGATCGCAGCCCGGCGAGATAGACGAACGCGCCGTCGCTCCCGTAGACCGTGTTGTGCGAACCCGACTTGGGCACGATCTTCGCGATGACGTCGCCCCGATCCGTATCGACGACGTTCCAGTGGTCCTTCTCAAAGGAGGGGACGTAGAGAATCTTGCCGTCGGGAGAGAGCGCGGAACGGTCGCAACCGCCTTCGTATCGGCGCTCCCAGAGGATCTTTTCGGTGATCAGGTCGATGCAGGTGATCGTCTCGGTCGTGCCGACGTAGAGTCGAGCCGTTCCCGCGTGTGCATTGATCCCCTTGACGTTGAGCGGCTTTCCCGTCGCGTCGACGCCCGAGGTCGGGATCCGCTTGACGAAGCGATGACCCGCGTCGATGTCGAAGACCAGCACTCCGTGTCCGCCGTACTCGAGATAGTTGCGGATGCCCGGCTCGGCGACATAGAGCAGGCGGCGCTCGGCCGCTCTCGCCGCCCCGCCCGCCTCTGTTGCGAGAAACGCGGCGAGCAGGAGCACCGAGCAGAGCCGACTGCGGATCCCCGGGAAGAGGCGACGTCGGAGAGGCGGCATGGAACCTCCGAGAGCGGTCGAGTGGAGACGATCGGGAGAGTCGTTCGCGTCACGCGATGCTCCAATCTAGGGGATCCGCGCCTCGGGAGAAAGAGGAGCACGGCGGGTTGCCGGCATCGGCGGGAGTCGGGCGCGTCCCCGGCCCAGCCGAGATCATTCTTGGTGGACTCGTTGAATCTTGGTAAAACAATCTAGGGAGAGTTCCGAACGCCGCTGGAGTCGTGCCGTGAGCCGAAACCCGATCACCAAGCCTCACCACGGGATGCAACACCCGGGATGCACCCGCCGGACCGCGGTTCGCGCGGGTGCGATCGGGATCTTGGGCCTGGGCCTCGGCGACCTGGAGGGGATGCGGAGCCTGGGCTCGTCGTCGGGCTCCGAGCGTCCCCGCGCTCGGTCGGTGATCTTCATCTTTCTCTCGGGTGGACTCTCGCAGATCGACAGTTTCGACCCCAAGCCCGACGCCCCCGAGAACATCCGCGGCGAGTTCGGCTCGATCGCCACCCGTACCCCGGGACTTCGAATCTGCGAACACCTGCCGCTGCTCGCCGCGCGGAGCACGGATTGGTCGATCGTGCGGTCGCTGTCGCACGGCACCAACGACCACTCTGCGGGCCACCAATTCATGCTGACGGGAACCTCCGTGCTCCCGATCGGATTCGACCCGAGCCGGCCGCGGCCGGAAGACGATCCCTCGATCGCTGCCGTGGCGGGGGGATTGATCGCCGGTCGAAACAACCTGCCGCCCGCGGTGGTGCTCCCCGATCGACTGATCCACAATTCCGGACGCGTGATCCCCGGCCAGTTCGCCGGCACGATGGGATCGGCGCGAGACCCTTGGTTCATCGAAGCCTCGCCTTTCAACCCCAAGGGCTACGGCGCCTTTCCGGCCTTCGAGTTCGACCATCAGGAGCGAGCGGGCGTTCCGAAGCGAACCGCATTCCAACTGCCCAGTCTCGAGTTGCCGGAGGGCTTCGGCCGATCCCGACTGACCACGCGCGAAGCCCTGCTCGATGAGCTCGATCGCCGTCGAGATGCACTCGCCGAATCCGAGGGTCCCGAGAGATTCACGCGCGAACAGAAAAACGCAATCTCACTGCTCTCCGACCCTCGCGTTCGGCGAGCGTTCGACGTCTCCGACGCCCCCGCTTCGCAGCTCGATCGCTACGGGCGCCACTCTTTCGGTTGGTCGCTCCTCATGGCTCGGAGGCTCGTCGAGAGCGGAGTGGGCCTCGTTCAGGTCAACCTCGGCAACAACGAGACTTGGGACACGCATGGAAACGCCTTCCCTCACTTGAAGGAGAAACTCTTTCCCCCCACCGATCAAGCAGTATCGGCCTTGATCGATGATTTGAAGATGTCGGGACTCCTCGACGAAACCCTCGTGGTGATGGCGAGCGAGTTCGGTCGGACTCCCAAGATCTCGCACCTGCCGCAACATTACACGCTCCCAGGCCGCGATCACTGGGGTCGAGTGCAGACCGTCTGGCTCTGCGGCGGCGGGATCGAGGGAGGGCGAGTGGTCGGGTCTTCGGACAAGATCGGCGGACATCCCGCGTCCGATCCTCAGTCGCCCGAGAACTTCGCCGCGACGATCTATCGAAGTCTCGGCATCCCGGAAAATGCCGCTTGGTACGATGCAGTCGGTCGGCCGCATTTCGTCTACAAGGGCGACCCGTTCCCCGGATTGACTTGAGCGACGATCGAAGTCCGACGGGCGTTGATCGCCAAGGGTCGACGCTGCAGATCAGCGTTCGCGGTCATTCCGGCGGCTCCATCGCGAACGTCGTCGGCAACGGGGCGGTCGTGTCGCCCAGCGGGGCCCGGGACGCGGAGACTCCCCAGGTCCCGTCGGTCAGATCCGTGAACGTGACGAGATACGTGCGACCGTCGGATTCCACTGAACCGGTGAACGGCGAGGTCGACGGAAATCCCGTCTCCATCAGCGCGAGGCCGGCCGCGACCGCGGTGAGACTTCCGTGATCCCGTTCCGCGCGCAGCTTCAGCACTTCCGCGGTCTGGATCAGCTGCCCTGTCTGGCGGTTCGCAACGCTCCAGAAGAACAGAAGGAGCGTGATCTGGCCCATGACGAGGATCAGCGCGAAGCCGCGACGCTTTCGTAAACCGATCTTGGCGTTCATGGTTTATATGCCTCGATGACGATCGACCGTGCATGGGATCGATGCTCATAATCGATTTCGAGATGGATGCGATCGGTGGAGTCGAGCACGGAGAACCCCACGACGTTCTTCGCGACGACCGTCGCAACACCGGAGCTCGAGTCGGTTCGAACCAGCGATCCCGACTGGAGCGCGTAGCCGATCACGGTGTCGGGGCTCGTCCAATCGGCGACTCCGTTGGGAGTCGATCCGCCGTCGAAACAGAGGAGGAGTTCCACGCCCTCAGGGGCGAGGCAGCCCACGAACTTGCCCGCGTCTCTCGCGCCGAGTCGGGATGCGGGCGTGTCGAGCGAGCCCCCCAGGTCGTTGCCGAGGGCGGCGGCCGCCGCCTCGATCTCCCCGATCAATCGGGCTCGGGCGATGACGTCCGAGGCGGGTCGCCCGAAACAGGACCAGACGCTGATCATCAAGGTTCCCAGGAGAACTGTCAGGGCCGACGCCGTGCAGAGCTCGACCATGGTGATGCCGCGTCTTCCGAGTCGACATGTTCGCGCGAACATAGCAGCGCTCACGTTCAGAATGGGATCAACCGCCGATGGGGATCACGGTGACGATGACCGACGCGGTGTCGTCGGCCGAGGAGGTCGCGACCGAATCGACGAGGATCGTGTTGACTGGAGAGAGTGTGCCGCCTCCGGAGAAAGAGCCCGGATCGATGATGGTTCGACGCGGGGCCGCTCCAAGTTTTCGCGCCCAAGGCTCGCTCTCCGGTACGAGGAACTGGACGAGCTCGAGCGAACTGCGGCTCTCGATCCGTTTGATGAGTCGGAGCTGGGCCACGGCGATCGGGATCAAGCCCGCGAGTGCGATTCCCAAGACGACGAGTGCGGCTTGGACATCGAGGAGTTGAAAGCCTCTACGAGCGTGGAATCGAGTGCTCGAGAACATCGACGGCCTCCGGATTCCTGGTGGGCTCATGGGAAACGGGTCATTGGAATCCCGGGGAGAGTGCGGGCCCTCCGGCCGTGGAGATCGAACCGGTGACGACTCCGTCGGGACCGATGACGAGGGTTCCCGAATAGACGCTCGACCCCGTCCGAGTCGCAGAGATGGTGAATGTCGTTCCGTTCGATTCCAGGAGATACACGTACCAGGGATCGGAGGCGAGCGGACTCGTGTCGAGGAGGTCGCCGGCCTCGAGCGTGGTGAAGTCGATCGCGAACGCCCTCTCCTCGAGATAGTGCATCCGCTGTGCGGCCCAGATCGACCTGAGGTGGGCCGCGGCGACATCGACCCGGGCTTGTTCGACTGCGCGACGATAGCTCGGCGCCGCGATGCTCACCAGGATCCCCAGGATCGTGACGACGACGACCACCTCCACGAGCGTGACTCCGCGGAGTTCGGAAGTTCGCCGGATGAGTCGGCATTCAGATGTCGTGCGACCCACGAGGAGGATCACTTGATGTTCCCCGACATCTCGAACATCGGCATGTAGATCGACAGCATCATCACGGCGACCGCAGTCCCCATGCCGACGATGATGATCGGCTCGAGGATCTTGGAAGCCTTCATGATGAGCGTCTCCATCTTATCCTTATAATAGGGCGCAATCTGCTCCATGACCGTCGCGAGCTGGCCCGACTCCTCCCCGACATTGACCATGTTCACGAGCATCGACGCGAAGAGACCGGTCTCCTGGAGCGAGAGCGCGAGGGGTTGACCGGCGGCGACACGCCCTTGGACTCTACCGAGAGCGTCGCGATAGAGCGGGTTGTGGTGCACGATGCCGCGAAGCGTGCCCAGCGTCTCGAGCATAGGCACCCCGCTGTTGAGCAGGAGGGCGATGTTCGAGGTGAACTTGTACATGTTGAGCTGGATCATCAGATCTCCGATCGTCGGGGTCACGAGGAGGAGCCCTCCGATCCGCCTGCGACCGTCCTCGGAATCGGCATATCTGCGTACGAAGAACCCCGCGATGGCGCAGCCGACGATGAGGAACGGTCCGTTGGCCACGATGAACTCGGACGTACCCACGACGAACTGCGTGATCGCCGGAAGCTTCGCGCCCATGTCCTTGAACATCTGGGTGAAGGTCGGAACGACGAACCAGAGCATCGCCGTGATCGCCAGGACCGCGACGCAGAGAAGGATGATCGGATAGGTGAGAGCCGCGCGCACTTTTCGTTGAGTCGCGCGTGCCTCGCGGACCTGCTTGTTCAACTCGATCAAGACATGGCCCATCTTGCCCGTGATCTCTCCCGTGCGGATCACCTCGACCCACGAGCGCTCGAAGACCTTGGGGTAATCGGCGGCGGCCGAATGGAAGCTGCTGCCGGATGAGAGGCGAGCGGCGATCTCGGTGAGCAGCTTGCGCATCCCGAGACTCTCGGTCTGCTCCGAGACGATCTGGATCGCACGAAGCAACGGAGTGCCCGCGTTCACCAAGGTTGCCAGTTGATGAAAGAACGTGAGCTTGTCATCGAACGTCATGCCTTTCCGAATCTTGGACTTGACGCGGGCATGTGCGATCAACCATTCCTCGAGCGACATGGGAGTTGCTCCAGAGTGACTTAGAGAGGCCGCTCATTCGCTCTCGCCGATGGCGGTGGCGACGGCGATCTCGAGGCTGGTCAGCCCCTGGCGGACCTTGTCGATCGCGCTGTCGAAGAGCAGCTTCATCCCTTCCTGCTTCGCCGCAGCGCGCATCTCGGGGAGCGAGCTGCGCGCAAGGATATGCCGAGACATCGCGGGAGTGATCCGGATCACCTCGAAGATCCCGATGCGGCCGCGGTATCCGACGCCGCGACACTTCTCGCAGCCGACCGGCTGAAAGAGCGTCTCGCCCGGCCGGAGTCCGTAGCGCTGCGCGGTTCCCGGGTCGCAGATCTGGGGTCGCTTGCACAACGGACAGAGCTTGCGCACGAGTCGTTGGGCCTCGAGCACGCGGAGCGTCGACGCGAGCAGAAACGGCTCGATGCCCATGTCCTGAAGTCGCGTGATCGACGAGAGCGCGTCGTTGGTGTGGATCGTGGAGAGCACGAAGTGCCCCGTCAGAGCCGCGCGGAGGCAGATCTGAGCCGTCTCCTGGTCGCGGACCTCGCCCACCATGATGATGTCCGGGTCTTGGCGGAGGAAGGCTCGGAGCGCGGTTGCGAAGTTGAGTCCGATCTGCGGCTTCACCTGGACCTGGTTCATGCCGCGGAACCGATACTCGACCGGGTCTTCGACCGTACAGATGTTCGAGGTGGTCTCGTTGAGGAGATTCAGGCACGTGTAGAGCGTGGTGCTCTTGCCGCTGCCCGTCGGTCCGGTCACGAACATCAAGCCGTGGGGCATCTTGATCGATTCGATCAGGTCGTGCTCCTGCCGCTTGTCGAATCCCAGCGAGCAGAGTTCGAGGGGGATGGCGGCCTTGTCGAGCAATCGGATGACCATCTTCTCGCCGTGGACGGCGGGCATGGTGCTGACGCGGAGATCGATCCGTTTCTCGCCGCTCTTGAGAGTGATCGCGCCGTCTTGGGGGATTCGGCGCTCGGCGATGTCCATCTTTGCAAGGATCTTGAAGCGTGAGATGATCTTGATGAACAGTCCTCGATGGAGCTGCGGGAGCTCCTGGAGCTTGCCGTCGATACGCAGGCGGATCTTGCAGTTCTCCTCGAACGGTTCCAGATGGATATCGCTGGCTCCCGAGCGAATGGCTTGATCGATCACTTGATTGACCATGCGAATGATGCGGCCGTTGGGCCCTGGAGGAGGAGGCTGGTCGAGGAGCAGGGTTCCGCCTTGGTCCTCCTCTCCCGCCGGCGTCTCCTCCTCGGTGGGGTCGAACTCTTCGCCGGCGACGTAAGTCTCCGCCTGCTTCGCGCGAAAGATCTCCTCGATGAGATCCTCGACGCAGGAGAGGGAAGCGATCGACGCGCGCACCTCGCACCCGGTGAGGAATTGGATCTCATCGACGAAGAGCATCTCATTGGGAGTGGCGAATGCGACCTCGAGGATCCCGTTTTCGCATGAGATCGGCGCGAGCATTTGCTCGCGGCAGAGATTCTCGGGCAGGATTCGACCGAGTTCGGGAGAGAGCGGTCGAGGCGGTTCGGGTTGCCGATACAGCGGCAGCGCGAAGTGTGCAGCGTAGGCTGCGGCGATCGTTCCGGCATCGACGAGACCCGAACGAATGAGCATGCGTTCCGGGATGTCGTGATCCTTCGATCGGGCTTCGCGCACGGCGATCGGATCGAGCCGTCCTTCGGCGATGAGCAAGTCGATGATGAGCGGACTCGAAGGTTCGCTCGGCGGCGGCGCGAGGTTCGCGCTCCCGGGGGCGACGGCGACGGTCATGGCTTGCCTCCAACATCGGTCACCGGCGTCTGAGTCTTGTTCGCCGCGTCTCCGCCGGCCCCGAGCATTCCTTCGAGCGCTCCCAGGTCGCCGTTCTTCAGATCGGCGCCGAGCATGCGCCCGAGATTCTCGGCGAGCCCCGGCGGCAAGGGATCGAGCGCGTTGCTCGCGGGGCCGAGGACTTCGCGCAATCGCTCTTGCTCGATTCGGTTGCGAGACGCCGTCGATCGAGCCGGCTCGGGACCGGCTTCGCGGGAGCCTCGCGACTTGGTCGAGGCCGCGGCTCCCGACCTTTTCGCAGCTTCGCCATCGGCGATCTCGGCCAGGGCGAGTCCTGCGACCCGTCGACGCCCCTCGTCGGCGAGGTCGACGCCGTCCCGGTCGATGCGGATGACTTCCCACCGGAGCGGCGACTTCGTGAGCGGATCGAGTCGGTCACCGACGACGTACACTTTGCCGTTGATGATCGCCGCGGGTTTCCTGCCTCCGAGCGCGACGGCGGTCAGGCGGAGCTCCTCGAGTTCGGGTCGAGACGGATCGGAGTTGGCGCCGGAGCGGCGGGCTCCAGCGACGGTGCCTCGTGCGACTTCGCCCTTCGCATCCGTCGCCGCTGGGGAGGCGGAGGGCGCGGATCGCGGGATGAAGGGGTCGCGCGTCGAAGTCGGCGCCGGCTTGGGGCTGAACCAGCCGTCTTCGAGAGGCGGGGCGGGTTCGAGTTTCTTCGCGCTCACCTTGGGAGGGTCGAGATGCGGGTAGATGGTGTATCCGACCCCGCCGAAGAAGACAACGAACGGCAGATATTTGGATTTGTCGAGCGTCATGACTTCGCTGCGCTCGCTTTCTTGGTGGTCTTCTCGCGATCGGATCCGGGAATCAGCCCAAGGATGTTCATCTGCAGCTCGATAGAGGAGGAGGTCGACTTGCGTTTCCCTCCGCTCTCCTCGAGCTTGGGGGAGAGCCGCACGATCTCGACGCGAAGGATGCGCGGGCTTGTCTCGATGGTTCGAAGCAGTTTCTCGGCGTCGGCGTATCGGCCTTCGACGGTGAGGCGGAAGCCGATCACCTTGTAGGGTCCGACGTCGGTGGGTGTTCGAGGGTCGAGCGACACGAGTTTGAGCGGAAGCCTGCGGACCTGATTCATCAAGAATCCCATCCATTCGTTTCCGTCGCTCTCCTCCGGCATGCGCGAAGTGACTCTCGACGTCTCGCGACGAAGTTGGTCGACCTGCTTGGCGAGTTCGAGGCGCTCTCTCTCGGCGACGAGCTTGCCGGTACGTTCCTGGATCTTTCCGCTCAGGGGCGAATAGATCAAGAAGTACCAGATCAACAGAAATGCCGCGGTGAGCACTACGCGAAGCCGCGCGGGATTCTCGACCAAGCTCTGAAGTGGTGTCGGGGTAGCGGGTCGACTGGTGTTCGTCGACATGACTGAGGTCCTGATCGAAGGTGTCGAACGTTCTCGGAGTCATGCGCCGCGGTTCGTGAGTGGTTTGAGTCAGCGTTGCGGGCGTGCCTGTTTCGGTGCGGCCGCCTGGGCTTTCGGAAGGCAGACGACCGTGAAGGACGCCATGGCGGCTTTGGAGACGCCGGAGGTTCCCCAGCGGAGCGTTCCCAGTTCGATCGTGGGCAGATCGGCGCGGATCTTGGGATTGCCTCTCAGGCTCCCGAGGAGCCCTTCGATTTCGCGGGGCACCGCTTCATCCTTGGGAATGGGCGCCTCGATCGTGGCGATCAGGGATCGCTTCGATTGCCTGGGATTCTCGCGTCCCTTGGGATCGGGGCGATACTCGCATCGGCCCTCGAAGCTGGTGAGGACCATCTCTCCGGGAAGCCCCTCGGCGAATTCTCGGATCCCGTTCGTCCACAGGATCTTTCCGCCCAGGAATCCGCGAATCACCTCGAGCCGATCGTCGAGTCGTCGCTTTTCTTCCTGGAGCGTGCCGAGATTCTGCTCCTGAAGCCAAGGGATCGCCATGCGTTCGCGCATGACGGCTCGGGACGCATCGTCCAGAGACCCAAGGTGACCGGCGAGATGGAATGACGCCGCGATCATCAACCCCGCCTGAACGACGACTTGACCCCAAGGAACATGCCTCAGGACGTTGATCGGAGGCTTCATCGCCCGGGTGAGATTGAACGATTCCAGGCGTGAGAATGCTGCCAACGCAAGTCCCTCGGCGATCGACTCGTTGTCGAGTTCCGGGTCTGCGTGCCGCGAGATCTTACAGGTCGAAGCGTTCCAGATCGACCGATTCGCATCGAGTTCCAGCCCGGGGCGGCCGTGGATCATCAGCGCATCGAGCTTGCCCTCGAGACCGCTCTGCCGGGCGAGTCTTTCGATGCATCGATGAAGCGAGTCGAGACAGGAGTTCTCGCTTCCCTGTGAGAGCGCGAGGGGACGCCAGAGCACAGGGAAGTCGCCGTGAGTCAAAACGGCCATGGCCCCCCTTGTTCCAAGGAAGACACGGAGAACGTTCGGAGATCGGCTGGGCGACGGATGGCGTCGAATCGCGAGACGCAGCAGACCGCAGAGGCCGGGCTCGACTTGATGGGGCCGCAGCCCATGGTCGCCCAATGCCTGGAGGATCGGTTCGATCCTTCGTTTCTGACAAGCGACGATTCCGGCGGCGGGTTGTTTGGCGATCTGATGCTTGATCAGATCGACTTCCATATCGTCGATGTTGAGGCTCGACGATCGGAGCATCTCATGGAGCAGCATCTGAGGAGTGGCTTCGCAGTTGAGTGCCTTGAGCGGACGGGTTGCGAAGAAGATGTCGCGCGCGGCGAGCCCGACCGTCACGGCGGCGTCGTGTCCGCGCGTTTCCTCGGCGATCGGCGCGAGGAGGTCGGCGAGAAGCGTCTCGACTCGCTTCCCCTCGATCGTCCGAGTCTGTCTCTCGACGACGGAGGTGCCGAAGGGGCTCTGCGCGATCCGGCAGATCGAGATCGCGTCGTCGCCGACTGCGATTCCGACCGAGTGCTTTCGCGGCAGCCGCGGGACGAGTTTGTTCATCGGTGAATCTCGAAGATGCCGGCAACATCATGTGTGCTTCGAATCGATCGGGCGGGAGAGCGCTGGGGGAGGTTGCGTTCGAGGGTGCGAGGCGAGACGAATCGATGGACGAGAAAACCCTCTCGATCGCTTTGTGCAAGCCATCGAGAGGGTCGTTCGCGGCGATGGCCGAGCCGAGCGTCCAGGTCCGAGGCGAGCCGGAAGAACCGACTCGCCTCATGGATCATCAGGACGAGGTACCGGTGCTCACGGGATTGATGTCGTCGGGGATGGTGGAGTTCGTGACGTCGAACCCTTGATCCGTGAAGATCACGAGATACTCACCATAACCGGCGGAGGAACCGCTCCGCGTAAGGGTGAGGGTCCACGAGTCCTCGAGGGAGGTTCCCGCGGCACTGGCTGCGATGGTCCCGACGCTGAAGTACTTCGGCGTGGGCGCTTGGATGTCGAGGCTGGCGATGTCGCTCGAATAGGTCCCCTCTCGGGCGTGATACCGCTCTTGCGCCGTGCGAACGGCGGAGAGGTAGGCAAACGCTTCCGACGCCTTCGACCGCTCGACTGCTTGGAGGAAGCGAGGCACACCGAAGGCCGCGAGCACGCCGATGATCACGACGACCACCGCGAGTTCGACCAAGGTGAAGCCCAGACGCGACCGGCGAGCAGCGGAATGGTTGGTTGAGACCTGCATTGGAGTAGCTCCCTCGTCGACCCACGGAGTACGCACATTCCCAGGGGATGGACGCCGTCCTGTCGGCATTCGGGGATCAAGTTCTCCCAGGAATCCGGAGTCGATCGTCGAGCGATTGGTCTCGCTCTTCGTCTTCGACTCGCGGTCGTCATCCGCGTGGTGACGCCAAAGGAGATTTAGGTCGCCGAATGCACACGAGCAAACGCAATCATCTAGGTCGGTCCCGAATCGACCCCGCTGAGACGCCAAGCGAGGGATGCGAGGCCGAAACGCGACGCATGAGGCGATGATGCATCATGGCCGTTGGAAGAGCCGCAATCTTCGACTGGTCGACTGGACAGGAGCCGAAACGCGACCTCCCCGATCGTCGTCTTGCTCGATCGCCTGCATCGTGCTGGACTCGACGAGCCGGTCGAGGACCTCGGCGGGTGGGATCAAGATCATCGTTCCCGGGAGGAGGTCGTCGGGCTCGGAAACGAGATGTCGGTTCACTCGCCAGAGCGCGGCTCGAAGCGAGGCGGAGCCGTAGTGAGCCTTCGCCAATGAGGCGAAGGTCTCACCTGGTTGTACGGTGTGCCAGCGATACGTCACTCCTGTCGACCCCACCGGATTGGAGAGGACCTGATGCGGCATCGGCTGGTCGCCCTCGCGACCTTCGATCGGAGCAGGCGAGTGCGGCTGCGGTGTTGCATGAACGTGTGACCGCATGGCAACCTGAGGATCGATGGGCGGTTTTCCGGCTCGAGCGATCGACTCGAGGCTTCGCGATTCCGGGGCTCGGCTCGCGTTGCGCGGAACGAAGTACTCGGTTTGGATATGAGCGACTTCCGAGTGTCCTCTCGATCCGGCAGCCTGAGGTGCGACGGCCAGGGGAAGGGTCGGCGAGGGGACGGGCGGCGTCGCGCTCGCCAAGAGTTCGCCCGACGGGCTCGTTGCGGGCGGTGGAGGTGCCGGATGGGCCGAGGGGACGACGGAAGAGGAAGCGAACGGTTCGGCCCTGCGCGACTGCCGTCGCGCGAGCACGCCTCGGATCAGATCGCCCGGCCGATAGCCCTCGCGCTTCGATTGCCCGGATTCCGAGGGAGTCTCGACCCTCGGAATGTGGTGATGCACATGTTCTCGAGGTGCCGGTGAGACGTCGATGGGAAAGTCCCGGATCGCCGGCTCGTTCTCCGCGGAGGGAATGAGGACGGCTCCGCCTGGAGCGATTCGGTTGCGATCGGGCGCGACGGACACGGGAATCGGCGGGACCGGAGGCGTCGATGCTTCGACCACCGCTTTCGGGGCGGGAGAGGCAGGTGTCCGGTCGGGCTTCTTCCAGGGCCAGGCGATCTTCCAGCCCGGCCGACTCGGCTTCGCGACGGGACGAGGTTCCGCGGGGGCGTTGAACCCTGCACGTTCGATTCCGGGATCGACCGGACCGGCGTCCTTCGGAAACTCGGCGGATGCCCCGATCCACTCGTAATCCCGGAGCTTCGCCCCCGTGATCGGGCCGGTCGGCTCGAAGATCGATGCGGGAGAGGGCGAGGGCACCGGCGGCGGCTCGGGGGCGACGACCGGCTCGAACGGCGTCGAGAAGCGTTCAGCGAAGACGGCGGGTCCGGGCATTGGACCCGAGTTCGGGATCCCCATCGGACCCACGGGCGGCAGGCCCGGTTGCGGCTCGGGTAAACCCGCGCGATTGACGATCCTCGGGGTGAGAAGAACGATCAATTCCGTTTTCACGGCTCGAGTCGTCCGCTCGCGGAAGAGCGGTCCCACCACCGGAAGCCGACTGAGGCCGAGAACGCCCTGCTCGCTGTTCTGGTCGGATGAGTCGATCAGTCCGCCGATCACTATCGTCGCACCGTCGGGGACCAGGATGTTCGTGGTGAGCTCGGAAGTGATCGTCTGGGGGATTCCGTCCTTGTCGAGCGCTCCGGTGCTCTTCTCGGGGTGGATCTCCATGCGGACCATGCCGTCCTGAGATACGAACGGTCTCAGGCTGAGCAGAGTGCCCACGCTCAAGAACTGCACCGTTTGGAGTGAGCTCACGAGGTTGGTCACCGTATTGCGATAGCCCAGCCGCTGCCCGAGCTGGATCTCGGCGCGCTGTTTGTTGAGGACGAGGACGCGAGGGCTTGCGAGTACGTTGACTTTGTTGAGGCTCTCGATCGCGCGGATGAAGCCGGACACGTCCTGCGAGATGAATCCGAACTTGAGACCTTGATCGGGACTCAAGAATCCGTTGACGAGTTGTCCCGGCCTCGGGAAGAGGCTGGGCGCCGCGGCTGCGGTCGTGGTGAGGACCTTGGAAGGTGTGAAGCCTGCGGCGGCGTTGATGAGGTTGCCGTTGCCGCCCACGGCCGCGACGTTCTGGAGCTTGTCGACGAGGCTGAAGTTCATGCCGAGCTGTTGAGTGTCGTTGAGCTCGACGCTGATGATGACGGCCTCGATGAGAACCTGAAGAGGTTGGATGTCGATCCTGCGCACGATCTCATCGATGTGAGCGATGTTCTCCGCGTGGTCGCGCACGATCATCGAGTCTCCGCCGGCGAGCGAGTTTCCGCCCGTCTCGGATCCCGTCGAGATCGTCGAACCCGCCGCGGAGGTTCCGCCGGAGGTGACTCCGCCGCCGCTCATTCCGGTGCCTTCGCCTCCTCCGCCACCGCCGCCGAGCGCGGCGGCCCGGCATCGCGACTCGCAGCCACCGTCCCGGCGGCGGTTCCGCTGCCGATGCCGCTCTGATTCGCCGGAGTGACGGAGATCGATCCCTCCTGACTCAGGAACGGGCGAATCATCGCAGCCAGGTCGTTGGCGCGTACATAGTTGAGACAGTACACGCGAACAACCGGCGTCTTCCGTTCGGCGTCGAGCGTCTTGAGCTCCTGCGAAGTGTACACATAAATGAGCGTACCTTCGCGACGAACTCCGAGATTGCCCACCCTCGTGAGTGCGTCGAGCGCCTCTTCGAAGGTGACGTTCTCGAGGTTGAGCGTCACGGTCCCGGCCACTTGAGTCGAAGGGAGGATGTTCACGCCCGCTTGCTGCGCGAGCAGATCGAGCGCCTTGCGGATGCTCTCTTCGACGAGGCGGATGGTGATCGGACCCTTACCGGCGATCGCGATCCGTTTTCCTCGTTCTTCTTCCCCGGGCGCGGCGTCCGTCGCGGGTCGATCGAGCGGCGTGGGGACAGGCGGCGCGAACCCGGGGCCGCCGCGTTCGAGGGGCAGCAGCGCAGGAGTATCTCCCGGCGCTTGCGTCGGCGGCTCGGAAGTGCCCCGCGGCAACGCGGGCGTGGGAGGAGGCGGGGGGTCGGAGGTTCCCGCTGCGCTTCGCCCGCTCGCTGCTGGGATCGGCTCATCGATTGGACGGGCCAAGATCGGACCATCGACGAAGCCGCCCGTCGGCTTGGGCGACGGCTTCGGAGCGGCCTCTTGGGCGGGCGCCGGCAGGGGCGGCGGAGGCGCAGCGGGGGGTGTCGGTTCGAGTGCGACGCCAGTCGAGACGACCGGCGAGTCGATCGAAGGACGAGCCGCCTCCGGCTCAGGAAGCGCCGGCGGCAGTTCGATCGGCGGCGGGGAACTGGTGTCGATCGAACCAGGCGCGGCGGCGGTCGCCGCAGGTGCGTCGTCGTTGGCGAGACGCATCCATGCAATCGCCGTCGCTGGTGCGACCCCGATCAGGCCCGTCGCCAGCAGCAGCCACGTGCGCGAACTCGTCGTGGTCTTCCGAAGTCGCGGCATCGTTCGCAATCCTTCCGCCATGGACCGAACGGAGTTCGCCGGTCGAGACCCAACCGATCCTCTGGTAGAGATCGGCGGAGACTCTAACGGTCTTGAGGGTTCGTTCCGCGGTTCGGGTCTTGAGGATTGCGACGATCGAGGGGTACCTGCGGTGGACGGTGGCGGCGCGAACGAGAATCGGCCGCGCCCTCCCAACGAGAGAGCCGGCCGATGAGGGATGCGGCGAATCGTCTGACTCGACGGAAGATGAATCAAGGAGCGAGTTTGAAGCCGCGCCTCGCTGCTTCGACGTCGATGCGGCTCGTTGGGTAGGAGCCCAGACCGTAGCCGGGGCTACCAAATGGTCCGTAGCCGCGGAAGCCCGGTTGAAGCGTCGCCGCACCGAGGTCGATGATCGGCCCTCGCTTGTAGGCGTAATCGACGTAACCATACAGGCAGCTCGAGGTCTGATACGGTCGCGCGTAGCAGACCTTGCAGCCGCATTTCTCGCCGTGTCCCTGTCCTTCGGGCTCGCTGCGATTCGCGTACCACGACTGCTTGAGATGGCCGCCGACACGTGTCAGGGAGTCGCGGAGCGGTCGGACGTCGCCCGCGGGCGACGTGTTGGCGAATCCGCAAGCGAGTACGCCGATCCAGACGCAATGCCGGAAGTTCAGAAGTCGAGAGCGCATGCCCTGCTCCTCCGCCGTTCGAGATCCGCGAATCCTTGCTTCATCGATTCCATCGGTCGCGATCGGACGACGACTCCAGAGATCGAGCCGATTTTGCCTAGTGGGCGTTATCTCGTTCACCCGCGGCGACTTTCGATGTAAGTTGCGGGGCAGACCCGACGTGCCGTCGGCTCGATCCGCTCTGCTCGTTGGGAGCATCGCGGCGCGGGCCCTGATTCGCTCCTGGAGATCCTCGAATGAACCCCGATCGAACCTCGCGGCGTCGATTCCTCGGAGCAGGGCTCGCACTCTCGGGCACGTCGGCGCTGGGCCGGTCGACACATGCTCGAATCAACGACTCGCCGCCTGCGATTCTTGGGGGAACCCCCCTGCTCTCCAATCCCCGAACCGCCTGGCCGATCATCGGGGAAATCGACGTAAAGGCATGGGTCGACGTGCTCCGATCGGGCAAGTGGAATCGACTCAACGGTACCAAGGCCGTCGAGTTCGAGACCGCCTGGGCGGAGCGCCTGGGGTCTCGATTCGGTCTGGCGACGGCGAACGGGACCTCCGCGCTCTTCACATCACTCAATGCGCTCGGAGTCGGTCCGGGGGACGAGGTGATCGTCCCTTCGTACACATTCGTTGCGACGATCAACGCCGTATTACTCCAGCACGCGATTCCGGTGTTCGTCGATACCGATCGAGAGACCTTTCAGATCGACGCTCGCAAGATCGAACAAGCGATCACGCCGCGTACGACTTGTATCCTGCCCGCACACATCGGCGGCTCGCCCGCCGATCTCGATGCGATCCTCGAGATCGGCCGCCGTCGCGGTATCCCCGTCATCGAGGATGCGTGCCAGGCGCATCTCGCGGAGTGGCGGGGGAAGCGAGTCGGCTCGCTGGGCACGCTCGGATGCTTCAGCTTTCAAGCATCCAAGAATCTCAACAGCGGCGAGGGCGGAGCCGTGGTCACCGACGATGAGCGGTTGATCCAAGAGTGTAGGAGCTTTCACAACAATGGCCGAAGTGCCCCCGGGGATTCCTCGCTCTACTCCCGCAACGGCTGCAACCTCCGACTGACCGAGTTCCAGGCCGCGCTCTTGCTCGCCCAGATGACCCGGCTCGACGCACAATCGAAGACGCGCGACGTGAACGCGGCACGACTGACCGAGCGGCTCCAGGCGATTCCCGGCATCCAGCCCGCAAAGCAATACCCCGGATGCACCAGAAATGCGTATCACCTGTACATGTTCCGGTACGACGCGACGCAGTTCTCCGGTCTCCCTCGCGCCGGGTTCCTTCGCGCGCTTTCGGCCGAGGGAATCGCCGCCTCGGGAGGATACACTCCGCTGACCGACGAACCGTTCCTCCGCGCGACGCTCGAATCGAAGGGATATCGAGCGATCTATGGCCGAGAATTGCTCGAGCATCATCTCGACAGGATGAAGGCGTCGGGTCCAGAGAACGCCGAACTCTGTCGAGAGGCGGTCTGGTTCACACAAACGACCTTGCTCGGAGACCCGGGCGACATGGATCGAATCGCCGATGCGATCGAGCGGATCCGGACCCATGCCGATCGAATCGTCAAACTCTGACGGTCCATGCCCCGCCGGCGAATCGCTTCGACGGCGGGGCTCGTCGGACGGATCAGCGCAGGAATCGGAACGGACGCCGGCGGAGAGGTGAATCCGACTCGCCGACGACCGAAACCAGACGATCGAGACTCGATTCGGCAGTGCTCAGTCCAACCGTGTCGATGGTGGATTGCGCGTCGGCGGTTCGGAGCCGGACGGAGTTGCGACGCGCCGGCGTTGCCGTTTCTCCAAAGTCGATCGCTTTGACCTCCATTCCACGGGTGATCGCCACGCTCCGCGTCGCCGGCGTGGTGAGGCGATTTCCCGTCGGAACCGTTTCCACGACCGTGAATCGGCCCAGGCCGGGGTGATCGAATCGGTAGCGACCGCGCGCGTCGGTCATCGCGACGGCGACGACCTCACCCGCCTCGTCGCGGAGTTCGAGCTTGCGCCCGGCGATGCCCTTCTCCCCGGCGTCGAATCGCCCGTCGCGGTCTCGGTCGCTGTAGACTCGCCCGGAGATCCCGGTCTTGAAGACGAATGAATTCTCCTGGATATTGGACAGAGTCGTATTGCGCTTGATGACGTCGGTGAGTGATGTCGATTCGATCTCGCGGAGTTCGCGACCGCGAAACTCCCATTGATAGAAGAACCGGTCGCCGTCGCGCATTCGCATGAACTGATCGGCAATGATCCTCGTGAAGAGCGGGCCGAGGCTTCCTCCGCGGACGTGGTCCTCCGCCAGGCCGCCGACCCAGAGGTCGATCTCATCGACCGATCCGTAGAGTTCCTCGAGCCTGGCCTGGAGTTCGAGGTCGGACGTGATCTCCGAGAATGAGGTAACCCGAGGCAGACCGTACGCCGTTCGAGTCGTGTTGTAGTCGGCAAGACCGTGGTCGCGACCTCGTTGGATGTTGAGAGCGGGGAGGTCGAAGCCCCCCTGCCCTGGTTGACCGAAGAGGAAGTTTCGCAGTCCGTCGACCACGAGCGTGTCGATCTCCTCGGCGTTCGCCGCCGTCAGATACTTCAAGATCGGTTCGATGCCGGTCTCGGAAACGATCGACGGATTGAAGAATGCATCTTTCAGCGCAATCTCGTCGCGAACTTCGGAGCCGTCGTCGGCAAGGAACTCGATGTCGTCCCCGAGCATCGAATGCCCGAACCGGAACGCTGCCGTCGAGAACTCGTTGACGAGCCCCGGGTCGATCCGGGGGTCGTACCCGCGGCTCGGGCGAAGCGCGGTTGGACCGAGGAGCGCAGGGAGATATTCGTTGTAGGTGATCGCCTGGATCTCGCCGATCACGACGCGACGTGCGGCCTGGTAGAGCTGCTCGTCGCTCCAGTTCGGGTGCTTGCGCGCGAACTCGTCGGCGAGTCGGTTGTGCTCTCGGACGAAGAGCGTGTGGATCGCGGTGAGTTCCACGTTCTCGTTGGCGCGAACATCTCCGGCGACGAACATTTGGTCGTTCGGAGTCGTTCGCGTCGCGTTGTCGTTTTCGAGCCCCATGGTATTGAACGGCAGGAGATCGCCCTCGCTGACCGCGAGTCTTCCACCGGAGAAGGTTCGCAGTGCGGCGGCTCGTTCGGCGTCGGACCCGTAGACCATCGAGCCGTCGAGATAGGAGGTGAGCGAGTTGGTTTGCCGGCGCGGGTTTCCGATCCCGGTGCCGGTTTCCGGATCATATTCCGATCGACTGAATCGAAGCGATACGGTTCCGGTGCCGTTGGGATCGAAATCCGGATCCCCCAAGGGGATCGAAACCGGGAACGACTCGGCGGGGACGGCGGTCTCCGTGAGCCCGAAGTCGTGGTCGATGAACTGTCCCCAGGCGTAGACGAAATTCGAGAGGTTCCGGTCGTTGAGAACGGCCTCTTCGGGATGGTCGACGACGGCATTGCTGATCTCGCGAGCGCTCGGTCTCCCGGTTCCCGCGGGGGCGGCGATGCCGTCGGCGTACTCGGCGGGAGCACGCCGGAGGAGGTTCTCATCGGTGGAACCCCACTCGGGATGGAGGAGATTGTTGCCCACGCCGTCGAGCGGCCGAACATCGGCGGACATCAATGCTCGGTTCTCGAGATTCTCGAGCCTCGGTCGCACGAGTCCACGGGTTCGCTTCAGGTCGCGCTTGGAAACTCCGGACTTCGACTGCTGCGTGTTTCGGGGAGTGAGCACGAGAGCCTCCTTCTGAGATCTGCGACGTGTGAGCGAGCGTGTTGATGAGCACTCGTAGGTGCTCGAAGTGCGTGGAGCGATCCCGCCCTCGACAAGAGGTCGTGTCGAGAGGTGGAGCAATCTCTCCGAGGAGGGTGCGGACCGAACGCGGCCCGACGGAAGTGTCTCGCCGAGATGTCCGAACGGAGCAACTCGTGAGCGTTGGTGACGGGTCCGGCTCAGGCTCGATCGAGTTCGAGTGCGTGCATGATCCCTCCCGAGAGAGAACTGCGGGAACTCGGCGGCGGTTTACCGTCCACCGAGAAATTCTTGGGCCGGCCGTCGATCTTTCGTCGCTCTTGGTGTCGCCGGTTGTGTACAGCCGCCGTTCTCTTGAGAATGGGCGATCGTGTTCGCGCTCCGAACCGTCCGGATCCGATCGCCCTCGAGAACTCGTCCATGACCGACGACTCCGAACTGGACCGACTCCGCACCGGCGGCGAGATCGCGCTCGCCGAGCGGATCGAAGTCGATCGTGAGCGACTCCGGCGCATCATCGCGTTTCGGATGGATCACCGGCTCGTCGGTCGTCTCGATCCGGGCGACGTGCTCCAGGAATTGTTCCTCGAGGCGCGACATCGGCTCGAGCGTTATGTCGAAGATCCCGGAGTCCCGGTCTTCGTTTGGCTGAGGGGTCTGCTGCTGGAGATCCTCATACGTCTTCATCGCAAACATTTGCAGACAAGAAAGCGTGATGCCGGTGTGGAGGTGTCGCTCGACGCGATCGGATCGAACGCCTCGAGCATCCCCCAACTCGCGAGGCATCTGGCCGACGGCGGGCTGACGCCGGGTCATCTGATGCAACGGGTCGAGCGTTCATCCTTGATCGAATCCGCGCTTCAGCAGCTCGAGGAACATGACCGCGCGCTCCTCACGCTTCGACACTTCGAGCAACTGAGCAACGACGAAGTCGCGAGGATCCTGGGCGTCAAGAAGGCCGCGGCGAGTCGACGCTACACCCGCGCCTTGGTTCGGCTCCGCGAAGCTCTCGGCGACTCGATCTCGGGGGATGGTTGATCGGTCGGACCATTCGGTCCGACCATGATCATGGACTCACACTCTTCCAACGAGCGAGTTGCGATCGGTCAGCCCGCTCCATGGCTGAGTTCGGCCGAGGCGGAGGGAATGCCCGGCGTTTCGGCGAAGCGGTCTCGGATCCGTTCTCCCAGGACGTAGTAGACGGGAATCACGAATCGACCGAGGATCGTGCTGATCAGCATCCCGAAGGCGATGACGATTCCGAGCGAGTTGCGGCTGTATGCCCCCGCACCCGTCGCGGTCGCCATGGGGATGACGCCCATGATGAAGGCGAACGAAGTCATCAGGATCGGCCTGAGCCTGAGCCTGGAGGCTTCCTTGGCCGAGTCGATGATCGACCTCCCCTGCTCTCGGAGCGAGGCGGCGAACTCGATGATCAAGATCGCGTTCTTCGTCTCGAGCCCGATGAGCATCACCAGGCCGATCTGGCCGAAGACGTCGAGCGGAAGCCCAAAGATCCAGAGTCCGAACACCGCGCCGAACATCGCGAGCGGCACGGTGAGGATGATGACCAATGGGCGGATCCAGCTCTCGTAGAGTGCACACATGAACAGAAATACGCAAATGATCGACATCGCGAAGATCGCGACGGCGAGATTCCCGGTCTTCTGTTCCTGATAGGTGGTTCCAGTCCACTCGAACCCGAATCCCTCGGGCAAGGTCGCGCGGGCAACCTCTTCCATGGCGGCGACGGCTTGTCCCGAGCTGTAGCCTTCGGCGGGAGCGCCTGTGATCTTCGCAGCGTTGTAGAGGTTGTAGTGTGTGGCGTTGATCGCTCCCACGCGGCGCTTGACGTCGCCGAGAGCGGAGAGCGGGATCGCCTGCCCGTCGCGATTGAGGACCTTGAGGCGGCGGACGTCGTCGAGTCCGCGGCGGCGATCGCCCTCGGCGGCAAGCATCACCTTCCAGACCTTGCCGTAGAGGTTGAAGTCGTTGACGTACACGCCTCCGAGATTCGCCTGGAGCACGGAGTAGACGTCGGAGACGGCGACTCCGAGCGTGCGGGCCTTGGTTCGGTCGAGTTCGAAGCGGAGCTGAGGGACGCTTGTCGAGAACGGGGTGAAGAGTCGGTCGAGTTCGCGCCGACGTCTCGCTTCGGTGAGGAAGTTGTCGGTGACGGCGGCGAGTGCTTCGAGGCCTTTGCCTTGGCGATCCTCGAGGACGAACTCGAAACCCCCGGTCGACCCCAGCCCTTGGATCGGCGGCGGCTGGAGCGCGAGCACGATCGCCTGGTTGACCTTGCCGGAGACGATCGCCTGGAATCGCCCGGCCAGTGCGCGGGCTCTCAGTTCCGGCTTGGATCGCTCCTCCCAGGGCTCCAGCAAGACGTAGAGCGCCCCCGCGTTGGTCTGATTCACCTGAGTGATCGGGTTGAGCCCGTCGAATCGGATCGTGTCCTCGACGCCCTCGAGGTCTCGCGCGAGCCGGTCGACCTCGTCCATGATCGCGCGGGTGCGGGCCTGGGTGGTGCCGTCGGGAGCTTGCACGGTGACGATGAAGAAGCCTTGGTCCTCGCTCGGGATGAACGCCTTCGGCCGGGCGGCCAGCATCGCGACCGTGAGGGCGAGGAGCGCGAGAGAAGGTGCGACGATCAGGATCCAATTTCGCGCAGTGTAGTCGAGGAACGAATCGTAAGAATCCTCGAGGATCTTCATTCCTTTGTTGAACCAGCGGAAGAAGAAGAACTTCGTCTCGCCGTGGACCTTGGGCTTCAGGAAGAGGCGGCACATCGCCGGGCTGAATGTCAGCGAGTTCAACGCGGAGAAGAGGAACGAGAAGACGATCGTCAGAGCGAACTGGTTGTAGAGCCGGCCGGTGAGACCCGGGATGAACGCCACGGGGACGAAGACCGCGGCGAGCACGAGCGTGATCGTGATGATGGGGGTCGTGATCTCGGCCATGGCCTTTCGCGTTGCCTCGAGAGGTGCGAGACCGTGTTCGAGCTGTTTCTCGACGTTTTCGACGACGATGATGGCGTCGTCGACGACCAGACCGATCGCTAGCACCAACCCCAGGAGCGTGAGCGTATTGAGCGAGAAGCCGAAGGCCGCCATGAGTGCGAAGGTCGCGACGAGGGAGACGGGGATCGCGATCATGGGGATCAGCGTGGCGCGAAGACCCTGGAGGAATAGGAAGACGACGATCAGCACGAGCCCAAAGGCTTCGAACAGCGTATGTTGGACTTCGGTGATGTTTTCTTGGACGTATTTGGTAGTGTCGTAGGCGATCTCGAATTCGACGTCTTCGGGGAAGTCGCGGGCGAGCCGAGTCATCTCCTGGCGTACCGCCTCGACGATCTGGAGGGCGTTGGCATCGGAGAGCTGGTAGATGGGGAGCGTGGCGGCGGGCTTGCCGCTGAGGAAGCCGGACGACTCGTAGTTCTCGGAGCCGAGTTCCACGCGCGCGATGTCTCGAACGCGAACGACCGAGCCGTCGACGCGGGCGCGGACGATGATCTCCTCGAATTCCTCGGAGGTTTCGAGTCGGCCCTTGGCCGTGATCGGGAGTTCAAAGGTCTGTCCAGGTGGAATCGGCGCCGCACCGATCTTGCCGGCCGCGGCCTGTCGGTTCTCTTGCTTGATCGCCTGGATGACGTCGTCGGGACGGATCCCCTGGTTTGCCATCCGATCGGGATCGAGCCAGATCCGCATCGCATACTTGCGACCGAAGACGTTGACGTCGCCGACGCCGGGGATGCGCTTGAGGACGTCGAGCACGTTGATCTGCGCGAAGTTGTCGAGGAAGGCCGCGTCGTATGTGCCTTTGGGCGACACGATGTTCACGACGCAGACCATGTTGGTCGACGCCTTCTTGCTCTCGACGCTGAACTGTCGGACTTCCTCGGGGAGGAACGACTTGGCGTTCTCGACCTTGTTTTGAACGTCGACCGCGGCGATATCCTGGGGATAGCCGACGTCGAAGGTGGCGATGATCCGCGTCAGGCCGTTCGACGTGCTGTCGGACGACATATAGATCATGCCCTTGACGCCGTTGATGCGCTGCTCGATCGGCGTCGTGACTGTGTTCGCGACCGTCTCGGCATCCGCCCCGGTGTAGGTCGTGGTCACTTGGACTTGGGGAGGCACGATCTCGGGATAGAGCGAGATCGGCAGCGTGAACAGGCACACCCCGCCGACGAGCACCATCAGAAGTGCGAGCACGGTGGCGAAGATCGGCCGACCGATGAAGAAATTCACCATGGGTGGGAGTACCTGCCGAAGTTCGGTGAGGGAGTACGTGATGAGCGTGGACGACTCGGTTCGCGGAGATCGACCGAGAGACTCGTCACTTGGCCGGATTGGACGAGGGGGTCGAAGGCGGACGCGATGCGGGCGACGTCGTCTCGATTCGCGCTTCCTCCGCTTCGACGTTCTCGACCTCGACCTGGTCTTCCTGTCTCACGAGTTGTAACCCGTCGACGATGACCCGTTGACCTTCCGACAGCCCCTCTTCGATGACGGCGACTCCCTCGATCGTGTCGGTCAGGGTCACGTTCTTTCGCTCCACGCGTCCTTCGCCGTTCACCACGAAGACCGAGAATCCCGACTGCGACTCCATGAGTGCTCGCTCGGGAATTGTGATTGCATTCGCATACTCTCCGACGACGGTGCGCGTGCGGATGTACTCCCCGGGCAGCAGTTCATTGTTGGGGTTGGGTACTTCGGCCTTGAGGAGTACGGTGGAGGTCGCAGGGTCGATCTTGTTGTCGATGAATACGACCTTGCCTCGATGACCATAGTCGCGTTCGCCCTCGACCTTGAACCCCACAGGGGTTCCTGCGGCGACGACTCGATTGATGCGCTCCAGATATCGCGAACTGGGGCGGACGTCGAACCCCATCGGATCGAGCCGGCGAATATCGACGAGTTCACTGTCGGCATCGGGGCCGACGAGATTGCCGAGTTTGACTCTGAGTTCACCGATTCGGCCGCTGATCGGCGCAGTCATTCGGCAATATCCGAGTTCGATCCGAGCATTCCGGACATCCGCCTTGGCCTTCTCGACGACGGCCTTTGCGGCGGCGATGTTGACGTCGTGGTCGGTGATCGCCTGCTCGAGCGCGGCCTTGGCGGCGTCGACCTGGGCGACGCTCCGCTTGGCCTGGGCTTCGCGGCGATCGACCTCCTCGAGAGGAGTCGCCTTTCGCGCGTACAGACTGCGCTCGCGATTCACCTCGACTTGGGCGAGGAAGGCCGAGGCTTGATCGAGCGCGAGCTGGGCGCGTGCGATCTCGACCGACTTCGATTGTTCGGCTTTGCGGAGATTCGCCTCGGCTTCGCCGAGACCGGCCTCTGCTTGAGCGAGTCGGACCTGGAACGGCTCCTCGTCGATGACGAGCAGGAGTTGCCCCACCTTCACCATGGCACCTTCCTCGAAGTGCTTCTCCTCCAGGAATCCTTTGACGCGTGCTCGAATGATCACTTCTTCGATTGCGCGGGTCGTGCCGTTGGAGAACGCGAGGATCGGGGTGGTCGACTTCTTGACCTCGACCACTTTGACCTTCTGAGGCTCCCTCCGCGCCTGCCGTTCGGCCTGACCCGTGCCGCATCCTCCGGCGAGCGGCAGCGACGCGATGAGTGAACCGGCGAGCACTTGGAGGAATCGGCCTCGATCTGGGTGATTGTGCATAGGGAACTCGGGGAACGGCGGGATCGTTGGGGCGGAGGTGGATGGAGATCCCCATCGGGCGATTCGATTCTAGCCCGAGTACTTCTGCTCGTCCAACAGATGGTGCGATCGATCGGATCCCTCGCGCGATCTGCACGGTCTCTACACCATACAGTCGGTATCGCCTCACCGAGCCAACGGATATGATCGTCCGTGAGGTCATCTCCGCAGCTCAGATGAGGTCGCCGTCGATGAATCCGATCGTTTTCGCACTCAGGCGTCCCTGGACAGTGATGGTAATGGTCGTCGCGCTCGTCCTCGGGGGATCGTTCGCCTGGATGCGGATGTCGATCGATATCTTTCCAAATATGAATCTTCCGCTGATCTACGTCTGTCAGCCTTATGGAGGCATGGATCCCGCGCAGATGGAAGGATTGCTCACCAATTATTACGAGTATCACTTTCTCTATATCGGCGGGATCCATCACGTCGAGAGCCGGAACATCCAGGGCATGGCCCTGATGAAGCTCTATTTCCACCCGGGGACCAACATGGCGCAGGCGATGGCCGAGACGATCGGCTACGTCACGCGATCTCGCGCCTTCATGCCGCCGGGAACCGTCTCGCCGTTCATCACGCGATTCGACGCGGGGAGCGTCCCGGTCGGCTATCTCGTGCTGTCGAGCGAGACACGATCGATCGGCGAGATCCAGGACCAGGCACTCTTCAAAGTACGACCGATGTTCGCGGGGCTCCCCGGCGTCTCGGCTCCTCCGCCGTTCGGAGGCAGCCAACGCACGCTCGTCGCGCGGGTCGATCCCGATCGACTCCGAGCGCACAACCTCAGCCCCGACGACGTGATGAAGGCGCTCGAGACCGGGAATTCGATCAGTCCGTCGGGGAATGTCCGCATCGGCGACCGCATGCCGATCGTGCCCGTCAACTCGCTCGTGAAGCAGGCGAAGGATCTCGAGCGGATCCCCCTGCGAACGGGTTCGCAGACCCCCGTCTACCTTCGCGACGTGGCGACCGTCGAGGATGCTTCCGACATCCCCGCCGGGTATGCTCTCGTCGACGGGCGCAGAGCGGTCTACATCCTCGTGACGAAACGGGCCGACGCCTCGACCATCTCGGTGGTCAAGAACGTCAAAGAAGCCCTTCCCAAGATGCAAGGGGTCCTCCCACCCGACATCGACGTCGGATTCGAGTTCGACCAATCTCCCACCGTGACGCGCGCGGTCGACTCGCTCGTGCTCGAGGGTGTTCTGGGTGCGGTGCTCACGGGATTGATGGTGCTGCTCTTCCTTCGCGACGTCCGCAGCGTCGTCGTCGTGGTCTTGAACATCCCATTGGCGATCGCGGGTGCGTTGATTGCGCTCTGGCTCTCCGGCCAGTCGATCAACCTGATGACGCTTGGCGGACTCGCGCTCGCCGTCGGCATCCTCGTCGACGAAGCCACGGTCGAGATCGAGAACATTCATCACAAGATGGAGGAGACCGACTCGGTCTCTCTCGCGGTCAGGCGAGGCAACCTCGACACCGCGGTACCTCGGTTGCTCGCGATGTTGTGCGTCGTCGCGGTCTTCCTCCCTTCGTTCTTCATGCAGGGAGCCGCACAGGCCCTATTCGTACCGCTTTCGCTCGCGGTCGGCTTCGCCATGATCTCTTCCTATCTCCTCTCGAGCACCTTCGTTCCCGTGATGTCGGCGTGGCTGCTCCGCGTCGAGTCGGGGCCTCGCCGTCGGTCGGCGTTCGATCGATTTCGAGACGGCTATCAGCGCGTCGCGGTCGGACTCGTGCGGATCCGCTGGATCGCTGCGCCCGCCGTCTTCGCCGGTTCGATCGCGGCGATCGCATTGATCTCGCCTCGACTGGGACTGGAGATCTTCCCGCGAGCAAACGCCGGACGATTCCAGCTTCGCCTCGAAGCCCCGACCGGAACGAGAATCGAACAGACCGAGCGGATCGCCGTCGCCGCGCTGCGGGCGATCCGAGAGGAAGCCGGCGAGGACGCCGTCGAGACCTCTGTGGGATACGTCGGCAACATTCCATCGACATATCCGATCAATGCAATCTATCAATGGACCGGCGGGCCCGAGGAGGCGGTGATGCGAGTCGCGTTCCGAGAGGGCTCGGGCGTGTCGATCGACCGTCTCGAGGACCGTCTCCGCGAACGACTCGCCTCTGAATTGCCCGGGGTCCGATTCGCCTTCGAACCCGCCGACATCGTCAGCGAGGTCATGAGCTTCGGCTCGGCCACCCCGATCGAGATCGCTGTCGATGGTCCCGCACTCGCGGAGAATCGCGCATATGCCGAGAAGATCCGGGTCGAACTGGCGAAGATCGAAGGTCTCCGCGACCTCCAATTCGTTCAGTCGCTCGACTATCCGACAGTCGAGGTCGAGATCGATCGGGAACTCGCGGGCACGACCGGGGTCACGGTCTCCGAGATTTCTCGTTCGCTCGTCGCCGCGACTTCCTCGAGCCGGTTCATCCTGCCGAACTACTGGCCCGACCCGAAGAGCGGAATCGGCTACCAAGTCCAAGTCGAGATCCCCTATCAGACGATGGACTCGATCGGACAAGTCGAACGGATCCCGATTCAACACGCGGGCGGGAATTCGTTGCTCCTCCGCGACGTCGCTCGAGTGACCGAGGGGGTCATGCCGGGGCAGTTCGACCGGTACAACATGAAGCGCGTCGTCAGCCTGACTGCGAACCTCTCGGGAATCGACCTCGGTCGGGCCTCGGAGCGAATCCGCGAGGCGATCGCTCGCGTTGGGGATCCCCCAAAAGGGGCGACGCTCGAGCTCCGCGGTCAGATCCGTCCGCTTCAAGAGATCCTCCAAGGCCTGAGCCTCGGTCTCGTTCTCGCCGTTATCGTGATCCTGCTGCTGCTCACGGCCAACTTCCAGTCGATCGGACTGTCGCTCGTGGTGATCTCGACGATCCCGTCGGTTGTCGCGGGAGTCGTGTTGATGCTCTGGGCGACGCGCACGACGATCAACCTGCAATCGTATATGGGCGGGATCATGGCAATCGGCGTGGCGGCGGCGAACGCGATCCTCCTCGTGACCTTTGCGGAGCGTCGGCGTCGCGAAGGTTCCGACGCTGTGAACGCCGCAGCCGAGGGTGCTGCGGGACGCCTTCGCGCCATCCTGATGACCAGCGCGGCGATGATTGCGGGAATGCTCCCGATGGCCTTGGGGACGAGCGAGGGCGGCGAACAGACCGCTCCCCTCGGTCGCGCCGTGATCGGGGGATTGTCCGCGGCGACCCTCTCGACGATCTTCTTCCTTCCGATGGTCTTCGCGATCGTTCGTCGCGGTGCTTCGACGACCTCCGTCTCGCTCGACCCGCTCGATCCGGAGAGTCCGCGTTTCGTATCATCGGCCGACGCTGCGACATCGTCATCGATCGCACTCGATCATAAGAGCATGCACTTGCACGAGAGACCCTCCGAATGACCACGCGACATCGAATCAGCTTTCTCTGTTTGGCCGCGTTCATGGGGGCCGGGTGCTCCGGATCGATCTCCGAGCAGGCTCGTTCTCCAGGCGTCGCAAGCTCGACGAGCGTGGTCAAGGTCGAGGTCGTGGCGCCCGAGCGCCGGACGGTCCGCCGCGTCGAGCGAGTCGTCGGACGCCTCGAACCTGCCGAGGTTGCGCCGCTGCAAGCGAAACTGTCGGGTTATCTGGAGACATTGACGATCGACATCGGAGCCAGGGTCACCAAGGGACAATTGATCGCCCGGATCTCCGCGCCGGAGGTCGATGCGAAACTCGACGAGAAACGATCCGCCGTAGCCCAGGCTCAGGCGAGGCTCGTCCAAACCCGGGCGGGAGTCGCCCTCGCCTCCGCGTCGGTGGCGAGTGCTCTCGCGCGGGTGGGGGAGGCTGGAGCGGGCCTGAAGCGATCGGAGGCCGAACTGGCGAGGTGGGTCTCCGAATACGCTCGCACCAAGCAACTCGGGGATGAACGTGCCGTGACGCAAAGCCTGGTCGATGAGTCCAGGAGCAAGCTGCAGGCTGCGGAGGCCGCTATCGAGGCCGACCGCGCCAAGATCCGCTCGGCGGAGGCCGACGCCAATGAAGCGCGCGCGGCGCTTGCGAAGGCCGAGGCCGACGTCGTCGCCGCCGAGTCGGGTGTACGTCTGTCCGAGGCCGAAGTGCGTCACGCCGAAGCAATGGTCAGCTACACAAGGCTCATCGCACCATTTGATGGAATGATCGTCGAACGCAACACCGATTCGGGTCGTCTCACGGAGGAAGGCCCCAGAGGCGAGTCGCTTTTCGTCTTGGCTCGCACCGATCTGTTGACGGCGGTCCTCACCGTTCCCGAGCGGTTTGCGCTCGCGGTCCGAGATGGGGCCGACGTCGAACTGATCTTCCCGGCGCTTGGTGAACGAGTCGTCCCTTCCAAGGTCAGCAGGCGGTCCCGAATGATCGACGCCGAGTCCGGGACGACACGAATCGAGGTCGATATCGATAACGGCGGGGGCACGCTCGAGCCCGGGCTCTACGTTCGCGCAGGTATCGTTCTCGAAGAACATCGAGATGTGCTCACGGTCCCGAGTACGGCGGTGATCAAGGGCGGTCCTGAACCCTCTGTCGCCGTTGTCGTCGATGGGAAGGTCTCTCGGACCAGGGTTGCCCTCGGACTGGAAGACTCGGGTCGTGTGGAGGTCCGCGAAGGATTGACCGGGACCGAGTCGATCATCAAGGAAGGCGGCGCCGCGTTGGCGATTGGCCAGGCTGTCGAGACCATGGCTCCGACCGCGGCTGCGAAGAAGTCCTGAATCGGCCGAGTCGCGCGCTTTCGAGTGGAGTTGTCGGATCGAGTTGGGCGATATGCGGAGTGACGAGAGGGAGTCTCGGGTCGAGTCGCGAGCGGTCGCAACGATCATGACGATCGCGCGGTGTCGATCAGGAGGATCGTAACGATGAATCGGGTTTCGCGGCTCTTGAAGATGGGATGGTTGCTGCCGGCAACCGTCGCGATCGCGACGTCAACCTCGGCCGGCGACCTCCCCTCGCCTCTGCCGCCCTCACCCTCGATTCGGAGCGGGATCGAGGAATCGAGCGCACGGATCGAGAGCGGCGAATCGAATCCACTCGGCGGACGGCTCGTCCCCGATCAAGCAGTCCTCCCCATCGATTTGGCCGGTGCGCTACGGATGGCCGGTGCGCAGGATCTCGACATCGCCATCGCACGAGCACGTGTTTGCGCGGCGATCGCTGAATGGAACAAGGCACGAGTGCTCTGGCTTCCAAGCATCTTCATTGGGCCGAATTGGATTCGCCACGACGGCCAGGCGCAGGTCGTCGAGGGGCCTGTCCGCACGATCAGCAAGAGTTCGCTGTTCTTGGGAGCGACGGCGGCGGCCGGATCGAGCGTATCGGGGCCGGTTCCGGCAGGTGGTCCCGCGCAGACGTCGGGGCTCACGACCGTTCTTCGGATTTCCGACGCCCTATTCGAGCCTCAATCCGCGCGTCGCGTACTCGATGCTCGCAAGTTCGATGTCCGGGTGGCCTCGAACGACGCGGTGCTTCTCACCGCTGAGGCATATTTCGATCTTCAATCGGCGGCGGGTCGACTGGCGATCGCCCGGGAGGCGTCGGCGCATGCCGAGGACCTAGCCGGCCTGACGCGGTCCTTCGCCGCGAGCGGTGCGGGACTGGAGGCCGACCACCAACGTAGCCTCGCCGAACGCGATCGTCGTCGCCGCGAAGTCGAGAGTGCCGTGGGAGAGCTCGAAGTCAGCGCGGCCGAAGTGATCCGGATCACTCGCATCGATCCTCGAGTGCTGATTGCGCCGATCGAACCTGCGGAAGCGATGATCCGGATCGTTCCCGAGGGAGGATCGATCGACGACTTGATCGTTCAGGGACTTCGCCACCGTCCCGAACTCGCTCGAGGCCAGGCTCTCGTCGAAGCGACGATCGTGCGGTTGCGACAAGCCCGACTGCGACCGCTGATTCCGAGCCTGGCTCTGCGATATTCCGGCGGTGGATTCGGTGGCGGTGCGGGTGGATTCTTCGGGGCGTTCGCGAGCCGGAGTGATGCCGACGTCAACCTCTACTGGGAGCTCCAGAATCTCGGGCTTGCCGACCGAGCCATTGCTCGCCAACGCCTCGCCGAGAAGCACGTCGCCATGCTCGAGCTCATGAAGATGCAGGATCGTGTCGCTGCCGAAGTCGTCCGAGCCGAGAAGGCGCGTCTCGCTGCCCTTCGCGAACTCGAGCAGGCCCGGCGGGCGATCCCCGAGGCGCTCGCGTCGCTCGAGTTGAACTTCACGAACATCAAGCGAGGAACCGGGTTGCCTGGTTCGACACGCCCCATCGAAGTCCTCCAGCCGATCCAAGCCTTGGCACAAGCACGTTCCGACTACTTGACGTCGGTCATCGATCACAATCGTGCGCAGTTTCGGCTCTTCCACGCGCTCGGACACCCGGCGGAACTCGCAGTGGGGCTCTCGGTCGAGGATCCCCCTGCGCCCGCGGTGAGCGATTCGCCGGACACGGCGGTCACCGCCGCGTCGTCTCTCGCGAACTCGAAGCAGTGACCTCGTTCAGTCGCGCGCGCAGTCGAGCGCGGACGTGCTCCAGGTCGTCACGAGCGATCAGGTCGAGCCGCTCACCGGGATCGGACTCTACATGAAACAACTGCTCTGATCCGTGCGCGTCCCGAATCAGGACATAGCCATCTTCGAGAACCGACACCATCGGGCCTCGCATCGCGGGGATTGCGAGCTTCTTTCGGCTCACCTTCTCGCGGACCGCCGCCTCGGAGATGACCGGTTCGCTCGAGGCTGCGGAATCAGCATTGGTTTCCCAGAGTCTCGACCAACTCTTCCCGGGCAGCTTGCTCGAGGGATCGATGTCGAGCAACTCGAGCGCCGTCGCCGCCAAGTCGACCAGGCTCACGGGCCGATCGATCGAGCGAGCGGCGGGAACCCCCTGAGGGCCCCAGATGATCAGAGGGACATGAGTTTCGTTGCGATGCAGACTCTGACCGTGGAGATAGAGTCCATGCTCGCCGAACGCCTCGCCATGATCTGATGTGATAACTACATATGTGTTATCCATCTTCTTTCGTCGCTCGAGTTCCTCGAAGAGCAGTCCGAGTCGCGCATCGAGAGCACGAAGGCTGTCATCGTAACAGTCTTCCAAGAGCTCGAGTGCGGATTCATCGACTCGAGTCTTGTCGAACGCATGCCACGCACGGATCAGCTCGTGTTCTTCGGGTGTCTCGGGAGCTCGTCCGAATCGAGCATAGGCGGTGTCGTGTGCTTGATAAGGATCATGTGCGTCGATGTAATTCAGGAATGCGAAGAACGGTCCTTCGCCGGATCGATCGAGCCAGTTCAAGAAATCTTCGTTGACCCGCGCTGCGTCCTTGAGTGCGTTGATGGTTCCGGATCGGGCGTTCCCTTCTCCCACGATCATCGTGAGAATCGCCCTACCCAAGCCGGAGCATCGCAGTGCCTCGTAGGCCGAGATCACGAGGTTGTCGCGATAGTAGTCCTCGTAATGCTGGAATCCTCGATTCAGGCCGTACCAAGAATTGCAGAAATACGTGTTTCCGACAAAGCCGCCTGTTCTGTATCCATGATCCGACAGCGCCTCGGCCAGCGTGGGCACGTTGGATGGAAGCGGCTTCGAGCCGCTCATCCCCAGTTGATGAGGTAATCTCCCGGTGAACATCGAAGCATGTGAGGGAAGCGTCCACGGAGCAGTCGAGCGTGCTTCTCGAAAGATGACTCCTCGCTGAGCAAGCCGATCGAGATTGGGCGTGGTCGCGCGGCGATAGCCCGAGCTTCCCAGTCGGTCGCCTCGCACCGTATCCATGACGACCAAGACGAGGTTCGGACGACTCCGATCGATCGAAGAATGGACTGTGCTCGATCCCGATTCGGATGGACCGAGTCTCAGCCGGCTCTCGATAACCAGCCCCATTGCGAAAAGGGCGCTGATCGGCAGGACGATTCGGAGCAGCCTGCCGCGATCTCGATCGAAGAACTGCAGGAAGATTCGCGCTGATCCGAGTGCCAGCACCAAGCCCGCGACCGGATGGATCGACTTCACGAGAGCGACCAAGCCGAAGATGATTGCGGAGAGCGAGAAAAAGACCGGCAGTGTTCGTGCGCGGCTGCCGATGATTCGCGAGGCAGGAACGAGGATGATCGCGGCTGCAGTCGTCAAGAGTGCATGTGACGTAGGGATCATCCATGCGAAGTGTCGGTTCATCTGAAGGCCGCCCAAGAGGGATTCGGCGGCGAATCGATGCTGCAGAACGAGGATCACCGACTCCAGCAGTCCTCCGCATACGCCGATCAGTCCGCAGGCTGCGATCAACGCGAGCGCCGACCGAACGCCGGATCGACCGGTGCCTGCGGGCGTCTCGTCGAAGACGCGAGGATCGTCCGGGAAGCTCGCGTCAGGTTCGACGATTCGTGGGCTGTTGAGCGACACGATGCTCTCCTCGGATCCATCCGATTGAATCGACTCTGTGCCCGCGGATGCCTGGTCGGAACACGAGATTCGCGAGGGAGTCTTCTAGCAGGAAGTCGCGTCGAGGGCAATCCGAGATCAAGTGAACGTGTGTATCGCAGTTCGATCCGAGGACGAATGCCGGCTCACGGGACCTCGCGGGTGATTCAGGCGCGTGGCTCGCTTCGCGGGCAATCGCTCCCAGTGGGCTCCGTCATGCCTATCGTGTTGGATTCCACTCGTTGCCGACACCTCGGGGCGATGAGCCGATGATTGACCGTCCGCGTCGGTTCGCCTACAGTGGAACAGCTCATTTGGTCGATCCTCGAGCACCCTCCTCCCGGCATCCTTCCACACCCGCGCCCTCGATGATCTCGCCATGGCACTCAGTCTCGCCGTGAATGCGCCGACTGTCCGCATCGTAAGAGTCCCTCGTCGGGGAGCCGATGCGATCGTCGTGCGCCAGACGACATCGACTGCCGGATCTCTCGATTCAGTGCCGGGGTTGCTTGGATGTCGATCGAGTCGCGCGGCGAAGCGGATTCGACTCCACGGTTCGACTCGTCGAAGTCGCACTTTGCGGGCATCGATCGTATTGGAACGGCTTCGAAGCGCGGCCCGCAAGATCGGGGCCGGCGATCCAGTTCCGATGCACGACGAACCACTCGTTCGGTTCGACTTCATGCGCCGTTTGCAAAGTGTCGGCCTCGACGCCTTACCCGCGAGAGAGTGATCCAGCCGAAGATCCCAGAGAGAAGAGTCGTGCCCCCGCGAGCTGTAAGTGTGACCGCACTCATCATGAATCGCATGCGAATCTGCATGGTGCTCGACGAAGTGGGGACGTGATTCTCACCTTCGTATGTCGAGTTCGAGGAACGAACGGAGGGACACGCGATGAGTGTTCGATTCACCCCGATCCGACTCGCCGCACCTCGCATGAGGCATACCATGGATTCGAGTACGACGAAAGTCATCAAGATGCGTGTGTTGATCTTCGTGGTCTGCTCGATCATCGGATCAGGCTGCCGACGCCCGACCGTCTCTCCTCCACCTGCACCGCCACCAACCGTTTATGTCGCATCTCCTTCAGAACAATCGCTCGCGGATGTGGAACTCTTCACCGGCCGTACCGAGGCGTATCGCTCCGTCGACGTTCGGTCGCGAGTCACCGGATACCTCGACACGGTGTCGTTCGTGGACGGTTCGGAGGTGGAGAAGGGCGCGACCCTCTTCCAGATCGACCCACGTCCATATCAGGCAGAGTTGGAGGAAGCGCGTGCATTGCTTGCGCAGGCGGACGCGCGTGTGGCTCGAACCGAGGCCGACTACAAGCGATTGACCGTGCTCCTGAGCCGCGGCACGGCGACGCGAGAGGAATTCGATCGAGCCGCGGGGGAGTTGGCGGAGGCTCGTGCATCGATCGGAATCGCCGACGCTCAGGTCGCGAAAGCTCAGTTGAACGTCGACTTCACGCGAGTCACCGCGCCGATATCGGGGCGAATCAGCCGTCGGTTGGTCGATCCTGGAAATCTCGTGAAGGCGGACGATACCCAGCTGACCACCATCGTTGCACTGGATCCGATGTATATGTATTTTGATATCGATGAACGCACACTTCTGCGAATTCGCCGCCTGATCAGAGAAGGTCGACTCGCCTCTGCCGAAGGGGCCGGGGTGCCCATTCAGGCTGCTCTGGCGGACGAGACCGGCTTCACTCATGAAGGGATGCTCGATTTCAGCGAGAATCGAGTCGACTCGAATTCGGGGACCCTCAGGATCCGCGGCATCATCTCGAATCCACGATCCGCGGCCGACGAGACCACACGCGACTTCTCACCTGGGATGTTCGTGCGGGTTCGACTCCCGATCGGTGAGCCTCGGCCCGTCGTCGTCGTTCCCGAACAGGCCGTGGGAAGTGATCAGGGGCGTCGATTCGTCTATGTGATCGTGACCGGAGAAGGAAAGGACGGCAAGCCGGTCGAACGAGTCGAGTACCGTCCGATCGAGGTGGGTCGACTCGTTGAGGGTGGCGCTCGCATCGTCGAGAACGGACTCGAGAAGGAGGATCGAGTGGTCGTGCGCGGCTTGCAGCGCATCAAGCCGGGCGCGATCGTGTTGCCGGTTCCGGACCCGGAGTTCTCCGGGACGAAGAGTGCTGCTGTCGGACCCGCGGACCAGTCGGTCTCGCCGACAAGCGGCGGAGATGAACGCTCGGGAACAACCGCTCCTGCGCCGCGTCGAAGGCACCCGATCACGGGCTTTTCCTTCTGACCTCGTTCGACCGATCGCACTCGTGAATTCCGATTCACTCACGAAGGATTCTACGCGTGTTTTCACGATTCTTCATTGATCGGCCGATTTTCGCGGCGGTTCTCTCGATCGTGATCACGCTCGCGGGTGCGGTCTCGCTCTCCAGCCTCCCGCTGGCCATGTATCCGGCCATCGCACCCCCGACGGTTCAAGTCGACTGTCGATATGCAGGCGCCAGCGCAGCTGTGGTTGCCGAGACCGTCGCAGCTCCGATCGAGCAGCAGGTGAACGGCGTCGAGGGGATGCTCTACATGTCCTCTCAATGTACGAATGACGGGTCGTACAACCTCACGGTGACCTTCCGCCAGGGGATGGACCTGAACGTTGCGCAGGTTCTGGTTCAGAATCGCGTGGCTCTGGCGCTCCCCAATCTGCCCGAGGTGATCAAACAGGCGGGCGTCACGGCACGCAAACGATCGCCCGATATCCTTCTCTCCATTGCGCTCAATGCCCCGGGCGGCGAGTATGATCAACTGTATCTCAGCAATTTTGCATCGATGCGACTGAGAAACGAGTTGATGCGAATTCCCGGCGTCAGCGATGTCGGGATGTTGGGACAACAAGATTACAGCATGCGGATCTGGGTCGACCCGGAGCGGCTCGAGTCGCTTGGAATGACGGCGGGCGACGTCGTCCGAGCGGTGAGGGAACAGAATCGAGCCGTGGCCGCCGGTCGGATCGGTCAGCCTCCGACCGAGGAAGGTCAGTCGATTCAGATGACGATCGATACCAAGGGGAGGCTTGTCGATCCGAGTGAATTCGGCGCGATCGTGATCCGCTCGACCCACGACGGTCGTTCCGTGCGGCTCGAGGACGTTGCTCGTGTCGAGATCGGTGCGAAGAGTCTCGACGTAGCGACGAGGCTCAACGGCGTTCCTTCGATCTCCATGGCGATCTTTCAGCTCCCCGACTCGAACGCACTCGAGACGGCCGACGCGATCAAGGCGCGCATCGCCGAGCTCTCGAGTGACTTCCCGCCCGGTCTTCGATATGAGATCCGATACGACACGACCCCCTTCATCCGAGAGTCGATTCGCGAGGTGTTCAAGACGCTCGGGGAATCCGTGATTCTCGTGGCGATCGTGGTGCTGCTCTTTCTCCAGAACTGGCGCTCGGCTCTGATTCCGCTGGTGGCCGTTCCTGTGGCGATCGTCGGTACCTTTGCCGTCATGGCGGGTTTGGGCTTCAGCATCAACAACCTCACGCTCTTTGGGCTGGTGCTCTCGATCGGAATCGTCGTCGACGACGCGATCGTCGTCGTGGAGTCGGTTGAACATCACTTGGATTCCGGGCTGACGCCTCGGGATGCCACGATCAAGGCGATGGACGAGGTATCCGGGCCGATCATCGCCATCGGACTGGTGCTGTGTGCAGTCTTCATCCCGTGCGCGTTCATCTCCGGGATCGTCGGCCAGTTCTTCCGGCAATTCGCATTGACGATTGCCGCCTCGACATTGATCTCGACGTTCAGTTCGCTGACGTTGAGTCCTGCTCTCGCCGCGCTGCTTCTCCGACCACGAGCGAGCGGAGCATCGAATTCGCGGCGACACGAGGCCTTGCCCGCCTGGGGCACGGCGCTGCTCTTCGGTTGGGTTGGTCAGAGCTTGGCGGGTTCTTTGGCGACCGATTTCCTGGAAGCAAGTGAGAGCATCGACGCGATGTCGATCGTCGCGGGGTCTTCGGTGCCGCTCGCGGCGATCGCGTCGATCTCGGTCGGTGAGGAGTCGGTCTCGAACATCGTTGCAGCGATCGTCGGGGCTTGTGCAGGTGGAGCACTGGGTTACCTCGCCTTCGGACTGGTGAATCGGATCGTCGGATACTTCTTCTCGGGATTCAATTGGATCTTCGGTAAAACAACATCTCTGTATGTCAAGTCCGTCTCGCTCTGCATTCGTGGCTGCGTACTCGTCATCGTCGTTTATGTTGGATGCCTGTTCGTCACGGAATTCGATCTGCGCACTACGCCCAAGGGCTTCATTCCGTCGCAGGATATGGGATACCTGATGTGCAATATTCAGCTACCCGACGCGGCATCGATGGAGAGGACTCAAGCAGTATTGGATGACCTGGATCGCATCGCCCGGGCGACACCCGGCGTTCGCTTCACCCAGAGCATGACCGGGCAGTCGCTGCTGCTCGGCGCATTTGGTTCGAACTATGGCTCGATGTTCATCATCTTGGAACCTTTTGAGAAGAGAGTCGGGTCGCACGAGGATCGCCTCTGGCGGTGGCTCGATCAACGCCGAGTTCCCGATCGTGACGATCTACTGATGATTCGATACATCACGGGCGGCCGTCCACCGTCGCGGAACACTCAGTCGCTCGCTGAGTTGATCGACGGCTCGCTCGGAGCCGTCTTAGGCGGTCCGCTGCGAAGACGCGCGCCGATTCAGTCGCTTCACGGTGAAGAGATCGCTCAGCGGTTGCGTTCGGAATTCGCCAAGAAGATACCCGACGCCATGGTGACCGTTCTGGGACCGCCTCCGATCCGTGGGGTCGGTCGGGCGGGCGGATTCAAGCTGATGGTCGAAGATCGAGGCGACCTTGGGCTGCTCCGGCTACAGCAGGAGGCTGAGGAACTCACCCGCGTGGCTGACTCCGCGTCCTTCGACGAGACGCGAAACCTCGTAACGGGCGACATCGATGCGTCGGGTCGATCCTCAACACTGGTGAAGGCCTTCGTGGGCCTCTCTTCGGTCTTTCGCGCAAATGTTCCTCAGCTATTTGCTGATGTCGATCGCGCGGAGAGTCTGACGCGGTTGGTGACTCTGCGCGATCTGTTCGAGTCGCTGCAGGTCTATCTTGGATCTCTCTACATCAACGACTTCAATCTCTTCGGGCGGACCTGGCAAGTGATCATCCAGGCCGAGCCGAGATTTCGTAACTCCGCCGAGGGCATTCGTCGTCTGACGGTTCGAAACTCCGCCGGTCGCATGGTTCCTGTCGGTTCCGTCGCGACGATTCGAGAGCGAAACGGTCCACTAATCTTGACGAGATACAATATGTATCCAGCCGCGCCGATCAGTGGAAGCGCGGCCCCAGGCGTGAGCTCCGGCGAGGCGATCGCTGCACTCGAAGATCTGGCGCGACGCTCGCTCTCGCGGACGATGCGCGTAGAGTGGACCGAACTCGCATATCTCCAGATCCAAGCGGGGGACACGGCGATGACCGTATTCGCGTTCGCCGTGTTGATGGTCTTCTTGGTTCTCGCCGCACAGTACGAGAGTTGGTCGCTCCCGCTGGCGGTGATCCTCGTGGTCCCGATGTGCCTGCTCTGTGCAATCGAGGGCGTCAATGCTTTTGACGAGGACATCAACATTTTCACGCAAGTAGGATTTGTCGTATTGGTCGGCCTCGCGTGCAAGAATGCGATCTTGATCGTCGAATTCGCCAGAGCCCAGCGATCCAAGGGGATCGATCCGTACAACGCGGCGCTCGATGCATGTCGACTGAGGCTGAGACCGATCGTGATGACCTCGCTGGCGTTCATCCTCGGGGTCTTCCCGCTTCTGATCTCGCGAGGAGCAGGATCGGAGATGCGTCGAACCCTGGGAGTGACGGTGTTCAGCGGAATGCTCGGCGTCACGTTCTTCGGGTTGCTCTTGACTCCGGTCTTCTTCGTGGTGATCGAGCGATTGGCTGAACTCCGCGTCATGCGATCCCGCATGGCTCGATTCGTCGGCGCGGTCTTGGCAGGTGCGCTGTCGCTGGGTCTAGTTCCTCTGGCACGCACTCTCGCTGCGCGATCTCGTACCGTGAGGATGAAATCGGAGTCGAAGCAGGAAAAGAGCGAGGAGGCGACGACGATCGAAGCCGTCGAGGATCGCCCGAGCGAATCCCGATTCGATCGAGCTTCCGAGGACGCCGAGCGCTTCGGAGTCGAGAGCGCGAGCTCCCCGTCGAGCGTTGTCGCCAAGCACGAAATCTCCTGACCGAGGCTTACCTAGAGATGTTTTCTCAATATTTCATAGATCGACCGATTTTCGCATCCGTCCTCTCGATCGTGATCACGCTGGCTGGTTCATTGGCAGTCTTTGCGTTGCCGATCGCTCAATATCCCGACATCACTCCGCCGACGGTCGAGGTTTCGGCCGTGTTCGCGGGGGCGAACGCACGTGTCGTCGCCGATACGGTGGCGTCGCCGATCGAACAGCAGGTCAACGGTGTCGAGAACATGCTGTACATGTCGTCGCAGTGTACCAACGACGGTGTGTACACATTGACGATCACTTTCAAGATCGGCGTTGATTTGAATGTCGCCCAGGTTTTGGTGCAGAATCGCGTCGCGTTGGCCGAACCGATCCTGCCCGATCTCGTCAAGCGACGCGGCGTCTCAGTGAAGAAAAAGTCTCCAAGTATCTTGATGATCGTCAACCTCTTCTCCCCAGACGGTTCTCGAGACAACCTCTATCTCAGCAATTACGCGACGATTCAGATCCGCGACGAACTCTCGCGGCTGACGGGGGTCGGCGATACGACCTATCTCGGTCAGCGAGACTACTCGATGCGGCTCTGGCTCGATCCGGGAAAGATGGCCGCGCGCGGCCTCTCGGCCTCGGACGTACTCGCGGCGGTTCAGCAGCAGAATGCGCAGGTCGCCGCTGGGCAGATTGGGCAACCGCCGGTGCCGGCCGGACAGGTGTTTCAATATACGATGTCGACCAAGGGGCGACTGATCGATGTCGATGAGTTCGAAGAGATGATCCTCAGAGCCGATGCTTCGGGACGGGTCGTCCGGTTGAGGGACGTCGCCCGACTCGAACTCGGCGCCCAGGCGTACGACCAGACCTGTCTTCTCGATGGTCGTCCCTCAGTTGCACTCTCGATCTATCAGAGACCCGGGTCGAACGCACTCGAGACCGCTCGGCTCGTCCGAGAGAAGATGGAAGAGCTGCGCTCCCAATTTCCCAAGGGGGTCGAATACGCGATTGCGTACGACACGACTCCGTTCATTCGAGAGTCTGTCGATGAGGTAGTGCATACGTTGAGAGATGCCGTGCTGTTGGTCGCCTTCGTCGTCCTGCTGTTTCTTCAGAATTGGCGATCCGCTGTGATCCCTCTCGTCGCGGTACCTGTTGCGATCGTGGGAACGTTTGCGGTCATGGCATCGATGGGTTTCAGCCTGAACAATCTGACGCTCTTTGGGCTCGTATTGGCGATCGGCATCGTCGTGGATGACGCGATCGTCGTAGTCGAGGCTGTTGAGCACCATATCGAGGGTGGGGCGGCGCCTCGAGAGGCGACGAGCCGCGCGATGCGCGAGGTGTCCGGTCCGGTGGTCGCCATCGGTCTGGTCTTGGCGGCTGTCTTTCTGCCATGCGCGTTCATCTCGGGAATCGTGGGCCAGTTCTTCAGCCAGTTCGCGTTGACCATCGCGGCCTCCACTCTGATCTCGACATTCAACTCGCTCACTCTGAGTCCGGCTCTGGCTGCCCTGCTGCTGCGACCGAAGCAGTCCACGCATCGATCCGAGCCTCTTCCGAGCGTCGCGCACGCCGGGCTGTTTGCCTGGGCGTCGACATGGTTGCCCGCGTCGATCTCCGATCCGGCGATTCGCTACTTCGAGAGCGTTGGTCTCAGTCGCGCGGGCTCCGAGTGGGTGATCCTCGGGACGGCGTTCCTCGTCGGACTACTTGGTTCACGCATCTTGAATCGTCTACTCGCTTGGTGCTTTCGTGGATTCAACACGTTCTTCGGCCATCTCACAGAAGGTTATGTGCGGATCACGGGCGGTCTCCTACGACGTTCGGTCAGCGTCATCCTCGTCTACGGGGGCCTGCTCTATGCGACATACCTGGGTTTGACGTCGACACCCACCGGGTTCATCCCGCTCCAAGACAAGGGGTACCTCCTCGTCGACCTTCGAATGCCCGACTCGACCGCGCTCGAGAAGACGCAGGCGACGATTGCTCGACTCGAGGAACGAGCTCGATCGATCCCAGGGATCCAACACACATTGTCGGGGGCGGGACAATCGCTCCTGCTCGGGGCCAACGCGCCGAACTTTGGTTCGATCTACGTCATCCTGGATCCCTTTGAGAGTCGAACCAAGAAGGGTCTCGACGGTCGCACGATCGCGGCGAGACTTCAGGATGCCCTCGACCGCGAGACGAGCGACGGGATGATCGGCGTGTACGAAGCACCGCCGGTCGAGGGACTCGGTACGGCGGGGGGATTTCGGCTGATCCTCGAAGATCGTTCCGATCTGGGCGCCGAGGTGCTTCAGTCGGAAACCGACCGAATCGTGGAGGCGGCCGCGGGATCGACGGTGGTGGGGGCGGTCGGTACGAGTTTTCGTGCGCGAAGCCCTTGGCTCCACATCGAGATCGACCGCGAACTCGCGAAGACGCTGGGAGTCTCAATGAATGAGGTCTTCGATACACTTCAAGTTTATTTGGGATCGCTGTACATCAATGACTTCAATCGATTTGGTCGAACTTGGCAAGTGAACATCCAAGCCGATTCACAGTTTCGAAGGAGGGTCGAGGATCTGAAGCTGCTCCGAGTGCGAAATGATGTCGGTAGGATGATTCCCTTCGGTGGAATTGCGAGCTTCCGAGAGGCGAGCGGCCCTGTGATGATCCAGCGATACAATATGTATGAATCCGCTGCAGTGAATGGAACGGCGGCCCTCGGAGTCAGCTCCGGGGAGGTTCTCGATGCCATGGATCGGATCGTATCCAAGGAATTGATTGGTTCCATGCGCGCCGAATGGACCGAACTGGCCCTTCTCCAACGAGAGACCGGCAACAGCGCGATGTACGCGTTCGGTCTCGCCGTCGTGCTCGTCTTTCTCGTTCTTGCAGCTCAGTATGAGAGTTGGGCGTTGCCGCTCGCAGTGATCCTCGTCGTACCCATGTGTCTGCTCTGCTCGGTGATCGCGGTGATCGCTGCTGAATTGGACGTGAACATCTTCACGCAAGTTGGGTTCATCGTGTTGATCGGACTCGCCTGCAAGAATGCGATCTTGATCGTCGAGTTCGCAAAGGCCAAACGCGAGTTGGGTAGTTCGCGACGAGAGGCGACGCTCGAGGCATGTCGATTGCGGTTGCGGCCGATCGTGATGACGTCCCTGGCCTTCATCCTGGGAGTCGTGCCGTTGGTGCTCTCGAGTGGTGCGGGAGCGGAGATGCGGCGCTCGCTGGGGACCGCGGTGTTCGGGGGCATGTTGGGGGTCACGCTCTTCGGGATCTTCTTGACGCCCGTCTTCTTCTATGGGATCCAATGGATCGTCGACCGATCGAGAGTCGACGCGGCGGAGCCTTCGAGTTCGGATGCCGCGACGATGGAAGCCCGGGAGGCATGACTTCGATGATGTCGTGGACTATGGTTTTCGCGGTAGCCCTTTTCCTACAGTCGGGATTCACACGGTCGATTCCGGTCGTCGACGTCCGACTGCGCGGGCTGGCGGCCGTCGATGATCGAGCGGCCTGGGTCGCAGGTAGTCAGGGGACCGTCCTGCGGACGGAGGATGGGGGCGACTCTTGGATCAAGATGAAGGTCTCGGAGGGAGATGAGCTCGAGTTTCGCGATCTCCATGCGATCGATGCGAAAACCGCAGTCGTCCTCGCGATCGGAGCGGGCCGACGATCTCGAATTCTGCGAACGACGGACGGTGGTCTGAGTTGGACGACGACACACGTGAATCTGGAAGAACGAGGATTTCTCGATGCGATGGCGTTTTGGGATGATGGTCGCGGAATCGTTCTCGGAGATCCGGTCGACGGCCGCTTCCAGATCTTGCTGACGGAGGATGGGGGTCGCCGATGGACGCCGCTCGACCCTGCGGGAATGCCCGCAGCGCTCCCGCACGAGAGCGCATTTGCGGCGAGCGGGACTTGCGTCTGCGTGGCCGGCGACGGGCGAGCGTGGTTCGGGATCGGAGGCGGCGGGCAGGCGCGGGTCTTCTCGACCGTCGATGGTGGGCGGAACTGGCGGGCATCCACGACGCCGATCGATGCTTCAAACGAGTCGTCCGGGATCTTCTCGATTTCATTCGACGGCGAAGGGCGCGTTGGACTTGCCGTCGGGGGAGACTACAAGCTGGCGGAGCGCGCGGTCCGATCGATCGCAAAGACCAGTGACGGGGGGCGAACCTGGTCCGCCGAGGGATTGTCGTCTCCTCTTGGATATCGCTCGGCTGTTACCCGGCTTTCGAAGGATACCTGGCTGGTCGTGGGTCCTTCGGGCTCCGATCTGACGGTCGACGGAGGAGCGAGTTGGCGGTCGGTCGATCGCACCAGCTTCGACAGCGTATCGGTCGCCGGTTCGACCGTCTGGGTCTCGGGAGAGCGGGGTGGAGTTGCGCGACGCCGAATCCGCGAGATCATCGAGAAGCATCGACATGATTGAATATCGTGAAGAACCGCACCTAGGGGTCGAAGAGTTCGTGGATTTGCTGAAGCGATCGACTCTGGATCAGCGCCGACCAGTCGACGAGCCGGACACGATCGCAGGAATGCTGCGCAATGCCGACGTCATCGTCACGGCTCGGTTGAACGGTCTCTTGGTCGGGGTATCTCGGGCGATCAGCGACTTCGCCTACTGCACATATCTGTCGGATCTGGCGGTAGACGTCGATCAACAGAAGCGTGGAATCGGGAAGGAACTGGTTCGACGTACGCATGAGCGGGCGGGGCTGAGCACGACGTTGATCCTGCTGGCGGCGCCTCTGGCTCGAAGCTACTATCCTCGGATCGGCATGCAGCCGCACGATTCCTGCTGGCTGATCCCACGTCAGCCGGCGAGTTGCTCGAGCGACTCCCATCGCTCGTAGCATTGAGAGAGTTCGGATTCCAGCTCGGCGAGTCGAGATGTGACGAGAGTGATTTGGTCTCCCGGCTTGCGGTAGAAGGCAGGGTCCGCCATGGTCTCATGTAGAGCGACTCGTTCGGCTTCCATCATCTCGATTCTAGCCGGGAGTTCGTCGAGCTCCTTCTTCTCCTTGTAGGAGAGCTTCCTGGATCGAGAGGCTGGGGCGGATGTCGGAGCGGCGGATGTACTCGGCTTTGGATCGGACGGCGAGGTCGAGGTGCGTGGGCTCGAGTCGTAGTCGAAGGCGCCGTCGTACTCGTGAAAACGTCCCTCACCCTGAAAGACAAGTGTACTCGTGACGACATCTTCGAGGAAAGCGCGGTCGTGGCTGACGAGGAGGACCGTGCCCTGGTAGGCGACGAGCAATCCGGCAAGGAGTTCGAGCGTCTCGAGGTCGAGGTCGTTGGTGGGTTCGTCGAGGATGAGGAGGTTCGATGGCTTTGTGAAGAGCTTGGCGAGGAGGAGTCGGCTCCGTTCGCCGCCTGAGAGGAACTTCACGAGGGTTCGGGCTCTTTCGGAGCTGAACAGAAAATCCTGAAGATAACCTAGGATATGTCGAGACTTTCCGTCGATCGTGATCATCTCGTAATCGCTGACGTTCTGCTGAACGGTGCGCTCTTCGTCGAGGCCTTTCTTCAACTGATCGAAAACGGCGATCTCGAGGTTGGTTCCGAGCCGGACGCTCCCGCGAGACGGCTGGAGCCGTCCGAGCAACAAATCGAGCAGCGTGGTCTTACCCGCGCCGTTGGGGCCGACGATCCCGACCTTGTCTCCGCGCATGACGGTCGTGGTCAAGTCTCGGATGATCGTTCGATCGCCGTAGTCGAAGCCGGCTCCCTTTGCCTCGACGACGAGGGCGCCTGATTTTTCGGACTCCTGCGCTTGAATGCGCGCGAGCCCTTGCCGATCGCGTCGTTGCTTCCTGGCCGCCCGCATCGCCTCCAGAGCTCGGACACGACCTTCGTTGCGAGTCCTTCTTGCTTCGACACCCTTGCGAATCCAGACTTCCTCTTGTGCAAGTTTCTTGTCGAATAAGTCGTTTCGACGTTCCTCGGCCGCAAGGAGATCTTCCTTGCGTGCGAGGAAAGTCGAGTAGTCACACGCCCAATCGAAGAGTCGACCGCGATCGAGTTCGACGATCCGCGTCGCGATCCGCTTGAGGAATGCTCGGTCGTGGGTGACGAAGAGGAGCGTCACTCCGATTCGAGGAAGGAAGTCCTCGAGCCACCGGATCGAATCGATGTCCAGGTGATTCGTCGGTTCGTCGAGGAGGAGGATATCGGGCTCGGCGACCAGGGTCCTCGCCAGGAGGGCGCGGCGCGTCATTCCGGAGGAGAGCGAATCGAAGGGAAGGTCGGGTTCGAGGCCGACGCGCGAGAGAATCGAAAGGATGCGATAGTCGGATTCGAGAGGAAGCGGAGCCTCGTCGGCGAGGCCGAGGGCGACCTCCGCCGCGACGGTTCGGCCGCCGGGGGGAGGGACTTCTTGAGGCAATCGCGTGATCCGGAGTCCTTGTCGCCGAATGATCTCACCGCTCTCGGGTTGAATCGACCCTTCGACCATTCGGAGGAGCGTGCTCTTCCCCTCTCCGTTCCTCCCCAGAACGCAGATCCGTTCGCCGGCCTCGACGGCGAGATCGATCCCATCCAAGAGCCGAGGGCCGCCGTACGAAAACCCAACCTCACGAAACATCAAGAGCGACATGGATGACTCGAACGAATGGACGTAGATTGGAGATCAACCGGAGAGTCGGATACGGGGGCTTTCTTCGGCCGGCCCGGTGTTCGGAGCCGTGGGAATCGGGCTCCTGGACGTTGGGGCAGCGCTTCGAGCTGCCCTGAGTCGGTCGAGCAGTGCGCGGGCTTCTTCGGAGCCGAGACGATCGGCTCTCTGGGCGTGATCGAAGGCAAGAGCCGGCTCGCCGAGCCGTTCCAAGACGACGGCGAGATTGTACTCGATCCGGCCTCTCAAATGCTCATCGGCGTGGTCGATCGCCAACTCGAGATCTCGCCGGGCCGCCGGAAAATCGGATTGCAGGATGGAGAGTCGAGCGCGGTTCAATCTTGCATGAGCGAGCGTGGGATCGATCTCGATCGCACGATCGTAGGCCCTTCTCGCGGAGGCCGCGTCGGCCGACGATTCCAAGCAAAGCGCACGATTGAAGTGGAGTAGTGCCGAAGTGGGCCGAATTGCGAGGCAAGTAGCATATTCGGCCGCTGCGGATGCAGGGTCGGCCAATCGATAGTGACATTCCGCCAGGTAGAAGTGAGAACGGAATCGTGACGGATCGATCTCCGTCGCGGCCTGGAAGTACCGTCGCGCAGAGCGAAGGTCTTCCCGTCTGAGTTCGAACCGACCGAGGTCCTCGAACTCGGACGCCGTGCGGGGCGAAGGCTTGGCGGAGCCCATGGGTCCGGGAGAGGGTGTGAAGGCCTCGCGCCTCAGCCTCACGGAGAGGGAGGAACCGCGGATTCGCTCGGCGGCCGAGAGATCATCCCGCAGCGTCTCGAGAGTCGAAGGCTTCATCGGTCGAGTCGACATCGAAGCCCTCAGGTCATGACAGAACAGGATGAGTTCAAGAAGATCCTCGGTGATCGATGCGTTGTCAGTCTCGTCGTTGGATGCCGAGAAACGCTCCCAGGAACGACGTGCGGAGACGCAATCAGCGAGGAGACGCGCGCCCTGTTCGCCGGCCGGCAACGAGGCCCCGTGTCGGTCGCGAAGCATCTCTGCGAGTCGATGGAGTTCCTCTGCGGCCTCGGCGCGGTGGTTCGATTCCAGTTCTTCGCGGATGCGGTGGATCGGTTCGCGAGCAAGCGGGAGTCGGGCGGCGGACGCCCGAAGCGATTCCAGGAGCACGTTCGATTCCCGGAGCCGACCGACGTCGCGCAGGTTGCGAGCGATCCCGATCGAGCGGTCGATTTCTTCGTTGCGGTTTTCGAGATATGCGGAAATACCGACTACGGCGAGTCCCAAGACCAAGACGGCGGTCGCCCAGGCGGGAGTGGCGGGATTGCGGCGGAGCCACTTCACCAGACGTTCCGACGGGTCTCGATTGGCGACGCCGAAAAGGGGTTCGTTGTTCAGATGACGACGGAGGTCGGCCGCGAGAGCGGAGGCGTCGGGATAGCGGTCGGAAGCATTGGGTTCGAGACACTTCTCGATGATGTCTCCGAGACCTGTGGATCTCGTGAATCCCTTCGGTGCATCGTTCGGAGACGACTCTCTGCGAGGGGAGAGAGCATGCCGAAGGAGAAGTCCGAGCGCATAGATGTCGGCAGTACGGTCGACTCCACGCGGGACCGGTTTACCCTCTCGTGCCGCGGCAAGCGCATCCAACTGTTCGGGAGACATCCAGCCTCGGGTTCCCCCCAATCGATCGAAGACGAGTTCGCCCGAGGCGATCTCGCCGCGTGCCAGATGGAAATCGAGGAGGAGCGGTCGGCCGTCGACCGTCAAGAGAACGTTTGATGGTTTTATGTCCATATGCACGAGCGAATGAACATGAGCATAATGAACAGCTTCCGCCAGGCACGCGATCATCCAGACGACGGCATCGGAGTAGGTTGCCTGTTCCAGTCTCCGCCGGAACGGACCTTCGGGAGCAGGCGGTGCGGGCCACGGTCGCGTCAAGCGATCCAACGCGCGAAGGATGGCCGCCCCGGAGCGTTCGGACTCGGGGCAGACGGCGAGGTCGTCGAGAATCTGGCTGAGCCCAGCCCCGCCGAGATACGGCATGCAGAGAATGCGAAGTCTGCGTTCAGGGAGAGTATGCTGACTGAAGAGCGGAACGATGTGGGTATGTCGCAACCGGGCGAGGGCGAGATGCTCGTCGTGATCATCCGCCACGACCTTCACGACGACGGGACGATCGGCCAGAGACGGATCGATTGCGAGGAATGTTCGCCCCGAGGCGCCACGGCCGAGTTCCTCGATCAGTCGGAATCCGCCCAGGATCTCGCCCGGTTCGGGGAAGACGATCGGTTCGAGCTCCGGTCGTATCCAGCGATCGCACTCGAGGAGGGCTCGCAGATCGGCGGCCCACTCGGGAAACCGTGACTCCCACTCGAATTCATCGATCGGCAGGCCCGATTCACGTCGAAGACAGAGATCTTCATAAATGATGCGCAAAGCGCTTTCAGAATCGATAGAATCGCGCGCGTCGAGGATCTCTCTCACGTCGATCGGTTCGCCGCGCGACCACGCTTCGGCAAGGGCGTCGATTTGCATCGATACCCACGCAGACGTATCCAGGCGCGACTCCCCGGAGGTCGCATCGTCCTCCCGGTTGATCTCGGGTGTGGGTTCAGGAGACATCGGCGTCGGATTCGAGCCTGTCGCGGCGAGCGATGGAGAGTCGGCGCGCGAGGTCGTAGACGATTCGGCGGACGCTGCCCTCGTGCATGCCTACGGCGGCGGCGATCTCCGCGATCTTGAGCCCTTCGCGTCTGAGACGAAGCACCTCGCGGTGTTTCGGACTGCAGGCGGCGAGGGCCCGCTCCCAGAGTTCGCGCCCGCATGCCTCTTCGCTGGGACGGGGCTGCGAATCGACGGGCGTGCTCGCTGCGTCCAGAGAGTCGAGGGACGATTCCCGATCGAGGCTCGTTCGGTGTTTGCGCGCTTGGTCGGACAATCGTCGCCAGGCGATTCTCTGGAGGAAGGCTCGGACCTGGGGTCTTGCGTCGAATCGATATCCGCCTCGCCGCACGCACTCGAGGAAGTCCGCGAAGACCGATTGGACGACGTCGCCGGAATCGATCTTCGATCTGAGTCGACGTCCAATGCCTCGTCGAATGACGATGCGCAGGCTCGGCTCGATCGCGAGGAAGATCTGCTCGGCCGCGGATCCATCGCCCTCATTGAGGCGATCGATGAGAAGATGCGAACTCGACTCGTGGTTCATCGATGTCCTCAAACACAAATCATGAAAACATGTCCGATGTCGAGGTCGACGCCCGAACCAGGAGTGATCCACGAGCGCGTCCGCGACGCCTTGCGCGGCGAATCACCTCTGCGGCGATGATCGTCCCTGCAAGGAGGACCGGCCACGTGCTCCAAGTCTCCTCAGTCCAAGGATCGAGTTTCCTCAGTCGTTCGAGCGCGGCTTCCAGACCCAGGAAGTCGACCGCAAGTTCATCGATCTCGACGAGACGCGTGATCAGGTCGGCACTCGTGAGACTCGGGAACTGCTCGGCCATGAATTCTCGAGTCGCGCTCGCGACGGTCTGAGCGATTCGGAGCGGCCCGCGGCTCGCGATCGAGGCGATCGACGCCGTCGACGGTTGCACGGAGAGGGCGATCGAGCCGTTATCGGGGTTGGTCGATGGAATCGGCTCGAACTCGATGGACTGGCGATTCGAGGTGTTCGGTCGGAGCGGGACGACGCCGTGGAGATCCAATGTCGATCCGACTGCGGAGGGCGGCGCTGCGAGAACGAGGACGCGCGGGGATGGTGCGATCGAGTCGACCACCGGTGTGAAGAGTTGATCGAATCGCGAGGATTGAATGCGATCGATCGCTCGGGCCTGTAGGTCGAAGAGCCGAAGCTCGATCGCTCTGGGACTCGGGAACACCGGCCCCGTCGGACCGAGGTCGAATGGTCTTCGAGCCGCTTCATCCCACCTGTCGTCGACGGTCCGCAACGCATCGACGAGTGCGTGAATTTGGGTGCCGGAGCCTCGAGGGATCGCGTCGCGGCCATCGAGGGTCGCGATCACGATCGCTCGAGGCGGATTGGGGGCCCTAGGGATGATCCGAATCGAGGCCGGTTCAGGAATCGACAAGGCGACCGCGTCTCGGACGAGCGACTCCGCGACGGCATCGATCCCGCGAGATGGGTTGATGCGCAGCGCATCGAATGGAGCGGTGTGCAATCGATCAACTGTTGGTGGATCCGTCATCGAATCGATGAAGGAGATCCGACGCTCGAGCGCGGCCCCAACGACCGGATGCACCTGATCGGGATAGGGAGGAATCCATCGGCTGGTGATGGGGAGTCGGTTGGGCTCCGCTGCGAATCGGTCGAGCCTTGGTGGAACGGTATGGTGACTCGGGCCGAGTTGGGCTGCGAGCCGACTCATGAAGAGCTCCGACGCGTGCGGCGGCGGTCCAAGTGTTCGGGATGCGTGAACCTCGACCAGCGTGGATGTCGCTCCGCTCCCCCAAGAGAGGAGGGTCCGCTCTTCCAGTGCATCAATGACCGGGAGGCGGCGACTGGGGATCCGATGCGCCCTGCTCATCGTCCGCTTCGTCCTTCCGGGAAGGGTGGAGACCGCGCCGACGGGCGTCGACTCGAAACGAAATCGCAATTCCGGATCACGGGTCAGCGTGATCTCTCGAGTGGATTCCGTCAAGCCGAGCTCCTCGACGGCGAATCGTCGGCGCTCGCCCGCGGTCGTTCCTTCCCAGGGATCGCCGGCCGCGCCGAGCAGCGAAACAACGGCCGCGGCGACGGACCTCGATCTCTTGGAAACGGGTCGACGGCGAGTTCGTCGACGCAATCCGGGTGCTTTCTCGAGAGGAACGTCGCTTCGAGTCGACCTGTGACGAGTTTCGCGGAAGCGACGATCAAGCGGTGCGCGCGCTTCACGGTAGTCGGTCCCGATGAACAGTATGGAGGCCGAGCAGTGTGTCGCGCCGGATACGGATCGAGCGGGATGACGGATCGGACTCCTCTTCCATTACTTGAACCGTGAGACCGAGGTGGATATCACATGCTCTCTGAACGACTGAGGAAGTTGCTATTCGGATCGATCGACGAGTCGGCCACTCGGGGCGCCCACCGTCGCCCGAAGCGTGTCGCATCACGGAGCGTCGAAGCGCTCGAGCGTCGAGAGGTGCTCTCCCAAGGTGGATTCGCCCTCCCCCCTTCTCTCCCGATCCAACGCGGTCCCGCTCTCTCCGGAGAATTGGCGGAACTGGGTGTTCTCGCGAACTTCGGAATCGGGCTGGGAGGAACGCCGGGGTCCGTGGGGAGGACTCCCGCATCGGGCGAGCTCTCCGCCGACATCGAGAAGCTGAGAACCGATCTTCAGACGCTCGCATCCAGGTCGTCGGTCACGATCTCCGACTTGGCGTCGCTCCGCGAGATCGATCGATCGATCGTGGAGGCCGGACTCGGTCTTGATGAGACGCGTCTCGACGCGGCCGTTGAATCCCTGGCTCGCGCAATCGCGGGTGGGATGGATCCCGCGTCGGCGGAAGCCGAACTCCGAAGCGTCCTCATCGACGGCGGGATGACCGAGGACGCTGCCGGAGTCGCTCTCTCGGCCGTCTCCGCCGTGATCCGTAAGTCGAATGTCTCGGTTGCCGATCTGGATCTGATCGAGGCGGATCGAGCGGCCGTCAAGGAAGAGCTCGACAAGCTCTCGGCGGAGCAAGGGTTCGGTGATCGCCAGTTGGGAGGAGGACTTCTCCTCGGGAGCTTGGCCAAATTGGGAGTCCTGGGTCGACCTGTCGGCTCGCCAGGTCTCGGTCGCTTCGGGGGTCGCAGAGGCCCGAAGATCGCCCCGATCGGCGACTCCGAGTTGATCCAAGCGATTCAGAAGCTTCAGACCGATCTCTCGGCCATCGCCTCGAAATCCGAGGTGACTTCCTCGCAGATCGCCCAGCTTCGGGATGATGGACTCGATCTGACCGCGGACGGCTTCCGCCCCGACCGAGAGCGACTCGACGCCGCGATCGAGTCGCTCGCGAGGGCAATCGCTGCCGGGGAAGAGACGTCTAACGCTGAGGCACAGTATCGCGCGGTCTTCGAGGGATCTACGGTCTCGACCGAGGTGGTCGAGGCTGGACTCGCGAACCTCACGGCGGTGATCGCAGACTCGAACGTCACTACGAGCGATCTCGACACGATCGCTGCCGACCGCGCGGCGATCGAAGCCGCACTCGTTCAGACCAAGGGCGGGCCGTCGCTCGCGTCCGGGTCGAGTTCCGGCAGCTCGACGCAGGCCGAGGCGAGCGGATCGACGAGCGGCAGAGTCGTTACCGGCCCGACGAGCAACCGACCGAACCGTCGAATTCGCGGAGGCTTCGGTCAGCGCGGACGGATTCGTCGCGCTCGATCCTGAACCGAGGCCCTAGGTCCGAGACCTCAACCTGGCGAGACACCCTCGCGGAAATTGGGAGCATCGCCCAATCTTCGATCCTCGTGGACGAATCCCCGATCGGCGACTCGCACCCTGCGAGCCGCCGATCGGTCCATCGTGGGTAGCTCGAGATGACGCGGCGCATCCTCGACGGTTCACTGCTCATCATGACATTGCTCGGCGGCTTACTCGCATGGCGTGAGACGGCGACGGAGAGGTTGCTTCACGACCGATACGATCGCTATCGGGCCGTCGTCGGCGATCTCCCCGGCGGCGACCCGACGAAAATCCGGATCGCGGCCATACCGACAGACGATCCACTCGATTTTCGGTGGCGAGTCCAGCTCCCTCCCAACTGCGAGACTCGAATCTCATCGGATTCCGGCTCGATGAGCAGCGGCCGGTCGAGCCAAGCTGTCGACTTCGTGGCGCAGTTGCGACTTCGGATCGATCCTGAGGACGGACGACTGCAGAAGTACCTGCGTTGGTGGCATGGCTCGAGCAGGTTGAAGGTGGGCGATCGGGCACTTGCGGAGGCGATCCGCGGGCGTGAGCGCTTCTTGACGGTGAAACAGGCGGGGATCGAGGACCCGCTCGAAGTCGACCCCGGATCTCCGATCGAGCTGCTCGAAGTTTCTCTGTCCTCGGAAATGCTCGACGAGTTGCGTCGCGCTGGATACTCGAATCACCCGTTGCACAAGACTCCTTCACTGGTCCGGTTGCGGGTCGACGGACCCGCGACTCCGGAGCCCGGACGATGACCCCCCGCCCGATTGAGGAAGCCGAGCCGAATCCGCGACGACGGAGCGATGGTCGACCTCGAATCGGCGTGAGTACCCTCCTGCTCCTCGTCTCGGCGGTCTCCGTCTGGACGGCTTTCTTCACGTCCTATCGACGCAACCGCGAATACACCTCGCGAATCGCGATCTCGCGCGAGCTCTCTCGTGAATTGGAGGTGATCGACCCGACCCGGCCCGCCGTGGTCAAACTGTTGGAGGAATGGTACGACGAGAATCGCTGGGATGTTCATCTTCCTGAGCAGAGCCGGCTGCACCTCGCAACCGAGGGCGTCAGCGCCGGCGGGCTCGCCGTACCGTCGGCAAGCGCGATTCTCGAGCCTGGTCGACGGCGGGTCGAACTTCGAATCGAAGGGAACGAGTCGGAGCGGGAGATGTCGGTCTTGGTCGACGGACGGGAAGCGATCCGCTCGCGCCTTCCCGATACTTGGAATCATGCCTCCGGATCAAGCGGTGGAAGTCAGGTCGGGAGTTCGAGGCAGTTCGACCGCGACGCTCCGTTGGTCCTGTTCCGACGCAGGCTGCACGTCACCAACGGAGACCGTTCGACCACGCCGGCGGACGGTGAGAAGGCGGCGGGGGCGATGCTCTGGATCGAGCCGGTGGGAGGAGGATCGACCTCGCCGCCATCGACCTCGCCGTCTCGGTGAATGAATATGCGTCAGCATGCGTAGCCGCGCGGATGGCGGCTGTGCCACCGCCAAGCCGTCTCGACGATCGTGTGGATATCGGCATATCGCGGTTGCCAGCCGAGTTCCGCGACGGCTTTTTCCGAACCGGCGACCAGGACTGCGGGATCGCCCGGGCGACGACCGACGTATTCATGCGGGAGGGATCGACCGGCGACGGACTCGCATGCCTCGAGGACTTCGCGCACCGTGATCCCCGTGCCGGAGCCGAGGTTGTAGTCGCGTCCCATTCCCGGCTCGAGCGATTCGACCGCCCTTTGGTGCGCCTGGGCGAGGTCGTCGACATGAATGAAGTCGCGCACGCATGTGCCGTCGCGTGTCTCGTAATCATCACCGTAGATCAACAATTTCTCGCGTCGGCCGACCGCGACTCCCAATGCGAGCGGGATCAGGTGGCTCTCGATGCGTCGGTCTTCCCCGTGCTCGCCGTCGAGGTCGGCGCCCGAGGCGTTGAAGTAGCGGAAGATCGTGTAGCCGATTCCGTAAGCCCGCGCGTAATCCTTGATGAGCCACTCGGCTGCGAGCTTGGTCGTACCGTAGGGGACCTCGGGCGTTTGGGGGGCAGTCTCACGGAGAGGCATCTCCGCACGGAAACCGAATGTCGCCGCCGTACTGCTGAAGATGATCCTGGGAACCTCCGCGCGACGCATGGCATCGAGGACGTTCTTGGTACCGACGACGTTTGTCTTGTAATAGAAGTCGGGGTCCTTGATCGAGTCGGGCACTGAGGCGGCTGCGGCGAAATGGAGAACTGCGTCGATCCGACGGCTCTTCATCGCGTTCGTGAGCCTGTCGACGTCGCCGATGTCGCCGATGAGGAGCCGATTCTCGGGAACGGCCGGCCGGTTGCCTTCGGAGAGGTCGTCGTAGGCGATCGGATCGTGACCTTCGCGGACCAGCCGCCTGAGGCAAGCGCTGCCGATGTAGCCCGCACCCCCGGTGAGCAAGAGTCTCATTTCAGGACCTCGCGAGTGAGCGTGTCGACATGAGTGCGATAATCAGTAGAACAATGGTTGTCGATGCGGGAGCGCCGCCCCTCCGCGAGCACGGCTCGGTCTTCGTCGCGAGTGCCGGACGCGTCCTCGGGACGAGTTCGCGCGAGAACGGCATCCACGGCTTTGACGAGCGAAGGTGCGACGATGCAGTGATGATCATCGGGAGCCGACTCGAGGCCTTCGATCAGGATCGAGTCGAGACACCCTGCATTTCGACCGGCGAGCACGTCGCTGATCATGTCGCCGATCATCCAGGATCGACCAAGATCGAGGTCGAGATCCTGGGCGGCCCGGAGCAGCATCCCCGGGCCCGGCTTGCGATCGCGATGTTCGATCACTGTGCGATCGCTTCCGCAACCGGCGATCGAGCAGTGGTAGATTGCGTCGAGCTTCGCGCCTTCCGCCGCCAGGAGGGCCTCGAGCCGGTCGTGTACACGCTCGAGGTCGAAATCGGTCATCAGACCCTTGCCGATCGCTGCCTGATTGGTAACGAGCACCAACGCGAATCCGGCTCGAGCGAGTCGACGGAGTGAGTCGGCGGCGCCGTCGACGAGTCGGACCTCGTCGGGATCCTTGAGGTAGTGAACCGATTCGATCAGCGTTCCATCTCGATCGAGAAAGACCGCGGGCCGCCGGTGAGGCGGGATCGCCTCGAGAGAGAAAAGATGCAATGCATCTGCGGATGCTTGTGCGAGAGCTTCGTGAGTACCGATGTCGCGATGGTATCCGCTGAACTCCCAACCGCGCATTCTCCCGACGAATCTCGGAAGCACGTCGAACCCGAGGTCGAACGCTCCGAACGCGGCGATCTCCTCATAGGCCGAGCGATCGACGACGTAGACTCCTGCGTTCGCGAGATTGCCTCGAGGGTGCTTCGGCTTCTCCTCGAAGGAGAGTACGCAGCCGGTCGAATCGAGTTCGACGATCCCGCACGCTTGGGGGGCGGACGTCCTGCAGAGCATGATCGTGAATGGGTCGTCGTGAGACCGATGAAACTCGAGCAACCGTCCCAGATCGACGTTGCTGAGGTTGTCCGCATAGATCAGCACGACGTGATCGGCATCGGCCGCGAAATCGGGATTCGCCGCGATCGTCCCTGCGGAACCGAGCAGTACCGGTTCATGGAATTCCGTCAGGTTCAGTCTCCCCGAGGCTCGAATCTCGGTGATGAACTCTCGGACTCGTTCGGCGTGAGCGTGTGTGTTGACTCTCGCTTCCTGGATCCCGATCCTGGCGAGTTCGTCGACCCAATACTCGAGGAGTGGTCGCCCGGCGATCGGAACCAAGCATTTCGGAATCGTATCGGTGAGCGGACGCAGCCGAGTACCGAGGCCGCCGGCGAGGATGAACGCGTTGAGCTTGGACACAAGACCAACTCCATTGATCTGTTCACTGATTGAAGAAGATCACTCGGCTGCCGTTGCGTTCGATCTTGATCGGCAGCTTCCTCGGTCGCCCGAGGGCTTCCTCGATCACGGAGTGGCGCTCGGGAGGCGCGAGCAGCAGGAGGAACCCGCCGCCGCCGGCTCCGAGCAGTTTCCCTCCTTGTGCGCCCGCCTTGCGGGCGGTTGCGTACCATTGATCGATTCGATCGTTCGAGATGCCGCAACCGATCGAGCGCTTCAGCTCCCAGCCTTCATGGAGCAACCGGGCGAAGGCGTCGAGCCCTCCGCTCCCCGTCAGGGCCCGGCGCATCTCATCCGCGAGATCCCGCATTCTTCTCAAAGACGCTCGATGATCCTGCGTTGATCGGCTCTGCTTCTCGAGAATGGCGTTCGCGTCCCGAGTCTTCTCGGTGTAGAGCAACAGAAGGCGACGTTCGAGCTCGTTGAGAGTATCGATCGGGCATGCAACCGGTTCGACGTCGACCGAATCATCGGGATGAAATCGGATGTAGTTCAGTCCCCCAAACGCCGCGGCGTATTGATCCTGCCGTCCGATCGGTTTCTTGAGCAGGTCGATCTCGAGGTGGCAGGCATCGCTCGCGATCTGCGCGTGCGGCAAGATCCGTCCTCTGTATCCATGAAGCGCGGTGAGAAGGCCGGTGGTGAGACTGCTGCTCGAACCCATACCCGTTCCTGCGGGAACGTCTCCGATCGTCGTGATTTCGAGGGGTTCGTCGACTCCAGTGAGTTTCATTGCCTCGCGCACGATCTCGTGATCGATCTGCTCGACGTTCGTCACCGTCTCGGTCTTCGAGTACGCGATTCGGATGGTCGGTTCGAATCGGTGGTGAACGGTGACGTACATGTGGCGATTGATGGCCGTACTGATCACGGCGCCGAATTCTTCCCGGTAGAATGCGGGCAAGTCGGTGCCGCCGCCGGCGAAGCTCACTCGATAAGGCGTCTGAGAGATGATCATGCGACCGATTCCTCACGGGTTCGGATCGAGAGCGATTTGGGAGGCGGGATCGCTTTGGGAATACGTCCGAGCCGTTCACGGTAGAGTTGGGCCAGGGTCTCTAGGCAGACATCGATCTGAAAGAGCCGCTCCATGCGCTCACGGCCACCCTTGGACAGACGTTCGGCGAGCGCGGGATCGGAGATGATGCGCTCCATCGCGTCGGCCAGGCCGACGGCGTCTCTTGGTTCGACCAGGAGCCCCGCGATGCCGTCCTCGATGATGTCGGGGATGCCGACGAGCCGCGTCGAGATCGAGGGAATCCCGCAGGCCATGGCTTCCATCAGCGTCCGTGGAGTTCCGTCGACGTCCTGGTCTCGCGCCCAGACGCATGGTTGAGCGAAGAGATGTCCAGTCGACAGGAATCTTGGGAGATCGCCCTGGAGGATTGGTCTCCCGGTCAACTGGACGCGGTCGACGAGATCGGCGGCGATCACCTGATCGCGCAGGCTGCTCTCGAGCGGACCATCGCCGGCGATGACGCATTCGAAGTCGACGCCGCGGTCGCGGAGAATTCCGCAAGCATCGATGAGAACATCGAATCCTTTTTTCTCGACGAGCCGACCGACCGAGAGAATGCGAGGACGGCCGCCTTCGATCGGGTGAAACGCGTAAGGGAATTGATCGGTGTCGATTCCGCAGAAGACGTCGACCAATTGTTCGTCGCGTGCTCCGTGTTGCTTGTAGAGTTCTCGATGGAAGCTCGAGATGCAGACGATGAACTCGGCGTTTCGGATCTTGTCCTCGAAGGCGAATCGCTCGCGGAAGAGGTCGGCGGCGTGCCCGGTAAAGCTGAAGGGAATCCCGAGCAGCCACGAGCCGTACATCGCGAGGGTGCCCGAGGCTTGACACCATTGCGCATGGATATGGCTGACTTCCTTGTCCCTCAACTGGCGAGCCCAGTGACTCGCGACGAAGATATGCAGGATGCCCACCAGTCGAACCCGGAGGTTCTCCCGCTTTCCGAAGAAGGCGTTGCGGCAGACCTTCAGGAAGCGCTCACGAAAGAGGAACGGTGCCAGGACGACCGACTTCAGGAAAGCTCCCGGCCTCACCGGGTAGATCACGTTGGTGTCTTGTGCGAGCCGAGTCGCCCATGAGTTTCCGAAGAAGTCTTGATGATTGCGATGGAGCGAGTGCAGCTCGAAGGGGATCCCTTTGCGCTCCATGATCTCGAGCTCGGCCGCGATCCATGCGTTGCCGATTCCGTGAGTCGATGTGTAGTGGATCATCGTGTTTCAGCTGCTCGGTGATGGAGATGTGGCCCGCGATGTCGAGGTCGTTGCTGAGTCGGGGTACCTGCGGCGAGGACTTCCTCGAAGAACTCGCGGTATCGCTCCGCCTGAAGATTCCAGGTCCACCCGTCGACGACGCGACGTCGCGCCGCGGCGCCGAGATCGGCGCGAACGTCGGGCGAGAGGGCCTTTCGGAGGGTGAGTGCGGTCGCTTCGAGATCGGCCGTCTCGGAATAGAGCGCGGCGTCGCCGAGAATCCAGCGGGGATTGGGGCCTCCGAAGGCCACGATCGGCAGGCCCGTTGCTGCCGCCTCGAGGTAGACGATGCCGAATGGTTCCTCACGACTCATGTGCAGGAATGCGTCGGCGCGACGGAAGATCGAGGGCATTTGCTCACGGGGGACGCTGCCGAGGAGAAGGTGACGTCCTGGGAGTCGTTGATCGGCGAGATGTGCGACCTCCCGTCGCTCGGGACCATCCCCCACGATCAGTGCAAAAGCACCCTCGACCATACTCGTCACGCGGATTCCATCGAGTACTCGCTTCGTCGGAGTCAGCGCAGCAGCGAGGAGGACGACCGGGCGGTCGCGTGGGATCCGCTCGTCCAGATATCCGTCTTCGGTACTGGAGCGTGGACGAAAGACCTCGGGATCGACGCCGTTCGGAATCAGGGTCGCACGGTAGGCCGTACGTTGTCGTTCGTAGTACTCCGGATTGGTACAGACCAGTCCGTCGCAATTGAACCATCGATACTCGCGGTTCTTACGGAGGCAAGGCCAATCGCCGTTCTGCGTGACGAAGATCTGCTTCGGGCCGCCCCGTCTTGCGGCATCCTGCAGGAACCAATTGATCCAGGGATAGCAACAGGTCACGGCGATATCGAAATCACCGGGCCGGAAGCTTCGGCGCGCTGAAAGCCGAAGCACCCAAGAGAGTTCCTCGTAGTACGTGTCCCCTCGAAGCGTGGGCAGTTTGGGCCACCGTTCGAAGCGGCTTCGGTTGATGCAGGGAATTTCGTGGATGTGCTGGTCGCCGACACCGTCGCGTCCCGACCCGAAGAGCTCCACAACGGTCTGGGGAAAGCTCGACAGTGCGCGAGCGAGTTCGATGAAGGCTGTCTCCGCGCCTCTCTGGATTCTGCCGAGACCCGGGAGCAAGAAGGCGATCCGAAGGGAAGACATCGGTGGCACCCGGCTCGATCAGTATCGATTCGCGGCGACCGCGCCCGTACGCAGCCGATTCTCCCCAAGCCTAGTTCACGATCCGGCGGAAGCTGCGGAGTCGCTCGAGAGCTTTCGAAAGGCGATCGGCCGCGATTCCGAGGTCGACTCGGAATCGCGGCCGATCTGATCCATTGCGGACGACTCGACTCAGGCGAGGATCCGCGGTGCCTGGGTCGTCTTGAGGAAGTTCTTGGCGGAGTTCGCCACGGCGTTGAGGTCGGGGGCGGACATCGTGGCTCCGATGAATCGGAAGACGATGTCGTTGAAGTCGCGATCGCTCTTGTTGGTGGTCAAGCCGATGTCCTCGAAACCGAAGGTCGTGCCGTCGAAAGAGAGTGCGGCAAGTTGGTCGGCGCCGTAGGTCGGGCTGATCGGATTGGCCTCGGGCATCGAGAAGAGAGGACGCTTCTTCGGGTCGAGATTATTCGGCTTGCTGAAGACCTCCCAAACCGTTCCCGAGGGAACGAGCATCGTGCCGAAGGAATCACCAGGAGTCATCTCAAAGGTCTTGATCCCCTTGTAGGAGCCCGCGTTGAAGTTCGATTCCCAGGTGAGTTTCTCGGAGGTCCGGGCGCCCTCGGTCCCGTCGCTGATCACCACGCGACCTAGGACGGTGTTGCTCAAGGCGCGACGGGCAGCCTCCTTGATGAACTCGGGTGAACCGGGAGTGAGCGAAGTCATGCCTTGAAGGCTGAAAACGGCGACTTCACCCACGTATCCTCCGCCGTCGAAGAGGTAGTCGATCCCGAGCCGGCCGTCGGCGGCGACGACCCCGACACCCGACGACCACTTTCCGACTGTCGACTCGGCGTCGGCGGCTTGCTGCTCTGCGGCGTAGTCGACGATCTCGGCGAAGATCGGAGTCGATGTGATGTCCTTCGCCGCACTCTGGACGTCCTTCACATAGGGCTGAGTTCCGCGAGCGCCGGTGACTTGAAAAATCAGGTCGTTGTAGTCGCGGTCGCTGCTCCCGTCGAGCCGGAGGTCCTCGAAGGCGAAGAGCGAACCGTGACCATCGAGGTCGGCGGCTTGCGCCGCGAGCAACTGGCTGGTGACGCGATAGGGATTGGCGTCGGGGATCGAATAGAGCGGGGTCAGAGCACCACCGGCGGCCGGGTTGTTGAAGACGTCGCGCACGGTACCGTTCGGCACGAGCATGAACGCGAAACGATCGCCCGGGGTCATCTCTACGGTCTGGATACCCTTGTAGGTTCGATTACCCGTGTTCAGGTTGCCTTCCCAAGGAAGGCTCGATGAGAACTTCGCCTTGTCGGTCTGCGCTGCGATCACCACGTGCCCGAGCGTCGATCCGGAGAGGGCTCGTCGCGCGGCCTCTTGATTGTAGGCGCTCGTTCCGGGCGTGAAGCTCTCCATGCCGGTCAGACTGAACATCGCAAGCTGACCGCGGTAGCCCGCTCCGCAGTAGAGATAGTCGACATTCACATCTCCCGTCGTGCCGACGGTGTAGACCCCCACTGGAGCCTGATTCGGCATCGAATTGGTGGGGACGCCGTCAAGGAGGCTCGTACTCACCGTCCCCGTCGTCCGGGCGAGCGACTGCGGAATCCCAGTCTTGTTGTCGAAGTAGTCGTTGCCCGCCTTGCCGTTGAAGATGATGTGCTTGACCTCGGATGCGTTGAACGACCGGTTGACTTGCCAGCCTCCGTCGGTGCTCATCGCGACCTCGATCATCGACCTATCGACGACCGAACGGCTTCCCTCGAGCTTCGTGCCGTAATCGACTCGGACGACCTCGCTCGAACCGGTGCCGCTGATCGTAAGGATGCCGGTCTTCGGATCGAGACCTCCACCGATCGTCATCAACTCACGGCGCTCGAGTCCGTCCAAACTGGGGCGACGCTGGAGATGGAGCCGACGCGCGGAGCGACCTGTTTGGGAGACCGACTTCGGTTGATAGCCCATGATGCGAACAGACGATTGTGCCATGCGTGACCTCTTGGGATGACCGCTGGGAAACCTCGCCCATCTCGGCGAGTCTGTACACTCGAACGATAGTCCGGGGTCGGCTCCGGGCGAACGTGCGTCTCCTGAGATGACGAGATCCAATAGCAGGAGTTGTGCCTCCTCGACGGTGTGTCGTGTGAATGCAACGATCGGGTGAGGGGACGTTGAACAAAGTCGGCAATGTCGGCTCGGGCTGAGTAACGTGCCCCGATTCATGAGATCGAGGGTTGGAGGGGGCGAGTCGGTCGGTCGTATCCTAGTCTCGAGTTGCGACAGGTCTTCCGGTTCGCTTCTCGAGTTGAGAGAGATCGATGCTTCTCAGACGAAACGAGCGACGGCGAGCCGTTCGCGCAGCTGAACCGAGGGTCGAGCCGCTCGAAGGGCGAGTCATGCTCGCCGACCTCGCGCTCCACGCGGCCGAGGTGCTCCCGGACGGTCGCACGATTCAGTTGCAGTTTCTCGCCGACCCGGGAGAGACACCCGGAATGCCGGACTGGCTCCCGTCGCACGATGCGGGAGTCCGGCTGACGACCGAAGCAGGGACGAAGCTCGAACCGATCGGTCATTGGAGCGATCATCAGCAAGGCCGAGTGCGATGGACGAGCACTTTCTTGATCAACGATCCTGCAGGCGTCGTAGTATTCGGGCGGGAGGCGCCTCGAATCTCGGCGCCTCGCGGACTCCTGGCCGACGAACGCGGCAACGCGACACGGTCGATCGGGGCGATCCAACCGACCAATCGGTCTCTCGTCGACCTCAACGGCTTCACGTCCACGCGCTTCCATCCCGGTCGCGGCGGGTATCGGATTCACGTTTCATCCAGCCGAGGAGACGATCGCCGATCGATTCGTGAGGCTCTCAGCCCCGCGTTGCCACTTCGCACTCTCGAGAAAGCCCTCGACGAAGCCTGGAAGCACGGACTCGATCGCAAGGGAGGCGCGGTTCGGTTGCTCCGCGGCGACACCTTCACCTCGGGCGCGCCCTTGAAGATCAGCGGGCTCGATCCCGCCCATCCCTTTGTCTTGGAAGACTACTGGCACCCCGGCGTGCCGGGTCGGATCGACCCGGGTACGCGCCCGCGTCTCTTGATCGACCAAAGATCAGCCGCACGAACTTCCACCCTCGAGACCACGAGTGCCGGCGGCACGCCCGCAACGGTCGATCATGTCGTGATTCGCCGACTCGAACTGGCTGCGACGAATTGGGCCGGGGATCTCGGCAACCGCCGCGGGATCTCCCTCCTCCGCGGCGGAAAGAACTGGACCATCGACGACTGCGTGATCGACGACTTCGGGACCAACATCGTCGTCCAGGGCTTCTGGGGGCCGTTCCAAGATCTCACCCTCCTGCGAACGATCATCACCGACTCACGCGTCGACAACTCGATCGTACCCGAACACACGCAAGGCCTGTTCGTTCAGAACACGAGTCGCATCCTGATTTCCCAATGTGTGTTCGACAACAATGGGAGGATCTCTGCCGACCGAACTGGCCGCGACCTCTATTCCCACAATATCTACATCAAGGAGGATTGTGGTCCGGCCGTGGTCTGGGGAAACGTGATCCGAGCGGGCGGGTCGTACGGACTCGAACTCCGCTCGGGCGGTGCCGTCGCCTACAACTACTTCGCGCGAAACGCCCTCGCCGCGTTCGTCGACGGCGTGGGTGGGAGCCAGTACAAGAACATCGTCGAGCACTCCGAAGACATCACGAGGGAGCTGCCTCGCGGTTTTGGTCTCCAGATGAACTCGACCTATGCGTCAAACGATCTTCAGACGATCGAATTCAACATCATTCGCGATGCAATCGGGAATGATCCCCACGCCGTCACCATCGATCAAGTCGGCGAGAATCGGATCCTCGTCGCGCGAGTTCGGCACAACACGCTCAGCGGAGCGGGCAGCGTGAAATTCTTTTCGAAGTCGAACATCCCTCGATTCGCGAGTGTGACTATCGACCATAATCTGATCGACAGCCACGCCGACTTCCTCTTCGAGCTCGAGCCGTTCGATCGCTGGGATTTCCTTGCAGCAAATCAAAATGCGCTGATGTCGTCCAATCCCGAGCGAGCGTGGGTCCGGGTTGGGAATGATCCCATGTCGCTCGATCAGTGGACGCTCCGATCCGGCGGAGCGGAGCGAGATTCGATCCGTCGGAGCCCGGACTTCCTCGACTCGACCGTCGGTGTCGACGGCTTCAACCGTGAAACCGGAGGAGTCGACTCCGAGGCGGACTATGTGCAGAGACTCAGGAGCAGGCCGCCGGGGATCTGGAGGGCGGTCGACAACCTCCTCGCCCTCTATCTCTATTTCGCTCGAGCTCATCGACTGCAGACGCCGGCGAGCTACGGCCCCGGAATGTTCGATGAGGTCGGAATCGGCTCGTGGAGCGTCTCGGGAGAATTCGGCCCGATCGGACCCGGTCCGAGCACAGCTCTGCGCTCGGTTTCGCCGATCGCTCGTCCGGCCGCGCCGCGGGCTCCCTGATCCTCGTTGTCTGGGCGTCAGACCGACGTTGCGGCGGCTCGAAGAGGTAGATCGACGCGATCACGGATTGCGTCGTATGCCGCGCGATACTTGCAAACCGGAATGTACTGCTTCGAAGAGACCATGACGGCGAGATGCTCAGCGCGCACCGCCTCGAAGAACCGACGGATCTCTGCTTCGTTCGTCATCGGATAATCCCAACTATTGTGGGACAAGGGGCGCGGGCTGAAGAAATGGTTCGCGCTCTCGCCGAGGATCACCTCGGCGAAAACGCCGTAGAGAATGTATTCCGAGAACTGCCACTCCGAACAGACGGCGGCTTGCCATGATCGACCGGTGACCTCCTCCACCCGCGCGCGCATGTTCTCGACGACGTCTCGGCGCCAAATCGTGGGATGTCCGATGTAGGTCGCCCCGAAGTAATCGGTCGGGGGCAGCCCGAGCAGCTTAGCGGCTGCGCGATGCCAGAGTCGGTGAGGCATCTGGTTGGCGGCACCCGCGACTCGGTAGAGCCAGGTCTTGCCCCCTCGATCGAACATCGAGAGGTCGACCGGTCGAATGAAGGCGAAGTCCGAATCCACGAAGATCATGACCTCTTCCGGCACCATATCCACCGCCGAGATCTTCACGACCTGTTGAATGATCCAATTGCGCACGGGGGGAGTGCGTAGGCTCATCCACCCGCCGCGGAACAAGGGAATTCTGAAGAGCCACTTCGGCAGATGATCGTTGATCACCAAGACGGAGCGGTTCCGAGACTTCAAGGGTGCGAAGAGCGGGAGATCGCGATGTTCCACGAGGATGTAATGATGGTAGTTCCCGACGACATATCGATCGATCGACTCGCTTGCGAGCCGACACTGCTCGAAGTCCGGCTCGTAACTGGGAGTGATGATCGCATACATCAGGTTGCACTCCGGAAGTAGAGGAGAACGATGAGTGCGGACGTCGCGATCGCCGACGTCCACAAGAAGTGGCGGCCCGAGGCGACGCCGCGACGCTCCAGCATCCAGGTCTGGAATCCCGTCAGGACGGCCGTCGAGATCAGCGAGGAGCACGCCATCCCGACCACGCCGAGAGCATTGGTCAGAGGAATGAGGATCGAAGCCTGCACGAGCATGGCGACCAAGTATGCCTTGGTTCCCACACCGATATGGGCGGATGCCAACAGGTACTGGAACTGCATCTGTCCGAGAAATCGCACCATCAGCCGCGCGACCATCAGCCCGAGGAGCACGCCGGCTCCGGCGTATCGTTGGTCGTAGAGAACCGAGGTCGCGAACGGCGAAGCGATCACTCCGACGGCAAGCGCCGGCATTCCGACGAAGATCACCTTGTTCGAGATCGACTCATGTCGTCTTCTGCGCGAGTCGACATCGTGGAACCGTGAAAGCATCGAAAAATAGACATCGCAGCCGCGCGTCATGAGACCCTCGACGACTGCGGCGAGATTCCATGCGACCGTGTAGAGTCCCATCTCGTGGTCGCCGACCAGCCTTAGGCCGAGAAGCCGGTCGAGATTCAACCAGACCGCCATGACCATCGTGTTCAGGAAGACCGCCCGACCGAACTTCGAGATCTCGTCGGCCGCCGATCGATCCCAACTCCATCGAGGAGAGATCGGACACAGGATGTAGGAGAGAACGGACGATACGGCGGAACCCGCGATGGTCCCGCCGACGATCGACCAAACCGATCTCGTATACCATGCAAGCGCGAGGCTGACAGCGGTCGCGACGACGGTTTGGACCACCTCGTCGACGAAGAGCGCGCGGTAGTTGAGCGAACGACGGAGCAAGGGCATTCCTGGGCTGCGAAACGCATAGATGAACGGCTTGAGTGCAAGGACCGCGATCACCGCCGCGAGCCCCGGCTGACCGTACGCCGTCGCGAGCGGTTGCGAGAGAGCGGCCATCACCGCCGACAATCCAAGCCCCCGCCAGAGATTCATCCACCAGCCTGTGTTCAAGTAATCGCTTCGGTCCCCTTCGGGATGTCGGACCAGCGCGGGTTGCACGCCTAGGTCGGAGAGCCATTCGAGGGTCGTCACGATCGCCATGGCCGTCCCGAATAGTCCGTAGACCTCGGGAGCGAGCAGGCGCGTCAGGATCAGATTGCTGCCGAGCTTGATGAACATGCCGACGAATTGCGCACTGCTCGTCCAGCCCAGTCCGAGCAGTCCCGCACGCCCGGTCGAGTTCTTGGCGGAGACTCTTCGAGGGCTTCCTTCGACGACGATGCTCATACGTCGTCCCTCTCATGGGAAGCCGAGGCATGACCTTGCATGATGTGGGGCCTCGGAGTCGAGGCTGTTCGACTCGATCCGACGGATCGCCCAGTCAGTCTCCGACGCAACTCGGCGAGCTGCCAGCGATGGAGATGCTCTCGGAACCCCGGCTCATCGTATTGCCGCCGTCGATGAAGCCATGAGTCGACGTATCCTCCCAAGATGCACAGGCCACCCAAGACCCAAGGGCGTTCGAACATGCGGTATCCGGAGATACCGAGGAGATAGAGTGGATGCGTGCCCATGAAGTACTGGCCGCGTCCCCACCGCAGACGACCGTGATACACGCTCTTGAACGACGACCCCATCTGGCGTAGGTGGAGGATCGCGAGTTCGGGGTCGTCGAAGCTGACCGCCTCCCATCCGAGCATCCGGCAGCGATGGCAGTCGATTCCATCCCACATCACTTCATGAACGAAACCGCCGATCTCTTCGAAGCACTCACGGCGATAGAGCTTCGCAACGCCGTGTGAGAACTCGTCCCCCGATCGCTCCTTGACGAAGCGACCGTCGACGGGAATGTACGTCTTGCCGCTCGCCGTCCCCAGGCGAGGATTCGATTCGAACCTCCGGATCATGTCTTCGAAGTATCGGGGTTGGAGTTCGATATCACCGTCGAGCTTGCAGAGAAATCGATACTGTGAGAGGTCGGCGAGGGCGAGACCTGCGTAGAAGGCCTCGACCACACCGGGGCCGACGCGACGACCATGCGATCCGCCGCGATGAAGTACGGAGATCCAGTCATGACGAAGTGCCGCAGCATCGGCGATCTCCCCGGTGCGATCCGAACTTGCATCATCCACGATGATCCACCGCGTCGGTCGCAACGTCTGCGACTCGATCGTGCGGATCGTCCGCTCGAGGAATTGTTCCTCGTCCTTGACGGGCGAGATGATCAGGAGGGATGGCGATCCGACGTGTCGCGTCATGGAATCAGCTCGTATGGTCGGAGGGGAGGGTGGCCCGGAATCAACATGTTCGGGCGCCTGGCGGGTTCCGAGGCGGCGGAAGACGCACTGAGAGACGTCCCGGACGGCTCTTGGAATTGGAGGTACGGCAAACGTGCACAGATTCCGGTCGTGAAGAGATACACGGCGCCGTAGTCCGGCGAGAACCACGATGTGAAGAGCCCGAAAACCATCATGAGCAGAGCGCCGACCATGGCACCGCAAAACGGAGCATGGGGTCGCCTGGCCGGCCATGCCACCCATAAAGCGTTCATGAACGATATCACTGTGAGCAAGATGAAAGCGGAAACACCCGCGTAGCCACGCTGCAGAAACAGCATGACCCAGGTACTGTCGATGGAACTGAATCGCAGGGCGATTCGCTCTTCGAGTTGTACCTTGCTCATCGCCTGGCCGAACCCCCAGAGCCCGGCCGTTTCGAGATACTCGCTGTAGGCTTTGAAGAGCAGCATGCGATGACGAGTACCTGTGTACTCCTCTTCTTCTCCATTGATCTCGATGATCTTGACCGGTTCATCGGCCTCTTTGCTGATCTGCGCCGAGATCGCCAGAATCGCGGCCTGAGCCGAGTAGGCTGCGAGTCCAATCAGTACGGCGAGCATCACGAGGAGAATGCGTTTCTTGGGGTTTCGGAAGAAGATCGCCAGATACGTCGTCACGAGCGCGGAGAGCTGTGGACCTCGAGACACGGTCGTGAACAGCGCAGCGCCGACGAGCCAGGGTACCGTCTTCCACCATCGCGGACCTTCGGCTCGGCGAGCGAGTCGAGAGGCCTCGAACGCCCAGGGAAGCATCATCAACAACACCAGTCCCATGAAGATCGGGTGATCTTGGGCGCCCTGGGATCGCTTGAGTCCCATCCGATAGCCCTCTCCCGACTCCAGCAGTCCGAACGTCTTGCCGAGCGCTTTGTTGATCAAATTGATCTTGATCAACCCTTCGATCACAGCATAGATCGCCGCCGCGCTTCCGATCTTTGCAAAGATGGGAATCGACTTGTGGAGATCCTCGCCCGTGGCGAAAAAGACGCGGCCGACGACGTACGGGAAGAGCCAGAGTCGCAGGAGGTCGGGGAGGACCATCGGTTTGAATCGGCCGACGTTGTACTCCGAGACCAGATTCGCAAGCACGAGCAGGAGCGCGGCCAGGTCCGCGGGCACGGGCCTCAAGTACCCGAAGCCCGCCTTTCCTGGCGAGACGAGCACCATCAGCAAGACGGGCGCCACACAGACGAACCGCTCCGTCAACGAGAAGGCGCTGATCTGGTAGTAGAGGAAATTGGGGACGAAGAGCGCGGCGACCCACCAGACCCTCCAGAGCGCCTCGCGAGGTGGAAGCGAGCCGAGGAGCGAACCGACCCAGGCCAGCATCGGAAGCGTCACGAGCCAGAAGATCATGGCCGACTCACTCGATCCTTCGATCCAATTCCGACTCAGGTGGTCTCGAGCACGAGCGCTGAGGGTCGCGCCGGTTTCGCAGCCCCGCCTGGAGGAGGCGGCGCCTGACCTTGGAGAAATCCGAGGAGAACCCGCGCCTGCACCCGGGCTCGAGTGCGATGGTGTCGGTATTCGGGGCGAACCACGCCGCGGAAGAAATACCGAGGGAGTTCGATCAACTCGAGAACCCAGAGGAGCGCGGTCTCGGGAAAGGGGCGGTTCTTGGCAAACCAGCGGAGTTTGCCGAAGAAGTACCAGGCATGGAGGTCCGGGCGCCGCGTCTCGTCGCTGCCGCCGCCGCTGGCTCCTCCGAGGTGTCGAATGTAGGGCTCTTCCAACTCGACGACATCCCAGCCTGCCCGGCGGAGCTTTGCCGAGAGATCCGCATCTTCCCAGTACATGAAGAAGCGATCATCGAGTCGGCCGCCAACTTGTTCGAATGCAGTTCTACGCAGAAGCAAGCATGTTCCCGCGAGCCACCCATCGCCCTGAGGTGGCTCTGCGGAGAGCGGCCGTCGAGCCATTTCGCACAATCGCCCGATGATCGATGGGAATCGATACAGGCACCTCTGTCGGTTGCCGTCGATTCCCATGAGTCTGGGACTGAGCGCTCCGACTCGCGGGTTCTCATCCATCCAGCGCTCGCAGCGATCGAGGCAGTCGTCCTCGAGCAGCGCATCGGAATTGAACAAGAGGATCTTGTCGCCGGTGCATCGCTCGATGCCGAGATTGTTCCCTCCGGCGAATCCGAGATTGACCGCGGACTCGATCAGGATCGCACTCGGAAACTCACGTCGAACCATTTCCGCCGAATCGTCCCGACTTCCGTTGTCGACGACGACGACTTCAGACTGTGGGGAATGGAGTTCGATCGACGCGAGACACCTGCGCAAGAGATCGCGTGTGTTGTAGTTGACGACGACGATGGAGATCATGACCGAGCAGCCCCTTCGAGTGCGTCGGGAGGCGTCGACAAGCTGGGTCGACCTCGCTCCCGAGGATTACTCAACGCCGGCCGAACCGCGCCCTAGAGTGATCCTAGGACATGCCGGACCAAGTGGATTCCAAACATCGGATACCTCTTCGCGAAGACGATCGAGGTGATCCATGCGTTTGGAATCGGCGTTCCTCTATGTCGAGTGATCAACGATGACCGAACGTGTCGATACACCTGGGACCCAAGCCGACCGAAGGGCTGCGCAGGTCTGGGTTTGGGGACTCCCACTCACTCCGTTCACGATGGAGGAGGCGCTCGAGGAGACCGAGCGAGCCATCGCGCGTCGCCAACCCTCGCTGTATCTCTCTGCGAACTTGAACTTCGCCATGCTCTGCGACGCCGACGAGGAGATGGATCCGATCGTCGACCAGGCGTCGATGATCTTGACCGATGGGATGCCGATCGTTTGGGGTTCCCGACTCACGAGGCGGCCGGTTCCGGAGCGAGTCACCGGCTCGGACTTGATCTTTCGCTTGAGCGAGCTCGCTGCAAAGAAGGGTTACCGAGTCTTCCTCCTGGGTGGCGCACCAGGAATCGGCGAACGCGCGGCGGCAAATCTTCGCGCTCGGTATGGTCCCATCGACTTCGTTGGGATCGAGTCTCCGTCGTTCGCAGCGTCGGACGGGCCGGAAGTCGACTCGCTGATCGAACGAATCCGTCGATCGAACGCGGACATCATGATCGTTGCGGCGAGCCAACCTCGCGGGGAGAAATGGTTGGCTCCCAAGCTCGCCGCATTCGGCGTCCCTGCCGTCTATCAGATCGGTGCGTCGCTAGATTTCGCCGCGGGCAGGGTCAGCCGAGCACCGCGGTGGATTCAGAGCGTTGGAATGGAATGGTGCTATCGGCTTGCGCTCGAACCTCGCAGACTCGCACTGCGATACCTTCGTAACGCACGGTTCCTCTCGAGGATGTTGGTTTGGGGACCACGGCGCGTCGGTCCTCGATCGGTCGCACGCGGCTCGGTATCCGGAAGAAGGACTTGGACGACTCACCATAGCGTCAACTGAGGACATGAGCATGACGCCTGGCAAAGTGAGTCGAACCGCAATCCTTGGAACAGGCTTCATCGCCGAGTGGCACATGAAGGCGCTCCGTGCCCTACCCAACGCCAGGGTCGTCGCGGTCTGCGACCTCGATCCGGCAAGAGCTCGAACTTTTGCGACGAAGCACCGAATCGACGCGGTGTTCAGCTCGGTGAGTGAGTTGATCGCATCGAAGTGTTGCGATGTCGTGCATGTGCTCACTCCCGCCGAGGCCCACTATCGCACCGCTCGGGAGGTGATCGAGTCCGGATTGCATGCGTACGTGGAAAAGCTCCTTTGCCTGACTTCCGAGGAGTGCTCCGCGCTCGCGGAACTGGCGGAATCCCAGCGAGTTCAGATCGGCGTAGGCCACAACTTCTTGTTTTCCGAAGTCTACGAGAGGCTGCGGCAGGATGTGATTCGCGGGACTCTGGGGAGAGTCGACCGGATCGACATTCAATGGAACAAGGAACTGGGGGTCGTGAGCAACGGCCCTTTCGATCACTGGATGCTGCGTTCGCCTCAGAACATCATCCTCGAGATCGGCCCCCACTCGGTTTCCCAGATGCTCGACCTGGCGGGGATGCCGGATGATCTCACGGTTCGTGCGAGCAACCCGGTGGAACTTCCGAGTTCGGTCGCATTCTATCGTCGGTGGCAGGTTCAGGCATCCCGTGGCGGTATGGCGATCGACCTCGGCTTCTCCTTCGTGCCAGGTTATGCGGAGCACACGATCCACGTTCGCGGTAGGTTGGCGGCGGCGACCGTCGACTTCGAGCGAAATCTCAATGTCCTGCAGAAACATCGCAGTCAGGACTACGACTTCGATCGCTACGCGATGGCGATCGCCGAGGCGGCCTCGACGCGCAAGCAAGCCAGGAGCACACTTCGCGACGTCGTCTTGTCGAAGCTGACGAAATCCCCACGAGGAAACCCGTTCGGCGCGAGCGTCGCACGAGGAGTTGCCGCGTTTCATGCAGGAATCCGCGAGGCTCGGATCGATCCGCGACTCTCTGCTCGCATGGGCAGGGACACCGTCGCGCTCTGTCTTCGGATCGGTGAGGCCGCAGCGGTGCGAGATCGGCTCATCGCGTCGTCGGGGGCGAGGGATGTCGCATCGGTGTCGATCGAATCGAGCCCGAGGGTCCTGATCCTCGGTGCAACCGGCTTCATCGGTCGCGAACTAGTACGTCAATTCGCGGAGAAGCACATCCCCGTGCGCGTGCTCGTTCGCAACACGGGGGGTGTTTGCACGAGTTTCGATCGGCGATACGTCGAGGTGATGAAGGGCGACCTCACGCGCGCCGGGGATGTCGATCGCGCACTCGACGGAATCACGCATGTCTATCATCTGGCTCGAGCTCGAGCGAAGACCTACTCGGAGTTCTTGAAGAACGACCTCGAGGTCACGAGAGCGCTCGCTGAGAAATGCCTCGAGCGTAGAATCGCTCGACTGATCTTCACGAGTTCGATTTCCCCCTACTACTCCGGAAAGAAGGCTGGGAGGATCACCGAAGAAACACCTCTCGACCCCCGGATCGATCGTCGAAACCCGTATGCGCGCGTCAAGGCTCAGACCGAGTGCGTGCTGCTCGAGATGCATTCGGAGCGCAACCTTCCGGTCGTCATCTTTCGTCCAGGAATCGTCATTGCACGCGGGAGTCGCCCGTTTCATCCAGGCGTTGGTCAATGGGCATGGGACTCGATCTGTCGGTTCTGGGGTGAGGGGCAGAACCCGCTTCCGATCGTGTTGGTGGAGGATGTTGCATCCGCATTGGTTGCGGCATTCGATACGCCGCGGATCGAGGGCGAGTCATTCAATCTCGTCGGCGATCCTTGTCTCAACGCAAGGGAATTCGTGAGCGCGATCGAGAAGACGGCCGGGATTCGGATCGACGCGGGGCCCGCCGCGATCTCGCGATTCTACGTCTCCGACCTGGGCAAATGGATCGTCAAGCTCCTCGTACGGCATCCGGAACGACGGCTTCCGAGCTACCGCGACTGGGATTCCCGCTCACAGCGAGCCCACTACGACTGCTCGAAGGCGAAACGCATGCTCGGTTGGAAGCCGACCGCCGACCCCGCGGAAGTCGTGAGGCGCGGTATTCAGGAACCGCTGTCGGAGCTCCTTCGATGAATCGACTCGTGCGTGATCGACCCTTGCGTATCCTGTTCGCTCACTATTTGAACGATGAGACCCATGCCGCTGCGCGAATGGTCCACTCGATCTCGGATGAGCTTCGAGGATTCGGCCACGAAGTGCTCGTGCATCGCTCGATCGATGAAGTCTATCGATCTGCGTCCTCGACCGGTTCGTCTCCGGAAGTCGCAAGACGAAGCCTGACCAGTCGGATTCGAAACAAATTCTGGTTCGCTCGGACGCTCACGCGCAATGCCGCCTCCTATCAAAGAGATCAAGAGGCGATTCGGCGGTTTCGACCGGATGTGATTCTCGGGCGTGAGGACGCCTATCGATTCTCGATCGTGCAGGCGGCACGTCGGGCTGGGATTCCATTGGTGACCTATGCGGATGCACCGGTGGCCTACGAGACGCGGCTCTTTCACTCGGAGGTCCATTGGCATCCGCCGGGGCTGGTCGAGGCCATGGAGCGATGGTGGCTGGACCGGAGTCGCGCCGTGATCACCCCTTGCCGTCCGTCGGCTGACACGCTGCGGCGGTTGGGATCGCGGACGCCGATCCACGTCGTTCCCAACGGCGTGGATCCGATACGATTCGCGCCGCTCGAAACGGTGACGCGTCGTCGAGTGAAGCACGAACTGGGAATTCCGGAGGGTAGGACCGTCGTCGGCTTCCAGGGATCGTTTCGCCGATTCCATGGAATCGACTTGCTCTTGGAGATGATGTTGGGAACGGCTGGGAGAGACGACCTCCACTGGGTGTTGATCGGCGACGGACCGGAGCGTCAACGGCTTCAGGCGGCCGTCGAAGGACGGATGGCCGCGTCGTTCCTCGGTCGACAGCCCGCCGAGAGGATGGGTGAGTTGGTCGGCGCGATGGAGATCGCGACTGCGACACACATGAAGCTCGAGGGGTCGTTCTACTTCTGCCCGTTGAAGATTCTCGAGTATGCCGCTTCCGGCTGCGCGATCATCGCAAGCGCACAAGGCGACATCCCCTATCTTCTGGAGGAGGGTCGGTCCGGGCTCATTCTGGAGGATTGCGATCCAAAGCAATGGATCGCTGCGTTGGATTCTCTGCTCATCGATCCCTCGAGGAGAGCGAGACTCGGACGCAACGCACGCGAATGGGTCGCGGGGAATCTCACCTGGCGCGATTGCGCCCGACGCGTCGAGACGATCCTCTTCGACGTGCTCGAGGTCGAGCCGAGCGGCCGGGTCTCCACTCCCCCCCGATTTCATGGTGCCGTCACGAGATCATCGAGTGCCGCGATCGCCAATTCGAATTGAGCGACACGTTAGGGAGCGCTCTTCATGTTCATATCGCCGAAGCGTGACGGCGAGGCCTTCGTCTACTCGGTGGTCGGGCGGAGCCTGGACTGCGCGATCACTCGATCTCTTCGTCGGGAATTGCTCTACGGCAACATCCCGATTCTCCCGCTGATCATCGATCTCGAGATGGTCGAGTTCGCCGACTCGAGCGGGATCGGACTGCTCTGTCAATTGCACGAATGTCTGGGGGAAGCTGTGGTGCTGGCAAAGTGCGGTCGGCGGCTGTCGGCGATCCTCGACAAATACCCGCGAACACGAATGCCTCGAAGGTATCCGACCTTGGAGGAAGCCGAGGAATCGCTCTCGCACGCCTCGCGAGGCACATCCGCACGAGCGATGCTGACCGATTCCGCGCCTCTGCATGCTCGCTCGACTCCGTTCGATCATTGGTATGTGAAGAGTGAGGTTCCCGCCAATGGAAGCGATCGGTAACTCCAAGCCGCCGGCCATACTGGTCTCGAGCGGTGAGAGCCTGAGCACGCAGTTCAAGCGGCTTCCGATGTGGGCGGTCCGCGCTCTTCTGAAGCGTCCGCGATTCCTGGTCGCGGGAATCGCAGTCGCGGTGGGCGGAGCCATCTGGATCTCGGGAATCTTGGCGACGAAGTCGTGGGAATGCAGCGGCACCCTGCTCTACTCACCCTTGACGATGGCCGAGAGCCAATCGTCGATGTATACGCCGCCCGACGTGAAGACCCTTGTCGCGATTGCGAAGGAACCGCTCGCGCTCGACGCCATCAGCAAGGAATTCCAACTCGATTTTCCGTCGCGAACACTCGGAGCGCTCTTCGACGTCTCGGTTCCCAACGGCACGAAGACGATCGAGTTCAAGCTCAAGTGGGAGGATGCCGAAGTTGGAGCGGCCATGGTGAACCGACTGATGGAGACGTTTAGAAATACCGTATTGGATATTCGGCTCCAGAAAATCGACGATTACGTGAAGGGCTTCGAGGCGCATTTTCGCCGAACGACGGAGCGGTACAACTCCGCTCTCCAAGCGCTTCAGGACTTCAACCAAAAGGTATCGAGCGTCGATATCGCGACCGAGATTCGACTTCTCAATGAAGAACGACTCGAGCTCAAGGTCGACCTCGACCGCGCGCATCGCATGGAAGCGAACTATGCGCAGCAATCGCGAGACATGGACAAGTACATTGCGGAGATCCGCGCCAAGGAGGCGAAAGAAGGCGAAGAAGCCAGACATCTTCAAACATCGGACGAGACTCTCGCCGACAACCGCCGCCGCCAAGATCGGATTCGAGAGCTGATCACCAAGGAGCGCACCAAGATAGAGGTCGAGAGCCAACTCAAGGCGAAGCGTACCGAGCAGCGCAGGTTGGAACTGCTGGTGAGCAAGGGAGCCGCGTCCCGGAGCGAGCTCGAAGCGGTGTCGGCCGAGATCGGCGTGATCGTCGCCAAGATCAAGGAGAACGAGCAGATCTCCGAATGGGAGAAGGAACTCGATCGCATCGACCAGGTCGTCGTCCCCAAGGGGCAGTCGAAGTCGGTCGGATCACCGATGGTGCAGCAGGCACTCACGAAAAAGCTGGAGATCGAGCTGATCCGTACCGGGAATCAGGAAGAGATCCATCACCTCCAGAAAGAGCTGAGTGATAAAGAGAAGCGCATCGAGGTGCTGCTGCCTGCGCAGATCAAGTATCAGACGCTCTCGAAGGATGTCGAAACGGCGGATCTCGAGCGACAGGCCGCGGCCGCCGGACTGAACGACATGAACAAACTCGTGAATATGCGGGTTCAGGAGCTCGTCGTCGTCAATCCGGCGGCCCCTTCGGCATACCCGATCTCAAATCGTAAGATCTTGATCATCGCCTTCCTGCTCCTCGGCATGGGGACGACTGTGGCGGGAGTCTTGCTGATCGAGTTCTTGACCTCGACGGGTCCGACTTCCGAGACGCTGGTGAGCAACCTCGGATTGACCGTGCTCGAGCGATTCGACTGCCTCGAACATGGGGTGGGGCGGTGGCTGGAGACCGAGTCGAGCGAGGCGTTTCCCCTTCGGCTCTTTGCGTTGCGGCTGAGGCAAGCGATCCGGTCGGCGTCGGGCGTCTGTCTCTTCAGTTCCGTGAACGAGTCCTCGGCAGGTGCTTGGCTGGTGTTGCCGCTGGCACACTGTCTGTCTCGTCGCGATGAACGCGTCCTCGTGATCGATGCCGGGGGCGACCCGGAGGATGCGGCCGCCATCGAAGCAATCCTGGCTCCGTACGTCGAAGCCGACGAGCGCGCGGGTCTCGCCGGCTATCTCGGGTTCCTCAAGGTCGATCCCGACGAGGTCGTCCTTCCGACGACCTTGCCCGCCGTCGACTGCTTGCCGCACGGCGATGGACGAATCAGCGTCGATTCACTCGCAACGCATCGCATGAGCGAGATGATCGAGGCGCTCAGGGAGCGATACACGATGATCCTGGTGATCGGTCCTCGTGCCGATCAGCAGGTCGACCTCGAACTGCTGGCGGCGCGATCCGACGGAATGATCTTCCTGGGCGACGATCGTTCCGGGCGTTGCGTGAAGTCGGTATCGGGGATCCGAATGCTGGCCGAGTTGGGCGCGCCGATCCTGGGAGCGGTGATCGGCAAAGCGAGTCGGAGACGGATCGAAAAGAAGGAAATCAGCTCCCTGAAGCGAAAGCGACTGGACAAACTCCCTGCGTGACATAGGAACTCTGAGAGCCTCTCGCCAATGCGCGGGTCGCCGGTGAGTGGAAGGGTTCGCTCGGTCGAGGAGGACCGCATGTCGCTTTCGACGAAGAATCAGCGGAGTGCAAAGATCCTGGTCGTGGATGACGATCCGACCGTGTCGAGAGTCCTCGAATTCCAGTTGGTCAAGGTGGGGTACTCGGTGACGATGATCGCCCGGGGGATGCCTGCGGTCGAGGTCGTTCGCAGGGAAGATCCCGACGCCGTGATCCTCGATCTCCAACTTCCCGACACGACCGGAATCGAGGTCCTACGCTCCATCAGAGAGGCTGACGGAGAGCGTCGTCGCCCGATCATCGTTCTCTCGGCGACGGTGCACGACGAGCACTCTCTCGCTGCCTTGCGCGTCGAGGCGGATTCGGTGCAGTGCAAGCCGATCGGGCCGTCGTCGCTGAAGCGCAAGTTGGCGGAGCTCAACGTCCCTCCCAGGATCGAAGTTCCGAATGCGGAGCACGCGTATGCCGACCTCGCTTGAGCCTCCCCCTCGGACCACCGACATCTCTCGCGGAGAGATCCTCCAGATCCTACGGCGGGAGTTGGCAGCGACGGTCATTCCCCTCGCGCCGCTTCTCGGGTGCTCGATCGAGCTGGAGATCGACGGCGAAATCGATCGAATCGCTCCCGTGCTCGATCGCTCCGAACTGTGCTCGATAACGACGGATCGACCCGTTGCGGGGGGGGTGTTCCAGGAGACTTCGAAGGTCGTGGAGATTCCGATCCAGAGCGATGGATGCAATGTCGGACTTTGTCGAATCGACGCGTCGGAATCTCGTCCGGAGGTCGTCGAGGCCATCGAGCGGATCGTGAGAGGTCAACTGGAGAGGATCTCTCTCGAACGGCAAGAATCGCTCCTGCTCACCGAACTCGCTGCCTGCTGGGAAAGCCTCGAGGCGCTCTACGACGTGCATGCCCTACCTGAAGCATGTAGAAGCACAGATGCGATCATCGATTGGATCCGCAACCGAGTCATCGAGGGGCAGAGCGGTCTGGAGTCGGAGTTCTGGCTCGAGGTGGACGGACGCTTCATCCCCAAGGCAATCGGTCGTCGGGAGGGCCGGCCGCCGTCTGCGGACATCGAAGCCCTCATCGAGAGATCGGTTGCTGAGGATCGATGGATCGTCGTCGACCCTCTTCGTCCGGGAAGCACCCTTCCAGACCATCCGGAGCGATGGAGCCGAGACCTTCGATTACTCGTTGCGCCTTCGAACGCGCGGCATGGTACCCGAGGCGCACTAGTGGTTTGGGGAACCGAACGTACACGGTGCTTCGATTCCCGAATGCTCCGCCATGCACAGTCGCTCGCGACGCAGGCCGTCATGGCGTTGGAGGGCGACCGACTCTCGCAAGCGGCGCTTCAGCACGAACTCGTTCAGGAGGAGATGGAGATCGGCTCGGAGATGCAGCGGATCCTGCTCCTTGGCGACAAGCCGAGTGCCTTGGGTTTCGCTCAAGTTGCGTCGCTGGCGATTCCGTCGCAGAAACTGGGCGGGGACTTTCTGGAGTTCTTCCATCTCAGCGGGATGCACCTCGATATTCTGATCGGTGATGTCATGGGGAAGGGTTTGAGAGCCTCGCTCGTCGGTGCCGCGATCACGCGTCAGTTCCACCGAACCCTCTGCTCACTCGTCACGGCCGATCCGAACTGTCATGCCGCACCGGAAACGATCGTCTCCTCGGTCCATGAAGGGGTCGCGCGGCGGTTGGCGGAGTTCGACAGCTTCGTGACGCTCGACTACGCTCGCGTGGATGCGTTTCGAGGGAGGCTCGACTACGTCGACTGCGGACACCCCCCGATTCTCCATTTTCGAAAGGCTCTGGGCCGTTGCGATGCGCTCTACGGCAAGAACGTCCCCTTGGGATTCAGTGATCTCGAAGTCTATGAGCAAGTTTCCGTTCCCTACGAAGACGGCGACGTCTTCGTCTTCTACTCGGACGGAGTCACGGAGCTCCGAAACGCCGCGGGCGAGCTCTTCGGGATGGAGCGACTGATCGCGCTGATCGAGTCGACGGCGGCCGAAGCGTCGCCCGACTCGCTGACCAAGTCGATCCGACGAGCGCTGATGGATTTCGCCGGGGGCGAGCAGACCGACGACGATCTCACTCTCGTCGTCGTTCGGATGAGCCGCGTACCCGTGCCCGAATCGAGTGGACTCGCCAAGACGATCGAGATCCCCAGCGACCTCGAACAGTTGGAGGCTTGCCGATCGTTCATCCGGTCGATCTGCATGCAACGAGGTCGTCAGATCCTCGACGAGGATGCGATCGGCCTCCTGGAACTCGCCGTCACGGAGGTTGCGAGCAACATCATGATCCACGGGCAAGCCGGCTTCGACGATCCCCGGATTCGTCTGGAGGGCGAGGTCTTCGACGACAGCGTCCTCGTTCGATTCGACTACGCCGGTCGTTCGTTCGATCCGACCGCGACGAGGCCGCCCGACTTCGACGGGTCGCGAGAGAGCGGGTTCGGAGTCTATCTCACGTCGCAATGCGTCGATCAGGTCAACTACAACTGCAAGGGCGATGGAGCGAACTTCATCGTCATGATCAAGAATCGCAACTGAGCCAGTGGAGATCGCTCAAGTGAATGTGCGCATCGAATCGATCGGCTCGGTCACGCTGATCACACCGCTCGACAACTACCTCGACGCGGGCCGTTCGAAGTCATTTCGACGCGAGGTCGTCGACCAACTGGCTGTCGACGCTCGAGTGATCCTCGATCTGAGCGCCTTGAAGTTCATCGACAGCTCGGGCTGCGGTGCGATCCTCGCCTGCTCCCGACGTGTGAATCCCGAAGGAGTCGGGCCGGGCGACCTCAAGCTCTGCGCGGCCAGCCGTCAGATTCGCACCGTCTTCGAGATGGTGCGCCTCCACAAGGTTCTCGAGATCTTCAACACTCGAGAAGAGGCCTTGCATGCTCTGGGTATCGAGGTGACCGAGTCCACCGTCTCCGCGAGCTGAGCCATGTCATCCACGATCCCGATCTCTCCGGATTCGAGTCATCGAATCGTCTTGCGCGATGAGTTGATCAGACTCTATGGCGACGGTGGTTCCACGAGAGGTGGTCTGCTCCGCCGGTTTCGACTCGCCTGGAAGCTCCATACTTGGGCCTTCATCGTCGGAACCACCAAGGCCCTCAAGCGGATCCTCGACGTCGTGATCTCCGCATGCGCTCTCGTGGCGCTCTTGCCGCTGTTCGCCGTCGTTGCGCTGCTCATCAAGGCGTACGACGGAGGCCCGGTGATCTTCCGACAGAAGCGTGTCGGAAGGTGGGGCCGCGAGTTCGAGTTTCCGAAGTTCAGATCGATGCGCGTCGATGCCGAGGCGCTGAAGGAGAAGCTCCTCGTGCAGAACCATCATGGATCGAGCGTCACCTTCAAGATGAAGAACGACCCGCGCATCACGCCGATCGGCCGAGTCATCCGCAAGCTCAGCATCGATGAATTGCCTCAGCTCTGGTGTGTGCTCCGTGGGGATATGTCGCTCGTCGGTCCGAGACCGCCGGTTCCCCGCGAAGTCGCGCTCTATACACTCGCGGATAGACGTCGTCTCGATGCGGTCCCCGGCTTGACCTGCATCTGGCAGATCAGCGGTCGAGGCGACATTCCGTTCGATCGGCAAGTCGAACTCGATGTCCAGTACATTCAGAGCCGTTCGTTCTGGATGGATCTCTTGATCATCCTCAAGACCGTGCCCGCCGTGCTCTCGGGTCGAGGGGCGTACTGATGGAGAGCGGTTCGATTCCGTCCCCCCATCGAGGACTCGAGGAGGTTCCCAGTTGAGAGCCGTGATCTTCGCAACGGGTGATCAGGCCGTGGAGAGCGATCGTCCGATCGCCGATCAACTCACCGCGGCGATGATGCCGGTCGTCGATCGACCCATGATCCAGCATGTCGTCGAATACCTCACCCGTCGAGGCGTTCGACGGATCGACATCGTCCTTTGTCACCTCGCTCACGAGATCGAGTCGACGCTCGGCGACGGAAGTCGCTGGGGAATCGAGATCCGGCACCACCTGGTCCGCGATCCCCTTTACCCGTACAGCATTCTCAACCTCCTTCGCACCAGCTCAACCGATCGAGAGATCCTCATCGGGCATGCGGATACTCTTCCTCGGTTGCCGCTCGATCCCGAGTCGAACTCGGCACCGATGCTTCTCGCCGCCGTCGAGCACGGATCCGAGCCGGAATGGACGGGGTGGGCATGGATCGAGAGTCGGCCTCCGATCGTGACTGGAGATGCGATCGATCGCATCGCATTCGAGCGGATGATCGCCGCCCGCCCGGGGGTGCAACGACGGATCGTCGATCTCCTACTCGATGTTCGATCGCATGATCGTCTCCTGCGGTCCAATCTCGCGGCGATGTCGAGAGACGACCTGGGACTCATGATCGCCGCTCCCGAGGTCGAACCCGGAATCAGGATCGAGCGGAACGTATCGCTGCATCCCACGGCACGTGTGCACTCTCCGATCTTCGTCGGGGAGGACTCTCGAATCGGCGAAGGCGTCGTACTCGGACCGGGAACGATCATCGGATCGGGCTGCATCGTCGACAAGATGTCCACACTCGACCACACCTTGCTCTTTCCGAGGAGCTATGTCGGTCAAGGAATCGAACTCTCGCACGCGATCGTCGTGCGTCGATGCCTGATTGATCTTCGCAACGGTACGGAGATCCTGCTCGAGGACGATCTTCTTCTCTCGAATGTCGAGACGACCGCGATCTCCACACTCGCTCGATCTTTGCTCAGCCGCGCGTGCGCCTGCGGACTCCTGATGGTGGGACTCCCCTTCCTGGTCGCTGCGATCGTGTCGAGGCGACTGCGCGGAGGCGCCTCGATCCTCGAGTCGACGGAGGTCGTTCGGCTTCCCTCGAGCGACGACCCTGGCCGTCGCCGGAGCTTTCGTCTTTGGAGATTGACCCCGTCGGGCTCATCGGGCATGAGGGCCGATTTCGTGGAGCGTCTTCTGCCCGGACTCGTGAACGTCATCCGAGGCCGGATCAGGCTCGTGGGTGTTCGGCCGAGGAACACCAACGAAATCGATCGGCTGCCCGCCGACTGGCGACGGATCTATCTCGCCTCACGTGCGGGCCTGATCAATGAGGATCCCCGCGCGCCGCAAGGGGAAGGCTCGGCCGAGGATCGTCTCATCTCGGAGACCTACTGGGCGGTCTCGGGCGATCTTCGGCACGACTTGGTGCTCGTACTCCACTACTTCATCGCCGTTCTGAAGAATGAGGAGATCGTACCCCGCGACGGTCTCTTCACAGAGGAGGGGCCGACGGCCGCGCGAGTCTCCGAGGCGCAGCCGCCGCAGGTCGATGAAGACGAGTCGGAATCGTCATCTCATCCTATCGTCAAGCCTGAGGATGCTCATGAAGTACATCGTGACCGGAGGAGCCGGCTTCATCGGGTCGGAGGTCGTGCGGCAGTATATCGAGGAGACGACGCATGAGATCGTGATCGTCGACAAGCTCACCTATGCAGCGGTTCTCGACCCGATCGCCGACGGACTCGCGTGTTCTCGCCTGACGCTCGAGACGATCGACATCGCGGACCAGGATGCACTCGAGGATCTCTTCGAACGTCACGACCCCGACGCGGTGATGCACCTGGCGGCCGAGACGCACGTCGACCGCTCGATCGACGGCCCTCTCGCCTTCATCCGCACGAACATCCTGGGAACGCACGCACTCCTGCAGACTTCTCTCCACCACTGGCGACGCATGGAGGCATCGCGACGTGAACGGTTCCGATTCCACCATGTCTCGACGGATGAGGTCTTCGGCTCGCTCGGTCCCGTGGGCAAGTTCGTCGAGAGTACCCCATACTCTCCGAATTCGCCCTATTCGGCCAGCAAAGCGTCTTCGGATCACCTCGTTCGAGCCTGGCATCACACTTACGGCCTGCCGACGTTGATCACGAATTGCTCGAACAACTACGGGCCGCGTCAGTATCCGGAGAAGTTGATTCCGCTCGTCATCCTCAAGGCGATCCAAGGTCAGGCGTTGCCGATCTACGGCAAGGGCGACAACGTGCGCGACTGGCTCTACGTGGGAGATCATGCACGCGCGCTCAGACTCGTTCTCGAGAATGGGATTCCCGGCGAAACCTACAATATCGGCGGAGACAGCGAAAGAACCAACCTCGAGGTCGTCCGGGCGATCTGTTCGCTGCTCGACGAACTCCAACCGCACTCGCCGTACCGGCCGCACGAGACGCTGATCACGTTCGTCAAGGATCGGCCAGGTCATGATCATCGATATGCGATCGACGCATCGAAGATCGCAAGTGAGCTGGGCTGGACCCCCCGGGAAGATTTCGACTCGGGCTTGCGCTCGACCGTGGCCTGGTATCTCGAGAACGAAGCTTGGCTCGATCGAGTGCAGCGATCGAATTACCGAGGCGAACGCCTGGGCCTGGGAGTCGGATCATGAAGGGCATCATCCTCGCCGGCGGATCGGGAACGCGCCTCTACCCGATCACGCGCGTCGTCAGCAAGCAACTCTTGCCCGTCTACGACAAGCCGATGATCTATTATCCGTTGAGTACCTTGATGCTCGCGGGGATCAGGCAGATCCTGATCATTTCGACTCCGTCGGATCTTCCTCGTTTCGAGGAATTGCTGGGCGACGGCGAACAATGGGGTCTGGAACTCCACTACGCCGAACAGCCCAAGCCGGAAGGCCTGGCTCAGGCCTTCATCATCGGGCGCGAGTTCGTGGGAGGAGACAACGTCGCACTCGTACTGGGTGACAACATCTTCTACGGCCACGGACTCGGCAACATCCTCCGAGGCGCCGCGCTTCGTGCGTCCGGTGCGACCGTCTTCGGTTACCACGTCACCGACCCCGAGCGCTACGGCGTCGTCGAGTTCGACAAGGGAGGCGAGGTGATCGGCATCGAGGAGAAGCCGGTCCTTCCGAAGTCTCCCTACGCGGTCACGGGACTCTATTTCTACGACAACGAGGTTCTCGAGATCGCGGCCGCTCTTCGTCCTTCCCCGCGCGGCGAGTTGGAGATCACCGACGTCAATCGCGAGTACTTGCGTCGAGGAAGACTGCATCTCGAACTCTTCGGACGCGGAATCGCTTGGCTCGATACCGGCACCCCCGAAGCCCTTCAGCAAGCCGCCAGCTTCATCCAGTCGGTGGAGTCGCGTCAAGGTCTGAAGGTCGCATGTCTCGAAGAAGTCGCCTATCGCATGGGCTTCGTCGAAGCCTGGCGCGTCAAGCACACGGCCGACAGCCTCCGAAACGACTACGGCCGATACCTCCACAAGATCTTGAGTGAGAACATCCGTGAACGTTACGAGATTGAAGTTTGACGGTGTCCGGTTGATCGAACCCAAGATCTATCGCGACGACCGCGGGTCGTTTCAGGAATCGTGGCACGCCGAGCGTTATGAGATGGAACTCGGCGGAGGCCGTTTCGTTCAGGACAATCTCTCTCGATCGAAGCGAGGAGTCGTTCGAGGCCTCCACTTCCAGAATCCCAGAGGTCAGGCCAAGCTCGTGACGGTCCTGGCGGGCGCGGTGTACGACGTCATCGTCGACGTTCGAGTTGGGTCTCCCACGTTCGGCCAGTGGGAGGGGTTCCACTTGGTTGCCGAGGAGTCGAAGCAACTCTTCATTCCAAGCGGATTCGCCCACGGCTTCGCAGCGCTCACCGACGAGGTCGTCTTTTCGTACAAGTGCTCGGACTACTACGCGCCGAAGTGCGAGGCGACTCTGCTCTGGAACGACCCCGATCTCGGGATCGACTGGCCGATCGAGGCTCCCATCCTGTCGGAGAAGGATGAGCAAGGCATGCGTCTGGCCGACTTCCCGAAGCACATGCTCCCCCGGTATCCGATTCTGAGAGGCGGAGCGCAAGCGTTCGTAGTGGCGGTGCTCTGAGAGTAGCAGACCGACGTCGCCGAGCTCGACTCGAGGCGGCGACGTCGTATCGAGAAACGACAGCAGATCAGCGAGATTTCAGATGATCGATCAAGAACTCCGTTGAGTTCTTGTACTTGGGATCCGGACTTCCCGGATAGCTCAATCGGGCGACGCCGCCGAACTCCTCGACCTTCTTCGCAAGTCCCATACCAAGGACCGCCGAGTGGGTCGGGTCTTTCTGAGGCTCGCCGAACTTCGCCGGCTTATCCTGCGACGGGTAGTCCAAGAAGACCGGCGGATCGTTCGCGCTCACATGCTCATAAGGCGAGTACTCCTTGATCCAAGCGAGAACCGCCTCGCGATTCTCGAAGAATCGCTGGAACTCGGTATCCCTTCCCGTCTGGCCCGGCTGACGGAAGCCGAAGGCGTGTCCGCCGTATTTCATGTTCGGCATCCATTCCCGAAGTTGCTTCGGATCGAGCGAGGTCTGAGCGCCCACCACCGCCGCGCAGGTCAGGCGCGTGGATTCTCGGGCCACCGGATCGTCGCTGTCGGCTTTCGCCATATCGTCGTGGTAGAGCAGCCAGAGCGAGGTGCACGCACCCGCGGACCCGCCGTTGGCGCCGACACGCGTCTTGTCGATGTTCCATTCCTTGGCTTTCGAGCGCAGGAACTGCAGCGCCCTTGCGGCATCTTCGAGCGGTGCCTTCACGGGCGGCTCGATTCCGGCCTCTTGAGCGATCGTGGTGTAGCGATAATTGATCGACGCGACCGAGATCCCCTCTCGGAGCAGACGCTTGACGTCGATCGACCCCACGCGGCCCTTGTCGCCCGCAACCCATCCACCGCCATGAATGAAGATCACCAGGGGAGTCGGGTGGGGGGAGTCGGCCTTGTAGAAGTCGAGGACCTGACGTGGATGTTTTCCATAGGGAACGTCCGCGAACGTCGGCTTGGGCGCTTCTGCGACCTTTGGGACTGCCTTGGACTTCGCGGCAGGCTTGGTCGCCGCCTTGTTCGAGGCCTTGGATTTCGGCTCGGTCTGCCGAGCATCGGCAGTCGAGAGGTCGGAGATCACGAAGATCAGAACGCAGGTGGAGAGAAGACGCAGCATCATCTCGCAGGGTTCCTTGGGATCAGTCGAGTGGAGCGATGAAGAGATTCGTGAACTCGATCGGGTCGCCGTGGTGTTGAAGACCGATCGGTCCGGTCTCGGGAAGGCCGGGAAGCCGAGCGGCGTCGATTACGAGCGTTCCGTTGAGCGTCACCGAGAGTCGCTCGCCGCGGAGTTCGATCTCGAAACGGTTCCACTGTCCCGGCGGCTTGTCCGCCTTCGTCTTGGGGATTCCCGAGGCGCGAATCTCGTCAGGGAGCTTCTTATCGGTTCGGTATCCGTAGAGTTCGCCGGATCCGACGGTATTGCAAGTGATGTTGATTTGAGCCTTCTCCGACCCTCGGATCAGGACTCCACTGTCTCCTGCGTAAGGGATCGAGAGCGTCTTGGCGGAACCGTCGGGGTTCTTGGCTTCGTCGCCATTGGGCAAGACGACCGCCCGTTGACGCGGCTTCGGGGCATTCGGCAGGCGCCAGTCGACGATCAATCGGAAATCTCTGTGGGATTCCGTCGTCCAGAGGTCTTTCTCTTGGGCAGAGCTCTTGCCGTCGTAGACGAGGAGGTGGTCTCGAGAGACCCAATGTCCCTCATGTCCGGCGGGTTGCTTCCACCCACGGAGATCGAGACCGCTGTAGAGAGACACGAACCCTTCGTCGAGCCGCGCCGTTTGGTCGGGTCTTGCTCCGGACGAGGGAAGCTCCTTGATCCGAATGTTGCGGAATCTGCACTCGGAGCCTTCCGCCTCGAGGCAGATGTAGCCGCGGCGTGGAGAGCACTCCGTCGCCCCGGAGACTTTCTTGCCGTTCACCTCCAGGCTGAGCGAGCCGGCGAGGCTCGTCAATCGGTAGCGATTCCACTCGGGTGCGGGCTTGCACCTCTTCTCGCTCGGCAGACATCGCATCCAGCCCGAGGGATGCGGTCGCTCGGGCTTCATCTCGGCGCCCCAGATGCTGAAGATATCGCCGTGGCTCGTGTAGTCTCGGGTTTCGTGGCCGTCGAGGATCTGAACCTCGATCGAACGAGTGAACGGCACTCCAACATGAGGGATCGGGTCGCTGTGAACGAAGAGCCCGGCATTTCCCCCCGGCACGAGATGCTGCCACTCGCATTCGAGGATGAAGTTCTCATAATGCCGATCGGTGCGGATCACTCCGGTTGGTTTTCCAGTCGAGACGATCATTCCGTCTCGGGCCGTGAACGTCTCGGGGGCTACGTTGACGGGGACCCACCCTGAAAGGTCTTTGCCGTTGAAGAGCGGACGAAATCCGTCGCGATCCTCGGCGAGACGCTCCAGGGAGCCGGCCGCAGCGAGACTGGAAAGGAGGAAGCTCCTTCGATCGATCATGTGGCTTGCTCGATTCGCGAAAGAACGAGGCTCGACCCCGAGGCCGGGCTCTTCGACAGGACAGTGATCGACTTTCACCATTCTGTATCACGATGGGGCGGGCGGATCCAGGAATCACCGGGTCGGTTCGAAATCAAAAAGGGATCGTCCGCAAAATGATGCGTGACGATCCCCCTGATACTCAAAGCGGAGCCGATTCGGAGTACTGAATCAGGAGAGGAGTTTGTCGACCTCGGGCAGCAGCGCGGCGAAGTCGAGACCATTGGGGCAGGCGGCTCGGGCGGCTTCGAGGTCGGCCCCTTGCCAGTTCTTGGCTTCCGGCGCAAGGGCGGCGTACTGTCGACGAGCCTCGGCACGAATGCCGTGGTGCTCGTGATAGGTCAGGAAACGGGTCAGGTCGCCGAGTTCGGCCTTGGTGCCGGCTGCGTGGGCGCAGCGACCGTCGCAGTCCGCGCAGAGGGTCGGTCCGAAGGCGAGCGCGGCGTCGCGGATCTGGAGGATGTCCGCGGTCTTCAGCGGTTCGTACCGGCGAGCGGCGTCGGCGTTGTCGCGAAGCTGGTCGGTCGTCTTGATCGAGACGCAAGATCCGCTGATGCGTTCATCGGTCCAGATCGCGTGAAGCAGACCTTGGTAGGGGGTGAGCTTCTTCTCGGCGAGGATCGGAGCGCGCTTGACGACTTCCTCGAGCACGTTGATCTTGGGCTTCTCGGGGAACTGGCCGGCGACCTGCTTCATGGAGATCAGGCCGATCCCGGCGGCGTGGCAGGCGTCGATCGCCTTGTTGAGCGGCGCATCCTTTTCGAGCCAGGGCGTGTACTGGAGCATGATCACGTCGATGACGCCGCCCTCGGCGGCCGCCTTCATGATCTCGGCGCGATTGCGGTGGTGAGACGAGAACCCGAGGAAGCGAGCCTTGCCCGACTTCCGCAGCGCATCGGCGACGCGCTTGATCTCGTCGCCCTTCACGAAGGCGATCGCCTCATCGAGCGGGTGGTCGTCTCCGAGGCCGTGAATCATGAATACATCGATATAGTCGGTAGCGAGAGCTTCGCAACGCTTATCGATCATGGTGAGCAGATCTTTGGGGACCTTCGGGTTGTCCTTGGTGACCAGGACGACTTCCTTGCGAGCCTCGGGCTTCTCCAGGAAGAACTTTCGGAATCCGGGCTCGGTGCCGTAGCCGCGAGCGGTGTCGAACGTGCGGACCCCCGCCGCATAGGAGAGCCGGATCAGCCTGTCGAGCACGCCCTGCTCTCGAAGAGCGCCGGTGCCCATTTCGAGGAGCGTGATCTCCAAGCCGGTCTTGCCGAGCTTGCGCTTGGGCAAAACGGCGGCTGCCTGGCTTGCATCGGCCTCGACGCCCGCCGACGCAGTGAGGGCGGCGGCCGCGGCAACGGTACCGGCCTGGAGGAATTCGCGGCGGTCGCTCTGGAACTGCGGGGATTCGTTCGACATCTCGCTCTGCTCCTGGTATGGGGATCTACTGAGCGTCGGCAACGCCGATCGGGGATGAGCATAGCACGAGCTCGTCTTCGATGCATCCTCATCCTTCCGGCCGAGTTCCCACGCGATGTCGAGTCGTGGCGTTGCCCGGATCACGGAGGTATCCTCGCACCATGGTCGTTCTCTCCGTTCCTGATTCGAGGGCGAATTCCGATGAGACTCTTGATTCCGATCCTGACGGCCCTGATCACGTCGACGCTCGGGCTCGCTCGCGTCGAGGCGTTCGACAAGCCAACGCTCGATGGACCTGCGACGCCGCGATTCAAGAAGACCACGATCGAAGCGAAGTTCCGCTCCGAGGGCATCGCTGTTGCCGACGTGAACAAGGATGGAAAGCCCGACCTGATGATCGGCGACTTCTGGTACGAAGCCCCGGCTTGGACACGCCACGAGATCCGCCCCCCCGGCGATTTCGGCGACGGTCTTCGGAGCTACTCGCGCTGCATGACCTGCTGGACCGACGATGTCGACGGCGATGGTTGGGCCGATCAGATCGTCATTGGTTTCCCCGGCACGGAGTGCTTCTGGTACCGAAATCCGCAGGGAGCTTCCGGCCACTGGAAGCAATTCGTTGCGTGGCCGAGCGCCTGTAACGAGACCCCCCTCTACACCGACCTCTTCGGTGACGGCAAACGCGTCTTGGTCATGGCCTGGCAGCCCAAGGGCAAGAACGACCAAGGAACGATGGCCTGGTTCCAACCGGCCGCCGATCCTACGCAACCGTGGACCATGAACCCCATCAGCGAAACGGCCGCGGCCGACAAGCCGGTACCAGGTACCCAGCAATTCTCGCACGGACTCGGAGCCGGCGACCTCAACGGCGACGGTCGACTCGATGTGATCAGCGTCGGGGGATGGTGGGAACAGCCCGCCGAGGGCCGCAATGCCAAGGGGCCTTGGAAATTCCATCCCGCGCGACTCGGCGATGCCGTTGCGGATATGATCACGTACGACGTCGACGGCGACGGCAAGGCCGACGTCATCGACAGCTCGGCGCACCGTTTCGGAATCTGGTGGTTCCGCCAAGGGGAATCCAAGGACGGTTCTCCGGTCTTCACGAAGAACGACCTCTTCCCTGAACTCGTCTCCGAGACCCACGCACTCATCGCCGCCGACATCAACGGCGACGGCCTTCGCGACTTCGTGACGGGAAAGCGGTTCTGGTCGCACGGCAAGGCCGAGCCGGGTTCGGATAAGCCGGCGAAGCTCTACTGGTTCGAAGCGTCCAAGGATGAACGCAACATGACCAAGTTCACCCCTCGCGAGATCGACGATCAGTCGGGAATCGGCACGCAGTTCGTCGTTCTCGACTTCAACGGCGACGGCTTGCTCGATATCGCGACCGCCAACAAGAAGGGCGTCTTTCTCTTCGAGCAGTCGCGCTGAGGGCGGCGAGCGGGCTCTCGTGGAACGGTGTCGAACGAGAGCCCGCCTTGCGAACTCATGAACGAGACAGAGCCCGTCTCAGGATGTTCGCGGTGATCTTCTGCACACGATCATCCGGTCCATGCGGTCGTGAGTAGTGCGACCAAGGAAGAGTGTGCCCCGGCGGCGACGAAAGCCCCTGCGCCCAGAAGATGGTCGACGCATTGAACACCACGTTGCCTTTCGGTCCGGGATAGATCGTCGCTGCCCAGCTCTGAGGGCGGTCTCCCCCGACCCAAGCCGTCCCTTGCGCCACGACTTCGAGACCGGGGATGTTCGCCGGGTCTCCGTGGTATTCCCAGCCGATCAGTCCCGGAATTCGATCGCCCGCCGCGACGCCGGTGCCCTCGAAGATCCAGTGATTTGGATTGGTGATGATCCAGTCTCCTCCGCCGTTGACGGGTTCGACATTGCGCGCTCCAATGAGCATGCCTTCATCCGGGCCGCTCTCGGGGAACGGTCCATGCTCCCGACGTCGCTGGACTGCGTAGGAATTCTCTGCGCCGTAGGGGCCGGCGCGAAAGAACACGCGATTCGGGTGTCCGTCGCCGCTCTCCCTCATCGGGGCGACCCAACAGACCGAGTTGCCCGAGAGGAACAGCAGCGAGACCCCTTGGTCGCGGAGCTTGGTCACGCTTCGGAATTGACGGAGATCCCAGTATTCGTCATGTCCGACGCTGATGAACGCCTTGCATTTCAACCCTCGATCCGGCGTCAGCATGTCCGAGTTCGTGCAGTATGCGACGTCGTACCCCTGCTCTTCGAGCCAGTAGGCCAGCGGGAATTCCAACGGGAGGAACTCGCCCGAGCCGAAGGTGAGCGGGTCGTTCACGACTCCGTCGAACTGAGCCTCGCGTCCGTAGGGGCGGTCGAAGCTCACGTCGGACCATGGGCCCTGCGTACCCTTGGGGTTGGTGTAGACCGAGTACTTGCTCGGCCAGCGATTGTAGGCCTGCCATGTGTTGTCCGAGCACTGGAACAAGATATCGGCGGGCCTGTCGTCGACGACGACGAAGATGACGTAGCTCTGCCAGTACGGTCGATCCTCTTGGCCAGGCACTGTGGTCAACCTCCCCAGGTAGACTCCGCTCGTCCACTCTCGGGGGATCACGAGAGAGTGGGAGGTCTTCCATCGGCACTCATGGAGATCCTTTGGACCCGGGGCGGGCACGGGCTGTGCCTCACCGATCAACGGCCCGACACGCAACATCGACCGAGCACCCTTTCCGCCGTAGTAGCCCATGCGGAAGATCTCGAGCATGTAGGGGCTCGGCGGGTCGGTCGAGATCGCGATCTCCAGAGTCTCTCCCGCGCGAACGCTCTGTCTGCGACAGAAGCCCTCGATCCACGGTGTTCGATGCTGGAGTCGATCGGGTCGAACTCGGGTGAGTTGCCAGTCGCGGGCACCAGTCTGGAGGTTCTCGCGCACGATCGGATTCTCGGCCTTTGGCGGCTTTGCCTCGAAGCCGAGAACTCTGCTCGACCCCACACCGAGAAACGCCGCGGCGGAGCGCGTGAGGAACGAGCGGCGAGGAACGAGAAAACGTGTAATCCGATCGGCGATTCGCGACATGAGCATCACCTCGAGTGATTGGGTCGTTCGATTCGGATTCGACTCCGATGACGTAGAGGGGGCGGAGACGAATCCGCCTCTCCCCCTCCCGAGACGACGAGATTCATGGAAGCTCGCGGATCCGAAGATTCCGGAACTCCACCGGGGCGCCCTCGGACTCGAGACAGAGGTAGCCTGATCGAGGCTCGATGCCCGTCCCGCCCGAGACCTCCTCGCCGTTCACCCAGAGACGAACCTCTCCGTTGATCGCGCGAACATAATAGTGATTCCACTTTCCGACACCGAGGCTGAGATTCTTCCGGGGGAAGCTCCGGCGACCGTCCGGAGCGACCGGGGGAAAGGGCGTCATCTTGTACGCGCCGACCGGGAAGACGTCTCCGTGAGTGGTGAACCAGTCGGGCTTCTTCTTCGTCTGCTTCTCGTACTGCTCGGCGTAGCCGTGGTCGAGAACCTGGACCTCGATCCCTTGGGGCAACCCGTTGCGCTTCAAGGAATCGATCGACTTCTTGTCGGCCCAGAGGAAGATGCCCGAGTTCCCGCCCGACTGGAGGTGGCGCCATTCGGCGACGAGCTCGAAGTTCGTGAACGGCTTGACCGACCGAATCACGCCGACCGGTTTCCCGGTACAGTGAGCGACGCCGTCGGCACGCCACGTCCAGGTGTCGGGATCGAGATTTGCTTGCGTGAAGTCGTCCTTGCCGAGGGGTCTCCATCCCGGAGCCGTGACGTCGATGCGCGCGGACATGGGCGCCGGGCCGTCTTCGGCGGCGACGACGATCGTGGCGAAGCAGAGCAGCACCGCTGTGGAAAATCGAGGAACGCGTTGCATGGATAGTCTCCTGTTTCGAGCGGTTCTGGATTGAGGGGAAGTGCTCTCGTGGATGGTGCGCAGGGGTCGTGGACCGATCACCTCGGACGGTCGCGAGGGCCGCCGAGGTTGCGGCGAATGAACTCCTCCTGAAGCCGACTGTAGTGCCGACTCGGGATTCCGTGCCTCGCGGTCGGGTAGATCATCAACTCGAAGTCGCGATCAGCCTGTTGGAGCGCGTGAACGAGACGCAGGGTGTTCCGTACCGAGACGTTGTCGTCCATCATTCCGTGAGCGATGAGGAGTCGCCCATGGAGACGGGCGGCCGCTTCGACGACCGAGGTCTCCGAGTACCCCTTGGGGTTCAGCGCGGGTGTTTGCATGAACCGCTCGGTATAGATCGAGTCGTAATCACGCCAGTCGGTCACGGGGGCTCCGGCGATGCCGCAGGAGAACAGCTTGGAATGAGTCATGGCGAAAGCAGTCATGAATCCGCCGTAGCTGTGTCCGGCGATGCCGATTCTCGAGGCATCGATGTAAGGTCGCTTGCAAAGGTGCTGGATCGCGTCTTCGATGTCCGCGAGTTCTTGGATCCCGAGCCGCTTGTAGGCGGACCAGGCGGAGCTCGCTCCCTTGCCGCTTGCGGATCGCAGGTCGGCACGGAATACCACGATTCCGTCGGCGGCGAGTAGATGGTCGCTCGTCCTTCCACCGGCCCAAGATTCGCTGATGGTCGGAGTGTGCGGGCCGCCGTAAGTCATGAACCAGACGGGGTAGAGCTTGTTCGGATCGAGATCGGGAGGGAGGATCACTTCTCCCTCCAGGATGAAGCCGTCTCGTGCGGGGATCTGCACGCGTTCTCGCCGGCCGAGTCGATAATCCTCGAGTGGATGATGAGAAGCCTTGGATGTGGTCCGGATCCGCTTGCCTTCTCCATCGAACAGGGCCGACTCGGGAGGGGTCGAGGTGTCCGACCAGGTGTCGAGAAACGCGGTTGCTCCGGGGTTCAGCTTGACCGAGTGATTCCCCGGTCCGTGCGTCAAACGCGTGATCGATCCGTCGTCGATCGAGACGCGATAGAGATTCGCGGCGATTGGTTCGTCCTTCGTCGCCGTGATCCAGATCGCCCGACGCTTGGCGTCGAATCGTTCGACTGAGCGGATCTCCCAGTTCCCCGATGTCAATGCGCGGAGCAACTCTCCGTTTGCGGAGTGAAGGTCGAGATGCTTCCAACCGCTGCGTTCGCTCGTCAACAGGAAAGTGCCGTCCTCGAGGACGAACGGTCCGTCGGGCGGCTCGACCCACGCCTTGGTCGTCTGACGCAACACGACCTCGACGGCTCGCTTCGGATCGCTCGGGACTCGAGTGAGGTCGAGCTTCGTCTGGATCCGGTCCTGAACGTGCACCAGTGCGTCGGCGCCCGAGGGCATCCAGGAGACCTTGCTCACGAGAACATCCTCGGGCGCATCCCGAGAGACCTCGAGCCAACGGATCGGCGCTTGATCGACCACGGAGACGAGTCCGAATCTCACCGTGGGGTTCGGCTCTCCGGCTCGCGGATAGGGAGTCGGTTCCAGTTTGCGCGGGGTCGATGCGTCGTCGATGACCACATGATCACGGAGGGGAGCGTCGTCGATTTGCAGGAAGCCGAGGTGAGTCGAGTCGGGGCTCCACCAATGAGCCTTCCAGTTGCGATTGAAGATCTCCTCATAATAGACCCAGTCGGCCTTGCCGTTGCGCTTGCGGTCGTTGCCTCCCTCGGTGAGTCGACGTTCGGTCGCGGTCGCCGTGTCGACGACGTACAGGTCGTTGTTGCGTACGAAGGCGACGCGTCGGCCGTCGGGGCTGATGGTCGCCAATTCCTCCTCGCCCTTCGTGTTCGTGAGGCGAACCGCTTTCGAACCGTCGATTCGGGCATGGAAGAGGTCGTCGTCGCGCGTGAATACGAACCCCGACATCGTCGCGTCGAGCCGAGTGATTCCTGAACGCGCGATCGATCGAGCCGACGCTTCGTCGATTCCCGGGAGTGTCTGGAGGGACTTCACCAGCGGTGCTTGATCGATCCACGGCCGCGCCCGCCCCGTCCGCGCCTCGACCGCGAAGACCCCGCCGGGTTGCATCGAGAGCCAATGATCGTCATCGAGCCATGTGGATCCGCTCGAGCCTCGAGCCAGGAATGATTCCGAGCGAAGTGCGGCAGCGGCTGCGCGATCGAAACGTCTCGGCGCCCCCCGATCCTCCGCGAGCGAGCGGATCGGTCCGGTCGACATCGGATAACGAGGCGCAGCGGGAAGTCGGAGCACGGGGAATTCCTGCTTCACACCGAGGACGGAGTCCAGAAAGCCCCATCCGGCGAGGTTGTCGGTCGACTCCGGTTCCAAGATGTGAATCAGCAAAGGACCCAGTACCTGGCTGGTCTCCGCGATCACCGTACCGGCTGGCACCATGCGCGAAGAAGTCTCGGATGCGACCTCGAGTCGAGTCGCGACATGGCCCTCGTAGGGGCGATCGGCGCGTTCGAGCGATTCGATGCGGTAGACCTCGACATCGAGCAACAAGTCTTCCCGCAACTCCTTCAGGGCGATCCCATGGCGCTGGAGATTCTCGATGATGTTCTTGAATCGAGCGGGAATCAAGTAAGCATGCGGTCGGGCCACGGTCTTGGTGGCGATGAAATCCTGAACATGTTCGACTTCGTACGTCTTGGGAACGGTGGGCGGCTTCCGACGATCGCGTCCTGGTGGCTCGTCGTAACCCAGAACCGCGACGCGTTTCGGGAAGGCTCGCGCTTCGGAGGCGATCACCGCGGTTGATCCCTGCGGCGCCCGGGTTGCTCGGAGGCGTGCCTCTTCCAGAAGCCGTGCAATCGCCGCTCGATTCGCCGCCGCGTAGGTCAGGCATTCATGGGTGAAGTCTCGCGTTGCCTGAATTCGATCTTTGTAGAGTGCATACGAGTACGATTCCGAGAGCAGCGCGATGCGATTCCGGAGTCCGAAGGCATTCGTCCCGAATCGGGGCCAGTCTGGGTAGCTCGACCAGATCGAGTGGTCGCGCTCGAAGTTCCCGTAGAAGAAGGTGTCCCACCCGTGCGACTCCTTCATGGCCTTGCCGACCGCGGGGAGCATCGTGTCCCGAGTGAACGAGACGATCGCAGGATCACCCGCAGGATTGAGCGGGCCTTGATATGTAAGAGTGTAGCGATGATAAGATCCGTTGGTCGTGTGCAGGTCGAGAAGCAGATGAGGATCCCACCGATTGAAGAGTCGCAGGAGAGCGCGGGTCTCGGGTGCGTCGAGTTTGACGAAGTCGCGATTGAGGTCGAGTCCCTGTCCATTCGATCGGCGGCCCATCCCGTTTTCGGGACCAAGCTGGCCCGGGCGGTTGTCGCGTGCGAAAGCATCGTTGCCGTCGGCATTGTAGTTCGGAACCACCAAGAGGATCAGGTTTTCGAGCAGTTTGGGATGAGCCTCGCTCGTGAGGTCGCGCAAGAGGGCCTGAACCGCTTCCTTGCCGTCGACCTCACCCGCGTGGATGTTCGCAAGAATCGTGACGATCAGCTTGCCCGAGTCGCGGGCTCGTGCCGCGTCATCGAGTCCAAGCGGCGGATCGGCGACGATCCAGAGAGGAATCGATCGGCCTTCGTGCGTCCGCCCCAGCTCCTCGACCCGGAGAAGCGGCGAACGACGCGCGAGGCGCAACCCAAACGAGGCGACATCCGCACTCGTCGATGTTGCGCGAAAACTCGAACTCTCCGCAACCGTCGCAAGACTTGCTTCGGACGAAGCGACGGGCACCGACTGGTACCCCTGGAGCGATGCACACAGCGTGATGATCATCGTTGCGAGCACGGGTCATTCCTCGGGACGCGGTTCCATTGGTCGAACTCCGCCTCGGTTCGACGTCGTTCGCCAAGACTATCCGAAGGGAGCCGGCAACGCGATTCATCGACCCGAGTTCTTCGCCTCGGGCGAATCCAAATCGAGCGTTGACCAGATCGCTGATGCCGACGTTGTTGAAGAAAGGCTTGACACTCGCGACTCCGCGATCGAAGCTGTGGAGTGACGTGATCCTGCACTCGGCTCGAGAGCTTCGCCATGTTTGCTTTGACGCTCGTTGCCGCCACGATCCTGCTCGCCGAGGGTTCCACACCGAATTCCGACGAACCACGGCGAATCGCAGACCGGGCCGTGGAATCGATCGGAGGCGAGAAGGCCATTCTGCGCCTCTTTCGCATCAAAGAGCGCCTGAACGTCAGCTCCGATCCGAACAAACCCGGCAAGGAACGCACCAGCATTCTCGAGCCGCCGAAGCACTGGTGGCTCGGCAAGACCGATCGAGTCGTCTCCGAGAAAGAGCCCGCGACCTTCCTGGTCTGGGCCTGGACGCTCGGGGCACTGGTCGATCCGGAGTCGAAGCTCACGGCGATCCCCTCGATCACCGATGAGGGTCGAAAACTGCTGGGATTGAGAGTCGAGGGCACGATTCAGCCGGCGATGGATCTCTACTTCGATGCGGTCGATCATCGACTCGCTCGAATCGATTGGCGAAGCGACATCCATCGATTCAGCGATTGGCGGTCGGTCTCCGGAGTGCACTACCCTGCACGTTGCGTCGGGACGAAGAAGAACTCCGGAAAACGGTGGTACGACACCGAGATCCTCGAACTCGAGCGGCTCGAGTCGCTACCTCCGGGATTATCGCGCTGAGGTCGAGTTGCGGCCGTTCCAATTGCCGACCAAGGTTGACGCGGGAGACTTCATATGCCGAGCAGGTGGCCGTCGATCTTGTTGGTTGGACTACTCGGAGTCTCCCTGCAGCCGGTCTGGGCGCGTCCTGCGCATCGTCGCGCCCTTGCGGACTACTTGGGGGCTCGGCTCGAGACCAAGCTCAACGATTGCCGGACCTGCCACCTGCCCGCCGAGCCGGGAAGCGATCCGGCCGTCGACGATCGGCCGCACAACCCCTTCGGCAAGCGACTCGCGGCCGTTCGCGGAGAACTTCGCGCCTCGGGCAAGAAGTCGGGCCTGATCGACCGCATCGAGGCCGTCGCCGATGAAGACAGCGACGGCGACGGATTCTCGAATCTGCTCGAATTGGTCTCCGGGCGACATCCGGGAGATCCGGCCGACCGTCCCGATCCGATGCGTCGCCAGCAGGACCTCGCGCGTCTCGAAGCCTTCCGCGCGGGACGCGTCCCGTCGGATTGGTCACCCTTCGAACCGGTCGAACGCCCGATTCCTCCCGCTGTTCGCGACTCGGCCTGGATTCGCAACCCGATCGATCGCTTCATCGCCGCCGATCGGGAGACCAAGGGGATCTCGCCTCGCCCCGAAGCCGATCGGGCAACATTGCTGCGGCGCGTCTCTCTCGATCTCACGGGTCTGCCGCCGACACCTCGTCAGCTCCACGACTTCTTGGAGGATCGTTCGCCCGACGCTTACGAACGAGTCGTCGAACGACTGCTCGCGAGTCCTCAGTACGGCGAGCGCTGGGGCCGACACTGGATGGACGTCTGGCGATACTCCGATTGGGCTGGATGGGGGATGCAGGTCCGCGACAGCCAGCCGCACATTTGGCACTGGCGCGACTGGATCGTCGAGTCGCTCAACGAAGACAAGGGTTACGATCGGATGATCGTGGAGATGCTCGCGGGCGATGAAGTCGACCCGGGAAACCCCAAGACCCTCCGCGCGACCGGATACCTCGCCCGGAACTACAAGCTCCTGAGCCGCGAGAAGTGGATGCAGGATACCGTGGATCACACCGCGATGGCCTTCCTGGGGATCACCGTCGGCTGCGCCAAGTGCCATGATCACATGTACGACCCCATATCTCAAGTCGACTATTATCGATTGCGGGCGGTGTTCACGCCGCACCAGGTCCGCATCGATCGCACGCCGGGCGAGGTCGACACATCGAAAGACGGGATCCCCGTCGCATACGACGCCGATCTCAACGCTCCCACGTATCTCTTCCTCCGCGGCGACGACCGGAACCCGGCCAAGGAAGCACTGGCTCCCGGCGTCCCCGAGTTCCTGGGCGGAACCTTCCGAGTCGAACCCGTCGGGCTGCCGCTCGAAGCGAGTGCGCCGCAGACCCGTGCCTACGTCGCGAACGACGACGTGGACGCCTCGCGCCGGTCCGTCCAGGTCGCTCGGGAGAAAATGATCCGAGCGGATGCCTCGCTTGCGCTGTCGCTGCCTACACCGTTGGGTCCGATCGCGCACGCAACCGCTCCGTCGATGGAGAGACATCTCACGGAGGTCGATGCTCACCGAGCGGCTCGCGCTGAAGTTGCGGTCGCGGAGTCGAAGCTCGATTCGCTGGTCTCGGTACTCGTCGTCGAGCGGCTGATCAACGAGGGGCGAAGAGAGTCGCTCGAAGCCGATGATGCAGCGCGGCGAACCGTTGCGGCCCAGAGACGACTCGCCGTCGCCGAGGCCGCAAAGCGATCACTGGATGCCGAACTCGCTCGCCGAAGACCAACTCCTGGAGGTCGTGCCGCGTCGGATCTCGCCCACGCCAAGGCGGAGCGCGAGAGGATCGATGCCGAACGTCGGCTCGCGGAACCGGCGGATACGAAGTTCACTCCACGGCCGTTCCCGAGTTACCCGCCGACGAGTACGGGGCGACGCCTTGCGCTCGCACGATGGGTCGTCGAGCGTCGAAACCCGCTGACCGCTCGTGTCGCTGTGAATCATATTTGGATGCGGCACTTTGGGCAGGCGCTCGTGCCAAGCGTCTTCGATTTCGGGCGGAACGGACGCAGGCCGACTCATCCGGCTCTGCTCGACTGGCTCGCGGACGAGTTCGCAGGGCGAGGTTGGAGCATGAAGGCCTTGCACCGGCTGATCGTCACGAGCGCGACATATCGCCAGTCGTCGACGCCCGAATCCCGAGCGCTCGCGGTGGATCCCGAGAATACCTCGTATTGGAGGTTCGCTCCGCGGCGCCTCGAGGCCGAAGCCGTTCGCGACGGGTTGCTCTTCATCGGAGGAGCGCTCGATGCGGCGATGGGCGGTCCCGAGGTCGATCACTCACTTGGAGAACGGGTTCCACGCAGGAGCCTCTACTTTCGCCACGCCGCCGAGAAGCAGATGACCTTCCTGACTCTGTTCGACGCGGCATCCGTGACCGAATGCTACGAGCGTCGCCCCAGCGTGCTCCCCCAACAGGCGCTGGCTCTGGCCAACAGCGACCTCTCGCTGCGAATGGCCGAGTCGGTGGTGCGCGATGCGACGGCCCCTGGTCGATCAGATCCCTCCGCTTTCGTGATCGAGGCGTTCGAGAGAGTCCTGGGTCGATCTCCGACCGAGGACGAGCGAAGAGCGTGCGTCGAATACCTCGAACGTCGACGCGTGCAATCCTCTCCGGAAGATCGGTCGTTCGAGAGTCTCGTGCATGTGCTCTTCAATCATCATGAGTTCGTGACGATCCGATGACGTCGATCGAGGGAAAGGACCGCGCCATGGACCGCTGTCGAGGAATCTCTCGGCGATCGTTTCTGGTCGACACGGGGTTGGGATTCACGGGCCTCGCGCTGGGCGCGATGTTGGAACGCGAGGGCATGGCCCGGATTACGACCGCGTCCGACGCGCCGGGCGGCGGGGGAGCGGAAACGCGTCGACCCCGCGCGAAGTCCGTGATCTGGATCTTCCTCTGCGGCGGCGTCAGTCATGTCGAGAGCTTCGACCCCAAGCCGGAACTGAACCGCTTCGCGGGAAAGTCGATCGAAGCGACTCCCTATGCCGACGCCGTGAATCCCGAACGCTTGAAGAACGTCGTGTCGCCCAACCCCGCGCACGGCGGCCGAAAGGTCCTGATGGGGCTGAACACCGCCGTGCGGCGGCATGGGCAGTCGGGACTCGAGGTTGGAGATTGGTGGAAGCACGTCGGAGCACACGCGGATCGGTTGGCGGTGGTCCGCTCACTCTGGACCACCGACAACGACCACGGAGCCCAACTCCAGTTCCACACTGGACGCCACGTTCGTGAAGGTGCGCATCCGACGATTGGATCATGGGCTTCCTATGGACTCGGAACTCTCAATCAAGACCTGCCCGAGTACGTCGTGCTCGGAGAGCCGACCGGCGATTGTTGCGGCGGATCCTGGACGCACGGCGCGTCGTACCTGGGACCCGAACATGCGGGAGTGCGACTCAATGTCGGGTCGAAGGAGCCCCTGCCCTTCGTCCAACCACCGTCAGGTCGACTCTCGCCCCAGGAGCAGATCGAGGAATTCGGGTTGCTGGGGCGACTGAATCGTCTCTCGGGCATCGACTACCCGGACGATCCGACCTTGCGTGCTCGAATCAAATCCTACGAACTTGCTTTTGGAATGCAGACGTCGGTGCCCGAAGCGCTCGGATTGGAGCGAGAGACTCAGGCGACTCGCCGGCTCTATGGGCTCGACCGAGATTCGACCAAGTCGTTCGGAACGCTCTGCCTCTCGGCTCGACGATTGGTCGAACGCGGAGTTCGGTTCGTTCAGGTCTTCCACGGCGGTGGAGGCGGCGGGGCGTGGGATGCCCATTCCGGGATCAAGGCGAATCACTCCACTCTCGCCGAACAAGTCGACTTGCCGATCGCCGGGCTCCTCCAAGATCTCGTCCAACGAGGACTTCTCGATGAGACGATCGTGGTGTGGGGCACCGAGTTCGGTCGATCCCCGGGCGCTCAAGGCGACGGCAGGGATCATCATCCCCAAGGATTCTGCGCCTGGCTCGCCGGCGGAGGCATCAAGGGCGGCGTCGTCCATGGCGCGACCGACGAGATCGGTTTTCACGCCGTCGAAGATCGGCACTACGTGACCGATATCCACGCCACGGTCCTCGACCGTCTCGGACTCGACCCCGCAGCCATGCAGATTCCGGGACGCCGTCGTCTCGACCTCGACATCGGCTCGCCGATCCAACAGATCCTCGCCTGACTTCAGCCGACGGGAGTCGACAATGTCGCGCGCTCGCACCGAATACCGCTACGAGAAATTGACCTGGCCCGAGATCAACGACGCCGTCGATCTGGGGAAGGTCTGCATCGTGCCCTGCGGGGCCGTGGAACAACACGGGCCCCATCTTCCTCTCGACGTCGACCTCGTTTGCCCCGTCGGCATCGCGCAAGGCGCGGGTCGCGAGATCCCGGACAAGGTGCTCGTGCTGCCTGTCGTCGCCTACGGCTACACCGGGCACGTGATGGACTTCCCCGGCACGATCAACACCGATTACGAACACTTCATTCATCAAGTTCTCGATATCACCAAGTCTCTTGCCTATCATGGATTCAAGAAAATCATACTGTTGAACGGTCATGGGTCGAACATGCCGAATCTCGACCTCGCGGCGCGATTGACGAATCTCGAGACCGACGCCGAGTGTCTGGTCACCGCCTGGTGGAATCTCTTGACGATCGACAAGACATTTCTGCCGCGATGGCGGCAGAGCAAGTTCCCCGGGGGATGTTCCCACGCGTGCGAGCTCGAGACGTCGCTCTACCTCTACCTGGACGGCGACAACGTCCGAACCGACCTGATTCGCTCCGGAACGATCTCCTTCAACGACGAAGACAACCCGTTCAACTGGGTCGATCTCTTCGCGGCGGGACCCGCCACCGTCGTCTCGTGGACCAGCAGTTACTCACCCACGGGAGTGCTCGGCGATGCGGAACTCGCGACCGCGGAGAAGGGCCGCGAGGCATACGAAGAGTGCGTGAAGCAGCTGATCCGATTCATCGAGTACTTCAAGGATCGCCCGCGAGACGTGCGCCGCGACCTCCACCGCACCCCACCGACGATCCCGCTCCCATGGGGTCGGCGGCCGTTCCGACCCCAATCGTGATCATTCCTTGGTTTGTTCGTGGAGATTGGATCTCGCGTCGACACCCATCCAGCAGAGAGTGCCGACGGCATACGAAGCGGCGAAGAGCAGGAACGGGAGTTCGAGGTAGCCGGCCTTGAACAGCCTCCCGGTGACCATCGCCGCCAACGCACCGGAAAAGCTTGCGGTCATGTTCATCAGACCGGAGAGTGTTCCGGTATGCTCCTCGCCGATGTCGGCGGCCGCGGCCCACGAGGGTGCCATCGAAAGGTCGTTGCCGAACATCGTGCCGCAGAGGAGGAATCCGAGCAAGATCGGTTCGTCGACCCCGAGCGTCGCGACGATGCACAAGGCCGCGAGGGAAGTGCCCAGCGAGCCCATGATTCGACGCCCCCAGCGCCGATTTCCCATCCGTGCGATGATCCGGTCCGATGCCCAACCCCCGAGTAGGCACGCGACGACACCGCAAGCGAATGGAAGCGAGGAGAGCCATTTCGCCGTGTCGCCGTCAAGAGATCGATACGATTTGAGATAGTCCGGCAAGAGCGTGAGGAAGAAATTGCCGCTGTATCCGAGCGACCCGTACATGAGGCAGAGCGCCCAAACGCTGCGCGATCTCGCCATGCGCTTCCAGGGTAGGTTCGAGTGAGAGGACCGTGCTCGACCGCTGCGTCCGGCTTCGATGAGTTGGAGTTCCTCGGTGTTGACCCGCTTCATCTCCTCAGGACGGTCGCGATACCAGGAGCGGAATGCGACGCTCCAAAGGACACCCAACGCTGCGACTCCCACCAGCGGAGTTCGCCACTCGCCCACCGCGTGGAAGAGCGGCACGAGGATCAAGGGCGCTGCGGCTCCGCCTAGGCGACTCGATGTCCAGATCATTCCTTGTGCCGACCCTCGCTCGGTGGTTGGGAGCCAGTCGGCCGTCATTCTCGAGATCGAGGGGAAGGTCCCGGCCTGAAAGGCCCCAAAGAGAAACCGAGCGGAGACCAGGAAGACCATGATCCAGGCCGAACCCGGGGGGAATCCGCCGACCAGCGCGACCGCAGCCGTCGCCGCCGAGCCCCCCAGCGCGACGAGACCCAGGGAGAGCCTGACCCCGTAGCGGTCTCCGAACAGCCCCCACGGAACCTCGAAGATTCCATAAGCGATCATGAAGGCCGCCATCAGATCCCCGAGCTGTCCCTGATCCAGCTCGAGCGGAACGCGGAATTCGGCCGAAGCCGTGGCGAATCCGACACGATGGAGATACGTGATCACGGCAAGGACGCAAGCCGCCGCGAGCACCGCGAATCGGATCGAAGTCGGCCGTTGGGGTTGGGTCGTCGCTTCCATCGGATTCCTCGCGGTTTCGGTGCCGACGCCGGCGCGCAAGGGTCGATCGAGACTGCGCAGCGAGGGTACGTTGCCGCAGTTATCGGACCTTGCAGGTGCACGGTCAACGGCTTGCTCAGTTGAGCGGATGCAATCCGCGACGAGCCCGGTCGGAATTCAGGATTGCCAGGGCTCGAGGCTCGAGCGCGAGCAAGCGGACGAGTTGAGTCGTGGAGCAACCGAGAACCTGTGCGACCCGTTTGGGATCCATCTCGAGTGCGTCGAGTTGATCGAGCGCCTCGGCGATCAGGGAAGGAAAATCACGGTGCTCGGGATTGATTCGGACTCGGCCGCCGCTCGATCGTGCCGACCAAAGCATGGACGGCTCGTTCGAAGGAGCTGTGCGGATCTCGAGCGCCATCCGCATTCGGAGTCGAAACAACGCCGCTTCTCGATTGGTCTGTTGAGATCGTCGTTCGTTCGCTTCCGCCGTCAGTCCCGTAGGAACGTGGTGGAGGATCACCGCCGTCTCCACCTTGTTTCGATTTTGCCCGCCAGGACCGGAACGCCTCGTGAAGCGGATCTCAGTGTCCGCGAGAATGCGTTCATCACTCGCGCAGGCAGGGTGTTCGATCGACATGTCTGCAAGTGTCCTGATCGAACGGACGGCGATCGCGACGGCGAAAGCGAACGACTCTCGCCGCGCCTGCGCCGTCTCGTCCGCCGCAGTGTCTGATCATTTCCCCAGGAGGAGCTGAGCCTTCGCCGAAGAGCCCGGGAGTTCGACGAGTTCGAGCTTCACGGCCTCCACCGGCTTCGAGGCGTCGCGGTTGAACGAGAACGCAATCGAGTGGGAGCCGCGCTCGAGGTCGAGGTCGAACGTTGGTCGCGGATCGACGCGGTTGCCGTCGACCCAGACCGTGAGTTCGCTCGCGGGCTCGATCGCGAAACGGACGCGCCCCGGAGTCGACACTTCCACGCTCGTGCGAACAACGCTTCGGGCCGGAATTCCAAAGAGCCCGGGAATGACCGGCAGGTCGGAAGCGGGGAGCGTCCCGGCGACCGTCGCATAGACCGGGCTCCAGCGCAACGAGGTGTCGCCGAGCATGGCGTCCATGCCGTTGCCGTGGATCCGTCGAGCAAGCTCGCGTTCGTCGAGCAAGGCCTCCCATCGACGAGCGGTCGGCGTCTTGGACACGGAGTACGACCCGACCTTTCCGAGCTCGGACAGGAACCGAACGAGATCGGTCAACTCCGCATCGGTGAGAGTATCGATCAGGCCTGCGGGCATGATCGACGCGCCCATTTTTCGTTCCTCGATCGACGCGAGCGGGATCGCGATCTCTCGATCCTCGGAGTCGCGGAGCACGAGTTCGCCGTTGCCCTCGCGGATCTTGATGCCGGTACGCACCTTGCCGTCGTCGGTGGCGACGACCAAGGCATGATAATTCTCCTTCACCTGTTTATTCGGTTCGATCAGCGAGTCCAGGAGGTAGTCGATCTGGGCGCTTCCACCGATGCTCTCGAGCCCCGGGCCCACCTGACCTCCGGCGCCCGCGATCGCGTGGCATTGCAGGCACTGCGACGACTTGCGACGGAAGACTTGCTCGCCGCGAGCTGGGTCGCCTTTGGCGAGCACGGCGGCGAGCAACGCCTCGCGTCGCGCGGGGGTCCATTCGCTCCCCTTGCCGCCGAGACCGCCCGCCCGATTCAGAGCCTCGATCAGACCGGCGTTGGGTCGACCCGCGGTCGAGACGATGCGAATTCCAAGCTTGGCGCGGTCCGCGGGAATCGTCTTGCCCGCAAGGGCCTTGGCGAGTGCATTCCCTGCGGCCGTGCGTTCGGCGTGCGCGGCGAAGAGTTCGGTCGCGTCTCCCTCGGGAATCTGGGCGAGTAGTCCGGCGGCAGCGGCCGCCCCGGCTTCGGGCGCGATCTCCACCATCCGCGCGGCGGCGGCGAATCGCGTCGACGCCGGAGCGTCCGATCCGGCGATCGTGGCAAGATCACGAAGCGCGTCGGCACCACCGAAGGCCGCAAGCCCCGCGATCGCAGACTGCCGAACGACGTCCGACCCGGAATCGGCACGAATCAGGTCGAGCAGTCGCTCCCTCACATTGGTCAGTTTCCAGGCTCCCGCCAGCCGCGCCGCGGCCGCGACGGTCGGGCCGTCGGTCGAGTGGAGCAGCGACGACAGTCGGGCGAGGTCGCCTGACGGAACGATCTTCCGTTGTTCATGTGCACGAACCAGCGCTTGAAGCAGAACCGACCGCCTCGCGGCGTCGATTCTTCCGTCGACCGCCTGATCGAGGATCAAGCGCAGGTCGTCGGGCCCACCCAGGCTCGCGATCGATACCAATGCGCGGTCTCGAGCCTCTCGCGTCAGCGCGCCGGACTCGATCGCTCGGAGCAGCGGTTTGACGACTTCAGGTGAGCCGACGGCATCGAGGGCGAAGACGAGACGAGCGGGCTTGCCGCCGTCGTCGAATCGTCCCTCGGAGACTGCGGGCAACCACGTCGCCTGGAGATCGCGAGCCGTGAGCCAGAGAGCGTAATCGAGGAATTGGTCCATCGGACGGTCGAGCGCGGAGAGAGCGAGTTCGGCCGATCGAACCGAGGGGATCTCACCGAGAACGCGAACGGCCTCCAGCCGAACCCGGGGGTGGTCGTCGGCCACTCGTGCAGCCAGCAGGCCGATAGGGTCATCGACACGGTTCTTCCAGGCTCTGAGAACCCGCACGGCCGCTGCGCGGACATTGGGGTCGCTCGCGGTCAGCAAGCGAACGAGGAGATCGCGTTCGACGACGTCGACTGTCTGGTGAGTCCACAGAGCCTCCAGCAGCGCCTGCTCGCGATCCGAGGCATTCGGGGGAATCGCGGCGACCCAGGCGGCCAGAGCGGGGATCACCTCCGTTGCGCCGCGCTCCGCGAGCACTCGCTTCGCGAAGTGGCGATTCCAGGGTTCGGGCGAGCGAAGTTGGTCGAGCAGCCCTTCGGTCGACATCCCGACCAGGTTGGGTCGCGTCGTGGTCTTGCGACCCTTGGCGGTCACGCGCCAGATACGTCCGTGGGTGTGGTCGCGACGTGGATCGCGGAAGTCGACCTCACCGTGCTGGATGATCGGGTTGTACCAATCGGCGATGTAGATCGCTCCGTCGGGACCGAGTTTGACGTCGATCGGTCGGAACGCCTGATGCCGCGACTTGATGAGTTCTGCCTGCTCGCGCGAGGCGAATCCTGCACCGTCCTCGGAGACGATGAACCGGCAGACCCGATTTCCGCGGAAATCGTTGGTGATGAAGTTCCCTTGCCAGTTCTCGGGGAGGTGCGATCCGCCGACGATCTCGAGTCCGCAGTGTTTGGGGCTCCCTGGGTTGAGCCCGCGCAGGACTCGGACGGCATCGACCGCGGTGACGTAGTAGGCTCCGGGGAGGACGTAGTTGATGCCCTCCCCACCCGCGCCGTCGGTCGCAAACGACTGTCCGAACCGATCGTAATGGTGGCCCCACGTATTGACGAGCCCACGCATGAAGACATCGAGCTCGAGCGTGTCGGGGCGGAAGCGCCAGATTCCGCCGCCGTTGAGTCGTCGGACTCCATGCGGCGTTTCGATATGCGAGTGAATGTATATTGACTGATTCATGTAGAGGTTGCCGTCCCATCCCCAACGGAGGGTGTGGAGGATGTGGTGGGTGTCCTCGGTACCGAATCCGGAGAGAACTACGCGCCTCTCGTCGGCCTTGCCGTCGCCGTCGGTATCCTTCAACTGAAGCAACTCGGTGCTGTTCGCTACGTAGGCGCCGCCGTCGCCCGGTTCCACTCCCGTGGGGATGAGCAGGCCGTCCTGAAAGACGGTCGTCTTGTCGGCCTTGCCGTCTCCGTCGACATCCTCGAGGATCAGGATCTTGTCGTTCGCGACTTGCCCGGGTTCGATCTGCGGATAGACCTCGGACGAAGCGACCCAGAGACGTCCGCGCGCGTCGAAGTTCATCTGGATCGGCTTGGCGAGGAGCGGATCGCCTGCGAAGAGCTCGACTTCGAATCCGTCGGCGACTTGGAACGACTTGCGTTCGATCTCGGGATCAGGGTCGGGAATCGACTTCAAGTCGCGTTGGGCGAGCGCGTTGGAATGAATGCAGAGGCCGGCCCAGAGAAGGGCGAGGGCCGGAATCGTTCGAGAGTTGATCACTTGTTCGGCTCCTCGATCCGGGACACTCTGTAGCGATGGGGGACGGGGAGGCGGAGTTTGGCGATCTCGGTCTCCTTCGCGGCGACGAGGGGGTCGAACATCGGGATCTCCCGTGCGTTCTGCCCCTGCTCGTGCTTTCGGAATCCGAAGAGATAGGTCTCGTTCTGCGGTCGCCAGCGATGGAAATAGAGCTGGTTCTTGGCGACGATGACCCGTCTGAGCGCCTCGGTCTGGTCGATGTCGGGGCCTCGATCGATACTGAACTCGAGCCGACCATCTCGCGACTTGGACCTCGCGACCTCTCGGCCGTCGATCGTGAGGCGATACGAACCATCGTCGATATTGGTCACGCCGACTCGCGTCGGGCGGATCGCGGCGGCGATCGCAGCCGGGCTCTTGGGCGGCGCCGGAGCCGGCGGGAGAGTCGCGAGGCGGGCCTCGAATTCGAGGTCCGGCGACTTTCGGACCGAGTCGCGAGTGACTTCGATCCCCGGAGACTTCACCGCCATCGTCGCGTGATCGATCTCGATTCGTGGGTCGGCTTCACGAAGCCCGAGGAGGTCGGCCGCGGCTGCGGCAATGAAGCGATATCCCGCAGGCGTGGGGTGCATGCCGTTGTCGGTCAAGGGGACGGGTGAATTGAGATCGCGGTGGAGGTTGATGAACCGATGTCCGCGTTCGGATGCCGCCTTCTCGAGGAGGTCGACGTAGAGATAGAGATCGGCGTTGTGCTTGGCCGGGTCGGGGAGCGGGGCGCCGAGCGACTCATGACGCATTGGGGCGAGGAAGATCAGCTTCGCGCCCGTCTTCTCGAGCACTTGGAGGAGATTCATCAGACCGCGCCGGAAGTCGGCGAGGCCGGCCTCTCCTGCGAACGACTCGTTCTGGCCGTAGGACACCACGATCACGGTCGGCTTCAATCCCTCGACATGCTCGCGGAGATGTGCGAAGCCGTCTTCCTGTTTCCCGAATCGAGCACGAGCGAGGCCGAATACGGTGTCGCCGCTCCATCCGAGATTCCTGAAGATCACGGACTTCTCCGGGAATCGCTGGGTCAGCCGAGTCTCGAGGAAACCCTCGGCCTGCTCACGTTCGATGAAGGTACCGCCGAGAAAGACGACACGATCGTTGTCGGCGAGCGCGAGCTTCGCGGGCTCCCCCTCGGTTGCGAGCGCGCTCGAGAATGGAACGGCGAACGAGATCAAGAACGGCACGAGAATACGTTGAATCACGGGATCGCTCCGGTTCAGGAGGCGGGCCGTTGCTCGGAAAGAGGGGGCGGGCGTCGGCAGGGCGAGCGCGGATGTGCGGCCGACCCCGGCCGCTGTGATCGAGTCTATCGCGAGCGTGGGTTGGGGGAAAGTCGCCCGCCCGGATCGTCGCCGGCTCCAGGTCAGCTCGCTCGGTCGGGCGTGCAGAATGAAACGGCGACCCGAGCGTACAGAGTCGCGACGCGTTCGAGGTCGTCGATGGAGCACCACTCCGAGACCGTGTGTTGCCCGCCGGCGATCGGTCCATGCGTGATCGCCGGAATCCCCGCGAGAGCCCAGAAGCTGTTGCCGTCGTCGACGAACGGCTTGGCGCCCCGTTCGATGGGGCGACCGCTGATCTCCTGGTGGATTCCTCGAAAGATCGACACGAATCGATGGTCCTCGTCGAGTCGAAACGCGTCGCGCACGAGCCGAAAGTTCCCCTCGCAAGCTACGCCGAAATCATCGGAAAGCCGGTCGATCATCGACTGGAATTCCTCGAGGGCCTCCGCGAAGGTACCCCCCGGAAGCCAGCGCCGGGTTCCTTCGAGCTCGGCGGCCTTGGGAAATCCATTGTAGATCTCGCCCGCGTGAAATCGCCCCACGAAGGCGGTCGATCGTCCGGCGAGCGGATCGGAGCACGCCGACAACGAACGGTCGAGTTCGAGCCAGCGTCGAACGAACTCCGCCCCCGCCTCGATGACGTTCGGTTCGTGGGGAGGTCTCATGACTTCATGCACAGGCAAGCCTGCACGTTCGATCTGGAGTCGCCAGCAAGCCTGGCCTCGGCCGACCACGGGAAGCGGGTCGCGGAGCGGTTCGGGAAGGAGCACCGCGTCCCCGACGTAGCCCGTTCGGATGAGGGTGTCGAGTTGTCGGCCGTCGCCCCAGGGCGCTTCATGCAGGTCGTGCGCAGTGAGCAGGATCGCTCCAGTCTCGACGGCACCGGCGTCTCGAAGCGCGAGCAGCGCTTCGACGGCGGCCGCGGTGCCTCCCTTCATGTCGGAGGCTCCCGTGCCGGTGAGACGGTCCTCGGCGACCCTTGGGGGGACGAAGGGAAGATGGACGGTATCGAGGTGCCCGTTGAACTGCAGCGTCGGGCCCGAGCCGGAGCCGCTGAGCCGAACGGCCACCGCCGGGGCGCTCGGGTGTCCGGCTTCGGGTCGCTCGACATCGAAGCCCTCTTCCGCCAGGAATTGAGCGAGAGCATCGAGTGCGGGTCGAGCGAGGCCCGTCGGGCTGTACTCGGCCATGAGCCGATGAGCGATCTCCAGCAATCGCCTGCGATCGACGCGAATCGGTTTCGACGACGGACTCATCGCGGAACTCCTCCCTCCGACCCGGTAGAACTCGACCGCACAGCCGTCGGCGATCGCGGATTCATCGTAACGAATCACGATCGCCGAAGGTCGTAAAGCGGCTGGAGTTTTGAATCGGGTTGTCGAGCGGGCCCGGCTGATCGCATCGTCGACCTTGTACGCGGATTCCCCCCGGTTAAGATGGAACTCGATTCACCGGGCTGCGGCGAGCGCTAGTGGAGGTGCGTGTGCGGATCGCTTACTTCGATTGTTTCAGCGGTATCGCCGGCGACATGACCCTCGCGGCCCTCGTGGACGCAGGAGTCGATCCGGAGGCGATTCGCTCGGCGACCGCAAGCCTCGGCCTCCCCTGCGAGATTCACTTCGATCGAGTGATTCGCGGAGGTTTCCGCGCGACCTACGCCCGAGTCGAAGCGGCACATGAGCATGTTCATCGGCATCTGCACCACATCGATGCGATCATCGATCGCGGCTCTCTGACCGCGCGTCAGGTCGATCTCGCGAAACGGATCTTCCGCAGGCTCGGCGAAGCCGAAGCCAAGGCTCACGGGATCCCGCTCGAGAAAGTCCACTTCCACGAGGTCGGCGCGGTCGATTCCATCGTCGACATCGTGGGTGCGGCCGTCGGGCTCGATCTCCTCGGCGTCGACACGATCGAGTGCAGCCCGATCCCGACCGGCAATGGTTGGGTCGAGGCGGCCCACGGACGGATGTCGCTTCCGGCACCCGCAACGGCCGAGTTGCTCCGCGGCATCCCGATCGCCTCCACGACGATCGACAAGGAACTGACCACCCCCACAGGCGCAGCGATCGCAGCGACCGTCGTCGAGCGATTCGGTCCTTTCCCCGCAATGACGATCGATTCGATCGGCCTCGGCGCCGGCACTCGCGAACTCGCGGGTCAGGCGAACATCCTCCGCCTCTTCGTCGGCCGAGCCCACATTCCCGCCGCATCCGACCAGGTCTGGGTGCTCGAGACGAACATCGACGACCTGCCGGGCGAGATCGTCGGCTATACCTCCGGCTTGCTGATGTCGGCGGGGGCGCTCGACGCGTTCGTGACTCCGATCCAGATGAAGAAGAATCGTCCCGGCATGATGATCACCGTGCTCTGCGATCGCGCCAAGATCGAGGAGATGGAGGAGATCCTCTTCCGAGAGACCACGACCCTCGGGGTTCGGCGCTATCCCGTGAGCCGCCACAAGCTCGAGCGAAGGGCGGTCGAGGTCGATACGATCCACGGCAAGGTCAAGGGCAAATTGGGACGATTCGGTACGCGTCCGCCGACATTCAGCCCGGAGTACGAAGATTGCGCCCGGGTCGCTCGCGAACGCGGGGTTGCTCTACGCGAGGTTTACACTGCGGCGCATTCCGCTTATGCTGAGGCCCAGGTACCCGAGGATGCGAGTGGACGGGCCGAAACACCGGGACGGAACGACCGATCCGGAGCTGTTCCTTCCTCGAGCGGTGGTCATCACCATCCCCACGATCACGGCCATCACCACGACGACCATCCGCACGCTCACTGAGCGTCGAGCCATTCTCGACCTCCATGGAAGTCTATGCGGGATCAGGAGATGCCCGGGCGATGGAACCGCTGATACTGATGATCGCCTTCTCGATGGCGTGCATCGCGATCGTTTGGTCGATGAGCACGGCTCGTCGGGTGCGCGGTCTCCAACGCCTCGTCGAACTCCGAATCACCGATCCGTCGCCCGCGACGAATTCGGCGACCGGAGTCGAGACGACTTCCACGGCGTCGGCTTCCAGCGCCATGACGGAGCTTCCCGTCGCTCCCGCCGACTCGAAACGTCGGCGAATCGATGCTCCGGAGCTGCCCGAACCGACGCTCATCCAAGTGCCCGACCTTGCCTATTTCGGCTCGGTTGAGCAGGCCGCCGCCGCCGCTGCCGAGTTGTCGAGCCGATTTCAGACGATTTGGGCGATGGCCGAAGCAGGGGAATCCGCCGCGATTATCTCGACGCGGCTCGGGCGGCCGGTCGGACAGGTCGAACTGATCCTCGGCCTCCGCGACGAGATCGCATCGTCGACCGCCCGCCGCGTTCCCCAGGAACCCCAATCATGAGTCTCGGCGATCCGGCGACTCTCGAAGAACCGGCGCGTGCATGCTTGGAGGCGACTCGCTCCGCCGTCTTGAATGTGATGGTCGTCGAAGGTTCGGCGATCGCCATCAGCGGCTGGGCGCTACGTCGCGTCGACCAAGCGATCTGGCGCGATGAGAGCGAGCGGCTCTGGCGGATCGCCGTCGGAGTGCTCTTCGTCATTCTGATCGGGAGTCGTCTCGTGCTTCGACTCGGGTCGGCACGTTCGGCGCTACGCGATCCCACGCGCCGAGCGGGGCGATTCTTCCGGGCGCATCTCTCGTCGGCAATGCTGGGAGCGCTCGCTGTCCCGTTGGGGATCGCTTATGGGTGGGCGGCGCAGCCGACGCTCCAGGGAATCGCTCCGTTCTGGATCGTCGCCCTGGGTGTGGGGTTTCTCTCATTGCCGCGAGCGATCGTTCTCGAAGGCTTCGACGAGCCGATGGCTCCCGCCTCGGGCGACTACGCCGCCGATCGCAATCGACATGAAGAGAAGGTCACATGACGACCGACGAACGTGTGATCTTTTCGATCTATCTGGGATTGATCGCGATTTGGCCCATCCGATATGTCGTCGTGCGTTTGATCCTTCGATACACGGATCGGCTCACGCCGGCGTCACCTCGTTGGTCGAACCCCGTCGAGCCGCTGGTCACCGTCGTCATCCCGGCAAAGGACGAAGAAGCGTCGCTGCGCGGATGCGTTGAATCGGTACTGGCCCAGACGTACCGGAACATGGAGGTGTTGATCGTCGACGATCGGAGCACCGACCGGACTCCGGAGATCGCGCGTGGGCTCGCCGCCGCCGATTCTCGGGTCGAGGTGATCTCGATCGACAGCCTCCCTCCCGGCTGGACCGGCAAGACTCACGGTCTGCACGTCGCGTCCCATCGGGCCCGAGGAGAATGGTACTGGTTCGTCGACGCCGACACACGACACGATCCCGCAAGCCTCTCCGTCGTGATGGAGTATGCTCGGTCCAAGAACGCACGCTTGGCCAGCCTCCTGCCGGAGATGCGTTGCGAGACTTTTTGGGAACGCGTCGTACAGCCGTTGGCGGGCATCGTCCTGATGCAGTCGTTCCCGTTGTTTCGCGTGAACAACGATCGCGACCCTACGGCTTTCGCCAATGGACAATATATTCTCATAGAACGAGAAGCCTATCGATCGGCCGGTGGTCATGCCGAGGTCCGCGACCGATTCGTGGAGGACATTCATCTCGCCCGGCGCGTCAAGCGCTTGGGGATGCCGATTCGAACCGCGGTGGCCCGCGACCTCGGTTCTACGCGCATGTATACTTCTTTGAGCGGATTGACCCGTGGATGGGCCCGAATCCTCTACGACGCGCTCGATCGCAATCCGATTCGCCTTGCGCTCAAGGCGTTGGATCCGTTGATCTTCAGCCAAACGGCCCACATCGTCTTCGTCGCCTCCGGTCTCGGACTTCTTCTCGGCGAGCGGGGGACGTTCGTGACGGCGATGTTCGTCGCCGCCATCTTCCACCACCTTGCGGCTCTCCTGGTGCTCGATCTGCTCTATCGCGAGTCGGTGCGAGATCGATCGTCGGTGCTCTGGTACGGATTGGCGGGTCTCGTGATCGACGCCATTCTGTTCCGCGCGATTCGGATGTGTCTGACTGGAAGGGTCGACTGGCGCGGTACGACTTACGCCCCTCCCTCATCGGGCGACGGACTCGCCTCGAAGCCCTCTTGACTCCGAGATCCACGCGATGCGTGAATCACTCGTTGAGTACCGCATCAGATCCGCGGTGGGAGGCCGATCACGATGACGTCGCTCCTGTTGGCCCTCTGTCCGTTCGTCGTCACCGCGCTGGAAGTCGATCTCTCCGACTTCGACGCCGCGCGCTCGGGGGCGACGGTCGCAGTCGACGCGTCGCGGCTCACCGCGAGCTGGCCCGTCGAACCGACCGGGTCGCGACTTGCCACGTTGACGCTCGATCTCGCCGAGGGGGCGCGCTTGATCGAGGGTCTGTCCCTCGGTTCCAAGGGAGTCCGCGGGCGCGACCTGCTCGCTTCGGTCGATCCGGCGCTCTTCGTCGTGGTCGGAACACGCGTCGCTCCCCCGGGACGACCCCCCGGCATGAGCCCGCACAACGTGTTCTTCGACACCCCCGCCAAGCGACCGCACGAGACTCACCACGCCCGGTTCACCCCCAGATCCGTGCGCGTCGTGAACGACGGGGTGAAGGTGTCGATCTTCCTCGGTGAACTCACCGCGGGCCCCTTCCGCGGCCTATGGTGCATCTCGTTTCGTCGCGGAAGCCCGCTGATCACCATCGAGGCACGCGTCCGGACCGATCGGGAACTGACGGCATATCTCTATGACGCCGGACTGATCTTCGAACGTCCGACCGCACGACGAGTCGGTTGGTTCGACACCGAGGGCCGCTATCGTACCGAGCTCGTCGAGGAGGGCGCAGAGGATCGTTCGCTCGCCGTGCGTCACCGTCTCGGCGTTCTGGAGTCGAGAGCGGGCTCGCTCGTCGTTTTTCCTCCGCCGCATCGCTACTTCTTCCCCCGCGACAAGACCGACAACCTCGAATACGTCTGGCGTGGCAGAGGGCATCGCGGTTCGACGACTCCCTGGGGAATCGGGATTCGGCAGTCCGAACTCGGCGGCGGCGGTTTCGTGCCTTGGTTCGACGCACCTCCGGGATCGGAACAGCGTCTGGCCATGTACCTGCTGCCGGTCGAGGCCGACGGAGAGGAAGCCGCTCGAGCCGCCTTGCGATATACGAGAGGCGATCGCTTTGCCGATGTTCCGGGCTACACGACCTTCACCAGCCACTGGCATATGGCGATCACCGTCGATGCGATGAATCGCAAGGATCCCGAATACGTTCCCGACTGGGTGCGTATGTTCAAAGAAATGAATGTTCGCATCATCCATCTTGGAGAGTTCCACGGCGACGGTCACCCGCGCGACCCTGGAGAACTGCGGCTCGCGGAGATGGACGCGATGTTCGCGGAGTGCCGTCGACTCTCGGACGATCGGCTTCTCGTCCTGCCGGGAGAAGAGGCGAATGTCCACTTCGGGTTGTCCCAACCGGGACGGCACCCGGGACACTACATGCTCTTCTTTCCGAAGCCGGTGACCTGGGTGATGACCAGAAAGCCCGACGAGCCGTTCGAGTCGCTCGATCCCAATCGAGGAAAGGTCTATCGCGTCGGCAGCCTCGACGAGATGCAACGTCTCGTGGAGCAGGAACGCGGGCTGGCCTGGGTTGCCCACCCTCGAATCAAAGCGTCGAGCTGGACGCCTGATATCTTTCGAGACGAGGCGTTCTTCCGCGCACCGACGTGGCTCGGAGCGGCGTGGAAGGCGATGCCCGCCGATCTGAGCCGCGAACGGCTGGGCGACCGATGTCTCGACCTCCTCTCCGATATGGCGAACTGGGGAGCTCGAAAGTACATGCCGGGTGAGGTCGACGTCTTCAAGATCGACCACACTCACGAATTGTTCGGTCACATGAACATCAACTATCTCGAAATGGATCGCGTGCCTCGGTTCGACGAGGGATGGGAGCCGGTCCTCGAGCGCCTTCGCTCCGGAAGATTCTGGGTGAGCACGGGTGAGGTCCTGATCCCCGCGTTTCGTCTCGGAGGCCGGAAGAGCGGCGAGACGCTGACGATCGATCGCGCGAGTCCCCCTCCCAGATTGAGGGCACGCATCGGCTGGACGTTTCCCATTGCGTTCGCGGAGTTGGTCACCGGTGACGGAACGCGACTGTTCCGCGAGCGATGGACGTTCCCCGACGCGATCGACTTCGGCGAAGCGGAGCTCGATGTGGCGCCTCGACTCCAGGGACGGTCCTGGGCCCGTCTCGAGGTCTGGGACGAAGCAGGCAACGGCGCCTTCACGCAACCGATCTGGATCGAGTCGCGCTGAGCTGCGCGACCGACACGGACGCACGGCCGTTCGCTGTCGGCGCTTGGTCGAATGTTCGCATCCATCGGATTGACGGAAGCCGAGCTTCCGGCGAAACTGGAATCCTTCCCGCGATCCCCAATCGCGACCGGCCGACCGCCGACGCACCCCGCCCCACCGCCCACGGAGCCTCGACCATGTTCGCCGGCCACCGCCGAGGTTTCCTCCGCGGCACTCTTCGATCGGCCCTCGCCCTGAGCGGCGCGTCGAGCCTTGGCCGCGTGCGGATCGCAAAGGCTGTCGGCAGCAGCGACCCTCCGCTGATCATTCGTTCGCGACGCCCCCTCGATGCCGAGACCCCCGTGTCGGCGTTCACTCAGCGGCTCACACCGAATCGGCTCTTCTTCATCCGCAGCCATTTCGGCGTTCCCGCCGTGGCTCCCGGAAATCCCTGGAGAGTTCAGATCGGCGGCGGCGTTCGGATGCCGCGTGCGTTCAGTATCGAGGACCTGGGTCGACTCGAGCAAGTCACCATTCCCGCCGTGCTCCAATGCTCGGGCAACGGTCGGGCCTTGTTCGACCCGATCATCCCAGGGGTCCCCTGGGAGAAGGGTGCCGTGGGCAATGCCGAGTGGTCGGGCGTCCGTCTCGCGGACGTCCTGCACCTCGTCGGAGTCAACCCCGGCCAGGGTCACGTGATCTTCGAGGGTGCCGACGGCCCGCCCAACCCCAAGACCCCCGCGTATCTCCGTAGCATACCCCTGGAGCGAGCCGCCGCCGCCTCGACCTTGCTCGCCTTGCGGATGAACGGGGAGCCGCTTCCGCTGGTGCATGGCGGGCCGGTTCGGCTGGTCGTCCCGGGCTGGGGCGGCAACCACTGGATCAAGTGGGTCCGAGGAATCGTACTCTCGCCCGAAGAGTCCCCGAGTTTCTATCAGCGCACGGCATACAAGATGCCCCGCACCCCGGTTCCCCCTGGAACCGAGGCCAAGCCCGAGGATCTCGTGTCGGTCACGACCCTGAATGTGAAGTCGCTGATCTCCTGGCCGCCCGAGGGAAGCATGCTCCCGCCCGGCCGCCACGAGATTCGCGGTGTGGCCTGGACGGGCGGCGAGGCCGTGGTCGAGCGGGTCGAGGTCGTCGCCGGAACCGACCCCAACGCTTGGCAACCCGCGACGCTCGAAGGCGACCCGGTCCCTTACACCTGGCGACTCTGGAAATACTCCTGGGACGCCAAGACGCCCGGTCGCGTTGGGATCCGAGCCCGGGCGTACGACTCGACCGGAGCCGTTCAGCCCGAGATCACTCCCTGGAACAAGAGCGGCTATCTCTGGAACGGCATCGATCGCGTGTCGTGCGAGGTGAGATGATCCATGAAGAACCTCGGCAACGAACGCATCCGCGCGTGCTCGATTGGACTCGCGGGATTTGCACTGATGACCTCCGTCGGACTCTCCTCGATCTCCGAGGAGAAGTCATTGGGGAGTCGATCCCAAGCAACGGCATCGATCGATCCTGAAGAGCTTCGCTCGGTGCTGGTTCAGAACTGCTTGATCTGCCACTCCGAGGAATTGATCTCGGGCCAGCGGTTGACCGAGAAGCAATGGACGGCCGAGGTCGAGAAAATGATCGGATGGGGAGCGCCGCTCCCGCAGGAGTTCAAGACGCCGTTGATCGGCTACCTGTTCTCACTCTATTCCGACAAGACTCCCAAGACGGCGCCACCGACGCTCGGGGTCGAGGAGGCACTTGCACTGGATCGAATCGATCCCATGGGGTCACCCGCCCTCTACTCCGGGGGGGACGTCGATCGCGGTGCGGCGCTCTATGCCGAGCACTGTTCCAAGTGCCACGGAACGGAGGCACGTGGAGGCGATCTGGGGCAATCCCTCGTGGAACGCCCCATTCTCTACCGCGAGGCCGAATTCGCCGAGGTCCTCCGGAAGGGTCGAAACCGGATGCCCGGATTCTCGGCGATTCTCGACAACTCTCGCGAGGCCGACCTCGTGACATGGCTCCGCTCGAAGCGATGAATGCGACTCGCGTCGCGAATCCGTAGTCCGCACTCGAGGACTCCGCGATCCGCGACTCGAGGATTCTCGATCATCGGGGCGTTGTTGCGTCGAACTCGACCCCGACGGCTTGCATGATCACTTGGCCGGGCAGAATCCCGGATTCGATGAACGTCGCCGAGATGGTCATCTCGCCCTTGGTGAGTGCGATCGACCCGCCCATCTCCTGGATCGTCGAGGTCAAGACCTTCCAGCCCTCGCCTTCGAGACGGGTCTTCGTCGCTTCGATGAACGACTTCGCCGATCCGACCGGGAGTTGGAATCGGAGAGAGGAGGCCGTCCTCTCGACCTCCGAAGAGTTGGCGGGAAGCCCGATGGCCAGCTTCGTCTTGGTGCCGGGCTTTGCCGAGGACTTCTCCGAAGGCGATCCACCCCGCTTCATCGCAGCTTTTTCTCGCGCTTCCGCGAGCTGCTTCTTCCGGGCCGCCTCGGCAGCGAGCCCTCGCCGGCGTTCTTCCTCCACCTCGGCCGCAGTTTGGTGCTGCACCGTCGTCTCCGACTGGTCGTCGTAGATCCGAATCTCGACGGTGATCAGGTCGCCCTGCGCGTTTCGATGGATCTGGAACGACTTCTTGCCGTCGGTCACCGGACGCTCCGTCGTCGGCTTCCAGCCTCCAGGCGCGAGTTGCTTGGCGTAGAACGCATAGATCTCGTCGGGTGCGATCGGAGTCTTGTAGTCGAGCCGCTTGGTCGTGTCGGCGTATTGCATCGACTCGACGCCCGGAGGGACCGGGAGATCGGCCGAGATCAACTGCGGCATGTATTCGACGACCGTCTTACCTTGCTGGGCCGGGGCCTCGAAGACGCGAGCATTGAGGAGCACGGCCTTCTTCTTGAACATTCGGCTGTCGCCGGCCAGCCCGTACGGAATCCAGCCGCTCGCGATCAGGCCGCGGTCCACGAACGCCCTCGACTCGGATTTCGTGCCCGGCACGGTGTGCGACGTGTAGTAAGCCATCGCAAAGAGCGGCGTCGCACCCTCCGGGAGCGGGAGTTCGCTGAGCGAGAGGTTGCCGTGATTCGTCAGCGAGACGTTGACCTTCTCCTCGGACTTGGAGGCCGTGAGCGAAAGGGTGTAGCCGTTCTTCCGGAAGATGATGTTCGCCGATTCGTCGCCGAGGTAAGGATTGGGCGCCTCGACCCATCCGGATGTGCTCAGTTGTTTGCGGTGAAAGTCGACGACTTCGGCGATCGACGCCGATACGGCGTACGAGAGGCTCGGAATTCGCCGATCGAACGGTCTCGGCTCGCCTTTTGGGTACATCGGCCACGTCGAGAGGTCGATGCTGGTGCGCACCTCCTCGACCGATGGGGCTTGGAGATCCGCGGCGGACGAGCCGCCCGCGAACAAGCCCGAAAGCAGAAACCAGACCATTCCCCAACCCGAAATCGCCTCACCCCGCGTCGCGAAGCACCGCATGTCTCGTGCGACCTCTCGATTCTGGACCAATCACTCGGACGATCGACGCCCGCCGTGAAGTGTAGAACGCCGACCGCCCGCCATCGTGACGCCCGAGGTCCGGGCGGGGGGTCTCGATTCGACCACTCATTTCGGACGGTCGAGCTTCAGCATCAGGAGAGACTGCTCCAACTCGCCGGGCTTGAAGCCGAAGGGGCCGCGCCCCGACTTGTAGACGACCTTGCCTTCGGCATCGATCAGATAGAGTCGGTCGGGCATCCCGCTGTAGGCGTGTCCCACTCGATCGTCGAGCTCGTCCACCAGCATCGGGATCTCGGTCTTCAACAGACCTGCACACTTCTCCGCGACCTCGTTGCGCTCGTCGAACGTGAGCGGCTGCTTGGCGACGACTCCCACGCGGTCGTTCGCCTCCATCCGCCATCCGTCGCTGGGATGGGCCTCGCGAACGTAAACCGCGATGAACACGACGTCGTCGGAATACCGCTTGCTCATGTGCTCCAGGGCCCCAAACTGGGACCGGAACGGTCCTCATGTGAAGCTGCCGAAGATGAGGACCACGGGACGGCCACGATAACCCGAGAGCGTCGCCGTTCCCTTGCCGTCTCGGCGCTTCAATGTGAAGTCGGGTGCGAGCCGGTCGACCGAGGGGCCTTCGAACGGCGAACCGATCTCGCCCTTCGCCAGCCCGGCGAGCAGGAGCATCTGCGAAGGGCCCCCACGGGGAGGACTGCCCAGTGGAAGCCGCGAGCGGTCGCGATTCGTCGGTCTCGGTGGGAGGAACAGTTCGCTGAATTCGTCGCTCGCGATCCCGCCGCGACCTTGTGCGAATCTTCGAAAGACCCCGAGCCACTCCTTCTCGTCGATTCGGCCGTTGGCATCGGCGTCGAACCGGCGAAACGCTTGAGTGTAGGGAGCGATCGCACGAAGGTATGCCGAGTCGTCCGACCAATCGAAGTCGACCTCTCGAATCGCCCCGTCTCGATCGCGATCGAGGCGATCGAAGACGCGCTCGTCTGCGCCGAGTTCCTCGAACCCGACGGAGCCGTCGCGATCGGTGTCGAACCGGCCCGCGAGCCAGGACCAGCCGTATCTCGAAGCGCCCGGCTTGAACCAACCCTCGGCGGGGCCCATTCGCGATCCGTTCAGGATCGACGCGGTCATCTCGACGACCTCGGGTCGACGATCGGGTGACGCCCACATCGTCGAAAACGCTAAGTGAGCGGTGTAGAAGATCCAAGCGAGCGGCATCGGCTCCCCCCATGTGAGATGCGGACGAGAGCATTGTCGACGCCGCCGCGTTCGCTTGCAACGGGCCGGGGCCGACGATTCGAAGGAAGCTCAGATCAACGCTTCGATCGGTCGCGCCGTCCCGGGAAGGATGGGAATCGGCCGTCCGGACTGATCCTCGAGGAACGAATGGGGGTCGATCCCGAGGTTTCGATAGATCGTCGCCAAGACGTCGAGATAGTGGATCGGAGTCGCGTTGGCGTAGGCGCCCAACTTGTCGGTCGAGCCGATCACGGTGCCGACCTTCATGCCTCCACCGGCGAGCAAGCAGGAGTTCACCGGGGCCCAGTGGTCCCGTCCCGCTTCCTTGTTGATCTTGGGCGTGCGACCGAATTCACCCCACACGACCACGGTGACGTCGCGATCGAGACCGCGCTGATGGAGATCCTCGATGAGCGCGGAGATGCCCCGGTCGAAGAGCGGCAAGTGTTGCTTGAGATGATTGAAATTGTTGCCGTGCGTATCCCAGAAACCGTAGGCGACGGTGACGCAGCGCACGCCCGCCTCGACGAGTCGTCGCGCAATCAGGAGTTGGTCGTTCCACATCGGCGCGCCGTCGCCGAGGTGACGATCCGATCCGATTCCGTACCGGTCGCGAAGTCGCGGGTCTTCCTTCGAGAGATCGAGCGCCTTGGCGACCCGCGACGACGAGAGCGTCTCGAAGGCCTGGCGATAGACGTTTCCCATGCCCTCGACGGGCTGCGTCTCGACTTCGTGCCGCCACTGGTCGAACGTCTCCAGCATCCTGCGACGGTCCTCGATGCGCTCCGACGTCAAATCGGTCGGGCGAAGCAGGGCGAGCGACTCGGCGTCCATCTTTGCGGCGGCATACCGATTCCCGAGATGCCCGGACGTCGGGCTGTTGTAGGGCTTGTGCTGCATCACGGGGAAGAGGTCGACGAACGGCGGGACGACCGGGTCGACCGGCCCTTGCGCCCTGGCGATCACCGACCCGAAATGCGGCTTCCCTTCGCGTTGGGCGACCACCATCGGGTAGCCGGTCGTGTTCTGCCAACTCGAGTGCTCGTCGCGAAGCCCGACGATCGAGCGGATCACGGCGAGCTTGTCCGCGGACATCGCAAGCTGCGGAAGGAGTTCGCCGAATTCGATGCCGGGGATCTTCGTCGAGATCGGACGAAACTCGCCTCGAACCTCGGCCGGAGCGTTCATCTTCAAGTCGAACGTGTCCTGGTGCGCGAGCCCGCCGGACAAGTAGACCATGATGACCGAGCGATGACCCGATCGGGTGCCCGCCGCCGCTTCGGAGGCGAGCAGTTCAGGAAGGCCGATCCCCCCCATAGCCAGGCCGCCGATCCTCAGGAACGACCGGCGCGAGATGCCGTCGCAGAATCGCGTCGCCGGGCCTTCGAGCGTCAGCATGGGTCGGACTCCCCTCGATCAACTCAGATCTCCAACAAGAGTATAACGGGGTGGGCCTGGTGTTCAAGCCGTCTCGAACGGCGCCTCGGTCACGCCCGCCCGGGAAAATCCGGGGAACCGGTTGTACCTGTACTTTTGTGTGGTATACTGGTGTTCCTGAACCGCTCGAGGACCACGGAGTCGCCGACGTGTTTCGCTTCATCCATGCGGCAGACATCCATCTCGACTCCCCCCTGAGGGGGTTGGATGCGTATCAGGACTGCCCGGCCGACTCGATCCGGAATGCATCGCGACGTGCATTCGAGAACCTCGTCCGCTTGGCGATCGACGAACGCGTCGCATTCGTGGTGATTGCCGGGGACGTGTTCGACGGCGAGTGGAAAGACCACAACACCGGACTCTTCTTCACGGGGCAGATGGCTGCGTTGCGGGATGCCGGGATTCCCGTCGTCTCGATCAAGGGCAACCACGACGCCGAGAGCAAGATCCCGAACGGTCTCCGACTGCCCGACTCCGTCCACATGCTTCCGACCGAGAGGCCGTCGACCATCATCCTCGACGACTTCGACGTCGCGATTCACGGGCAGGGTTTCCGTCAGGCCAAGATCGAAGAGAACCTCGCGCTCGGCTATCCTCGCGCCGAGCCGGGACGATTCAACATCGGCCTGCTCCATACCTGCGCCGCGGGTTCCGAGGATCACGCCCGCTATGCTCCGTGTTCGGTCGAGGATCTGACTCAGGCTCGCCTCTCCTACGACTACTGGGCTCTCGGCCATGTGCACAACAGAGCGACTCTGCGGGAGGGTGAACCATTCATCGGTTTCTCGGGTAACCTTCAGGGGCGTCACGTCCGCGAGACCGGCCCGAAGGGCTGCTCGCTCGTCACCGTGATTCCGGGAGAGAAGCCCCGCGTCGAGTTCCGAGCTCTCGACGTCTTTCGTTGGCAGTCCCGCTCGGTCGACGTCTCCGGATGCAACGATCTCGACGCCGTCGTCGACGCCGTCGGTTCCGAGCTTCGTGGAGCGCTGGCGGCTTCGGACGGGCTCGATTTCGCGATCCGGCTTCTCCTCCAGGGCGTCTCGCCCGCGCATCACCGGATCAACGCGGAACCGCAGAGACTCCGCGATGCCGTTCGCGAGGAAGCGCTCGCTCTCGGCTCGGGCAGGATTTGGGTCGAGCGAATCGTCGATGCGTCCCAATCTCCGCGAGACTCTCGGGAACGCGATCAGTCCGTCGGTCTGGAGGAGCTGGCCGAGGCGATCACCGCGCTTTCGTCCGACCCCGACGAGCTGCGCAAGGTGGTCACGGAGGAACTCGCGGACCTCTTGAAGAAACTCCGGAGCGTCCTGCCCGAACCCGAGCGATCGCTCGGTCTCGACACCGTCGACGGCCTCGAGTCGCTGCTCTCGTCCGCTCGTCCGCTCATCGAGCGGCGGCTCGAGAGTCGCTGACCCATGCCGCACACGTCGCCGAGCCGACGATCCCCCTACGCCAGGTCGACCTCATGAAGATCATCCAACTCGGCCTCGACGCCTTTGGTCCGTTCACCGATCTCGGCCTCGATTTCTCCGGCGACCATGGATTTCACTTGATCCAAGGGCCGAACGAAGCGGGCAAGAGCACGGCTCTCCGCGCGATCTCGGCCTGGCTCTTCGGCATCCCGGTCCAAACCAAGGACGACTTCGTCCACGACAAGCGCGAACTCCGCGTCTCGGGGACTCTCGCCGACGACGAAGGCAAGATACTCTCCTTCACTCGAGTCAAGCGCAGGGAGAAAACCGCACTTCGTCCCGACGGCACCCCCCTGTCCGAGGTCGAACTCGGTCGCTTCCTCGGCTCGCTCACGCGCCCGGCATTCGAGACGCGATTCCGAATCGACCACGACGAGTTGCGTCGGGGCGGAACTGCGATGGTCCAGAGCAAAGACCCCGACGAGGCTTTGTTCGCGGCCGCTGCTGGAATCGCCGACCTCGCGAAGGCGACTGACGAGGTCGACAAGGAGCTCGAGAGTCTCTTCTCGCCCCGGGCGAAGAATCCCTCCATCAACTCGGCACTCGCGAGCTACGAACAGTTGCGCCGAGAGCGCGACGACGCGGTCGTGCTCCCGTCCGTCTGGGCAAGAGAGGCTCAGCTCAGAGATCAGCTCACGGCCTCGCTCGAAGAGACCTCTCGCTCCATCAGGAACAATCGAGTCGAACGCGATCGCATCGATCGCTTGATCCGAGCGCGTCCGATCGCCGATACGATCCTTGAGCTGCGTTCCGGTCTCGAGTCGTACCGACATGCGCGGCTGCTCCCGACGGGCTTCGTCGAGCGGCGTACCAAGCTTCAAGCCGCGCTCGCCGCGGCTCGGCGGAGACTGGCGGAGGCGATCGAGCGATCGGATCGATTGAAGGAAGAGATCCAAGCGCTGGTCGTCGACCATGTGCTGCTCGAGCAAGCTGAGGCCGTCGATTCGATTCGATCCTCGCGCGCGCGCTATCTCGACGACTGCTCCTCGCGAGTGCCGTCGCTCGAGCGAGCGAAATTGCTCGAAGCCGACGCCGACAGACTCATCGCCGAAGTCTCCATGCCGTCGCCGCCTGCTCTCGAGCCGTCCGGGCCGAAGCGTGTGGCGAAAGCGGTTCGCGATGAGATCCGTCGACTCGGTCGTCAATACGCCTCGATGGTTCGCGAGGTGGAAGAGAAGCGGGCGCTCGCGGCGAAGCTCCGAGCTCAGGCGATCGAGGGATTCGAGCCTTCGACCGCTCGCGAACTGGTCTCGCGCTTGCGTCCCGCGATCGAGCGTTGGCGGCCGATCGTCCAGGTCGACGCCGACCTCGCCGCGGATCGCGCCGAGCTCGATGCGGAATACCGAGCCCTCCTCGATCGCGTCGGCCGAATGCCTCGATGGAGTGGGTCGCTCGAGCAACTCAGGGAGATCCGGGTTCCCGATACCGAGCGGATCAAAGAGCATCGATCGAAGATCGACCGAATCGACAAACTCGTCGACGAGAAGACGAGAGACCTCGATCGTTCGCACGAGGATCGCCGAAGGCTGGCGGCGAGAGTCGAAGAGATCAGGCTCGGGGGAGAGGTTCCCACCGAGGAGGAACTCCGTCTCCAACGGATTGCACGCGATCGCCTTTGGACCGGGCTTCGAGGGCTTCTCCTCGACGAGCCGATCACAGAGACTCCTTCCGACGACGACCCCGACCTCTCCGATGCACGAGCATCGATTGCAGAATACGAGTTGCGAGTCTCCCGATCGGATGAAGTCGCCGACAGACTCCGACGCGAGGCGCAGCGTGTGCAGTCGCTCGCGGAGGCTCGGGCTGCTCTCGAGCTGGAGAACGACCGAATCGTCCAACTCGAGAGCCGACTCTCGAGTCTGAGGAGCGACGCGGCCGCGGCGCGTTACGAGTGGGAGTCGATCTGGACTTCGATCGGAATTGCTCCGGGATCCGATGAAGAAATGACGAGGTGGTCAAGGATTCGCCTGGAGCTCATCGAGGAGCATCGCAAGGCGACGGATCGCCGCAACAAGCTCAAGACGCGAGAGGATCGGCGCGCGGCCGTCGTCGATGAGCTTCGCGCACGGCTCGGCGAGCTCGGACTGGAGGGACCCGACCCTCGGATCGAGCTTGCCTCCTGTCTCGAAGCGATCTGCTCCCGAGTCGAACGTCTGGAGAAGAGCGTCGAGGCGTCCGAGGCCGAATCCGCAGCCGATCGAGCCGCCGCACTTCTCGAGGAGTGGCGCATCTCGTGGGCCGATTCGATGGGAAAGGTCGGACGCGAGGGCGATCTCTCGCCCGAGGAAGCCGATGCCCACCTCGAACGCCTCGATCAGGCTCACGAAGCGCGGGTCGCCGCCGAGTCGGCGCGACGAGAGATCGACGAACTCGAGCGACGGATCGCGGCGTACGAATTCCGCGTCCGGAGCGTTGCGGCGATCTGCGGGATCGAGTCTGAGGGCGATGCCGTGGACCGGCTCGCCGCCGACATCATCGCTGCTTTCGATCGCGCCTCGCGCCTGGCAACCGAACGCACACTTCGCGAGAAGTCGCTCGAGTCTATCGATCAGCTCGCGCGTTCGGCTCGCTCCGAGATCGAGGAATGCGAGGTTGGGATCGCCGGCTGCCGAGTGGAAGCAGGGCTCCCCGCGGATTCCGACGACTTCGACGTCGCCGAGTCCTCGTCCGAAGAGCGGAGACGCCTCGAGACCAGGCTGATGGAAGAAGAGCGACGCCTCCGGGACATCGCCCCCGCGGCGGACTCGCTCGACGAGGTCATCGCTGCGGCCAGAGCAACCGACCCGTCCACTCTCCAGGAGTCGAGCGATCGACTGGAGGGGGAACTCGGCCCCCTCGAAGCTGAGCGCGACAGGATTCAACGAGAACTGGGAGCGGTGGGTGTTCGACTCGACTCCGCCTCCGGGGGAGCGGCGGCGGCCGATGCCGAGCAACGACTTCAGCTCCTCCTCGAGGCCATCCTCACGGACGCCGAGCGATTCGCTCGACTGAAGCTCGGTCGCCATCTGCTCGATCGCGCCGTCCACCGATATCGCGAGAAGCACTCGGGGACGGTTCTCCGGCGCGCCGGAGAGATCTTCGCCGAGCTGACTCTCGGCTCGTTCGTCGGTCTCGACCTGGTCGGCGAGGAGGAGGCGGGTGGAAAGTCGGACGTCGTCCTTCGAGGGATTCGTGAGGTCGGCCGACCGGTCGAACCTCGCGAAATGAGCGAGGGCACCGCCGACGCGCTCTATCTGTCGCTCCGATTGGCGACGCTCGAGGTCGAATTCGATCAGCATGGTCGAATTCCCTTCATCATCGACGACATCCTCGTGAACTTCGATGACCAACGCGCTTCGGCGGCGCTCGGAGTTCTCGGTCGACTCGCCGCGAGGACCCAGATCTTGATGTTCACGCACCATGAACACCTCGTCGAACTGGCTCGCTCACGGCTCGGACCCCAGGGAATCCTGAAAGTCCACGAGCTTCCGGGCCGACTCGCGGCCGCGCCTGCTCCCGCGTCTCGCCGGCGTGGGCGGGGTTGACCGCGATCGCCGGACGGGTAGAGTGACGATGGGGAAAGCGATCAGGAAATGGAGTCGGCGGAATGGAATCGCCAACGGAGGCGTCGAATCGGCTGGAGTCTCCTGAGAGCCCGGTCCCGACACGGATGCGACGACGGCTTCGCCGGCTAGCCATCATCGCGCTGGTCCTCTGCACAGTCTCGGCGGGATTCTCTGTCCATTTCCGCAACTTCCTGTTTCAGGGAAATGTGGGGGTGGTCGAGCCCGGCAGGCTCTACCGCAGTGCACAACCTCGTTCGAATCTCGAAGTGCTCGTTCGCGAACACCGCCTCGGTTCGATCCTCAACCTTCGAGGAGGAAGCGAACGCGACGATTGGTATATCGCCGAGGTCGAGACGGCCGATCGGCTCGGAGTCGAGTTCTACGACTTTCCCATGAGCGCGGTCCGCCGACCGCGGCGACAGGATCTCCTGGCAATCCTCGACGTGCTCGAGAGGTGTCGGTATCCCCTATTGATCCATTGCAAGTCGGGTTCGGATCGTACTGGATTTGCCGTCGGACTCTATCTCATGGCGCAGCGAAGCGAGCCGCCGCTCCGAGCGATCTCCGCCTTCACGCTCGACCATGGGCACGTCCCGCTGCTCGGGCCTGAGCGGCTCCACGAACCGTTCCACGAATATGCCCATTATCTCCGGAGTACCGGTCTCGAACATTCCCCGACGCGGCTGCGTGCGTGGGTCGAGAACGAGTATGTCGCCGAGGATCGGCTCTCCGACGCACGACCCGTGGAGCCCGGATCTCGACTCGGCCGCGCCCCGGAGCGACGCAATCGCTGAGCCTCGAGCTAGGAGGATGAATCGATGTCGGGCCGCACTACGCTCTTTTTCGATATCGGCGGCGTCCTGCTCACGAACGGCTGGGATACTGCCGCTCGCAAACGTGTCGCTGCTCGGTTCGAGATCGATTATCCCGAGTTCCAGACGCGTCACGAGATGCTCAAGACGGCATTCGAGACCGGTCGGCTCTCGCTCGATGCCTACGTACGGAAGGCGGTCTTTCATCGTCGTCGCGACTTTCATCCGGAGGATTTCAAGCGCGCGATGTTCGACTCTTCCGAGCGGCTCGGCGATACGCTCGAATTCGTGCATGCCCTCTCCCGCGCGGGCAACTGCCGACTCTACACGCTCAACAATGAGTCGCGCGAACTCCACGAGCACCGGGTCGCCGCCTTCGGGCTCGACCAGATCTTTCGAGGGTTCCTCACCTCGTGCTATCTCGGTCAGGTGAAGCCCGACGAGGCGATCTACTCCAACGCCTTGGGCATCGCCGCCTGTCGACCGGAAGACGCGATCTTCATCGACGACCGCGCCCTCAATGTCGAACCGGCCCTTGCGATGGGGCTGGTCGCACACCAGTTCACTGGGCTCGAGGAACTCCGAGCATTCTTGGCCGATCGAGGAGTCGGAGCATGAGCCGCATCGACGTCAGCGTCGATTCTCGGATCGGCGAGGGCGTTCGACATGCGACTCGATCCTCAGGATCGAATCGAGGCGGGTGATTCGAAAGACGTCGAGCAATTCCTCGCGGCGCACTTCGATCGTCGTCGAGCCCCCGACGGCATCGATCCGTCGCTTGAGCAGCACGAGTTGCGCAACCGCCGTGCTCGTGAGATGCGTCATCGAGCCGAAGTCGATCCGAACTTCGGAGCATCGCTGCGCCTCGACCTCGCGATCGAGCCGGGCGAGCGTCCTCATCATGTTCTGTTCGGTGACGATTCCCAGCCCCCCGAGGCGGACGACGATGCTTCGCCCCTCCGACTGCCAATCAAACCAGATATGATGTCCGCATGCGACGCATGTCGCCATGTCGCCGGAAGTTCGATCGAGGTCCGCGCCGCAGACCGAGCAGAACTCCGTCGCGGCGCCGAGCGTGTCGATCCTCGAGATCAGGGGTTCCATGAATCTTGACATCCGCGAATCGGGGTGATTCCGCGTGCGCCCGGACGACGTGTCGAGTCGCGAGTCGAGACTCTGCGTCGAAACACTCGGCAGAATACGTCAAGCCCCTCCTCGAATCAACGGATGACCGGCCGGCGATCGCGGATTCACTCTCGTCTCAGCACTCGCGAGACGTGCGCTCCGCCAGGATCTCTCCGAGGCTGCGATCGAGGATCGCGACCATTGCGTCGATCTCATCGCTCGAACTGACGAGCGGAGGTCCGAATGCGATCCAGTGCGGGTCGAAGCGGCAGAGCAACCCATGCTCGAGAGCGCGACGCCCCACCTCCATGCCCAAACCGGGGTTCGCGGGGAATCTCGAACGCGTTCGAGGATCCGACACGAATTCCAGAGCCTGCAGCAATCCCTTGCCTCGAATCTCGCCGACGATCCCGTATCGCGCGGCGATCGCCTCGAATCCGCGTCTCAATCGCTCTCCCTGGATGCGGGCGTTGCCGCAGAGATCCCGTTCGATGATCTCTCGAAGGACTGCGATGCCTGCTGCACACGAGATCGGATTGCCCTCGAAGGTATGTCCCTCGACGAAGCCCGGGTTGCTCTCAATGGGGCCCCAAAAAGCGTCGGCGATCGGCTTGCGGCAGATCATCGCCGAGATGGGCGCGTAGCCGCCGCTCAGACCCTTCGCGACGCAGATCACATCGGGAACGACGCCGAAGGTCTCCGCCGCGAACATGCGCCCCGTTCGACCGATGCCGGTGATGATCTCGTCGAAGATCAACAGAATTCCGTGACGATCGCAGATCTCTCGAAGCAGCGGGAGATATTCCTCGGGCGGGTCGATCACGCCGCCGGTGTGGCCGATCGGCTCCACCATGATCGCGGCGACCGTGGCGGGATCCTCCATCTCGATCACCTGGTCGATCAGCGTCGCGCACGTGATCCGGCAGTCGGGGTGGACCTTGCCGAACGGGCAACGATAACAGGTCGGCGGGAAGACATGGATGAACCCGGGAGCCGACGGTTCGTTGACCGTCTTCCGCGACTTCAGCCCCGAAGCCGAAAGCGCTCCCAGAGTCGAACCGTGCCAGGATTGGTAGCGGCTGATGATCTTGTATCGACCCGGATTGCCCGTGAGTCGATGGTACTGTCGCGCGAGCTTGATCGCGGCCTCCGTGACCTCCGAACCGCCGCACTGGAACTTCACCGCCGAGAGGTCGCCCGGCGCCAGTTCGGCGAGGAGATTCGCGAGTTGGATCGCGAGCGGGTTCGTACCGTGCATCGGAGGAGAGAACGTCAAGCGATCGAGTTGCTCACGAATCGCCTCGATCACCCGCCGATTCCCATGCCCCACCGAGGCCACGTAGATCCCGGAGAGTGCGTCGAGATATTCCTTCCCGTTCACGTCCCAGTATCGAACTCCCTCGGCGCGGTTCATGATCAACGGGTGCTTCGACCATTCATGCATTTGGTCGCGCACGAAGATCTGACGCAGAAAGCGCTCTTCGGAGACCTGTGCCTCCGCGATCAACTCCGGAAACGGCGATGCGTTCATGGCGAATCGATCTCGGATGGGCTGCGGAAGGAATCGAGTCGATCGAGGTCAGGGTCGGGGCCGACCCGGCGATCGACCCTCATTCGCGATACGGGGCTCGGTCGTCGCCTCGAGGAGCGGCGGGGGCGGACCGTCGGCGGGCACGGCCTCCCAGGGATGATCAACGGCATGAGCATATTTGCGTTCCATCGAAACATGCCAGGTGGCGAGTCGCGCGAGATCCTCGGCCTCGCGGCGGAGCGACGCAGCTCGAGCCCGGCCGGCCTCTCCATTCGACTCGGCCTCGCGTGCAGCCGCGAGTTTCAGCGTGATCTCTGTGAGAACGTCGGCTTCGCCGAATGCGAAGGAATCGGCCCGTTCGCGAAGCCGAGCGCGCCGCCGGTCGGTCGCGACGTCGACCAGTACCCACGTCGACAACCCGATCAGGGCGACGATCGTCAGGAATGTCTTGAGTCGAAGTCGCCTCAACATCTCGGTCGTCCTTCCCCGCTCCGCCGTCCATTTCCCGGTCCGACCACGAGATCAGTACGAATCGGACGAAACGACCTCGCCGCCGTTTCGGCTCCCGAGCGACCTCCAAACGGTCGGATTCACCGTGCTCTTGACGAAGCGGGAAGACCCGTCTGCAAAGGACACGTTCACTCCGCCGGGATGGAGGCTGCGAGCCGAGGTGTCGAGCGAGAGCCGATCCCAGAGGATGTTGGTCGCATCGCCGAATGGATTTCCGCCGCGGCAGTCGGGATCGCCGTGATTCGGCGGACGATGGTGCGAGTACATCGTGTGGTTGGGCGCGCCGTAGATCCAGCGATTTCCTCGCGCCCTCGGCACGGCGGGGCCCGCCGGCCGGCAAGTCGCCTCGTAGCTGACGATCGGGCTGTGGATGGTCTCGATCACCTCGTTACCTCTCAACGTCGAGGATCGGGCGAGTTCGCTCACCAGGGCGGTCTGGGAGGTACCGTCGGTGATCGCGGCGAAGTCGACGCGTGAATTCTCGAAGAGCGGACCGTCATTATCGATCACCGAATGCCGTGTACCGACGTTCATTTGATAGTTGATCGGGGCTTGCTCGGGCGCGTCGAACAAGGAACTGGTGTCCGACGGGCAGAGGTAGACTTGGATCCGCGTCCGCCTCGCGGTGTCGTTCTCGATTCCTCCGATGCCGCGATCGGCGTTCAGCGAGAAATTGATCGCATTCCAGGTCGGACCTTGCTCGATGAAGGGCAGGATCTGCGCGAACATGCCGTGAACGAGCCCCAGTCCGTCGACTCGAGAACGCACCCTCCCCGGCGGAAGCGCTCGATGCAGGTCGTGATAACCGTGGAGCGCGATGGCGATCTGCTTCAGGTGGCCGACGCACTGGGTCCGGCGAGCCGCCTCGCGGGCGGCCTGAACCGCGGGCAGCAAGAGGGCGATGAGAACCGCGATGATCGCGATCACGACGAGAAGCTCGATGAGCGAGAAGCCGCGCGTGCTCCGCCGAGGGGGAATCGCCATGCCGGACTCCGATTGACGACTGCGCGGGATCGAAGGGAGGAACTCATTGCACCGAGTTTGACGTTCGAAATCATCCGAGTCAAACGAAACGATGCAATTCACGCAGTCGTCGCCGGTTACTGTCTCGGGTCGTACGAGAAGCGACGGGAGAGCGAGAAGAACGCGAGCGGATTGTCGTGCACGACGCGGCGGATCACCGATTCATCATGGCCGCGCGATCGCATCTCGAAGATGAACTCAGGTACCGCGAGCGGGTCGCTGTGCCCCCAATCACCCGCGGAATTCACGAGAATGCGCTCGGTCCCGTACCGTTCGACCATATCGGCCGCGCGAGCGGGAGTGCACTTGGTCGTCGGGTAGAGCGTCATGCCGACCCAGTGACCCGCATCGAGGGCGAGCTTGATCGTATGCTCCTCGACATGGTCGATGCAGACCCGCTCCGGGGTGATTCTCGAGTCTCCTTTGAACATATCGAGAATCATCCGCGTTCCTTGGTACTTGTCGACCAGGTGCGGCGTGTGCACGAGAATCAGTTCATCGGTCTTCGCGGCGAGATCGAGATGCTCGAGGAAGACCGTCGCCTCGTTCTTCGTATTCTTGTTGAGGCCGATCTCCCCGATCCCCAGCACTCCCGGCCGGTCGAGGAATTCAGGGATCATGGCGATCACCTCGCGCGAGAGCGAGACGTTCTCCGCCTCTTTTGCGTTGATGCAGAGCCACGAGCGGTGCTCGATGCCGTAGAGCCCCGCGCGCTTCGGCTCGTACTCGGTGAGCTGACGGAAATAGTCCCGAAACCCCTCGACCCCGGAGCGGTCGAACCCCGCCCAAAAAGCGGGCTCGCTCATCATCACGCACCCGGCCAGCGCCATGCGCTTGTAGTCGTCGGTGGTACGCGAAACCATGTGGATATGCGGGTCGATATACGCGGTCATGGGAGTCGCCGGGTTGGAACGGTCGTCGGAACGGGAGAAATCCGCAAGGGTTCGAGCGCCCGGAGATCAGCGAGATCGTGCGGCGAGCCCGAACTTCTCACGCCATTGCGGGTCGTACTCGTACGAGAAGTGGAGTTGGACGGCTTCCGCTCGTCCGGGACGATCCGAGAGCAGGAGTTCGACGGCCTGCTTGAGCTGCTCCCGACGGCGATCGGCCGCGGCCCCGGCCGTCGCTCGTTCGATTCGATCGAAAGCGGCCGCGAGTTCGAGGATCCTGGCGCGGAGTTCCAGGAAGTCGCGATCCAGTACCTTCGCGGCATCTCTCGGCTGCGACATCGTCTTCGATGCTCCAAGCTGACTTCGGCCGAGCGATCGTCGATCCGAAGCCGGCGGTTTCAGTCCTCTTCCGATTCAACGATTATCGATCAAGACTGCTCGGATCGCAAACCCCCTCGAGCATGATGCCGGACGAATCCCTGCTTCATCTCCCTCGACGATGACGCCGAATAAAGCGGGATCGCGGATCGCGCTCGGCGGCCACTTGGTGCCCTCGCGGTTCGTCTGCTATTCTGGATGAAAGCGGTCGACGCGGTCGTGTGGGTCGAATCGATCACGACGCGTCCCGATGCCGGTCGTGGAGGACACCTCGATGCTCCGTTTCCCGTCGCACCTTCGATCGTTCGCGCTTGCGGTTCCGCTCGCTCTCGCACTCGCCGTAAGTCCCTCGCGAGCCGATGAGATCCTGGTCGTTGCTCCGACGTCGACGATCGTTTCGACCTCCGAGAGCTACGTCTACCCCACTTCCTCCATCGTCTCCACTTCCTACTACTTGCCGACCTCCACGGTCGTCGGCACATCCTACATCTTGCCGACCACCTCTGTTTGGCGCAGTTCGCCTGTCTTGCTGGAATCGAGCTATCTCGTCCCAACGCGGCGAGTCTTCCTGCCGAGAACGAGCTTCCGACGCCTCCGCGGTACGGTCTACCTTACGCCAACTTATTACACGGCACCGCTCAGCTATCTTGCTCCGACGACCTACGTCTCGACCTCGCGCGTCGTGGCGTCCACGGCCTGGGCCGGGGATCCTTGTTGCGGAAGCTCCGCGCCGATCTCAACTCCCGCACCCTCCTCGGGGACGGTGATGAAGGCGACCCCGAGCAACCGCGACGAAGAGCGCGTCGAGCGGGTTCCGACGCCCGCGGTCGATCCCGAGACGACTCGAACCGAGCAGCGTCAACGTCCCCCGATCGTCTCCGAGCCGACGCGTCCGTCGAGCGAGCGGACCTCCGGTAAGGCTCCCGCCGCGGCCGCGCCTTCAACTCCCACCTCGCCTTTCGAGCAGCGATCGAGCACGCCCGCGCCGGCCCCTGCTGCCGGGAGCGGCGCGGGAGCCGAGAAACCGGCGGCGACCGCCGCACCCGAACCGAAACCCACTCCCATCCCGGCGACGCCCCCGGTTCCCAGCGAGCCGGCGGCGCCTGAAGGCTCGTCGCTCCCCGACATCCCCCCTCCCCTCGGCGCACCCGAGAGCAGCCGCCGAACATCGCTTCGGCCGGCATTCCGCGACGTCGATGCCGGGAGGACCGCGGCGGTCCGCAGCGTTCTCCAAGGTCGAGTGCTCGCTTCGGAGAGCGGCGAGGCCGAGGAAGGAGTCGCCGTGATGCTCATCGATCGTCTCGAGCGATTCCCCACGCGCACCGTCCGGAGCGACGCCTTCGGGCGTTTCGCGGTCACGCTCCCCGAAGGCGACTGGAACGTTCAGGTCACCATGCCCGGCGGCGAGATGTACAACGTCGGCAAGGGCGACCTCACCGCGACGGGCGGAAAGATCTTCGATCCCAGCGGCCGCGAGATCAGCCTGCTCACCATCCGTCGATGATCGTCGCTTCCCAATCGACGCTCCGCAATTCCCGGCCCGTCGTGGTCCCGTCGAGGGTCACGATCGGCCGGGTTTTCTCTTCCTCGAGGACCCTCCGTGGAGCGTCCACTCCGCATCTGCTATCTGCTGAGCCATTTCCATCCTCGAGCAAGCGGCGCGGAGCGTCAGGCCCAGGCTCAGGGCCGCGAGTTGGTACGGCGCGGCCATGAGGTCCGGGTACTCACCCGAGCGATCCCCGGACTGCCGCGGAACGACGAAGTCGACGGAATTCGGATCCACCGCTGGATCGAAACGATCGCCGCCGGGCCGCTGTTCGGCCTGAGCTTCGTCGCGTCGACGGTCGCCGGTCTGCGTCGCCTGCGGAGCCAATGCGACTTGATCCACACTCACCAGGCCCTCTGGGAGTCGATCTCGTGCGGCGTTGCCCGACCATGGCTCGCGGGCCTGCCGACGATCATCCAACCCGCGAGTTCCGGGTTCTACGGCGAAGCCGAGGAGATGGCGCGGACCAAGGGCTTCCCGATTCTCCGTCGCATCGCAGTGCGAAACACGGCGTTCGTGGCGATCTCGGAAGAGATCGAGCGTCAATGGTCGCGCCTCGGCGTGCCGCCCTCGCGAATGACCCGACTCGCCAGCGGCGTCGACACCGATCGCTTTCGGCCCGGGCCGAGCACGCTCGAATCCTCGTTGCCGGCGGGTCGTTCGCGCGTCGTCTTCACCGGGCGAATCCATCCGCAAAAAAATCTCGACATCTTGATCGATATCTGGGGTGACGTCGCTCGAGAGACCGGCGCCTCTTTGGTGTTGGTCGGCCAGGGTGAGGAACGTCCGAGGCTCGAACAACGGGTCGCCGAGTTGGGGCTGAATGAGCGGGTCGTTTTCGTCGGTGCCGCGGACGACCCGTCCGAGCATCTCAGGGCCGCCGATCTGTTCGTGCTTCCGAGCGTCGCCGAAGGGATGAGCAACTCATTGCTCGAGGCCATGTCGACCGGTTTGCCGTGCATAGCCTCGGAGATCGGCGGCAACGTCGACTTGCTCGGCGATGGAGCCGGTCTCCTCATCCCTCCCGACGACCGACCTGCGTGGACCGAGGCGTTGATCGGTTGCTTGAAGGATGAAGGACTTCGGACCCGACTCGGTCGAGCGGCTCGGGCCAAGATCGAGGCCGAATTCGGGCTCTCCGCGGTGGTCGACCGATACCTGGAGCTCTACGACAGATTGCTCGCCTCTCCCAAGTGAGCCTGCGCAGCAAGCTCCGCGCGGCGTTTCTCGAGCTCCACCCCGATTGCATCGGCGATCTCTTCGGCCGGTTCGTGTTCCCAGTATCTCAACACGACCCAGCCCGCCTCGGTGAGCCGCTCGGTCACGCGCAGGTCACGCGACCGATTCTCGCGGAGTTTCGGCTCCCAATAATGGGCATTTCGTTGGGGATGAGTCGCATGCAGCGGACATCCGTGCCAGAAACATCCATCGATGTAGACGGCGACCCGCATTCCGAGGAAGACCAGATCGGCACGAGACCGAATTTCTCGGATCGGCCGTCGATCGACTCGGTAGCGATAGCCTCGCGCGAACAAGATCGATCGGACCGCGCGTTCCGGGGAGGTATCTCGCGGACCGGTGCGCCGCATGCGCCGCGAAACCGCTTCCGTGGTTTCGAGCCGGGGTCTCGCCATGGAGGTCGACCTCAGTCGTTGGTCGGAGATTCCGGGCGCAGGATTCTCTGCTCGGCGATCGAGAATGCGGCGGCGCGCGGCGCATCGTCGCCCTCGCCCGGTTCGAGTTCGGCTTGAAACGCACGCCCTCGGATCGAATCGGGCTCGAGGGTCGGGTCCCCGAGGAGCAACGAGAACGGCAGGATGAACTTCCGCGGTTGCGATGGGCCGACCCCTTGAGCCCGTACGATCATCTCGATCGTATCGCTTCCAGGGGGATTCTCGACGAGTTCCGCGTCTCGAACGATTCCCCGAAGAATCATGCTCCATCCCCACATTCTGAGATCCCCGTCGAACCGAGACGGGTTTCGCCTCGAGATCCTGCTGGTGGATTGTGGACCAAGCGGAGGCTCTCGGGCAAGTCCGCCTCAGCTGGGGGAGGCGTTTCGCCGGCAATCGTGGGCTTGACCACCCACGAAGATGAAGTTCGAGCAAGCCGACCGCCGACTTCGACTCTCGTGTCGAGATCGATCGGTACGTTCGGCGACGCCTGGAATCCGAGGTTCGCGACGCACGGGATCGCTATTGACGCATCCTTCGCGGCGGGTATGATGGTTCTTTCGCCCCATTGAGTGCGATGCGAGATCGTTCAGTGAGGGATGGCCCGCCCCTCGACACGACACGGCGTTGGGTTCGAACCGCGACGTTTGAGTTAGGTTGTCTACGCTCATGAACTGTTATCAGGCCAAAGCGGACGAGCTGATCAAGCAATGGTACATCATCGACGGTACCGATCAGGTCGTCGGACGTCTCGCCGCGCAGATCGCGCCCATCTTGATGGGCAAGCATCGCCCGACCTACACGCCGCACATCGACACGGGCGACTACGTGATCGTCACGAATGTCGATAAGGTCGTGTTCACCGGCAACAAGTGGCAGCAGAAGTTCTACCAGCACTACACCGGTCACCCGGGTGGTCAGCGCGACGAGGCGGCTTGGAAGCTCTTCCAGCGCAAGCCCGAGCGTATTCTGCAGTTGGCCGTGCAGCGCATGATGCCGAAGAACAAGATCGGCCGTCACATGCTCGGCAAACTCAAGCTCGTGGTCGGTTCGGTGCACGAGCACCAGGCGCAACAACCGATCCCGCTCGATCCGAAGACCGGACGGCCGACGGCTTCGGGCGCGATCTGGCGGCCCGCCGCCGTGACCGCCTCGGCGGTCGCATCGCCGAGTGAGGACGTCTCCGAAGCCGGCGAGTGATCTGATCCCACGCGATCGATCCCGCCGTACAACCGCACCCGAATTCATCGATCGGGACGCATCGATCCGGCGTCCCTCTCTCGACAGAGGATTTCTCGACGATGTCCACGGCCACCAATCCTTACATCTGGGGCACCGGCCGGCGCAAGACCGCCGTGGCTCGCGTCCGTATCCGTGAAGGCACCGGCGTCTACGTCGTCAACGACTTGCCGGTCGACGATTACTTCGTCGAGGAGACCCACCGAATCGGTGTCCGTGCTCCCTTGACCGTCACCGACATGGGCAACCGCGTCGACGTCTTCGTGAACGTCCGAGGAAGCGGCAAGTCGGCACAAATGGGCGCCGTCATCCTCGGCCTCTCTCGCGCTCTCATCGAACAGCGTGAGGATCTCGAGCCCGCCCTTCGCGATCATGACTTCCTGACGCGCGACTCGCGAATGGTCGAACGCAAGAAGTACGGTCACAAGAAGGCTCGTAAGAGCTTCCAATTCTCCAAGCGTTGACCGACGGACCCTTTCCGTTTTCTTGACGCCGGACTCATCCCCGAGACCGTCGACTCGCCCCGGGCGAGTCGACGGTCTCTCGCATTTCCCCCATGTCTCTCCGACTCGCACGAGGGGCTCGCTCGGGCTCCGGGAGCCGTTCCGTGGCATATGGCCTCGATTCCGAGGGGCGGATCGTCGCCCAATCGCCGTGGACCTCCAAGCAACTGGCGGTCACGGAGATCGACTCCGTCGAGACGACCCGGGCCGCCGTCGACCGCTCGCGGATCGCACAGGCATCGTGGGGGGACGTTCCGGTCCGCGAGCGCGTCCGCGCCGTCGATCGATGGAGGCGCGAACTCGCATCGCAAGCCGACGACTGGGCCGATGCCATCCGCGATGAGGCGGGCAAGCCTCGAGTGGAGGCGCTCGGAGAAGTCCTCTCGACGCTCGACGCGATGCGCTGGACCGTCCGGAATGCCGCCAAGGTGCTCGCCGATCGGCGTCTTGGATCGGGACTCCAGCGACTCGCTCTCATACCCTCGGCGCGGCTCTCTTGGAGACCGCTCGGGGTGATTGGGATGCTCGGAACCTGGAACTATCCCCTCTATCTCAATGCGCCTCCGATTGCTCAGGCCGTAGCCGCGGGAAACGCAGTCGTTTGGAAGCCGTCCGAGCACGCGACCGCGACCGGCAAGCTGCTCCAAGCCTCGGTCGCCCAACACCTTCCCCGAGACCTCGTACTGTGCGTCAACGGCCTGGCCGAGACCGGCCGAGCGCTGCTCGATTCGGGGATCGACAAGGCGGTCTTCACCGGCGGGATCGCGGCCGGGCGGCGGGTTCTGGCCGACTTGGGGGCCCGTGGGATCCCGGCGGTCGCGGAACTCTCCGGATTCGACGCCGCGATCGTCTTCCCCGACCTGAATCCGAGATCGATCGCTCCCGCGCTCGCTTGGGCGAGTTTCGTGGGGGCGGGCCAGACCTGCGTCGCGATCAAGCGCATCTACACGATCGGCGACCCCGAGCCGGTGGCGACTGCGCTCGCGGAACAGGCAGCGACGCTCCGAGCCGGCGATCCCGCGGACTCCGGCGTCGACATCGGTCCACTGATCTCCGCCGATGCGAGGGCGAGGCTCTCGGAGATCGCGGCACGTGCAATCGAAGCGGGGGCCACGAGAATGGGTGCGGTCGAGTCGCATGCAGCCTCCGACGCGGCCTTCACGCCGACGGTCTTCCTGGCTCGCGACGACCGCGCAGAGCGAGTTCTCCAAGGGTGCTTCGGTCCGGTCGTGGTCGTTCGAGGAGTGCGGGACACCGACGAAGCGGTCGAGGCTGTGAACGCGAGCGATTTCGCCCTTGCGGCGAGCGTGTGGTCCCGCGACCTTCGTCGTGCGCGAGCCGCGGCCGACCGCTTGGTCGCCGGGGTCGTCTCCATCAACGACGCCGTGACCCCCAGCGCTCATGCCGGCGGCCCATTCGGCGGCTTCCGCTCGAGCGGTCACGGGCGGACCAAGGGCGCGCTTGGTCTCCTCGAATTCGTCGCGTCGCGTTGCACTTACGTCCAACCTCATTGGATCCCGCGCCCGCAATTGCCCCCCTACTCCGGACGCACCGAGCGGTTGCTTCGCGGGTTCATTCGCTTCATGCACGGCGGCTGACGACTCGGCTATTGCGGGCGTGTAGCCGTGGTCGCCGGATCCACTTGCTTGGCGAGCCCATGCAGTGTAGAGTCTGTTCAACATCTGTTGGCGAACTCTCTCATCGCCCGCCGCGGCGAAGCGAGGCAGCATGCTTCGACTTCAAGGTCCAGGTTCCCGTCTGTGCGACGGTACGACGCGTCGAGATGTGCTGCGCGTCGGCAGTCTCGGTGCCTTCGGTGCGGGCCTCACGCTCGGCGACCTCGCTCGGCCGTCGTCCGCCGACAGTCGCCTCGACCCCGGTTTCGGTCAGGCCGAATCGTGCATCGTACTCTTCCTGATGGGCGGTCCGCCGCAACAGTCGACCTGGGATCCCAAGCCCGACGCACCCGCCGAAGTCCGAGGCGAATTCGGACCGATCGCCACGAATGTTCCCGGGATCTCGATCTGCTCGCTCTTCCCGAACGTGGCGAAAGTCGCCGACAAGGTCGCTTTCCTTCGAGCCGTGTCGACCGGAGACAACGCGCACTCGTCGAGCGGATATTATATGCTCACGGGTCGTCCCCACGCACCGATGAACTTCGAGAACGCCAACCCGGGCGCCCCCAACGACTCACCGAGCCTGGGAGCGGTTCTCGGCCGACTCGGGGAAGAGTCGCGCCTCGGCGCCGACGGCGGTCTGCCTCCGACGATCACGCTGCCGCATCGCATCTCCAACACCGACGGCAGTGTGTGGCCCGGGCAGGATGCGGGGTTTCTGGGTCGGTCCCGAGACCCCTGGCTCCTGAACGCAAAGCTGACGAAGGAAGGCTATCAGGTCCAGGAGATCGACCTTCCGGCCGGCTTCGAGCCCGAGCGGTTGATCGCGCGGCGCGAGTTGCTCGATGATCTCCAGCGCGGGCTCGACACATTCGACGCCCGATCCGGAGCTCATCTCCTCGACGCCCGGGGGCGTCAAGCGTTCGACTTGCTGCGCTCCTCGAAGGCTCGCGACGCCTTCCGGCTCGATCGCGAACCTCAATCGGTCCGCGAGCGTTACGGAATGACGCCGTTCGGGCAGAGCGTCTTGCTCGGCCGTCGCATGATCGAGGCCGGAGTCTCGCTGGTTCAGGTCAATTGGTATCGCGGCCCCGACGAGCCGCCGATGAATCCGTGTTGGGACAGCCACGTCAAGGAACCGGAACGGCTTCGCAACGTCCTCGCCCCTCCGACGGACCTCGCATTCTCGGCGCTGATCGAGGACCTGGCGAGAACCGGCCGCCTGGAGAAGACGTTGGTCGTCTGCATGGCCGAGTTCGGCCGATCGCCGCGCCTCGACGGCAACGGCGGTCGGGGCCACTGGGGCTCGGTCTTCTCGGTCGCCCTCGCGGGAGGCGGGATTCGAGGCGGGATCGTTCACGGCGCCTCCGACAAGATCGGCGCCTATCCGCGCGAAGGTCGAGTCAGGCCCGAAGATCTCTTCGCGACCCTCTTCCACTGCTTGGGCCACAGCTCCGACGCTCAATACGAAGATCCCCTCGGGCGTCCCCACGTCCTGAGTCGAGGCGAGGTCGTCCGCGCGATACTCTGAGCACCGGCGCGGGAGCGCCTCGGCTCGCCGCGTCGGTTCAACTACCGGCTAATTCGGCGACGGGAATGCAACCGACATCCTCGAAGATGTAGTTGGGTCGATAGGGATACTGCTCGACCGTCTCGAGCGTGCTGACTCCCGAGAGGACGAGGATCGTCTTCATGCCCGCCTCGGTCCCTCCCAGAATGTCGGTATCCATGCGGTCTCCGACCATGAACGACTCGGCCGAATGCGCTCCCAGCTTGCGCAGCGCCGTGCGCATCATGAGCGGGTTCGGCTTGCCGATGAAGTAGGGCTTCTTCCCGGTGGCGAGTTCGATGGGGGCGACGAGCGCTCCGCAAGCGGGTTGGATCCCGGTTTCGCTCGGCCCGGTCATGTCGACGTTCGTCGCGATGAAGCGGGCGCCTCCGAGCACGAGCCGGATCGCACGTTCGATCTTCTCGAAGTCGTAGGAGCGCGTGTCGCCGACGACCACGTAGTCGGGATTGCGCTCGGTGAGCGTGTATCCGACGCCGTAGAGGGCGTTGGTCAGCCCCGCGCCGCCGATGACGTAGGCGGTGCCGTTCGGTTTCTGCTGCTGGAGAAAATCGGCGGTCGCGAGCGCCGAGGTATGGAACGCCGACTCATCGACGGTGATCCCAATCTGGTCGAGACGATGTCGGAGATCGCGCGGGGTCCATTGGCTGTTGTTCGTGAGGAAGAGGAAGCGGTGGCCGCCGGCCTGAAGCCGATCGACGAACTCGGCCGCTCCCGGGATCAATTGATGTCCATGATAGACGACCCCGTCCATATCGATCACGAAGCTGGCGGGCATCCGATGAGACCTCGGGGAACCGGAGCGATCGGCCGGAGCTCAGTCGCGACGTGCGATGAGACCGACCGAGGGCGTCCAGAGCGTGGCCGATCGTGACCCGATCGTCAAGCATGCGGCATGGCGAGACCTCGGCTCGATCGACGAGCCGAGGTCCAGGGTTCCCGATCAGGCCGCAACGGAGTCGGGCGATTCGGTCGATTCGTCGTCGACGGCGTCCGCGACGATCGACGCGACCAGCCATTCGACCGGTACTTGGAGTTCGAAGGCGTCTTGGAGGAGACGCCGGTAGATCGACCGCGTCATCTGAACCGAGATTTCGTCGCCGCCCGTGAATTCCCACATCGGATGGTTCCTCGGTGACCGATCGTCGAGGCCCTTCGAGAGCCCCGTCGGAGCGATCGAGTCGGGAGCCGCGTCGCGATTCGTCGCCGGAGCGAGCGGCGAGGCCCCTCCGGCGCGATGAATCATGACTTCTCCAACTCGATCTTCGGGAAGAGCGGAACCGGCTTTCCCCCGACCAGCGCCGCCGTGAGGCGCAGAGGTCGACTGGGGGGCACGATCGCGTCGTCGTGGGAGACGTCGGTCCAAGCTCGACCCTCCTCGAAATCGAACGCCTGATAGAACGTCTCCGCCGTCGTCGGCAGAAACGGCTTGATCAGGATGCCGATCACTCTCACAGCGTCGGCTAGATTCCACAATACGACGCGGCACGCCTCGATGTCGGTTTTGGCCAACTTGAACGGCTCGGTTGTCTGGATATAGCGATTCGCGACGTCGAGGACTTCCGACCAGATGCGCTGGAGCACCACGTTGTACTGGAAGGTATCCAGGAGGCCGTCGAGTTCCGCGATGAAGCCCGCGAGGTCGAGCCCCGAGCGCCACGCGATCGGATCGGCCGGGGGAGCACCGAGATCGCCCTCGAAATACCGGACGCACATGGAGAGAGTCCGGCTGTAGAGATTCCCCAAGTTGTTTGCGAGACCGGCGTTATAGACATCGGCGAATCGCTCGAACGAGAACTCGCCGTCGCCGCCGAACGGGCATTGGCTCATGAAGTAGTAGCGGAATCCCTCGGCCGAGAAGCGCGCGATGATGTCCATCGGCTCGACGACGTTGCCGAGGCTCTTGCTGATCTTCTGCACCTCGCCGGTCGTCTCGTCCTTGCGGTACACGAATCCGTGACCAAAGACTCTGCGCGGCAGCGGAAGGCCAGCCGCCATGAGCATCGCGGGCCAGAGCGCGCAGTGAAAGCGGGTGATGTCCTTGCCGATCACATGGACATCGGCCGGCCAGATCGACTCGAACCGCGCCTCGTCGGTGCCGTACCCGATCGCCGTGATGTAGTTGAGCAGCGCGTCGAACCAAACGTAGATCGTTTGCTCCTCGTCGAACGGGACCCGGATCCCCCAGGTGAACCCCTTTCGGCTGATCGAGACGTCCTGGAGGCCCGACTTCACGAGACTCACGATCTCATTGCGCCGACTCTCGGGCTGGATGAAGTCGGGATTCGCCTCGTAATGCGCCAGGAGCCGGTCGCCGAACTCGCTGAGCCGGAAGAAGTAGTTCTCTTCCTCGATCTCTCGGAGCTCGAGGTTGGGATGATTCGGGCACTTTCCCCCCGCCTCCGCAACTTCCTTCTCCGTCTTGAAAGACTCGCAGCCGTTGCAGTAGAGCCCTTTGTAGGCTTTCCGATAGATGTGTCCAGCGTCGTGAACCGCCTGAATGAACTTGCGACACCCGATGTGGTGCCTTTCTTCGCTCGTTTGGATGAAGTCGTCGTTCGAGATCATCAACGCCGACCAGACCTCGCGAAACTGGCGGGCCATGTCGTCGACGTAAGCCTTCGGCTCCATCCCGAGTTGCTCTGCGCGCTGCGAGACCTTGATCGTGTTCTCGTCGTTGCCCATCAGGAAGTGGACCGACTCACCCCGCATTCGTCGCCATCGCGCTTGGACATCGGCTCCGATCTTCTCGAACGCAGTGCCGATGTGGGGGCGACTGTTGGGATAGTCGATCGCCGTCGTGATGTAGAAACCCATCGTCGCCTTTCGCCGGCTCGTCCGGCGGAGCTCGTGCCGATCATGACCGAGAGCCGGGCGCCGCTCGGGTTCGACATCGATGTCGCCATCCCGAGCCGACCGGCTCTTCCACTGGAGTCGACGGGCGACGACCCGTCGACCCACGCTTCTCAGCCCATGTTCAATCTACCAAATTGGAAGCCCGCGGGCGCGATCGAGACCTGAGACGCCAGGCTCCGGCCACGAGCACCAGCCCGATCATCCAGGTCGAGGGCTCGGGGACGACCGTTTGCGGTACCGCGGGCACGAGCGGCGGGACCTTCTGAGGTTGAGCCGGGACGAGCGGCGGAACGATGTTCCCGGTCGAGGTCACCGGAGGAACCCGAAGCAAGGGGCCGACGTTGGGATGGATCGCGTCGAACCGCGTCGGGTTCAGGTTCCTTCTCCAACTGAGGTAGTCCACGAAGTTGCCCTCGATGAGTGCACCCGACTCGTCGGTGATCCTGAGATTCGAGGGAACGCGCGGCTTGGTCCGAGCCCAGACCGTCGGACCGGCATCCAGAAAGGCCGCGAACGAACGCGGCATCGGTCCGTAAGGGCTCGCGACCGTCGACTTCGACCGAATTCGCGCTGCCGAAGCTTCGGGCGCGGTTACCGACATCATGCTCGCCAACACCAAGATCCCGATCCAAGAACCGCCGATCACCGTGAATCTGGGGGATTCGGACGACATGCGTAAGCCTCTGGACCGACACCGGCGATTCGATCGTCGAGAAGATTCGTACGATCGAAGCGCGAAGGGGCGCGGGTATCGAAGCTATCGGTCGTGACCGAGATGCGACTTGAGCCGATTTGCGACGATTTTCCGATTTTTCCGAGTACCGCACGCTCCCGGAGCGAACAAGACCACGCAAAGACGGGCGCCGAACCAACCAACATCCTGCAAATCAACGACTTCGGACGATCTGCGGTCGCCCGACTCGTCGACCACCCCTCGCGGGCGTCGATGCTCAACTGGTCGCCGGTGTGCGGGTGAGTTACAATCTGCCCGACGTTCAGTCGACCTCAGAGCCTTCGGGCAGCGTGACGGGGTGATCGAGATGGCCAAGCTCCGACTCCTCAAGACCGGCCACGGCGACCTCTGTCTCGCCGAGTGGGACAAGTCGCGCCCGGAAACGGTGAGTCTCGCCGCGCAGTCGTTCGCCGAGAATCTCACGCCGGGGCGTCTCGCCTTTCGCCTCGACGGTCCCGGCCGAAGCATTCCCATTCGCGAATTCGATGCCGCCGCTCCCGAGATCCTCATCGTTCCCGCCATTCAAGGCGGTTGACTCGACCTCGTGAACGAGCCTCGAGATGATCCGCACCGGCTACCTGCGCTGGGAAATCGAGGTCGACGACGACCGTTGCGAGGTCGATCGCGAGGCCCGCGTCACCACCTTCCTCGCCCGTCCTACCTACCGAACCGTCCTGGTCAAGAATCACGGACGCATCGCGGCGGCTGAGAAGTTCGTGCGCGGCGAGGAGAGCTACGACGCGGTCGTTCGTACGTCGAGGAGTTCCAAGCCCGACGTCGCACTGACCATCCCCGACGTCGGCCCTCGCCCCTTTCGATACTCCGAGTCGGATCGACTCCAGACTCCACGCTTCTGGATGGAGAAGCTCCACCGCGAAGCCAATGCCTTCGCACACGAGGTCGTTCGCGCCGCGGCTTCGTTTCCGCAGCTCGTCATCAGCTCGCCCGCCCTGCGTGCAGGATATGCCCGGATGGTCGAGCATGAGATCTTTCGGGTGATCGAAGGTCGAAGCAGCGCGGGCCCGACGCTCGAGGAGCCGATGAGGGTCGACGAGGCGGCCGACAGCCGAGGCGTGCCGGAACTGGTCGCCGCGGAACTCGTGCGCGACGTCGTCGACCCCGCCGAGTTCGACGAGTTCTGCCGTTTCGACCGAGTCACCATCAAGAGCGGCAAGCGAATCTATCGGATCCCTCGCCGTCCGCACGCCCTCATCGAAGTCTGGAACGCCCAGACGCTCCAAGGCGAGGCGCGGCTCTGCGTCGTCTTCCAAGATCCGGGGATGCCTCCGTCAGATGAAGTCGTGATGAAGTATTTGCTTGCAAAACATCAGCCGGAGATGCTCTGGGAAGTCGGGATCAAATTCTCCGCGCCGACCGGCCGCTTCGAGACCGGCCCACCTCGCCGATGGCGCAACGACCAGTGAGCATCTCTGAAATTGTCGTGTCAACCGATTCCGACGACGCTCACGGTGAGCTTTCTGCTGTGCGGTCGCGTTCGGTGCTCCCACAGGTAGATGCCCTGCCAGGTCCCCAGCGCGAGCGATCCGGCGGCGATGGGAATCGTCAGAGTGCTGGTCGTCAGGATCGAACGGACATGCGCGGGCATGTCGTCGGGGCCTTCGTCGTCGTGTTCGAAGAGACGATCACCGTCGGGCACGAGTCGCTGTGCAAAGCGCTCGAGATCGCGTCGCACCGAAGGATCGGCATTCTCACAGAGAATCAACGACGCACTCGTATGATGGATGAAGACCGAACAGAGCCCACTGCTCGCTCGCGAAGCGGCCGTGATCGCCTCGACGCGATCGGTGATCTCGGTCGTGCCCCGCCCCGACGTTCGAATCACGAAGCTCTCGGCATGAAAGATCATCGCAGCCTGCTCGTAGGTGTCGAGGACGACCTCCGGAGCCCCCTCGGCATGGACCCCGTGAGCCGCATTGTGCGGCGCTCGATCGACTTCCGCAAGCGATCGGAGAGTCCTGCGCGGACCGGCGCCGGGTTGTCGAGGCGGTTCGGTCGGGTCTATCATCGACTCACGCTTCGCGGCGGGGTCGAGGCGGGTTCGACTTCATGAGGTTCGCCGTGCCTGGTCATCGCTCTCGACGGCTCCGATCCCTGCCGATGTGCATCATTGCGGGCGCCGCACTGTCGATCGGTGCGGGCGACCCCACTCCGAAGGTGATCGCGGTTCGTCCCACCAATCCGCTCGAGGTCCGGATCGATTTCGACCGACCGTTCGATCCCGGACTGCCCGCGAGAATGGTCGGACGCTTCATCGCCTTCGGCGACTCGGTCGTTCCCGGAAGCGAACCATCGTCCTCCGCGTTGTCCGATCCCAAGGATCCCACCCGAGGCGCGATCCGCATCGCCGCCGCGATCCCTCTCGACGACGACCGCGCCCTCCGGCTCGTCACCGATCCCCACCCCATCGACACCCGCTATTCGTTGCGGATCCCCACCGAGCCGAAGTCGGTCGACCTCGTCTACGACCTCTCGGGCGTCGAGGTCGTCTGGGAAGAGGAGGTTCCCGATGAAGCGACTTCGCGACGCTTCGTCTGGCCCTCGCTCGACCCTCGCGCGGCGATGGAACGGCTCGGAGCGATTCCGGAGACGGCCGAGTACGCCGCGTGCGCGACCAAGCCGGGACGGCTGACCCTCTCGACGATGGCGAGACTTCCCAAGGGTCGTCTGACGGTTCTACTCCGCTCGAACCGCCCGTTCGAGGCGGTCCTCTTCAACGAGCCGGTCGAGGTCGCCGCCGAGGGCAAGCGCTGGAGCGGTCGCGCGACGATCGAGTCGAGCGGCGAACCGATCGACCTCACCCTCAGGATCCAGACCGGCACCACCGAGCCGATCGAGGTCGAGACGCTCGCTGCGACATCGCCGAACTCTTCGGAGACGAAGGTCGAATCGAGCCGGCTCATCCTGCCCTGGGCACCTTCCCCACCGCCCCCGGCGTCGGCTTCACGCCCGGTCGCGGCGCTCTATGAAGGAGGCGATCCGACCTCCGGCGCCAAGGTCTTTCGGAGCGATGCGGCGAAGTGTGCAACTTGCCACGTCTATCGCGGCGAGGGCGGCAAGGTCGGGCCGGCGCTCGATGAACTCGTGGGACGCGAGCGTTCGTGGGTCTATCGTCAGGTCGCCGAACCGAGCGCGACGATTCAACCGCGCTACGTACCCTACACGGTCGTCACGAAGGACGGTCGGGTCGCGCAAGGGATCGTGCATGCGATCGGAGCCGACCGGATCTCGGTGGTCGACACGGAAGCGAAGTCCACCGAATTCCGACGGGAAGAGATCGAAGAACTCCGCCCGAGCAGTACCTCGATCATGCCCGTGGGTCTCACCGGCGCGATCGGGGAGCAAGCGATGCGCGACCTCGTCGCCTATCTCGTGACCCCGCCCGCGGCGAAGTGATCACGAATCGTCGCGGCGCCGATCGATGCCTCGATCGGCGCACTCTCGACGGGGCGATCGATCTCAGGCGCCGAACTTCTGGAGCCGGCCCGCATGGGCAAGCGCCAGGGGCATGAGATCCTTGGCGAGGAACTGCCCAAGGCCGCCTTGGATGCAAGGACGCTCGCCGAAGCTCGTCACGAAGTCGGGTCGCGACGTCTTCGGGGCCCAGATCAACGTCGGAACCGGATGGAACGAGTGCGACTTCATCCGGCTCGGCGTCGAGTGGTCGCCCGTGACGATCAGGACGTCCGGGGCGAGCGCGCGGAGCTTCGGCAGCTCGGCGTCGAGCGCCTCGATCATCTCGACCTTCTTCGCGAAGTTGCCGTCTTCGCCGGTCGAGTCGGTGTACTTGTAGTGGATGAAGAAGAAATCGTACTTCTCCCAATTCTCTTTCGCTGCGTCGAGTTGGTCGGCGAAGGTCTTGCCGGGCTCGACGACCGTCATCCCCACGAGGCGCGCCAGTCCGCGATACATCGGATAGACCGCGATCGCGGCCGAGCGGAGGCCGTAAGCCTCCTCCATCGTGGCGATCTTGGGGAAGTTGGCGAATCCGCGCATCATCAAGAAATTGGCGGGCGACTCGCCGGCGAGGATCGTCTTGGCTTGACGGAGGAATTCGGAGGCGACGGCGGCGGTGCGTTCGGATCCGGCGTCGCCGGCCTTCGGCTCGAGTGTGTGCAACCCGGTCGAGAGCGGGTCGGTGTCGCAGACGTTCTCGCCGAGCCCGTCGCCCCGGAATCGAACCACGAGCCGATACTCGCGGACCGGCTCGATCAGGGTCTCGACCCCGTCGATCTTCACGCCCGCGCGGAGCTTCTCGACGAGTTCGACGCACTTCTCGGTGGGGATTCGGCCGGCACGGCGGTCCGTCACGCGACCTTCAGCGTCGATCGTGCAGAAGTTGCCCCGGATCGCGACGTCGCGCGGACCGACTTCGACGCCGATCCCCAACGCTTCGAGGACACCGCGACCGATATCGTGCTGCAACGGGTCGAACCCGAAGAGCCCGAGGTGTCCAGGCCCCGAGCCGGGCGTGATCCCAGGCGCAACCGGCGTCGACAGCCCGACCGTGCCCTCTGCGGCGAATCCATCGAGATGCGGCGCGTTCGCCGTCTCGAGCTCCGTCTTGCCGCCCGGCTCGATCGGTAGACCGCCGAGACCGTCGAGCACCAACATCACGATCTTCGAGCCGTTCTTCTCTTCCAGGCTCTTCAGGACATCATGCATCGACATGGAGACGGCGAACTCCTCTGGGGTCGGCGGATGGGGACGTACGAACGAGATTCACGATCCGCTCGAGGTCTTGTGCGCAGCGGATGCTCGAACGGCCTCGAGGCGTTTCTTCAGTTCATTGACCACCGCGGCGTCGCCTCGAGCCTCGGCCGCCGCGATCTCCTCGACCAGCCGCGCGTGAGTCATCACCCCGCGCATTCGCGCAGCATTCGCGCGAGCCTTCTCGACCTCCGCGCGATTGAGCCGCGTGCCGGTCGTGCCCGAGGCGAGCAGATTCGTGCGGTTCTGACGATGGGGAAGCCCCAAGGCGTGGCCGAGTTCGTGAGCGGTGACGCGCGGCAACGGCTCGTCGATGCCCCCCTCAACCGGCCTGAGCTTCGCCGTTGCCTGCACGAACGACGTTCTGTTGCCTAAAAAAACACCATTGACGCTGAAACTTTGGATATAGTAAACGTTTTGACCTTCAGTCGCCCGGGATTCGTCGGGGGCGAGCAGCGCGTAGGCGTTCAGAGGAATCGCAGCCCCGCGTTCGCGAATCTCGGCGAAACGGTCGAGACGCGCCGCGGGTTCGCGGCGACACGACTCCAACGCGAAGTGGATCCCGGCGACGCTCCAGACGCGATTGACCTTCCCGAGGATCCGAGTGATGTCGGCCTCCTCGAGCTTGCAGTCGAGGTCGTCGAGCCCAGGCGCGGAGAGCAGGTGAACTCTCAGCGGAATGATCAGGAAATCCGAGATCGGAGGCGGATTCTCGACGTCCTCCGTGGATGGATCGGCCGGCTTCGAGTCCACGGATCGAGGGCGCTCGGCAGCGGTTTTCGGCTCGTCGGCGGGCGAGGTCCGAGCGGCGAGCGACCCGAATGTCGGGATCAGAGCGAGGATCGCCACTGCGCGTCTTCGATTCATGTTCGTCCATCCTTCGGGGCTGCGACCGAGCGGATCGTGCCGACGCTCGGGCCGGTTCATCCTCGAGTCGACTTCGTGACGTTCGGAACGATCTGCCGTTTTTTTAGTCAAGTGTGCGCGGGGATCGATCCGATCACTGGTAATAATAAGATCGCCCCAGCGGGACTAGGAAACGGCGACAGGACGACCCGAACTCAACTCTTGGAATCACACCCGATAAGCTGCATTGAAACGTACGGTATGGGCCGCTGGGGCGATCTAACCATAAAGGCCGCAAGTCGTCCTGAATCGAGCGCCCGGGGAGCGATCCCCGGGCGTTTCGTTTTCGAGGTCGCGAGTTTCCGACGCGACTCTCGGGATTCCTCGATCAGCGAATCCCCACCGAGACATATTTCGTCTCGAGATAGGCGTCGAGCCCCTCGATCCCGAGTTCGCGTCCTTGGCCCGACTCCTTCATGCCGCCGAACGGGCATTGCGGCGTCGCGGGCACGGGGTCGTTGATGCCGATGATCCCCGCCTCGAGCCCTTCGGCCATCCGCGTGGCGACCGAGAGGTCGTTCGTGAAGACGTAGGCGGCCAGACCGTACGGGGTGTTGTTCGCCTCGGCGATGACCTCGTCGAGCTTGCCGAAGTCGAGCACCGGCATCACGGGAGCGAACGGCTCCTCGGTCATGATCCGCATCGCGCCGTCGACCTGACGAAGCACGGTCGGCTCGAAGAAGTAGCCCTTGTCGAAGCGAGTCGAGCGGTCGCCGCCGGTGAGGACCGCCGCGCCCTTCGATCGGGCGTCGTCGATCAGTTCCTTCGTCTTGGCGAGCGCCTTCTCCTCGAACATCGGGCCGACCTGGACGCCTTCGCTCAGGCCGTTGCCGAGCTGGAGCTTACGGGCGAACTCGACCGCGGCGTCGGTGAAGTCGCCCGCGATCTTCTCATGCACGTAGAACCGGCTCGGCGCGATGCAGACCTGGCCGTTGTTCCGGAACTTGCCGATCACCGCCGCCTGAGCGACCTGCGCGACGTCGGCATCGGGGAACACGATCAAGGGCGCGTGGCCGCCCAGCTCCAGGCTGAGCCGCTTCACCTGCGCGGCCGACCGCTTGATCAGTTCCTTGCCGACCTCGGTGCTCCCCGTGAAGCTGATCTTGCGGACCGCCGGATGTTCGAACATCGCGTCGGCGACCTGGCGCGACGGGGCGATCACCAGATTCGCGACGCCCGCGGGCAGGCCGGCGTCTGCGAGACACTCGAACATCTGGATCAAGCTCAGCGGCGTCTGATCGGCCGGACGGCTCACCACCGTGCAGCCGACGGCGAGCGCGGGCGCGACCTTGCGGCTCGGAAGCGTCACCGGGAAGTTCCAAGGAGTGATCGTGCCGACCACTCCCACCGGATGCTTGATCGCATAATGGCGCTTGGCGACGTTCGTATGAGGGATGATCCGGCCGTAGGCACGCTTGCCTTCCTCGGCGAACCACTCGAACGTGTCTGCCGCGTGCAAGACCTCGGCGCGTGCCTCGGGGAGCGGCTTGCCCTGCTCCATCGTCAAGGTCCTGGCGATCTTGTCGACGCGTTGACGCATCAACTCGGCGGTCGTCTTGAGGAACTTGGCACGGTCGTATGCCGAGAGAGCCCGCCAAGCGGGAAACGCCCGCGCCGCGGCCTCGATCGCGCGGTCGGCCTCGGCGCGCGTGCCGTAGGCGACCTCGGCGACGATCGACTCATCGGCCGGATTGATCACGCCGAGGGTCGCGCCTCCGGGCCCGTCGACCCATTGTCCGTCGATGTACATCCGGGTCGGCAGTGCGTCGGTCGCCATTGCGGTCCAGTCCTCCGAGGGAACATGCCATGCGCTTCGAGGGACCGCTCAGGATACCCGACGCCGCCGTCGACCGGCAACGCCGCGCGTCTCCCGGTCGAGAGTGCCCGCCGACCGCCCCGGGACCGTTGAGGAACGCGTATCGACGACCGGCTCGGAGGAGACGATGCGTCATCGGTCGCCTTTCTCCCGGCATCATCGGTGCGGAGGAATGGTGCGGACTTCATGAAGCCGGCCATCAAGACCACGCAACGAACCATGGGTCGAATCCCGAAGACTCGAGAATCAGCGTCATTCGCGAGCGGGCGGGACGGGGAGACTCTTGCGCCAGTCGAGGGCGATTCGCGTGAGTTCGGCGGTTTGGTCGGGGCGGTCGGCGGCGAGGTTGCGTGTCTCGGCCTTGTCGAGCTCGAGGTCGTAGAGTTCCGCGCCCGTGCCGTCGGCGTTGATGAGCAGCTTCCAGCGGCCTCGGCGGACGGCGACGTTCGGGCTCCGGTCGCGTCCCTTGGGATAAACGAAGAAGCGATCGTTGCGGCCGTATTCCCAGAGGAGCGGCCGCGAGCGCTCGGGGATCGCTCCGCCGAGGATCGCCGCCGAGCGGTCCTCGCCGTCGAGCTTCGCGTCCTTGGGAGTGCCGGCGCCGGCGATGGTGCAAAGCGAGGGGAAGAGGTCGACCGAGCCGATCACGGTCGAGCGATCGACGCGGCCCGCGGGCACCGTCCCCGGCCACCACGCCAGGAACGGCATCCGGATCCCGCCTTCGTAGAGGCTGAGCTTGCTGCCGCGGAACCCGCCCGAGCGGGCGCCGTCGTAGGTCGGCCAGGCGCCGTTGTCGCTGGTGAAGATCACGAGCGTGTGCTCGGCGATCCCGCGCGAGCGGAGACCGTCGAGCAGTCGTCCGATCTGGCGGTCGTATTCTTTCATCACCGCGCGATAGCGCTCGAGCGTGTCGAGGGCGACCGCCTTGGTCTTCGCCTTGGCGGCGGCCTTGGTTTTCGCCTTGGCGGCTGCGTTGGTCGCGGGGCGAGGCGGGAGCGAGGCTTCGTCGGGGATGAAGGGGAGGTGAACGTCGTCGGGCCAGAGGTTGACGAAACAGGGTCGGTCCTTGCGCCGATCGAGGAATTCGAGCGTCCGGTCGACCATCCACGCGGTGCGTTCCCAGCGAGGGACGCGGTCGTTCGGCGACCAGACGAAGTCGCCCCCGGTGAGGTCGGGGTGCGGGTCGGGGCTCTCCCAGGTCGAGGCGTGCTCGTCGAAGCCGTAGGCGGGAAACGGGGGCGGGTCGACGACGTCGCGGCCGCCGCCCATGTGCCACTTGCCGATATGTGCGGTGGTATAACCCGAGCCCTTCAACGCGCGGGCCAGGCTCGGAGCGCGCGGGTCGAGAAAGTCGGCCTGTTCGCAGCCGGCGTTGCCCGCGCGGGTCTGGAGATACGAGGTGATCCGCCAACGCGCGGGGAACATCCCGGTCAGGAAGCCGGTGCGCGAGGGTGAGCAGATCGGCGACGCCGTGTAGAATTGTTCGAAGCGAATGCCCTCGCTCGCCATTCGGTCGAGATTCGGGGTGGCCGCCAGGGTGCCGCCGTAGCAGGAGAGGTCGCCGATTCCCATGTCGTCGGTCAGGATCAAGATGATGTTCGGCCTTCGGCGAGCGGGCTCGTCCGCCCCCGCGAAAGCGCTCGACCACGCGATCGCGAGCAGCGCCGTCGCGATGAGCGTACCGATGCCTCGATTCGAGATGCGATCATGAGTCGAAGAGCGTCGTCCGAGACCGACTCGGAGCCCACCGGCGAGGGTCGCGATCCCGAGGCGTGCGAACTCTGCGAGCGACCGGGCAAGGCGCTTTCGTTTCATCACTTGATCCCTCGACGATGTCACAAGGTTCCGAGATTCCTCCGCAGATTCACGCGCGAGGAGATGCGCACTCGCGGATTGATGCTCTGTCGCGATTGTCATGACGGCATCCACGACCTGATCCCCGACGAGAAAGTGCTCGGTTGGAACTACCCGACGCGGGAGCTCCTGCTCGAGAACGAAGCGATTCGTCGTCATGTCGAGTGGGCACGAAAGAAGCGATGAGGTCGCGACGGATCACTCAGGGTTGCTCGACGAGCGGATCTTCTCGAAGTAGGCGACGATCGGCGCTGGGTCGGCGAGGCCGTGGGGGTGGTGGTCGACCCCCGGCTTGACGATCCGCTCGACCGGACCGCCGAGCGCGCGGTAGCGATCGAACAGCAGTGCGGAGTTCTCATCGTGCGGGACGGTGCGATCGGCATCGCCGTAGACCAGGAGGATCGGAATCCGGGCTCGGGCGATCTCCTCGAGTCGGTCGACGGGATTGCCGCGATAGGCGATCGCCGCCCGATCGTCCGGGAAGTCGAACGCGTCGAGCAGCCGCTTCCACTCGACCTCGGATCCCGCGCCCTTGCCGAGCCCCTTCGGCTTTCCGCCCGGCCAACTCTTGAAGTCGCAGACGCCGTTGTCGAGGTAGACGAGGAGGGTGTCGTCGGGATGGAGCGAAGCCCAGGCCATGCAGTAGAGCGCTCCGCGGCTGAGGCCGATGAGCGCGGGCCGGCGAGCGAGGCCGTGCTCATCGACGAGCACCCGGTGGAATCGCTCCCACGCCTTCATCGCCTTCGGTGAGCCGAACTGATTCGGCACGCTCAGATAAGCGAGATGCCATCCTTTTTCGAGCAGGGCGACGTCGGCGTTGGGAAAGGCGCCGAAGAACTCGCCGCGCCAGGCCCAAGGTCGGCCGGGGAGAGCCTTCTTGGGCGAGACGACGATCGCGCTTCGGCCGTCGACCTCGAAGTCGCGGCGTTCGAAGCCGTTCCAGAGGCTCGACTTACCGGGGAACGGCTTCGGTTCGCCGCCAAGCGCGATCGAGGTCGAGACGCCGCCGAGCGTGAGGAAAATCGCGTGGGCAAGCGCATATCCGAGACGGTTTCGCATGGGTCGGATCCGATGGAGAGCTTGTCGCATGGTGCGAGCCGGGTCGTGCGTGGCGAGATCATAACCCGAAGCGGGCGGCGATGCTCGTGTCCGCCCGAGTTCGGTCGAGCAACCCGACGCGACCCGCGAGAGAGGATCGAATCAACGATTCCATGGCGATTTCCCCACCCTGTCCGAGATGATAGACTACAAGTCGCATTGTTCGGGCGGGCCGATCGATCGCCGACTCATTCGATGCGAGCAAGTCTCGAACGCCGATGTTGGCGACTGGGATTCCTGAATGTCCGGTACCGATGACTCTCTCGCCGAGCGGACGTGTCCCGACCCGCTCATGCTCCTCGAATTGACGCGAGGGACGCTCTCCTCGATGGAGGTCGACGCCCTTGCGCGCCATTTGAGCGGCTGCGAGGATTGCAATCGGTCGCTCCGAGAAATCGACGCGACGCGCGCCGAGGCCTACGTCTCGCCGTTCGAGATCGACGTCGGCCCCGCCACCGTCGCCGACCCGGTCACCATCGACCCCGCTCAATCGACGCGCACCGGCGCCCCCGGCGCCGAGGGGGCCCAGGCGGCCGAAGGCATCCCTCGATTTCGCTCGCATCTCGTGCTCGGCAAGCTCGGGCAAGGCGGAATGGGCGTCGTCTACGATGCGTGGGATCTCGAACGCGGCGCACGCGTCGCACTCAAGACGTTGCCGAAGGTCGACGCCTCCTCTCTCTATCGGTTCAAGCGGGAATTTCGAGCACGAGCCGACCTGATCCATCCCAACCTCGTCTCCCTCTACGAGCTCTTCGCCGAGGAGGGTCGCTGGTTCTTCACGATGGACCGACTCTCAGGTGATGATCTGCTTGCGCACCTGCGCAAGGTCGATGAGCCTGGAGAGATCCGCGGGGTCGAACCGCTCACTGCTCCCTTCACGGACGAGGTCGAAGCACCGTCCGTCCTCATCCCCGAGACCTCGGTCGCTCCCGTCGACCTCTCGGCGATCGGCGGAGATCCGCACTCGCGCGGCGGGAGTCCGGGATCGGCTCGAACGATCGCCTCCGATCAGCTCGCGGTCGTCGCCGATCGGTTCCTGCAACTCGCCGACGGGCTGATCGCGGTGCACGACGCGGGCCTCCTCCATCGCGACATCAAGCCCTCGAACGTCCTGGTCACCCATGAAGGGCGGGTGGTCATCCTCGACTTCGGGCTCGTGGGCGAGCACACGGCGAGTCCGACGCTCGCCCGCGAGCCCGCGACGAGCGATCGCTCGGGAATGGATGAGGACGCCGACTTGGAGGCGACTCGAGCGGGCGAGACGCCGGCGGGAACGCGGATCGGCGGTACGGTCGACTACATGGCCCCCGAGCAGGCCGCGGGTCTGCTCGCCGGCCCGGCGTGCGACTGGTACAGCGTCGGCGTGATGCTCTTCGAAGTCTTGACGGGCACCCGGCCGTTCGCGGGATCGATGCTCTCGATCCTCGCCCAGAAGCTCGAGCAGGATGCGCCCCGTCCCTCGGATCGAAGGCCCGACGTCGACCCCGAGTGGGACGAGTTCTGCGTTCGTCTGCTGTCCCGACGCCCCGAATCGCGACCCGACGGACGAGAGATCCGCCGGTTCTTCGCGACGCGATCGGGTCGAGACCCGAACACCGGCCCGTCCGCGTCGAGCGATCCGGTCCCCGCCGCGACGCGGATCTCGACGCGAGCCTTCGTCGGCCGCGAAGACGTGCTCGAGCGTCTCCGCAGCGCTGCGGTCGATTCGACGCGCGCGGGTCTCGTCGCCGCGCTCGTCCACGGTCGATCGGGCGTCGGCAAGAGCACGGTCGTCGCTCGCTTCCTCGAGGAGCTCGGCGACCAGGCGATGGTCCTTCGCGCTCGCTGCCATGAACAAGAATCGGTCCCCTACAAGGCGATCGACGGCTTGATCGATGATCTCGTGCGTCGTCTTCGAGGCGGCGAGCCGGCGGACCGAACCGCCGAACTCACCGAGGGTCTCGACCCGCTCTGTCGACTCTTTCCGGTGCTCGCGGGTCTGTTCGAGACCGCCGGAAGGCGCGTCTCGATCGATCCGGGGCTCGACCCTTCCGAACTTCGTCGACGCGGATTCCGAGCGTTTCGAGCCTTGCTCGAGCGCTTGATCGAACGAAAGCCGGTCGTGATCGCGATCGACGACTTCCAATGGAGCGACCTCGACAGCATCAAGCTCCTCGCCGAACTGCTCGACCCGCGACCGAAGGGAATCCTGCTCCTCATCTCTTATCGAAGCGAATACGTCGACCGCAGCGAGAGTCTCCGGACTCTGATCGAGATCCTCGGCCGAAAGAGCGACGGCGAGATGCTCCGCGACGTTGCGGTCGAGCCGCTGTCGACCGATCAGATCCGCGCGCTCGTCTCGCGAGGCGTGGGCGATGATCCGCGTCGTGCGGCCGTGGTGGAGAAGCTCGTCGCCGAGTCGAAAGGCAGTCCCTTGTTCGTTCATGAGCTGACGGAACAGCTCGACACCGATCGGTTCGCGGCCGCGCTCGCGTCGGGCGGACGGCTCGACCTCTCGGAGATCTTCTGGTGGCGGGTCGAGCGGCTCGACGACGACGCTCGCAGGCTCCTCGCATTGATCGCACTGTCGGGGCAGCCGATCCGGCTCCGCTCGGCCTATCGCGCGGCGGGCTTGGTGGGGCGTGAACGGTCGGCCGAGCAGGCGCTCCGCGCCGGTCACCTCGTTCGCAGTACGGGGCAGAGGCTCGACGACGAGGTCGAGACGTTTCACGACTTCCTGAGGGAGACGATCGTCAACAAGCTCGGGGCGCAGGAGCGAGCCGAACTGCACCGCAGCCTCGCCGTCGCCCTCGAACTCGACTCTTCGATTGGAGCCGAGACGCTCGGTGTTCACTGGATCGGGGCGGGTGATGAGAGCAAGGCGGGCCGATATTATCTCCAGGCCGCCGAGGTCGCGGTCGAGGCGCTGGCGTTCGAGAAGGCGGCCAGGCTCTACGAACTCGCGCTGACCCTCATCGAGAACGAGATCGATGTCGAACGATCCGTGGAACTCAGACGACGCGCCGCGGATGCCCTGACGCACGCCGGACGCTGCCGCGAGGCCGCCCAGTCCTACCACGAAGCCGCGCTCCGCGCCGAAGATTCGCGACTCCGCGATGAACTCGAACGCCTCGCCGCCTTCAATCTCTCGATCAGCGGCTGGTTCGGCGAGGGACTGGAGCGATTCAAGATCCTCCTGAAACGGATCGGCGTGCGCGTGCCGCGCTCGCGACTCGCGATCCTTCTCTCGATCATCCGTTCCGAACTCCGGCTGCATCGCCGCGGTCTCGGCTTCCAACTTCGCGAAGAGTCCGAGATCGACCCCGAGCTCCTCGCCCGCTTCGATTCCATCGACGCGGCGCGGCGCGGAATCTCGATGGTCGACCCATTCCTAGGCCTCGTCTATCAGACCCCGGGGCTGTTGCTCGCGTTCGAGATCGGTGAACCGAAACGCATCGCACGCTATTTGGCCCAGCACGCGATGAAGACGTCGGTGGCCGGCCCGAAGAAATATGAACAAGCTCTCGAAATCCTTCGCCAGGTCGAGAGGCTCGCCGAGATTGCGGGAGACGCACGCACTTGTGCCGAGGTCGACATGGCGCGCGGCGTCGTCGAGTATCAATGCGGTCACTGGGAAGCATCGATCGAGAGACTGCTCCGGGCGGAGGCCGTCTTCGAATCGAGCGGCCGGCATCTCGCTTGGGAACAGGCGACCTGCATCCTCTTCCTCCAGGGAGCCTACGCCCACCGTGGCGACGTGAGGGAACTCGTCCGCTGCCAGGAGAAGTATCGCCGCCGAGCGATCGAACGCGGCGATCTGTTCACTCATACATATATCGACATGGTGACGCAGGCCAGGATCGAGTTGGTCGAGGATCGTCCCGAGGTGATCGAGTCGAGCCTGACCGAGTTGCGCCGGCTCTGGCCGTCGGACGGCTACTTCCTGATCGATTGGTCGGCCTCGATGTCGCGATACTTTCGAGACATGTACGTCGGTCTCCCCGAGAATGCCGCACGACGGATCCTCGCGGAGTGGCCTCGGTTGAAGTGGTCGCTGCTCCTCGAGTCCCAGATCGTGAGGATCCCGTCGTGGAGCAAGCGCGGGACCGCCGCGGCTTCGGCGGCGATTCGGACCGGGGATCGAGCCCTCTTGCGCGACGCCGAGCGTTCGGCGGCCAAGCTCGAACGAGAGGGATCTCCCATCGCCGACGCACACGCCACGCGGATCCGCGCGCTTCTCGCCTGGAGCTCGGGCCGCATCGATCGCGCGATCGAATTGCTCGAGCTGGCGCGCGGACAATTCGTGATCGGAGAGATGTTGAGCGACGCGTGGGGATGTGATCACGCGATCGGAACGCTCCGCGGCGACGAAGCCGGCGCTCGGATGGTCCGAGAGAGCGAGGAGGCGTTTCTCGAACTCGGAGTCCGTCGCCCCGATCGCTACGCCGCGATGCACCACGGCATCTTCACTCGGGAGCCGGTTCACTCGGCTTCGAAACCGATCGTGCGCGGTTGAGACGGCGACGATGCCGCCGTCGTCGCCGTCCCTGGGCCATCGCGGGCTCCGGGTCGCTCGGTTCGGGTGTGCACGGCGGCTTGATCCCGAACAGAGCATGCATCGGCGATCGATCCATCGCCAGGAACACCTTCATCGCTTCATACCAAACGATCGTCGCGATGCTCACGCTCGACCAGAGCAGCGGCTCCTCGATCGGCAGATTCGTCCACGCCCAGATCGTGATCCCGATGAGTGCTTCGGGCTTGTAGCCCCACCAGCCGTAGGGTAACGCGACCGTCGCTTCCCAGAGGAGCGAAACGAGCATCAACAAGAAATACGTAAATGTGAGAGCCCGCCAGTTGATGAAGGGCGCGGCGGTTCGATAGAGCAGCATCGTCGGCACGACCGCGACCGCAAGCTCGAACAGATAGTACCCCGGGATCCCCTCGGGATGGTCGCTCCAGAGCTTCTTGTAGACCAGTCCCACCAGAAAGAGCAGCGCTCCGATCACGATCGGACCGGCATGGAACTGGATCACCCGCGGGATCTCGCGGGTCCGGAGTCTGAGACGATCGACGTGATAGGCGCGAAGCCAGTACTCGTCGAGCCAGATGTAGGTCTTGAGCACCGCGATGAACCCGAGCGAGTAGAAGAAGAACTCCTCGAGGGGGACCTCGCCGCCGCGCGCGGGGATCCAGATGCCGATCACGGCCTCGCGGTTGGGGAAGGTGAAGAAGGTGCAGCCCCAGATCAGATCGAGCAGGAATCCCGCGGGGATCAGGCACGCGAGGGTGATCCAGAACGCGGTCCGCTGGTAGTTGAATCGCGGGTGCCGCTGGAACCAGAGACCCAGCATGAGCACGGGGATCGCGAAGAGCGAGAGACTCAACGTATATCCGTAAGGCGAGATCGGTCGCGCGACCTCGGGAGGATACATCGGGGTTCGCGGCTCGCGAACACTCATGAGAGTGATGATGCTCGGAACCACGATCGTCAAGATGATGATCGCGGTGGCCTTGTAGCCGTAGAGCCGGTCGGTCTCGCGAGCCCGAGCTGTGGAATCCATCGAGACTCTCCGATAAGAAAGGGGAACGAGCCACGATCCGATCGAAGTCTCAGAAAGCGTCGGCGCTGATGATCTCCCCGCCGCCGACCGTGCTCAGGCCGATCCAGATCGGATGCGCGATCGTGTCCTTGACGAATCGGACCGAGCCGTCGCCCATGAGCAGGTTGACGCCGCCCGGGTGTCGGCTCCGGGCGCCGGCGAATGAATTCAGGTCGCTGCCGTTCTGCGGCTTGCACGGCAGCTTCATTCCCGGTTCATCGACGCAAGAGAACGCGCTGATGCGATCGGCGTCGTGCTCGAGGTCGTAGAAGTCGCGGAAGGCGTTGGGGGTGAACCGGGTCATGAAGGTGCTGCCGCCGCCGTAGGTCGCCCAGATCAAGCCGCGCTGGTCGAGCTCGGACCCTTGGACGATCTCGGAGAGGAACGCGGTGTTGCTCGTGCCGTCGCTCACGCGGGCAAGGGTGACGCTGCCGAATTGCTGGAACGCCGAGGGTTGGTAGGCGACCGAAGGCGAGAGCGGCCCCTGCCCCCACTGCGTGTTGCCCCACGCCGCGCCGTAGTTCCCCTTGCTGATGCGTTGGAGCGACGGATCGGCCGCGAAGAAGAAGATCGGATTCGCTCGGAATTCGACCACGCGGTCGCTCGGGCATTGGAAGGTGTGGATCTTGGTCTGCGTCACCGTGTAGTTCGACTGGGTGCCGAGCGGCGGGACCGGCGGAATCGGACCTTCCTGACCGACCGCGTAATTGAAGGCGTTGGCCAGATTCTGCTGCTCGAGCTGCGGGAGCAGGAGCACGAACCAGGTCGTATTCTGGCAACCGTTCCAGATCGCGATCGGACAGGCTCGGTCGGCGATCCGTCCCGGCGGGAGGCCCCCATGGGAACTCTCGTAATTGTGGAGCGCCAGTCCGATCTGCTTCAGGTTGTTCGTGCACTGCGCTCGGCGTGCCGCCTCGCGAGCGGCTTGAACCGCCGGCAACAACAGTGCGATCAGCACCGCGATGATCGCGATGACCACGAGCAGTTCGATCAGTGTGAATCCGCGCTTCTCGAGACGGATCATGTCCCAGTCCTCTCCAGTCTGCGGCGAGGCGGTCAGTTCGATCGACGAGTGGGAAGTCCGTCCGCCGAGCGTGCGAACATCAGTCATTTGTATCACTCGAACCGACCTCGCGATAGTGTGAGAGCATGCTCGGAAACCGTTATCGGATCGTGCGAGTACTCGTCTGGTGTGATCGGATAGAATCCCAGTCGTTCGAATTCGCTCGAAGCCATTCCCGGAGCAGCGCCTCATGGTTCCGCCGATCACCATCCCCGCGACGCTCGCCGGAATCGTCTTCGGAATCACGATGCTCGTTCTCGCCGCGCGACACGGTCGAGTCTGGGTCTCGATCTTGATCACAGGCGCCGCCTACGGATTCCTTCTCGAGTACTCGGCGGTCAAGACTCCCGACACCTACGCCTATTGCCCCTTTCCTCTGATGATCCTCGGGGCGGTGCCCGCGATGATCGTGATCACCTGGGGCGGGCTCATCTACAGCCTGATGCGAACGTCGGACGCCTCGCGGTTGCCTTGGTGGGCGCGTCCCGCCTACGAGGGGTTCATCGCGATGTGCGTCGATCTCAGCCTCGACCCGATCGCCGTCGAGGTTGGCTACTGGCATTACGACGTCAAGGACCCGAACTCCTGGTTCGGCGTTCCCTTCGGAAACTACCTCGGATGGTTCGGCATGGTCTTCTGGTTCTCGCTCTCGATCCGGTTCGCGGCGCGTCGCCTTCGGATCGAGACGCGGCCGGCTTGGGTGCAGGTGTTGATTCCGGTCGTGGGTGCCGCCGCCGCCGTCGTGCCTTTCGGCGGTTCCATGTGGATCTATTCGAAAACGATCTCGAACACCCTTGCCGAGCCGTACATTTTCTTCGCTTTCCTCCTGACGGTGCTCGCGGTGCTCTCGCTGATCCTGCCGGTCGTTCCCCGAACCGCCCGGATCGATCCGGCGTCGATCGTCGCGCCGATGTTCTTCCTGATCTTCCAGAACGCCGTTCTCTTCCTCGCCCCGCTCTTGAGCGCCGGCCATCTGGTTCAAACGGAGCCGAGCCTCGTGATCCTCACCCCGATGCTCACGGCGTTCGTGCTCTTGCTCTACGTCTGGCCCGCACTCGACACGATCGGGGCGCGGCTTCGGCGGAGCGAGGTCGCGACCGACGCGTCGACCCTCACCTCGGGCGCCGGTGATGCCGGAACGACCGCAATCGACGGTTGAAACGAGAACGACCACGGACGAGACGCCTCGGTGGGCATCTCGACGTGGTCGCAGGAATCGATCGAACGATCGGCGGGATCGATCAGGCGTTCGCGGGCGAGCGGAGCAGGTTGCGCCACTCGACGGAATAGGCGTTCGCCTCGGCGAACTTCACGATCTCCTCGCGGGTCTGGGGGATCGTGATGCTCGTGGTCTCGCGGTAGGAGCCGCTGCCCGACTTCTTGTATTCGACTTCCTCGCCGAGGAAGCCCTTGTCGGTCTCATGAACGATCAGGCACTTCATGATCGAGAATTCTCGCGGGTGAGTGAAGATCGCGGGGTCGAGCCGAGGATCGCCGCGGCGCGGGCGTCGATCCTCGACCAAACGGCTTGAATGTATCGCACCGAACTCGCGGATCGCAAGTCGACTCGGGGCGATCATCGCGATGCCGGCTTCGGGGCGAGCAATTCGACGCGGAGGTTGCGGAAGCGAACCTCGGTCGGCCCGCCCGAGTGGAGTTGGAACGCGACGATGCCCGACTTCGCACCCGTCGGGTCGTCGAGGTCGACGCAGACCTTGCCGTTGATCTTGGTGATGATCTTCGAGCCGACCGCGACGACCTCGTACTCGTTCCACTCGCCCTTCCGGACGTGGGCCTCGCCCGATCGATCCCAGAGGAGGGCGCGGCCGTGTTCCTCGTAGAGCTTGCCCCACCAGCCGGGGCCGATGTCGGCCTGATAGCCCGCGACTTCGCCGTCGGGCCGCTCGAGGCTTCGGAATTGAACGCCGCTGTTGCCGCGATCGTCGACGAGCTTGACCTCGAAGCGCAGTCGGAAGTCTTGGAGGCGGTAGTCGGATCTGAGCCAGGTGTTGTGAGCGAGGCCTTCGACCGTCTTTCCGATGATCTCGCCGTTCTCGACCCTCCAGAGCCCCTTCTCCCCGCGCCAGGCGGTGAGGTCGCGACCGTTGAAGAAATCGGCGATGTTCTCGGGAGTCGCCGCGATCGGCACCTGGCCGGGAGAGGCCAGGTAGGCGACGAGCGAGCGGATCTCGTGGTCGGAGAGATTCGCCCAGAGATCCTCGGGCATCATCGAGAGTTCGCTCGGTTTGCGTTCCTCGACTTCGCCCTTCGGAAGGATCACGGTCTCGTTCGCGGTGAGCAGTGTGATCGCGTCGGCATCCTCGCCGCGAATGATCCCCGTGAGGGTCCGGCCGTCGGTGGTGGCGATCACCTGCGCCTGGTAGTCCTTGCCGATGAGGGCCGACGGGTCGAGGACATTCTCGAGCAGGTAGTTGAGATCGCGGCGGTTCGACCCGGTGAGGTCGGGGCCGACCTTGCCGCCCTCTCCGAAGAGTCCGTGACACTGCCGGCAGCTCTTGGCGAACACCGCGCGTCCGAGAGATGCGTCGGGGGCGGGCCCGTCGGCTCGGGTGATCCGCGCCCGGAAGTCGGCGATGCGCTTGGCTCGGTCGGCCGTGGTCGGCCGGACCTGGCCCCAGACTTTGCCGATTCGCGTGGTCAGGGCATCGTCGCCGAGGTTGCGGAGCTGGCGGACGAGATCGGCCGAGAGTTCGCGAGCGTCGACCTTGCTCGATTCGATCGCCGTCAGGAGCTCGCGCGCGGTCGCCGCCCGCGCGGCGAGGGTGTTGATCGCATCGCGGCGATCGTCGGGGCCGAGTTCGGTGAACCGCTCGAGGATCCGCCGGGCCGTTTCGGGGTGCTCGATCGCCGCGAGTCCTCGAAGCGCCGGCCCGCGGAGATCCTTCGACTCGAGCAACCGATGGAGGACGGGCGGAAGTTCGGCGTCGCGAGCCTTGAGCAGGGCGTCGAGTGCGTCGCGGCGGAGCGGGAGCGCCGCCGCGTCATCGGCGAGTACGGCTCGCAGGGTCGACCGAGCGGAGGTGTCGCCGAACGTCAGCGCAAGCGCGGTGGCCTGGGACCGGATCGCCGGCGTCGTCGACTTCGACTCGTCGATGGCGCGGAAGACGCGGGGCCAGGTCGGCGGCATCGGGACGTTCCGTCGGCCCTTCAATGCCGTGTTGATCCCGCTGAGGATCGCGAGCCGGCTCGCCGGGGCCGCGTCGCGCCCGAGCGCGTCGATCAGAAGCGCGATCGATTCGGAGGATCCCTCCGACGCGATGCGCCGGATCATGAAGTCGCGGACGACCGGGATCTTTCCCGCGAGCGCCAGTTCGAGGGCCTTCGACGCGTCGACCTCGGCGAGCGGCTCCGCGGCGTACCAGATCATCAAGGGCAGATTGTGATCGGACGCATCCTCGCCGCGGCGCAGAAGCACTGCGAGGATCGCCGGGCGATCGGCGACCGGGATTCGCTGGAGGCACGACGCGACGGCGAGTCGATCGCTCGGCGAACCCGATGCGGCCGTCTCCGCGAGCGCGCCCAGGATCTCCGGGGTCGGGCGTCGATCCTCGAGCGCGAGTCGAAGGGTCCACACCGCGACGTCGCCTCCTTGAGCGATCAGCGGCTGAATGCGTTCGGGGGTCAAGCCGCCGACGGCATGCAGAGCCCAGAGAGCGCGGAGCGCGGGCTCGATCGCGGTCGTCTCGAGTGCGGCCTTCGCCAAGGTGTTCTCGACCTCGGCGTCGCGACCTCGCTCCTGGAGCAGCCGCCGGCTCATGCGGACGTACCACTCGTCGCGATGCGCGTGGAGCTTGGCGAGTTCGAGGCTCGAGAGCGACTTCAAGTCGACCTTCACGGGCTTCGAGTCGACCAATGAGACCTTGTAGATCCGCCCATTCGAGCGATCGTGGCGGTCGGGGTTCGTGAGGTGGCACTGCTGGCCGTCGTACCAGTCGATCAGGAAGACGTTGCCGTCGGGACCCGACTTCAGACTGATGATCTGCGACCACGTGTCGTTGGCGAGGAGGAAGTCCTCCGCGTGGGTCCCGCGATATCCCGAGCCCGAGCGGACCAATCGATCTTGGTTGATCCGTGCGCCGTGGATGTTGTTCATGAAGATACGGCCGCGATATTGCTCGGGCCAGGTCGCGCCTTGGTAGATCATCGCTCCGGAGTGAGCGTGGCCGCCGCCCGCCGCGTCGGATCGGCCGTTGCCGCCGTGGGGGCTGAATCCGAGATAATGGCGATGATCGGCGATCGTCTTGATATCTTGATAGGTATGCGGGTCGAAGTGGCTCCCCGCCTGCCGTTCGTATCGAGCCCCAGGGATGACGTGGTAGAGGTGGGGGATCACGCATGAGGTGAGGAAGGCTTCGCCTCGCGCGTCGAAGTCGACGCCCCAGGGGTTGCTCGTGCCGTGCGCGAAGACCTCGAACTCCTTCTTCGTCGGATGCCAACGCCAGATTCCGGCGTTGATCGGCACGCGCTCGGCGGCAGGGGTTCCCGGCTTGCCGACGCGCGAGTGCGTGAACACGCCGTGACAACCGTAGAGCCAACCGTCGGGACCCCAGTTGAAGCTGTTGAGCGTCTCGTGCGTGTCCTGCATCCCCCAACCGTCGAGGAGGACTTCGGGGGGACCGTCGGGACGATCGTCGCCGTTGCGGTCGGGGATGAAGAGCAACTCGGGCGCCGCTCCGACGTAGACGCCGCCGAAGCCGAGCTCGAGGCCGCTGACGAGGTTGAGCCCCTCCGCGAACACCTTCCGGTCGTCGAATCGGCCGTCGCCGTCGGAATCCTCGAAGATCAGGATGCGGTCGCGCGCCTTCTCCTTGGCGACCTTGATCGGATAAGAGTAAGCCTCGGCGACCCAGAGCCGGCCGCGGTGATCGATCGTGAACGCGATCGGCTGATGGACGTCGGGCTCGCCCGCGAACAACGTCGCGCGGAAGCCTTTCGGCAAGGTCATCGCCTCCGCCGCCTTCTCGGGCGGGAGGCCGGCGTGCTGATACACGTCGAGCCCCGGTGTGACGGGAACATCGGGCTTCGTGGGGTGGAGTCGGAAGTCGTCGAAGTTGATGTGTCCCCACCCGCCGCTGTTGGTATCGATGAGTCGCACGTAGATCGACTTGCCCAGGTGCGGCCTCAGGTCGACCGCGACCCGCTTCAGTTCCTCGGAGTTCTCACCCGAGAACCGTGCGACGAGTGCGTCGCCGTCTGCGCGACGGAGTTCGACGCAGGTCGTCGGGCCGGTACCGCCCGCGACCAGAAAGCTCGCCCACGGTTGAGCGACGACGAAGCTCGCCGACGTCAATCGCCCTTGCGGCTCGTCGCCCGCTCGTTCGAAGCTGCCGACCCAGAATCGCCCTTGATGACGGCTCTTCATGTCGCTGCGGCGCCGCGCGACGACGTCGCCCTCGACCGGCATCGCGGCGAAGGCCTTTCCTTCGGCCGTCCAGCCTTCCAGCGTGCCCGTCTCGAAGTCGAGGTTGAGGGGCCGGCCCGACGCGTCGCGAGGGAGCACCCCGTCATCCGCCGCCGTCGCGGTCGAGGCCGAAGAGCAGGCCGCCAGGCCGAAGCAGGTGAAGACGAGCAACGATCGAAGAGACGCGTGAGTCATCATGGTCGAGGGCCTCGACGGGTCGGCGGGGATCTCGCGGAGAGATCTCGATGATAGCCGACGCGGCTCGAGTCGAGAAACGGGCGAGAATTCGCGCCGATTCGAAGGCGATCGAGCCGCGCCGGGCGAAATCGCCCCGCGCGGCTCGATCGTATTCCGAGGTCGACCTCGAGTCGACTCAGTTGAGCACGGGAAGCGCGTTCTTCTTCTTGGCCGCTTCCTTCTCGAGGTGCGACTTGAGGGCGGGGGTCTCCTCCTCGAAGCGTTCGACCTCTTCGAGCAGAGCCTCGACCATCTCGGCTTCCTTGACGTGCCGAATCGGCACGCCGCGCTTGAAGATGATCCCCTTGCCGGCACCCGCCGCGATTCCGATGTCGGCTTCCTTCGCCTCGCCGAATCCGTTCACGAGGCAACCGAGGATGCTGATGCGCAACGGATTCTTGAGGTGGGCCATCTTGGCCTCGACCTCGGCGACGATCCGCTCGAGGTCGATGTCGAGCCGGCCGCAGGTCGGGCAGGCGACGACCTCGGGCCGAGTGACGCGTCGATCGGTGGCGCGGAGGATGTCGAATCCGGCCGCGATCTCGGGGACCGGGTCGCCCAGGAGCGAGACGCGGATCGTGTCGCCGATCCCTTGGAGCAGGATCGCCCCGATTCCCGCAGCGCTCTTCAGCGTGCCGTACTCTCGCGAGCCCGCCTCCGTGATCCCGACGTGCGTCGGATAATCGGCCTGCTTGGCGTAGAGCGAGTAGCAGGCGACCGCGGTCGGCACGTGACTCGCCTTCAACGAGATGATCATGTCGTGATAGCCGAGCTTCTCGGCCGTTTCGATGTGCCGCAGAGCGCTTTCGACCATCGCCTCCGGGCAGGGGAACCCGTACTTCTCGATCAGGTCTTCTTCGAGGCTCCCGGAATTCACGCCGATCCGCATCGGGACGCCTTTGTCCTTCGCCTTGCGGACGACTTCCTTGAACCGCTCCTCACCGCCGATGTTGCCCGGGTTGATCCGGATCTTGTCGACGGCCCGCTTGCCCGAAGGCGTGACGGCGTCGAGGCATGCGAGCGCCATCCGGTAGTCGTAATGGATGTCGGCGATCAGGGGGATCCGAATCTCGTCGCGGATCAGCCGACACGCCTCCACATCCTCCTTCTTGGGCACCGTGACGCGCACGACCTCGCAGCCCGCTTCCTCGAGCTTGCGGATCTGCGCGATCGTCTCGGCGACGTCGAAGGTATTCGTCGTGGTCATCGACTGAACGGCGATCGGGTGCTCGCCGCCGACGACGTGGTCGCCGATGCCGACCTCACGCGTCTTGTGCCGGGCGATCGTCGTGGAGTAGGCCATGAAAGAGTCCCAATCGCTTGTGCAAGAAGGGGTTTGGGTGAAATCTCACGGATTGCCCCAGTATCATCGTAGCCATTCGGTCTGCGAGGGTCAAGAAAGGCTCGCGAGCGTCGATCGACCCCCGCACCGGGCTGATCGAGATCCGACGATCCGGATCGCGAGCTTCATGAAATCCTCTTCGGGAACTCCCGGATCATCCACGTGGATTTCATAGATTCGATATCGTGGCTCCTCTGGTCAATCTCACTCAGGGTCGTCTTCATGTCTCGGACTGCTCCGCCCCGCCGGCTCGGTTTCACTCTGATCGAGCTGCTCGTCGTGATCGCGATCATCGCGGTCCTGATCGCGCTCTTGCTCCCCGCCGTTCAAGCCGCACGAGAAGCGGCCAGACGTGCCCAGTGCGTCAACAATCTCAAGCAGATCGGTCTCGCTTTTCACAACTACGAGAGCTCGGTCGGGGCCTTTCCGCCGACCACCATTCTCGTGCCGACCCCGAACGGTCCGCCGGGGAGCTGGCTCTTCGAGTCGTCCTGGAGCGCCTTCGCCCGCTCGGCCCCCTTCTGGGAACAGGGTTCGTTCTACAACGCGATCAACTTCAGCCTGACCTACAGCGATCCGCCGAACACCACCGTCTCCAACACCCCGCTCGGCATGCTCTTCTGCCCGAGCGACCCCGGTTCGCACATCGACGACAACAGCCTCGCGGGCACCTTCTACGCCACGACGAGCTACGGCACCTGCGTCGGCGATTGGTATGTCTTCTCGGTGAATTGGGGATCCACCAACACGATGGGCCCGATGAACCGATCGATCTTCGGTCCGAGCTATTCCCGGACGATCGCGATGGTGACCGACGGCCTGAGCAACACCTTGATGACGTCCGAGGGCTATATCGGCCACGCCCAGATGCGGAGTTGCATCCCGTCCCCCACGCCCCCTTCCGACCCGACGACCGGGACCTGGTCTCCCAACAACGTCCCCGCTCCCGGACCCGCGTCGGCGGCCGCCCTGCTCCATCTCGCCTCGAACTGCGGAGCGCGGACCGGACGCGTCAAGGCGGGCGGACCGCTCGGGCACACCCGCTGGTGCAACGGCGGCGTCTACTACTCCGGGTTCACCACCGCCATGACCCCGAACCACGGCGTCAGCGTCGTCAGCCGAGCCACCGGCTTCTCCAACGGCGGCAAGCGCGTCCAGATCGACTGGGACTCGACCGACGAGAACGACGGCGGACCGACCTACATGTCGCTCGCCGCGACGAGCTACCACTCCGGCGGCGTCAACGCCCAGTTCGCCGACGGCAGCGTGCGGTTCATCAAGAACACCGTCAGCCCCACCGTCTACCGAGCCCTCGGCACGATCGCCGGCGGTGAAGTCATCTCGGCCGACGCTTATTGATCGACCCGACCGATCGCGTCCTCGCGTCGGCGCCTGCCGATTCGAGGACGCGCCTCCCCCCGATTGCTCCACGGAGAAACGCACTTGTCGTTACGATTGCCGGTCATCGGCCTCGCCGCGCTCCTGCTGTCGGGTTGCGGCTCGACCGACGCCGTTCCCACCTCGACGCTGCCGGTCAAGGGCGTCGTGACCTTCCGAGGTCGTCCGCTCACCTCCGGGACCATCGTCTTCGAACCCGAGGGCCGCGGCCGCGAGGCCCACGGCGAGATCGGTCCCGACGGATCCTACGCTCTCTCCACCTTCACCAAGGACGACGGCGCAGTCCCTGGACCTCATCGCGTGGCGATCAAGGGCACACCCAAGTCCCTCAAGGTCCCCGCGAAGTATGCCGGCGCGGGCTCCTCGAAGATCGAGATCACGGTCGAGGAATCCAAGACCGACTACCCGATCACGCTCGAGTGACGATCGAGTCGAAGGTGCGACGCCGGCCTGGGACGTCGACCGCCCCCTCTGATATTCTGGGGCGATCGACGTCCTTCGCCATCCAGTCCAGCGCACGATCGCCCATGTCGCGCCTCGTCGCCTCGATCAAGCCACTGCTCCTCCCCGTCTGGAACGGAGCCCATCGGCTCGCCTGGTCGATCGGAGAGATCGCGGGCGCCCTCGCGCACGGCCGGGTCGAACGATGCGTCGTCTGCGGACGCGTCGGGCTCATGCTCCGTCGTCCTCGAGCGATCCCCGATCGTCTCGCGGATCTCTGGGGGCTCGGTCCTCGGCTCCGAGCCGCCCTCGTTCGCAAGGAAACCGACATCTGCTCCCGCTGCGGCGCCCAGGCTCGCGTTCGCCGACTGGTCCGCGCGATGCTCGAGATCGGCGTGGGGGGAATGTCCGCGACGTCGGCGGCCGGCTGGGTCCGCATGCCCGAGACGATCCCGCTTCGGATCGCCGAGATCAACCGGATCGAGGGCCTGCACGACCAACTCGCGATCCTCCCCGGACTCCACGCGTCCGACTTCATTCCAGGCGCCGAACCGGGCTCGACCGTCGACGGAGTCCGACACGAGGATCTCACACGTCTCACCTACGCCGACGCGAGCTTCGACCTGGTCCTCACGAGTGAAACACTCGAGCACGTTCCCGACCTCGATCGAGCGCTCTCCGAGATTCGACGCGTGCTCGTTCCAGGAGGAGTTCATCTCTTCACGATTCCGCTGCTCCCGACCCAACTCCGCACATTCGCCCGCGCGCGCCTCGATGACGCCGGCCGCGGGATCGAGCTCGCTCCCCCCCTCGCGCACCCCGGGGGCGATTGGGGCTACCCCGTCTTCACCGAGTTCGGACTCGACGCCGTCGAGAGGCTGCGCGCCGCCGGGTTCGAAACCGAGATGCGCTACGGTCCGGTCACCGAGGACGACCTGCTCCAGGTCTTCGTGACGAGACGGCCGATGAATTGAGGCCCTTCGCCGGATCGGGTCCGCTCCGGATCACTCGGACGGCCGCCGCGCGGCGCTTGCCGCGTCGATTTCCTTCAACAGCACTCGGAGCTTCTCGAGGTCGACCGGCTTCACCAGGTGGCTCAGGAATCCCGATTCGCGCGACTTTCGACGATCTTCCTCCTGTCCCCATCCCGTCACGGCGACGAGGATCGTCGAGTCCCCGCGCGGACTCGCCTTGATCCGCCGCGCCACCTCGTAGCCGTCCATCCCGGGCAGGCCGATATCGAGGAGAACGACGTCGGGATGAAACTGCTCGACCGCAGTCAGCGCGGTAGGGCCGTCGAATGCCGTCTCGACCTCCTGTTCCCAGAGCCTTCGCAGCAGCAGCGACATCGTGCGTGCGCCGTCGACGTTGTCGTCGACCACCAGTACACGCAGCTTCGGCGGGCTCGGGGTAGACTCGGCGATGCGATTCGGAGCGACGGCGGAGGCTGCCCGCGCGTCTTCGACGAGAAGCGGCAGCCGGACCACGAATTCACTCCCCTTCCCCAACCCGGCGCTCCTCGCCTCGACGGTGCCGCCGTGGATCTCCGTCAGGCCGCGTACCAGGCTCAGGCCGACTCCGATGCCTCCCCGTGCGCGATCCAACCGACGCTCCCCTTGGACGAACATGTCGAAGATCTGATCGATCGTCTCCCCCGTCATCCCGATTCCGTTGTCGCGGCAGACGATCTCGACCATGCCTTCGACCTCACGCGCCGAGAGCCGGATTCGACCTCCTGGGTCCGTATACTTCGATGCGTTGTCGAGTAGATTGCCGATCACTTGGCAGATCCGGCTCGCATCGGCGAGGATCGTCAGCGGCTTCTCGGGGAGAGAGACCTCGAGCAGATGCCCCCGCTCGTCCATCTCCGGGAGTGCCGTCTCGACCGATCGCGCAAAGAGGTCGGCGACCTCGACCGGCTCGCGGCGGAGCGCGACCTTGTCCTGGTCGATTCGCGCCATGTCCATGAGGTCGTCGACCATGCGCTCGAGATGTGTGACCTGGCGACGCATCATCGCGGCGGTGGCCCGACGCTCCGACGGATCGACGTCCGCTTCCGTGAGCAAGTAGAGCGCGTTCCGGATCGGCGAGAGCGGGTTCCGCAATTCGTGAGCCAGAACGGCGAGGAATTGGCTCTTGCGCTCGCTCGCCAAGCGGAGATCCTCGTAGAGCCGCGCGTTCTCGATCGCGACCGCCATGCGCTGCGCAAGGTCGGATGCCAACAACCGCTCGCGCTCGCCGAGCCTGCGTCGCCCGCGACGCGTCGCGAATGTGAGCAGTCCGATCGAGCCGGTCCATCCCTTCAACGGAACCGAGATCATCGACTCCACGCCCAACGCGGCGATCTCGGCGCGATGCTCGTCATCCCAGGCGAAGCACTCGACTCGCGAGGAATCGAGGTCCGCCGCCAAGAGCGCCTCGCCCGAATCGAGCAGTCGCGCGGCCTCGCCTGAAGCGGGCTTGGGCGGGTAACCCTGACGCACGACGGTTCGCTCCGGGTCGGCGATCCCCAGATCGCGGTCGTCGTCGCGACTCGAGGTGAGAACGATCCGCCTGATCGATCCCGGGCGGTCGACCAGATCGATCGAGCACCAATCCGCGAGGAAGGGGACCGCCAGCCGTGCGACCGAGATCAGCTTGCTCTCGACGTCGTCCAGGTTCGCCAGCATCGTGCTCGCATGGGCGAGGAAGCGCGCCTCCCCCTCGAGCCGCTTGCGGTCATCGATATCCGTGGATGTTCCCACGCGAGAGACGATTCGGCCCTGGTCGTCGAAGACCGGGATCGACCGCCCGAGGAACCACCGGTAGTTGCCCGACGCATCGCGAAGCCGAAATTCGACGTCGAACGGCTCTCCGTTGGTCTGAGAACAGACCAGCCCCGCCCGAACCTCCTGGGCGTCGTCGGGATGAACCAGCCCGAGCCGTTTCGTGCGGTCCAACGATTCCTCGACCGACAAGCCGGTGTACTCATACCAACGTCGGTTCAAGTATGTCATCGACATCTCGGTGTTCGTCACCCAGATGATCTGCGGGATCAGCTCGGCCATCTCGCGGAATCGCGCTTCGGACACGCGCAGAGCCTCCTGCGCGCGGACGAGATCCTCGATGTCGGTCGCCGTCCCATAGCGTCTGAGCACCTTGCCGTCGGCGTCGATGATCGGAACCGACCGAATCAAGTGCCAGCGATACGAGCCGTCGGTCCCCAACAGGCGCACCTTGGCGTCGACGCGGCGACCCTCGACCAACGCCGTCGCTCTCGCCGGCAAGAATCGAGCGGCGTCCTCGGGGTGGATGAATCGGGGCCAGGAGTTCCCGGTCTCGAAGTCGTCGTCCTTGCCGCCGACGTAGTCGCGAAAACGCGCATTGTAGTAGTCGATCGTGCCGTCGGCCCGAGAGCGCCAGACGCTCTGCGGCATGGTGTCGGCCAACTCGCGGAGATTCTGCTCGCTCGCGAGCAGGGCCTCGTGGATCTCGCGCCGCTGCCGTTCGTCGCGGAACACCAGCACCCAACCCGAGGCTCCCATATCGCTGGGCGAGCGAATCGGCGCAGCGACGACGTCGACCGCCACGCTCGCACCGCCCCGGGTCTTCAAGCGGGCGCTCTGAGACGAGCGGCGATCGGGCTCCGTCTCCGCAATCGACGATGCCGACAACGAGTGCAGATCGAACCCGTTCGATTCGTCCGAGATCGGCACGACCTCGAGAGCCGAGCGGCCCTCCGCTTCCGAGAGAGTCCAACCGCTGAGCCGCTCCGCCACGGGATTCATGTACTCGATTCGACCCTCGCGATCGGTCGAGACGACCGCGTCGCCGATACTGCCCAAGGTGATGCGCAGTCGCGCCTCGATCTCTCGATTCGATTGCTCCCTCCGAACCCGATCCGTCACGTCGACCGCCGTGAGCACCAGGCCGATCGCTCGGCCCCCCGCCGGTCGTTCGACGCGCTCGATCCTCCAATCCCAATGACGAGTCTCTCCGTGCGACTCGATCTCGAGCGGGTCGACTCCTCCTTCGATCGGCGGGCCGGTCGACAAGGTCGACTCCAGGCGATCCCGAAGCTCGGCCCCCAGCAGAGCCGCGACGGGCATCTCGTCGAGCCGCGGATAGGCCCCCTGCCGAGCCGCGCCGGGATCCTCGATCCCCAGGAACCTCGCCGCGGTGGCGTTGACTCGGACCGGTCTGAGTTCCTCGTCGATCAAGGCCAGTCCCACGGGTACTTGGTTGAAGAGATGCGAGAGCGTCGCCGATCGGTCGATCTCATCCTCGAGGAGGCGAGTCTGTCGCACGAGCAATTCTTCACGTTCCGCGGCCGCCCTCGAGAGTTCGTTCAGCCCCGACTCCACCTCCAAGCGGGCGCGCCGCTGCCCCTCGGCTTCGCGCCTCGCTTTCCGAAACAGCGAGTGGCCCCAGCCGCCGAGCCCCGCGATCATCAGACCGATGAGGAACTGCGAGAATATCGCGAGCGTGACCTGACTCGGCGGCCAGAGCATCGCTCGCACGACGGGGTTGAGAGCCGGAGGCACCCCTACGAGACAGATGGTCACCAGCAGCGTTGGACCGAAACCGCCGAACCATGCGGAGAAGAGCACCGCCACGTAGTAGATCCCGATGGGGACCCTGAGACCGAGTTGCTCCTCAGCCAAGTAGCGCAGAGCGATTGCGATGACCGTCGCAAGGAATGCCCCGCCATATCTCTGCCAAGCTCGACGATCAGTATCGATCATATGAATCAGTCCAACCGGATTGCGATTCCGCGGAACGAGATCAAGGCAGGATCCGAACGCTCGCCGCGCCTTGCTTCCACCATTCGGCGAGCGGCCCGCGTGTCAGGCTCCTCCGCGCATTCGCCGCGTCGGCCGCCTCGAGCTCGAGGTCGACGACCAACAGGTCCTCGCCGAACATCGAGGCTTCCTCTCCCATCAGATTTCCGTCCGGACCGACGACCCGGCTCTGCCCGTGCGACCCGCCGCCCTCGCGATTCGCCGGGGCGTTCGACTGGACCACGAACACGCCGTTCTCGACCGCACGGGCCTGGATCTGGGCGCGATACGGGCCGAGCTTGCGCTCCTGGGTCAATCCCGACTCGTGCGAGATGTAGAAGACCACCCTCGCCCCCGCGAGCACGGGCAATCGCACCAGCTCCGGATATCGTTCATCGTGACAGATGATCACGCAACAACGCACTCCGTCGAGACCGAACACCGACAGGTGGTCGCCAGGCGTCGGCCAGTCCTCGGCGAGTTGGAGCTTGTGGTATCTCTCCACCACCCTCCCCGTCGCATCGAAGACGAGCGCCGAATTGTAGAGCGCGTCGCCCGACCTCCAAGGCGATCCGACCACCGCCGCCGTGCCCGCGCGCCGGCAAGCCTCGCCGATCACGCGCTCCGACTCCTTCAGGAACTCCGACGTCGCCCCTCTCGCCGCCTCGGCGGAGTACGAAGTCAGAGCGCATTCCGGAAAGACGACGACCCGGACGCCCCTCCGTCCGCACTCGAGGATCGTCCGCTCGATCTTCGCGAGATTCGCCCCCGCATCGCTCGAAGAGCGCATCTGCGACGCCGCGACGCGCAACCGCCGCCCAACCTCGGGCCTCGACGCACCCGAGGAAGGCTGCTCCTGCGGCAACGCCGAACTCGATCCGACGATCAGGAGCACGGCGGCCCCGACGATCATCCGCATGGATTGCCTCATCGAACCCATTGGTGCATTCACGAGGGCGCGGACATCGACGTCGCTGCGCCCCGCCCTCGAACGTCTGACCCAACTCGAGTCTACGACGGTCGGCCTCCGCCCGCCAGAGACCTCGACGAACGACGCCGCGCAAGATGCCTTCCGCAAGGCCGAACCGCCTTCAATCAGTCGGTGTTGCGACGACCGGCAAGATCAGTCGGGAAGCCCGCCCCGGCTCGCGATGGACGCGATGCCTCGAGGCCCGGAAGTCGCTCGCCCGTGCGGTCGCGATGTCGACGAACGATTGCGGGTTGCGATCGACCAGCGGGAACCAACTGCTCTGGATCTGAACCATCACCCGACTCCCCGCCCGAAACGTGTGGAAACAGTCCGGAAGCGAGAACGCGACTCGCGTGGGCACCCCCGGAGTGAAGCCCTTGGGGTGCTCGAAGCTCTCTCTGAACCGCCCACGCATCACGTCGCCGCGCACCAGGCGCTCCTCGCCGTCGGATCCATCCTCGCCGGGCAAGACCTCGATCAGCTTCAAGACCCAATCCGCGTCGGTCCCGTCGGTCGAGACGAAGAGCTCGACCGCGATCGGCCCCGCGATCGTCAGCGGCTCCTCGAGTCGGTCCGAACGATAACCCAGCACGTCGGGACGGCCCGAGAGGAAGCGCTGATCTTCGAGCATGTACGACTCACGACAGTCGACCGTCACCTTCGCCGTGTACGGAACCGGCCGCGCTGGGTCGCTCACGTATTCATCGTATCCGACCGCACCCGAGACGCTTGCCGCCGGCGGATCGACCGAGAGTCGCCCGCCGGCACCGAGGTGGTACGCCGATCCGCGGCTGTCCCGAGGCGGCCAAGTCTCGAGAGCCCGGGCCCGCCTCCTCCCCGTTTCCCAGACCCAGGCCTTGACCACGCGATCACGAGGCCGACCCTTCAAGTGATGCTCGAAGAAAGGCATCTCGATCGATCTGCGATAGAAGCGATTCGTCTCGACCCCGCCGCTCTCCGGCTCTGCGGTGAAGTCGATCTCGCGCGACCACCCGCCGTGCGACCAAGGCCCCATCACCAGGAGGTTCTCCGTACCCGGAGACACGCGTTCGATCGTCGCATGCAGATTCAGCGCTCCGTAGAGATTCTGAGCGTCGTACCACCCTCCGACGGTCAGCACCGCCGGATCGACCTTTCCCAATCGGCGGCCGATCGCTCGGGCCTTCCAGAACTCGTCGTAGGTGCCGTGCTTCATCACGTCCGACCAGAATCTCCGCTTCCCACGAAAGTAGAGCTCGTCCGCGCGCCGGAGCGGTCCGAGATCGAGGAAGAAGGCGTAGCCGTCCTCCGTTCCGTGGTCGAACGGTTCCCCGTGTTGCGTCGTGGGCCGAGGACGCGCCACGCCGAAGACCGCATCGAAATTGAATTCTTGTTGAAGGAAGAGCGCCCCGTTGTGATGAGTGTCGTCGCCCAGGAACCAATCGAACACCGGCGCCTGCGGCGAGACCGCCGCGAGCGCCGGGTGGGCATCGATCAAGGCCGCGATCGCGTAGAACCCGGGATACGAGATCCCCCAGATCCCCACTCGGCCGTTGTGATTCGGCAGATTCGCCAGAAGCCATGCGATCGTGTCGCGGGCGTCGGTGCTCTCGTCGGTCGCCCGAGGATCGGATCGATCGGCACGGATCGGCCGAATATCCTCGAATTCCCCCTCCGACATGTAACATCCACGCACGTCCTGATGGACGAAGATGTAGCCGCTCTCGGCCATCTCCGCCGACGGACCGATCGATTCGGGATATTCATCGACGCCGTAGGGTCCGACGCCGTAGGGTGTGCGCTCGATGAGGATCGGATATGTCCGCGACCGATCCCGCGGCGTGTACACGACCGTGAACAGATGCGTCCCGTCTCGCATCGGAATCCGATGCTCCGACTTGACGTACTTCTCGGAGATCCCCGCGAACGCTGCGGAGACCGCCGGCTCATGCGCCGTCATCATCGCCCCGAGCACGATCCAGGCCCATCGCATCATCGCCACGCCGCGCCTCCGCTCCCCCATGCAATGCAAGGCGCAAGGAGGGTACGCATTCCCACTCCTTCGCCTTGCATCCGCGGGAATTCCATCATCGGGCCTCGCCCGGCGGCGGGCAAGCCGCGATTCAACCGGCGGCGCCCTCGGAACTCACTTCCTTCGACGGCGACGGCCGAAAGCTCGCAAACATCGAAGGAGTCCGAAGCAAGGCGCCGATCCAAGTCAGCAGCAGGAAAACCGATCCCATGGCGATCTCGCCGTCCTTCGCCATGTGGATCGCGATCACGCCGCCCCAGAATCCGCTCGTCGCCAAGGTGCCCAGCGACGAGGTCCAGGGAACGAGCAGCAAGATCGCCGTGATCAGCTCACCCCATCCGATCAGAGCCACGCGTTCGCCCAGGCCGAACTCGCGCAACTTCTCGACGATCTCCGCGGGAGCGAATCCGAGCGCCTTGCCCGAACCCGCGAAGATCATCATCCCACCCACGAGGACGTGGAGAACCACTCCCGCGATCCGTGCCTTCTTCATCGACGCATCCCCCTCTTTCCAATCGAATGACGTGACGAACATCGATCGATCGACCATCACGCGAGGTCGAATCGCAACAGCCTTGCTCCCTCGCCCGAAGGACGAAGCTCGAGGCGAGATTCGTCCGAGACCGCTAGACCGTCGCCCTCGGCGAGCGCGACCGACCGGCCCGCCGAATCGATCGCCTCGAGCGAGCCCGAGATCATTTGGAGCCAAGCGTGTCTTCCAGGTGCGATCCGCACTTCCACCGGATCCGGGCCGGTCGTCTCGATCCGCTCGACGACCACGTCGCGACCGATCGAGAGCGAGCCGTCGCGGCCCTCGGGCGTCGCGATCGTGGTCGTTCCCGGGCTCGAGGGAAAGCTTGCCTGTTCGTAGCTCGGCTGGGTCCCTCGGCGATCCGGATTCAGCCAGATCTGATAGAAGTGCACGGGAGTCGTGTCCGAGGCGTTGAATTCACTGTGAGTGATCCCGGTCCCTGCGCTGATGCGTTGGACTTCGTCGGGCCCGAGCGTCTCCTCCCGGCCCAGACTGTCGCGGTGCGCGAGACGTCCCGAGACCACATACGTGATTATCTCCATGTCTCGATGCGGATGAGTGCCGAACCCCGCCGCAGGCGCCACGCGATCCTCGTTGATCACGCGGAGCCCTCGGAAACCGAGGAATCTGGGATCATGGTAATCGGCGAAGGAAAAGGTGTGCCGCGTGTCGAGCCAACCGTGACGCCCGTGCCCCCGGTCGGCCGCCCTTCGAACGTCCCACATCGCTCGTCTCCCCGAAAGTCGATCGACCCGACTCGCTCACCTGCGATCGATGGCGGAGTGGTCGACCAGTCGATCTTCGACATATCGATCATTCATCGTGGTCGGCTGCCCCGGCGTCTCGGCCGGCCCGCGCCTTCTCGAGCAGCCGGATCAACTCGCGTTGCTCGCCCGGCTCGAGATGGCCGACGAGCTCGCGGTGGAGCCGACGCAGCGGCTCGTCGACGCCGGCGAGTCGTTCCTGGCCCGCCTCCGTGATCGCCACGTAGATCACGCGGCGATCGGCGTCCCCCCGCAGGCGCATCACCAGGCCCAACGCCTCGAGGCGATCGATCAGGCCGGTGATTCCCGGCACGATCGTCAAGAGCCGCGACGCGATCTCCAGGCAGGGCAGAGGTCGGCCCTCTCCCCGGAGGATTCGCAGGATGTTGTATTGCGCCGGCGTCAGTCCGTGCTCGCGAAAGAGCCGCACGAACCGGATCTGGAGCTGGTCGTGCGTCCGAAGCAGGTTCAGGAGCAGCTCCTCCTCGGACGAGTCGAATGCTCCCCGCTTCCCGATCTCCTTCCGCAGCCGACCCTCGCCCATCACGCGACTCCCGACCGGCGCCTCTGGTTGGTTCCCACATCAATAGTTTACGCGTCGAGTAAATCGGGTCAAGTCCCCTCTCCAGGATTCTCGCTTCTTCCTCGAGTCGGCCGGCGTCCCCCCGCCGAATCGTCCATAATCTCGGGATCGAGTCCGAACGCGGAGAGATTCCAAAGTGTCTCGAGGGGGACGCCGCCGTCATCGATTCGACCGAGGAGCTGTTCCATGTCCATCGTCCAACGCATGCGCGCCAAACTCTCCGAGACCATGAAGGCGCGCGACGCAGCGCGTCTCAACTTCCTTCGTTACTGGATCGCTCAGCTCACCAAGGGCGACGGAACCGAGGTCGCCGACCCCGAAGCCGTCAAGAAGATGCGCGGAATCCTCAAGGAAGCCCGCTCCGGGCAGACCACCTTCACTCCCGAGGAGATCGCCCTGATCCAGGAATGGGTGCCCGAATCGCTCGCGCCCGAGGCGATCGTCGCCCGTCTCTCGGCCGTGGCCGACGCGATCAAGGCCGCCCCCAAGGAAGGCATGGCGATGGGTATCGCCATGAAGGCGCTCGCGGGCGAGACCGTCGAGAGCGAAGACGTCAAGAAGGCGATCGATTCGATCCGAGCCTGAGCGGGTCCGGGATCGACCCCGTCAGTCGGCATTCCGCGCTCGTTCGGACGGGTCGAACGAGCGCCGGCCGAGCCGAAGTGCGAACGACGTCGCCGCCCCGGCGACCAGATAGATCGCGGTCAGCCACAGGGCGATCGCCGCGAGCCGGCTCTCGACCCCGATATGGAGCGCCCCCCAGACCAGGATGGGCAGAGTCGTCAGCCCCGGCGGCGCGACGAGGTTGACGGCGGGCAGCTCTCCGAACGCGAGCAGGAAGCCCACCGCCCATGCTCCCGCCGCGGGTCCGGCCGAGAGCCGCGGCACCGTACGCCTCAGGACCGCGCCCGCCGACAATCCTTCGAGGCGTCGAGCTTCGAGAAGTTCGCTGGGGATCTTCAGAAGGCTCGGCAGCAAGAGCAGGAAGGCATAGGGCCAAACTCGCCCCGCCGCCGCCAAGACGACGATCCATGGGGAATCATAGATCCAATCGAAGTGGCGATAGGCGAGCACGAACGCCATGCCCGCGACCGGTCCCGGCGCGGCGAGCGCTGCGGCCGCCGCCGCCATGCTCGCGCGCCGCACCCATCTCCGCCCGCGAGACGACCAGGCGAGGCACCATGCCCCGGCGGTCGCAACCGTCGTGCTGCACGCCGCCAAGACCAGACTCGCCCACAACGGCTTCCGCATCCAACGCGACGTCGAAGGCCAGATCGCGCGGGCGCCTTCTCCCAGCGAGCCGAACAGCCCCTCGAGCGACCAATACGGAAGCAACCCCGCCGCCGCGTCTCCGTTCACGCGACCCGCTCGCCAGATCAGGCTGTAGAGCGGCAATCCCGCGAGCAGGGCGACGACGCACCACGCGAGCAACGAGATCCAGACGCGCCCACGACCGAGACGCCAGGTCCGTCCAATTCGCGCATGCCATTGAATCCGCTCGGGGTCGAGTGCGGCCAGCCGCTCGGTGACCACGAAGAGCAGCGATCCCACGACGATGAGCGGGGGGATCGCAGTCGCCGCTGCAGCCGCGGGGCCCTGTCCGATCTGATATTGGAGATAGGCCTCCTCGGCATATGTACGGATGCCGAGGAGGTCGGTCACGGTCATGTCGCCCGCGGTCATCACGGCCGTCGCCAGCGCTGCGGCCGCGAACATCCCGAGCGACCGCCGTAGCGTGACGCGCCGAAACACGCTCCAGGCGTTCCCCTCGAGGAGAGCCGCTTCCTCCAGCTCGGGTTCGACCTCGCGGAGTCCGAGACCGATGATCAACACGACCCAAGGCAATGCCGCGATCGCATGCACGACCGCCGCTCCGCCCATTCCCACGAGCACCGGCGCCGACCCGAGAGCCTGGCTCCGCCCGAGATTGCCGAAGCCGCCGAGCCACGCCGCGGCATGCAGCGGCATCGGAATCAACGCGATGACGACGAGCGCGCTTGCGAGCAAGCCGCGTCCGAAGAGGTCGGTCCGAAAGAGAAGCGCCGCGGCGACCAAGCCGACCGGCAGCACGATCGCCGACGTCGAGCCCACGAGTTCGAGCGTCCGCAGGGCAACGCGAAGCGGACGCACGCTCGAGTCGTCGTTCGTGGATACGATCAGCGCACCGCCGCGATCGGGTGTCGACTCGACTGCGCCCCCTCCCGCCGCCTCGAGGATCGTCGCAATCGCGGGAAACACGAGCACGACGGCCAGGAACGCCGCGGCGAACGCATCCGTCGCCCGCGACCTCATCGACTCCGGAGCCCCGCCTGATCCATCAGCCGCGCGGTCGACTCGTAAGCCTCGCGCACCCAGTCGACGATCGCGTCGGGCTCGGGCGAATACTCCAGCTCGACCGACACCGTGATCTCTCCCGGATCGATCGCCGCGAGCGCCTCGAGATATGCAGGGAAGTCGACCACGCCGCGACCAGGAGGCAGATCACCGTGCACCTTGCCGTCGCAATCCGAGATATGAACATGCGCGACCTTGCCGCGCAGTCCCGCGATCGACTCGGGCGGCTGATCCGCCAGCACGAGATGCGAGATGTCGAGATTCGCGCGGACCGAGCAGACCGAGACCTCGTCGATGAACCGAGACATGCTCGCAACATCATTCAAGAGCGAGAGCTTGAACGGTTCGAGCTCGAGCGCGATCTGCAGCCCCAGCTCCTCGGCGAAGATCCCGAGCCGTCGAACCTCGCGGACCGCGTGGTCCCACTGCTCGGCGGGAGGGATCACCTCGCGCTGCCAGAGGTACTCGCCGAGAACCAGGAGGACGTTCGAGGCATCGAACTCGCGGGCCATCTCGAGGTAGGCCCGCACGCGCTCGGCGTGGAACCGCCTGACGCTGGGATTGAAGTCGATCAATCCGAGCGCGACGCAAGCGACGCTGACGATCGGCAGCCCCGCGCGTTCGCATTCCGACTTGATCAAACGTCGTTCTTCGGCGTCGGTATCGAGGGGATCGGCGAAGATGTCGATGGTGTCGAAGCCGATCTCGCGAGTCATGCGGATGCCGTAGGCCGTGTCGCGCCCCGTCTGCGCCCAGGCCGAGTTGATCAGACCGAGTCTCATGGCCGCGGATCTCCGAAGGGACGACGGCGGTTGGCTGCGAGCGCGGAGTCTACAGGAACTCGCTCGGCGCCGCCACACGATGCTCGCGGGCCGAGGCGAGCACCGCCTCGCACAGCGCCAGAGTCTTCAAGTTGTCCCGCCCCGAGATATCCGGCTCGGCGCCGGTCTCGAGCGCGATCATGAGGCCGGCCATGGTGCCCGCGAATGCGTCCGGGAACCAGGCTTCGCCCCAGCGCGGCCGGATCCAGGCGCCGGCGTCGTCGATGGTCGAATAGTCGATCGTGCTCGGTACGCGCGCGGGCCAGCCGGGCCAACCAATCGTGCCGAGAGCCAGCCCTCGGGTTCCTTCGAGCCGCCACTTCACGAACAGGTCGGCCCCCGCCCCCTCTCTTGCGGGGCCGGCCCAGACGTCGTCCCAATTCGAAGCCCGCGCCCCCGATTCGAACTCGAGGATCGCGAGATTCAGACCGTCTTCATGAGGGAAGCTCGACCGCGGGTCGGGCCGCGTGCTCGCCATCACGCGGATCGGATCGCCCAACCAATAGCGAAACGTATCGAGATGATGGATGCTCATGATATAAGTCGAGAGCGAGCGACCCCCGCGCGCCCAGGGCATCCAGTGCGGAATCGCCCGCATCTCGATCGTCGCCAGGACCGGCTCGCCGAGCGCGCCCGATTCGAGGAGCGCCTTGGCCGCCCGGATGGAATGGTCGAGCCGCATATTCTGATTGACTTGGAGGAGCGTTCCCCTAGCCGCGCAGGCATCGACCAGGGCTCGCGCCTCGCCGATCTCCATCGCGAGCGGCTTCTGAGCGAGGATGCCGCGCGGACGGCGGGGGTGCGCCAGGATCCGGCGGATCAGATCGGGCTGCTCGGCGGGAGGTACGGCGACGTCGACGATGTCGATCGTTTCGGCGTCGAGCAATGCCTCGATCGTCGGAGCGACCAGGGGGATCCCGCGCAGCCGCGCGGTCTCGCGCGCGGTCGCCTCGCTCCTCGAGGTCAAGCCGACGACGCGCATCCCCGCCGCTCGATACGCCGGCAAGTGGCAGTCGCGCACGATGAAGCCCGCACCGACCACGCCGATCGCGAGATCGCCGGGGCGAGACGGCAAGGGCGCGAGATGTCGGCCGGGGAGTTCGATCACGGACGGCGACTCCGGATGCGCGGTCGAGACGCGGGAGCAATCTCTCGCATGAGAGCTCATTCAGGCTCTTGTTTCCGCGTGCGTCGACCCGACCTCGCGGACCTCGAAGCGGTCCGAGACTACCCCGCCCGTCGTTCCGAGTCCAGCCTCTCCCGTCTTCCGTCGAGCTCGACTTCGGGACGAAACCAGATCGCAAACTCTCGTTCGACGCCGCCCGTGGCCACCAGCCGTCCGCACCGCGCGATCGCCAGCAACGGAGCGACGACCGCGAAGCATCCGACGCACCCGCGCAGCAACGCGTAGCCCAGGCTCTCCGAGATCGTCGCCGTCGCGGTGATCGCGCTCAGCCCGAGGAGCACGACATGCGGCTCGCACGCCTTCTGGCTCAGCCGAATCGCCGCACGGACCGGATCCCTCGGCGCGGGCGGAGGCGGTGCCGGTCTGCCGCCCGCCCCGCACTCGACAATGTAGCGGCCGTCGCCGCTCTTGAGTCGCTGAAAAAATGCCTTGTATCTGCAATCGTTTGAAAGGTTGAGCCCGGTCCAGCCCACGGCGATCGCGAATCCCGCGACCGACCAATTCGGATCACCGTCGCGCAGCGCCAGCCCTTGGCCGAGTGCGAAGCCGAGGGCGGCGTTCGAGAGGTGATGCAGCAAGTAATCGAAGAACACGCCGTCGAGCCCCGCTCGGCCGGTCCACCTCGCCACCTGTCCGTCGACGTGGTCGAGCCAGAACGCGAACCAGGCGAGCGCGACCCCGAGAGCGAGCCCGCTTCGGGAACCCTGCCCGATCGCGATCGCGGAAGCGATTGCGGCGGCGAGCGCGAAGAGCGTCACCTGGTGTGCGGAGATCCCGAGACGCACGGCGACCCAAGTACCGTAAATCGCGGCGGGACGGCCGAATCGACGCGCAAGCACATTTCCGATCTCGCGATGCCGCTGTTTCTGCGCCCCGGCGCGGAGCTCGTCGAGGGTCGGTCGGTCACGGCTCATCGAACCCTCCGGGAGTCGCTCGAGGCCGTCCCGGTCGAGGCGCTCAGTTCGTGGATCGCATAGCGCCGGACGACTCCATCGGCATCCGACAAGTCGGCTCGAAAGACCGGTGGGTGCTCGCGCGTCCATGTCTCGAGTCGGCGCGAGAGCGTGGGATCGAACTCCACGGCCGTCTCGGGAACGGGCGGGCAGAGGATCAGATGAGTGAATCCTCGATCACGGAGTGCGGCGACGATCGCTTCGGCCGACTCGCCCGCCGCACCGAGGCCGGTTCGACGTCGATGCGCCAGCTCCATCGTGTAGGGCCGTGGAAAATAGAAGCCTCGATGGTCTTGCCCGATCAGCCTGGCATCCTCCGGGAGATTCTCATCGACCCAGAGACCGACCCTGTATGTCGGCTCCCGCCGCGACAGAAAGCTCGAGCTCGATTCCCGCCCGAGGAAGAGATCGAGCCCGGCGCGCGGCCGCGCCAACGCCAGCGCGGCCTGGAAGCTCAGCAGAACCACGACGATCGCCTTGGCGATGACGGTCGAACGATCGCGTCGATCCCACCAGCTCGACACGACCCAAGCGGCTGCAACCGAAAAGGGACCAAGAGCGGCGAGCACGAACCGCATGCTCTGCCGCTGAGTCAAGCAGATGGTCAAGAACGCATATCCAAAGCCGGTCAGAGCCCAGAGTCCCTTGGGTGCGCGGAAGACCAGGAGCAAGGGCAGAGTCGCCAGGAAGATCGGACCGAATTGATGAGAGAAGCTGTCGAAGCGAGCGGGGTCGAGCGTCATCGGCCAGAGTGCGCCGAGGAGATTGAGCGGGGTCGGATCGAGCGGCCGCTTGATCGGATCGAGAACTTCGTCGAGCCCCGCGCCTCCGAAGAACGAGCGAAAGAACGGATGCACGGGATTGCCCGTATGAACATACGACCTGACGTACCACGCGCCGCCGACCACGAACGCGACCAAGCCCGCGGTCGCCAGGTCGCGGAAACGCTTCGGTTCGAGCGATCGCCGCAGCCCCACCAGCCCGAGGAGTCCGACGAAGACGAGTGCGGGGAACTTCACTCCGATCGCCAAACCCATGAGCATTCCTGCGAGCGTTGCTCTTCGAGGAGAGGGCTCTCCCTCCCATCGAAGTGCGGCCGCGAGGGCCGAGGTACAGTAGGCCGCCAGCGCCACGTCGTTGAGCGGCGCGCCCATGCCGTTCGACACGGCGGGGACCAAGACCGCGATCGTCGAGGCTCTCCACGCCCGCCCGCCCAGCCAAGGCCGGGCCAAGCTCGCCGCGCCCGCCGCGAAGACCACGCCCAGCAACCATTCGACCAGACGACACGCGACCGGCCCGCGCCAGGCCAACGCATGCGCATAGAGCATCTCGACCACGAGCGGATAGACCGTTTCATGGAGGTCGGGATCGAACGACAGCGATCCCGAGGCCAGGAAGAGCTTCGGCACCTGAAGGTGATAGCAGAGCGCATCCCCGTCGGTCACGGGCAGCAGCGCCGTGAGGAACGAACCGAGCAACCCGGCCCCGAGCAGTGCGTTCCAGAGCGGGTCGCCGCCCAAGGAATCAACGAGCTCTCGAATGCGTGGACGGCCGACATGAGGGATCATTCGGATCGAGCCGATCGCCGCGAGCACCCCGACGCCGATCACGGAGACCTCGGTCCGCAGCGCCCCGATCTGGCCCAGTCCGACCGAAATGAGTGCGATCGCGCCGAGACCGAGCGGCAAGTCGATCGCCAAGCGGTCCTCGGTCGACGCGAGTCGCTCGCCGAGCGCGACCGTGATCCAGCGCCCGAGCGTGAGCCCGGCAATCGTCAGCAGCGCGGTGAAGAGGATGTCGAGGATCACGGCGATGGGGCTCCCTCGTCAGAGTCGACGCATACACCTCGGCTGCGACCAGATCGGAACCGACCCGTCCTCGCTCCCCAAACGGCGACCGCGACTGCGAATCCGGCCGTGAAGATCGCGGCGCGCACCGGCGCCGCGAGACGCGGATCGAGGTCGCCCAGGGCGATGTGATCGGTCGCGATCACGCTCGCCGCCGCCCAGAGTCCCAGGAGATGCAGCCGCGCGACGTGCGAGATCCAATCGCGAAGTCCGAGTCGCGGAACGAATGCGGTCGCTCCCACCGCGAGCGCGGCGACGGCGTGGCCGAGCGATGTTCCCCAAGCCACGCCGACGAGCCCCCAGCGGTCGCCGCACCAGATCCCGGCCGCCGCGGCCGCGGCGAGTCCGATCGCGGCGGAGGTGGTGAGCGCGAGGTTTCGCCCCAGGGTGATCGACAATTGCCGGGCGGGCCAGGCCGTGCCCAGGAGCGTCATGCCCACGAGCAATGGACGCAGAGCCGGCAGACCATCGACGTAGCGAGGCATGAGCATGCCGAGGAAAGTCGGGCCGACGATCGCGGCGATACCGCTTCCGAACATCAAAAGGGGCGCCTGCGCTTCGACCGCCGCCAGCGCCTGCCGGGCGACGCGCACGGGGTCGTTGGTCCGGCCGAGGGTCGCCTGGAAGTAGGGATAAGCGACGAGCACCAAGCGTCCCGCGACGTCGAGGCTCCAACTCGTCCCCATCAAGGCGATCGAGTAGAGCCCCGCCATGCGCTCGCCGTCCGGGAGCCGGCCGAGGATGACCGCGCGGTCGATGCCGACGAGCGCTCCGAAGACCGCGGTGTTCGCGAGGATCGGAAGCCCTTCGATCATCAATCGCCGCGTCGTCGGCCAGTCCCGGACCCATCGCAGGTCGAGCGGTCTTCGGCGATCGATGTAGATGATCTTGGCGGCCAAGATCACGCCGACCGCTGCGAGCAAGCCCCAGAGTCCCGCGACTCGAAGCCCCACGATCACGGCTGAGGCGGAGAGCGCCGATTCGAAGAGGTCGAGTTCGGTAGTGAATGAAAATTCACGTTTGGCTCGAAGCAGAGCGATCCGGAACGACTCGGTTCGCTTGAGCAGCGCGAGCCCTGCGACGGCGACGAGCCCCCAGACCCATTGTCGGGCGAGCGGGTCGTCGGCGGGCGCGGTCGCCCCTTTCCACGCGGCCCAGCAGCAGAGCCCCAGCGAGTAGAGCAGGCAGGTCGCCGTGTTGGCGGTGTAGGCGACGTCGGCCACGTGCCTCGCCTCGGCCTCGCGTCCTGCCGCGAGCAGCACGGGGATCTCCTGGACGGCGCCGAGGCCGACTCCGAGGCTCGAACGGTTCGTGTTGTCGAGGTAGAGCCGGAGCCCCGTGTAGACCCCGAGCGTCTCGGGGTCGAGTCCCCAGCGCAACGCGAGCGCTGTGAGCATGCCGAGGGCACGCTCGAATTGACCGCCGATCGTCACGATCAGGCCGTCGCGCACCGCCTTGCGATTCTCGCGTCGCTCGTCGAACCCGAGAACCGCGGACGATTCGATGACGGGCGCCGCCTCGATCGGCGGATTCAGCGTCGCCACGTTTCGACCACGCAGAATTGAGAGACGTCGTGGTCCGGATCGGTCTCGACGCCGATCGGGCCCGACTCGAGGACCGGGATCCCGCGATCGCGGTACCATGCGGCGGTATCGTAGCCGTAGCGGTTGTAGCTCGTGTTCGTGTCTTCGTTGTGCGCGGCCAGGCGGCGGGAGACGCGGACGACCTCGCGGCGGATCCGCTCGGCCTGCGGCGGCGGGTTGTGGAGGATCACCGCCGAGGTCAACACCAGGTCGAACGCACCGTCCACGAACGGCAGACGCGTTCCGGAGGCGAGTGCGAGGTCGATCGCGTCGAGTCCCTCGAGGTGCTTGCGCGCCATCGCGAGTTGGGACGGGCTGAAGTCGATGCCGGTGAGGGGGACGTCGGGAAGCAGCCGGCGAAGCTCGCGAAGCTGCTTTCCATAGCCGCATCCGACCTCGAGGATCGACGTCGGCTGATATGCCGCGATGGATCGCGCGATGACGCGCGCTCGGTCGCCTCGGGTCGGGTGATCTTCCTGCTCGCGAAAGTACTCGAGCCCGCCGCGCAGGGTCCAATAGCTCCGCGGGTCGTGGTAGACGAGCCGCCGCTTGAGGTCGGTTCGGCCGCTCAATCCGCGCCTCAGAGCCTTGTGGACGAGGTAGGCGGTCCCTCGTTCACGCCAGGCTCGCCAGGCGCGAATCGGCAAGATCGACGTGCCCTTCTCCTCGACCACGGCGCGCTCCTTCGCTTCCCGGTCCGAAACAGCGCGGGAGTCTACGGCGATCACTCCGACCGGTCAACCCGAGTCGAACTTCGGCAGCACCATGGATCGAAGCGACGTTCCTTCGAAATTCATCGAAACTTAACAATTCGGCACTCACCCCACGCGTATGATGATTCGTCGTATTTCGTCCTCGAAGGCATCGGGCCGATCATGCATCGGTGGAATGCGATTCGAGAGTGACGAGGCTCGGATGCCGATCCTCCGCGGCTTCCCCAGCTTCTCCGATCGAGCGTGGCCCGGCCTTCGGGTCGACTCGATCGAATGACTATCATGAAATTATCTTCGAGGAACCTCCATGGCCTCATCGGCTCCGGCTCGACATCGCGGCTTCACCCTGATCGAGCTGCTCGTGGTCATCGCCATCATCGCCGTCCTCATCGCTCTCTTGCTCCCCGCCGTTCAGGCCGCGCGTGAGGCGGCTCGGCGCTCGCAGTGCACCAACAACTTGAAGCAGATCGGGTTGGCGCTCCACAACTACCACAGCACGTTCAACGCCTTCCCGCCCGGTCGGATGGACCCCGACCTCGTCGTCCGCGGGACCATCTCGGTCGGCTACACGAACTACAACACGATCGACGCAAACCCCTCGCCCGGATCGTGGACCGGCTTCTGGTCGGTGCATTGCCACCTGCTCAACTACATGGAGCAGAGCAACGCCTACAACGCGATGAACTTCACCGCGCCGAACACCGCGCGGATGTTCGCGTCGGGTACCGGCGGCACGACCCGACGGATCCTGAATTACAATTTCACCGCCTTCGCTCTCGCGCAGAGCACCTTCCTCTGCCCGAGCGACCCGAACACCACCGCGGGCGGCGTCAGCGAGAACAACTATCGCTACAACTTCGGCGGCGACCAGGCCCACGGCGGCGCGGCCGACTGGAACAACAACACCACCCGCACCGCACCAGGCACCGGCGCCTTCACGATCACTCAGGCGCTCGGCATCGCCCAGATCACCGACGGCACCACGAACACCGTCTTCTTCGCCGAACGCGACAAGGGCAGCAGCCGAGGCCTGACGGAACTCCCGACCAAGACCGACCTGATCACGTCGCCCAACCGCGGCGGCACCGGATTCCAGCCGCGCGACGTCCTCTTCCGCGATTGCGGCAACTACCGCCCGACCGTCTCGAATTTCAACTTCATGGACGCCGCCCGGTTCAAGCCCGGTTCGGACTTCTCCGACGGCTGGCCGTTCGCCTGGTACATGGCGACCATGTACAACCACGTCGCCCCGCCCAACTGGAAGGGACAGGACTGCGGCGCCGGCAGCGCGATCCCCGACACTCCGGGCGAGCACTCGATCATCTCCGCCCGCAGTTCCCACCCCGGCGGCGTCAACGCCCTCACCGGCGACGGATCGGTCAAGTTCATCAAGGACACCGTGAACCTCCAGACCTGGCGTGCGCTCGGCACCCGCAACGGCGGCGAAGTCCTCAGCGCCGACAGTTATTGATCCCACCGAGGTTCCATCCCCGGCTCGCCCGCCCTGCTCCGTCGAGCGGCGGGCGAGCCCTTTTTTCCTCCACACTTTCAGGAATCGCCATGCGTCGGTTCGCCCTGATCGTCGGTTGCGTCTTCGTCGTCGGTTTCTGCGGATGCGGCGAAGTCGTCGTGAAGCAGACCGTCGAATCGGCTCAGTTCGGGCCCCACGGCGGGCCGATCGTCGCGCTTCCCGCCGAAGCCGGATTCATCGAAGTGGTCTCCGAGCCCGTCGGCAAGGAAGGCAGCGCAGTGATCGCCGTCTACTTCCTCGACAAGGCCCTCACCGCCGCGATGCCCTCCCCGCCCACCACCGCCAAGGTGATGATCGAAACTCCCGACAAACCCGAGCCGATCGAGCTCGAGCTCACCGCAGAGGCGGCCAAGGGCGTCGCGGGCGAGACTCGGCTCGCGAGCAAGCCGGGCCCCTTCCAGTTCGATCAACTGATCGGCAACGTCGAGACGACCGTCGCGGGCTCGCCGTTCAAGGCCGCGTTCCGCGCCACTCGTTGAATTCTCAGCGGCCGCCGGGGAGGGTCGCGCGCCTTCCCCTTCCCAGTTTCCCCTTCGCTCCGTCTCGCCGCGGGAGCGTTCAGATCCCGGGATGCGAGAACTCGGTCAAGGGAAGGTCGACGGGGATCTGGTGGCGCGAACTCCGAGCGACGGCCTCGGTGAACTGCATGTAGCGGACCCCGTCGGCGAAGGTCGATCGGCGAACAGGCTCCTCGCCGCGAATCGCCGCGATGAACTCCTCCTCGACGCGCCAACGGCCGCGAAGCTCCTCGGGAACGACGAGCTCGCGCAGATCGCCCTCATCGCGTCGCGCGGCGAGGATGCGATCCTTCGAGAGATCGTAGCGAATCGTGCCGTGGGATCCGTACATCTCGATCGATAGACCCGGGGCGTGCCAGGTCACGCCGCTGAGCCGGTAGAGCCCGCGCGAGCCGTCGGCCTGCGTGGTCACGACCTGCACGCTGTCCGGAGTGCCGACGCGGACGCGTTCGCCGCTCTCGGGCTCGACGCGTTCGGGGATCGTCTTGAGGGCCCACGCCCAGACGCGCGTCGCGGGTGCGGTCCAGCGCGCGGCGGTTTCGTGGAGGATCCCGAGCGTCAGCATGTTGAAGCCCGAGTACCTGGCCCGTTGTCGCCAACCGATCGGAGCGAGCGGATCGGCGAGGTCGGCATTCATCCCGGTCACATGCAGCTCGCGCAGCGATCCGAGGAATCCGTCCTCGATCATTCGGCGGAGAAGCTCATCCCCCGTGAGCCCGTATGGGCTGGGCACGACCATCGCCGTCAACTCGGGCTTCTCGAGCGCCTTGTCGTGCATGCGCTGGGCTTCGCGTGCGCTCATCGCGAGTCGTGCCTGAGTCAGCACGTGTTTTCCGGCATCGAGGGCTGCGAGGGTGACCGGATAGTGGAGGTAGGGCCAGGCTCCGACGACGACCGCGTCGATCGACTCGTCCTCGACGAGCGACTCCCAAGCCCCATGGACGCGGGGGATGTTCCACTCGCGGGCGATCCGGGAGGCCGAGTCGCGGCTTCGGTTGCACACCGCGACGATCTCGACTCCGGGGATCGCGAGGAGGCCGGGCAGATGTCTCGTCCGAGCGATCGACCCGGCTCCGACGATTCCGACTCGGATCGGTCGCGGTCGCGTCGACATGGATCGGTTCTCCCCAAGACCCGAGGGAAGCGCCGCAGCCTCGACGGGCGCGAATGCTCCGGGGCGGTATCTCGCGTACTCGGTTCACGATACAGTAGCACTCGGGGGGTCGCGATGCCCCTACCACCCGCCTGCCTTGTTCCGAGCGAGGGACCGACGATGATCGTCACGAGATTTCGGAAACTGCGAGCCGTCGCCGGCGCGGCGGTCCTCGCTGCATTCTCTCTGGCCCAAACGGCGGTCGCCGAGCACGCCAAGATCTCGCTCGACGTCTCGACCCGCGACGACAAGCAGACCGCCTTCGTCGACCAGACTCCCCCCGACGTCGGCAAGAATCCTCGCCCCGTGCTCCGAGCGACTCCGGGCGAACCTCTCGACGTCGAATACCTGCTGACCAACGTCTATCCGCACAAGACGCTCGAGAACGTCGTCGTCCATTTCTATTTCGCGCGCGTCGCAAAGGTCGGCCAGCGCGAGACGCCCGACCTCTCGAAGCGCTCGAACATCGTGCTCGAGACGGCGTTCGACCTCGATCTCAAGCCCGGCGGCAAGGCGGGTGGACGTTGCACCATCCCCGCACCTGCGCCGGGCGTCTACATGATTCGGGTCGAGAGCATCCGGACCGGCAGCGATCACGAACACTTCGCCGCGATCGACCTCGTCGTCGAAGCGAAGCCCTGACCCGATCGCGTCAGTGGATGGCGCAGGCCGACCGCCCGCCCTTGGCGATGTACTGCTGATGATACTCCTCCGCGCGGTGGAACGGCCCGGCGGCGGTGACCTCGGTGACGATCGGGCGGCGGAACCGGCCGGACGCCTCGAGAGCGGCGATCGCGGCGGTCGCCGCCTCGCGTTGGGCGTCGTCGAAGTAGTAGATCGCCGAGCGATACTGCGTACCGACGTCGGGCCCTTGCCGGTTCAGCGTCGTCGGGTCGTGGATCGCGAAGAGCACCTCGAGCAACTGCGTGTAACCGATCCGCTCGGGGTCGAAATCGATCTCGACGACCTCGGCATGCCCGGTTCGGCCGCCGCAGACGTCTCTGTAGGTGGGGGCGTCGGTCGTGCCGCCGGAGTAGCCGACGGCGGTCGAGAGCACGCCGGGCAGCTTGCGAAACGCCTCCTCGACTCCCCAGAAACAACCCGCGCCGAACATCGCCTTGGACATCGGTTCACCTCAGCACGTCGGACCACGAAGATGGTACGATTTCATCATCGGCCCGAGACCGTCGAACGACAAGGCCCCGCGCCGGCACCCCCGACGTTCCCCGGAACGAACGGCAGTGGACGCGCGGGCACAAAGTTCGCCGCTTTCCGGAGGACTCTTCGGCCGCCCGGGGCCTATGATTGATTCGAGCGACAACCCGTACTCGGTGTGACCCGTGATCCCCCCTCCCGACGCACGAACGACGGGCCGGAGACCGCACCCTCGTCATTTGCGACGATCGAGGAGTCCGACGGAATGAGCCTACCCCCGCCCGACCCGCGCCCGAAAACGCCCGATCTCGCATTCCGGGTCTACGGCCGCGCGATCCACCCCGACTGGTTCGCGGTCAAGGCCCACCGTCGGTTCGTCAAGGACGGCTGGACCGCCGACGTTCGGATCATCGATCGCGGCCACGTCGTGATCTGGTCGAGCGGAGAGACCCGGCTCTCCGAGGTCCTGCTCCGCGACCCGGTCGACCTGCCGCGCGAGGGGTTGCTCTCGGAGTCGAAGGTCCGCGGCGAACGGATCACGACCCTGCGACCGGCGATCGGGGTCGAGTATCAGTCGATCGTCGAGGTCGAGCGCAACGACCCCGAGATCTTCTCTCACCTCAGCGAAGAGATCCGCGGCGACGACGACCGCGGCGGCCTCTCGTGCGTCTTTCCCCCCTCGCATCGCTTCGCCCCCTCGGCCACCAGCCGGATCGTCGTCGAGGCCAGGGCGCGCGGTCTCTTGATCCACACGTTCCACACCTTCCCGGATGAGCGCTCGATCGTCCGTACGCAGTCGCTCTTCGAGACCAAGCTCGCGCTCTCGGCGCATTGACGTCCGACCTCGGAGGAATTCGCCATGAGCCGTTCGCCGCGCATCCTCAGCGTCGGACAATGTTCGCCCGATCATTCATACATCTCCGCATGGTTGCGCTCGGTCGCCGGCGCGCGGACGATTGCCGTCGACACCAAGTCCGAAGCGCTCGAGATGCTCCGCGCCGAGACGTTCGACCTCGTCCTGGTGAACCGCATCGGAGATTGCGACGGCGCTCCGGGAATCGACCTGATCCGCGCGATCCGCGGCGATGCCGAGCTCGAGCGGGTCCCGGTCATGCTCGTCAGCAATCACGCGTCGGCCCAGGATGAGGCGATCGCGCTCGGAGCGCGGCCGGGATTCGGGAAAGCCGAGATCGGCTCAGCGAAAGCCCTCGAGCGACTCACGGCCGCCCTCGCGCTCAAAGAGGTCGTCGACTGAAGCGATCTCGCCGCGCTCGGCTCGGGCGAGGAACCGTTCGGCCGCGCGGATCACCGTCGTCGAACTCTCTCCCGACCTTCGTTCCGGGTGGTCGATCTCGCGGGTGCTGGTCCGCACGATCACCGCGCCGGCGGCCCAGGGCAAGGCGCTCAGGTTGGCGACGTAGTCGGCGAATCGCCCCGCGCGAAGCAGGAAGAATTCGACATCCGAGACATAGAAGACGCCGACTTCGAGTCGATGCGCCCGCAACCATTCACCCGTTCGCCGCAGCGCGGTCGGTCCGGCGAAGTCGGCCGTCAACGGCACGAGCCGGTCGGATCGCTCCAGGTCGCGTACCCGCGCGAACGTCGAGGAAGAGGCGAGCCAATGCGGCCGGCGCTCGCCGGCGCGGGTGAGGATCGCCCGGGCCGAGGTCGGATAGATCGGAAGCGCCAGAAAGCGTGCGTCGAGACCGGGGCCCGCGAGTCGCGCCTGGATCGTCGCGAGATCGGCGAACTCCGCCGGCTCGAGAATCCCCAAGGGCTCGACGACCTCACGGACCCGCGCGATCTCGACGTCGAGTCGAGACCGATCGAACCGAGCTGCGCGGAACGCATCGACGATCGCCTCGGGCGTGGCGTCGCCGCCGAGTGCCCCGACGGGCTCGCGTGCGGTCAGCCTGCGGAGGTAGTCGATCCGGTCGTTTGCAAGCGCGAGCAATCCCTTGTGCAGCAGATGGAGCCGGAGATTGCGCCGGCGGCGATCGAGGATGAAGGCGAGCCGCGGCCGCGCGTGGGCGATCGCCGTGAAGTTCTGGTCGGGCCCGACGCCGAGGTAGACCGAACCCGCCGGCGCGAGGCGCTCGAGGTCGAGCGCGACGCGGACCGTCGAGTCCTCGTTCGAGACGAAGTTGTCGGCCGCCTTCCCCGCATCGGGCTCCGAGAGTCGAGCGATCAGTGCGCGGAGCGAGGGGTCGCGGTCGGGAAAGGCCAAGTTCTCGAGACGCTCTTGCGCCTGCATGACTCGATCATTCCTCGAGGCGAACGCGGCTGACGTCGTTGCGGTCGAGCCACAGGAGCATCGTCTCCTGCTCTTCCTCGAGCTCGACCTCGGTCTTGTTCGCGGTGTCGAGCGGCGAGACCAGCGAGATCGCGCCGTCCTCGAGCCAACCGAGGACCTCGTGGCGGAGGAAGAAGTACTCGCCGTCGGCGAGCGGCGGCACGCCTTCGGTTCCCTCCGCCGCGCCGAAGTAGACGAGCTGAGAACGAAGCCGGGGCGAGATGGCCAACGGGGCGACCTCGGGACGATCGACCGGAACGAGCTTGATGCGAGACATCGAAATCCTCGGCGATGAACGAATGCGGAGTCGAAGCGATGCGGATCCGATCGATGCGACTCACTCGGTCGCGGGCACGACCACCGCCGCGGCGATCGGGCCTGCGACCGCGGTCCCGTGCGAGTGCCCTCCGGCCGGCTTGCCGGCCGAGGGATCGACCTCCCAGACCGCGACCACCGGGCCTCGACCGCCCAGCGCCGCGGCGAGCATCGGGTCGACCGCCGACGGGGCGAGTTCGGTCGGCTTGGCGTCGCCGGGGTTGCGGATCATCAGCTTTCCCGGCCGAGCCGTGATCCAGGCGAACGAGACGCCTTCGGGCCCAAGAGCGCACCAAGGCTGGACCCCCCGACCGAGCGAGCGCTCAGCGCTTCCCGAGGTCGACTCGAAGGCGCGAGCCTCGCGCATCCAGGCGGTCGTCACCGAGTCGCGGCTCGAGGGAGCGATCGCCCCGCCGTCCATCGGGCAGGCGTTGAACGACCAACTCCCCTCCCCTTGCTTGACGGCGGGCTCGAACGATTTGCCGCCGTCGAGCGAGCGCGCGAGATGGAGATCGCGTCGGCCGAAGAGCTGGTTGCGCCACATGACGTGGAGCGAGCCGTCGGCGGCGAAGGCGGCGGAGGGATGGCAGCACGGGCAGATCGACTTCTCGGGCGATCGGTAGACGAGCGTCTCGTCGACCCAGTTCGCGCCCCCGTCGTTCGAGCGGGCACCGTAGACCTCCATCGACTGCGATCGGTTGTCGTTCCAGGCGACGAAGAACGCGCCTTCGGGCCCGGCGGCGAGCGCGTGCAACCCTTCGGCGGCCGAGCCTCGGACGGTGTTCACGGCGACGGGGCCCTGCCAGCTGCGTCCCCCGTCGGTCGACCGCCAGGCGAGCAGAGTGCCGCCCTCATAGGCAGTGAACTTGCCGCGATCGACGGGGCTGTTCCAATCGATTGCGGTCACGGTGATCCCGCGCCCGCTCACGGCGATCCTCGGCCCGCGCCTCATGCCGAGCGCGAGCTTGGAGGGCGCCTTGCCGACGATCACCGGGTTGCTCGTCGGCTTGCCCTCGGAGTCGAGCGCGACGTAGCGGATCTCGTCGCCCAGGCCGTAGACCAGATGGATTCCGCCCTTCGCATCCACCGCCGCCTGCGGCTGCCGCCCCTCGGCAACGACGACGCGGGGCTCGGAGGCGACGGACTCGGTCGAGGTCGCGAGCAGACTCGCGACAAGGATGCCGGCTCGAGCAAGAAAACGCGCCATGGTCGATCCTCGCGGGAGTGCTCATCGATATCGAGTCTCGATCATACCATCGCCCTCGGGCGCGCGTCACGAACGGGCGAGACCTCCGCAGGAAAAGCGAACCGCGGCCGAGCCCTTTGGGGAGGGCTCGACCGCGGTGGGTAACAGGCGTAGACCGGGTCGCGGCGCCGGGATCAGCGGCCGCGGAAGACGCGGGTCGGGCGACGAGCTCCGTTGATCGGCGAGCCGTTGAGCCCGATGATCGGCGAGACGCTCGTGAGGAAGTTCGCGTCGCCGTTGTACATCGCGGCGAAGTTGCCGCCGAGGTTGCGGGCGGTCGTCCGCGACAGGAAGATCGTCGCGACGCCGTTCACCAGGTCGAGCGTGCGATAGACGGTGCTTCGGGCGTAGAAGCCGACCTGGCCGGTCGGTTGTCCGCTGCCCGGGGCGACGCTGCCGACGTTCATCGTGAAGAGATAACCGTTGACGCCGTTCCGCCGCGCCTGGGTGACGGCGATCGACGTCGAAGTCGGAGCTTGGTTGACGACCTGGCTGATCGCCGGCGAGGTGTTGCCGGAGAACTGGGCGCTGCCGTTGTAGCGAACGGTGATCGTCTTGGTCGAGACGGCACCCGAGGCGACGACGTTGATCTGTGCCCGGGCGTTGACGAGGGTCGCGGTGCCGATTGCGGTCGAGCCGTCGAAGAGGGTGACGGTCCCGGTCGGTTCAGCGGTCGCGGGGGTGTAGGCGTAGGCCGTGATCGAGTAGGTCACGGTCTGACCGGTCACCGCGGTCGGAGCGGAGCTCGTGACGAGCACGGTCGAGGCGGCCTGGCCGATCGAGGTCTCGATCGCCCGGGTCGAGGCGTTGAAGTCGTTCGAGCCGTCGAACGTCGCGTTGATCTGGTGGGCTCCCAGGCTCAGTCCGCTCGTGGTGAACTGGGCCTGGCCGTTGACCAGCGGCACGGTCGCGAGCACGGTCGAACCGTTGCGGAAGGTCACGCTTCCGGTCGGCGTGCCCGAGCCGGGCGCGGTGGCGGAGAGCACGGCGGTGAACGTGACGGGTTGGCTGAAGACCGGCGAGGACGTCGAGGAGGTCAAGGTCGTCGTCGAGCCCGACTTCGCGATCGTCTGGGTGATCGGCTCGGAGGTGAACGGGGCGTAGTTCTCGTCGCCCGAGTAGACGACCGTGATCGAGTGGTTCCCGACCGAGAGGTTGGAGACTTCGATCGAGGCCTGGCCGTCGACCAGCGAGCTGGAACCGAGCGAGGTCGAACCGTCGAAGAACGTCACCGTTCCGGTCGGCGTCACGGGGCCGCTCATCACGACGTTGAGGCTGAAGGTCTGGCCGAAGACCGCGTCGGGGGCCGACGAGGTGATGACGACCTGAGCTTCGCCGGGGGACACGACCTGCTCGATCGGCGTCGCCGACGAGCCCGCGAACGAGGCGTTGCCGGAGTAGACCGCCTCGATCTGATGCGTCCCGACGGTGAGGTTGGACAGCGTGATCTGGGCTCGGCCGTTGGCGTCGAGCGCGACGATCCCGAGAGGGGTGTCGTCGACGAAGAAGCCCACCTCGCCCGCGGGCAACCCGGCGGCCGGAGAGATCGGGGCGACCTGGACCATGAAGACGACCGACTGGCCGAAGACGCTGGTCGGGTCGGAGCTGGTGAGCGTCGTCGAGGTCGGCCCCGCGGCGACGACCTGGGTGACGGTGTCGCTGTTCGCGACGTATCGGGAGTCGCCGACGTAGAGGACGGTGACCACGTTCGAGCCGACCGGCAAGGCGTTCGTCGAGAACGACGCCTCGCCCATCGGGTCGAGCATCGCCTGACCGATCAGGACGTCATCGACCCAGAAGGTGACGAAGCCGCTGGGAGCCTGGGTCGAGTAGAACGGTGTGACCGTGACGTCGATGATCGCGGTCTGACCGAACACCGTCGACCCGGTCGAGACGGCGGTGACGACGACGTCCGACGCATCGATGGCCTGGACGAGCGACGCGATCACCGGCCCGAAGTTGCTGTCGCCGGCGTAGCGAGCCTCGATCGTGTGGCCGCCGACCGAGAGCGTCGGGGCGCCGATCGAAGCCTCGCCGCCCACGAGTTGGGCGGAGCCGAAGTAGATGTTGTCGGAGTAGAAGTCGATCATGCCGCCCGGGATGCCGGCGCCCGGAGCGATCGCCGCGAGATTCGCGGTGAAGCTCAGCGGTTGGCCGTAGTCGGACGGGTTGAGGCTGCTCGTGATCGACGCCGAGACGTTCGCCCGGTTGATCGTGAAGAACTCGCGATCCTCACTCGTGTCGAACTCGGACGTGCTGATGTAGGTGGCGATCAACTCCACCGTGCCCACCGGCAGCATCGATGTGGTCAAGGTCGCGACGCCGTTGGCGTCGAGCACGGCGACGCCGAGGACTTCGGTGTCGTACGAGAAGCTGACCGAGCCCGTCACCGGCAGGCTCGTGCTCGGCGACTGCGGGGTGACGGTCGCCGTGATGGTGACCGACTGGCCGAAGACCGACGACACGACCGAGGTCGAGATCGCGGTGCTCGTCGAGGCCTGGGAGACCTCCACCAGCAGGGAGTCCGAGCCTTCCGCCTCGAAATCGTCGTCGCCGTTGTAGTTCGCGACGAGGCTGCCCGTCCCGAGCGGGAGCGAGTCGATGCTCAGCGTGGCCGAGCCGTTGACGTCGAGCGTCCGGGTTCCGAGCAGGGTCGAGTTGAGGAAGAACGAGACGGTGCCCGTGGGCTGGCCCGCACCGGCCGAGAGCACGGTCGCGGTGAGCGACGTCGGCTGGCCGTAGCGAAGCGTCTCGGAGGCCTGCTGGAGCGTGATGTTCGGCACACCCTGCGAGATCGCGAGCTGACCGTCCTGGAAGCTGAAGGCGTAGTTGTCGGAGGCGAGGCTGCCGAGGGCCGCGGTGATGGGGTAGTACGGCGCGGGGATGACCGGGCTGGTGGGCACGGCCGTGGTGGTCAGCGAGGGCGTGCCGGTGACGCCCGAGGTGCCGAGCGTCTCGCCGTTGACGAAGCCCGAGTACGACGCGGTGAACACCGGGTTCGCCTCGCCGTAGGGTCGGCTGGTGTCGTCGGCGGCGACCAGCAGCGGAGCCTTGGTGATCGTGAGTTCGCCGGAGACGAACGTGAAGTCGTAGTTGGTCGCGGCGAGCGAGCCGAGGGCCGCGTCGATCGCGAAGGGCGAGCCGTTGACCGGGCTCGCGGGCACGGCGGCGGTCGTGAGCGACGGGCTGCCGGTCACGCCGCTGGTGCCGAGAGTCTCACCGTTGACGAAGCCGGTGTAGCTCGCGGTGAAGGTCGGGTTCGTCGCCCCGTAGGTTCGCGAGGCGTCGTCGGCCGTGACGGTGAGCATCGCCTTGGCGACGGTCTGCGCGAAGGGATCGCCCGAGGAGTCGGACGGTGCCCACTCGAAGCTCGTCGGCGTGAAGTACGCCGTGATCGAGTGCGGGTCGGCGGAGGCGCCGAGCATCGAGGTCGTGAAGGTCGCGACGCCGATGCTGTTGAGCGTCGAGGTGCCGAGGACCGTGACTCCGTCGCGGAACTGGACCGTGCCGACCGGGAGACCGGCGCCGGGAGCCTGGACGACGACCAAGGCGGTGAAGGTGACCGACTCGCCGTAGACGCTGCTCGGGTCGGAAGAGCTGACGAGGGTCGTCGTCGCCGCGGCTCCGACCAGGAACGGATTGGGGACGAGCGTATCGCTCGAACCAAGGAGGCTGGGCACTTGCCCGGCGGCGTAATCGGCCGAGAAGGTGTAGGCGCCGGGGAGAAGCGTCGAGATCGAGTAAGTGGCGATCCAATGCCCCGAGACGTTCTGGAGGGCGACGGTTCCGTTCGGCAGCGGGCTGGAGTTCACGTAGAAGACGACGTTGCCGCCCGGGGTGCCGATGTCGGAGGAGACGTCGGCGGTGAGGATGATGGTCTGGCCGACGACAGCGGAGGAGACGTTCGAGGTCAGGTCGAGGGTCGTGACGCCGAGCAGGGTCAGCGTGACGTCGTCGCCGCTGCCGCCGTCGTATTCGATCCGCATCGTGTAGCCGCCGCGGGCGAAGATCGTGCCGTCGGGGAGGCCTGCGAAGGTGCCGGAGATCGGCGAGCCCGAGGTGTTGTCGATGATCGTCAGGATGTCGCCCGCATCGGGGGTGAAGCCGAAGGTGACGTCGAGCGCTGCGCCCGCGAGGGTGACGAGTCCGGAGGAGATCACGCGGCTGTACTGGCTGGTCTCGGAGCCGTCGAGGTCGAGATCGAAGGTCGAGGAGGCGTCGAGGGTGAGGCTCTCGACGTTGAGCGTTCCGGGGCTGCCGCCGGGGTGGACGGTGGCGGCGGTCGAGACCACTCCCGGCAGCGATCCGGTTCCGCTCAGGATCGTACCCGCCGCGAGCGTCAGTCCCGAGCTCGAGCTGATGTCGCCTGTGACGTGGAGTTCACCCGAGCCGAGGGTCGTCGCGCCGGTGTAGGTGCTGGTGCCGCGGAGCGTGATCCGATCGGCCGAAGCCTCGACGTGAACGCCGAAGGCGCCGGTGATCGGTCCGGCGAGCAGATCGCCGCTGCCCGCGCTCAGGGTCGTATTGCCCAGGAGGGAGATCGTGCCCGAGAGGTCGACGGGGTTCGAAGAGTTGAAGGTCGAGATGATCGTGGAGTCGTTCGCGGTCAGGCCGCCCGTGGGCAGGTCGACGTCGTTCGCCGCGAGGGTGAGCGTGGTGGAGGCGCTCAGGGTGACGGTGCCGGTCGTGCCCAGGGCGGCTTGGCCCGCGACCTCGAGCGTACCGTCGGTCACATTCGTGTCGACCTGTTGATTCGCCGATCCCTCCAGCCGAAGGGTGCCGAAGCCGGTCTTGGTGAAGTCGAACGAGCCCGACTGGAGGATCCGGCCCTGATGGCGGAGGATCGACCCGCCGACGACCTCGATCTGAGCGTCGGCTCCGAGCGTGAGATCACCCGCGACGAAATTGTTGCCGCTGACGTTGGTGATCGACGTCCCTGTGCGGTTGATCGCGAAGCCCGTGGCGAGCGAGGAGCCGAAGATCTGGACCTGGCCGCCGTTGATGGAGGTGGACGCGGTGCTGCCGAAGGCGTTGTTCGCCCGGACCTCGACGATCCCGTCGTGAATGGTCACGCCGTTCTGGATGTCGTTGGTGTTGCCGAGGATGACGGTTCCGGTGGTGAAGTCGTTGATGATCAGCGAGGAGATGTTCGACGGGTCGTCGATCACGCCGTCGAACCGCAGCGAGCCGGCGGCCGCCGCGCCGAGGGAGACTGCGCCGTTGAGGGCGATGTCGCCCGAGAGGACCGTCGAGCCGCTCGCGGCTCGGAGCGAGTCGGTCGCGACGCCGCCGGAGAGCTGGAAATCCTCCGAGAGCGTGCGACCGCCGATGAACTCGACCGTCGCGCCCGCCGAAACGTTCGTCGCTCCGGCGGTCGTCGAGAGAGCTCCGTCCGACTCGACCTGCAGGGTTCCCTGGCCGACCGACAGCGTCGAGGTGAAGGTGTTGCTCGCGCTGAAGGCCAGCACCCCGGCGCCCGACTTCGTGACGACGGTGCCGTTGATCGTCGCGCCGACACGGGCGTCGGTCGCGACGCCGGTCGTGTCGGCCGCGACGAACTGACCCGTGAACGACGCGAAGTTCAGCGTGCCCGAGCCGCTGATCACGCCCGTCGTGGAGTTGCTCGCGGAATTGAACGAGACGATCGAGACGCCGAGCTCGCCGCCGGTGTCGATCGTGACGCTCGATCCGCGGATGTTCAGCGGACCGATCAAGTCGCTGTAGGAGCCGACCTCGAACACGCCCGACTCGACGACGGTGACCGTGACGCTGTCGTCGATCTGGTTGTTGCCCTGGAGCCGGACCGCGTCGAGTCCCGATCCGTCGCCGATCGTCAAGGTACCGAGGCCGACGGCCGAGCCCGAGGTCTTTCCGAGCGAGAGCGTGCCCTCGACGACGCTGGTCGTCCCGGTGTAGCTGTTGCCCGTGCTTCCCGCGAGCACCAGTTCACCCGCTCCTCGCTTGGTGAGGCCGCTCGAACCGGAGATCGCTCCCGAGAGCGTGAGTATGCCGGAGGTGACTCCGATGCTGGAGTCGGTTGCGAGCGTGATCGGCCCGGCATACACGTTGCTGCCGTTGCTCGAGCGGAGGGCGCCGTTGCCGTCGCCGCTGCCGCGCAGGTTGATCGACGAGGGAGTGATCGTGATCCCGTTCTCGAGAGTCACCGTGCCGCCGGTGTCGATGTCCAACGCCGCGGTGCTCAAGCCGCCCGAGACCGTGACGTTGAGCACGCCCGAGCTCACGCCCGTCGTCCCTGCGTAGGTGTTGGTCGCGTTCAGGTGAGCCGCGTTCGTACCGGTCTTCGTGATGCCGCCGGCGCCGCTGATCACTCCATTGAGGAAGAGTGAGCCGCCGTTGACCTCGATGGCGTTCGTGCCGACCAGGACGATCGTGCCGTTCCAGCGGTTGTCGCCCGAATCGTTGCGGAGCGAGCCGCCGACCGAGCTCCGGCCGAGTTCGAGATTTTCGTTGAAGGTCGTATCGGTGTCGAGCGCGAGCGTCGCGTTGCCGTGGACGACGGTTCCGCCCGTGGTGCCGCCGAGGGCGCTCGGATCGCGAACGACCAACGCCCCCTGCTGGATCTCGACGACGCCGTCGAAGGTGTTCGCCGCGCTCAGGTACAGATTCTGTCCCCCGAGCTTGATCACGCCGAAGTTGCCGCCGCTCTGGCTGATCACGCCCGCGACCTCGAGCGGGTTGCCCGTGACGTTGAAGTACAGATTGCTCCGCAGCTCCACGCCGCCGGTCATCACGTTCGTGCCGATGGCGTTCGAGATCACGGGGGTGGAACTCGCCGCGACGACGATCGGCTCGGCGATCGCGTTCGCTCCCGGGAGCGAGAACTGGAGCTCGCCGGTCGAGCGGAGCTCGGTCGAGCCCGAGGTCGACCCGAGAGCGCCCGTCGACTCGATCGTGATCCGCCCGCTCTCGATCACCACCGCCCCGTCGAACGTGTTGGCGGCGCTGAGCGTGGTGAGGACCGTGTTGTTCGTGAGGCCGAAGCTGCCCGAGGCGTCGTCGATGACTCCGGAGATCTCCAGCGTACCGCTTCCGGTCAATGCGAGCGTGCCGAGGAGCGACACCGCCCCGCTGAAGTCGGGCGTGAAGCCGGAGACGGAGATGGTGCCCGTGCCGCCCGAGGTGCCGACGGTGAGCGGCTCGGCGATCGCGGCGTTCGAGGAGAGCCCCGTCTGGAGGGTCGCGTTGTCGCCGATCACGGTGCCGCCGCTCGTCGAGCCGAGCGCCGCCGCGTTGTTCACGCGAAGCGTACCGCCGGTGATCTGCGTCGTGCCGTCATAGGTGTTCGCCGAGTCGAGAATCAGGGTTCCCGAGCCGATCTTGCTGAATCCGAAGCTGCCCGAGCCGTCGGTGATCGACCCCGCGATCGTCATCGAGCCCGCGGCCTGGACGACGGCGAACGTGCTGTTCGCAAGGAGGGTGATCCCGCCGTCGACCGTCGAGCTCGAGGCGTCGCCTTGGAGCACCGTGGCTCCGTCGAGCGTGAGCCCGCCGCTCGGCACGGTGTAGGTCGCCGTCGCCACTCGAAGAGTCGTGCCGGCCGAAGCCGCCACCGTTCCAGCCGTTCCTGTCGCGGTCGTCGAGTGGACCGCGAGCGTGCCGGCGGAGATCCCGGTGCCGCCGCTGTAGGCGTTGTTGGACATCAGACGCAGCGTTCCGGCTCCGATCTTGTCGATCCCGTAGCCGTTCGAGCCGTCGCTGATGGTGCCCGAGAAGGTGAGCGTCGTCGAGGTCGCGGCGCTTGCATCCAGGTCGGAGGCCAGGCTGATCGTCCCCGAGAGCGTGTTGTCGCCCGAGAGGTTCGAGACCAAGGAGCCGCCCGCACTCATCGTCATCGCGTTCGCAATGGTGATCCCGCCGCTGAGTTCGAGGGTTGCCTCGATCGAGGCCGCGGAGGTGCCGAGCGAGGAATCGTTCGTCGCGAGGATCGAGCCCTGCCAGTGCTGCGTCCCGCCCGCGTAGGTATTCACGCCGGAGAGCGCGTGCCGACCCGCTCCCGTCTTTCTCAGGAAGCCGCCACCCGAGACCACGGCCGAGACTTGCAGGTCGATGCCGCTGCTCGTCGTGCCCTGGGCGATCGAGAAGGTCGAGGGCGAGCCGCCGATCGACAGCAGGCCCGAGATCGTCGCGGTCGTGCTCGCGGCATTGGTCGTGACGACCACGCCGGTTCCGTTCAGGTTCAAGGTTCCCGCGCCCGTGTTCACCGTTCCGCCGGTGAACTGGAGAGCTGCGATCGTCTCTGCGTTCCCGTTCAAGAACAACGTTGCGTTCGCGGAGGTCAGGCTCACGGTGCTGGTGTCGCTGATCTGTTCCGGCTGGAGCAGCCAGAGCGTGTTGTCGGCGATGGTCACGTTGCCCGCGATCGCCGTGGCTCCGCCCGTCTTGTAGAGTTCGGCCCTACCCGCGATCGTCGTCGTGCCGGTGTAGGTGTTCGAGCCCGAGCCGCCCAAGACCACCGATCCGCTGCCCCCGAGGATCTCGAGGCCGAACCCTCCGGAGATCACGCCGTTGAAGGTCAAGGCCCCCAAGCCCTGAGTCGCGACCGAGGTGACCCCCGTGAGCGTCACCGCGCCCCAGAGAGTGCTCGTCGTGGCGCCGACGCCTATGATCGCACCCGCCGCGGAGGCACCCGCGCCCGCCACCGAGATCGTGTTGGTCATCGAGACCGCGTCGACCTCCATCGTCGCGAAGGCGGCGATCGTGATCGCGCCCGAGCCGAGCGAGGCCGCCGCCCCGTCGACCTCGAGCGTGCCTTGCGAGATCGAGGTCCCGCCCGAGTAAGTGTTCGTCGCTTGGAGGATCGCCTCGCCCGAGCCCGACTTCGTCAGCGTGAATGCGCCCGAGATCACGCCCGAGAGCGTGAGCGTGTTCGACGCCGAGACGTCGATCGTCTGGTTCGCGAGCAACTCGACGTCGAACGAGATCGACGAGCTGCCCGAGGGCGCCGCCATGGTGACGCCGTTGGTCAGGTCGATCGAGTTGCCGCCGAGCGCGTAGCTCGAGGACTGGATCACGATCGAGTGGAAGGTGGTACCCGACGCGAAGTCGTTGTTGTTGGTGGGACGCGAGCCGAGGATCGGGAAGACGAGCTGATTGTTCGCCTCGGGAGCCAGGCCGCCGACCCAGTTCGCGCCCGTCGACCAATTCGCGTCGCCGCCGAGGCCGCTCCAAGTGCTCACGCGGAGCTGCGCGGTGAGGGTCACGTCGTTGCCGGTGCCGCCGACGTAGCTCACGACGAAGTCTTGCGTCCCGACCGTGATCGTGCCGCCTTCGGCGATGCCGTTGAACGTGCCCGTGATCGGGTCGGTCGAGTCGTTGTTGATGATCGTGAACCCTTGGCCGGGCAGCGGCAAGTAGCCGAGCGAGATCACGAGCGTCGCGGAGCCGAGGTCCACCGTTCCGGTCACGTGGGCCGAGTCGTACTGCGTGCCTTGCCCCGCCCCGTCGATGTCGATCGAGAACGTCGAGCCGGCGGTCATCGTCAGGCCGTTGCTCAGCGTGATGATGCCGGGGGTGACGGCCGTCGCGCCCGGTGCCAGAGTGCCGATCGAACTGATCGAGACGTTCGGGAGCGTGCCTTCGCCGCCGAGGGTGCCGTCGACGAAGAATTGCGAACTCGCAGTGGTGTTCGCGTTGATGTATGCGGATCCGTCGCCGACGTTGATTCGACCGGACATCGTGGTCGCGGCCGAGATCGTCAGGACCCCCGGGCCGTTCTTGTCGAAGTCGACCGTGCCGGCGAGGCCGCCGTTGAGGTCGATCTCCGTGCCCACGCTCGCGAAGACCGCGCTGTTGTTCGACGAGATCGTCACCAGGCCGAGGATCCGGTTCGACCCCGAGAGGTTGATGAGCTTCGACTCACCCGAAACCGGCAGACCGTCGAGCGTGATCGAGCGATTCGCCGGCAGGATGATGCCGCCGCCGACCTCGAGCGAGGCGGTCGTGGAGACGAGAATCGTCGTGTTGCCGGTGCTGCCGGCCGCGTTGTCGCCGGTGAGCCTCAAGAAGCCTTCGGAGACGACCATCTCGCCCTCGAAGTTCGGGCTGTTCCCCGAGAGCGTGGTCCGACCGGACGGGCCGTTGTCGACGGTGAGCGTGGGAGTGCCCACGGTGTGGCCGAGCGTTCCCGAGACCGTCAATGAGCTCCCGCTCGCCGCGCCGATCGTCGACGCGGCCGAGAGGTCGACCGTGCCGGTGATCGTCGCGTCTCCGGAGATCACCCCCAGGGCTTGACCCGAAACGCCGGTTCCGGCGATCTCGAAGTTCTCGGCGATCGATCGCCCCGCCTCGAGGAACACGGTCGCGCCGTTCACGATCTCGGTGTTCCCGGCGGTCGTGCCGAGGGCTCCGTCGCTCGCGACCAGGATCGACCCTTGGCTGACGAGCGTCGTCCCCGCGTAGGTGTTCGTCCCGCCGAGCCGGAGGCTGCCCGCGCCGGTCTTATCGATCCCGCCGTTGGTGATCACGGCGCTGATCGACAAGTCGAAGTCGATCGATGCCTCATCATTCACGTTGATCTGGAATGCCGCGGCGCCGTTGAGGTCGATGGTTCCCGGGCCGTTGATGAAGCTCGCGCCGTCGGGCGTCGCGTTCGAGGCGGTGATGCTCGTCGTGATCGTGAGCGTGCCGCCGTTCAAGTTGACGGTCCCCGCCTCGAGCGTGATCCCCGCGAACGTGTCATCGTATCCGCCCGCGTCGAAGACGGCCCCTTCCTCGACGGTCACCGAGGCCGTGTTGCCGATCTGGTCGTGACCGTTGAGTCGAGCCGTGCCCGAGACGACCCGGAGATTCGCCGCGAGGGCGAGGGCCGAGTTGCTCTTTTGGAGTTCGAGCACCCCCCCCTGGACCACCGTCACCGCGTTGTAGCTGTTCGAGTTGTTTCCCGCGAATCTCAGCGTGCCGCCGCCTTGCTTCGTGATTCCCGCGGCCGCTCCGGAGATCACCGCGCGGATCTCGAAGTCGCCGCCCGTCGCCGTGTCGATGATCCGCGAGGACATGAGCTCGATCGGAAACTCGATCCGCGAGCCGCTGCTCGAGTAGGTCGTCGTGATGTCGCCGTCGAGGTCGATCTCATTGCCGATGATGACGTATCCGCTCGCCTCGATCGTGATGTCGTTGAAGTTCGTATCGGCGGCGAAGTCGTTGGTGTTGGTGGTTCGCGAGGCTCCCGTCGGGAAGACGAGGTTGACGCCCGCGATCGGCGCGGCGTCGCCGACCCAGTTGGCGGCCGTGGACCAGAAGTCGTCCCCGCCGCCGCCGTCCCAGACGAAGCTGACGTCGGTCGCCGTCAGGACCACGTCGTTGCTGTTCGAGCCGCCGGCGTAGGTGATCTGGAACGTCGTGTTGCCCACGACGATCGACGCTCCTTCGCCAAGCCCGGCGAAGGTGCCGGTGATCGAGTCGGATGCATCATTGGCAATGATCGTGAACGTCGCGCCGATCGCGGGCACATAGCCGAGAGTGATCGAGAGCGTCGCGGTCGCGTCGATCACGACCGTTCCGTTCACGCTCACCGAGTCGAACTGCGCTCCGCCGTTGATGTCGACCCCGAAGGCGGACGACGCGTTCCAGCCGAGGTTGCCCGTCGTGAGAGTTCCCGCGAGGGTCGACCCCGGATTCAGCGTACCGTTCACGGTCGTCGCGGGCACCGTGCCCGTGCCGCCGAGAGTTGCCCCCGAGTCGACGGTCACGCCGCTCGAGGTCGCGATGCTGCCGTCGACCCGCAGGAGGCCCGCCGAGACGGTCGTCGCCCCGGTGTAGTTCGGCGTCCCCGACAGCACGAGCGTGCCCGCGCCGACCTTCGTCAGACCCCGAGCATTGCCCCCGTCGCCGATCACGCTCGTGATGTCGAGGCTCGTTCCGCCCGACACTCCGATCGTCGCGTTCGCCGCGAGGTCGACGTCGGCGTTGATGGTGTTCGCGCCCGCGTCGTTGAGCAGCGCTCCGACGCCGCCGACTCCCGTACCCGCGATCGTGAACAGAGGATTCGTCGTCGCGAAGCCGTTGAACGAGAGCGTCGCTCCCGAGGCGACGGTCACGTTGCCCGTGCCGAGTGCGGTCGTCGATCCCGTCTCGACGGTTCCGGCATTGATGTTCGTGACGCCGGAATATGTGTTCGCGGCATTGAGCACCAAGTAGCCGACTCCGACCTTGGTCAATGCGAACGTGCCGCCGATGATGCCGTCGATCGTGAGGTCGCTCGAGGCGGGCACGCCGATCATCGATTCGTCGGTGAGCGTGATCGCTCCCGTGAGGGTCGAACTGCCCGAGACGAGCTGGATCACGCCCGATCCGTTGCCCGAGCCCTCGACCGAAAAGGTCTCGGGAACCGTGAGCCCCGCACCGATCTCGACGGTCGCGCCTGAGTTCACGGTCGTGCCGTCGAGCGCCGTCCCGAGGGCGCTCGAGTTGCCGACGCGGAGAGTGCCCGCTGTGACGATCGACGAAGCGATCGTCGTATTCGTGCCCGTGAGTTCGAGCAGGCCCGCTCCCTGCTTGCTGAAGCCCGAGCCGCTCATCACGGCCGAGATCTGCAGGTCGACCGCCGCCGCGCCGTCGGCGACGTTGTAGATCCGATTCACGAGATGCTGAACATTGCCCGCGATCGTCGAGGTCGTGCTCGACGCGGACGTCGTCACGGTCCCGCCGAGAGTCAGGGTGCCCGCGCCGGTCGTCACCGAGGCCCCGGTCATGCCGAGCGCGCCGAACGTGTCGTTGTTGCCGTTGAGATCGAGCGTCGCGCCTTCGCCGAGGGTGATCGCCGAGGTGTTTGCGATCTGGTTCTGAGAATCGAGACGGACCGTGCCCGAGTTCACCGTCAAGTTGCCGGCGATCGCGTCGGTCGCCGCGCTCTTGAACAAGACGAGCGTTCCGGCGTCGACCGTGGTCGTTCCCGTGAACGTGTTGGCGTTGCCGCCGCCTCCGAACGTCAGAGTGCCCGCGCCATTCTTGGTCAGGCCGAATCCGCCCGAGATCGTCTCGTTGATGTACAGCGTGCCGCCGGTTGCGACGCTGAAGGTCGCGTTCGCGGTCAGGTCGATGACGAACTGGATCTCGCTCGTGCCCGACGTATGGGTCGCGCTGATGCCGCTGCTCAGGTCGATCTCACTGCCGCTGATCGTGTAGCCGGCGCCGCTGAACGTGATCGTGTGGAAGGCCGTGTCCGCGGCGAAGTCGTTGGTGTTGGTGAGCCGGGCGGCGCCGGTGGGGAACTCGAGCTTCGAGCCCGCGGTGGGCGCGGCGTCGAACACCCAGTTCGCGGCGGTCGTCCAATTGTCGTCGCCGCCGCCGCCGTCCCAGACGTAGGTGACGTCGGTCACCGTCAAGACGACGTCGTTGCCCGTGCCGCCGACGTAGCTGATCGAGAACGTCGTATTCCCCGACGTGAACGACGCACCCTCGTTGAGCGGCGATCCGGAGCGGTCGAACACGCCCGTGATCGCATTCGCGCCGGTGTTGTCGACGATGCGGAACGTGTTGCCGATCGTCGCCGCGAAGCCGACCGTCACCACCAGCTCGGCATTCGCCAGGTCGATGTCGGCGGCCGACAATTGATCGAACGTCCCCGCGCCCGTGCCCTCGAGGTCGACCTCGTACGTCAACGCGGTGTCGAGCACGGCTCCCGCGGTGACCGTCAGGGTACCCGTGGCGTCGCCGCCGGTGCCTGGGCTGAGCGTGTTCGTCCCGCTGTTGACGCTGACGGCGTTGCCGATGGTCCCCGTGCCCGAGAGCGTGCCGCCGTTGAACACGAAGTCGGATGCGATCGAGCCCGTCAGCTCGATCTCGCCCGCCTCGACCTGGAGATCACCCGTGAATGTGTTCACGCCTCCCAGCGTGAGCAGGCCCGCTCCTCGCTTGAGCAGGGTCCGAGCTCCGCCCGACTCGGCGATCACGCTGCTGATCACCGAACTCCCCGCGTCGACGACGATCGCGGTGTTGCCGTTGAGGGTCACTCCGGTGTTGATCGTGTTGTTGCCCGAGACGAACCGAATCGCCCCCGCGCTGGAGAGGCCCGTCCCATCGATCGCGAACGACGTGTTCGCGAGCGTGACGCCGCCGCTGACCTCGAGCGTCGAGTTCGAGCTCACAGAGACCGCGCCGGTGCCCATCGAGCCGCTGTTCGAGGCCGCGACCGTGCCCGCGGTGATGTCCATCGCCCCGCCGAACGGATTCGCGTTCGTCAGCGCCAAGCGACCTGCGCCGGTCTTGGTGATCCCGAAGGTCGAGGCGCCGTCGGTGATCTGCGACACGATCGACAGCGTCGAGTCGCTCTGGGTCACGCCGATCCGCGAGTCGCCGTCAAGGGTGATCGGCCCGGTGTACGATGTCGTGATCCCCGCGCCGGTGATCGCGAGCGCGCCGGCCGAGCCGTCTCCGAGCCCGGTGATCGAGAGCGGCTCGGACGCGTACGCCGTCGAGGTCGTGAGCTCGAGCGTCGCGCCCGACGCGACGGTCGTGCCCGATATGACCGAACCGAGTGCGCTCGAATGGCCTGCCTGGACCGTCCCGACGTTGATCGCGGTCGCGCCCGAGTACGTATTCGCGCCATTGAGCGCGAGCGCCGCCGAGCCCGCCTTGATGATCCCGCCCGCGCCGCTGACCACCGCGCCGACTTGCAGCCTCGAGGCCGTCGTGAACGTCCGATCGACGCCGCCGAGCGCGAGATTGCCGTTGATGTTCGACGCCGTGCCCGAAGCTTGGGTGGTCACGTTGCCGCCGATCGTCAGCGTCCCCGCGCCGGTGGTGATCGTCGCGGCGGTGAGATCGAGCGCGGCCACCGTGTCGTTGAATCCCGCGAGATCGACCGCGGAGCCGGTTCCCAAGGTGATGTTCGACGCGTCGCCGACCTGGTGGTTCGCGGTGTAGGTCGCCGAGGTCGAGGGATTCAGCACGAAAGCACCGGGGACCGCCGGCCCGGTCGTCTTGCTCAGCGTCAGCGAGCCGGTGTGGAGCAGCGTCGTGCCCGTGTACGTGTTCGCGTTCGCTCCGCCGAGCACGAGCGTCCCCGCCCCGAGCTTGGAGAGGCCGAAGACGTTGCCGCCGTCGCCGATCGCGCCGGAGAGCGTGAGAGTGCCCGCGTCGACGCCGATCGACGTTCCCGCCGTGAGCGTGACGTCGCCCGCGATGCTGTTCGTTCCCGAAGAACTCTGCACCGCGCCGACGCCGCCGACCCCCGACCCCGCCAAGCTCAGCGCCTCGGCGCCGATGGCGACGCCGCCCGCGACCTCGAGCGTCGCGCCCGACACGACCGTCGTGCCCGAGCCCGTGCCGCCCAGCGCCGAGGAATTCAGAGCCCGGAGAACGCCCGCCGTGACGGACGTCGTTCCCGTGTACGTATTCGCCCCCGAGAGCGCGAGCGTGCCGCCCGAGGTCTTGTCGATCCCGCCCGCGCCCGAGATGATCCCGGAGAGCTCGAAGTCGACCGCCAAGGCTCCGTCGACCACGTCGAACGTTCGAACGCCGCTCGCCAGGCTCAAGTCGACGCTCGCCGAAGTGCCCGAGGCTCCCGCGCTCGCGGTGAGGCCGCTGGTGATGCCCAGCGTCGCTCCGCCCGAGACGACCGTGCCGCCGTTGAACGCGAGCGTGCCGATCGTGTCGTCGAACGCGTTCATGTTGAATTGACCGGAGCCGCCGATCGTCACCGTCGCCCCGTCGGCGATCTGATCGTCGGCCGTGAGCTGGAGGACGTCGAGCCCCGAGCCGTCGCCGATCTGCACGTTGCCCGGGATCGCGATCACGCCCGTCTTGCCGACGACGAGCGTGCCGCCGTTGATCGTCGTGGTCCCGGTGTAGTTGTTGATCGTCGTGCCTTCGAGCGCGAGCGTGCCGCCGCCCGAGAGGGTCAAGCCCGAGGCTCCGCCGATCGTGCCCTCGAGCTCGAGCCGGCCGCCCGTCGCCACCGACGCCGCGCCGTTGGTCAGCGTCACGTCGTTGGCGATCACCGAAGTGCCCGTCGCGTGGGTCGACGTCACGCCGTTGGTCAACACCACCGAATTGCCGAAGATCGCGTAGCCCGCATCCTCGATCGTGATCGAGCCGAACGTCGTCCCGGGCGCGAAGTTGCTGACGGTCGTGAACCGCGACGCGCCCGCGGGGAAGATCAGGTCGTCGCCCGCGACCGGCAGGACATCCCAGTTCCCCGCATTCGACCAGATGTTGTCGATCGCTCCCGACCAGGTCCGCACCGCGGGAGTGATCCTCAGCTCGAGCCGCTCCATCTCGGGATGGAGCAGCGTGTTGAAACGTGAGTGGGCCCGCTTTTCACGTCGACTCTTGTTTCGGGAGCGTTCAGCCGTCTCGTCGATGTAGATGCGCGGCATGGTCGGTTCCGTGGTGTGGGGCGCGGGTGTCGATACGTGGATGAAGAACGATGGCGGTGAGCGGGCGGAGATCCCGGGCGTGCCGGGCGACTGCCGCATGTTTCCAGGAACCCAAACTCCAGGCGGACGCCGAGCGGGGCCGCGGCCCTGGCCGGTGCGGCTGCTCGAGGTCGATTCGCAACGTCGCGAGTGCGTCCTACCCGGCCTTCTCTCGTTCCCTTGCTCCGTGAGAGAGAGGCTCATCGCTACCGTAGAACAATCCCGCACCCGATGAGACCTCGATCGCGCCTCATCACCGGCCGTCGATCCCTCCGAACCATCGATCCGCTTTTGTTCGCTTGCTCCAAGTCGATACACCAACGACTCTTACGGATGGATGTGTCGATCGCTGTCAACACGGGTGGACACCCGGCTTCATCGTGATTTCGCGCGATTTCCCGATCGACCGATCCCTCCCCGCGGTCTCGCGACTCCCAGTCCGCCGCGCGCCCGGACCGTTGCCCCGCCCCACCCCGTACTGATATCCTGCTCCCCTCGAGATCGGTCGATCTCCCCCGCTTCGCGCCGAGTACCCTGCCCGGGAGCCGCCTTGCCCATGAGCGATCGGATCGTCCTCAGAACCGGTGAAGCCCTCGTCGAGGGCGACCTCGGCTACCTCTGCGCCGAGCCCGAGATCGTCATCGGCGAACTCGACGGCCCCGTCGGGCACGCCCTCGCTCAACTGATCGGCGACCAGGTCAAGGGTCACACCCGCGTCTTCGCCATCCTCAATTCCGACGTCCAGGTCCGCCCCGCGACGGTCATGGTCTCCAAAGTCACGGTCAAGAACGCCGCATATACCAACATCCTCATGGGTACCGTGCAGGCCGCCGTCGCCAACGGCGTGCTCGACGCCGTCCGCGAGGGGATCATCCCCAAGCACAAGGTCAACGACCTCGGCATCATCTACTCCGTCTGGCTCGATCCCGCCGTCCTCGAGGAAGAACGCGTCGACCACGCCGCGCTCTTCGCCATCCATCGCGAAGCGACCGTCAAGGTCATCCGCAAGGCCCTGAATCACGAACCCTCGATCGACTGGCTCCTCGAGCACCAGCACGAGGTCGAGCACTACTTCCACGGCCTCGGACTCGCCGGCGAACTCTGATCCCCGCTGCGCCGGTTCTCCCTCCTCGCTTCACGCTCGCCGACGCTCCGTTCCGGCCCGCGCCGGCCCACTCCCAGCCGATCTCATCCGCCCTTTCCGGAGAATGAGCGACATGACAGCGGACGCCGAGTCCCGCCGAGATCCGGTCGACTGGTCACCCTTCCTCGAGCGATACCGAGCGGGAGAGTGGCGGGCACCGATCTTTCACGACATGGTCGCTTCCGACCTCCGGAGGCTCGCCGCCGAGCGCGAAGTCACGCTCCTCGATATCGGTTGCGGACGCGGATTCGACGACGAGCCCAAGTTCCAGACCCAGCTCGCCCCATTCGCCAAGCGCTACATCGGAGTCGAACCCGACGCCGAAATGGCCGCGAATCCCGTGATCACCGAGGTGCATCACACCATCTACGAAGATGCCCCCCTCGCGCCCGGCTCCATCGACCTCGCCTACAGCGTCATGGTCCTCGAGCACGTCGCCGCGCCCGAGGTCTTCTGGAACAAACTCCACGGCGACCTCTCCGACGGCGGAGTCTTCTGGGGATTCACCATCGACGCCCGCAACCTCTTCGCCCACCTCTCGATGCTCACCAAGACCCTCCGCATCAAGGACTGGTACCTCGACCGACTCCACGGCAGCAAGGGCGAGGAGCGCTACGAGAACTACCCCGTCCATTACCGATCGAATCGACCGAAAGAGATCGAACGCCACGCCGCCGCCTTCCGATCGCTCAGCCTCGTGAACTTCCACCGCGTCGGCCAACTCGACTTCTACCTCCCCGCTCCCCTCCGTCCGATCGGTCGAGGCATCGATCGATTCATCCAATGGCGCAAGCTCCCCGGCTCGATCATGGCGATCCGCGCCGAGAAATGACGGGATGACCGATCGCGAACCGCGCGGCATCATGGGAGTGTCCCCTCCCCACGCCCGAGGTCCGCGATGCCCCACAAGCTCGACACGATCACGATCCACGGATTCAAGTCGATTCGATCGCTCGAGAGCTTTCCGCTCGGCGACGTCAACCTCCTCATCGGAGCCAATGGCGCGGGGAAGAGCAACTTCGTCGGGTTCTTCCGCTTCCTCCGCGACCTCGTCCGAGCCGATCTCCAGTACACGGTCGCCCTGGCCGGCGGCTCCGACGTCTTCCTCCATCGAGGCGCCAAGGTCACGCCCCGCATCGACGCCCGCGTCGACTTCGGCAGCAACGCCTACGCATTCGAGCTCATCCCCACCGCCGACGCGCGCCTGATCTTCGCCGACGAACGGGCGATCTACGACGGTTCGAGATCCGAGGATCACTACCCGACCAATCGACCGCTGGGTCGCGGACACTCCGAGTCGAGACTGAGCGAGGTCGCCGCCGAGAAGGGACCATACTCGGTCGAGGGTTACTGCGACGCGCCGATCTCCGACTGGGTCGTCTACCACTTCCATGACACGAGCGAACTCGCCCCTTTGCGCAGGCCCCACACAGAGGTCGACGCCTCGAGGCTCAGCGACGACGGCGCCAATCTCGGACCCATGTTGCTCTCCCTCTCCGAACGCGATCCGGCCGTCTATCGTTCGATCGTCGAGACGATCCGACTCGTCGCGCCCTTCATCGAGAAATTCGACTTCGAACGAATCGGCGGTCCGGGACGCGAGATGATCCGGCTCGTCTGGCATCAGAGGCATTCGATCGGTCGGTTCGACGTCTCCCAGCTCTCCGACGGCACTCTTCGATTCATCGCCCTCGCGGTCGCCCTGCTCCAGCCGAACCCGCCCGCGACGATCCTGATCGACGAGCCCGAACTCGGGCTCCACCCGTACGCGCTCGAGATCTTCGCCGAGCTCGTGCGATCGAGCCGCTCGAGCATCCAGACGATCATCGCCACTCAGTCCCCCGCTCTCCTCGACACATTCGACCCCGAGGACGTCGTCGTCGTCGATCGCGAAGCGGGCGCGTCGCGGTTTCGCCGACTCGACCCCGAAGACCTCGCCGGTTGGCTCCGGGGCTACACGCTCGGCGAGCTCTGGCGCAAGGATGTCTTGGGAGGTGCTCGGCAACATGAATAGGGTCATCGCGGTCGTCGAGGGACCAACCGAGGCGACCTTCGTGAAGGATGTCCTCGCGCCATGGATCGTCGCACACGGCGTGTCGCTCAGCGCTCGGATCGTCGGGAAGCCCGGCAAGAAGGGTGGCGTGGGCGAATTCGACCGGGCGTTCGGCGACATCGAGACGATCCTGAAGAGTGACCGAGTTGCGTTCGTCACCACGATGCTCGACTACTACGGGATGCCCCCGTCCTGGCCGGGACGGCTTGACTCGAAGTCCCAACCGGTCGCTCAGCGCGGGGAGTTCGTCGAGAAGGCAATCGCGGGAGAGGTCGCCAAGAGGCTCGGATCATCTCTGTCGAAACGATTCCTTCCCTACGTGCAGATGCACGAATACGAGGCGCTGTTGTTCAGTGGCCCGGACGAGATCGCTCGGGTCCTCGACGATCAGCGGATCCGGACACCGCTCGACGAGATCCTGGAGCAATTCGGAAACCCCGAAGCGATCGACGATGACCCCGCGACCGCGCCGAGCAAACGGCTGACGACTCTTCACCCCGGCTATCGCAAGATCTCCCACGGGAAGCGGATCGCCGAAGCGATCGGCATCGACGCGATCCGCAGGGAGTGCCCGCATTTCGACGGCTGGATCGAACGACTGATTGGGGCCACCCGAGATTCAACGCGTCCGACCCGTCGCGACCCATGATATCCTTCCGTTCATGGGATGCAAGAGTTCACTGAGCATTTTTCTCATGCCGATCTGGGGGCTCGCAAGATTTCGCCAAATTCTCCAGTTGCACGGGATTCTCGGTCGGCTCGGGGCGATCTATCAGATGACGGCATTCCGTTCTTGCCCAATTGGTCACGGTTACCTGGTTTTCCACTTCAAAGAGATCCACCATGGAAGTCTCCGAACGCCGGCTGGCGGCCAATCGCGCCAATGCGCTGCGGTCGACCGGCCCCAAGTCGCCCGAAGGCAAGCGTATTTCACGCGCAAATGCTATGACGCACGGCCTTTGCGCCGAAGTCGTTCCGATGCCGCATGAGAATGAGGAAGAGCTCGCCCTCGAGCGCGAGGCCTGGGTCCGCGAGCTCGCGCCTCACGGCGTCGTCGCCGCGCGGTTGGCCGAAGGTGCGTTCGCGGCTCAACTTCGGTTGACGCGCTGT
>JANRKW010000028.1:0-83282 GCA_033763215.1 Isosphaeraceae bacterium | reverse complement strand
ACCCGGACATAAGCCCTGTGATCAGGGTCAGCCGCAGCCAGGACAGAAGCCCGGTGAACAGGCTCAGCCCATGCCGGGAGACAAGCCCGGAGAGCAGGGACAGCCGCAGCCCGGAGAGAAGCCCGGAGAGCAAGGACAGCCAATGCCGGGAGACAAGCCCGGAGAGCAAGGACAGCCGCAGCCTGGTCAGAAGCCGGGCGAACAGGGTCAGCCGCAGCCTGGACAGAAGCCCGGTGAACAGGGTCAGCCAATGCCGGGAGAAAAGCCCGGCGAACAGGGGCAGCCGCAACCCGGACAGAAGCCCGGTGAACAGGGTCAGCCGCAGCCTGGACAGAAGCCCGGTGAACAGGCTCAGCCCATGCCGGGAGACAAGCCCGGAGAGCAGGGACAGCCGCAGCCCGGAGAGAAGCCCGGAGAGCAAGGACAGCCCATGCCGGGAGACAAGCCTGGAGAGCAAGGTCAGCCGCAGCCCGGACAGAAGCCCGGTGAACAGGGGCAGCCCATGCCCGGACAGAAGCCCGGTGAACAGGCTCAGCCCATGCCCGGACAGAAGCCCGGCGAACAACAGGGACAACCCGCCCCCGGCGAGAAGCCCGGTGAGCAGGAGGGGAGTCCCATGCCCGGCGAAGAGGCGGGCGCTCAGGGAAAACCCTTGACGCAGGAACCCAAGGCGACTTCCGGGAAGACTGGAAAGGGCGATCCCATCGCCCAACAAACCAAGCCCGCGGGCCCCGGCGACAAGCCCGAGGGTTCCGCGGCGGCCGAGTCCGCCAAGGCGGGCGGCGACGAACCCGGCTCGAAGTCGGGCGAGAAGTCCGGCAACCCGTCGAACGCCCAACCAACTGAGGGTGATCGTCCCGGAGGCGATTCCTCCGAGCCTGCTTCCAAGACGGGCGGATCCCAATCACCCGGAAAAGCGCCGGGACAAGGCGACTCGGGGTCCAAGCCCGGTTCCTCCCAGGAGTCCAGCCCGAAGCCCGGACAAGGTGAGGCGGGCAAGCCCGGCGGGCAAGCAGGCGGCGAGAAGCCCGGACAAGGTCGACCCGACGCCGGTGCGCAACCGGGGAACACTCCCGGTCAGGGCCAACCCCAAGCGGGCGGGTCGCCCATGCCCGGCCAGGGTGCTCCCAAACCGGGCGAGGCAGGCAAGCCCGGCGGAAACGTCGGCGACGCCCAACCCGAATTCCAACCCGGAGAGCGCGGACCCGGGCAAGCGGGCGAGCGAAGAACCGACGACTCGAAGCCGCTCCCCGACGCTTCCGCCGAGGTCCCCGATCGTCCCGCAGCATCCCCCGCGCCCGATATCGAGCAGTCCCCGCCCCAACGCGAGGCGATCCGCAAACTCTCCGAACTCCTCGAACAGGACCGCGTCACCCCCGAGCTCGAGAAACGCATCGGGATGACCCGCGACGAGATGCAGCAGTTCGTCAAGAAGTTCGAGCAGAAGTCGCCGCGCGCCGCGGCCCGCGAGGGCCAGGAGATCAAGGCCGGTCCCGGCGGCCCCGAACGCAAGCTCGACCCGAACCGCAAAGCGCCCGACCTCCAGCCCGGCCTCCGCGCCAGCAATCGCAATCAGCGTGGGTCGAACACCGGGATCGAGGACAAGAACTCCGGGCTCTCCGAAGGCAACACCACGACCGCGCCCCCAGAACTCCGTAAGCGGTTCGAGGCCTATAAGAGCAGCCTCGGCCGCACACGCGTCAACCCGCCCACCGTCGCTCGTCCCGCCGCACCCGCCGCGAACTGACGGTCTTCGAGACTGCGGTCCCCCCGTCTCGCGACGTTCGCATCGCGGGGGGGGGAGGCTCGCGGGATCTGCAAGAGCCGATCACACGAGTCCGGAACTTCCCGCAGGCGGAGCCGAAGAGTAGCGGCTCCGCCTCGAGGGAGCGATCACGCGTGGCGGATCGTCCAGTCCCTCTGGACCCGCTCCTCGGTCGGATGGCGGCAGATCCTCGGAGAGCTCTTCAGCCGCGTCCTCCGTCGATGATCTCACCGTCGCACGACGCCGGAACACCGGCCGAGCGCGATGTCGGTTGCATTCGAAAGAGGATCGCCCCGGTCGACCCTCGGGAAAGAGAGGTCGAACGGGGCGACGAGATCGAAGATCGGTGAGAAGAACGCTCGGCGGACGATTGCGGCCGTCGAGCGCTCCGCTCGCTTCTCGATCAGAACGCGTCGGCGCTGATGACTTCGCCGCCGGCGATCGTCGACAGAGCCTGGTAGATGCCGCCGTTGGCCGGACCGGCATTGTAGAGGCCGGCCGAGTCGCGGGTCACATTCGTGGGGATGCCGGTCGTCGGGTTGAACGGCCAGGTGCTGATCGTGTCCTTGATGAAGCGAACCGAACCATCGGCCATGGCGAAGTTCGCACCGCCGGGGTGGTTGGAGCTGGCACCGCCCTGAACGGCCGTGGCGTTGCCGCCGCCGCCGATTCCGGCCCCGGAACCAATCCGTCGCTGCGGATTGAGCGGGAAGAGCGTGATGAACATCGTGTCGCCGTAGTTGCCCGAGGTCCACCAGTGCCAGTCGTTCGCAGCGGCCTGATTCTGGATCCGGATGAGTTCGGAGTGCGAACGTTCTCCGAACAGGAAGGTGTTGCTCGTGCCGTCGGTGATCCGGGCGAGGGTCACGCTCGAGCCCATGTAGAAGATGCCGTTCATGTTGGCCACGCGGGGGCCCCAGGTCGCGTCGCCGCCGTAGTTGCAGTTGAAGAAGCTGGTCGGCGGAACCGGGGTCTGAGACCAGGTGCCCGTGCTGCCGGCGTAGCTCGTGTAGGCCATCTTCTGAGGAAGGCCCGGGACGTCGCCGTTGAACGAGAGGCCGGGATAGCTCTGGATGATGTTGATCGTGCCGTCGCTGGGGCACCAGAGGGTCGACGTGCCGATGTTGTGGATCGTCGCATTCACGTTCAAGAACGCGTTGAGCGAGAAGTTCACCGAGTTGAACACGTCCGAACGCTCGGCGTAGTTCAAGAGAGCCGGGAAGATCGAGATCGTCGTGCTGATCCCGCAACCCGAGTTGTAGCGCTGCCACTGCATGCCGATCGGGAAGGTCCCGACCGACGAGAGGTAGTTGTGGGTCGCGAGACCGAGCTGCTTGAGGTTGTTCGTGCATTGTGCACGGCGAGCAGCCTCACGAGCCGCTTGGACGGCGGGGAGCAGCAGGGCGATCAGGACCGCGATGATCGCGATCACGACCAGCAGTTCGATGAGCGTGAAGCCGCGGCGCGGCTTCGAAGCGGACATGGCGAGCATCGATCGACCTCCGAGAAGATGAGAATGAGGAAACGAGAGAATCCGAGCGAACCGAACGGAAAACGATTCGGAGCGGAGCCAACCTCACTTGGAGGGGATGCCCGCGCCGAAATCGACCGCGCCCTTCACATTCTTCGCCGAAGCATCCTTGCCCTGTCCCGCGACCTCCTTGGTCGTCGAAGCGGCGCCCGTGCCGCCGGCGGGAGCCGTGCCGCCTTCATCGCAGCCGACGATCACCAGCGCGAAACCCAAGGCGAACGTCGCCGCAACCAACCACTTCGAAACTGCGCGAATACCACTCATCGGTCACCAACTCCCGGAAACGAGAAGATCGCGAGCCGCCTCTGCGAGGTACGACTCGGGAAGGAGAGAGACGAGCATGTCGCCGATCCATGGACCGGCCCAGCCTGGAGGGAGACCTCCGACGGTGACGAATCGGCGCAGCCGATACGTGGGATCGAGCCCCGGGGTGGATCCGAGACTCCCGATCGAAAACAGAGATGATGAACAAGAAGGAAGAGCGACGGGATGCCGCTCCGCTACCCACCGGGCTCTCAAAGGGGTCCGCGAGGCCGAGGCCGCGGCGAGAACCAGGTGAAGGCTTGATCGCGTTTGTGAAGAGCAATCCTCACATTCACGACTCGTTCAATCTAAGGTCCGCTTTCGAGCAGGTCAATCGCCTAGGATCCCACACCACGCGGATCCTACCTCCCTGGATCGCGACGAGCATCTCGATCCGCATTCTCGCGAACCTCGTCGCCAAACCAGCCGACACTCGACCAAATCTCTTATCCCACTTGCACTTAACAAAATCGATCGACGTAATCGAGTTGCCGGCGGAGACCCTCCATTCTCTCGGAATCGCCCGCAAAGCGGGCAGAGTTGCCCAGTTTCCACAAGGTTCCAAGGAATTCGGAGATCGAATGTTTACAGTGTTGAAAAAACGCAACATCTCCAAGATCCCGCGAAAGACGGCGGCGCGATGCCCTCGAAACCGTTACTTGATCATCAGACGCCGCACCGCCGCCTGAAGCTTGGCATCCGTCGGTGCTCGGGCGGCCGCCAGGCGATACCACGCCAACGCGGGACCCCGTTTGCCCATCGATTCACAGATCTCGCCCAATTGCCCCAGGACTCGCGGATCATCGCGTTCCGCCGGAACCCGGGCCTGCTGGACTCGGCGCTCCAAGGAGTCCCGCGCCGCGACGCGCCGGCTCCACGGCTGTGCCTCCTGCTCGCGTCCCTGCAACCGAAGTGCTTGCGATAGGCCGAACATCGCCTCGCGATCGTCGCCTCCCGAATCGAGGGACGCTCGGAAGGCCTCGGCTGCGTCGCTCGCGCGACCTTCGGTCAGATCGAGCCGGCCGAGCAAGGCCAACCGCTCGCGCTCCTCACGTCGATCTCCCTGGGTCGGACCGAACCCGCGATCCAAGAGCGCCCGCACGCTCTCGAATTCGCCGCGAGCGAATGCCGTTCGCGCCCGCGCCACTCGAGCCGGCGGCGAGCCCGCATCCGCGAGGCCGCGCACCGCCGCCTCGGCTTCGTCGGGTTTACCCTGATCCAGCAGCGCGCGACAGAGCGCCAGTCGCGCCATGTCGGTCGGCTCGACCTCCAGGCGTCGCTCGAGCTCCGACGCGATCTCGGCGGGTCCGAGATCGATCGGCTTCCCCAGGGTCCAGAGCGCGGCCTCGTTGAAATCGAGAGTCGTCGACTCGGAGGCGACGAGTTCACCCAGGATCCGATCGACCGCGGCGAAGTCCCCCTCCGTCAACGCGATTCGCAGCAACGCGCGACGCGCCTGCGCCGCCCAGTCGGCTCGCTCGGCGGGGATCTTACCCGCCTCGCCCGCCAGGAACGCGACGAGATCCGCGCGCGCGGCCGCGGCCCGACCCAGTTGGTGTCGCAACAGACCCAGAGTCAGCCGCGCGGCGGGAGAACCGGGATGATCTCGCGGAAACCCTTCCAGGGCCAGGGCGGCCGCTTCGAGGTTCCCCTCCGCCCGCGCGAGTTCAGCTCGCAGGAGCCGGTCCTCGGGCGTCGCTTCACGCGCCCGGCTCAGCTCGTCCATCGCAGCGCGCGCTTAGGCGATCCGATTCTCCCGGAGCTCCCGACTCACTCGATTCGCGAGTTCCGCCGGATCTCCGTGGATTCGACTCGATCCCAGCCAGGCCAGCACGACGGCAAGGCACGCCAAGCCCAAGGCCAACCATCTGCGGTCGATTCGGTTCCGCCCCGGCGGACGCGATTCTCGAGCCACGATCGCCCTCCTCGACGATGCGTCAGTCTCCGAGCGCCGGCTCCACCAACCGGTGCGACTCTGCCGGCGCGAGCCCCTCGTGTACCGACTCTCGACCCGAGGGCCATTTCACTCGAACCGTCGCTGTTCCCGTCGCATCTCCCAACCCGACGAGAAGCCGCGGGTCGGGCGAGGACATCAGGCCGTGTCCGCTCTTGACCAGCCGATGGAGCGTCCGCCCTCCCACCGTCACCTCCAGAGTCGCCCCGACGGCGTCGCGCGGGCTCGCTCGTCCCTCGAGACTCAGCCTGATCCACGCACCCATTCCCGGAGTGTCGTTTCGCAGGATGTTCAGCGGACCGTCCTTGTGCCCGAAGACCAGGTCGAGGTCGCCGTCGTCGTCGAGATCGCCCGCCACGACGGCGTGCCCGAGGTGCGGCTCCTGAAAATAGTCGCCCGCGCCGCGATTCGCGAGCACGAAGCGCTTGCCGTCGCGATTTCGATAGATCAGCGGCGGTTCGGCATACTGCGAGGGCTGCCCGAAGAGGTCGGCATTGTCGTCGATGTGAGCATTCGCAACGACGAGGTCGGGTCGTCCGTCGCGGTCGAGATCCGCCGCCGAGCAACCCCAGCCGATCCACGGCAAACTGTCGACGGCCAGGCCGAAATAGGCTGTGGCATCGAGGAAGAGCCCGCGCCCGAGGTTTCGATAAAGCGTGTTCGGCTCTTCCTGGAAGTTGGTGACGAACAGCTCGGGCCGGCCGTCGCCGTCCATGTCCTCGGCCTCGACTCCCATACCCGACTGCGTTTGGCCCTTCGAGTCGAACCCGGCACCCGAGTCGGTCGTCGCGTCGCGAAACCGTCCGTTCCCTTCATTCAAGAAGAGGAAGTTCGGATCTTGGTCGTTCGCGACGTAGAGGTCCACGCGCGAATCACCGTCGAGGTCGGCGGCCACGGCCGCGAATCCGTGGCCGTCGGCTCGCGCGATTCCCGCTTTCTCCGTCGCGTCCTCGAAGGTGCCGTCCCCGCGATTTCGCCAAAGAACGTGACGGACCGGCGTCAACTCCTTCGGCGAGCAATAGCGCCTGATCTTCTTGATCGGATCGCCGCAGAACCGATGGTCGCGCGGGTATTGCCAATCGCCGTATCGAGAAACGTAGATATCGAGACGGCCGTCGCGATCGAAGTCGAGGAATGCCGCGCTCGACGACCAGTTCGGCTCGGTCGCAACGCCGCTTGCGCGTCCAATGTCGGTGAAGGTCCCGTCGCCGTTGTTGCGAAGCAGGGCATTCGCGCCGAAGTTCGAGAGGAAGAGATCGGGGTCGCCGTCGTTGTCGATATCGCCTGCGAGCACTCCGTGGCAGTACCCACGAAAGCCCGTCCCGGACTTCTCGGTGACATCCTCGAATCGGAGCCCTCCGAGATTGCGATAGAGCCGATTCGCGGCCTTCGGCGACGGAGCGAGCGGGAGCGAGTTGCCCGTCGCGCAGTAGATGTCGAGTCGGCCGTCGCCGTCGTAGTCGAGCAGCGCGATTCCCGAACCGTTCGCCGTCGGGAAGAGTTTCTCCTCGGTCATCCCCGAGACGTGGACGAAGTCGACTCCCGACGCCGCGGTGACGTCGGTGAATCGAAAAGGCCCCGCCTCGGCGCCGCTGGGAGACGGAGTCGGATCGGCAGCCGGCTTCGAGACGGCGCGCGGCGGTGGATCGGGCGAGCTGCGTTCCCCGCCGCAACCGCAGAACGCCGGCCCCGCGACCAGTAGCGCCGCGAAGCGAGCCGACGCGATGAAGAGCCTCCTCGATCGATCGATCATCGACGATTCCTGGATGGATCGCATGGCGGTCAGACCAGAGCGCCTTCCGGCCAGATCGCTCGGAGGAAATCTCGCGACCGTCGAACCGCGTCGACCGCCATGTGGCTGTGTCGACTCAATTCGACATGGACGCCGCCGCGATATCCTCCGCGAAACAGCGTCTCGAGAATCGGCGGAAAGTCCATCGATCCCTCGCCGAACATGAGATGCTCGTGCAGGTTTCGATGCATATCCTCGATATGGACGTTAGCGATCCGCGAGACCCAGGGCGCGATCCGCTCGGCCGTCGAGCCGGGCTCGACGCAGAAGACGTGCCCCACGTCGACGGTCAGGTCGAAGAGCGGATGCCGAACTCGCTCATCGAGGCGCGAGAATCTCTCGAACGTGTCGATGAACATCCCGGGTTCCGGCTCGAAGGCGAGCCGGACGTCGCGCCTCTCCGCATGCTCGATCACGGGTTGGAGGGCCCCGACGAGTCGGTCGAGAGCCTGCTCCTCGGAGATCGCGTCGCCGAGTCCGCCCGACCAGAACGACATCGCGTCGGCCCGGAGCCGCGCGGCGAGATCGATCGCTCGCCGCAGGAAGTCGACGCGCACGGCGCGACGCGCGGGGTCGGCGTCCATCAAGGTGGGGTCGTGCTTCAATCGAGGATTCAGCACGAAGCGGGCGCCGGTCTCGATGACGCACGACATTCCCCGCCGCTCGAGGATCTCGCCGACTCGGATCGACTCCTGCTCGAGGCGGCCCGCGTCGTCGTAAGGGTCGAGAGCGCCCGCGTCGAGTGTGATCGCGACGCTTTCATATCCTTCGTCGGCCAAGAGATCGATCGCGTCGACGAGGCGATGATGGGCGAGGCCGTTCGTGTTGTAGCCGAGACGCATGCGCCGAACGCTCCCCAGGGACGCGCGAAGATCGGAAATCCCGCTGCGTTCGATTCTACGTGGAAGCGATCCGCTTCGCCAGGAACGGAGCCGGAAGCCAGAAGAGAGCCACCACCGCCGCCGGCCCCAGGCCGACCACGGCGGCCGTCAACCCGACATCGATCCAGCTCAGCGAGAGGATCGCCGCCTTCACCGCGGCTTGCATCCGAGCGGGAACCGGCTCGCGCACCGCCGCGGCATTCACGGAATTCACGTAGAGGCCGACGATCAGCAGGATCAGCAATCCCTCGAGCGGCAGGAATCGCTCAGCGCCCGAGTCGGCGGGGAAGGGCTGGATCCGGAGCGCCGCGGCGAGCAGTCCGGCGAGGCCGAGGTTCTCGAGGACGATCCCGGCCGTCAAGCCTTCGACCCGACCGGTCTCGGTCTCCCAGCGACTGATCCAGGTCATCCCCGTCACGAAGACGGCCAGCGAGCCCGCCGCGATCCAGCCCGCGGGGCCCGAGAAATCGGACGCCCATCCCAAACCCATCAAGAGATTCAGACCCCGACAGAGGCCCATGACTTGCGGTCCGAGCACCGTGCGCCGCAGCCCGGCGTCGTAGAGGAGGACCGATGAGGCGAGGATGAGGCCGGCGAGTCCGCTTCGGGGGCTCGAGAGAGCGGCGAGGCAGGGGCCCAGGATCAGGCCGATCGCGCCGAAGATTCCCGCGAATCGGCGCGAGACCGCACCTGAGGGGAGCGGTCGGCGGGGACGTTCGACTCGATCGATCTCGATGTCGAAGTAGTCGTTGAGTGCGATGCCCGCCGCGTAGATCGATGCCGACGCCAGGACCAGCGGGATCCAGGAGCCCGCCGTCTCCAATCGCCCGCCCGCCAGCAGATAGCCCGCGAGGCTCTGCGTCGCCGCGGTGAAGACGTTGGGGACGCGGATCAGTTGCAGGTAGGGCCGAAGCGGCATCTCGATGCGGATCCTCCGGGAAGTCGACCTCGCATCGGTTCAAACGACCGAGACGAGCGGACGGATGACCTCGAGTGCGCGGGCGCCGGCCTGGTCGGGATCGTCCACGTTGGGATAGAGCTCGACCGTCAACCAGCCGTCGTAACCCGTGGCTCGGATCGCGGAGACGACCGCGGCGAAGTCGATCGCTCCCTCGCCGGGTACCAGGTGGTGATGCACCCGAGTCGCCGCGATGTCCTCGAGATGGTAGTGCCGAGTGACCCCGGCGCACCGGGCGATCGCGGCAGGGAGATCCTCCCGCATGCAGAAGGCGTGGCCCACGTCGAAGTTCAGTCCGAGCGCGGGCGAATCGAGCATGGCGGCGAGCTCGAGATATTGGTCGGTCGTCTCGATCAAGAGGCCGGGCTCGGGCTCGACCAAGAGCAGGACCCCGAGGTCGGCGGCGTGTTCGAGCACCGGCGCAAGGCCGTCGGCGAACATCCGCATCGCCTCCTCGCGCGACTGCCCCAACGAGATCGGTCCGCCGGGCTCGGTCGTGATGTGCGGCGCGCCGAGCTCGGCGCAGAGCGTGAGTGCTCGCTTCGTGTGGTCGATCCGAACGCGACGATAGTCGGCGTCGGGCTCGAGCCACGAGGGATACCAGTAGGGCTGGCGATGGTCCGAGATCGCGTTCATCATGAATGCGTTCACATTCGAGAACGCCAGACCATGTTCGCTCATGCCGTCGCGAATCGCCTGTTTCGAGCTCTCGGGCAGCCAGGCGGGCCAGGCGTGCGGCACGTCGGCGAGGAGTTCGAGCCCCTGGTATCCCAGGTCGGCGATGCGGCGCGCGGTCTCGGCGAAGGAGAATCGGCGGTAGGCGTTGGTCGAGTAGGCGAGTCGCATCGACGTTCTCGGTGTGATCGGGAGGAAGCTGGAATCGAGGAAGTGCGGCACTCGATCCCGCTCAGGATCGCGCTCGAGCCGCGTACTCCTCGAGCACCCGGAACTGTTTGAAGAAGTCGTTCTCCTCGACGCCCTCGGGCCCCTTGAAGAACGACGCGAGATGGCGCATCAGACCCCGGCCGCCGCGTTGCTTCTCGAGGTCGGCGAGCCGCACCAGGTCGATCGCCAACGGCGCGGCCAGGAGCGAGTCGCAGCCTTGCCACGTGAACTGCAAGGTCATCGGAGTGCCCAGGAATCCCTTGAAGTGGATGTGGTCCCAGGCCGTCTTCCAGTCGCCCATGTCGGGGATGTACTCGATCGTGACGAGCGTCTTCGGCTTGTATCCGAGGATCGTGTTGACGACTCGATCCTTCGTATCGACCTTGGAAGACTTGTTGATCGGGTCATCGAGGATCACGCCGTCGCGATTGCCGAAGATGTTGTGGCCGACCCAACTCATGACCTCGAGATTCCGCGCCGCGAACATGGGAGCGAGGACCGTCTTCATCAGGGTTTCGCCGGTCTTCCCGTCCTTGCCGCCGTGGAGCGCACCGGTCGACTCCGCGAGTTGATAGGCGGCCGGGAACGAGGCGCCGAGGCTCGGCGTGAAGTTGAGATAGGTGTGCCCGGAACGAAGCGCGGCGATCGCGTAGAGCGAGGAAGCGGGCAGGATCGGCTCGCCCGGCTCGACGAGCGCGGCGGAGAGCGTGTCCCAATTCTCATGGACCGGCCCGAGCGTGAAGGGCGGCTCGGTGCTGGCGACGGAGAGGACGATGAGGTGATCGATCGACTCGGCCTCGACGAAAGCGGCGAGGTCGGCCGCGATCCGGTCGATCGCCTCCTGGGCGGTACCGGCGGTGCGGACCTCGCTCCAGTCGCCCATCCGATCGATCGAGGCCCCCGCGCCGAGCTTCGTGCCCGGCCGCACGCGAGCGGATGCCGCAGCGAGATCGCCCCGGCAAGCGTCGATCATCGCCACGTCGAAGACGCCGGAATTGCGCCGGAATTCGTCGGCCGAGCTCTCGAATGATGCCGCACGAATGTCGTGCCCGCCCACGATGATCGCATCGGGCTCGACCAGCGGAAGGCCCTCGAACATCGGCAGACCGGTGACCAGGCCGTTGGTCGTCGTGAGCCCTCGCTTCCAAGCGGAGAGACCGAGAGTGATGGTGGTACCGACGCCACCGAAGGCTCCAATCAACCACAACCCGATCCGGCGACGACTCATGGGTTCAACCTGACCTGACTCTTGGAGGAATGGAACGAGGCACGGCGGGCGATCGAGCCGAGGGGCCGACTCGAACCATCGCGGTACGCGGGCGGTGGGAAGGAGCAAAGGGGTCGTGCTCGCGTCGCGACCCCGATCGAAGATTGCCCCATTATGGCCGACCGTTCGACCGCGATCAACCGCCCCCGCGTCTCACTCCTCGTCGAGTTCCTCGACATCATCGCCGACGTGAGCGAGAGGCTCGCCGCCCACGCGCTTCTCGAGGATCCGGAGCCGGATCTCCTCGGCCGTCGCGGGATTCTCCTTGAGGAAGGTCTTGACGTTCTCGCGGCCTTGGCCAAGGCGAATGTCGCCGTAGTTGAACCACGAGCCCGACTTCTCGATCAGCTTGTCGGCGAGGGCGAGATCGATCAGGTCGCCCTCCTGCGAGATTCCGTGGTTGTACATGATGTCGAACTCGCACACCCGAAAGGGCGGAGCGACCTTGTTCTTGACCACCTTCACCTTGACCCGCGAGCCGACGACGTCCTCGCCCTCCTTGACGGGCCCGATCCGGCGCACGTCGATCCGACACGAGCTGTAGAACTTCAGAGCGCGGCCGCCGGGAGTCGTCTCGGGTGAGCCGAACATGACTCCGATCTTCTCCCGGATCTGATTGATGAAGATCAGCACACACTTGGACTTGGACACGCGACCCGTCAACTTCCGGAGTGCCTGGGACATCAGGCGCGCTTGGAGGCCGACGTGGCTGTCTCCGATCTCGCCCTCGATCTCGGCCTTGGGAACGAGCGCAGCGACCGAGTCGACGACGATGATGTCGACCGCGTCGGAATGCACGAGCATCTCGGCGATCTGCAATGCATCCTCGGCGCTCGAGGGCTGGCTGACCAGCAACGACTCGATATCGACCCCCAGGCGCTTGCACCACGACGGGTCGAGCGCGTGTTCGGCATCGATGAACGCCGCAACGCCGCCCATCTTCTGGGCATTGGCGACGGCGTGAAGAGCGATCGTGGTCTTGCCGCTCGATTCAGGGCCGAAGAGCTCGATGATCCGACCCTTCGGAAGCCCCGACCCGCCGAGCGCCAGGTCGAGCGAGAGCGCGCCGGTCGACACGCCCTCGACCTCCAGGCTGCTACCCTCGCCCAGGCGCATGATGGCCCCCGACCCGAACGCCTTCTCGATCTGGCTGATCGCGTTGTTCAACGCCTTCTGCTCGGCCGACGGGGCAGGGGCCTTGGTCGATTCGCCGGCTTGCTTCTTCGCCATGATCTTCCTCACTTCCAGACGCGACCCCGCCGCGGACACACGGCGCACAGAAGATCACCTAGTATCCATCGGTTCCCCGGCGATGTCAATCCCCAGCCCTCGAAAAAGCTGATGGACCGGTCGCCGACACGACTGGACCCTAACCGGCGCATCGGGTTGCAACAAGCACCCAGCGGCCGGAGTCAACTCAGGCGCGCCGTGCCCAGCGGGGTGTATGCCGGTCCGCGGCCCGAGTGATGCGACGCGTAGGCGACGACGGTGTCGACCGTCCAGGGACCCGCGGTCCAGGTCCGGAGGTGGGCCTCGACCGGGGAGAGGTCGATCGCGCCCGACGCCCGCGTGGGTCGTCCCAGCGTCACGTGCGGGTGGAAGCGCAGGTCGTCGGGCGAGTAGCCCGCCCGGGTCACGGAGTCGACGACGGAGTCGCGCAGCTCGCGAAGTGCGTCGAGGTCCCCGGTGACGCCCGCCCAGATCACACGAGGTCGATCGAGCGACGGAAAGGCTCCGATTCCTTGGAGCCCGAGGTCGAATCGCTTCGTCTTCGAGGCCGCCTCGGCGGTCGCGCGGCAGATCTCGCGAAGGTCGGTGTGCGGAATATCGCCCAGAAAGGCGAGCGTGATGTGATGATCCTCGGGATGAGTCCAGCGGGTCCCTGGGATCGACTTCGCGAGATTGGCGGTGAGCCGCTCGAGCTTGAGTCGGAAATCGGAGGGAACCGGCAGACCTACGAAAGTCCGCGTCGCGTCGGCCATGACCGGCTCCCCGATTCGTCGCATTTCTGGAGGGTCGAAAAGCGGCAGCCTGGGAGGAACCACCCCGGCACCGCCGCGCGACATCGGATCAGAATGCCATCATCGATCGATATTCATCGAGCCGGCGATCGATCTCGGCCCGTTCGGTGCGTTGGAAGCGACGGAGCGAGAAGTCCTCGACATTGAGGCTCGCCGTCACGGTGCCGTAGGCCATCGCGCGCTTGAGCGAGGCGTCGTCGGTCAGGCCGCTCGAGGCGAGATATCCCATGAATCCGCCGGCGAAGCTGTCGCCCGCGCCGGTGGGATCGACCACGTCGGCCACCGGATAGGCGGGCATCACGAACGAGTCCTCCCGGCTCAGGAACATCGCGCCGTGTTCGCCCTTCTTGATGATGACGAACCGCGGACCGAGGTCGAGCACGCGCCGACCGGCCTTCACGAGGTTGACCTCTTCGGTGAGCATCCGGGCCTCGCCGTCGTTCAGGACGAGCCCGTCGACCTCCTTGAGAAGCTGATAGAGCTCGTCGCGGGCGATCTCGATCCAGAGATTCATGGTATCGGCGACGACCAGCTTCCGCGACTTCGCCTGGCGGAGCACCTGGAGCTGCATCGAAGGGCTGCCGTTGGCGAGGAAGACGTAGGGCGTGTCGAGGAAGCCGTGCGGAAGCTCGGGATTGAATGTCCCGAGCACGTTGAGATGGACCTCGAGCGTCTCGGCGCTGTTCATGTCGCCTTCGTACTTGCCCTTCCAGCGAAAGGTCTTGCCGCCCTTCTCGACGATCAGGCCCGCGGTGTCGATCCCTCGACCGGCGAGGAGGTCGACGTGCTCCTTGGGGAAGTCCTCACCCACGACGCCGCAGAGCCGAACGGGGGTGAAGAAGCTGGCGGCGTACGAGAAGTAGGTCGCGGAGCCGCCGAGTGCGTCGTGCACCGTGCCGTGCGGAGTCTCCACCGAGTCGAATGCGATCGAGCCGACGACGAGCAACGACATGCGACGATCCCCAAGTGTGGGCGGACGAAACGAAGCGAGGCGGCGAAGCCGCTGAAGGGAAGCAGAGTACACGATCGTGCGCCCCGAGGCGCGGAGACGGTTCGACGAGCGAGGTCAGGTCGACTCGAGCATCGCGATCGTCTCGGCGATCCGTCGACGGCACGAATCGCGACCGAGGATCTCCAGGCAGTCGTACAGCCCGGGGCCGACGCCTTGGCCGGTGGTCGCCACCCGGAGCGGGTTGACCACGTCGCCCATCTTGATCTTGTGTTCCTCGGCGAAGGCGTGGACGGCCTTCTCCAGGTGGTGCACGTCGTAAGGGTCGGTCGTCGCGAGCAGGTGGTCGAGCCCGCGGAGCAGGTTGGGCACGCCCTCCTTGCGGAGTCGCTTCTTGACGGCGTCGGGGTCGTGCACCAGTTGCTCGGTGAAGAAGTAGCGTCCGAGGGTCAGGATGTCGGACCAGGTCTTGAGCCGGTCGCCCAGCGCCTCGACGACCGCGGCGATCTTGCGCTTCTCGCCGAAATGGACGGTCTCGCCGATCAGGCCCGCCCCTTGGAGGTAGGGGATCACCGCCTCGACCTTCTCCTCGAGCGGCTCGCCCTTCATCCATTCGCCCTGAAGCCAGAAGAGCTTGTCGGGGTCGTGGCTCGCGGGCGAGCTGTTGACTCGCTCCAGCGAGAACGAGGCGATCAACTCCTCACGCGTGAAGATCTCCTGCTCGCCGTCGAGGCTCCAACCGAGGCGGGCGAGGTAGTTCATCATCGCCTCGGGCAAGTACCCCTTCTCGATGAAGTGGTCGAGGCCCACGGCGCCGAAGCGCTTGCTGAGTTTCTTCTTCGAGCCCGGCTCCGCGACGTAGGGCACGTGCGCGAACCTGGGCAGGTCGTAGCCGAGCGCCTCGAAGATCAGGATCTGCGAGTAGGTGTTCGCCAGATGCTCCTCGGCGCGGACGACGTGACTGATCTTCATCTGGGCGTCGTCGACGACGCTCGCGAAGTTGTAGAGCGGCATGCCGTCGGGACGAACGATCACGAAGTCGCCCATCTCCTCGGTCCGCTGCTCGACCGGCCCTTTGATCATGTCGTAGACGACGACCGTCCTTCCGAGCGGCACCCGGAAGCGAAGGGCATAAGGGCGATTCTCGGCCTCGTAGCGGGAGCGGACGTCGTCGGGCAGGGGCTTCTCGCGGAATCGGTAGGCGACCTTCGCGGCGTCGGCCCGTTCCTTCTCGGCCTTGCGCTCTTCCTCGGTCGAGTAGTCGCGATAGACGACACCGGCCGCCTCGAGCGAACGCGCGGCGTCGTGATAGAGCTTCCCGCGTTGCGACTGGAAGTAGGGGCCGAATCGGCCGCCGACCTCGGGGCCTTCGTCCCAATCCATGCCCATCCAGCGGAAGCCGTCGAGGATCAGCTTCACCGCCGCCTCGACGTGGCGGGCCTGGTCGGTGTCGTCGATCCGGAGTATGAACTGCCCGCCGTGCCGCCGCGCGAGCAACCAATTGAAGAGCGCGGTGCGGACGCCGCCGATATGGAGGTAGCCCGTGGGGCTCGGTGCGAAGCGAGTTCTGACGCTCATGACGGATCCGAAGGACGCCATTCACGTCGGCCCGCGGGAAGACTGTCCCCGGACCCGGACGCGATGAAGACCTGAAGATAAGCGCGATCGCCGTCGAAGTCAATCGATCGTCGACAAAAGTACAGATGCCCCGGAGACATCCCCGGTCACTTCGTCGTTGCATCTCCGCCGCAATCCATCCTCGCTCATCGCCCGTCCCTGCGATTCCCTCGACTCGAAAGCAGACCGATCACGGCGGACGGAACATTGCATGTCCGCGAATTGCCGCGCGCAGTGGAGAGCTCGAACCGATCGAACGGATCGTGATCGGAAGCCGATCGTTCGGGGGTGTCGTCGGTGTCCAGGTCGCGATTCGGCGCGACCGGCCGGAAGCCCCAGGTGGTGAGCGGCTCGAACGCCGTGATCGACCTCCCGCGCAGGGCTGGACACGCGAACCGATCGCGGATGTAATCCAATGCGGTTCCCTTCGAGGACTAAGGCGAGGGGATTCGGCACGGTCACTCTCCGCTCCAACCGCTCGGATACCATGAAGCTCGAAACCATCTGCCTCCACGGCGGCACTCAGCCCGACCCCACCACGAACTCGCGCGGCGTGCCGATCTATCGGACCAGCTCGTTCGTGTTCAAGAGCGCCGAGCATGCGGCGAATCTCTTCGCGCTCAAGGAACTGGGGAACATCTACACCCGGCTGATGAATCCGACGACCGACGTGCTCGAGAAGCGCGTCGCGCTGTTGGAGGGCGCGCCGGAGATGGGCGGGCTCGGCGTCGCCTCGGGAACGAGCGGCATCTTCTATTCGATCATCAACCTCGCTCAGGCGGGCGACAACATCGTCTCGGCCCGCAATCTCTACGGCGGAACTTTCACGCAATTCCACGACATCCTCCCCGCCTTGGGGATCACCGTGAAGTTCGTCGACTCGCGCGATCCCGCGAGCTTCGCCGCCGCCGTCGACGACCGCACCCGCGCCTTCTATTGCGAGACGGTCTCGAACCCCGCTCTCGAGGTGACGGACCTCGACGCCGTCGCCAAGGTGGCCCAGTCGCACGGTCTGCCGCTGATCGTCGATTCGACCTTCTCGACACCGTATCTCACCCGTCCGCTCGAGCACGGCGCGGATATCGTCGTCCATTCGTTGACGAAGTGGTTCGGCGGCCACGGCACGGGCATCGGCGGGATCGTCGTCGACAGCGGACGCTTCCCCTGGGCCGCCGGAAAGCACCCGCTCTACACCGAGCCCGACACGGGTTATCACGGCCTGCGCTGGGGGATCGACCTGCCCGACATGCTTCGGCCGCTCGCGTTCATCCTCCGTATGAGAACCGTGCCGCTGCGGAACCTCGGCGCCTGCATCTCGCCCGACAACGCGTGGATGTTCCTCCAAGGGATCGAGACGCTCCCCCTGCGCATGGATCGCCACTGCGAGAACGCGCTCGCCGTTGCACGATTCCTGAAGTCGCGACCCGAGGTCGCCTGGGTCCGATTCCCCGGCCTAGAGGACGATCCGATGTACGCCCTCAACACGAAGTATCTCCGCGGTAAGGGCGGTTCGATGGTCGTCTTCGAGCTCAAGGGCGGCAAGGACGCGGGCCGCAAGTTCATCGACGCGCTCGGACTCTTCTCGCACCTGGCGAACGTCGGCGACGCCAAGAGCCTCGCCATCCACCCCGCGACCACGACCCACTCGCAGCTCGGCGACGCCCAACAAGCCGACGCGGGCATCTCCCCGGGCTTGATCCGGCTCAGCGTGGGCATCGAGCACATCGACGACATCCGAGCCGACCTCGAGAAGGCCCTCGTCGCATCGGCCTGAGCGACGCGGTACGCTCTTCGACTTCGTCCGCGAGAGCGGTCGCGCCCCGATCGGCGCGACCGCTCGTTCGACGTTCTCTCGCATGAGATCTGATCGATCCGACATTTCCGAAAGCCGCGCGACATGCCCCTCGAAGACGACGCATCGCCGACCCTCTTCGCCGATTTCGACGACCCGGCGAATCCCCTCGTGCTCCGCGTCGGCGCGGTGCTTCCCCGCTTCCGCCTCGCCTACGAGATGTACGGGCGGATGAACGCCGACCGCTCGAACGTCGTCCTCGTCTTCCACGCCATGACCGGCAGCCAGCACGCCGCCGGCACCAACCCCGCCGTCGACGGCCTCGACGGCCGCTGGACCGAGGATCTCCACCACGGCTGGTGGGATCGCTTCATCGGACCGGGCAAGGCGATCGACACGCGAAGATACTGCGTGCTCTGCGTCAACTACCTCGGCGGCTGCTACGGCTCCACCGGCCCCGCCTCGATCGACCCCCGCACCGGCAAACCCTGGGGGTCGTCGTTCCCCGTGCTCCGAATGAGCGATCTGGTCGACTCCCAGATCCGCCTGCTCGACCACCTCGGGATCGAACGACTCCACGCGGTCGTCGGCGCGTCGATCGGCGGATTCCTCAGCCTGATCCTCGCCGCCAAGTATCGCGAGCGGGTCGGCATCGTCATCCCCATCGGCAGCGGCATCGAAACGACAATCTATCAACGCATGCTCAACTTCGAGCAGATCAACGCGATCGAATCCGACTCGGCATTCCTCGGCGGCGACTATTACGACGGAGCTCGACCCGACACGGGTCTCGCCCAGGCTCGCCGCATCGCCCACAAGATGTTCGTCTCGCTCGATGCGCTCGAGGCCCGCGCCCGCCGCGAACTCGTCCGGCAGAAGCCCGCTTCCGGCTGGTACGAGATGAACCACCCGATCGAATCTTATATGTTCCATCAGGGCGAGAAGTTCGTCAAACGCTTCGACGCCAATTCCTACCTCCGCATCCTCGACGCCTGGCAGTGGTTCGACCTCGTCGCCGAGACCGGAGTCGAGGGCTTTCCCGAACTCTTCGCGCGTTACCGAGGCCTCGAGTTCCTCGTCATCAGCATCGACTCCGACCTCTGCTTCCCGCCCGCCGAACAGGCCAAGCTCGTCCACGGTCTCGAACGCGCGGGAGTCCCCGTGACCTGGATCACGGTTCACTCGGCAAAGGGACACGACTCGTTCCTCTTGGAACCGAGGCTCTACGCGCCCCAGATCCGTCAAGCTCTCCGCCGAGCCGGACGCGATTGACCGACCTCGATTTCATCGAGATTCGGCCCCGTCGGCACGCTTCTCGACCCGATGGAGCAACCGCCCGCGATCGTCGCGGAACTCGACGCGCATGACCGCGCCCGAAGTCGAATCCGGCACGACCTCGACCGCCAGGAATCCACCCGTCGGTTCGTCATATGTGTAAGGCTGCACGATTCTCCGATCCGGATCGGTCCCCTTCGGCGAACCGGGAGCCACTCCCGGCCGCGAATTCTCGTCGTTGAGCGCGCCGCAGGAGAACTCCTCGACGCCCGAGGGGTGGATGCTGTGGTACTGCCAGTGTCGATCGCCGCAGAACGTCATCACCCCCTCGACCTTCAGCGTTCTCAGTGCGGCGAAGAAGGCGTCGGCCTCGTGCCGAAACCCCTGGAGGTTCACGTGGTTGTCGCGCTTGCTCGCGTCGTCGGGACCGACCATCGGCGTCGGCGTCACGATCACCTTCCAGGTTGCGTCGCTCTCGGCCAACGTTCTCTCCAGCCAAGCCCGTTGCTCCTTGCCCCAGAGCGACTTCTCGGGCCCGTCGGCCAAGCGATTCGGTGAACGGTGATCGCGGCCCTCCGTGAACCAGAGCTGGAGTCGTCGATGCACTCGGCGCGTCCGCCAGGTCGGGCTCGTGCGATCGTCGACTTCGTGAATCGGCATTTGCTCACGAAAGAGATCGATCCCTGTGCGGGCATCCGGCCCCTTGGGCCCGCCCAGGTCGGCGTCGTTGTAGCGAAAGTCGTGGTCGTCCTTCGACCAGAACGCCGGAGTCTCGCCGAAGAACTCCACCAACCGGGGAAACCGGAATTGCTCGTGCCACTTCTTGCGGAGGTCGACGATCTCGATCGCCGGTCGCGTCGACGGTTGATCATAATACACGATGTCGCCGGTTCCGATGAAGAAGTCGGGCCTCCGCTCGGCGAGAGCGGCGAAGACGGGATAGCCGAGACGCTTGTCCTCCGCCGTCGCCGTCACAGGCCCGCCGCCGTTCGAGCTCCCTTCCATGAATCGGTAATAATTCATGCAGCTTCCCATGCAGAAGCGGATCGCTCCCTCGAAGTCGGGCGAGGGGAGCGTTCGGAACCGGCGAGGCGGGCCGAGCCGCGTGTGCTCGCGTTCGGGACCGAAGCGGAGGCGATAATGATGCACCGTCCCGGGGCGCAATCCTCCGACCCGCGCGCGGACGATGAAGTCGCGCTCGGGGCGTGCCTCGAGCCAGTCGCCCGCAGTGAATTCGGCGAAATCGCTCGAGAGGCTCCATTCGAATCGAGCCCATCCCCGCGCTCCCGGCACGTCGCCTCGGGGGTCGAGGTCGGGACCGGGGATCGTGGTGAGGCGCGATTGCAGCAAGATCGAATCGGCGGTCGGTTCGCCCGCCATCTCGCCTTGAGCATTGTGGATCTCGGTCGCATCGACCGCGACCGCAATGCTGCCGCCCGATAGCGCGAACAGGTACGCCGCGACGAGTGCCGGCAGTCGACTGGTCGTCTTCATCGATGATCGCTCCCCCGTGCACCGCTCGATCCCCCTCCTCAGTCTCCGCGACGACGGCCGAGGAAGGAAGAGGGAAGGGCGGGCTGAGGAGAGAGCCCGGAGGCGGATGATTCAGTCGACGATCCGCGCCCTCCGACCGAGCAGATGAGCACGCACTCCCGGGTCGTCCGACAGTCCGATGGCGCGGTCGTATGCAGCCTCCGCCTCGCGCCGCAGGCCCGCGCTTCTCGAGAGTTCGGCGCGGGTCGCCCAGAACGGCTGATAGTCCTTGATCGCCGATTCGGGAAGCCGCTCGAGAGCCGCGAGACCAGCCTCGGGGCCCTCGATCCGCGCGATCACCGCCGCGCGAGCCGTTGCGGCGGCGATCGTCGGTTCGATTCGCAACAATTCATCATAGAAGAGAGCGATGTCGGCCCAGTCGACCCCGCGGCCGAACCGACGTGCCGCGTGCGCCGATTGGATCGCCGCCTCCAGCTGAAAGCGCCCGGGCAGTCGGTGCCGCGCGGCCGACGCGAGTCGTCTCTCGGCCTCTTCGATCAGATCGAGATCCCAGAGCGCGACATCCTGCTCGTCGAGCGGCACGAATCGCCCCTGCGAATCCCGCCGCGCAGGCCGTCGTGCCTCGCAATGCAGCATGAGCGCGAGCAAGCCCTCGGCCTCGGGACGACCAGGCAGCAGCTCGACCAGCAGTCGGCCGAGTCGGATCGCTTCGTCCCGCAACTCGGTCCATCGAACCTCGGTGCCGTCGGCAGGCTCCCAGGCGGTGCCGAAGACCGCATAGATCGTGTCGAGCACCGAACGGAGACGACTCGGAAGCTCTTCGCTCTCCGGCACATCGAAGGAGATTCCCAACTCGCGGATGCGGTTCTTGGCGCGAACGAGCCGCCCGCTCATCGCAGACGGCGACGCGAGGAACGCCGAGGCGATCGTCGCCGCGTCCAGACCGAACACGAGTTGGAGCATCAGAGGGGCCCGCGCCGAGGCTTCCACCGCGGGATGCGCAGCGATGAACAAGAGCTTCAATCGCTCATCGGGCCACATCTCGATCTCCAGATTCGAGGCGACCTCGTTCTCGATCGTCCGCGCCAGTCGCTCGAGTCGCGCTCTCTCGCTCCCCGATCGGCGGAGGCCGTCGATCAGCCGCCGTCGCGAGGCGGTCAGCAGCCAGGCGACCGGGCTCGTGGGCACGCCCTCGACCGGCCACGTCTCGAGCGCCTGCGCGAAGGCGTCGGCGAGAGCGTCCTCGGCGGCGTGGAGGTCGCGTTCCCGCGAGGCGAGAATCGCGAGCAATCGCGCCCGGCTCTCGCGAGCGACTTCCGCCACCACCCGGACGCTCTCGGTCGACGACTCCCTCATTGTGCGGAGTCCGATCCCATCACGAGCACCGGCCGAACTTCGACCGCCCCCCACGCCGCGGCCGGACACCGAGCCGCCCACTCGAGCGCGGTCTCGAGGTCGGGCACGTCGATGAGGAACATCCCGCCGAGTTGCTCCTTGGTGTCCGCGAACGGCCCGTCGTGCACCGTCCGCTTCTCGTCCCGGATCCGGATCGAGACGGCACGATCGGGCGGCTCGAGCGCCGTCCCGCCCGCGGCCACGCCGGCCTCCCGCAAGGCGCTGCTGTAGGCTCGGTAAGCACCCCAGTAGGCCCCCGCCCGGTCGGAATCGGTCCGCGCCGAGTAGTCCTCCAACCCTTCATAGACCAACACTGCGTATTTCATGTTCCTGGATCCTCATTCGAATGGATGAGCCCGATCACCACGCACCGATTCCGCTCACCTCGCGGGCATCCCCGGCGCGGGGTATTCCTTGCGAACCTCAACGCGGCCGGTCGTCGCGTTCGGAGCCTTTCTCGCCCAGGCGAGCGCCTCGTCCCACCCCTCGACTTCGATGATGAAGTACCCGCTGATCGGCATCGACTCCGCATTCGCGGGGCCGTCGATCACCCCGACGCGGCCCTCGACCGGCCCGATCGACCTCGTCTCCTTGGCCGCGGGCAATGCCATGCCCCCCTTGAAGACGCCCTTCTCGATCATCTCACCATGATAGCGACCCCAGGCTTCCCAGTAGGCGCGACCTTTCGGTCCCTTGTCGTCGCGCAGGGCGAAGTCTTCGGCCGTCTCGCGGATGAAGAGGGTGAACGACGACTTGCCGCCGGTCGACACTCGGTCGTCGGCATCCAGCCGGGCGCCGAACATCGCCGTCCCCGCCGCCGCGACCACCGCCAGAGTCCCCGCCATCCCGATCCGCAACGCCCTCGATCTCGTCATCATCGCTCGATCCCCTCCTCGCCGGCACTCCGAGCTCGGCAAATGCGACCATCGCACTCGGCCCGCTCACCACCCTGTCGTCGCTCGCCGACCGATTTCGACAGAGGCCCGATTTTTTTTCTTCAATCGACCGCCCGCGACCTCCTCGCCGCCTCATCATGCGATCGGTTCCATCCTTCGAGTCGAAGGACGCGGGAAGAATCACAGACGTGAAGAAGTCGTCGGAAGAACGGAATCTCCGAGCACAGCCCCGAGAAGTCGCGTCTGCAACTCCTGCTTGGATTCTTCGCCTCGGGAACGGAATGGGAACGAACCTCGGGCGACCGGCAACCAAGGGGTGAGAACGATACTCATCCGAGACCGATGCCTGGCGTCGGCCGAGGCAATGAGCCCCCCGTGATCCGGGTCTCCCGAGAGTTCGTCGTTGGACGGCTCCTCCCATCCCGCACTCGATCGGGTGGGTCGACCCATCGATCAGTTCGACCTTCGCCCCGTCGACGACCCCGGGCCAGTCGCGTCAGGTCATGCGGCTCTCCCCCCGCGCGTCGTGTGCCCCTTGCAGCGCCTTTCTCTCCCTCCGCCCGTGTCTCTCCCGGACGCGCTCCCTTGAATCGGATGGAGGACGAGCCTCGTCCATCGGCCGTCCTCCCGACGAGCCCGCGAGAGCCTGCATCATTCCGTTCACCTACCGATGAGCATTTGCTTGCTCTCCGGTATCTCGATCCGCCCATTCGCAACTGCGCCGATCATGGCGTTCGTGCATCCAAGGAGTCGACCCGATGAATCGTGGTACGCAGACGATCTTCTTGTCCGTGTACATGCTGCTCGCGGCCGCATCGGTCTCACATGCCGACCAGGTCCTCTTCTCCACGAGCTACGAATCCCCCACCTACTCCGAAGGCCCACTGAGCGGACAGGACGGATGGGAAAGCAGTTTCGGAATCGATCCCATGGTCACTTCGGTTCGATCTCGAACCGGAGCCCAGGGCTTGGAGGTTCGCAAGACCTCGAGTCTCGACCCATTCGGACTGACCTACCGAACGATTGCCGACGCGACTCCATGGTCAAAGTTCTCGGTCCAGCACTCGATCTACCTCACAGGAACAGAGGGGCTCCAAGGCTCACACCTCTCGCCGTTGGCGCTGATCGGCGAAAACGGCTTCGTCGGACAGATCGCCATCAGGAATGGTCTGAGCGCCGACCTGTTCACCAACGGCGTCGGCGGATCCGTTCCGATCCAGACCGGCGTATGGATCGATCTTCGACTCGTCCTCGACTTTCAGACGCAGACCCAAGAGGGCTTCGTCAATGGAGTTTCGATCGGGTCCGTCGTATTCGACAACCCGGCGACGCGGCTCATCCAGGTCGAGATCTTTCACATCATCGGGACCGACGACAAGCCATTCTATCTGGATGACTTGAGCGTCACGGCCTTCGTTCCGGAGCCGGCCACTCTCGGCCTCTCGGCCCTCGGGGCGATGGCGCCGTTGCTCGTACGTCGTCGGAATCGCCCCGATCGGTGAGCGAGTTGTTCGAACTCCCCTCCGAGAATCCCCCGAGATGACTGATTCGTCTCTCGTCACTGCTCCCAGCCGCCCAACCGAGATCTGCCGTCTCCGCCGGATCCGCGATCGTCCGCGGGGACGGCAATCCCCGTCAGGTCGTCCCGCACCCGCGGAGCGCGCCGGGTCGAGGGATCGTTCGCAGTCGTTCTCCGTCCGACGTCGAACGACAGAGACTCGACGAGACGGAACATCCCGAGCCGACTTCAGTCGACGGAAAGGCGGATCCCCACGGCCGGGTCGAGGCGTTTCATCACCGTCTCGGTGATCTCCGTCTTCATCTCCTCGCGCCGCTGGGGCGAGGCGTCGGTTGCCGGAGCACGAGACATCCAATTGTGCTCGTACCTCCTCATGTGACTCGGGTCGTCTCCCGGCGTTTCGAGAAGCCGGAGCACGATACACTCACGCTTTCCTCTCCCATCTCTCGCATGTTCTCGTGTTTCTTTCGCTGATACACGAACTGCTCGCCGACTTCGTGACCAAGGTCGTGAAGCGCCTCGATGTCGTGTGAAGCGAGATCGACCGGCCCATCGAAGTCGCGGGCCATGACCAAAGCCCTCCGGGCGGGGTCGCGATTGCCCTTCCTCGAGACGAAGTCGGCAACTCGAAGGTCGAAGAGTCGTTCAGCCGCCTTCGTCGACGATTGCGTCCGCCTTCGAGACCGGGACCGTCGGACCGATTGCGTTCAGGACCTCGTCGGTCGGGACGGCGGGCTCGACCACTTCCTCCCTTCCGCCCCGGGGACGGCCGGGGCCGAAGACCCACACGAGCGGGGTCCGGCGGACGAAGATCTCGTAAAGGGCGACCGCAATCCCGATGGTCAGTATCGTTGTGAGCAGTCCCATGCTCGAGGCGTCGAGTCCCAGGTGACGCACGGCGCGATTGACCGGGCCGAGGATGTCCTGGTGGACGAGATAGATCCAAAGGGCCGTCTCGGAGAAGTAGCGACCCAGACGGCTCGGCCGGTCGAGGTACCGCCCGAAGAGGCCGACGAGCCCCCACGAGGTCAGGGCCGTCCCTACCGCGTAGAGTCCGTACCCGATGAGGCGGAGCCGGCCGTAGTGGGGCAATCCGGTTTGACTCTGATATCGGTCCGAGAACCAACGAAACGCGACGTAGCTCGCGACGCCGAGCGCCAGCACCGGCAGCCAGGTCCGGCCCACGGACGGCAGGTCGGACCGCCGGGAGTAGAGCCACCAGCCGGCCATGAAGAAGGCGAAGTAATAGGGCCAATCCGGCTGGTACTGCAAGAAGAAGTCGGGGAACCGGCCGCCGATGCCGGACGCGAGGGGGAGGCCCCACCCCATGAAGCTGGGAATGAGCATCAAGAGCGGGAGGCTGACCAAAGCCGGCAGCAGCGGTGCGATCCCGAAGCGGACCAGGCCGCTCCCGATCTGTTCGATCGAAGCCCCAAGTCCGGACGTCATCCAGGACGCGACCCCGGAGACAACCGGGGCCGCGGTGACGAAGACGAGCAGGTACCAGAGGAACCAGAGGTGGCCGAGCGAGAAGAGTCGGCCGGTCTCGCCGAAGATGCGGCGATTGAGCGAATTCGAGCCCCCGCCGAACCCGGGAGGGCCGAAGTCGGGGGGGCCGCCGGGACCTTCGCCGGGGGGACCGAAACGCGGTCCCTCTTCGCGCAAACTCTCCCACTCGGCCTCGCTCAGCGACCCGTCGCCGTCCGCGTCGAATCGTTGGAGGAACGGGGGCATGAAGCCGGGCGGCGGAGGGGGCATCTCGCCGAAGCCGAGAGGGCCTCCGGGACCGCGCGGGGGACCTCCCGGGCCGCGAGGGGGGCCGCCGTCGAAGCCGGGTGGGCCGTCCGGGCGGCCGGGGCCGGGGAACATCCCCGCCATCGGGCCGTACATGCTGTAGAGCGGCATGAAGGTGAAGAGGCCGATGAGCATCGGCAGTCCGATTCGCCACCACCGCTTCACGAGGTAGCGACGCAGTCCGTACTTCTCCAGTATCATGAGGCTGAAGAAGCCCGAGATGAGCATGAACAGCGGCATGCGGAAGCTGTGAAGCCACTCCGCGAAGGACGAAACGACTCCCGGCCCGAAACCCGGGACGGCGTGATAGAACACCCCCGCGAGCATCGCGGCGGCCCTCAGGCCGTCGAGGGAGTGGTACCGCGGCCCGGACCCGCCCGCTCGTTCACCCGGCATCGGAACGCTCCTCGCCATCGTCTCGACCCCCAACCCATGACGGACCAGGTTTCTTTGATACCCGACGGCCGAAACACGGACCGTCAAGTTTTGTCAGGAAGGGCGACCGCCGGCGCGCCCGTGGAAGACACGAAGCCGCCGGGCGGGGATAGTCGGGAGGGCGGGGGGAGACGCCGCTGATTCGAGAGTCGAGTCGAGCCGGGCTCGCCGCAGGCCGAGGAACCGATCATGGGACGCGAACCGACTTCCGCCGACGAGCGTCCCTATGCGCTCCTGGTCGATGACGACGTCGAGCTGGGCGAACTCTTGCAGGAGGCGCTCGACGATCTCGGCATCCGCGTCGAACTGGCCCACGACGGACGCCGCGGCCTCTCGCGTGCCCTCTCCGGCGAGCACGATCTGCTCTTGCTCGACGTGATGCTGCCCGGGCTCGACGGCTTCGAGTTGCTGCGCCTGGTCCGCCGCCGAAGTCGCGTCCCGGTCCTCATGCTGACGGCTCGAACCGCACCAGCCGACCAGGTCGCAGGGCTCGACGCCGGGGCGGACGACTACCTGTCGAAGCCGTTCGGGACCGACGTGCTCCTTGCCCGCGTCCGAGCCGTGCTCCGCCGTTCCGGCAACGGCGTGGCGGGGCCGAACGCCCTGGAGGTGGGCCGATTCCTGCTCATCCTCGGGGCCCGCGAGGTCCTCGTCGACGGCTCTCCCGTCACTTTGACTTCCCTCGAATACGACATCCTCGAATACCTCGCCCGGGCCGCCGGGCGTGTCGTCCCCAAGAACGAGCTGTCGTTGGCCCTCTTCCAACGCCCGGCCGCGCCGTTCGACCGGGCACTCGACACGCACATCTGCAACCTGAGGAGAAAGCTCGGAGAGCACGGCGAGGCCATCGCCACGGTGCGGAGTGTCGGCTATCTGCTGCGCGTCGCCGATGGCCCGGGCGGGGTCCGCTGAGATGCGGACGACACTCGTCTCCATCGTGCTCTGGGCCCTCGCAACCATCGCCCTCTGCGTGCTCGGGATCTGGGCGACGGCCCGGGCCCTCGACCGCCCTCGCGACCGGGGCCCCGACCCGACGCGGAGCCTCATGAGCATGCTCGCGGACGACACCGCCCGAGTGTTCGACGAGGGCGAGGCCGAGGGGCTGGCGAGCCACCTTCGGCGGCTCGCCGCCCGGCTCCCCGGTGAGCGATTCCTCGTCGATTCCCAGGGACGCGACCTGGTCGATGGGACCGACCGAGCCGCCCTCGTCGAATCCGCGGGTGCTTCCGACTTCGCCATCGCGGGCCGACCCGACGGACGACTCGCGGCCGTCATCCGGCCGCAAGGGAGCCGCTATCGGTTCGTCTGGGTCGTCGAGCCTTGGTTCGATCCGCCGAGCCCGTGGCCGTTCATCGCCGTGGTCGTCACCATCATCGCCGCGATGGGCTCCGCCTTGGCGCTCTACCTCTCCGTGCCGCTCCGCCGCCTGCGTCGTGTGATGGACCGCTTCGGCCGAGGCGACCTCCAGGCTCGCGTCGGCTCACGTCGCCGCGATGAGATCGGCGTCGTCGCCCGCGAGTTCGACCTCCTGGCCGAGCGGGTCGAGACGCTGGTCAACGCGGAGCGGCGGCTCCTGCAGGACGTCTCTCACGAGTTGCGTTCGCCGCTGACCCGGCTCGACGTGGCCGTCGACCTGGCCATCAAGCGGGAGGACCGCGGCCCGCTCCTCGCACGCATCCGTCGGGATGTGTCGCGGCTCACCGAACTCGTCGGTGAACTGCTCCACCTGACACGGGTCGAGGGCGACCCCTCCACCCGCGCCCTGGATATCGTCCGCCTCGGTGAGTTGCTCGAGACCCTCGTCGAGGACTGCACCATCGAGGCCGAGACGAAGGGCTGCCGCCTCGCCTACGAGTCGTCATGGCCGGGGCCGATGCAGGGCGACTCCGAGCTATTGCGTCGGGCCTTCGAGAACGTCCTCCGCAACGCCATTCGGCATGCTCCGCAGGGGACCGCCATCGAGGTCTCCCTGAGGCCGTGCGGCGACGGTGCGAAGGTCGTCGTCAGGGACTTCGGCCCGGGCGTCCCCACGGAGGCGTTACCGTCTCTGTTCGAGCCGTTCTTCCGGGTCGAGGAAGACCGGAGCCGGGAGAGCGGCGGGGTCGGTCTGGGGTTGGCCATCGCGCGACGGGCCGTCGCGATTCACGGCGGCCGAATCGAGGCCCTCAACGCGGGGCCGGGCCTCACCGTCGAGATCGTCCTCCCAGGCTCCTGAAGACTCGCGCTCGACCCCGGTCGCTCGCCGAGAACGTTCCCTCCGGATCCGGAAAATCGGGCAGCAGCGCATCCTTGCATCGAGGACCCCGAGACGCGCTGACCCGCCCTTTGGAGATCGAGCAACCAAGCCATGTGAAAACTACGGTTCGTCTCGCGGCAGGTGGTTGCGGAGCACACCCGCCCAGGAACTCGTGCGGCCGTCGGGGATCCGTGAAACCCTCGGGAGGCCGGGCCGCGGCATCGGGCAATCGCCTGCGGCGTCTTCTGCACTCCACTCAGGCTTCGCCAATTCGTTCATCGACCTTCGGGTTGCCGGCTTCGTCTCGAGGAAAGGCAATCGCGACCCCGCCCGGGGGGCTTTGGTCACTGCCCGCGACTTCGATGAGCCGGTCGATCCCTCCGACCACGCCGCCGAGGTGCTTCACGACCTTGCGCACGAAGTTGGAGCAGTCCGCCTCCAGGTGCGACCGGATCATCTCGACCGGTTTCAGTTCGAGCGCGTCCGGCGGCAATGCCTCCAAATGAGGCCGCGGACGGACGCCATCCGACGGTTGGACGGTTTGGGCTTCTCACCCGAGTGCGTCCGCCCCGCGAGCCTGGCGTCGCCGGACGTTCGACGCGCGGCGACCCAGCCGTCGTCGGGCCGCTCGGACACTCTGAGAAAGGCCGCGAATTCCTTCGATTTCCACCCTCCGGAGACCCGCTGGACCGCCGAACGACATCTCGCTTCGAGGACTTCCGCCGATCCCCGGATTCTCACATGCCGCAGGATGAGCTCGTCGATTCGATCAGCCAAAACCAGAAACTGATGAGGTTTGGGTCAAAAGGGCGATTCTCGAACATACCAAAGACCGAGGACAAGCGAATCGCGTTTGGGTTGGATCGGGTCCCAAGATCGCCGGCAAGGCCATGCCGCCACGACGCGGCGAGAATCGTGCATGGCTGGACAGCCCCAAAAAGATGGTTCGCGGACACGACCGGGATCACGCTCAACACTCGTACTCGATTCGGCTGGAGCCGAAGATCTCAGCGCGAGGTTGCGTTCGAAACCCTGAGCCTGAGCGGTTCCTCCGAATGTCGCTGGATGCCCCGTGGCGGCGTCCGCATTCCATCAGCTTCTTTTTCCCGTCTTCCGATCCGCGTCCTTGTGGATCTATCGTCCGATGCGTCGAGTGTGTTCTGCTATTCGATCGTCCTTGCATGCGTTGTGCGATCCGACTCTTGTTCCCGAATCGTGGAGGATGAAGTGGACGACCAGAGGGGGCGGCTGACTGCGGGTTGGAAGGCGGCGATCGTCGTGGCTCTGCTGGGCGCGCTCGGCAACACCGGCATCAACAGCCTTCGCGATCGCGAGGAGCAACGCCATCGGAATCACGAGCGTCGGATCGACTCGCTCGAGTCGAAGATCCGCAAGCTCGAGTCCGAGCTGAGACTCTTGAAGCCGAAGGCGGCCGGCGTGGGCGAGTGAGTTCGCAGCCACGGCTCGAGAGGAGCTTCGGCCCAGCGGGATCCGCGGGAATGCTGCGATCGTGTGCGGTCGAGAGATTCGCGGATGGTCGGGCGTCCCCGGCCGATTGTCGATCGCGACTTCTCTGCTCAGAAAATCGCAGACTCAACGATATGCTCATGCGCTTTCTCTGGCCCGCTCATCGTGAGATGCGGCTGCGCGGGGCGGACGCGGGCCGTGTCGTCGCCTCTGGTCTGGTGTCGGTCCCGGACGACATGCCTTGGCAGGTCGACCGGCGGGAGTTCGAGAACCACTTCGCCGTTCCCTCGACGCTCTCTGCTGCTCGGACGACCGGTTGGTCGAAATCGCCCCACTCGAATATGATTGATGCGGTGCGGACCGGATCGAAGCCCAAGGCGCATGCCGGGACGAGTCCTCACGAAGGTCTTCACTCGCTTCGGCCGGCTTGCGCACCATCCCGGTCGATCGCTTTCCGCGAGAGCTTCCGCGGTCGAACGTCGATCGGATCGGAGGAGGGCTGGACTTGGACGTCACGGAGAGGTTGAGAGCACGAGATCGGGCCGAGTGGCGGTCCTGGCTCGCGGCGAATCACGATTCGACGACGGAGATCTGGCTCGTCTCAGACGATCGGCCGGATCAGCCGTCGGTTGCTTATCTGGACTCGGTGGAAGAAGCCCTTTGCTTTGGATGGATCGACGGCATTGCGAAACGGATCTCGGAGTTCGAGAGGGCGCAACGCTTCACGCCGCGCCGGGCGCGAAGTCACTGGACGGAGTTGAACAAAGAGCGTGCCCGGAGACTCATCCGGATCGGTCTCATGACGCCCGCCGGCCATGCCGGGTTGCCCGACCTCTCGGCTCCGTTCGAGCCCGCGAGCGACATCCTCGCCGCGATCGATGCTCGTGCGAGTGCGAAGGCGCATTTCGAGTCGTTTCCGGATCTCTACATCCGGGTGAGGATCAGCTACATCGAGGAAATGCGCAAGCGTCCGGAAGAATTCGCACGAAGATTGGACGCGTTCTTGCGAAAGACTGAGGCAGGGCAGATGTTCGGGAACTGGAACGACGGTGGACGCCTGGCCTAGCGGACCCGAGTCGTGATCGCTCGGATCATGCGCCCGGCCCCTTGGCGGTCGGTCCTCGGCCGTGCGCTCGCGTTCCGAGCCGGCGGTTCCGATCTCTCCCGAGACTCGCTCAGATGCGGCCCGACGATCATGGGGGGAAGAGCATGCAGGCGGCGGATCGATTGGGAGTGGAGGAATTGAGCTCGAATGATCGATACGCATTGATCGAAACCGTCGAACACGCGAAGCTGGTCGAAGCGGTGCAGGCTCATGCGAAGCTTCCGAGCCCGGTGAAGACGGCATATCTGTGCATCAATGGAATCGTCGTCGCCGCGCTCGCGGGGGCGTGGCTCGCCTCCGGGATCTCGTTCCTCGCAGGGTTTCCGAATCTCTGCCTCGGGATGGGATTGGGGTACTTGGTTCTCATGCCGATCCATGAACTGATCCATGCCTGGACCTATCGGCGTTTCGGAGCCAAGGAGACGCGGGTCGTCTACAATTGGCGGAATCTGACCGCGTATTGCACGGCCGATCGATTCGTGGTGAATGGGCGTGAATTTGTTTGGATCTGTCTGATGCCGTTCCTGGTGTTGAATTCGCTGATCCTTGCGGTGATCGCGGCCTTGGGCGGATTCGTGCCCTTGCTCTGGGGGATGCTCTTGCTGCATGTGAGCGCGTGCAGCGGCGATGCGGCGTTCGTGAACCTGGCTTGGGCCCATCGAGAAACGGGGTTGTGGACGTACGATGATTCCTCGAGCGCGAGCACGTATTTCTACGTGCCGCGCTCGGTTTCTTGAACGATCGCACGAATCAACTCATGCCGCTTACGACGTAGTCGACATAGACTCCGGTCGGGCGCACGGACTCGGAACGCACCTCGATCTTGATCTCTTCGAAGTTCAAGGTGAAGCTCTCACCCGGTCGCCCCGACGAGAGCGCGATCCGTTGCTCGAGGCCCATGAGCACGGGGTGTGCCTCACGGCGCGTCCGGGGCTGATCCGAAGTCGAGAGGCCGGGGTTGCATAGGCGGCGGAACATCGGCGAATCCTCTTCGAAGAGGCGCTCTGTAGAGCCCGGGTCCTCGCGGATGTCGCGAAGAGACGAATCGTCGGGCTCGCTCCGAACTCTTCATCAAGGAATCGGCCTTCGACCCGAAACGTCAGCGACGGACGGCGATCGATTTCTGAACGGCGACGCGGGCCATCGCGTCGTCGAGCGCGAATCCGGCGACGTTCGCGAGGTCATCCCCGGGTTGGGTCTGCGTCCACATGTTGAAGCGATATTGCGAGATCGGCACGAGGCCCGCCGGCAGGTTCGTCGCGTCGAGGAAGACGCGCAGCGTGGCGCTTCGGATCGAGATCTTCGCGGGGTCGATCGTTTGGCGGGAGCCGTTGGTGAGGTCGAGCAGCTCGCCGGTGGGGTTGGCCCCGAACGGCCCGACGGTGATCGTGACGAGCGTGTCGGCAACGATCCCCGGGCGATCGGCGAAGACGGGGCCGAGGCTCGCCCCCGCGCCTCGGTCGAGCGCAAAGACGTAATAGGAAGTCGCGGGGTTGCGGAAGGGGCCTCGCAGGATCGCGGCCATCTCGAAGACGTTGTTCTTGAAGAACGACGCGCCGGCGACGGTCGGCAGGAGTTGGTCGTAGACCTGTCCAGTGAAGGCGGGCTGGCTGGCGGGAATCCGGAAAGTGATCCCCGTGACGGTGTGCGAGGTGATCCGGCCCGAGACGAATCTCGCGACGACCGATAAGGGGTTGCGAACCTGTCTGCGAATGGTCGCGGCCCACTCGGCGCCCGAGCCGCCGCTGATCGCGCTTCGGATCGCAGCGACGGCTCCTTGGTCGATCGTGATCGCGCGAGATCGTACCACGGCGGCCGGAACGGGCACGGCGCCTCGCTCGATCGGCACCGCGACGCCCGGCAAGGCTCGACCCTCCAGGAACTCCACCACCGGCGATCTCCGAACGCGACGCGCGTGTGCCATGATCTCGACCCCCATGCACGAGCCGGATTGGAGTCGGCTCCCAAAGCCCGCCGAATACTGAGCGGGACACTCGAACGCCGACATTGCTCGACGTCGACGACTCCCCAGTCTAGAATCGGTTCCGACCCGACGAAAGGTCCCCGAACCTCGAGTGCGGCGGACTGTCCAGTTTCGGAGATTCGGATCGACAGGTGAGGGAATTCGACCACGTTCCGCGAGGTCGACCTTCGGGAGGAACCGAGCATGCTCGAGGGCGAACGACCGGCGGAATCATTCTTCGATCGGTTGCTCCGAGCAACGGTGTCGACCGCCTTCTTGGCCCCGTTTCTCTTGATGGGTGTCGGGATGGTGATCGTCGGACTCCTGGCACTCGGGCCGAGACGCGACATGCCGGAATTGCTGATCTGCCTGCCGGCGGGGCTCGCGCTCTTGGTCTTGATCGTCGGCGTGCTCTGGTACGTCGCGATCCGCATTCCGTCGCTCACCGTCGAGCGGTTCGCGTTCGACGGCGCCCAGCTCGCGATCGACCTGCCGAAGCGCGGTCGCTTCATCGGCGCGGTCGTGCCTTCGATCGAGATCGCGGAGCAACGCGGTCGCCGCGGCCGCGGGCTCCGCGGTTGGTGGCTGCGGTTCGACGAGATCGGCTGGATCTACCTCTCCAAGGACTTTCCGAACGCCGGCGAACTCGTGGGGCTGCTCCGGGAGTCGCGGCACTCGTGAACGTTCGATCGATTGAATGATGTGAAGGGTCTTTTCGGAGACTCGCATGATGACGCGTTGGATCTTTCCGATCGCGGGACTGGTCGCCGGCCTGGTCTTGGGCGGGGCGATCATCGTGGGCTCGATGACGGCGAGCGAGGCCCGACGCCGCGCCGAGGGCCGCGTCGACCCCGGCTCCGCGCAAGCCGAAGCGGTCTACGTCTATGTCGGCTTCGTCTTGATCCCCGCAGCCGGGGCGGTCGGTTGGAAGCTGGGAGAACGCCTCGGCCGAGGCGGTCCGAACTCGGGCTCGCACCGATGAATCCTCGCTCGCCGAGAGCAACGTGCCGCACGATCACGAGTCCGAAAGATTTCGGTTGACGGCGGATCGAAGCTGAGCGATCATCGGTGTCCGACGTTTGTCTCAGGCACCGAAAGGCCCGCTCGGCGAGGAGATGTCCATGAAGCGAATCATGAGTCGCGGATTCACGCTGATCGAGCTCTTGGTGGTCATCGCGATCATCGCGATCCTGATCGCGCTGTTGCTCCCGGCGGTTCAATCGGCGCGAGAGGCGGCGCGGCGGGTCAGTTGCATCAACCACTTGAAGCAGATCGGCCTGGCGATCCACCTGTACCACGACGCTCATCAGGTGCTCCCGATGCAAGGGACGTTTCGAGTCGGGGCGACTTTCTCGGGCTTCTCTGCGCAAGTACGGATCTTGCCGTTCCTCGAGCAGCGCAGTCTCTACGACTCGGTCAACTTCGAGCTGGGTTTCGCGGAGCAGCCGGTGATCTGCTCGACGACGATCTCGAGCTATCGTTGCCCGAGCGACCCGCGCCAGGGGACGCGATCGGAGGGTGGCGTCGCTTTCGCCCCATTGAATTACGGCGTGAACATTGGAACATGGACGGCATACGACCAGGAGACGAATGAGGCGGGAGATGGACCGTTCGGGGTCAATCAGGCGAATCGATTCAGCGGCGTGATCGACGGTCTGAGCGGAACGATGGCGATGTCCGAGGTCTTGACATTTGGGCCGGCCTTGCTCGACGGCGGACGGCCGGCGGCGCCGTTCACTCCGCCGCCCGCGAGTCCCGCCGAGGTGGTCGCCTACGGGGGGACGTTCGACCCCGACTATTGCCATACGCAATGGGTGAGCGGTCGAACGCTTCAGAGCGGCGTCACGACGACCTTTCCGCCGAATACGAAGGTGATCGCGACGGTCGGCGGCAGGACTTTCGACGTCGATTGGACGAGCGCAAGATTCGGACCGGGAACCCCCCGCCAAAGCTACCGAGCAGTGACGTCGAGGAGCTTCCACCCCGGCGGCGTCAACGCCGCGATGCTCGACGGCACGGTCCGCTTCGTCAAGAGCAGCGTCGCGCAATCGGTCTGGCGCGCGATGGGAACGCAGGCGGGCGGGGAACTCCTGTCGGACGATTGATGTCGAGCAAGGCGGTTCGCTTGGGGTTCGGGCTCGGTACTCCGGGCGAACTTCCCGAGCGAGGGATCTGGATCACGGTCCGGATCCGCTCGCCCTCACTCCGCTGATCGGCTCGGGCTCGGTCGATCGCCCGTTTCGGCGTGAACGCGCGGCCTTGCATCGACGGTCGTGAACTTGGGACTCGGGTGAGCGGCCGCGGCGGTGCTCGGACGCAGTCGGACGTTCGAGCGATCGAACGATCTCGCTCCAGGAAAGGGTGCGCCCGCGACACGGTCGAGAAGTCGATCGGCTGCGAGCCGAGGCGAAGGGGCGCGGCAAGATCGGCCGACGATCATCGAGGAATCGGAACGTCGGGCTCGCGATTCCGGTGAGGATCGGGCGCGCCGCCGATCCCCGCTCGAAGGGCAGGAATCGGATCGTGATTCGGCCGATCGACTACTCGACCCCGATTTGTTCGACTCCCCATTTTCCTTCCACGTACGCGACGAGGACCTTGACCGTCGATCTGACCGGCTTGCCTCGAACGAGGCCCTCGGCGCGGAAGACGTGCTCGACCATGGAACCTCCGAGACGGTCGGTATCGCGGGCTTCGACGTGTTCGGCGGGGCCTTTCAGGGCCGGGTGGGTCCTGACGCAATCGCGGAGGCTCTCGAGGCCCATCAGCGACTTGAACTCGGGGTTCGTCGCTTGCCAGGCCGGGTCGAGGCGGTCGGCTCGGAGGTCTTCCAGGAAGCGGGCGGCGGCCTCGCGTCCGTCGTCGCCCACGTCCGATCCCGAGCCGCCGCATCCCGAGAGAGTCAGAGCGAGGAACGCCGCGAGCGCCGTGCGGCGAAGGAGGTGCCCTAGGGTATCCATGTCCGAGTCCTCAGTATGAATCGGAACTGATGACCTCGCCGCCCGTGCGGGTGCCGAGGGCCCGCCAGATGCGTTGGTCGACGGAATTCTTCACGAATCGGACCGAGCCGTCGAGCATCATGGCGTTGACGCCCCCGGCGTGAAAACTCCTCGCGGTGATGGCGGCGTAGGTAGGGAGCGTGGTCGACTCGCCGTCCCGCATCGAGGTGAAGTCCACATCCTCCTGCACGCCGTTGACCAGGCTCATGACTCGCGTGTTCGGGGGGAACGTCGTCGTGATGCCGACCTCGTGAACGTCGCCCTCGACCCATTCGGTGTGCCCATTGCGGTCGAAGGTTCCTCCGATGTACGGCAGGAGTTCCACCGGCGCGCGGGGCGGGGCGATGCCCAGGATCGCCGGATTCCGTGAGTCCCAGAAGTTGGGCTGGTACGCTTTCGACTCGGACATTCCCAGGGTGTTCGACAGGCCGTCGGTCAGGGCGGCCGGTGCGAATGCCCGATTGGGGACGAAGGCCCCGTCGCCGATTTGGTCGCTCACCGGGTCGTAGATGAACCAGGTACCTTGGTTGAAGGCATAATTGCTGGGGTAGTAGGTGAGGGTAGGAGTGAGTCTTGCCCGGTCGTTGATCTCGCTGGGGCACATGAAGGCGGCAACCCGTGTCGCGGCGACCGTCGGGATCGAGGTGAACTCGTAGACCCGGTCGAAGTTGACGGCGTTGTACAGGTTGGTCTGTTCGAGGTGCGGGAGGAGCCGGGTCAGCCCCGACAGCGGCTGCGAGGTGCGGCCCTTGGGCACGACCGTCACCGGCGGGAACGTGTTGTGCACGGATAAGTAATTGTGCAGCGCCAACCCGATCTGCTTGAGATTGTTGGTACACTGAGAACGGCGAGCGGCCTCGCGGGCGGCCTGCACGGCGGGGAGGAGCAGGGCGATGAGCAAGGCGATGATGGCGATGACCACGAGCAGCTCGATGAGCGTGAAGCCTCGAGCGGAGAGGCCCTTCGCGTTAGTGATTCGAGACATGTGCGTACTTGCTCCCGGGGACGATGCTTCGAGTCCGGCGACCGACGACCAGCGGTGATGAGTCTATCCGAAGGAGACCATCCCGGTTCCGCCATTTTTTCTGAGTTCTCTCCAATGTGACTCGAGAGCATCCCTGAAGCTCGTTGGAGCGTCGCGCGGGAAGGGTGACTCGGAGGGCGCTGCCTGCCCCGATTCGGGTCTCGGCGTCGAAAGTACCGCCGTATTGCTCGAGGCACCCCGTGCGATGCTCAGTCCGAGGCCCTTCCCACCGGTTCGTCGGCTGCGGGACGGGTCGGCGCGGTAGAACCGGTCGAAGATGTCCTACGCGATTCCGACGCCGGTCTCCGCGAACCCGATGGTCGCCCGGCCCTCGTTGCTTCGGCGCGAACGGTGACGTTGCCTCCTCGGGGCGTGAATATCACCGCGTTGTCGAGGAGGTCGTCGAAGACGAGGTGGAGCGACTCGACGTCCTCGACGACGACGTCGGCAAGCAGCTCTTCGACGCGGAGTTGCGGCCTCGCGCGGCCCGCCGCCTCGGTCGCCCATTTCGCCTCGGTGTTCGAACTCTCGAGGAGGCGGGGTGAGGACGCCGCCGATATCCCATCACGGATCGACGCATGATCCAGCCGCGCGAGCACAACCCGAGATCGACGCAACGAGTGAGGATCCGAGAGGATGATGGAACCGGGATGTCGTCCTGTTTCGATTCATTTCGGTCGAACGAGGGCCGCGTTCCAGGAGTTGGTGGCTTCACCGAGTTCGATGACGAGGCCGAACTCGGTCTGGAAGTGGTCGAGGTCGTCGACACGGCCGACGACCATGAGGCTCTCGCCCGCTTCGAAGACGTGGCTGCGCATGACGGGGATCTCGACGCGGCCGTCTCGCGTGCGGACGGCGGAGATGTTGACGTCGGTCTTGCGGCGAACGTCGGCTTCGACGAGCGACTTGCCCACCAGCGGCGAGTTCTCGGGGAGCACCATCGCGAGCATCTGGAGCTCGAGGCCGGGATGGTGCGTGACGAGTTCGGCAAAGGCGACGGCCTTGGGCCGCGTCAGGAGCGCGGCGATCCGGTGGGCTCCGATTGCGGCCGGCATGACCACGTGACGCGCCCCTGCGTGATGCAGCGTCTTCGCCGCCGAGGGTTGCTCGGCGCGGGCGATGATCTCGACTTCGGGCGAGAGCTGGCGGGCGGTGAGCGTGATGAAGACGTTGTTCGCGTCGTTGGGCAGGACCGACACGAGAGTCTTGGCCCGCATCAATCCGGCGTCGAGCAAGGTCTGCTCCTCGGTCGCGTCGCCCCGCACGTGCGGATAGCCCCTCCGAGTCAGCTCGGGAACGCGGTCGGCCGAGGCTTCGACGACCACGAACGCGACCCCGCACGACTCGAGCTCTTCGCAGATCAGGCCGCCGACGCGCCCGAAGCCCGCGATGATCGTGTGCCCCGACATCCCCTCGATCTGGCTGTGCATGCGGGATTGCCCCAGGATGGCGTAGACCTCGCCCTCGGTGAGGAACTGCACGAACCCCGCCGTGGTATAGGCGATCGCATAGATGCTGAGAAGGATCAACGAGACGACATGAAGGCGTTCGCCGAAGGTATCGATTGGATTGACTTCGCCGAAGCCGACCGTCGACATCGTGGTGACGGTCATGTAGAAGGCGTCCGAGAGGCTCCAGCCTCTGAGGAGGAAGCCGAGGGTGCCGTAAGTCGCGACGCCGAGCACGACGAGCATCCCCGTGAGGATGCGGCGGATCGATGGACGCTCCCAGAACTTCGGCATCTCGCGAGAGAAGTGGCGACGGCCGCTCGTCATCGATATCGCGCCCGTTCGTTCGATCCGGATGATCCTCGCGCCCCGGGACGCTTTGTCCCGAGTTCGAGTCCGACCCTTTCTATCAACTGTGGGCATGGCGGACTAGGGACGGATCACGTCGGCGGCACGTTCCTCGGCTTCGCGAATCCGGACGGGTCGATCGAGGGGGGGGTTGCGGAGGACTTGGCGCCGGCCGGAAGGCCAGCGGACTTCGACCGATTCGACGCGGGATTCGTTGCCCAGGCCGAAGGTGAGACGGCGGGCGTTGGCGGAGAGGTAGCCGCCGCCGCCGTCGATCGAGTCGACGAGGGTCCGACCGTCGTCGAGCTGGACGCGCACCTTCGCGCCGATGGGGTCGACGAGCGGCGGTCGGCCGATCAAGTCCACCTCCAGGCGGCGGCCGCGGTCGGCCGTCTCATTCCAGAGCACGACGCAGGCCGCAAGGTGGCGAACCACGACCACGTCGAGCCCGCCGTCGCCGTCGAGGTCGCCGACGGCGAGTCCGCGGGCTTGGTGGAGCTCGGAGAAGAAGTCGCCGGCCGTTGCGGAGACGTTGCGAAACCGACCTTTGCCGAGGTTCTGCCAGAGAATGGGGGGATTGGCGTATTCAGGTCGACGACCGCGTTCCTTGCGGATGTGGCCGTTGGCGACGATGAGGTCGGGGCGGCCGTCGAGGTCGAAGTCGGCGAGGGCGATGCCCCAGCCGGTGAAGGGTCGTCCGTCGACGCCCAGCCCCGCCTCCATCGTCTGATCTTGAAAGAGGACGCGACCGTCGGCGGCTCGGCCCGCGCGCCAGAGGGTGTCGTGTTCGTCGAAGAAGTGGGAGATGACCACGTCCGGAAGGCCGTCGCCGTCGGTGTCGCCTCGCGCGATGCCCATATTGGCCTCGACTTGGCCTGCGGCGTTGACGGCGAGTCCGATCTCCTCCGCGCGATCCTCGAAGGTGCCGTCGCCGTTGTTGTGCCAGAAGGCGTTGTGCTGCACGTCGTTGGCGACGAGGAGATCGATCCGGCCGTCGTCGTCGAGGTCGCTCGCGAGAACCCCCATGCCCCGCCCCTTGCCGGCGACGCCCGCCTTTGAGGTGACATCTTCAAAAGTGCCGTCGCCGAGGTTTCGGTAGAGTCGGTCGGGGAGGCCGTCGAAGCGGGCGGGCATACCGTAGTCGGGTTTGCCGGTTTCGGGGTCGCGGTCGAACGGGGCTTGCCGGGGGTCGAAGGCGAAGTAGTCGGCGATGAAGAGGTCGAGCCGGCCGTCGGAGTCGTAGTCCAGGAACGCCGCGCCGAGGCTCCAACCGGGCTGGTCGAGGCACGCCTGGGCCGTGACGTCGACGAATCGGCCGGAGTCATTGCGCCAAAGGGTGTTGCGTCCATATCGCGTGACGAGGACATCGGGGTCGCCGTCGCCGTCGTGGTCGGCAACGGCCACCCCTTGCCCGTATCCGCGCGGAGCGAGCCCGACTTGCTCGGAGACGTCGGTGAAACGTCGACCGCCGTCGTTGCGGAGCAAGGTGTCGGAGGATCGCGCGGGACGCGCACCTTCGGGAAGCGGCGTCCCTTGGGCGAAGAAGAGGTCGAGGTCGCCGTCGAGGTCGAAGTCGAGGAGTCCGACGCCGCCGCCGGTCGGCTCCACGGGCCAGGCCGCGCCCGATTCGCCGCGATCATAAGTGAACGGCAGCGGACGGGCCTCGAAGCGGATCGTTCGGCTCGGCATCGGCGTCGACGGACGTGCGGGGAGGGAGGTCGTCTCTCGCTCGGAATTGCATCCGGGGAGCAGGAAGATCAGCAAGAATAGGCGGATGCACCGCGGAAGGACCACGTGATCGTTCATCTCGGTGGGATCCGTGTTGACTCGGATCAACGGAAATCGGCTTTCTCAGGAAGCGACCCCAAAAACCGTTGTCACCCGAGAGCGATCGATCGTACCATCTGCGTGTCGAGGGACGCATGCCTGTGAGCAAGACCTCTCGGAAGGGTGTGAATCTCGGGCGAGTGTTGACAAAAAACACTAGAGCACTCGGAATTCGATCCGATTCGAGTGGTTCGATCGCCTGAATGGTTGCATCTCGCGTCGGGTCCGTTTAGCTTATAGCCCGTGTCCCCAAGACTCTTCGGTCCGATAGCGCACCGCGGGTCGCGCCGTGGGTTAGGCGAGCGCGTCTCTATGCGGTGCGTCGGCATCGGATCGATTGGATGGTTCGTTCGTTCCCTTCTTCGTCTCAGGAGCCTCGCATGCTTCGCAAGTTCGCTCTCGCCCTCGTCGTCCTGGCGCTCGGCGCCGCCAACGCCTCGGCCGTCCAGATCAACGGCTCGATGTCGGTCGGTGCTTTCGGCGCTACGATCAACGACGGCACCAACATCGGCAACACGACCTCGCTGAACGTCGTCGTTCCGTTCGCCGGCCTCGCCACCGGTGACTACACCAACGTCACCGTCGGCACCTTCGCCACCGCGTCGGTCATCGACCTGACCAACCTGCCCGCCTTCAGCATCACCTTCGGCACCTTCGGCACCTTCCAGGCGGCCGCCTCGGTGGGCATGCTCACCACCCAGATCACCCAGCAGACCGCGACCAACCTCGACATCTTCTTCGTCGGCTCCTACTCGGGCCTGCTCGCCTTCGACCCGACCCCGACCAGCTTCCGCGTTTCGTTCACCCAGTCGGGTGAGTCGATCAGCTTCTCCGCCACCCTCAACTCGCCCCCGGTTCCTCCCCGCGTCGTCCCCGAGCCGACCACCGTCGCCTCGGCCGTCGCCGGCCTCCTCTTCGCCGGTTTCGCCGCTCGCCGTCGTCTCGCCAAGTGATTCGACGCGACTGAGTGACTGATTTCCGGGCCGTCGCCTCACCTCGAGGCGGCGGCCTTCTTCGTTTCGAATGCCTCGGACTGCGGCTCAACGATTCACTCCCGATCAACCCACCCGGCGGCAGGGCGAATCGCCGCCCAAGCGATCATCCCTCCCTGCGCGAAGCCTCCCTTCACTCCGTGAGGCGACCTGCGAGAGCAGCTCTCGGTCAAGTCACACCAAACGACGACGCCGGGACCTTCCCGAGTGGGAAGAGCCCCGGCGCTTCGATGATCGAGAAGTCTGGGGCCCGGCGAGGATCCGCGTGGATTCGGCCGGGCCGATCGCCCTCAGCTCCGCTTCCGGAACCGCTCGTTGAACGCCACGGCGAGGACGACGACCGTGCCGAGCACGAGCCCTTCGAGTTGCGTGCTGTCGACGCCGCGGATCACGTTGCCGGTGCCCTTGATCACGATCTGGATCAGGATCAGGCCGAGCACGGTGCCGCGGATCGATCCGATTCCGCCCGAGAGGCCGCACCCGCCGACGACCGCCGCGGTGATCGCGTAGAGCTCGTACGAAACGCCCATCGTGCCCTGGGCCTGGCCGGTGTTGCCCGCGAACAGCACGCCCCCGAGCGCCGCGAGCATGCCCGAGAGGCCGTAGGCGATCATCTTGAGGCGACGAGTCGGCAGGCCGCTCAGGCGCGCGGCGGTTTCGTTGCCGCCGAGGGCGTAGAGCCTCCGACCGAGAACCGTCCAACCCATCATCACGCTCGCCGCGACCGCGACGGCCAGGAAGATCGGCACCGTGTAGCGATTATCGCTGCCCAAGAGCCGGAAGGTCGGCGACACGACGTTGATCGAGCGATTGCCGCTCACCAGGATCGCCACGCTGCGCAGACCGGCCATGGTCGCGAGCGTGGCGATGAACGGCGGCAGGCGGAAGACATTGATCATGAGAGCATGCAGCAAACCGATGGCGAGCCCCAACGCCAGAGCGGCGAAGACGGCGACGGCCACGAGGTGAGGCGCGATCGGGTCGCCCGCCTTGGCGGGCAGCCCTGGGAGCCACTCGGTGAGGAGCTTCGCGGTGACGACGGCCGACAGCGCGACGACCGCTCCGATCGAGAGGTCGATCCCCCCCGCGATGATCACGACCGCAGCGCCCAGGGCGAGAACGCCGAAGAGCGCCGTGTTGTGAACGAGTGTTCGGATGCTGTAGATCGAGAAGAACGAATGTCGCGGCTCGAGGAAATAGATCGCCCCCAGGATCACGAGGATCCCGATGAAGAGGCCGGTCTCCGGAGCGCGGACGATTTCGACCAGCCGCCGCGCTCCCGGTCCGGGAGCGCGAGGCGTCGTTGCGGAGCGGTCGTCGACCTCCCGCGGCGGTGTGGACGAATTCATGACGACTTGAGGCCCTTGCTCGCCAACCAGGCCTTCATCTCTTCGATGGTGATCACGTCGTCGCCTTTTTCCTTGTTCTTGAAGACGGGCGAGTCGGCCTTGGGAACGATGACGCGGACGCCGGTCTCGCGGGTCTTGCCGTCGGGGAGGACCGACTCGACCATCGCCTTGTCGTTCAAGATGAACGCCTTGAGAGCCTTGACGCCCTGGAAGCCCATTTCATACGGATTCTGGCAGACGGTGACGTCGATGTTGCCCTTCTCGAGGTGGCCGACGGCCGCCTCGTCGAGGTCGAAGGTGACGACCGAGGCCTTCTTGCGCAGTTCGGGCGACTTGCCGACTTCCTCGGCGATGGCGGGGGCGTTGTAGGACCACAGGCCGAGGAGAACGCCGAGGTCGGGGTACTTCGTGACGGCGTTCTGGACGTTGGTCGCGGCCTTGCCGTGGTCGCCGCCGTCGTCGAAGGTCTCGAGCGACTTGCCGCCGAACGGAGCTCCCGCCCCCTTGAAGAAGCCCTCGGAGCGTTCGCGGGCGTTGGCGGCCGAAGAGGTTCCCACGAAGACGACGGTCTTTCCGCCGGCGGGACGAACGGCGGCCGCCGCGCGCCCGGCGGCCTCGCCCGCCTTGACGTTGTCGGTGCCGATGTAGGCGAGCCGAGCGTCGGCCGCCGAGGGAGCCACGTCGGAGTCGATCGCGATCACCACCTTGCCCGCCTTGCGGAGTTCCTTCATCGCGTCGATCACACCCGGGGCTTCGGCCTCGATCACCGAGACCGCGACGCCTTGGATGTCGGGCAGGCTCAGCGCGGTCTGGAGCAGGTTGATCTGCCCCTGCGTCGATCCCTCGTTCCGCCTCATCTCGGCCTGCACCTGAAACGCCTGCGCTCCGTCCTGCATCCCCTTCTCGACGGCGTTCCACCAGTCGGCGTTGCTGTTGGTGATGAACATGAGCTTGATCGGCCCGCTCGGGGCCGAGGGGCCGCCGATCACGGCCGGGGCGGTCTCGGTGCCGGCCGGGGGCGCACCGCCGCCGCCGTCGCCGCCGCAGCCCGCGACGAATGCGGCGAGAAGCGATGCAGGCGCAAGGAACCAGAGGCGACGATGTTGCGACGTCGTGATCACGACAGCTCTCCCGGCGTTGTATGGTGGGACCCGTGACGATCCGCGCGAGGTGATGCGCGGAGGGATGACGATCGAACGAATCTACCCCCGCCGCGTCGCGATCTCAACCGAGTCGACCTCGCCGACCCTCGAGTTCCGCCGTTCCGCGTCGGCCATCCCCGCACCAGGAGGCTCTCGATGCCCGCCATCTCGCCCGACTCCCGCCGACGGTCCAGCATCCCAGCGCGCCCCGGGCAACGCGGCCGCGTCGACCCGCTTGCATTCGGCCGCTCGATTCCCCATGATCGAACGACGTGGTCCCCGGCCCGTGGTCGATTTCGAGGATGCGCCGTGCGTTCGTTGCGTTGGACCGATCGAGTTTACGGCGAGGTTTCGATCGACGACCCGGGCGTGCTCGCACTGATCGCTCGGCCGACGTTTCAGCGGCTCCGCGGCATCCGTCAAGCCGGGCCCTCCGCGCTCGCGTTTCCGTTCAAGACGGTGACGCGCTTCGAGCACAGCCTCGGGGTCTACCTCTTGCTCCGACGACTCGGAGCCGGCCGCGAGGAACAGCTCGCGGGCCTGCTCCACGACGTGTCCCACACGGCCTTCTCGCACGCGGTCGACTTCCTCTTCGACTCGGCCGAGCAGGATCACCACGAAGGCCTGAAAGCCGAATTCCTGGGTCGGCCCGACATGGCCGCGGCGATCCGCGCGCTCGGAGTCGAGCCCGGGCTCTTCCACGACGACGAGCACTTCCGCCTGCTCGAACGTCCCCTCCCTTGGCTCTGCGCCGATCGGCTCGACTACTTCCTCCGCGACAGTCTCGCCTGTTCCGTGACGACATCCGAGGAGGCCGAGCGGATCCTCGACGACCTCGTCGTGGTCGACCAGACGATCGCGTTCCAATCGGTCGAGATCGCACGCTTGGCCGTCGAGCGGTTCGCGGAGATGAATCGCGACTGGTGGGCCAGCCCGACCGAGGCGTTCATCTACAACCAATTCGCCGACGCCATGCGCGAGGGGTTCCGTCTCGGCGTGCTCGAGTCGGGCGACCTCTACTCCGACGACATGCACGTGCTCTCATGTCTGAGATCGGCCAAGAGTCCGCTGATCGACGCCGCGATCGGGTCGATTCGCGGCTTCCAGAGCGAGATGCTCGAGGGCTTCACGCCCAAGGTCGCACCCAAGGTGCGGTGGCTCGATCCCCCGGTGGCCGTGGGCGACGGCTGGGCCAAGTTCTCAGCGTGCGAGTCGGCGGCGGCGGTCGAAGGCGCCTGACTCTTCGAACGTCGACGAGCCGCGGAGATCCGCGGCTCGTACCTCTGAGATCGGGCGGTCGCTCTGCAGCCGAATCAAGCGCGACGACGTCCGCGAGCGACGCCGAAGACGATTCCCAGGCCCGCAAGCGCGACGGTGGTCGGCTCGGGAACGGCGGTGACGGCGACGAGCGACACGTCGTCCAGGCCCCAGCCGAAGTTCTCATTCAGGGCGGAGAACTTGATCGTCGAGATCGCCGACGTCGCCGTGACGTTGAACGTGAAGAGCGTGTAGCCGAAAGCCGGCGAGTTGACGAGTTCCAGAACGGCCGTACCGTTCCACGAAGCGAGTGCCTGGAAGCCGTTGGTCGGGGGAACGCCCGAAGGCAGGCCCGTCTCGTTCATCAACCAGAAGGAGAATGTGTACTCGGTGCCCGGGGTCGTGGGGATATCCTGCTCGATCGACTCGGGGACGCTCGCGGCGAAAGTCGTGAAGTAGGTACCGGTATGGGCGACGAGCGGCGGAAGCGTCGTCGCGTCGCCGACGAAGGTGAGTCCGGAACCATCCATCAGGGTCCAGCCCGTCAAGTCGCCGGTCTCGAATCCGGGATTCACGACGAGGTTGGTCGCTTGGGCGACCGGCGAGAGGATCACGAACAGACCGAGGAGAGCGGCGAAGCGGATGAACTTCGTCATGACGGAAATCCCTTGGGGACACGGTCGCCGCTCCCGGGAGCGATGATCGGACGATGCCGACCCGATGCGATCCGCTGGAGTGAAAGCGTGCGAAAGTGATCCGAACGACGCGAAACAGGTGGCCGCGATGAGCAGGGACGCCTGATCCAGGTGATCGTCGAACCCGGGGGGAGAGAATGAGCCGTGGATCGCGTCGAGGGGAATTGCGGACGTCACCGCGGCTGGGAAATGTATCGTAATGCAGTGTCGAGGGCTCGGTCAATCTCGGTCGCGATTCGGTCGGTCCGGATTCGATGTGGTGATGACAAAAGCCGACGGTCCCGGTGTTCACTCGTCGACAGTCGGCTCGAGTCATCGATCCGCGCGAATTCCTCGGTTTCGTGCGGATTCGATGCGAGAAGAGTCGCGTCAATGCGGAAGTCCGGCCTTTTCACGCACGAACGCCACGGCTCTCTCCAGCGCATCGCCCACTTTGGCGGGATCTTTGCCGCCCGCATAGGCCATATCGGGCTTGCCGCCCCCGCCTCCCCCGACGATCGGCGCAACGTCCTTGAGCCACTGGCCCGAGTGGTGACCGGCCGCGATCAGGTCGGGTGTCAACCCGGCGACGAGGTTGACCTTGTCCTCCAGAACCGAGGCGATCAAGACCGCGAGCTTTTCGGGACGCTTGCGACGCAAGACGTCGACCAGTTGGCGCAGGTCGTCCATCGCCGTGCCCGAGAGGTCGGCGACGACGACCGCGATGTCGCCGACGCTTCGCGCTCCCGCGAGCAGATCGTCGGGCGAAGTCTTGGGGCCCGCGTCGGCCTTGCGTTGGCCGGCCTGCTTCTTGAGGGTCTTGACCTCCTCCAGAAGGGCGTTCACGCGATCCACCACACCCGAGAGCGGGCTCTTGAGCGTCGCGGCGACCTCCCCGAGGATCTCCTCCTGCTCGCGCACCAGTTCGAGCGCGGCGCGACCGGTCAAGGCGGTCACGCGACGCGTTCCCGCCGCGACCGACTCTTCACCGATCACCTTGAAGAGCCCGATCTTGCCCACATTGTCCAGATGCGTGCCGCCGCAGAATTCCCGAGAGAAGTCGCCCATCTCGACGACCCGCACGATGTCGGGATACTTCTCGCCGAAGAGCGCCATCGCCCCGAGCTGCTTCGCTTCGGCGATCGGCATCGTCCGCCAACGGATCGCCTCGGCCGCCAGAACCTGGGCGTTCACGGTCTCCTCGATCTTGCGCAGTCGGTCGCGGCCGACCGCCTCGGGGTTCGAGAAGTCGAACCGCAGCCGGTCGGGCTCGACCTTCGAACCGGCCTGCTGAGCGTGCTTTCCGAGATGGACATGGAGCGCGTGGTGGAGCACGTGGGTCGCCGAGTGCGCCCGCCGAATCGCCTCTCGGCGCTCGACGTCGACCTCCGCCGTCGCCTTCGCCCCCAGGCGGACCGTTCCCTCGACGACTCGACCGACATGGAGCGTGAAGTCGTTGTCCTTCTTCGTGTCGATCACCTCGAACCGGAAGCCCTCGCCCACGATCAGGCCCGTATCGCCGACCTGGCCGCCCGACTCGCCGTAGAAGGGCGTGGTGTCGAGGATCAGGGCGATCGGCGGACCTTCGCCGCCCGCCGAAGCCGACTCGGCGAGCTTGCGCTGTTCGAGGATCCCGATGATCGAGCCCTCGGCGCGAGTGGTCTCGTACCCGGTGAAGAGGTTGCCGTGATGGTAGACCTCTTTGAGCGTGTCGAGCGGGCCGGTCTTGAAGACGTCGGCCGCCTCGGTCGTCCCGCGCGAGATCGCCGAGAACTTCTCGCGGGCGACCTCGACCCCGGCGCGATCGATCTGGAGATTCTGATCGGTCGCGAGGCTCTCGGTGACCTCGATCGGAATCCCGTAGGTCGACAGCAGGTCGAACGCCGCGGCGCCGCTGATCGTGTCCGAACCGGCGGCCTTCGTCTTGCGGAAGGTGTCCTCGAGCAGCTTCAGACCGTTCTCGAGGTTGCGGAGGAACTGCTCCTCCTCGAGCTTGATCGTGGTCTGCACGCGCTGAATGCTCGAGGCGAGGTCGGGATAGGGACGGCCCATGACCTCCGCGACGACCGGCACGAGCTGATACAGGAACGGCTCGCGGCGTCCCATCTGATAGGCGTCGAGCACCGCCCTGCGCAGCAGCCGGCGAACGACGTACCCTTGCTTCTCGGGACCGGGCCGGACGTTCTCGTGGATCGTGAACGTCAAGGCGCGGGCGTGGTCGGCCATCCGGCGAATTCGGGGGCCGTCGGGTCCGTCGGGGTCATAGGCGACGCCGAGGCCGTCGGCCGCGGCGGCGACCAGCGGCCGGAAGATGTCGATCTCGAAATTCGTCCGCACCCCCTGGAGCGCCGCGGCGATCCGCTCGAGGCCCATCCCCGTGTCGATGTTCTTCTTGGGCAGAGGCTCGAGCTGATTCGGCCCGACGCGGTTGAATTGCGTGAACACGAGGTTCCAGATCTCGACTTCCTCCGCGCCGTCGCGGTGGTAGAAGATCTCGGAGCAGGGGCCGCAGACGCCGTTGGGCCCTTGCGTCGGGGCGCCGGCGGGCCAGAAATTGTCGTCCTCGCCAATGCGGGTGATGCGGTTCGTCGCGAGACCGATCTCGCGGTGCCAGATGTCGAACGCCTCGTCGTCGTCGAGATAGACGGTCACGGTGAGCTTGCCGGCGGGGATCTCGAACACCTTCGTGAGGAGTTCCCACGCCCAGTGGATCGCCTCGCGCTTGAAGTAGTCGCCGAACGAGAAGTTGCCGAGCATCTCGAAGAACGTCATATGCCGCGGAGTCTTGCCGACGTTCTCGATGTCGCCCGTGCGGATGCACATCTGGCAGGTCGTGGCCTTGGTGAGGCTGGGGTCGCCCATCCCCATGAATTCGCGCTTGAATTGATTCATCCCGGCGGGCGTGAAGAGCACCGTCGGGTCGTTGGGGACCAAGACGTCGCTCGGCCGACGCACGCAACCCTTCGACTCGAAGAATGAGAGATACGCTTCACGCAGGTCGTCGGTGGTCATGAGCGGCAGCCGGTCCCGGTCGAGTACGTTGGAAAAAAGCCGCGACTCCGCCACCTCGAGGCGGAATCCCCCCCCAGCGGAGTTCGCAGAGCATGCCAGCCTACTCGATTCTCGAGTTCAATCCCAGCCCCACCACGCAGAGCCGGCGGCCGACACGCCCCCGCCGGCCCGCACGACCCCGCCCATGCGAAGGCCGCGCTCGGGACTTTCCCGATTCACGAGTTGCGTGTCCTTTCCGTCCTATCCGTCTCATCGGTGTCCGGCCCGATCGCAGACACCGCGGGAAGCCCGACCGGGAATCTGGAGAAGGGCCCGTCCATCGCCGATGCCTTGAAAAGTCTCGGCGGTACGATCATCCTGACCCAGCCGCTCCAGGTCGTCCCCGATCGCTCCAATCTCGCCCTCATGAGCGTCGGCTCGATTCCGGCCGGCCTTTGACGTCGCCGCGGAGGGAAATCGACAAAGAGTCATCCCCACTCCGATGACCCTCGTCTCGCGCATCGATCCGTACGGAATGTCGATGTCCTGAAGCATGAGCCCGCGCCGGCTGCGCGGTGCCGAGTCTCCGCTCGATCCTCGATGTTCTCGCCACCGTCCACCGACTCCGAACACGAATCCGCAGCCTCCAGGTTGATCATCGCACGGAATCGGCCGACACCTCCCACCCGAAAGGAACTGATCGTGGAACTCCCCCAACCAACCCCCGAACACGAATGGCTCCTCCAGCTCGTGGGAGACTGGACGTTCGACTCGGATTGCTCGATGGGTCCCGAGCAACCCCCCATGAAGTCCAGTGGAACCCAGTCCACTCGGTCGTTGGGATCGTTCTGGATCTTGTCCGACATGGCGAGCGAGGGGCCGGACGGCCTGCCGATGCGGTCGCTGATGACGCTCGGCTTCGACACGACGAACCCGCGCTTCGTCGGAACGTTCGTTTCTTCGTGCATGTCTCACATGTGGCCGTACGACGGCCGACTCGACGCCGCCCGCAAGGTCCTGACGCTGGATTCCGAAGGCCCGAGCTTCGAGAACGACGGTTCGATGGCCAAGTATCAGGACATCATCGAGATCATCGACAAGGACCATTTCCTGCTCTCTTCGCAATACCGGAATTCAGACGGCACCTGGACCCACTTCAGGAGAGCCGAATACACCCGCGTCCCCGCCGCCGAGTGACCTGCACCTCATCGAGCCGGCTCGACTCACCGACCAGGCCGATGATCTCGGTACAACGAGCACGCGGCTGCACACTCCCCGACGTCGAGAGATCGAGCCGTCGCCGCTGCCTTGCTCGGCACGCTCGCATCCGGCGCCGGTTGCCGTCGCGATCCCCCCTCGGACGAGGTGGGAGGAGCGGCCTCCGCCGTCTTCCGCCGCTGGGTCGATCAGACCGACCAGTGCGAAGTCCGCGGGCACACGGTCGCCCTCATCCTCGCTGCCTCGGCCGGCCGTCCCCGGCAGCGACCGTGAACTCGAGAGCTCGGGCGAGCCGTGTTCGGGCTCGCCTCATCGCACCGCGGAGCGACGCCGAAGAATGTTTCGACGGTCGGCGTCGCGCGGTCGTCGCGGCGCGGGGGGAGAATTCGATATCTTGATCGTATCGTGGGCGACCAATGCGGAGATCGATGCGAATTCGCGTGCGTGGAGGAGGGTTTCATGGCCATGGGCGTCGATTCGTATGACGGGCCGTTGTCTTGGGTCTTCGTTCATCTCCTGCTGATCGCTCTGCCGCTGGTGGTGGGCGGAGTGATCGGGAGGCGCGGACGCCTGCGATTGCGGGATATCGCGGCGATCGTGGCGGTCGCGGCGGTGGTCATGCTGCCCGCCGCGGCTTGCACTCGGTTGAATCGGGATCCAGCCGCATGGATCCCCATGATCGCGGGGCATGCCGCGAGTTCGCCGGGAATCGCCCTCTTTGGAGTCACGGTCCCCGGATGGTCGACGATGCTCGGGGCCGGGGTGTTGGGCTGCGGGTTGGGTGCGGTGCTGTTTCGCTCGACGAGGCGGGGTCAGCTCGGGCGGGTCGAGTCCCCGAAGTAGCGACGGTCGGCCTCTTCCCATTCGCGATAATCGATATGATCGTACAGCTCCGCGCGGGTCATGAGCCGGTCGAGAATGGTGCGCTGGTCGCCGTGCTCGAGGATCGCGGAGAGGGCCGATTCCGCGGCGTGCATCGCCGCTCGAAAGGCGGTCATCGGGTAGAGCACCGCCGCGTACCCCATGCGGACGAACACGTCGTAGGAGAGCAGGGGACTCTTGCCGAACTCGGTCATGTTGGCGATCAGCGGGGCGTCGACCTCGTCGGCGAATCGCGCGAATTCGGCTTCGGACTCGAGCGCTTCGGGGAAGATCATCTCCGCGCCGGCTTCGAGGTAGAGCTTCGCCCGCGCGACTGAGGCGTCGAAGCCCTCGACCGAGCGAGCGTCGGTTCTTGCGATGATGAGCAAGTCGTTGCGCGTCGATCCTCGCGCGGCGCGGATCTTCTCGACCATGCGGTCGGGGGCGACGAGTTGCTTGCCCGAGAGGTGACCGCAACGCTTGGGCAGTTCTTGATCTTCCAAGTGGATCGCGGCGACTCCCGCCTCTTCGAAGAGACGGACCGCGCGAGCGACGTTGATCGCCTCGCCGAAGCCGGTGTCGGCGTCGGAGATCACCGGGATGTCGACGGCTCGCGTGAGAACCGCCGCCTGTTCGACGAATTCGGTGAGGGTGAGCAGGCCGACGTCGGGCACGCCGGCCCACCCCGCCGAGAGAGCGCCTCCGGACAGGTAGACCGCCGGAAATCCGAGCCGCGCGGCGATCCGCGCGGTGAGCGCGTTGAAGGAGCCTGGGATGCGGAGCGTGCCTCGAGCGATCGCCGCGCGTAGGCGGTTTCCCGGGGATTCCATGTCGACCTCGCGGAAAGAAAGACCCGACGCGAGTCGCCGCGCGCGGAGACGCGCCGCGCTTGGCGTTGACCGGTCGAGCGTCGCCAGGTATCGTCCGCCGGCAGGATGGGGAAGGGAAGACCCTCGATGCCCGCACGACGTCGCAAGGAGTGCACCATGGAGACGACCGACTCGTCGATCGACCTCGACCTCGCCCCCGCCGCGAGCGTCGGGATCTACGAGATCCTGGTGAGTTTCGGCCGTCGAGGCGACGAGCCGAACGACCCCCATCGCGTGCATTTCGAGTTGATCCGGCCTGTGCTGGAACGCCTCGGTCGCATCCGCGAGGTCACCCACCCGGAGAGCCGGCTCGCTTTTGCCGCGCACTCGGCGCGGTCGCGCGGGCTGACGCCGGTGCATCTGGCCTTCGCCGAGCCGCATGAGGTCTATCTGACTCCCACGGTCTGCACGGCCGTCGTACCGCTCTGGGGTTTCGAGGAGATCCCCGACAGCGACCTCTGTCGCAACACCCGGCAGAACTGGGCCCGCGTCGTCTCTCGCGCCGATGCCGTCCTGACGGCCTGCGAATCGGCCGCCGAGGCATTCCGCGGCGCGGGCATCGAGGTGCCGATCCGCGTCATGCCGTTTCCGGTCGATTCCGAGTTTCGAGAGCTCCCGACGCACTCGTCGGATCGCGTTTCGATCGAATGTCGACATCTCGTTCGCGGCGGCCCGAGCCCGTCCGTCGAGGCGATCGAATCATCGCATGCAGTTGTGTACCCCGATCACGTGACGCCGCACGCCGCGCATCGGCTCTTCATTCGGGCTCTCCCGGCCCGGGCGAAGCGTGCGGCGGTTCGCACGGTGAAACGCGGCTACGACCGCTTCGTGCGGAGGTGGCTGAGCCAGGAGGCCCACGATCGGCTCAAGGGCCTCAAGCGGGCGGTCCTGCGGCGCGGAGTGCCGGTCGAGCCGACGCAAGCCGCCGGGCCGCCGCTGCCCACGAGGAAAACGCTCACGCTCGACGGACCGACCTTTCTGGCCACGGTCGACTATCGCGACCCCGGCACCAACGACATCGACCTGATCACCGCCTTCTCGATCGCCTTCCGGTCCCGCGAGAACGTGACTCTCGTCGTCGCGCTCGAGACCACTCCCGACCGCGAGCCGCACGACCTCTGGAGGCTCCTCCATCATTATGAATTGGTGAAGATCTCGCACGAATGCCGGCTTGTTTTCATCAGCGAACCGCTCGCAGCCGAGTCCACCGCCGAGCTGATGCGCGGTTGCCGATACGTCGTGGACACGCGTCGCAGCGCCCGAGAAGCTCGCGCGGTCGGTCGAGCGCTGGCGGCGGGTCGCCCCGTGATCGCTCCCGATCATTCGGCGCTCGCCGATGTCGTGTCGGATCGAACAGGATTCGTCGTGCGTTCGAGCCCCGAGCCGGCCGCCTGGCCGCATCATCCCGAAGGCCGGCGAGACTCGCTCGCCCGACGCCTCGACTGGGCCGATCTCCGAAATCGCTTCCTCGAGGCCGCCGCGCTCTCTGAAGAGGCCTATCGCGGGCTCTCCGATGCGTGCCGAGAACTCTCCGACGAACACGCTCCGAAGCTCGACGCGCTCGTCGAGAACTGGCGATCCGCGCTCGAGGCGACCTCCGCGCGGGCCGAGGGGCTCGACTGGGTCGACTGAGCCGGGTCGCGAGAACCAATGATCGCTTGATCAATCGATGCGGTCGGGGTCGCTCGAGCGATTCTCGATCGCATCGATCTTGGCCTCGAGCCGAGAGATCTCGCGAACGAGCGTGTCGACCACGAGCAGGATCTCATCGAGCCGACGGTCGACCGAAAGCAGATAGGGCGATTCGACGGCCGCACGTTCCCCGACGCTGATCAAGAATCGCGCGGCCAGATCGCGGGGAAGCCGGATCAACCGCCGCACGGCACGGCCGAGCCTTGCGGCGAGCCCGCTCGCGACGGAGGTCAAGCTCCGGCTCCGACCCGATCCCGCCGAGCACCGGCCGAACTCCGCCGCGTGACACGGACCGACGCGGAAGGCGACGATGTGATGCGTCGATGAGCGTGGATCAGTTCGAGATACAACGTCTTCGCTCGACTCCACGAATGATTCGCGTCGATATATCGTTGCGCGGCATCACCCAGATTGCGTCTCTCGGCGGCGTCGCGTCCGAGCCGAAGCACGAGAGAGTTCAGCCCAGCCTGCCCTTCGCGGTCCCAGTCGAGCTTCCGCACGACCGTCTCGGGGTAGTCGGTGAAGGTACCGACGTCGGCCGCGATGCAGGCAACGCCTTGACGGATGAGGTCGATGAGCGCGGCGGAAGTCTCCCCGTTGGTCGGCGGCCGGCGGAGGTTGATCCCGAGGTCGGCGATCGCCGTCAGTTCGACGAACTCCGCCGCAGGCTTCGGCCCGAGGAACCGCACGCGATCGGCGATTCCCAGGTCCGAGACGGCCCGCCGCGCAGCGTTGTCGTCGTACTCGGGGCCGACGAACACGAAGAGCGCGTCGGCACGCTCCCGCGCAAGCTCGCGGAAGGCGATCAGCGATTCGACATTCATCTTCGTCGAGTGGATCAGACCGAAATTTCCGACGACGAACGCATCGCGGGGGATCCCGTAACGCGAACGGATCTCGGCGAGTTCATCGGGTGATCGATGGATCACCTCGGCGCCGAACGGAATGACGACCGTCTTCTCGCCGAATTCCCCGTGGCACCGAACCGCCTGGCGGGCGCACCAAGGAGAATGCACGACGACGCTGATCGCATTCCGGAAGACTCGGTGGTTCAGCCACACATCATGAATCGAGCATGCCTCGGCCATCCCGCCGGGTTGCTTGGTCCATGCCTCGAGCTCGTCGAGCGGCGTCGCGCCCAGGCCCGGGCGATACTCCTCCATCTCGCGGCGAAACCCCTCGAGCCCTGCCCCCGAGCTCATCGCCTTCCAGTAACGGAAGCCGCTCAGGTTGAAGTCGTGCAGAGTGACGATCGCGGGATGATGAGGGAGCATCTCATATTGATATTCGTGAAGCGGCGAATTCCCGAGTTGATGGACGATCGCGTCGTACGGCCTGGCGGAGTCGAGCCGCTTGAAGAGTCGATGATCATGACATCCAACGTTCATCTCATGATGATGCAACGTCGGAACATAGCCCTGATCATGAAAGACGTCGATCCGAATCTCGTCGGCGAGGGCGGAGACGAGGCGATCGGAATAGTCGGCAATGCCCGAGAGCTTGGGTGCGAAGGGCGAGAAGAACGCCACGCGCGGCTTGGGCCTGGTCGTCCGTGTGCTGCGTGCGAGTTGCCGGTTCTCGAACGCGTCGAAAGCGTCGATCGCAGCGCGAGCCGTGGCTTCCCAGGAGAATTGCGCGGCCTGGGCGAGGGCGGCGGCCTTCAACCGTTCTCGTTCATCGACGTCTCCGAGCAGGCGGGCGAGCTTCTCGGCGAGGTCGTCGGAACTCGCGACGTCGGCGAGCAGACCGGCGTCGCCCACCACCTCGATCAGCGACGAATTCCGCCCAGTGAGCACGGCCGAGCCGCAGCGCATCGCCTCGAGAACGGGGAGGCCGAACCCTTCGTAGATCGACGGGAAGACGAACGCATCGCAGCGACGGTAGAGCGCGGCGAGCGCGGCGTCGTCGAGTCGGTCGGTGATCCGGAGTCGATCGCCGACGCCTCGACTCGCCGCGTGCGACCGAACCCGCTCGGCTTCGTCGGCGTTCATCGCATAGGTGAGCACGAGCAGGCGATCGCCGCGCAGGCCGTCGGAGAGCTTCGAGAATGCGTCGATCAACCCCCAGACATTCTTGCGATACTCCATGGCTCCGACGGAGAAGACGAAACCGCGATCGATCCCAAGCGCCTCGAGCACTCGGCGATCTTCCGACGCGTTTCGCGAATCCGCCGGCGCCCACTGCGCGCCGGAACTCGCCGCGGAGATCGAGCGCACGCGATCGCTCGGATAAGCGAGTCGTTCGATGACGTCGCCACGAGTCCATTCCGAGTCGGTCAAGAGGAGATCGTAGGAACGGATGCGATCGAGTCCACGGCGATATCGCCTCACGAATTCATCGCCCGGCCAGCTCGAGTAATAGTGGTCGCTGAAGATCAACGGAATCAGATCATAAACGATCGCCGCCATGGCGGGCCCGCCGACCGGCCGCTCGGGCGTGAGCATGTCGGGCCGGAGTTCGAGCGGGTTGGCGACGAGCATGAGGTCGAGCCGGTCGGGGTTGGTCCCCAGCAGCCTCCTCATCGCCGCCGTCATGTCGTGTTCACCGCTCGATCGGTCGGGCGCGATGAGTTCGAGGTCGACGTCGGGCAGGAAGTCGCGCGGCCCTTCGGCCTCGCCGTAGAAGACCCAATCGTGGCGGCTCTCGGCGGAAGCGATCGCCTGCACAAATTCATGAACATATCGTCCAACACCGCGCAATCGACTCGCCGACTGCGTCCCCGTGACCTCGATGCCGATCCTCATGATCCCTGCTCCTCGGATCGAGCCGCGGCCGATCGCATGCTGGTCGCATCGCTGGACTGAGTTCGTTTGCGCATCGACGGAGTCGCCGCCCTGCGAAGGCGTGCCGCCTCCGCGAGATCGAGCACCTCGGCGGCCGTTCGGTCCCAACTGTAGAGTCGGTCCAGCTCCGCGGGCGCAATCACGCTGCCCGTGAACCGATCGAACTCGAGCCAAGCGGCGTCGACGGTCGCCGCATCGTAGGGATCGAAGAAGAAGACCCCGGGATGCCGGAACTCGGCGAGCGAACTGTTCATGCTGGTCAGCACGGGAGTGCCGTGCCTCAAGGCATCGAGCACGGGGAATCCGAAGCCTTCGTAGATCGATGGATAGATCGACCACGAAGCCGTGCGGTAGAGCCGGCAGAGTTCGGCGTCGGGGACGTTCCCCAGGAACCGCACCCGGCGTCCGCCTGGAGGCGCAGTCATCGCCTCCAGCTCCTTGGGCGAGAGCAGCCACCCCATCTTGCCGACCCACCAGAGCTCCATGTCGCGAGGCAGAACCTGCGAGGAATGGAACCAGTCGATCAAGAAGTGTGCGTTCTTTCTCGGCTCGACCGTCGAGACGACGATGCCGACCCTGGGCGACCGCCTCACCTCGCCGCTCGAAGCATGTCCCTCGATGCAGAGACTCGGGCCTGGATGCGCGACGCGGATTCGCTCGCGGGGCATCGGAGTGAGCCAGGCGGCGTCGGCTCGGGTCGAGTGCGAGATCGCGATCGCGTCGTCGGATCGGGCGAGATCCTCGGCAAAGAACTTCTCGAAGCCCCAGCGTGCCGGGTCGGGGAAGGTCCAGCCCACGATCTGCGGACAGAGGTCGTAGAGAATGGCGATCTCGTGGTCGAAGCGGCGTTCTTCGCCTCGGACGCCGCAATAGAGCGCAACGGAGGGATGGTCGTCGATCTCGAGTCGTCGCCGAGGGCCTCCCCAGATCGCGCGAGCCCAGGGCTCCAGATCCAGGCGCGAGTCGAACGTCGTCCCGCGAGGGATGTCGATCTCTTGATCCCGATCGAAGAAGCGAATGTTCACGCGACGCGAAAGAGCCGCGACCAGTCTCGCCGTGTATCTCGGGACGCCGGCGAACCACTTCCAGGAGAAGGGCTCGGCGTCCACGAAGAGCGTCGGCCGATGATGGGTCGACGTCGAACTCGCTCCGGTCGGCTGCAAGGATCCATCCTCCCGACTCACGTGCGATTCCGGCGGCCGAGGCCTCGGCCGCGATCGCCGATTGATATCCGAACACTCCCGAGCGGTCAACCGAGATCGGCCCGCCCAGGGCTCGCCTCAGAATTGGAAGTAGATGAACTGGCTCCCGCCGTGCTCCCCCGCGATCACGAACGCGTAGAAGACTCCGGTATAGAAGAGGCTCCGCACATACCACGGCGTCCGCTCGATCACGGCGAGGTCGCCCGTTCGGTATTGCGCCCACTGGTAGAGCCAAAGCGGTACGATCAAGAGCAGCACGGGGACCAGCACCGCCGTCGCCGGAATCGTCGGGTGCATCGCGATCGCCGAGAGCATCGACCACGCCTGTCCCAGCGACTTCGCGCGGAAGATCAGCCAGCCGACGCAGACGAGATGAAACGTCGCGATCATGCAGACCACCGTCCAGACGCGCCGCGCTGCGGGCTCGGTGGGACGGATCCGGTCGAGAACCGGGTCGAGCATCCGCTGGCCCACCAGCAACGCCCCTTGATACACGCCCCAGACCACGAACGTCCACGCCGCGCCGTGCCAGAGTCCGCCGATGATCATCGTCAGCATCAGATTCCGATACGTGAACCAACGCGTGCCGCGGTTGCCCCCGAGCGGGATGTAGAGATAATCGCGCAACCATGTCGACAGGCTGATGTGCCAACGCGCCCAGAAATCCTTCGGACTCACCGCGAAGTAGGGCAGGTTGAAGTTGAGCGCCAGCTCGAACCCGAGGCACTTCGAGATCCCCCTCGCCGCGTCGGTGTAGCCCGAGAAGTCGCAGTAGATCTGGAAGGCGAAGGCGTAGATCGCCAGGAGGGCGAGCCCGCCGTCGACCGGCCCCGTCCGCGAAAAGACGTCGTCGACGATCTTCGCCAGGTTGTCGGCCACCACGACCTTCTTCGAGAGTCCCCAGAAGATCAGGTAGCATCCCTGGTAGAACTGCTGAAGGTCGAACCGGCGCGGTCGTTCGATTTGCGGGAGAAGCGTCGTCGGCCGCATGATCGGTCCGGCGACGAGATGCGGAAAGAACGACACGAACGACGCGAACTCGACGAAGTTCCGAGTCGGTCGGATCTCGCGGCGATAGACGTCGATCACGTAGCTCATCGACTGGAAGGTATAGAACGAGATCCCGATCGGAAGCGCCGTCTGGAGCGTCCCGAGCGAGACCGATACCCCCATTCGTTCGAGCGCAGCGCGAAGACTCTCGGCGAAGAAGTCGAAATACTTGAAATACCCCAGCATTCCCAGATTGAGCACCATGCTCACGATCAGGAACGCTCGCCGTCTTCGAGGATCTTCGATGCGGTCGACCGCGAGACCGCAGGCGAAATCGACGACCGTCGAGAGGATCAGGAGCCCGAGGAAGCGATAGTCCCACTGGGCGTAGAAGAACCAACTCGCCGCGAGCAGGATCGGTACGCGGACCCGATGCGGCGAGAGCCAATAGACGGGAAAGAGAGCGAGGAAGAAGTAGGCGAAGTCCCAGGTGTTGAACAGCACGCCGATCCTCCCTCCATGAAGGAACCGTCTCGATCACCGACCTTCTCGAGCCGCTTCGTGTACCACCGCCCGCCCGCGCAGTCAACCCGAACCACCGCGTCGTCGCGATCCGCGTTGATCCGAACCGGGTTCAGGCCCTACACTGGAGAAGAGTGATCCAACGAGGTCGGGCGTCGCGGCCTGCGACAATCGTCCGAGACGGTGACTTCGCAATGGTGTGGGCGGCGTCGCGGCGGGTGCCCGACGCGCGGGTTCCACCGATCTTGGTTCGTCGATCCAGGTGGTCATGGCCCACGTCACGTTGGTCGCGCTCGGTTGGGAGTCGGTCGGCGCCGCCCGAGTCGACTCGTTCCGAGACGGGTTGTCGCAGGCTGGTCACGTCGTCGAACTCCTCGCGATGATGCAGGAGGGGCCCGCGCCCGGTTCTCGGCGAGTTCCGGGTCTGGCGGACACGGCGGTTCGGGGCTTGCGGTCGGCCTCGGGCGATCTGGTGCTGCTCGTCGACTTCCAGCGGCCCTACTCGGTCGAGGATGCGTCGGCGGTCGCGCAACCGGTTCTCGACGGTCGCGCCGACATCGCGGTCGGATGTCCCGGCCGACCCGTCTTCTCCGCGCGGGTGCTGGCCCCGCTGGCGCGAACGACCGATCCGTGGTCGGGCCTGGTCGCGATCCGTCGCGAGGTGTTCGCTCGCGCGGGAGGCCGCGTCCGACCCGTCGGGGAGCGCTTCGCCCTCGAGATCGTCCAACGCATCGAGGGAGCGCGACTCGACGTCGAGCTCCCCGACCGCGACGGCGACGAACCCCGCGGCTGGCATCTCGACGACATCCGACACCTCAAGCGACTCGCCGACGATCGCCTCGGCATTCTCTCCCGCCTCCTCCAGTTCTGCGTCGTCGGCGCCTCGGGGATGATCGTCGACCTCACCTGCTACGCCGCGCTTCAGTGGGAGCTCGCCCTCACGCCGCTCGCGGGGAAGACGCTCCCGGTCCTCGGCGTCTCGCTCGACCTCGCGGTCGCCGGCGTCCTCTCCGTTCTCGTCGCGTTGCTCTGGAATTTCTCGCTCAATCGCCGGCTCACCTTCAACGACGCGCGGAGATCCTCGGTCGTCGGTCAATTCATCACCTACGCTCTCAGTAACGCGCTGGGCGTCACCATCAGCCTCTCGCTTCGGCTGCTCCTGCCGAAGTGGTTCGACTTCTTCGACAGTCACAAGCTCGCCGCCGCCGTCGTGGGCATCGTCGCGAGCACCGGCATCAGTTTCACCATGGCGCGATGGCTCGTCTTTCCGAACCAATCGAAAGGTCGGCAGTCCCAAACGACCCCATCCGATGATCCGAGTTCCGAGTCGAACGGCGCACTGAACGGATCCGAACATCGCGATGCGGAGGCCGCCGCCGCGATGACGAAACCGCTCGCTCGAGATTCCGGCTGAACCGCGCAGGTGTGCCGGCCGGGTGTCACCCCTGATTTCTTATATTCCAGGTGTGACCGCAAACGCGTCGAGCAGCCCGGCCTCGGCTCGGGCCGCGTCGGATCGATCGAGGTCGCCGCCGGCGATCTCGTCCGACGCTCCGCCCGCCCGCGCCTTCGCGCCGGTCCGCGCTCCGCCCATCGCCGCGTGATCATTGCGCCGCATTCCTCCGGACCTCCACTCATTGAGGAGCATCTACGATGGACCTGGTTCCGGCACCCGCGCCCCGTCGTCGCAAGCCCGCACCGCCGGTCGATACGGCGACCGCTTCGGGCGAGCCCCCGGCTCCCTCCCCCATCGCCGACGAACCCTGGGTCATCAAGCGCAACACCGAGCAGGCCAAACGCGCGGCCCTCGGCCGAAAGAACAGCGGCAGGAAACACCTCGTCGATCCCTGCACCTGCGACCCCGATTACTCGGAAGCCGAGCGCGAGTTCATCTTCGCCGTCGACGAATACAAGCGCACGAATCGTCGACCCTTCCCCACCAACGCCGAACTGCTGCGGATCCTCGTCGGGCTCGGATATCGCCGCTCGCATGTCGACGAGTCGGCCTTCGCCGAGAACCGAGGAGCGAATTCCTCCAAGCCCGATCGAGCCCCGCGCTGAATCGGGACCGTACCGCCACCGTACTGCCGCACCCCGACGGATCGGTGCGGATCGCCCCGTGTCGGCCGCTTGGTCGACGCGGGGCGACTTCGTCTCAGTGCGCGTCGATTCGTCGCGATTCGCGAGCCACGGTGCCGCGCGCTCTCCGTCCGGCTATCATGTCGGTCGCCACGATCGACCGGCTCGCCCGCTTCGAGCCCGGCGGACACCCCGAGGACCGACTCCGATGCGCCCGAACGACCCCGACGCACCCGAGCCCCAGGAGGGCGTGATCCCCTTTGCCGACTACGACGATCTGCTCGCCGCCTCGACCGCAAACGACGACCCCGTCGACTTCGCGATCGACGAGCTCGATCGCGGCCGCACCGCGCCCACCCCGAACATCGACGCAGCCGCTCCCGTCCAGCCCGCCGATCCCGAACCCGCCCCGCCGAACCCCGAGCCGCCGGCGCGACTCGCGTCGATCGACGCCTACCGCGGCTTCGTCATGTTCCTGATGATGGCCGAGGTCCTCCGCCTCTGCGCGATGGCGAAGAAGTTCCCCGGGAGCCGGTTCTGGGAGTTGCTCTGCGAGCACCAGACGCACGTCGACTGGATCGGCTGCTCGCTCCACGACCTGATCCAGCCGTCGTTCTCGTTTCTCGTCGGCGTCGCCCTGCCGTTCTCGATCGCCTCGCGCCGAGCCAAGGGCCAATCGACGGCATGGATGTCGCTCCATGCGTTCCAGCGCGCGGTCGTGCTCACGCTCCTGGGCGTCTTCCTCCGCTCGGTCGGCCACGACCAGACGCGCTGGACGTTCGAGGACACGCTCTCTCAGATCGGCCTCGGCTACGGCTTCCTCTTCCTGCTCGGCCTCGCCTCGGTGCGGACCCAGGTGATCGCCCTGGTCGTGATCCTCGTGGGCTATTGGGCGGCGTTCGCGGCCTACCCGCTCCCGAGTGCCGACTTCGATCTGAAGGCCGTCGGAGTCTCGCCCGACGCCGAACACATCATGACCGGATTCCAGGCGCACTGGAACAAGAATACGAACATCGCCTGGAAATTCGATACGTGGTTCCTCAATCAGTTCCCGCGCAAGGCAGTCTGGACGCACAACGGCGGCGGCTATTCGACGCTCAGCTTCATCCCGACGCTCGGCACGATGATCCTCGGGCTGCTCGCGGGAGGGCTGCTGCGCGCGGGCGGATCGCGCTGGGGCAAGGTCGGCATCCTCATCCTCGCCGGCGGGCTCGCCCTCGGCGCGGGGTACGGCTTGGGGATGCTCGGCGTCTGCCCGGTCGTCAAGAAGATCTGGACGCCGAGTTGGACGCTCTTCAGCGGCGGCTGGGCGTTCCTCTTCCTCGCCGGATTCGTCCTCTTCGTCGATCTGTTCCGGCTCCGACCGCTCTTCTATCCGTTGATCGTCATCGGCGCGAATTCGATCGCGGCCTACTGCCTGAGCCATCTGATCGAGGACTTCATCGAGAGCTCGATCCGAACCCACTTCGGCGCGGAGATCTTCCAAGCGTTCGGCGCCGAGTACGAGCCGATCGTCCGAGGCGCGGCGATCCTGGGCGTGCTCTGGTTGATCCTCTGGTGGATGTATCGCAAGAAGCTGTTCGTGAAGATCTGAGAGCGGGATGATCTCGGTCCTCGGCGCGGTCGCGCCTCACTCGACGGCGGTCTCGGACCGAATCGCGACCAGGCGCCGAGCCCATTCGGGGCGAGTCTCGGGGAAGTCGCGCCGGGTATGCACCCCGCGCGATTCCTCGCGACCCAGCGCCGCGGCGATCATCATCCGCGCGACGATGAGCATATTCTGCAGCGTCCAACCCTGAGGGTCGGGAAAGGCTCTCGAAAGAGCATATCTCGACCAATGCTCGACTTGCTCGGCCGCCTCGGTGAGCCCGCGGGCATCGCGCGTGATGCCGACCGAGCGCCACATGAGCGATCGCAGCGAGTTGTGGATGTCGGCGAGGTCGAGCATCTCTCGGAGATCGGTCCGTCCCTCGGCGCGGATCGGCGGCACTTCGAGCGGCGTCGGTCCCTCGCGGCGAAGCACGCCCAGGATATCCTCCGCCGCGCGGGCGCCGTGGACCAGGCCCTCGAGGAGGCTGTTCGACGCCAAGCGATTCGCGCCGTGGAGCCCCGAGCTCGTGACCTCGCCCGCGGCCCAGAGCCCGGGTAGGCTCGTGCGGCCGTCGTGATCGATCGTCACGCCGCCGATCATGTAGTGCGCTCCCGGACGCACGGGGATCGGGTCGCGCGTGATGTCGAGGTCGAACTTGCGGCAGAGCTCGTCGATGCCGGGGAATCGCACCTTCACATAATTCGGATCGAGATGCGCCAGACTCAGATAGACGCACGGATGCTGCGTCTTGGCCATCTGCGCGGTGATCGCCCGGGAGACGTCGTCGCGCGGTGCGAGCTCGGCGGCATCGTGATATTCCGGCATGAATCGATGACCGTCGCGATCGACGAGGTGCGCCCCCTCGCCGCGTAGCGCCTCGGTGAGCAGATGCCGCGACGATCCGGCGATGTAGAGCACGGTCGGGTGGAACTGCATGAACTCCATGTCGCGCAGCTCTGCGCCCGCGCGGTAGGCGATCGCGTGACCGTCGCCCGTGGCGATCGGCGGGTTCGTGGTCTCGCGATAGAGCCGGCCGCAGCCGCCCGTCGCCAGCACCACCGCTTTCGCCCAGATCAGCGACGCGCCCCGGCGGCGATCCCAGACGATCGCCCCTCGACAGCGACCGAGGTGGGTCAGCAGGTCGATCGTGAAGCTGTTCTGCCAGATCCGCAGATTGGGATGCTCCCGCGCCCGCTGGATCACCGCGCGCATGATCTCGCGTCCGGTGGCGTCGCCCATCGCGTGCACGATCCGCGGATGGGAGTGGCCCGCCTCGCGCGTGAGGGCCACGTGGCCGTTCTCCTGGTCGAAATGCGCTCCCCAATCGACCAGCTCGGCGATCCGCATCGGCGCCTCGCGGACGACCAGATCGACCACCTCGGGGTCGCAGAGCCCCTTGCCCGCGGCCAGCGTGTCGGCGATGTGATCCTCGAAATGATCCTCGGGATCGAGCACTCCCGCGATGCCCCCTTGCGCGTAGGCACTGTTGCTCTCGCGGAGTTCTTCCTTGGTGATCACCGTCACGCGGAACGGCTCGACCACCCCGAGCGCCGCACGCAGGCCCGCGACGCCGCCGCCGATCACCAGGACGTCGGTGAAGTGGTGCGGCAGATCGCGCGGGTCGAACGGCGAGAGATATCGGTGCGGGCTCGCGGCCGATGCAGCAGTCGTCACTTGGATCCCGTCCCCTCGACCTTCGGCTGAGCCTGGAACAATGCCAAGAGATCGCCGATCTCCTGATATCCAAACGCGTTCAACAATCCTTCGGGCATCACCGAGAGCCGCGATTCCTTGCGCTCCTCGACTCGAGCGAGCGGAATCGTCGCCTTCGAGCCGTCGGGTTGGAGCAACGTCAGTTCGTCGGGCCGCCCCGCGATCGGCATCCCGGTGACGACTCGGCCGTCTTCGGTCGCCGCCGTGATCGACTTGTATTGATCGGAGACGACCTTCGACGGATCGACGATCGCCTCGAGGATCTCGCGCGAGCCGAATCGGCTCGAGAGCGTGGTGAGGTCGGGGCCGACCCCCGCGCCCTCGTTGCCGAAGCGATGGCACTCGAGACATCGAGCCTTCGTCAGAACCACGCGACCGCGTTCGGGCGAGCCCGAAGCGACCAGACCCGGCCTCACGACGTTCGCGAGAAGGTCGTCGAACGTGTGGCGATTGATCAACACGCGCTCGCGTGGAGGCAAGGGAGAGCCTGGATGCTTGCGGGAGTAGGCCGCCTCCCAGTGGTCCTGGACCGCTTCGGGGGAAGCGCCGGCCGCGGGTCGGTCGCCGCCGATCCACCGCGCAGCGAGTCGATCGAGTGCGGAAGCGAACGTCGGACCGGTGCGCCGGCCCAGCAAGAGCAGCCTGCGCGCCGCGGCCGGATCGTCCGAGCCGGCGTCGAGCGCCGAGAGCGCGGCGACGACGGTCGAGGCCGTGTTCGGATCGAGGGTGTCGAGCGCTTCGACCAGGACCGGCAGATCGGCCGTCTCGGCTCCGCGGGCCAGTGCCCGCGCGGCGACGTCCCGCCGGCCCGGATCTCTCCGGAAGACCGCCCGCAGCGCCTCGCGAGCCTCGGGCCGTTCGGCCCGCGCAAATGCCTCGGCGATCGCCGCCGAGAGGTCGTCCGCTCCGCTCGCAGACGTCGCCGCCGCATGCAGCCGATCGAGCACGGCGATCCAATCCGGCTCCGCCGCGACGTCGAGCGAACGCACCAAGATCCTCGCGGGATAGGGCGCCTTCATGCCTTCATTCAATCGCGCGAGCTTCTCCTCTCGAGAGAGCACCGGCAGATGATCCTGAATCAGCAGATCGAGATATCCCAGATAGCTGAATCCACCGTCGCGGCCGCTCGCCGTCTGGAACCAATCCCAGAGCCTGCGCTTCGTCTCGGCCGTCCAGCCGGTGCGCATCGCACTGAGGCATCGGGCGAAGTGGAATTGGGCAACGGGGTCGACCTCGGTCGAGAGCTTCTCGACGATCGGCGCGACTCCACCGGGTGCGTCGCAGAAGGCGATCAATCGCGCCAGCTCGCGCGAGATCCTGGGATCTTCCGACGGAAAGAGCGCGGTGAGGCGCTCGCCGAAGTGCTCGCGGGCGCCGTGGCCCTTCTTCACCGGGCCGAGTTGGAAAGCGAGCGAGATGACTCGCAACGCATCCAAGAATTCGTCGTTTCCATAGTTCTTGCGATCTTCGAGGATGTCGATCGACCGCGCCAGGAGGGCGTCCTGACCCTCGGCGGTGAGTTCACTGCCCCGCGCCAGGGCGAGAAGGCACTCGACGAGCGTTCGCGGCGGACCGCCGAACATCAGGCGGCCGCGGACCCGGGCGATGTCGCAATGCTCGATCGCGGTCCGAGCGGTCGAGCGCAGGAACCGGTCGGGATCCTCGAGCAATCGGACGAGGGCCTCGCCGGGGATCTTGTAGGGAAGCTGCTGGATCAGAGCCTCGCAGGCACGCAGCCGGATCAGCGGACTCGGGTCGGCCAGGGCGCGGGCCGCCGCCTCGGCCGCGCGATCGGTCGTGCGAAGCCCGAGGAGAACCAGCGCCCGCGCACGGACCGAGACGTCCGACGTCGAATCGACCAGACCGACGAGATTCGAAGTGCTCGGTTCCGGCCCGAACTGAGCGAGCAGGTCGAGTGCTCGAATCCGGTCGGCGGGCGGAGCATCGCTCGACGCGAAGGCGAGTTCCTCGAGCCTTCGATTCCAGTCGGCTCCTAGCTCGCGGCGAATCGTGTCGATCCGTGCCCGAGAGAAGCTCGACTGCGGCGAGTCGATCCGGAGCGCTTCGAGTAGGCGGTCGGTCTCGACCGCGCGCTTCCTGGGGGCGATCGGAACGACTCGGTAGAGCCCGCCTTCGGTATTCCGGCCGCCCGTCGCGAACCAAACCGCGCCGTCGGGGCCGACTTCGATGTCGGTGCAGTTGAGCGGCCGACCGGTGACGAGTTCGTGCGACTCCGCCGAATAGCTCGCTCCGACCTTCTTCAACCGCACCGCCAGGATCCGCCCGCGCGACCAGTCGCACAACAGCAACGCATCGTCATATTCCGGAGGAAAGGTCGACCCCTGATAGAACGCGACGCCCGTCGGGCTGCCGCGACCGAGTTCGAGGATCGGCGGCAAGCTGTCGAACGAGTCGTTCGGCCAGTTCGCCGTCCCGCCCCGCCAGCCGAATTCCGAGCCCACGGGAGCGTAGACCACACGGATCGGCCGATACCAGGGCAACCCCTGGTCCCACTCCATGTCGGAGTCGAACGTGAACAGGTCGCCCATGCGGTTGAACGCGAAGTCGTAGTGGTTGCGGTAACCCGCGCTCACTCGCGTCCAGCTCGCGCCCTCGTCGTCGCTCCGGTAGATCTCGCCGCCGGGCGCGAGGATCCCCTGAGCGTGGCCGCGGGGATCGTCGTGATGCGGGAGCAGGTCGCCCTCGTAGGCGACGTTCACCGGGCTCCGCCGATCGATCGGCGGCTTCAGATGTGCATGATTGCCGACATTGTGATAGAGCTTGCCGTCGGGGCCCATCATGATCGCGTGCGGGCCGTGTTCGCCGATCCGGGCGTCGTGTCCGCGGACGAGTTCGAGCTTCTCGAAGACGCCGTCGCCGTCGACGTCGGCGAGCCGGTAGATCCCGACTCCCGACGGCCCCGAGCCGACGGCGTAGAGCTTGCCCTTGATGAATGCGAGCCCTTGGCAATTCTCGACGCCGGGCGCGATCGGCTTGCGTTCGTCGTAGTCGCCGTCGCCGTCGACGTCGACCAGCCGGCAGATCGGCCCGCGTTCGACGCTCACGCAAGGCGCCCCACGCTCATCGAACGTCATCGCGACGACCGATCCCGTCACGCTCGCCGCGGCGGCGGTCTCGACCCGGAAGCCGGCCGCCGGCGTCCATCGGCTCGCGACGTCGCCCCGGTCGCTCGCGCCCGCCTGCGGAACGAACTCCTCCGCCGACGGCCAGCCGCGGTCGTCGAATCCCGGGAGCATCCAGCCGTCGCCCTCGGGCGGCCGCGTCGTCGCACGCCAGGTCCGGTCGGTGTGGATCGGGACGCCTTGGCCGAGCGGCAGGATCCCGCCCCGCGCGACCCAAGCCGCAACGCCCGGAGCGGCTCTAGAAACACGGGCAGTGAGCACATGCTCACCCGTCGCGATCGTCGACTCGTGGCGCGCCGTCGATGTCGCGCCATCGGTCGTCGCGATCACCTTGCCGTCGAGCCGGAGTTCCAGGCGGTCTTCGGCGGAAGCATCGACGACGAGCGTCGAGCTCTCCTTGACGCGAAACGCCTTGCGAAACCAACGCGTCGTCTCGCCCTTGGGCTCGCCGGTTCCCGGCTCGTGCCGAATCCAGCGCGCCGGAGTCGCGCCTTCCTGCGCGGAGAGGTCGCCGCAGAGGGCGAGGCAGCCGAGCATCACGAGCCCGAAGCGGGCCGTGAGGAGTTGTCGAGCGAGCGATCCGATCATGATGCGGCACCTTCGCGGAGGCGGATCGAGCGGGAGAGCGTCGCGAAGCATGGGCGACTCGGCGCGTCTCAGCGCGGACCCGATTGCGACGTCGTTCCTTCCAATCTACGCGTTCGGCGGGCGATCATGAAGGGCCCAAGAAGCGACCGGACCCCGCACCGAGAGTTTCGGAGCGGGGTCCGGTGATCGGGTCGACGACCCGACGCGTGGGAGAGCGATGAGCCGCCTCATCGGCGCGCGTCGGCCCGAGACGGTCGCGCGAACGACCGCCTCGCGCTCGGTTCACTTGGCCGGAGCCGTCTCGGGGGTCGGAGCCGGAGCGGCGGCCTTCGTCTCTTCCTTGCCCGGAGCCGAAGGGGCTTCGACGGTCGGGGCGGCGGGGGCCGGAGCGGGGGCTTCGCCCTCGCAACCGGTGACGATCAGCGAACCGGCGACCAAGAACAGCGCGGCCAGCGAACGGATGGACTTGCTCATCGGAGTTCCTCTTGAAGGGGTGGGCCTCGGTCACGACGGCGAGATTCGGGCGCTTCCCGCGCCCGCCCGCTCCAGCGCTTCCCGAACGAATCCGGCAAGCGGCGGCGACGCGACATCGGCGATCCTAGTTCGACGCCGACGCCGATTCAACCTGGATCTCTTCGCTCTCCGCGTCGAGTTCTTGGATCCCAAACCGCTCACACGTCGGACGATCCGTCACAAACTCCTACCACGCGAAGACTTCCGGTCCGAATGATTTCGGAGACCCGCCTCGATCGGCACCCGCGAATCCGTGCGTTTTTTCACGAAGTCGCCCCGCCGATCACGGACGCGGGCTCCTCGCCCGCTTCCGTTCGGCCTGCTTCTCCTGACGCATCGCCTTGCGCTCCTGCGGCGTCGATCGCGGCGCGGGCGGCTTGGGAACCGCGTTCGGGTCGCGCGGGCGGCCGATCGCCGAGAACAGCTCCACCAGCCCGCGCGCCGCGGTCTCCTGGAGCACGTCCTGACCGAGCTTCGAAAGCCCCTCCTTCATCGCCGTGCCGTCGACGCGCGGCTGGTCGAGCGTGCCGCCGATCGGGATCCGGAAGCGCGTTGCACGCACCACGCCGTTGAGCAGGGGGACCTTCGGAAACAGCTCGGGATTGAGCGGAATGCTCGCCTCGAGGGCGAGGTTCCGCTCGAAGTCGACCCAGCCGTCGAGTTCGATCCGCGCCAGGTTGCCCACGGCGAGCCCGAGTCCGTGTTGCTCGATCCGGCCCTCGGCGATCGCGAGCCGCACCGGCTGGTCGATCACGAGTCGAGCCTGCTCGAGCTTGCCCGGGTCGCGAATCACCAGCGAGAGCAGCTCACGCGAGAGCGGGCCGGCGCCGAAGGTGACGTCGTCGAACACCACGAGCCCTTCGACGGTCGCCTTGCGGCCGACCGCGCGCTCGAGCGGGAAGACGGCGGAGGAGAGGTCGGCGGAGACCGTGCCGTTGACCTGCGTCGCCTGGTTCAACACCGGCGCGACGTACGAGAGCACGCGCCGCGAGACCTCATCGTTGATCCGGGCATCGCGAATCGCCGCGCCGGCGCCGAGACGAACGACGGGGCCGCCCTCGGCATCGAAATCGACCTCGGGACGAAGCATCAGGCGACCGCCGTTGAGAGTCGTCTCGATCGGTTCGACCGTCACGCGCGAACCGGCCCAGCGTCCCGCGAGCCGCGTCGCGCCCAGCTCCATGCCGTAGAGATCCGCGTGCTCGATCGGCAGGGCGAAGTCGAACGTCAACTCGCCCGCGCGGCTCGAATCGGCGAGCGCGGCGGCAGGCCCGGCGAGCTTCCAGAGCGCCTCGCCGCCGACGAGTTCGGCGTTCGGCTCGACTCGACGAACCAGTTCCGCCTCGATCCGGCGGTAATTCGGGCGCAACGCTCCCGAGAGCTCGATCGTCGGCGATGCGGAGAGAGCGCCGATGGTGCCCGATCCCTCGAGGTCGCCCCAACTCGTCGCCAAGCGAAACGACTCGCAGGTCGCGAGATCGGAGGCGGCGGCGAGGCGGCCCGCGAGTTCGAGAGCGACCGGCCCGTCGATCCCCGGCAGTGCCGGAGCTTCGAGCTTGCCCGCGACGCGGAGATCCTCGCCCTCGGTCCAGCCCTTCCACTCGAGAACGACGGGACGCTCGATGGCGCCGAGGTTCGCGGCGATCTCGGACCCCGAGAGCGCGGCGGTGAGCTCGCCGGTGCTTCCCCAGCGCCCGCCTTCGCGGGTGACGCCGATCACGCCCGAGGCGACGGCATCGAATCGCGACGAATCGGCGATCGCGAGTCCGTCGGAGAGTCTCCAATCGACCGCGCGCACCGACGCCGACAGGTCGGGTGCGAATCCGTCTCGGGTTCGGCTCCGCCAGCGGTCGAAGTCGCCCGAAGCCTCGATCGTCGCCCCGCGCGACTTGCTCGGGTTCGCCATCTCGAGCGCCCAACGAGCGGGCAGGGGAGCGGGTTCGAGGTGGAGCCGGAACGCGAACCGCTCGGCGGTGAACGGCGCTGCGAGCCCGGGATCGGCGAACGAGAGTCGGCCGTCGAGGTCGATGTCGAAATCCCGGCGCGGCTTGGGATCATCGAAGATCTTGCCGAGCGCCTCGACGAGATTGATCGAGCCGTCGCCGCGACGGACGAGTTCTAGATTCACCCCGGCGAGCGCGAGCGTGCCGAAGTCGTTGGGTCTCCGGAGCAGGTCGAGCAGCGAACGGTCGAGTCGCCCCGTCCGCGCGGTGAGCACCGGGGCGTCGGCCGCGTCGAGTAGGGTCACTCCCTCGAGCTCGATCGGCGCGGTCCAGGAAACGGCGATCCGCTCGACGCGGATCTCGCCTGGAGTTGCCGCCATGTTGATGCGTCCGACCAGGAACCGCCGTCCGGCCTCGGTGTTCAACCACACCGGCGCCAGGGCCACGGCTCCCGCAGCGAGCAGCACCACCGCGAGCAACCCTCCCATGACGACGCGACGCATTCGACGACCGCGCACCCGCGCGGGCGGAGCCGAGCCGGGACCCGAGCGATCGTTCGCGGAAGACGCCGGAGCGCCGGCATCGGGGCGGGGGATGTCCGACATGGCTGAGGACTCCTTTGGGGATGAGCGGCGAGGCAACGATGCGGTCGACCCGACCGAGATCGAACCGGACCCGCTCCCTCGAGTCCTTCGCGTCATCATAGCTCCCCGACCCCCTCGTCGACAAAGCCGACCGAATCGATCGCCTCCGCACCTTCGCGCCGAACCCTCGCCCTCCCGCGGCGATCCGACCAATGTCGGGCTTCGCGAAATCGGCTCGATCGCTACAATCGAACTCACCACTCCCGATCGGCTGGAGACGCTGGAGACCTATGGACGGACGCGGCAAATTCGCCCGCCTCGCGTTGATGATGGCGCTGCTGTACGCCGTGCAGGGGGCGTGGTGGCCGCTCATGGCCGTCCATCTCGAGGATCAAGGGGTCTCGGGCCCCGAGCGCGCCTGGATCTTCGCCTGCCAAGCCATCGGCACCTTGATGGTCTCGCTCGGCCTGGGCGGGCTCGTCGACCGGGTCTGGCCGACGCAAACGGTTCTCTCCGTGATCTTTGCGCTGGGGACCGCGGCGTTGGCGGCCGTGGCTTCGGGGGCGATCTCCGGAGCCGGGTCACTCTTCGCTCTCTTCTTCGTCTACTGGATGATCACGGCGCCTTGCTACGGGCTCTCGAACGCCTTGGCGTTTCGCCACCTCGATCGGCCCGGGGCCGACTTCGGCAAGGTCCGGCTCTGGGGGACGGCGGGATGGATGGCGGTCGGCTGGCTCGTGTCGGCGATCATGGCCTGGTCGGGCTCGGTCCGCGACGGGCAAGGCGCCTACGAGGCGTTCTGGGTCGCCGCCGCCGCGTCGGGCATCTTCGCCGTCTACGCCCTCACCTTGCCCCACACTCCGCCGCTCGCCCAGCGCCGAACCGCCGAATCGAGCGGCCCAGGCGCCGTTCGCGAGCTCCTGGCGCGGCCCGGCATGATCGTTTATCTGATCACGGCTTTCGGCGTCTGCCTCACCACGCCCTTCGTCTTCCAGGTCATGCCCACCTACCTCGAGGCCCGCGGGTTGCCGAGAGCCTGGACCGCAACCGTGATGACCATCGGCCAGTGGCCCGAGATCGCCGGGCTCGCGCTGCTCCCCGGCCTCATTCGCCGACGCGGCTACAAGGGCACGATCCTGATCGGCTTGATCGCCTGGTTCCTCCGGTTCGCGACCCTCGCGTGCGACCCGCCGCTCTGGGTCGCCGTCGCGGGTACGTTGCTCCACGGCATCGGCATCGCCTGCATCACGATCGGAGGCCAGATCTACGTCGACCAATGCGCTCCGCCGAGCCGCCGAGCCTCCGCGCAGGCACTCAACATGTCGGTCACGGCAGGCCTGGGCGCGCTGCTCGGGAGTCTGCTCGCGGGACGGACGATCGAGGGCGCCGGAGGCGTCTCTTCGGCCGTCTTTCTCGTCCCTTGCCTCATTCAGGCGGTGTTGATAACCTTCTTTGGTTTAGCATACAGTCCGCGAGTCCCGACGACCGACCCTCTCGTTGCTCCGGGGCCGGTGCGGCGTCCCTCGGATGCCGGCAAGTCGTCCTCGACAGTCGTCGGAATTCTCGCGATGGAGTCGGCTGATGGGTGACTATCTTCGCCTCCTCACGGTCAGCGACCGAGTCATCCCCCTCGCCGATCTCCAACGCGCCGCGAGCGCGGGAGCGGTCTGGTCGGAGGACCATCCCGGGACTTCCGGCAACTACCTCGCGATCGGCGCCGTCGCCAACGATCTGACGCGGCTCTGGGCCACCGTCGAACGCAACCCCGTCGGCCCGAACACTCTCGGAGCCGAAGAGGTCGCCGAGTTCATCGACGGGCTCGAGGCCGGCGGACCCCTCTCGGCCACGCGTTGGTTGTCCGACTACCTCGAGAGCGTCCGCGCCATCTACGCCATCCGGATCTACCCCGAGGCGATGGGCGACGATCCCGACGCCCTCCAGGCCGTCTACGCCGTCCGCAATGCGCTCCGAAGCGCGATCGGCGGCATCGGTCAGTGGGACGACCTCGGCTTCACCAACGACACCGATCATCTCATCTGGTGCAACCCGGCCACCCGTCCCTCGGGACGTACCCCCGCCGCCGTGCTCGACGTCTCCACCGGCGAATGGATCGAGTTCGACCTCGATCTCGACGACCCCGAGGCGCTCGCCCGCTTCCTCCGAGGCGAAGCGCCCCCGGCCTGATCCCCGTCGAGCCGCGATCGCTCGAGCTCACGCTTCCTCAGGCGACCCTTCGGGCGGAGCCTTGTCGCTCGACTTCCGCCGCGACCGCCGCTTCTTCACCGGCGGCTCGACCGGCGGCTCGATCTCACGCATCTCGACCTCGGGCGTCGCCGTCATCACCTCGCTCTCGAACATCTCGCGATTCTCGGCACGCTCGTCGAACTGCTCGGCCGACATCTCGAGCTGTGACATCAAGAGCATCAAGAAGTGAACGCGCGTGCCCTGCATCTCCAGGAACTCGTTGAAGAGGAATCCGGAGTGCGGGAAGTCGTCGGGTTGATCGAGGATCTCGTCGGTGAGAGCGTCGATCATCGAATCGCGACCGCGCTGGAGGACTTCCATGGCGGCCCGATACTTGTTGAACGGTGTTGCGGACATCGACTCTCGGGCCTCCGTCATCTCGAGAACGACCGCGCGCGGCCGGCGAGTTCAATGGGATGGGACAGTCGACGCGAGCGCTGGGTTCGTCGCCCATCGCGCGGAGAGCCAGGTCGTGATCCGGGCGTCGAGCCATCGGCGATCGCCGCCGAACTTGCGACGATCGAGAAACCCGAGGTGTCCGCCGTGTTCTTGGAGATCGAGACGGATTCGCGGCGGAAACTCGAAGCTGTGGAACGGCTCGGGAGGAATGAAGGGGTCGTCCAAGGCGTGGACGACCAGACCATCGACCTCGATCCGACCGAGCAGCGGCCCGGAGCTCGACTCGCTGTAGTAGTGCTCGGCGTCGCGGAATCCATTCCGAGGCGCGGTGACGTGGTTGTCGAAGTCGTAGAGCGTGCCGGCCTTCGACAAATCGATCGCAGGCGCATCGGGGAAGCGGCTCTCGAAGCGCCGAACGTGCTCGTGGAGCAGGCGGACGAAGTTGCGATCGTAGAGCTTCGCGCCCGGACGTTGGAGGAACCGACAGCCCGCCGAGAGGTCGAGCGGCGGGTTCGCGGCGACCACGCAGTCGAGACCCGCCAGACGTTCGCTCGCCGCCTCCGCGGCCAGCTTGAGCACGAGGTTCGCACCCAGCGAGAAGCCCACCAAGGCGATCGGCGACTCGGGAGCGCGACGAGCCATCCACTCGGCGACCACGCGGAGGTCGCCGGTCCGCCCCGCGTGATAAGACCCGCGCGCCAGCCCGAACCCCGAGCCCGCGCCTCGGAGATTCATCCGGACGACCCGAGCCCCGCACTCGTACAGTCGATGCGCCACGCGCACCACATACGGCGACTCGGCGCACCCGCCCAAGCCGTGAACGAGCAAGACGCTCGGAGCCGAAGCCGCCCAGGCCGGCGGGGTCGACTCCAGAACCGCGAGGCGGTCGCCGTCGCCCGTCTCGAGTTCATGACGCACAGCCGGATCCCGCATGAGCCGCCCGGGGAGGTAGCGCGCCACGATCGTCTGCGCATGGCCGCCCGAGAGCCCCGGGAACGGCTCGAACGCGGGAAAGTCCGCGGCGACGGAGGCGACGGCCGGTGCGGCGAGCGACATGGACCTGGGGTTCCGCTTTGCTGGGGATGCGGACTCGAGAGATCGGTCGAGCGGAGCGGCTCGGATCATTCTACCGCACGCGTCCAATGATTCCGCGCGGGAATTCCGCTACGATCGACGCGATCGGCGAGTTCGCGTCACTCCGAGCGATCGGCGGCCTCGGGGGCGACGCGACGGAGGCGATGGTTGTTGGTGTCGCCGATCCAGATCGCGCCGTCCGATCCGACCGCGACGCCGTGCGGCCGGTCGAGTTCGGCGGCGGTCGCCGGCCCGCCGTCGCCCTTGCCTCCGCGCTTGCCGTTGCCCGCGACGGTCGTGATCGTCCCGCTCGACGGATCGAAGCGTCGGATCGTCTGATTCTCGGTGTCGACGATCAGCACGCGACCGCGAGCGTCGAGGCAGAGCTCCTTGGGACCGTTCATCGTCGCCTCGAGAGAGGGGCCGCCGTCGCCGGTCGCTCCTTTCTTGCCCGTGCCGGCCCGCCGCGTGATGATCCCGGTCGCGGGGTCGATCGATCGCAGGGTGTTGCCTTGACGCTCGAGGATCCAGACCGTGCCGTCGGGGCCGACCTCCACCGCGCGGGCTCCGAAGATCGAGCACTTCGCCGCGGGTCCGCCGTCGCCCGCGTGACGCCCCTTGCCGTCGCCCGCGAAGGTCGAGATCCGGCCGGTCGCGAGGTCGACCGCGCGGATCCGGTGATCGGCGACGTCGGCGATCAAGAGTCGCCCTTTTCCGTCGAGCGCCACGCCGTTCGGCTCGACCAGCCCCGACTCGCTCGCGAGTCCGCCGTCGCCCGAGAACGTCTTGCCCGCGCCGCCGGCGACGGTCGAGATCATCCCCGACTTGGCGTCGATCTTTCGGACGCGGGCATTGAGCCGATCGGCGAAGTAGATCGTGCCGTCGGCGTCGATGGCGAGGCCGTACGGTTCATCCATCGCGCACGCGGTCGCGGGTCCGCCGTCGCCCGCGAAGCCCTTCTTCCCGGAGCCGGCGACGGTCGAGATCGCGCCGGTGCGGGCGTCGACTCGGCGGATCTTGTGGTTGTTGGTGTCGGAGAAGAAGAGGTTGCCCGCGCGGTCGAAGGCGACGTCGAACGGTTGGTCGAGCCGCGCCGAGGCCGCGGGCCCGCCGTCGCCGCTCGCACCCTTCGCTCCCGAGCCGACCGGCGAATCGATCGTCCCGGGCGCACCGGGCGCCGCGAGTTGTCCGAGGAGCAGGATCATGAGCTGCATCGTGGTCGGGATCATCATCGTCGCCATCGGCTCGCTCCCTGGGCTCGAATCACGTCGCGCATCGGCGCGACGCTCCGTGTTCGACGATCACGATCCTAGCGTCTCCCCGGCTCGGTTTCGACGCTCCCTCGAACCCGTTCTTTCGGACCCCCGAACCCCCAATCCCCCCAGACCTCGAATCGCCCCCAGGAATCGGCGGTGAAATCGGTGATAAGCGAGGATGGGTTGCCTTGGCAGGGTCCCGGGAACCGGTATGATGCGGATCGACCGCCCCGCAACCCACGCACGTCCGCGAGCCCAGGACGCGATTCGATCACGGAGGACCCGTCGAGATGGCGGACATCGTACTCATCAATCCTCGGTTCGAGGTGTCGTACTGGGGCATGGAACACGCCCTGCCGTTCATGGGCAAGCGCGCCAACCTGCCGGTCGCCTGCCTGCCGCTGCTGGCCGCGCTCACTCCCGAAGAACATACCGTGACGTTGATGGACGAGAACGTCGCCGCCATCAACTACGAGCGCTGCATGAAGGCCGACATCGTCGGCGTCACCGGCATGAGCGTCCAACGCTTCCGGATGCGCGAGATCCTCGCCGAGCTCAAGCGACGCGGCGCCTTCACCGTCGTCGGCGGTCCCTACGTCACCGTGCAGGAAGACTACTTCGAGGGCCTCGCCGACGCCATCTTCATCGGAGAGGCCGAGGAGACCTGGCCCCAGTTCCTCCGCGAGTGGAGCCAGGGGCTCCACCAGTACCGCTACGAGCAGATCGAAAAGTCCGACATGACCAAGGTCCCCACGCCGCGGTTCGACCTGCTCGAGATGAAGCACTACCTCTTCGGCAGCGTGCAATTCTCGCGCGGATGCCCGTTCCAGTGCGAATTCTGCGACATCATCGTCACCTTCGGACGTCGCCCCCGCCTCAAGACCTCGACACAGATCCTCGCCGAGCTCGAAGCGCTCAACGCCCAAGGCACCCGCATCGCCTTCATCGTCGACGACAACCTCATCGGCAACAAGCGCGAGATCAAGAAGGTCCTCCACGACCTCGTCGACTGGCAGACGCGCCGCGGCTACCCGATGACCTTCTTCACCGAAGCCTCGATCGACCTCGCCGACGACCCCGAACTCATGCGCCTCATGGTCGACGCCAACATCCTCTCGGTCTTCATCGGCATCGAGAGCCCCAACGAAGCCTCGCTCCGCGAGACCAAGAAATTCCAGAACGTCCGCGACGGCGGAACCATCCTCGAGAAGGTCCACCGGATCCAACGAGCGGGCATGGAAGTCTGGTGCGGCATGATCCTCGGATTCGACCACGACGACTCCACCATCTTCAACGCCCAACGCGAGTTCCTCCGCGACGCCCGCATCGCCAACGCCATGATCGGCATGCTCGCCGCCATCCCCAAGACCCCGCTCCACGAGCGCCTCGCCGCCGAAGGCCGCCTCGACCTCTCCGACGAACCCGAGTTCGGCACCAACGTCATCCCCTTGCTCATGAGCCGTGAAGAGCTCCGCGAGGGATACGTCTCGGTCATGAACGACCTCTACACCCCCGAGGCCTACTTTCAGCGCCTCGACGAGCTCTTCATCGACGAGATGATCCCCATCGGCGAAGGCCGAGCCCGCTGGTGGAAGACCCACCCCTGGACCCACTTCAAGACCCAAGGCACCTTCGCCCTCCAGGCCCTCGGCCTCTACATCCGCCTCATGAACGGCCTGCCCGACAAGAAGCTCCGCAACGAGTATCGCCGAAGGATCCACCGAGTCATCCGCACCCGCAAGGATCCCGGCATCGTCCTCTACTACATCATCAAGTGCGCAATGCACTACCACGCCCACGCGATGGCCGTCGACATGGCAAGCGACCGCCGCGCGATCGTCAACTCGTTCTGACGCCGCCGCCGCCGCCTCCGTCTCCTCCCCCCCAACTTTTCCCAGCTCGTTCACATTCCCGCCGGACATCGCCTGCCCCCGACGGGGAAGGCGATGACCGTCCGGCGGAGACCGATCGCGCATTGCCTGTCTGTCCAAGCCCACTCTTGTCCAAGCCCACTCTTCTCGAGCAGTCGCGTTCGACCGACAAGGCGCTGAGCTGGGTCCAAAGCGCTCGGGCGAGGATCGACACACTTCGGGTCGGTCCCGAGCGCTGCCCCGTCGACCAGGACTCCGACGCTTACGGGCGGGAAGTCCGCGTGCTCCTGTTCGGCAAGCGACAGGGCGTGTACCGGATCCTCTTCGCCGGCGAGGGGGATGTCGTCCAGGTGCTCACCGTGCGGCACGCGGCGCGGCGGAGCCTCCGGGACGAGATGATGGAGGACGACGAGGACTGATCTCTCCCACGATTCCGCGGGCGAGGTCGGACCGCGGCCAAACCGCGGCTTCAGTCGCGGACCGGGCCCCGGCCGACCGGAGATCGATCGGCTGGAGTTCAAGAGTTCGGCGGCTGCGGGGCGACGACGTTTCCTCGGAATTCGAGGCCGAGGCGGGGTTGTTCGGGGCGGTCGGTGAAGAAGTTGAGAGACTCCTCCAGCGGACCGGGAACGCGCGCCTCGACGTGGAGATTGACGCGGGCCCGCCCCCGCGCGGGGATCGAGAGCGGCAGCCCCTGCGAGGCGAAACACGAACTCGCGCAATACTCGCTCACGCCGACGAGACGTGTCGGAAAGTCGTTGTCGTTGATGATCCACACATCATGATCGTACGTTCGCCCCGACTCCATCGGCTCGGCGATCGCGAACGGTTGGGGCTCGAAGCGCAAGGGGGCGTACGACCGCCCGCCGACGACGCCGAGCGCCGCGGCGCCTGCGACGAGCAGCGAGCCGATCTGGACGATCCGGAGCCCGATTCGAGTGCTGTCCCGCATCACGAGGCCTCGGGGTTGGAGGAAGGGATCAAGTCGTCGTCTGTCGATTCGAGCGATGGAAGCGGCCGAGCTTCAGGAGCGCGGTCGCGACGAGCGCGACGGCGAGGCAGCCCCAGAGGATCGGGTTCGCGAACGAGAAGAACGGCTTGGCCGACACCGGCTCGAGCGGGAGGTCCGGAAGTCCGTAGCCTTGGAGAGTGAAGATCGCCTCGGGCGGCGGGCCCGGCTCGACCTCGCGATACTCGGCGACGATATGCTGAAAGCTGTTCGGGTCCTGGAGCGCGGTATGCGAGACGAGACGCTTCGGGAGGAATCGTCCGGGGGCGAATTCGTGGTAATCGACCGTGTCCTCATCGCGCGAGTGGAACGTCTCGGGGGGCTCGTCGCCTTTCATCGAGAAGTGTCCCCAGCGCGTCTTGATCCAGCCGCGGTTGGGATCGAGATCGACGTCGTAGACGCTGATCCTCTCCTCGGAGGTGATCATATTCTTTCGTGGAATCCGGTACTCGATGCGGACGACTTCGCGTCCTCGATCGATTTCCGGTCGGATCGACGTGAGCTCGAATTCGGGCGCGTTCATGTCGCCGGCGAGCGTGGCGCCCCATCCCATCGAGGTCGCGGCCAAGGCGAATCGATCGAAGTCTCCCTCGAAGAGGAGGTCCCGTTCGGGTTTTCCCCGAGCGTGGTTCTGGAGCAGGAATTGCTCGGCTCCGGGGGGTCGCTCGAGATCGAACCAGGAGTCGGGCTTCCGGACTCGGACGGTCGATGGTTTGGGTTCGGTGCGTTGAGTCTTCGCGGAACGATACGTTTGATCCGCGAAGATCATGAGGCGTTGATCCTCGGCGGCGGCGATGGTGAAGTCGCGCGTGACCCGGACATCTCCGACGACGAAGCGGATCTCGATCGATCCGCGGAGTCGAAAGCTCCCGAGATCTTCCTGGAGGCGGCGCGCGGCCGCGGGATACTCGGCGCGCCAGCGCGTCTCGAGCGCGGGGTCGATGTCGGGCGTTCGAGCGATGATCGCGAGCGCGCAGATCATGGTGAGGAGCATGCGCCTGACCTCGGGAGGAATGAGGGGGAAACGGTGGAGACTCCCCACTCTCGAGGTCTCGGCCTCGAAGGCGGGGGGAGTCTGGTCGATCAGATCATGCGGCGACGAGACGCGAGCGGCGAGGATGGTGGAGGAGAGACCGAGGAGATATGTTTGCCTTCGAGGTCGAGTTGCGGCTCAACCCGCGCAAAGCCAATTTCCGTTGTTGTTGTAGCAAGTGCAGGCGCAAACGAATCCCGCGCATCCGCGTCCAATGGGCGGATTGGGATTGAAGCAAGTCTGATTTCCTTCGCTGCAGTAGCAACAGTACCCGCAAGATCCGCCTTCGATCACCGGCGGCTCGGCCAGTGCGACGGTGGAGATCGATCCGGCGACGATGAGCAGGCAGACGGCGAAGTTCACCTGGGCGATGAGTCGGAGGCAAGCGCGCATGGGGGAGCTCCCGTAACTGGGGTGAGAGACGGAAACGGCTGAGAACCGGGTTCAGCCCTTGGAGACGTGGCCGACGACGACCGCGACGAATTCGGGAACGGCCGGCAGATCGGTCCGGTAGTGAACCGACTGCTCGACGGTACCCGTCGTCGACGTTTCGAGATGAATCGAGATGTGCAACTCGATCGAGCCGGCCGGCGGGATCGAGATCGGCAGCCGGTCGGTCGCGAGACATGAGCAACTCGCCCGCGCCGAGGATTGAGTGGTGTCCCGCATCGCGCGGCCTCGGGGTTGGAGGAAGAAATCAAGTCGTCGCCTGTCGATCCGAGCGATGGAAGCGGCCGAACTTCAGGAGCGCGGTCGCGACGAGCGCGACGGCGAGGCAGCCCCAGAGGATCGGGTTCGCGAACGAGAAGAACGGCTTGGCCGACACCGGCTCGAGCGGCAAGTCGGGGAGCCCGTACCCTTGAAGGCTGAAGATCGCCTCGGGCGGCGGCCCGGGCACGGCTTCGCGATACTCGACGACGATGTGGCGGAAGTTCTTGGGATCCTTCATCGCGGTGTGTGAGACCATGCGTTTCGGGAGGAAATGCCCGGGAGCGAACTCGTCGTACTCCGCCTCGAATTGCGTATAGGGCTGGAACGCATCAGCCGGTTCATCCTTCGCTCGGCTCGAGTAACCCCAGCGGACCTTCAACCACCCGCGCTCCGGGTCGAGATCCACGTCGCAGTCGCTCAGATGATCCTTGGTCGAGAGGCGATACTCGACCCGAACGAGGTCGAGGTCGCCGACGCGGTGCGATCGTATCGACCTGAGATCGAAGTCGGGGGAACTCATATGTTCGAGAAGAGTGCCGTCACCCATCGAGATCGACCACAAGGAGTACCGCTCGAAGTCGCTCTCGAAGAGGATGTCGTTTTCCGGCCGCCCTCTCGCGTGATCGTTGATCAAGAACTGTTCGGAGCCCGCGGGGCGCTCGAGGTCGAACCAGATTTCGGGTGTCCTGACGCGAACGGTCGACTTCGCCGGGCGGGTCGACTTGGTCTTGGGCGATTGGACCGTTTGATCCCGATGAATCAGCAAGCGCCGACCCGATGAGGCGGCGACCACGAAGTCCTCTGTGGTCAGCACATTCCCATCGAAGAATCGAAACACTCTCCGACCTCGAAGCGAGAACTGCTCGAGGTCGGCGCGTAGGCTCTCGGCCGCCGTGGGATACTCGGCGCGCCAGCGCGTCTCGAGCGCGGGGTCGATCACCGGTTCCTGAAGGGCCACGAGTCCGAGGATCAAGGTCTCGAGCATGGAACGGCTTCCCGTGCGAGGAAGTGGTGGGGAGGAAAATCGAGAGCGGAGGATCATCCCGCCTGTTTCGCTTGTCGACCGGAATGATCCTCAATGGGGAATCGGGCGAGGTCGGACGATCACCTCGGGGCCGAGCGTCAATTGTGTGCATGGCACAGCCAAACCGTCATCGACACTTGGTCACACGAGCAATTGCAAGGAAATCCGGTGCAGCCGCTCGCGACTCCAGGATTGTCGCAGGTTTGGTCGTCCTTGGTACAGGAACAGCAAGTGACGCAATCCCGACCTCCCGTCATGGGCGGTTCGGCCAATGCGACGGTGGAGATCGATCCGGCGACGATGAGCAGGCAGACGGCGAAGTTCACCTGGGCGATGAGTCGGAGGCAAGCGCGCATGGGGGGATCTCCCGTAACTGGGGTGAGAGACGGAAACGGCTGAGAACCGGGTTCAGCCCTTGGAGACGTGGCCGACGACGACCGCGACGAATTCGGGAACGGCCGGCAGATCGGTCCGATAGTGAACCGACTGCTCGACGGTACCCGTCGTCGACGTTTCGAGATGAATCGAGATGTGCAACTCGATCGAGCCGGCCGGCGGGATCGAGATCGGCAGCCGATCGGTCGCGAGACATGAGCAACTCGCCCGCGCGCCGAGCAGGCGGACGGGGATGCCCGAGAGGTTGCGGACGGTGAACGTTGCTTCCCGGGTTTCCCCAGGCTTGCCCTCACCGACATCGATTCGCGCGGGTTCGACCAGCAGGCGCACGCCTGAGGCGTGAAGCCAGGCATGACGGAGCGAACCGTGCGTCGCGACGGCCCAGCCGGCGAACGCGACGAGCACCGCGATGAAGACCATCCCGGCCCGCATCACCTCGCGCGACCCGAGGGAAACGGTCGCATTCCCAACCGAGACTCGACTCGGAGTCATGCTTCACCTCCCGCGTCGGAAGTGGAACATTCATCTCGGGGCGGAATCCGCCATGACGTCAACCGATTCGCGAAGATCCAGGCACGGCTGAAGCGATCGCGGGGGGGGGGGGGGGACAACGATGATCATCTGTTCGT
>JANRKW010000027.1:0-166375 GCA_033763215.1 Isosphaeraceae bacterium | reverse complement strand
CCGCCGCCCGGTTTCTGTTCGGGCTTGAGCGAATCGAGCAGTTGCTTGTAGCGCTGGGCGGCCAAGCTCTCCGCTCGGATCGTCGGCTCACCGGTCTCGAGCGCGGCGAGTCGCTTCGAGGCGTCGTCCATGGCGGTCTTCGCTCGCTCGAGAGTGAGCTTGAAGACCGGGGCGCCCTCGCCGATTCGCTCGAGCAGCTCGGCCGTCTCATCCTCGAGTCCGTCCTGGATCCGGCTCAACTCGCGAACGCCTCCTCGCTGGGCGATCGTCAGCTTGCCTCCGTTCTCGGCTCGCTTGGCCTCGTAATCCTTCGTCTCCGCGACCAGCTTGTCCTGACGCTCGGAGATCGATCGCAGCGAGTCGCCCATCTTGGCGATCTGTTCGTCGGCGAGGCGTTCCTCGGCGTCGCGTCGGTCCTGGGCGAGTTCTTCCTGGGCATCCTTGAGGTCGTCGAGAGCTTCCTCCTGCTCGCCTTCGGCCTGTTCACCTTGATCCTGGTCGAGATTCTCGCGCGACTTGCTCATCCGGCTCGCCGCGCGTTCGCCCGCCTGTCCGGCTCGTCGAGCGTTTAGTTTGGCGAGTTTCTGGAGTTGGCGTCGCAGTTCGCGCTCGATCTCGGCCTGCTCCTTGGCGAGTTGCTGGAGCTGTTTCTCGCGCTCGGCCGCGTTCGGCTCGGCGCGGGCCTGCTTGGTCTTCGCGAGGTTGGCGAGTTGCCGCTGTTCGAGCGCCTTCAGCTCGGCCTCGGCCGCCTTCAACTCCTTGACGAATCGCGCCAACTCCTTCTCCGCGCGATTCTCGATCGAGTCGACGAGGTCGCGAAGGTCGCGTCTCGCCTGCTCTTGGTTCTGGCGGGCTTGCCCCATCTGGTTCTTGGCGAGTCGTTCGGCGGCTTCGTTCATCTTGGCGGAGGTCGCCTGCTTCCGGCTCTGCTCCGCGGCTTGTCGCAACGCCGATGCGCCGAGGGGATCGTTCTCCTCGATCGACTTCGCCATCTCCTCGAGCTTGGCCTCGAGATCCTGGACGTTCTTCGAGAGCTCGGCTTGGCGAGCGCCCAGGTTGTCGAGATCGGCGCGCTGTTCGGGGGTGAGCTGTTCGGGACTCTTCCCGGTCAGCTCCTGGTTCCCCGCCGCCTCCGCCGATTGCTTGATCGCCTGCTCCTGCTTGGTGAGAAGCCCCTTCGCCTCTTTGAGCACTCCTTGATAGGAGTCGAAGCGACCGAGTTCTTGGAGCATCTTCTGGAGTTCATCGGCGATCGCGGTCTGTTCGGCTTTCGCCTGGGCGAGGGCCTGCTTGGGATCGGTCGGAGCGGGCCGACTCTCGGGTTGCTCGCCGCCCTTCGACTGGTCGCCGCCCTTCGATTGGTCGCCGCCCTTCGACTGATCGCCGCCCTTCGACTGGTCGCCGCCCTTCGACTGGTCGCCGCCCTTCGACTGGTCGCCGCCCTTCGATTGATCGCCGCCCTTCGACTGATCGCCGCCCTTCGACTGGTCGCCGCCCTTCGACTGGTCGCCGCCCTTCGACTGATCGCCGCCCTTCGACTGGTCGCCGGTGCGAGGCATCGATTTCGGGGTCGATCCGGACTCGCCCGCCTCTCCCTCGGGCCGACGCGACTGAGTCGGCGGCTCCTGCGCGGGGGATGACTCGGGCGGGGCTCCGCCGGCCGGTTGCGAGAGCATCTTCTCAGCCCGGGCGAGCCCTTGCTCGGCCGGGTCGAGGTGCCGATCCTGGAGACGCTGAACCGCGTCGCGGAGCGAGCGGAGTTGCTGCTCGGCGTCGGGATCCTGGAGCTTGAAGTTCCGAAGGTCGTCGACCATGCGGTCGAGCCGGCCGCGGATCCCTTCCGACTTGCCCGAGATCCGGCTGCTCACCTGACGCTGCGTCATCTCGGCATTGCGGAGGGCTTCGCGATTGTTGGGCGTGATCGCGTCGTCCTTCTGGAGATTTCGGATCGCGTCGTCGACCGGCTGACGGGCCTGGTTCTGCATCTCGAGAGTTCGCGCGATCTCGTCGCGAAGCTCGCGGCGACGTTCCTCGAGCTGACGCGACGCGTCTTCCTCGGAGATCACTCGAAGCCGGATCTCACGCGACTTTCCGAAGTTGGGACCGTCGGAAGTGTCGAAGTCGCGAGCGTCGGCGAAGAGGGTCACGATCGAACCGGGCGGAAGCTTCAAGGGCCCGAGATCCCAGGCATGTTCGACCTCGCGATGCTTGCCGGTGGAGCCTTCGGGGCTGCCTGCGGAGTCCCAGAGCGGGAGAATCGTCTCGGCCGACGGCTCGGAGCCGGCTACCGAGACCTTGTAGACCACCCGAACGCCTTGAATTCCATAATCGTCGTCGACGACGATCTTCAAGGGGACGACCGCGGCCGACGGCACGTCGCGGTCGGTCGCGGGGTCTTCGATCACGACGCGGGGCGCTTCGTCGGGAACTGCGCGAAGGTCGTACCGCGTCGCGTCCTGGTTCTTGAATCCCTCGCGGTCGACGAGTTCGAGTTGGAACCCGACCGATTGAGCGACCGAGAGCGACGCGACGAGGTTGCGGCCCGACTCGTCGATCACGACCGGGTCGGGAGATTCTCCCTCGCCCACACGGAGCTTGGCGGAGGCCAGCGGCTTGTTCGCGCGGGCCTCGACTCGAATCTTGGTACCCTCGACGGCCTTGAGGCTGGTCACACCCTCGGCGAGACGTTGGGGAGCCAGGCCGGTGTAGGCCGGCGGGGTGAGTTGGACCACGGCCTCCTCGATCGTCGGCGGCGGAACGGCGACGACTTCCCAAGGCGCGGTTTGGTCGTCGCCCGCGGCGACGGTGAAGGTGAAGTCGCGCGTGACGGTATCGATGCGTCCGCGGAAGACGCCGTCGTCGGTCGTCCGAAGCGGCTCGACGGCGACCTCTCCGTCGGAGAACGTGTAAGTGGCCTTGGCCGACGACGGCAGGAATTCGCCCTCTCCCACGGCGACGGCGAGCGTGAACGACTCACCCTTGGCCACCCGGCGCGGCGTCTCGGCCTCGATGATGCGGAGATGGGTCAACCTCGGCCATTCGAGGGCGCCGTAGGGCCGGAAGAGCCGGGTCATCGCGATCCGGGTCGACTCCGGCGCGAGGACCGCGAAGGCCCCCGCGACCAAGACGGCCAGGCCCGCAACCCCAAGAACGCGCTTGACCGGCGTCGGGTCGACGACCTCCCGAAAATCGAGGTCGCGGGTCTCTTCGAGGGTCTGCCGAATGGTGGCCTCTCGGAGCGCGAGCGATCCGAGGGTCGGGTCGTCGGGGCGGGCGCGAAGGAACTGAACGGTCGACGCCAGACGATCCTGGAGCCCGGGCCAGCGCTGCTCGATCTTGAGGGCGACGTCGAGCGAGTCGAATCGTACGAGGAGCGGACGGAGCACGAACCGCCGCGTCAGCAGCACGACTCCGACGAGCAGCCCCGCGAGGAGGATGAGCCGCAGCATCGGCACGAGGTGGACGAGCCAGTCGAGCAGACCCGCGACCACGAGTCCCGCGATCGCGCCCCCGGCGACGATCGCCGCGCCGTGCGCTGCGAGGAGTCGACGAACGCGACCGCGAAGCGACGTCAGCCGTTGTTCGAGGTTGGATTCCACCGCCATCTCCTCCCGGTTCGTGCCGGGGGTTGGGAATCGAGGTCGGGCGAAGCGCTCGTGGGACGGGTCGAGTCGGATCGAGTCGGGTCGGGTCGGGTCGAACGCACGAAGCGGGGGTCGCGGGACTCGCGCTCGAGCGCGGCCGATCTCCCCACCTTCAACCGTTCTAAATCAATTGTTTCCGCTTTCTCAACACCCATTCTAGCGTCAGGATCGCCAGAAAAGCTGCGAGAATCGGGGGTGTATTCCAGAGTTCGATCGGAGGGTCGGTATCGAGAGGCACCTTTTGGGGTTTGGGGAGCTTCGCGAAGAGCTGGTCGAGGGCGTCGACCCGAAAGAACGAGCCGCCCGACGACGAGGTGGCTCGGAGGAGTTCGGCCTCGTTCATCTGCACGTTCTCGCGCTCGCCCGCGGGCGGGTCGATCCGGAAGCTCGTCGAGGGGTATTCGCCCTGGAGCACGGGGGGCGGCAGGAGGCGGACGTCGTAATCCCCTTCGCGAATCGGCGGGAGCAGCCCTTCGAAGAGGTTGCGCACGGAACTCACGGCCTTGAGTTCATACTTCCGGGGCTCCTTGGTCTCTTTCCGTTCGACCTGGACCGCGACGTCGCCCGAGGGCGGCGCGATCGCCGGATTCGGAAAGCGGACGCGGACCACGACCGGCTCGCCGCGCTGGTATCGGCGGCGGTCGGTGATGACCTCGGCTTGCTTCTGACCGAGGAGTTTCGAGCGTGCCAGGAAGCGGATCGCCTGGAGCCAGAACCGGCCGAAATACTTGTCGCCGACACGGGTCCGCCAGCGCCAGGTGTCGTCGAGGGCGTTGAACATCGCCTTGCCGGAGCCGACGAACTGGTAGAGGATCAGCGGCACGGGGCCGTCGGAGCCGTTCTGCGTCGGATGCTCGGCCAGGACCAGCGCCGCGGGTTTCTTCCGAGGCGCTTCGAAGAACCAGTAGAGCTCGGGGAGTCCCGCCCAGATCTGAGCGCTTCGGACCTCGTCGTCGCCGAAGCGGAAGATCGGGCTCGAGCGGCCTTCGGCGGTGAGGGATGGACGGAACGCGAGCACGGATGTCCCGGTCGCGGTCGGGTTTCGGGCATCCTGGAGTTCGATCGGCAGGAGCACCTCGAGCGGGGAGTTCCGGAACGAGAGCGGATTGAAGTTGTCCCCCGCGACGAACATCACGCCGCCGCCCTTCTCGGTGACGAATTCGGCGAGGTTCGCCATCTGTCCCGCGGAGAAGTAGCTCGGGTCGGCATCGCCCACGATCACGACGTCGAACGCGAAGAGTTCGTCCTTCGAGGCCGGAAAGGTCGGGATCGCGTAGAGATCCTGGTTGCTGTATTCGGGATCCGACGCGAGGAGCACCACCTTGAGGTCGACCGACTTCTCTCGCTGGAGAAACGTCTTGAGATATCGAAATTCGTAGCGCGGTTCGTTCTCGACGTAGAGGACCTTGAGCTTCTCCTCGCGGACGTTCACGACGCGCTCGATGCGGTTGTTGGCGTCGGACAGCTCGCGCGGCTCGGGGGTGATCTCGACGACGTAGGTGATCGCGCCGGTCTTCTTGGGCCGGTGGGTGATCTCCAGACGTGCCGGTTGACCGTCGGGAGGCGCGACGACCGACTTGGTCTCGATGAGGCGCTCGGCCTTCGGGTCGGTCGAGGTCGAGTCCTTCTCGAGCAGGCGCAAGGTGAGGGACTTCCCCGCGAAGCCGCGCGAGATCAACCGCGGCTGGAACCGCACGAGGTCGTCGACGAACACGACGTCGTCGACGAGCAGCTCGGTCAACTCGAGGTCGCGCGGGGCTTCGGCGTCTCCGAGGCCGACGGCGTAGAGCGGAACGCCCTTGCGAGCCGAGATCTTGGCCGCGTCCGCGAGCGTCTCGCCGTCGGTCGTCTGTCCGTCGGTGAGCAGGAGGATCGCGGTGGGCGGCGTGCCGCGCAGTTCGGTGAGCACCTGAACGACGCCCGCTCCGAGCCGGGTCTGCTCGCCGGTCGCCTCGAGCGCTCGGATCTTGGGGAGCGCCTCGTCGACGTCGGCGGGCTTGTCGATCTCCGCGAGCGGCTTGGTTCCGGATGAGACGAGGTAGATTCGAACGCGATGCTGCTTGCGGAGTTCCCGGAGCGCCGCACCGTTGTCGGCGAGGAGCCAACCCTTGGCTTGGGCGATTCGATCGACCGTCTCGGATCCGGCCTTCTTCGCGAGGTCGCTCGCGGCGCGGCCGACCTTCTCGTCGCCGTATTGGTCGGTCACGAGCGACGACGCGGAATCATCGATCATGACGACGAAGAACGGCAGACCGGTCCGGTCGACCGAGAGCACCGCCTCGCTCAGCATGAACAGGGCCAGGAGAACCAAGGCGACCCGCAGCGAGGCGAGGATGACCTTGTAGGCCGTCGACACCTTGCCCTCGCGGCGATAGAGCCAGGCGATCAACCCGATCGCGAAGATCACGAAGAGGATCGTCGGCCCTTGGGGGAGCGGTTGCTCCGCCCGGATCCGAGGAGTGATCGCCTCGCCCGCCTGAGCCGGTTCCACGCCGAGAGCATCGGCCAACCTGAGCAGCAAACCCTCCATCGAACCCCCACGATTCATGCGGAATGGACCGATCCTCGCCGCGGCCTCAGCTCGCGTGGTGACCGAATCTCCAGGCCAGCAACGACTCGATCAGCAACAATGCGAGCACCGCCAGCAACAGCGAGCGGTGCATCTCGCCGCGGTGTGCGACGGCGACGGCGTTATCGGTCAGGTCTTCCCAGTTCGTCAGATAGCTGAAGGTCCAGCCGGGGATCGCGCTCGCGAGCGTGGTGCGGTCGAGCTTCACCAGGTCGCTCTCGATCGGGTCGATCGCGGTGGTGAAGATCGACTCGCCCGCCTCGTCTCCCGGCGTGAGTCGGAGTTTGTACGGGCCCGACAACTCGGTGGCCTCGTAGTGGAACCGGCTCACGTCGCCGTCGGGCTTGATCTTGACGTCGACCTTGCCGCCGTCGGGCCGGACGAGCTCGGCGAGGATGTTCGCCGCCGACGCGGGGAGCACGTGGTCGAGCGGGCGACCCACGCGAGTATTGCGGTCGAGCGTCTTGCCCGCCGCCGCCTGCAGCACGATCTGCTCCATCACCGGCGCGTAGCTCGGGTGCAGCGGCCAGGTCGTCCATTCCGAGTCGGCCGAGGTCGCCACCTGGATGACTCGGCCGCGGTGCCGGGGGATCTCGACGATCGCCGGGTCGCCCGAATCGAACGCGAGCGCGACCTTGGCCTCGGTGCCCTCGGGGAGGATGAGTTGGTGATACTTCCAGGTCTTCGAGTTCGTGAGTCCCGCGATCACCGCCGCCTCGGCCCCGAAGAAGGGACGGATGATCGGATGTTGGAATCCGAGCGGGTTGAACTCGAACGCGCCGGCCTTGTCGGCGGCATCGCCGCGGGGTTCGCCGATCCGCGCCGGGAGCAGGCCGCTGCCGTCGGCGTGGAGGAGGCGGTTGTGGTTCTCCGACAGGACCTGGTCGCCGCCGAAGAACACCACGCCGCCGCCTTGCTTCAAGAACGCCTCGAGCCCGCCGACCTCGGTCTCGCTGAACTGCGCGACGTTGCAGAGCATGACCACGTCGAACCCGGCCAGGTCCTGGCGGGCGAAGCGCGACTCGGGCATCACCCGCGTCTTGATCAGGCTCGGCGACCCGGGCGATCCCGACGGATTGAGCGCCTGCGAGAGGTAGTCGGTCTCGCTCGCGAACGCCTCGGTGGCGAGGTCGCCGTCGACGAGCAGGACCTGCAGAACGTCGCGAACCGGCACGGACAGCAGGCGCCGATTGTCGAGCGGCTGGGGATCCTCGGGCAGTCGAATCTCCAGCAGGTGTTCGCCCGCGGTTTGCAGGATCGGGCGGAGATTCACGGTTTGGTCGGCCCCGGCGGCGATATCGATCGACTGCTCGGGCCCGAGTTGGCCGTCGATGAGCAGGCGCACCCGGACCGCCTTCGCCTCGGTCGAGCCGTGGTTGTGGATCACGGCGGTCGCGACGAGGTCGGTCGCGCCCACGGTGACGACCGGTTGATTCAACCGGAAGTCGACGACCCCGATGTTCTCGCCCCCGCCCGTGCCGCCGAGGTCGATCACCACCGAACGCGCCTTGCGTTCCGCCAGCTTCTTCACCGCGCGTTCCAACCCGGTGTCGGCGGTGCCGGTCCCGAGCTTGCGCCAGGTGGCGGCTTGGAGATCGGTCACGAAGACCACTTCCTTGCGCGAGATCGTCGAGACGCCGAGGACGCGGTCGACCGCCTCGAAGCTCGCGGTGAGGTCGGTCGTGCCGTGGGGCATCACGACCTGAGCGATCTCCTTGAGGAGTTCGGCCTGATTCGACGACGGAGCGGCCTCGCCGACGATGACGCGAGGCGGGTCGGCCATCAGCACGAGACTGATCGCGTCGCCGCGACGAGCGTCGCGCACCAACTGCGAGGCGAGCGCCTTGGCGCGGTCGAATCGATTCAATTCCGCCGGCGTGTACGCCATGCTCATCGAGCCGTCGAGCACGATCACGCGGTGGGTTCGATCACCCGGCAGCAGCGCGAGCGCCCCCAGGCTCTCGAGGAACGGCTTGGCCATCGCCAGGATCAAGCAGAGGATCAGCAACGTCCGGACCGCGAGCAGCAGCCACTGCTCGATCCGAATCCTGCGCTGATTCTTCTTGACGGCGGCGAGCAGGAACCGCATGGCGGCCCAGGGCCGCTCGCGGTATTTCCGCTTGTTGAGCAGGTGGATGATGATCGGAAGGGAGACCGCCGCGATCCCCATCTGGAGCAGCGGCAGATTCGAGAATCCCAGGCCGAAGAGCATGAACGTCGTGGGCAACGGCGTCGCCTCCCTCGAGATCAACGGAGAGGGAGCTCGAGGCTCCCGCGCCCCGCCCCCGCGGCGGTCGAACGACCCGCTGCGAGGACCGAGCCGGTTCGGGGCATCATCGCACACGCGCCGAGCGCGACGCGAGATAGGACGAGAGCGGACCGTCGAGGTCCTGGTCGGTGCGCAGGGGAACGTAGTCGATGTCGATCGCGCGGCAGCCGCGTCGCAGCGTCTCGAGGTGGGCTCCCAGCTCTTCCTGATACGCCCGGCGCAGGCCGATCGGATCGGTGAGGAGGTCGGGAAGCCCTTCGAGGCCCTTGAAGAGCGTCGGCTCGCGGAACGGAAAGTCGACCTCCGCCGGGTCGAGCACGTGAAAGACGATCACTTCGTGGCGCCGGTGGCGGAAGTGCTTCAAGCCCGCCAGGATTCGCGCGGGATCGTCGAAGAGATCCGAGAGGATCACGACGATCCCTCGCTTCTTGAAGCGCTCGGCGAGGTCGTTGAAGACCGCGCCCATGTCCGACTTCTCGCCCGCCGGAACCGCGTCCATCACATGGAGCAGTTCCTTGAGGTGAGACGGCTGGCCCGACGGACGGAGATAGTGCTGGATCCGAGAGTCGAACGTCGCCAATCCGACCGAGTCCTGCTGCTGGAGCACCATGTACGACAGAGCGGCCGTGATGAACTGCCCGTAGCGCAGCTTGCTCACGTTGCCTTCGGAGGCGTAGCCCATCGAGTCGCTGGTGTCGAGCAGCAGGTAGGTCAGGAGGTTCGTCTCCTCGTCGTACTCCTTCAAGTAGTACTTGTCGGTCTTGGACCAGACCTTCCAGTCGACGTGGCGGATGTCGTCGCCCGGAACGTACTCGCGATGCTGCGCGAACTCGACGGAGAAGCCGTGGTAGGGGCTGGCGTGCCCCCCCGAGACGTACCCCTCGACGACGAGCCGAGCCTGGAGGTCGAGACCTTCCAGACTAGCGAGCACCTGAGGATTTAAATACTTTTGGTAGTTTTCCACTCTGCTCCGCCTCGTTCTCGTCGACCGGTACGTGCTTGATGAGACGCTTGATGATGTCGTCGGACTTCAGGCCCTCGGCCTCGGCGTTGAAGTTCGTCACGATCCGGTGCCGAAGGACCGGGCCCGCGACCGCGCGGATGTCGTCGGTCGAGGCGAAGAACCGCCCGTTGAGCACCGCGCGAGCCTTGGCGGCGAGCACCATGAACTGGCTCGCTCGCGGCCCGGCGCCCCAACTCACGAAGTCGCGGATGAAGTCGGGCACGTCGCCGTCGACCCGGCGCGTGTTCCGCACCAGCCGAACCGCGTACCGGACCACATGATCCGCGACCGGCACCCGACGCACGATCTGCTGCAGCTCGATGATCTCGGCCCCCGACAGGATCTTGCCGACCGTCGGCTTCTTCGTCGACGTCGTCAGTCGGACGATGTCGACCTCTTCCTGTTCGTCGGGATAGTCGACCAGGATGTTGAGCATGAATCGGTCGAGCTGCGCTTCGGGCAGAGGATAGGTTCCTTCCTGCTCGATCGGATTCTGCGTCGCCAGGACGAAGAACGGATCGGGCAGCCCATGCCGCTCGCCGCCCACCGTCACCTGGCGCTCCTGCATCGCCTCCAGCAGCGCGGCCTGCGTCTTGGGCGGCGTCCGGTTGATCTCGTCGGCGAGGATCAGATTCGCGAACACCGGCCCGCGCAAGAACTTGAATTGGCGAATACCCGTCGCCTTGTCTTCCTGGATCACCTCGGTGCCCGTGATGTCCGCGGGCATCAGGTCGGGAGTGAATTGGATCCGGCTGAACGTCAGGTTGAGCGCATCGGCCAGCGTGTGGATCATCAAGGTCTTCGCGAGGCCGGGCACGCCGATCAGGAGGCAATGACCGCGGGCGAAGATCGCCGTCAGCAGCTCCTCGAGAACCGTGCGCTGACCGACGATCACCTTGCCCATCTCTTCCTCGAGACGCTTGAATGCGTCCCGGAGCCGCTCGACGGCCGCCACGTCGTCGGCGGGCAGCGACTCGCTCGGTTGGTCTTCGGCCACTCGGGTCTCCTCGAGCCGGCGAGGCTCGTTCTCGGGATCGAAATCGGTCGGGAGCGATGCGGACGGAGTCGATCCGAATCGATCCGGCCTCCGTCCCGGGCCGGGCCGATGCCGTCGCCGATCCCGGACGCCTCAGCGTTCGGGTGCGACGGCTCCTTGAGGGGAAGAGCGTTCGATCAGCGACCAGAGGCCCGACCGCGTGGCGATCAACGCGCCGTTTTGCGAGAGACGCACCGTCAGGTCGGAGGGGGAGGAGACGCGCGGCGTGTCGTGCGGACGCGTCGGGATCAAGAGCCGTTGGACCAGATCGCCGCGGTCTCGGCGTCGGATCACCACCGGCCACGACGCCAGGTCGTCGTCGATCAACCGCGCGAGATTCGGATAGGCCACGACGTGGCGCCCGGTCAGGGCGAGCGACCAACCCGAGCGCAAACCGATCAGGGCATGCGACCAGCTCGTCTTGCCGCCCGCCAGGTCGATCGCGCTCAGGATCGCCCCGTTCACATAATAGAAATGGTCGGTTCCGAGCTGCATCGATTCCGGGCGTTCGCTGAGATCCTTGTCGCTGATCATTCGGGCCCAACGCTTCGCGCCGTTGCGCGGGTCGAGGGAGATCAGCTCGAGACCGTCGTAGAGCACCAGGAGATGTTTCGGCCCGAGGAAGATCCGAGGCGGGCCGTAGGTCGGGTTCCCCCGAGCCTCTTGGAACTTCCAGACCGGGTCGGTCCGCTCGAGGTCGTAGAGCGTCACGCTCCGAAGGTCGGAGACCGCAAGAACGTGCTGGTCGTCGACCCACACCGGCTTCCGCTTCCACTCCGTCTCCGGACCGAGCGGGTGCTCCGCGAGCTTCCGACCCGTCGCGGTCTCGAGCACGAGCAGCCGATTCGGCTCGAACGTCTGGAGCACGACCCGATTCGGTCCGACGAGCCAGTGAGGATTGAAGCGGCCGCCGAGCGGAGTGAACGTCCACTCGACCTGACCCGTTTCGCCGTCGAGTGCGAAGACCGCGCGATCGGCGTCGAGGAAGAGGACCCGCTCGCCCACGATCGCGAAGTCCCTCAGACCCGCGACCACGCCCTCGATGTCCGCGTCGATGCGCTCGAGGAGATTCGGCTCGCCGCGATCGTCGCCCGCTCGGCCCGGCTCGAATTCCCAGTCGACCGTGCCATTGGCGAGATTGAGCGCGAAGATCTTCACGCGCGTCGCCGCGATGACCCGGTCGGCGAGGTAGCCGACCCAGATCGGCTCGCGACCCAGGTCGTAGGACCAGAGCGGACGATTGGCTCCCGGGTCGACCGGCGAGAGCTTCGTGCCCTCGACGAGAAAGAGCCGGCCGGCGTCGATCGTGGGCGGAATTCCTTCCGCCGCGATCGGCCGCACGCCCGTCGTCCAGTCGCGCTGATAGAGCCGCTCGAGCGGCATCGAGACCGGAGGTTCGACGGGATCGCCCGCAACCCGCATGAGATCGGCCGACGCGAGGCGTCGATCGGTCAGGTCGCCGACTCGGATCCGATTCGCGCCGTCCTTCACCTCGACGTCCGGCGCCTTCGCCCGCGCCGTCAGGTAGGCCGTCCTCGCGGGCACCCACGACTTCTGAGCCTCGTAGCAGCGTCCCAGGCCGAGCAAGGCTTCGACCTCGATCTCGAGCGTGGTATCCATCGCTTGAAGGCGCTTGTAGACCCTGATCGCGTCGGAATGGAGTCCGCGCGATTCGTGGATCTCTCCCACGGCGAGGAGACTCTCGGGAACCGACCGCGCGAGCGGGAAGACTCGGGTCAACTCCTCGAGCAGACGCGCTTCGCGGTCGGCCTTGCAGCGCTGGGCGATCGCCTCGGCCTCGCGGTCGAACTCCGCATACGGCTCACGACCGTGGGTCTGGATGATCGACGTCAACCGATCGAGCACCAGCAAGTCGGCGCGGACGGAGCGACGGCCGTCGGCGACCTCGACCACGATCGGACGGAGCTCCGTATCGGCGAGGATCGACTGGAGCGCTTCGACCGCCTCCTTCGGCTTGCCCCCGAGCAGGCGGCTGTCGGCCTGCTCGAGACGCGCCGAGAGTCGATCCCGCGCCGTGCGGGCGATCTCGTTCGCCCGAGTGAAGCGGGCCTCGGCATCGGCCCACTTGCCCGCGGCCTTCGCCTCGAGCCCTTGGCGATAGAGCAGGTGATGCTGGTGATCGCGCGCGGCCTCGACCAGCGGCATGCCGTCGACGATCTCCGACGGGCGAGCCCTCGCGATCGCCAGTTCGAGGTTCTCGAGCGCCAGGTCCGGCATTCCCGACGATTCCGCCGCCTGCGCCAATCGGTAGTAGTTCACCGCCTGATCCGGAGCGCGGGCGATCTCCATCTGATAGCGTTCGATCAAGCGGCGATTCTGGCAGAAGACGACCAACGAGGACTCCTGGGCCACGACCAGGAAGCCGTCGCCCACCGCGAGGTTGCCGCCGTTCGTGCCGTAGGTCTCGAGCAGCTTGATCGGCGGGTCGGTCCGCAGCCCCGTCGACTGGTCGAGGATGTGGATCTCGTTCTTGGTCGGCCAGTAGATCTTCTCACCCGAGAGAACTCCGCGCCCGAAGCCCTCGGCCGCTTGGCCGCTCTCGGGCCAGGCATGCACGAGCCGCCCGTCGGCGACGTCGAACAGGAACACGCGATTCCCGGTCGCGATCACGCGCCCGCGTGCCACGCCCAACAGGTGGGTGATCTTCACCTCATCCGGGAAGTTCGGCGATTTCCAGACGAGCCGGCCGCTCTGGGAGTCGTACGCCAGGATCGAGGGCGTGTCCTCGGGAGCGATCACGACCAGACCGTCGGCCACGACGGCCGGGTTGAGGTCGCGTTCCTGGCTGCTCGAAGCCTTCCCCTCCCAAGGATAAGTCGCCAACCATCGCACCGCGCCCGTGCCCGCATCGAGCGCGGCCAAGGCACCCAGATTCGTCTGGAAATAGATCGAGGAGCCGTCGAGCGTGAGCAGCCGGTGCGTGATCTCGGTCGCCGCATTGTTCACGATGCGGTCGACGTTCGCGTTCGCCTCGCAGACGTAGCGTACCCAACGCGTGGCGCCGGTCTCGGGGTCGAGGCAGACGACGTATGCAGACGTCATCTCCATCCGATCGGTCATCGCGACGTAGACCCCGGTCTCGTCGACGACCGGCGAGCCCTCGAACACCGCGCTTCGTTGATCCTCGCCGCCGACCCGGCGCCGGGGGAGTTCGATCTCCGAGGCCCCGCGACGCCAGAGGAGTTTGCCGTCGCCGGAGCGGCTCAACGCCACGATCGAACTCTCATTCGAGGTCGGCCGTCCGAATCCGCCGCCGCGACCCATGAAGTGCATCTCCACGAGCGACGGCGGCGGTCCCATCCGCGCAAAGATCTTGTCTCCGAAGGCCGTCAACGTGTAGCGCGGGATCGTCTGGAACTGACGGCTCGCAGGGTCGACGCCGCCCGTGCTCTCCTGCCTCCATGCCGGTTGGATCGGCGGAGGCGGCAATCCCGGGGTGGGCGTCTGACGTTGATTCAGGTCGTACGCGAGAACTTCCTTGTCGTTGCAGAGGACCACCTGATCGCCGAGGATGATCGGGTGATAGGCGAGGAGTCGTTCCGGAGGCGGGGGCTGCCCGGGTGCGAATTGCGGGCCTCGGTTTCGGAACCCGCCGCCGAACGGACGGCGGACGGGGATGCTCGTCGCGCTCTTCGCCGCCTCCAGGTCGGCCTGCCACTGGATCGTGCCGATGTCGAGCGAACCGGGGGCGACCCGGTTTCGCGTCGCGGCGCCCGCGAACGTCGGCCAGCGACTATCGGAGGACGCGGGGGTCAACAGTCGATCCTCGGAAAGGATCGATGCGAGCGTCTCCGCGTAGGAAACCCCCTCGCGGCCGGCGAGGGCGCCCTTCGCGTCGGGGAAGCGTTTGGCATATGCCGCGATCTCCGCGGGATCCGGCGGCCGAGCCGCCATCGCCGAGCGAGCCAGGATCGCCTTGGCCGCGACGCGAGCCAGGTCGACCGAGGGGTCGGGATGTGCCAGGATCCGACCCCGCGAGGCGGGATCGGGAGCCAGTCGAGCGAACGCAGCGCTCGCGTCGGCGAACCGCCCTTCCTGGAAGCAGAGATCTCCGAAGAGTTCCAGGGCGTCGTCGCCCCACGAACTGCAGTACGCCTCGTCGATGATGCGCTTCAGCAGAGAGCGATCTCGGGTCTCGAGAGCGCGGCGGTACCAGACCTCGGCCTGGGGATCGACGCGTCCCCGATAGATTGCCCGGCCCTCGGGGGGGAGTTCGGCGATTCGACGCTGGCAGTCGAGCCGAGCGTCGACGAAGAGTCGGGTCGACTCGGCACCCGGGCGACCCTGCGGATCCTCCACGGCGACCTCGACGACCTTGTCGCCGTATTGCGCGATCACACGCTGATAGATCTCGATCGCCGCCGCATATTGGGCGCCCGCGGCATGATTCGCGGCATTTCTCAAGAGCGTGTCGGCGGTGTGGCTCGAGTCGGGATACACCTTCATCGTCGGTCGGTCTTGGCCGACGGTCCGACCCGACCAGAGAAGCACCAACGAGACCGCGAACCCCACGACCGGATCGAACCGGCGGACGAGGAGCGACAAGGGTCGGCGAGACTTCATGACCGACTCCCTCCGTGCGAGACACGGCGACCAGGCATTCGAGTCGCGGAAGCCGCGAGAGACTCGAGGGCGGAGTACTTCGATGGGACGGGTCGGCTCGAACCATCAGCGACTGCGTCGCGACGGTACGCATCGACCGGAGCAGCGTCTCGACCGATCGCGGAGGGCGCGAGAGGGTCGATCGTTGCTCGACTCTTCGATTGGACAACACCCCGACCCAGGATGCAACTGCAAACCGGATACCGGCGCTTCGCGGATCCACGATCGGATCGAGTCCCACCGTAGGCCCTCCAGTCGCGCCGGCCGTCGTCACTCGCCGTGCTGCAACTGATGTCCCGCGTAGAACACGGCCATTCCGAGCGCCGCGATCAACATGGAAGCGCCCAGGCCGACCTTGTCGAGCAGTTGCGAAGCGATGCCGAAGGGCGGGATCAAGAGACCGAGGAATTGCAGGGCACGCCCCCACTGCCGGCGACTCATGCATCGACTCCTGCCTGGAAACCGAGCATCGACACGCTCGCGGACGACATCCGCCGCGAGCGACCCCGACCCTCGGATACTGGATGCGCGACCCGTCCCCGCGAGGGAGACGGGGCGAGATTCGAGACGACCCCGCGCCGGTCGGTTGCGATCGACGCGAGGACCGTCGACCTTCCGCTCACTTCTTGGGCATCAGACGAATCTCGCCCATGTCGGTCGTCTCGCCCGCTTTGACCTCGACGGCGACGCCCTTCGCCAACCCGGGCGTGACGTAGCCGGTCTCGTGCCAGACCACCACGTTCTGCGTCCCGGCCGGAACCCCTTGGATCTCGAACGATCCGTCGGCCTTCGTCACCGCGAAGAACGGGTGGTCGAAGACGAAGAAGTAGCCGATCATCCAGGGGTGGATGTCGCAGACGAGACGGCACGCACGCCGCTCGGCCGACGCGAACTTCTGGGTGTACGACCCGTTCGGCGCCAGCATCTGATTCAGGTCGCCGTTGGTGAAGGCCGTGTAGTGGACGTTGTGCGCCACCGGGTCGCTCGACTTGAAGACGAGGGACTGATTCTTGTGGATCGCCGAGACGTGCGGAACGAATTCGCATCCCTTCTGATCGATCTCGACCTTGCTCTTCGCGACCAACTTCGACTCGGCCTCGGGGTTCTTCCCCTTCGGCGTCACGATGTAGGCGACGCCGAACTCGATCCCCTTCGTCGCCGGGTCGACCGCCATCTCCTTCGAGATGATCGACTCGGACGCGCAGACGGCGGAGTCCTTGGCGTTCGCGTCGCCCTTCGCCACCAACACCTTCGGAGCCGGAACGGTCGGGCCGCCGAAGACGAGTCGCCCCTTGATGGTGCCGTAGGACTGTGCCGACGCCGAGGTCGTCGCACCGATCACCGCGACGAACATCGCCGCACGGCCGAGGCCGAGGATCCAACCTGGAATACGCTTCGCCATTTTCACGCTCTCTCGATTCCGCGGAACGACGAGGTCGGTGTGGTTCGCCCGCGATCGCCTCGCCGTCGATCCGCGGGTGGGTGGGTCGACTCTGATTATATCCAGGTCGCTCACGCTCGCCACGCTCCGGAACGCTTTCGCTTCCGACTCCGACCGGTTGTCGATCGACCACCCGTTTGCTACCCTACCCTCGCCTTTCGCCCACGCCCGTCGAGCGACGACGCCGAGCGATCATCCACGGCTCATTCCAAACTCGAGAGCGATTCGTTCCCGGAAGCGAGAGCGATCCGGACGAGTTTCCGAGGATTGGGAAGCCGTGATGGGTCGAATCTGATCGCCGCTCGCGTGCAACCCCATGATACGACATATCTTCCGTGATCGCTGCTACGATGGCGCGAGAGTTGCGTACATTGGGAGCGAGAACGGTTCGACTCCGAATGAATGGCTCGACCCGAGTCGGGTTCCGACCGAGGACGCCGAGAGGCCGGGGATGACCGATGGCTGAGAAGAAATCGACGAAGGATATCTTGGCCGCCCTTCGCGCAGGCGCGGCGGCCCAACCCGCGGAATCGGCGACTCCCGCCGCGGCCCCCGAGCAAGCGACGCCGGCCCCGGCGGCTCCCGCCGCGGGCGCAGCTCCGGTCTCGGCGGGACGCCCGCTGACGCTGAAGGAGAAGCTCGCGGCCGCACGCGGCCAAGCTCCCGCAGGCGCGGCACCGGCCGCCGCGGCCCCCGCGGCTTCGGCTCCCGAGCCTGCCGCCGAGAAGAGCGTGGGTGCGCCCGCTCCGTCGATCGGTCGACCGCTGACCCTCGCCGAGAAGCTCGCCGCCGCACGCGGCTCGGCCGCACCCGCCGCCGGGTCGGCACCCGCCGCCGCCAAGCCCGCGAAGGCCGCGCCCGCTCCGGCCGCCGCGGCCCCCGCTCGCGAACTCCCGCCGCTCGCCGAGATCACCGACCCCAAGGATCTCGCCGAAGCGCTCCGTCAAGCCGGAGCCAAGAAGATCGAGGAGGCCAAGCCTCCCGCCGAGAAGAAGGCCGCCGCCGCCCCCAAGAAGTCGGCCGACGCCAAGGTCGTGCCCGGGCGACCCTCCCGAGACGCCGCTCTCGCGTCGGGAGCCCCCGCCCCGAGCCGTCGCTTCGTCATCACGATCCCCTGGATGGCGGTCGCCTGGGCCTCGTTCACGCTCGGGCTCTCCGCCTTCTCCGCCATGCTCGCCCGCTTCCTCTTCCCCAACGTGCTCGCCGAACCGCCCAGCACCATCAAGGTCGGCGTCCCGGGCGACTTCGGCCGCGGCGAGGTCAGCGAGAAGTGGAAGGCCGAGTGGGGCTTCTGGATCGTTCGATCCGACATGTACAACGGCGAGGACATCATCTACGCCCTCCAGTCGGTCTGCACTCACCTCGGCTGCCCGCCGAACTGGCTCGCCGGCGAACAGAAGTTCAAGTGCCCCTGCCACGGCTCGGGCTTCTACGTCTCCGGCGTGAACTTCGAGGGCCCCGCCCCTCGGCCGCTCGAACGCTTCAAGGTCTCGATCGCCGACGACGGCCAGATCATCGTCGACAAGAGCCAGAAGTTCCAAGAAGAGCTGGCTCAGTGGAGCGACCCCGACAGCTATCTCCCCGCGGTCTGACCCCCGCGGATCCCGCGTCGCGGACTCGTCTCCGCGACGCGGCCGCTCCGAACCGTCGATCCAACCACGAACCTCGACCGCTCACACGAACCGACCCCCGGAGCAAGGGCTCGAACCTCGACCACCGCCGTCGACGCTCGAGCCGACCGGACTGAACCAAGGGACGGATATGTCGATCTCCGAGATGATCTACGAGTCGCAGATCTGGAAGAGCATCTTCCGACACCCCATGCCGACCGACCGTCGCAACCGCGTCGTCGTCATGCTCACGAACTTCTTCCTGCACCTCCACCCGGTCAGCGTCAAGAAGCAAGGCATCGCGCTGAGCTACACCTGGTGCATGGGCGGGACGACCTTCTTCCTGTTCATCGTCGAGGTGATCACCGGCGTCCTGCTGATGTTCTACTACCGGCCGACGCTCGAACACGCCTACAACGACATCCTCGCCCTTCGCGACGTGACCACCCTCGGCATCCTCCGCGAGCTCCACCGCTGGGGCGCCCACGCCATGGTCATCGCCGTTTGGCTCCACATGTACCGCGTCTTCCTCACCGGCAGCTACAAGCCCCCGCGCGAGTTCAACTGGGTCGTCGGCGTGCTCCTGCTCGTCCTCACCCTGCTGCTCTCGTTCACGGGATACCTGCTTCCCTGGGACCAGCTCGCGATCTGGGCCATCACGGTCGGTGCGAACATGGCTCGCGCCACTCCGATCATGGGCGTCGAAGGGCCGGGCGCCTCGCTGCTCGAACTCAACGGCGTCAAGCTGATCACCTCCGGCTCCGACGCCAAGTTCGCCCTCCTCGGCGGACGCTCGGTCAGCGAGATGACGCTCAACCGCTTCTACGTCCTGCATTGCGTGGCGATTCCGCTCGCGGTCACGCTCCTGATCATGATCCACTTCTGGCGGGTTCGCAAAGACGGCGGCATCAGCGGGCCGATGTGACCTCCCGCCCCGTCTCGACCGGAGCGCATCGTCGATCGACGCTCCGGTCCCTCGATGAACCCGCCCCTCGAATCCGGAACGACCCACGCCCCGAACCCGCGAGCGGCTCGGCCCCCGCGAGACCAAAGGATCGGCCCGAGGACCCATGAACCATCATCCCGACCTCACGCCCGGCGTTCTGACCGGGCTTGCCTGGTACTACCTCCTCGCCGCGATGCTCAACGCAGCCGCGGCGGCCTACATCGCCTACATGGAGATCGTCGGCGAGGGAGCCTCCCGCGCGGGGCTCGCTCCCAAGACGCGCAAGATCCCGACCTGGATGACGGTCGGATACTTCGCCCTCTACGGCGTCGCCGCATTCTTCATCCTCTTCCGAGGCCTGTTCGAGACCCACGTCGGCACCACCATCGCCTACCTCCTCGCCGCCGCCGGCAACATCCTCGTGGCGATCGGCGCAGGTGCCGACGCCGCGCACTTCGCCGAGGTCAAGGATGAAGGTCACGGCGTCGGCTCCGAGGTCGGACCGCCCAGCCTCGACGACCACATCCCCGCCTTCGGCTTGGGCAAACCGATGAACCGGACGCTCTGGACCCTCGTCTGGGGCGTCGTGTCGGTCATCTTCCAGGCCATGGGGGTCGCCTACATCCTCGGCGGCTCGTTCGGGATGCCCCAATTCATCCGCGACGGCATCGACTACGTCTCCGGACCCACCAGCTTCTTCGTCGGCGCCACGCTCGCGTTCGTCGCGCTCTACGTCTACCGCCGCACGCTCGCCGACGGCGTCGTCGCCTGGTGGATCACGAACGCGTTCCTGCTCTTCTTCGGTCTCAGCATGACCGACTACGACTTCCGCGACATCGTGACCAAGCCCGACAACGTGCCGATCGTCGGCCTGATCGTTCTCGTCGGCTACTTCACCTGGCTGGGACTCCGACGCGCGGTCATCAACGACGCACGGATGGCGGCGGGCCTGCCGAATCTCGAGGAACTCGAACCCGAGAAGACGCTCACCTGGCCCGACCTCGTCTACACCGAGCTGATCGCGATGGTCCTCCTCACGATCTTCCTCGTCGTCTGGGCGATCGTCCTCCAGGCGCCGCTCGAACAGCCCGCGTCGTCCACCACCGCGCCCAACCCCTCCAAGGCCCCCTGGTACTTCCTCGGGCTCCAGGAGATGCTCGTCTACTTCGACCCCTGGATCGCCGGCGTCCTCCTCCCCAGCCTCATCGTCGTCGGCCTCATGGCCCTGCCCTACATCGACACCAACAAGCAGGGCAACGGCTACTACACGATCGCCCAGCGCAAGTTCGCCTACCTCACCTTTCAGTACGGCTACCTCGTGCTCTGGGTCGTGCTCATCCTCCTCGGCACGTTCCTCCGCGGACCGAACTGGAACTTCTTCGGCCCCTACGAATACTGGGATCTCCACAAGCTGATCCCGCTCAACAACGTCAACCTGTCCGACATCTTCTGGGTCCAGCTCCTGGGAACCCGCCGACCGGAGAACATCCTGGTCCGCGAAGCCCCCGGCATGCTGATCGTCGCGGGTTACTTCATCATCCTTCCGCCCCTGCTCGCCCAACTCTTCTTCAAGAAGATGATCGAACAGGGCGGTTGGCTCCGCTACTCGGTGATGGCCACGCTGCTGCTCTTCATGGCGAGCCTCCCGATCAAGATGGTCCTGCGCTGGACCATCAACCTGAAGTACCTCGTGGCGATTCCGGAATACTTCTTCAATATCTGATCGGACGCGACCCGAGACGCGTCCCCGGGCTCTCGGGCGTCGACACGACGCCCCGCCCGCACGGCCGTACGTCTTCCGTCCCTCACGCATGATCGAGGTCCACCCACATGCCGGCGACTGAGGAAACGTATAGAAACCCATCCCGTCTCCACGTCGTCTTCGCGATCTCCTCGATCGCGATGACGCTCTCGATCGTCTGGATGATCCTCGCCGACCACCTCCGCCCCTGGAAGTCGACCCAGCGCGAGTTCCACTTCATCGAGGATGCCAAGCTCCGCGCGTCCGAGGCGAAGAAGCAGGCCGAGATCAACCAGACCAAGCAGAAGGAGATCGAGGACAAGATCGCCCTCGCCAACCAACAGGCCGAGGAGAACTCGAAGCAGATCCGCGAACAGCAGAACGAGCTCAAGCGGATCGTCGGCCAGTTCGAGGCGATCGACACCGCGACCCGCTTCCAGAAGGCCGAACTCGACAGCCAGCGCAGTCTCTACGACGGCATGATCGACCGCGGCGAGAACGCCCGGGCGCGTCGATACATCGACGACGTCATCGTGCCCAACGAGAAGAAATATCAAGATCTCCGCCTGCAACTCGAGGAGATCAAGTCGAAGCGGGCGTCGGCCGAGGCCAACCTCGCGTCGCTCCGCGGCAACGTCTCGGTGTACCAGAAGCAGCTCGATTCGCTCACCCTCGACCGCGACCGCGTCTCGCGCGCCCTCGCCCAGAAGGAAGCGCAATACTTCGGGCCGCTCGCCTGGTTCCGCAACCTCCCGCTCATCGACGCCGCCGCGCCCGCGACCAAGATCCAGCAGATCAGCCTGCCGGAACTGACGATCAACTACAACTTCAAGGACGTCCCCCGGTACGACCGCTGCACCACCTGCCACGCAGGCATCGATCGACCCGGATACCACGTCGACGCCAACGACCTGCCGATGCCGCAGCCGTTCTCCTCGCACCCGCACCTCACCGACGGCGCGGTGGCGATCAATCCCAAGGGAGAACGCGTCGTCGCGGGGCTCTACCTCGACGGCAACGGCCCGCACGGCATCAACAAGTTCGGATGCACCATCTGCCACGGCGGTCAGGGCTCCGGAACCGACTTCACCTACTCCTCGCACACCCCGAACACCCTCGAGGAACGCGAGCGCTGGCACCACGAACGCGGTTGGCACGAGATGCACCACTGGGACGAGCCGATGCTCCCCCGCCGGTTCCTCGAGTCGAGCTGCATCAAGTGTCACCACCAGGTGACCGACGTGCCCCAGGCGACCAAGCTCCAAGCGGGCTATGAGAAGATCGTCAAGTACGGATGCACCGGCTGCCACACCATCGGCGGCGAGGGCTCGTTCGGCCCCGACATGACCGACGAACGGCCCGTCGGCCCGAATCTCCGGCACATCGCGTCCAAGACCACCAAGGACTGGACCGCGAAGTGGGTCCGCAACCCCCACAACTTCCGCCCCGATACGCGCATGCCGCGCTTCTACGACGTGACCAACAACCTCGGTCGCGCCGACCAGCCGAAGAACAACGCCGAAGTCCGCGCGATGACGCATTACCTCTTCGCGGTCAGCACGCCGCCCGAGGGATTCGTCGAGCCTCAGCCCGCTGGCAAGAACGACCCGGCCCTCCCGCCTCCGGCGAGCGAGACGAGCGTCGAGAAGGGCAAGCAACTCTTCCTCCAGAAGGGCTGCCTCGCCTGCCACGCCCACAAGGAGACCGCGCCCGACGCCTTCCCCGAAGCCGTCCGCGACTACGCCAAGGCCGACTACGGTCCCAACCTCTCGGAGATCACCGACAAGTTCCCCGAGGGCGAAGCGGGCTACAAGTGGCTCGTGAACTGGATCAAGCAGCCCGAGAAGTACCATGACCGCACCCTGATGCCGAACCTCCAGATCTCCTGGAAGGACTCGGGCGACATCGCGTCGTGGCTGCTCTCGATCAAGGGCGGCTGGAAGGTCGAGACCGTCGTTCCCCCGGTCGACGACCCGAGCCTCGTCGCCGGACTCGACGACCTCGTCCGCCTCTACGTCTCCAAGGGCGGCTTCAAGGATCCCAAGACGAAGGAAGTCAAGACCGTCGCCCTCAGCGAGGTCGAGAGCTTCGTCAAGCAACTCTCGGTCGACGACAAGCTCCACTACCTCGGCGAGAAGACGATCGCTCGCCTCGGATGCTTCGGATGCCACAACATCTCGGGCTTCGAGGACTACAAGCCGATCGGCACCGCGCTCAACGGCTGGGGAGCCAAGAGCCCGACCAAGCTCGACTACGCTCACATCACCGAATACCTCGTCGATCAGCCCGCCGCCGACGACGGTTCTCGCGACGGCACCGACCCGTACTACCAAGAGCAACTCGCCGAGCACACCCGCGCCGGCTTCCTCTACCAGAAGCTCCACCGTCCGCGGAGCTACGACTACAAGAAGACGAATGAAGACGTCAAGAGCTGGGACGACCGGCTCCGGATGCCTCAATTCACCTTCGCCGACGACCCCAAGGCGATCGAAGAGATCATGACCTTCGTCCTCGGTCTCACCGGGGAGAAGATCAACTCGAAGTATCTGCCGAACTACTCCTACAAGCCCGCGCAGGTCGCGATCGCTCAGGGCACCAAGCTCCTGAATCGGTACAACTGCACGGGTTGCCACGTCGTCGAGATGCCCAAGTTCACCATCGCCGACTCCTCGAGTCTCGAGTCGGCCCTGGTCAATTTCTACACGAACGTGAAGGTCTCGTACCTCGATCGCGCGAAGGACTTCGGCAAGGAGCTCTACCCCCGACTCCAGCACGACCCGAAGGCCACGCTCGACTTCGACGTCGCGTCCGACGACCCCGACACCCGCGCCCGCGCACGTCGCGAGTTCGACGCGGCGGTCGGTCTGGTCCCGGCCGACGGCAAGCCGATCGTGATCGAAGGGATGCAGACCAACTCGTTCGAGAATGAGATCAGCGTTCAAGTCTGGAAGCCCGTCACGATTCGGGGCTACACCTTCAACGTCGGCGACACCCTGACCATCGACAAGACCGCCGTGCAGGTCACTCCCGCCAAGGGCGGCGACTTCGCCTGGCTCTACGCGGCCGACCAGGTCGAGAAGTCGAACGCCGACTACGCGAGCCTCTGGAACCGTCTGCCGCCTCCCCTCGTTCGCGAAGGGGCCAAGGTGCAGACCCCGTGGCTCACCTCGTTCCTCCAGGCGCCTTACCCGATTCGACCCGCCGCCAATCTCCGGATGCCGCGGTTCCATCTCGGGAAGTCCGACGAGTTCTCCGCGAAGGAGGCCGAAGGGATCGCGAACTACTTCGCCGCCGTCGACGGCAAGGACTTCCCCTACCAGATCCTCACCGAGAAGGATCAGGCCTACCTCGCCGCGCTCGAGGCCAAGCACCCGAACTACCTCGGCAACGGCTGGCAGCTCATGACGAAGGGTGCCTGTATCCAGTGCCACGCGATCGGCCCCTACAAGCCGACGGGCGGCGAACAGGTCGTGAACGGTCCCGACCTCCGGCAGGTCTCGAACCGCTTCCGGCCCGAGTATCTCCTCGAATGGCTCGCGCGGCCGTCGCGTCTCCTCCCCTACACCGCGATGCCGCAGAACATCGCTCCGACCGGTCCGCCGGCTCCGGGCGTCCCCAAGGCCCTCGAGGGTCAGACCTATCTCCAGGTCCAATCGATGCGCGACACGCTCCTGAACTATGTCGACGCGATCGAACAGCAAGTCGCCTCCGGTGCTCCCTCGCCTGCCCCGGCGGCTCCCGCAGCTCCGGCACCCGCAGCCGCGCCGGGCGCGGTCAAGGCCGGCGGCGGTCAGTGATCTCCCAACGTCTCGATCGGGTCGCCTCGAGCGACCCGATTCCCCGAGCGTCGCACCGCACCCCGATCCGACGGCCCCCGGGCCGTCGGCTTCGTTTCCCCGACCGATCTCGTTGTCGCGACGGATCTCGAGTCTAGAATCTGTTCGTGCGAAGAGGGAAGAGCACCGAGGATCACAGGCGGCGATCGCCGATCCCGCTCATTCCGGATTATCGCCTCTCGATTCCCCTGTCCCACGTGGAGATCTTCCAGATGAACGTCCGTGTCCTCTCCTCTTTCGTCGCCGCGTCCGCGTTGGCCGCGATCGTCGCCGGTTGCGGCGGCAGCTCCTCGGTCGACAACGCCATCGTCGTCCCCGACCCCGCCGTCAAGGTCGGGGGTTCGACCGCCTCCGCCCCCGTCGCGACCAAGCCCGCCGAATCTCCCGCGCCCGACGCCGGGACCACGGCCGCCGGCACCTCGACCCCCGCAGCGGCGGCCGCTCCCGTCACCGCCGACGGCTGGGGAACTCTGAAGGGACGCATCACGCTCGCCGGCAACGCCCCGACGCTCCCCGACAACGTCATCAGCAAGGATCCCGAAGTCTGCGGCAAGGGTTCCCCCAAGTCCGAGAAGCTCGTCGTCGACGCGGCCTCCAAGGGGGTCAAGAACGTCGTCGTCTACATCAACAAGCCGACGCGCATCAATCCCGAGGCCAAGTCGGCCGTGTCCAGCAAGGAAGTGGTCTTCGACCAGAAGGATTGCATCTTCGTTCCGCACGTCATGGCGATGATGGTCGGCTCGAAGGTCACTCTCAAGTCGAGCGACCCCGTCGCTCACAACATCAACTCGAAGGTCGACAACAACGCCCTCAACCAGGCGATGGCCGCCAACGCCAGCTCGCCCTTCTCGCCCGCCGCGGCCGCCCGCCAGCCCGGTCTGATCGTCTGCGACATCCATCCCTGGATGACCGCCTACTGGCACGTGCTCGACCACCCCTACTTCGCGGTCACCAACGAGAAGGGTGAGTTCGAGATCAAGAACGTTCCCGCCGGTACCCAGAAGGTGGTCGTTTGGCAGGAATCGACCCGTTACGTCACGCCGACCTCGGGCAAGGAAGTGAACATCGCCGCAAACGGTGAGACCGTTCAGGAGTTCACGATCGACGCCGCCAAGGTCAAGTGAACCTTCACGAGTCGATGCACACGACGCAATGGAACGGCCGACCCTTCGCGGGGTCGGCCGTTCTTCGTTACAAAGGCTCGAGGTTCACCGCGAGTCGAACGCCTCGAGATCGCTCGAGACTTCGTGGAGCCGATCGGTGAGATAGCGCCGGATCTCATCGCTCGTCTTGAGCTGGAGAACCTGGTGTGCATAGCGCTCCGCTTGAGCGGTGGTCACCGAGCCGAGCAGCGACTTGATGGTCGGCACGAATGCCGGGCTCATGCTGAACCTGCGGAGCCCCAGCCCGAAGAGCACCAAGACCGAACGGGGCTGCCCGGCCATCTCGCCGCAGACCGTGACCGGCGTGCCGGTTCGTCCGCTCGCCTCGAGAACCATCGAGAGCACCTTGAAGATCGCCGGCGAGAGCGGTTCGCAGAGGTGCGCGACCTTGGGATTATCGCGATCGGCGGCCACGAGGTACTGGATCAGGTCGTTCGAGCCGATGGAGATGAAGTCGGTCTCGCGGAGGATGGCGTCGATGCAGACCGCCGCGGCGGGAACCTCGATCATCACGCCCGTCTTCACGTCGTCACCGAACGGTACGCCCTCGCGCTGGAGTCCGAGTCGGCAATCCTCGACCATGCGGTTGACGTGACGGAGTTCCTCGAGCGTCGTGATCATGGGAAAGAGCATGGAGACCTTTCCATGCCTGCCCGCCCTGAGGATCGCTCGGATCTGCCGCTCGAACAACCGCGGATGCTCGAAGGAGAGGCGAATCGATCGCCACCCCATGAACGGATTCGGCTCGTCGCGCCTCCCGAGATAGGGCACCGTCTTGTCGCCGCCGACGTCGAGCGTGCGGATCGTCACGGTGCGGCTCGGCGCCGCCTCGATGATCTGGCGATAGTACTGGTACTGCTCTTCCTCGTCCGGCACCGCGGCGTGCGTCAGGAAGAGGTACTCGGTACGGAAGAGCCCCACTCCTCCGGCTCCCACCTTCACGGCGGCCTGCGCGTCGGCAACGTTGTTGATGTTGGCCAGGAGTTCGATCTGAGCACCGTCCGCGCTGATCGAGGGCTGGTCGCGATTGAGGACCAGCCGATCCTTGAGATCGAAGAACTCCCGCTGGATCTTGCGATAGGCGGCGGTCGTCTCGGCGTCGGGTCGAACGATGACCACGCCTTCACGTCCGTCGACGATGATCGTATCGCCCGAGCGAACATCGCCCGCGATCTCCTCGACCCCCGAAACCGCCGGGATTCCGCGGCTCCGGGCGAGGATCGCGGCGTGGCTCGTGCCGCCGCCCACCTCGGTGACGATCCCCGCGATCGGCAGACTGCCCAGGCTCATCGCTTGGCTGGGCAGGATCTCGTGTGCGACCAGGATCGTCGGCTCACCCGACGCGGCGGCTCCCTCGAACTTCGCCGACAGCGGCGACGATTGGGTCGTCAGGTGCGAAGCGATCCTCGTGAAGACGTCGCGGAGATCGGCGAGCCGCTCGCGGAAGAAGTCCTGCTCGATCCGAGCGAAGCCCGCGACATATCCCTGGAGGACGATCTGGAGCGCCGAGAGAGCGGTCAAGCGACGCGCCGTGATCGAGTCGACCACCTTCGCGTGCAGCGAAGGATCGTTGACGATCTGCCGATGCGACTCGAAGATTCCCGCTTCGGCGGGACCGAGTTGCTGCCCGACGCGTACGATCAACGTCTCCAACTCGACCATGGAATCCTGGAGCGCGCGGCGGAACTTCTCGACTTCTTCGGCAACGGAGGACTCGCTCTCGAGGACCTGCGGCTCGTGAGAACCGAAGACCGACTCGACTCGATAGGCCGTGCCGACGACCACGCCAGGACTGACCGCGATTCCCTTGTACATACATCGAGTCTAGCAGGGTCGACCCGAGAAAACCAAGGGTTCTGCCCCCTCGCGCCGGAAATCGGAGCTCGATCAGATCGCGATCGGATGCTCGTCGGGATCGGCCGGAGGCGGAGTCGAGAATCGGCTCACCGCCCAGACGAGAACGGCGAGCAAGGCGTACGCCGCCGCCCAGTGGTAAGGCGTCTGCCCGGCCGCCGCCTCGAATCGACCCGTCGCCTTCATCGCCTCGATCGCCGCCCATGGTGTGCTCAAGGGTGCATCGGGGAGCGGAGAATGGATCACGCCGAAGCACGCGAAGATCGCCGCGATCCCCAAACCGACCGCCGCCTTCCCCGCCTCGCCGTCGATCAACTTCGCCAACACCGTCGACCAGATCAGACTGGTGACGATGAAGCCGTTCGCCAACATCAACACAGTTTGAACCCAGTGTTTCGACTCGGGTGCCAGCGTCGCGAGTTCGAGCGTCGGCAAGACCTGCTTCAGCGCAATCAGAGCCAGGTAGGCCAGCGCGGGCACGCAGGCGAGAGCGACCGCCGGATAATGACGTTTCGGCGTCGCCGCGAACGACTGCGCGGTGATCTCGAGACCGACGAAGATCAAGATCGGAAAGACCGCCGCCTTCGGCACGAGATAGAAGATCCAGGCGAAGAAGCCGAACACTCCCGCGGACCCCACGAACAAGGCCGTGAGCAAGGTGTAGCCCGCCCGGGCGTCCATCGCCTTGTATGCCGGGTGACCGATGTATGCGGTAGACTGGATCACGCCGCCGAAGATCCCCCCGGCGATCGTCGCGAGGCCGTCGGCGAACACGATCGGTCCGGTCGGATACTCGTCGCCCGCGTGCGCCGCGCTCTCCGTGCAGTCGATGCCGCCGACGATCGTCGCCAGGGCGAGCGGAAGCGCCACCGGCAGGAATCGACTCGCCGCCTCCCAATTCCCGCCGATCCACTCGAGCCAATCGAGGATCGGCAGCGGAATCGTGGCTTGGAGACCGCCGACCGGCCTGCCCGCCTCGCCGCCGAATCCGGGACCGAGCCCCAGCGCCGCCATCGCATAATAGATCACGCAACCGACGATCACTCCGGCGAGCGCGCCGGGGATCCGCTTGGGAAGATCCCACCGAGCCGTCAACGTCATCAGGATGATCGCCAGGGCCGAGAAACCCGCGATCGGCAGCGCCGCGATCTCGAGCAGCGGCAGGAAGCTGATGATGACCAACGCGATCGCCGTCAGCGATCCCAGCAGCCCCGCGCGGGGGACGACTCGACGGATCAGACCGCAGATCGTCGAGCTCGCGACCTTGAAGATCCCCGAGGCCAGGATCATCGCGATCGCCGTGTACCAGGCATGACGGGCCGCCGCCATCTCATCCATGCCCGACGCCTGCGCCGCCGCGAACGCCGGTCCGATGATCAGAAAGACCGACCCGAACGTGCTCGGCGTATCGAGGCCGAGCGGCATCGCCGTCACCGACCTCCCCGTCTTCGCCGCGAGCCGAAACGCCATGAACGTATAGATCGCGTCGCCCACGAACACGCAGATCGCCGTACCGGGGATCATCTTCGTGAGCACGAACTCGCGGGGCATCTGGAAGACGCCGACCAGGAGCGTCGCCATCAAGATCATGTCGCCGACGTTGTCGAGCATCAACCCAAAGAATGCGTTGATGTCTCCTCTCGAGAACCAATCATAGCGCGCGCGCGGCGACTTCGTGGGGATCGACACCTGGGCGAGTCTCCGGAGGTTCGGCAAATGCGGGACGGGTCGGGGGCGATTGCGGAGAGGAGAGAGCAGGATAGACGATCGAGGCGGCCGGAGAAAGAGGCGCGTCCGCGCGATTCGCCCGCACGGACGCTTCGATCCCCGCCGCCCTCAGCGCTGCACGCCTCCGCGGGATCACTTCTTCGGGTCGCCCTCCATGATCCACGCCTCGTTGAACTTCGTGTACTGGATCCTGCTCCCTTCGGGCCGTGCGCCGTAGGTGTAGCTCGTGTGGATCAAGCCGTCGGACCCTTGCATGATCGACGGATAATGATACGAACCGCCTCCGGGCGGATAGTCCTCGAGGTGTCGCGTCCACTTCCAGGTCTTGCCCTCATCGTCGGAGATCGAGACGGCGAGCCGATTGCGTCCGCGCTCGAGGTCGTTGTAGATCAGGGCCCAATGACCGTTCGCGAGCCTCGTCGCCTCGACCCCCGCGCCGGGGTTCGGAAAGTCGGTGCTCTTGACGGTCGACCAGGTCTCCCCTTGATCCTTCGACTCGCTGACCCGGATGCGACGCGTCGGCCCATTCTCGCGCATGAATGCGACGAGCGTGCCGTCGTCCTTGCGCACGACCGAGGGCTGGATCGCTCCAAAGCCGATGATCGGAGCCGAGGCCCGCCAGGTCTTCCCCTTGTCGTCGGAGATCGCCATGATCGAGGCCGAGAAGGTGTCGCAATAGAGCGGCCAGATCCAGCGCCCGGACGGCAAGACCGTCGCGTGCACCCGCGGCATCCAGCCCAGCCGCTGATAGATCAACTCCTTGGAACGCGCGAGCGCCGCGTCGAGCTGACGCTCGTACGGCTTGGTGTCGACGCCCGACGCCTTCAGGTCGGCGATCGCCTTCTCCATCGCCTTCTCGAACCCCGTCGGCGTGATGTGCATCACCCCTTCGCGGTCCCACTGCGGGTCGTCACGGAGCGACGCATGATCATTCGCCTTGACGAACTTCAACAACGCCCCTTCCCAACGATGGTCGAGGATCGTCGGCCAGATCATCCAAACGCTGCCGTCGGGCGCGGCGAAGATCGCCGGGTTGCAGTCGGGATAACCCGGAGTGTCGGCCAAGGCGATCCGCGGCCCCCAGGCCTTCTCGCCCTTCTTCAACCGGGCGCCGTGGATCTCGACGTCGTCGGAATTCCGCTCGCCGTGCCCGGTGTACCAGACGGTGAAGAGGTCGCCGTTGGCGAGCTCCACGATGCACGACGAGTGATTGTGTTTCTTCTCGGAAGGAAAGATCGGCATCGTTTCATGAATCGGCGCATCCGCGGCCGGAGCCGCTCCCGACATGACGACCAAGCAGAACGAGATCAATACGTGTCGCATCGGTGATCAGTCCTCGCGGGCCCGGCGTGAAGAGGTGGAATCGCCGCAGTCTACGCCCCGGACAGGCATCGATCAAGCGACTCCTTCCGCGTTGCCCGAGTCCCGCCGCCGACGCGGCTCGCTTCAACGCAACGTTGCGCGGGCGGCGGCCGATTGCGACGGAGCGAACTCTCTCGACGCGTCGACCACGACGCGACCGTTGATCGCTCCCCCAACCACGCGGAACGCCGGGATCCAGGCGGCCCCCGACCGAGTGTTTCCTCTCTCCTCGAGGATCAGCTCCTTGGGATCGAAGGTTCTCGCATAATTGATATGAAGACCGGCCGCCCGCTCGCGCTCGCCGGCCGACGACCGGCTCGCGGCGAACGCGTCGCTCCAGACGACCGAGTTCTCGATCAATTTCGCCTCGAAGTAGACCCTGCCGACCGCCGACTTCGCGTGCGCCGAGTGCTCGACGCCGAGATTGCCGCCGTTCCAAGCATCCACGAATCGATTGCCGCGAATCTCCAACCCGAACATCGGGTCGTGCGACCAGCCCCAGAACCCCGGCGTCTCCGAGCCGGTCGCGATCAAGACGAGCGACGACCCGCCCCCGGAGAGCGTGTTCCGCTCGACCTTGGTTCCGAAGTGATTCCCCGCGAGAACGAGGGCGAAGCAGATGCGGCTGTCGCCCGAATCGACGAGATTTCCCTCGAAGCGGTCCTCGACGAACCCGGTCACCACCGAGACCGCCTCGCGCTCGACTCCGGCCGGGAGCGGCCGATCGAGCAGCATCCGACCGCCGCCGAGCGACTGCGCAACGAGTCGCCATGTGCCGGCATGTTCGCCTGAGAGGATCGCCACGACGTCCCCGCTCGAGATCGGACCGGCTTGCGGCTCGGGCGTCTCGAGGACGCGGCGATCGGGCGAGACTCCGAGCGGTTTCCCCTCGAAGCGGATCCGATACGCCTCCGTCAGCATCACCTCGGGCGCGTTCGGGTGGGGGTGCGGGTCGCCTTGATGCGCGCCGAGGCCCACGACGCGATTCTCACGGACCACGTCGCGATAGCCGCGCTGGGTCAAGACGAGGAATCGCCAGGACTTGCCCGAAGGCCCGACCGGTTCGGCCGTGTTCTTCTCCACGAGCAAGTCGCGCGTGTAGTGACCGCAGAAGACTCCAGGCATGTGGGTACGAACAGGTGTCCCCGTGTAAGTATTTCCCACGATGCGCCACGGTCCGTTCCAGAACTCGACCGCGCCGCCGCGGATGGTGTTTCCCTCGAGCTTGCCGCAGCGGGCGTTCGTGAGTCGCACGGCATTTATGGTCTCTTCCCACTCGGTGGTCGCCTCGACTCCTCCGAGGTCGAGCCCGGCGATCTCGATGCCGAAGAGCGGCGGACCTTGCGGATCCTTGCTGTCGGTCGTGCCGATCACCGCGGGCCCGTAGCCGACCTCGCGGTCCCAGCGCACCGGCCCCGCGAACCGCACCGCGAAGCCCGACAGCCGCGTATTTCCGGCCAGCAGCTTGATCGCCGCGGTCCAGGCGGGCTCGTTCGCCGCCTGGCTGAACTCGAGAACAGCACCCGGCGCACCCTCGAGCACGATCGGTCGTCGCAGGATCAAGGGCGAGCGAAGCGCGTATCTGCCTGCATCGAGCCGGACGGTTCCGCCTCGATCGACGAGTTGCTGGAGGTCGTCGCCGGGACGGGCGCGGACCTCGCCCGCGACCGGCCGCGGAGAACGCTCCGTCGGGTCGGCACGGCCGCCGGGAAACGCCACGAACGCCTCGCCGCCGTCGGCGTATGCGACTCTCAGCGTCATCGTCGAGCCGGTCTCGTCCCGAATCGGAGGGAACGCCGCGTGCAGGCCGTCGCCGCCCCAGGCCAGCTCGAGCGGCTCGTGCTCGACGTCGCCAAGGAATCGGCTACCTGCGGGCGACCGCCAGATCCACGTCGCCCCGGTCGGGTCGGACAGTTGCGCGGCGACGATTGCCCTGGAGGATGTGATCCCATCGATCTTCAAATGCACATCACCCGTACCATGACGCTTGGTTCCGTCTTGACCCAACCAGCGCACGCTCGCCCCGAGAGCGGGGATGTCGCGAACGGCGCGGCGGACGACCGGGCGATTCGCGGACGTCGAGCCCGCGACAAGGCTCGCGCGGTCGACGTTGCCGCTCGCGTAGGTCACCTGGATCGCGAGCGTCTTCCCCGAGAGGTCGCCGTCGGGTTGGAGACTCACGCGGCCGCGACCGGGAACCTTGGGATCTGCGACGAACTCGGCGTTGTGGGCGAGGTCGTGATTCACGCCGAAGCACCAGCCGTCGGACTTGGTCCTCGATCCCGCGGGGAGAATGCGGATCTCCCGAACCGGGTCCTTGGCCGAGAGGCCGATGAGGTCGAAACCGGCGTCGAGCAGGCCGTCGGGGCCGGGATTCGGACCGAGCCCCGCGAGGTCGCGATCGGTCATGCCGACCCACTTCGGGGTCAGTTTCGCGGAGGCGACGCGCTTGTTCGGGTCGGCCTTTCCGCCCTTGAAATAGAAGGTCGCCGCGGGCCGGTTCTCGAGTTGGAGCACGAGTACGAATTCACGTCCGGATTCCACTTGGTAAGGCTCGAAGTAGAGGTCGGCCCGCGGACCGAGCCCCACGCGCTCGACCTTCAAGAGCCAGACCGGAGGTTTGCCGGAATGCCAGGCTCCTCCGCCTTTGCCTTGGATCTCCGCCGAGAGGATCGCCGATCTCGGCAAGCCGTCGACCGCGATGCGGACATCGAGCACGTCGCTGGGTCCAGGCTCCGACCGCTGGCCGACGAGGTCCTTGCCGTCCTGTCCCATCCACCGCACCGAGACGCCCGCCGCGCGCGCCTCGATCGCAATCGAGAGGAAGAGCGCGGCGGCTCCCAGGATGCGGACGTGTCGATATCCCTGAAGCATCGGAGGATCTCCCTATCCTCGTCGGCGACGACGACCCGCCGCGACCGGGCGGAGCGACGTCGAACTCGGCGATCAACCTCCAGTCTAACACGCGGATCGTCAGTCGGCCGACTCGAGCAGAGAAACCGCGGCCCGCAGATCCTCCACGATCGTGAAAAAGGTCGCGAGCCGCATCGTCTGCAGGGTATCGACCACGAACGAGCTGACCTGGAAGAGCACGAGCCGGCCCTTGCGTGCGTCGATCCGGCGCTTCAGACTGATGAGGATGCCGAAGTCGGCGCTGGAGAGGTAGGAAACGGCCCCGAGATCGACGGCGAACCGCGGGTTCTCGCGGACCTGGACCGTGTTGTAGAGCCACTCGCGGTTCGCGGCTTGACGGTCGGAAGGTGCGTTGTAGCCCGCGTCCTCGACCGTCAGCACGAGGACGTTGCCCGATTCATAACTCTCGAACGTGAGCATGGTTTCGACTCCGCCGCGGCGATCCGGGCCCGTCTCGCGCCGAGCTGGGGCGGATCCATGGTAGCGAGACCGAGCGACGAGACAAGCAAGCAGCGGGCGATCCCACCAAATGAGGCGAAAGGGGCTCGATGCCGTGATCACCGAGAAGCCGCGGTCGGTTCGACGTCAGGTTCGGGCGACGGCGATCGCGCTGGTCGCCCTCTCGACCCTTGCCCTTGCGGACGACCCCGCGCCGGGGCGTCCGACCGCCGCCGAGCTCGCGGCCGTGCGCAAGATCGCTCGCGAACTGCTCGAGGCCCACAACCGCGAACGCGCCGCCGAGAAGCTCGCACCGCTCGAACTCGACGAGTTGCTCTGTCGAGCGGCGGAGGAGCATGCGCTCGACATGGCACAGCACTCCAAGATGAGCCACGAGGGCTCGAACGGATCGACGCCCGCCGATCGCATCAAACTCCAACGATATCGCTACATCTCGGTCGGTGAGAATGTGGCCGTCGGTCAGCTCGAGGTCGATGAAGTCGTGGAGGATTGGATGAACAGCCCGGGGCACCGCAAGAACATCCTGGGCGACTTCCAGCACCTCGGCGCGGGGGTCTTCAAGGATCAAGAAGGACGTGCCTATTGGGCGGTCAGCTTCGGGACGCCGATGCCCCGGCTCAACCCCGAGCGGGCGAGCGCCGAGGCGGCGGCCTTGATCATCGCGGAGCGCGTCGCGGCCGAGGAGTCGAAGCTCGAGGTCTCGCCCAAGCTCGCGGCCGCGGCGGGAGAGGTCGCGCGGGCGTTCGCGAAGGCGAAGTCGATGGAGGGCGACGACGTCGACCTCGACGTTCGCCTCCGGCGCGCCGGCTATCGCTACAGTGTGATCGCCCGCTCCGCCGCGTCGGGTCCGCCGCTTCCCAAGGATCTCGTCCAAACCCTGATCGACGACGAGGAGCAACGCGATCAATTGATGGGAGACTTCCGCGAGATCGGCGTCGGCTACGCGCAGGACGACGAGGCGACGCCCTACTGGTGCGTCCTCCTCGCGCGTCCCGCGCGGCGCTGAATCGTGTCGGATTCAGCGGGCCGCGGCCGTCTTGGTCGGAGCGGCGGTGGTCTCCGAGGGAGTCGCGCCCGACTCCTCCAGCTTGATGAAGACATCCATCTGCTGGCCGACATACACCTTGATCGGCATATTCACGAGTCGATAGATGACTTGGAGCACGCGCGTGTCGACGCGTTCGGAGTTGTCGCCAGTCAAGCTCTTCTTGGGGATGACGTACGGCTCGGTCTTCACCCAGGCGAGCTCGAACTCGGTGTCGGGAATGCCGCGGAGTCTGGCGGTGGCGGGGCGGGACGACTGGAACCGCGCGAGGTCGTTCTCATCGATATCGACTCGCACGTGAAGCGTCTCGACGTCTCCAAGCACGATCAAGGGCTCGTTCCAGGCGACGGCGGCGTATTGGCCCGGCCGCACGTGGACCTGGAGCACTTCGCCCCGGGCCAGGGCGCGAACCGTGAGCCGGTCGATGCCGACCTGGATGCTCTCGACCTGGGCCCGCGCCTGATCGACCGCTGCGCGGGAAACGATCAGGTCTTCCTTCCATGTTCCGGCCTTCATGCGGTCGAGGTCGGCCTTCGCCTTCTCGACGGCCGCCGACGCCGCGGCCTCGAGAAAGCGGTCGTTGTCCCAATCCTGGATCGGGGCGATGCCGCGTTCGTAGAGGTTCTTGGTCCGAGTCGCGCTGTACTTGGCGCTCTCGTAACGGGCGAGGGCTTCGTCGAGCGCAGCCTGCAAAGGGGGAACGTCCTCGGGTCTCGGGGCCGCTTCGAGCTTGTGGAGCTGAGCCAGGGCCGACTCGAGCGCGGCCTTCCGCACGGCGAGCTCGGCACGGAGGTCGCGGTCGTCGATCCGAAACAGAGGCGTCCCGACGTCGACCTTGTCGCCGATCTTGACGAACACCTCGACGACCACGCCCGGGACGTTCGTGCCGATCGGGATGTTCTCCTTCTCGGCCTCCACCAACCCCGCGCCGTTGAGGGTCGAGAATCCGACGGGGCTCTGGGGCGGCTCCTTGAGCGGTTGGGAGATCGGAGGAGTCTGACGGGCCTTCACGACCGTGAAGATCGCGAACCCCAGACCGGCGGCAGCGATCAGCGGCAAGACATATTTCGTGAACATCGCATGCTCTCTCGAATGATCTTCGGAAAGATGAAGGAGTGACTCGACGGCTCAGTCGTGCGCGATCGAGCCCTTGGTTTGATCGATGATCTCGACGATTCGACCATCGTCCATGCGGGCCATCCGGTCGCCGAAGTGGAACACGCGGTTGTCGTGGGTGACGACGACCACGGCTCGGTCGGGCCGAAGCGCGGCCTTGCGCATGAGCTGCATGACCGAGAGCCCGGTATCGTGGTCGAGCGCGGCGGTCGGTTCGTCGCAGACGAGCAACCGCGGCTCGTGGACGAGCGCCCGGGCGATCGCGACGCGCTGCTGCTGTCCGCCCGAGAGCGTGTTCGGCAGGCTCCGGAGCTTCTTGCCCATGCCGAGCCCTTCGAGCACCGAGCTCGCCTTGGCGACCGCCTTCTTCTTCTCCCAACCCGCGATCACGAGCGGGATCGCGGCGTTCTCGGCGGCGCTGAGCGCGGGGAGGAGGTTGTACTGCTGAAAGACGAAGCCGATGTTGCGGGCTCGGAACCGGGTCCGCGCGGCGTCGCTCATGCGGTTGACGTGCTCGCCGAAGATGTCGACGGTACCGTGGTCGGCGTCGAGGATCCCGGCGATCACCGAGAGCAGCGTCGTCTTGCCGCATCCCGACGGACCGATGATCATCGACATCTGACCCTGATAGATATCCCAATCGATATCGCGCAAGGCGTAGACCTTCTGGTCGCCCGCGCCGAACGACTTCGCGAGGTTGCGGATCGAGACCGCAACGGTCGCGTCGTCGGAGGGGCGGCCGGCGTCGGGCGCGGGGGCGTTCTTCAGCGTGGCGAGGTCCAAGGCGTCTGTCCTTCGAGGATCGGTTCTGGTCGGAAGATCTCGATACGACGATACGTGTCGCCCGGCGAGCGACGGGCACTGCGCCGGCCTCTCAACCGCGGAAGACGATCGCGGGCTCGAGCACGACCACCCGCCGAATGCAGAGCAGGCTCGCGAGCACGCAGATCAGGACGATCGCGAACCCCGACATCGGGAGCAGTTCCCAAGGCGTGTAGAAGGCGAGTTCGGACTTGCCGGCACTGAGGCCGAACCACGCGGCGAGCCCGACGCCGAGACCATAGCCGAGCAGGCCGACGACGCACGCCTGGAGCAGGATCATGCCGACGATCCGGAGATTCGTCGCCCCCATCGCCTTGAGGGCGCCGAACTGCTTGAGGTTCTCGAGCGTGAAGTTGTAGAAGGTCTGTCCGGCGATCGCCGTGCCGACCAGGAACCCGAGCGCGGCGGTGATGCCGAAGTTGATCGGAATCCCCGTGTATTTCAGGTAGTAACCGATCGTGTCCCACATGAACTCTTGCCGCGTCCTCGCTTTGAGTCCCGTGCGGTCGAGGATCGCCTTGGTCACGCGTGCGGTTTCCGGACGTCGTTCCGAGCCCCAACCACCGATCTCGTTGGCGATGAACGCCCCCGGGGATTCCGATCGGATCAAGGCGTCCGTCTTGGGGTCCAGCCAGCTCGGCAGACCGATCCGACCAATGAAGCGGTCGAGCAATGTGCCGGGATGTTGATCCTCCTCGGCGATCTTGACGAGGATATATGAGAGCATCTTTCGCTCGCGCGGAATGAACTGCTTCGCCCGCGAGAAGGTCGTGTAGACGACCGGATTCGACTGAAAGGTCCGCGTCGCCTCGCAGATCGCCACGATCACGGCGCGGTGATCGTTCATCTCCAGCTCGCGAGCGAGGAAGAGGCTGTAGAAGTTGACCTTGCCGTCGGGATCGGTCGGGATCCGTCCGTAGGCCAGTTCGAATCGGGTCCGTTGTTCGGGGGTCAGCTCCGAGGCGGTCTTGCGGTGCGTTTCTTCGAGCGACCACTCCTCGCCGGGGAAGAGCTTGCGGAGTCGGGTGTAGTCGATCATCACCGCGTCGGGCTTGCGGAGATCCTCGACGCGCCCCGCCTCGATCCGCTCGGGCGGCGGCGCGCCGACGAGGGTCGCGTCGTCGAGACCGAGGAGGATCACCTGCTCGATCACCTTGGCTCTGGCCGGATTGCCGTATTCGTCGATTTTCCTCCGATAGACCGGAGGCAGCTCGCGGCCTTGGGAGTCCTCCGGTTCGATCTTCTCGAGCTCGCGGATCTCCGGCGTGAGCTTGACGCGGCCGTTTCCCTTGTAGAGCGGCACGGCCCACTTCACGCCCGGCACGCTCCGCACTCGGTAGAGGTTGTTCTCGATCATCGGCTTGACGTCGTCGACGAACCGGACGTTCGGGTCCATGACCCAAAGATCGGCACCGGTGATGTCGGTCACCTGTCCCGCGGTCCGACACATGAGCCCGCAGAAGATCGAGCCTTGCTGCGTGATTAGGAGAGCCGCGAAGGTCAGCCCCATCACGATGCCGAAGAACTTGGGCTTGTCGCCCGTGAGCATCTTGAGCGCGATCCAGTTCATGAAGACTCCTCGGCCGAGGGGCCCGCGGGGATGAGAAGGTCGTCGGGTGTTTCGGTCGCGACGATCGGCGGCTCGACGCCGAGCGCGGCGAGGGTGAAGCGGGCGATGTGATCGCTGATGTAGTCGACGTCGAGCCGCGCGTAGGCCTCGGCCCCGATCAGGCGCTCCGAGATCGCGCGGGCGAACTTGTAGTGGAGGATCTGGCCGACGATGCTGAAGACGAGGGCGTGGAGCCGCTGGTCGTCGGCGGCGGGGGTCAGCTCGTGGAGGATCGACCGCAGCCGCGCGAACCGCGGACCGATCGCTTCGCGGACGAGGAGGTCCGACGCCGAGGTCGGCTCGAGCATCTCGCGGAGCATCAAGGCTCGATGGCGATTGCGATGCGCATCGGTCCCGAAGACGCCGAAGACGAATCCGCGAATGTAGGCTCGCAGCCGCTCGGCGGGATGGGCGTCGGCGTGGGTCTCTTCGTCGAGGTCGAACGACTCGCAGCGGTGCGCCTCGAGGAGGACCTCTTCGTAGAGCTTGGTCTTGTCGCCGAAGTGGTAGTTCACCGCGGCGAGATTCGTGCCGGCGCGATAGCTGATCGAGCGGACGGTCGCCCCCTCGAAGCCCTTCTCGGCGAACTCTTCGCTCGCCGCCGCCAGCAGACGTTTCTTGGTGTCGAACTCCAACTCGGTTCTCCCCGGAACCCGCACGGACTTCGAACGCCCGATTCAAACAGGCGTTTCAATCAGTTGTATACGACGGTCGAGCAGGGTCAAGTGGATTTCCTAGATTCTCGAAGATGGGAAATCCAGGAAGACTGCAACGATTGAGCGGACGGCTCGCCGCGGCCGGTCCTCGTCCGCGAGGGAGCCGAGATCCCGGCGGAGCTTGAGAGATCGGGTGGTTTCGTCGATACTGAAATGATCGGCGGGACAACGACTCGGTCGGGCCGCGGCGCATCGCGTCGCCGCTCGGCTCGGCACGACACGGAAGGAAGAGCGCATGGATCGACGTATTGGACTCGGTCGGCTCGCGGTCGTGATCCTCGGGCTCGTGGTCGGCGGAGTCGGCGGCTCGGCCGAGGCTCGTCAGTCGGCGGGCGGACGCGAGTCGTGGGACGCGATCTACGTCGGCGGCAAGCGCGTCGGCTACTTCCACACGTCGGTGACTCCCCTCCAGGAGCGTGGGAAGTCGTATGTCCGGGTCCAGGTCGACATGGCCCTGACCTTCCGCCGAGGCCGCGACCTGGTGACGATCGACACGCTCTACGGCACGATCGAGACCCCCGACGGAGAGGTCCTCCGGCTCGACTCGCGAACCGCGGCCAGCAAGACCGAGACGCGGATCTTCGGCGACGTCCGCGACGGCAAGATGACCCTCACCCTCGAGGGAACCGGCGAGAAGCAGACCCAGACCATCGACTGGGGCCCCCACGTCCGCGGCCCCTACGGCGCCGAGATGAGCATGGCCCGCCGGCCGATGCAGCCCGGGGAGAGTCGCGAGATCTCCATCTTCATCCCCGACCTCAACCGCATCGGGCTCGCCAAGCTCCAGGCCCAACAACGCGAGGTGATCACCCTCGGCGGCGGCGTCAAGCGCGAGTTGCTCCGCGTCGCGCAGTCGACCTGGCACGACGGCAAGCCCGTGCCCGGCATGGACCAGACTCTCTGGGTCGACGAGACCGGACAGATCCTCAAGTCGCACCTCGACATCCTTGGGGGCATGGATACGTATCGCACGACCAAGTAAGCCGCGATGCGGTCGGTCGCGGCGAACAAGTTCGACCTCAACTCGGCCTCGCTCGTTCAGGTCGCGAGCCGAATCACCGAGCCGTACAAAAGGCGCGAGATCGTCTATCGGGTGACGCACGCTTCCGAGCCGATCGCCGACGTCCTCCCCAACGACCGACGCCAGACCCTCGTGCCGTCGACCGACGATCCCAGGACCGGCACGCTCACCGTCAAGACCGCCGGTCCGTTGGTCGGCGAAGAGGGTCCCGAAACGGTCGACCCCGCCTACCTCGCTCCCAACGCCTTGATCACCTCGAAGGATTCCGACGTCGCTTCGCTCGCTCGTCGCGCTGTGGGCGACCAGAAGGACCCTTGGCGGAAGGCGACGGCGATCCAGCTCTGGGTCTTCCAGAACATCCGCAAGAAGAACTTCGAGACCGCGTTCGCCGCGGCGAGCGAGGTCGCCCGCGACCTCGAGGGCGACTGCACCGAGCACGCCGTGCTCACGGCCGCGATGTGTCGTTCCCAGGGGATTCCCGCGCGGGTGGTCGTCGGCCTGCTCTACGACGAGCCGCATTCGGGCTTCGGCTTCCACATGTGGAACGAGGTCTACGTCAATCGCCGTTGGGTCGCGCTCGACTCGGCCTGGGATCAGACCGACGTCGACGCCGTCCACATCAAGCTGTCCGACTCGAGCCTCGAAGGCGTCGCCCCCTACGAGACGTTCCTCTCGGTCGTCCGCGTGCTCAACAAGCTCCAGGTCGAGCCGATCGAGATTCGTTGATCCAGGAACGGGTCGCCGCGGAACATGCTTGCATTCATCGTCGACCTCTTCTAGAGTCGAGTGAGGTCGACGCCTCCGCCTCTCATCTCGCGGGCACCGTGCGTCGACCTCGCACAGGAGGATGACGTCGATGCCCCGTCCCGCATGGATCCTCATCGGAACGCTGCTCGTCGCCGGTCCGGCCGCTCTCGCGACCGCCCAGGCCCCCCGTCCTGCTTCGCAGCCCACCCTCGACGCCCGCGGACGCACGCTCGAGCAGGCGCTGGCGCGCGACCCGATCACCGGTCCCTACGGCATCCGGGTCGAGATGCGCGGAGGTCGGTATGTTTTGAAGGGACGCGTGGGAACCTCGGAGATCCACGACGTCGTGATCCGGATCGCGATCGACTCGGGTCTTCCCTTCCTCGACGAGGTCGTCACCGACACGCGCGAGGTCTACCGGTCGGCGACGCCCTCGAACGGCCCCGTGCCGATCCTGGGCGGATCGACGTTCGGCAGCGCGAATGAGTGGGTCTACCCGGAACCGCTGTTCGGCCGTCTCGACGAACCGTTCGCGGGGATGGAACCCCCGATCATCAGCTACCCGCCCGACTGGAACGCGCGCTCGGGCCGAGCCGCGGCCGCCGTCGCCGCGGCGAACGGCGGCCCCCTGCCCCCGAAGGTCGTCGAGTTCACGATCGACCCGCGCGGGGTGGGCTTGCTGCGCGGCAAGGTGCCCTCGATCGCCGACCGCGTCGCTCTCGGCCAGAATCTGATGCGGACTCCGGGCGTGACCGGGATCATCAATCAACTCGAGGTCGACCCGACCATCGCGGGCGGAGCGGCCAAGCGGCCGATGAGCGATACTCCGCCGCCGCCGCCTCGTCCCTATCCGCCCGATGCGCGACGAGTCGAGCCGAGGCCCGAGCCGATCGCCGCCGCGTCGAAACCCGAGAGCGATCCGGAACCGAAGCCGGAACCGAAGCAGGAGACCGAGCCCGAGCGACCCGCCGGGGTTGGTCGCCGCGTCGACCCGCTCGCGAGCCGAGCGATCGCGGCAGCCCAGCGCGTTCCCGAGCTGCGCGGGGTCGGTCTCAAGATCGAGGCGATCGAGGGCGGGATCGTCAAGCTCGGCGGCCGGGTCGCGGGCATTCGTGAAGCCATGCTCGCGCACCGAGCCGTCCGGTCGACGCCCGGCGTCGTTGCGGTGGTCGACACGCTGGAGTTCCCGGCCGTCGACCCGGGCAAGCCGAACCCGCTCGCTCGTGACGTCGACCGCGCCGAGGCCGAGCTCTACCTCGAATCTCAACTCGGCAGACACCTGGGCGACGCGGCGCATGTCGACCGGGTCGAGCTCGCGGGCGATCGGCTCACGGTCGAGGCGACGCTGGGGCACCAGACGGACCGCGCCCGCGCGGAGGCGATCGTGAAGTCGATGCCGATGCTCCGCGGTCTCCGCGTCGAAACGCGCTGGAAGACCGCCGACTGAGGGATACGGCCGCACCGAATCGCCCAGTTCCCCCAAAGCTCGTTGTCCACGCGGACCTCCCGAACCCTCTGATCGGCGGATGCCTTGATGATCCCGTCGACACGCGCTCACGCGGATGTCAAGAGCATGACTTGGGTGGACTGTCGTCGGCCGACGAGAAGCCGGGGAAGCTGGGCGAAGAATGCCGCGCGATGCGACGGAACTCTCGGCCCGACTTGAAAAAAGGTGCAAGGGATTGCCCTTGATTGAAAAAGTGTGAGTTCTATAGGATGTCGCCCCAAGGGAGCACTCCCCGAATCGGTAACGTCGCGCGCGGCGGCCCTTCTCACTCGATCCGGACGCCGGCGGAGTCGTCTCGCAATCACCCAGGGATAGGGACCACGATCGCATGATCGCGAACACGGAAGCGGGCACACTCCCTCGGACCTCGGCGGCTGCCGCTCCTCGACGCCCCTCGAACCGCTTGGTCGGGAGCGCGAATCCCTTGGAAACCGCCCTGAGCGCCGTCTCGGAATGGTTGATCGATCGACAATCGCCCGACGGATTCTGGGTCGGCGAGCTCGAGGGCGACACGATCCTCGAGTCGGAATACGTTCTCATGATGGCCTTTCTTGGGCGTCATGAGGAGGAACTCTGCGTCAAGCTCTGCCGCTACATCCTCGAGCAGGAGCGGCCCGGCGGCGGGTGGTCGATCTACCCGGGCGGGCCGATGGAGCTGAGCGCGACGGTCAAGGCCTACTTTGCGCTCAAGCTCGTCGGCGTGCCGACGTCGCATCCCGCGATGGTCCGCGCCCGCGAGGCGATCCTCGAGGCGGGCGGCGCCGATCGCTGCAACAGCTTCACGCGCTTTTATCTGGCCTTGCTCGGGCAGATGAGCTACGACGACTGCCCGACCGTGCCCACCTTCCTCGTCGAGCTGCCGACCTGGTTCCCGCTCAGCCTGTCGTCGATGTCGAGCTGGACGCGGACGATCGTGGTGCCGCTCTCGATCATCTCGGCGCTCCAGCCGGTCACTGCATTGCCCGAACATCTCGGCATTCGTGAACTCTTTCGCGACGATCTCCCCAAGCCTCGACGTCGGACCAAGAGCCCGATCTCGTGGGAGAACGTCTTCCTCGCGGCCGATCGCGTGATGAAGTGGGCCCGCAAGATCCAGCCCGAGGCGCTCAGGCGTCGCGGCGTCCGCGCGGCGCACCGCTGGATGATCGACCACTTCGAGAACTCCGACGGCCTGGGCGCGATCTTCCCGCCGATGATCTACACCGTCATCGCGCTGAGGTGCCTGGGTTACGACGACAACGACCCGACCGTGCTCTGGGCCAAGCGCCGGCTCGAGGATCTCCTGATCGAGGAGAACGGCGTCACCCGCGTGCAGCCGTGCGTCTCGCCGATCTGGGACACCGCGATCACGACGATCGCACTGGCCGATGCCGCCGTGCCCGACTATCACCCCGCCCTGCTTCGTGCCGTGCGCTACCTCCTCGAGAAGGAGGTTCGCGTCAAAGGGGACTGGGCCGACCGCGTCAAGGGCGACGTCGAGCCGAGCGGTTGGTACTTCCAGTTCCAGAACGAGAAATACCCCGACGTCGACGACACCGCGATGGTCCTGCTCGCACTTCAGCGGACCTCGCTCGCCGACACCGAGGAGGTCCGCGCGGCGACGCGCCGCGGGCTCGCCTGGATCCTGGCGATGCAGAATCAGGACGGCGGTTGGGCCGCGTTCGACAAGGACGTGACCAATCAAGTGCTCACGAAGGTTCCCTTTGCCGACCACAACGCGATCCTCGACCCGAGCTGTGCCGATATCACCGCGCGAATCCTCGAGTTGATGGGCAAGCTCGGATACAAGGCCGATCATCCGGCGGTCGAGCGGGCGCTCGTCTACCTCTGGAACACCCAGGAGGCCGAGGGCTGCTGGTACGGGCGTTGGGGCGTGAACTACATCTACGGGACGTGGCAGGTGCTGCTCGGGCTTCAGGCGATCGGCTTCCCGATGGACCACCCGAACGTGGTCCGCGCGGCCGATTGGCTCGAGTCGATCCAGCAGGCCGACGGCGGTTGGGGCGAGTCGTGCCGGAGCTACGACGACCCGACCTGGAAGGGCCGCGGCGAACCGACGCCGACCCAAACGGCTTGGGCGCTCATGGGCCTGATCGCCGCGGGTCGAGCGCGGAACGAGTCGGTCCGCAACGGAGTTCGCCACCTCGCCGAGACGCAGAACGCCGAGGGGATCTGGGATGAGGCGTCGTACACCGGCACCGGCTTCCCATGCGTCTTCTACTTGCGCTATCACCTCTATCGGACCTACTTCCCGCTGATGGCGCTTGGCCGTTATCGCGCCGAGGTCGGCCTCGCGGCCGTTGCGAATTCGGGCCCCGGAGCCTTGGCGAGCCGGATCCCGGCCCTGCCCCGATCGCTCGACGTCTGATCCGAGGTCGGCGCGACGTCCGCCCGGTCGTCGCCTCGGACTCTCCGACGAGGCGCTGCGCTTCGCCCTCACCGTCCACACTCCCGCGACTCGATCGAACATTCTCCCGCCCCGGCGCAATGCGTCGCGGGGCGGGTTCTTTCAGGAGGCAGGTTCCGATGCGTTTTCCGATGGAGATGACCTCGAAGATCGCCGGCTACGTCATGAAGAAGAAGATGAGCCGCGCCGAGAAGTTTCCGATGGTGCTGATGCTCGAGCCGCTCCACGCCTGCAACCTCACCTGCACCGGCTGCGGCCGGATCCGCGAATACGAGACCACGATCAAGCAGAAGCTCTCGATCGACGAATGCCTCGCCGCCGTCGACGAGTGCGGCGCCCCGGTCGTTTCGATCTGCGGCGGCGAGCCGATGATCTACCCCGGCATCGGCGAGCTCACCGCCAAGATCCTCGAGCGAGGCAAGGTCGTCTATCTCTGCACCAACGGCATGTTCACGCGCAAGAAGCTGAACGAATTCAAGCCGTCCAATCGGTTCTTCTGGAACGTCCACCTCGACGGACTCAAGACCACGCACGACATCTGCGTCGAGCGAGACGGAGTCTTCGACGCCGCGATCGACGGCATCAAGGCCGCCAAGGATGCCGGCTTCCTCGTCTGCACCAACACCACGATCTTCAAGGAAACCGACATGGCGGAGCTCGACGCGCTCTTCGCCTACCTCACCTCGCTCGAGGTCGACGGTTTCATGATCGCGCCCGGATATGATTACGCAGCCGTGCAGACCAAGGAGATCTTCCTCACCCGCGACGACATCCGCGAGAAGTTCCGCCGCGCCGAGGCGATGTTCCGCAAGTACAAGTTCAACACCTCGCCGATCTATCTCGAATTCCTCCAAGGCAAGCGCGAGATGTCGTGTGCGGCGTGGTCGACCCCGACCCGCAACGTCAAGGGGTGGAAGGGCCCCTGCTACCTGATCACCGACATCCACCACGGTTCGTTCGACGACCTCCTCACCAAGACGCCTTGGGAGAAGTACGGGCGCGGCAACGACCCGCGCTGCGAGCATTGCATGTCGCACGTCGGCTACGAGACGGCCGCGGCCGTCGGCGTGAATTCCAAGCTCGGCGACACGCTCAAGATGATCAAGTGGCAATTCGCTTGAGCATCGACGAGGCTCGCGCGGCCCGCGTCGGTGTGGATCGCGCGGGCCTCCAAGAGTAATATCGGGCGGAGCGAATCGCCCGTCCCGTGAATCGACCCGGAAAGGGTTCGGGAATCCCATGCCGTCCGGAATCGTCCTTCCCGGCCCCGTCCCCGCCGATGTCGGCATCGTCGCGGCGCTTCCGATCGAGGTCGCGCCCTTGATCGAGCGCTTGAAGGGCGTGCGGCGGTTTCGGGGGCCGCGGTCGACCGTCGTCGAGGGCGAACTCCACGGTCGAGTGGTCGCGCTGATCGTCACGGGGATGGGCCGAAAGCGGGCACAGGCCGGGGCCGACCTCCTGATCGCCGGCCATCGTCCCCTGCTCCTGCTCTCCGCGGGCTACGCAGGCGCGCTCGACCCGGGCCTCCAGCGCGGCGAGATCGTCGTGCCCGACCGCGTCGTGAATGTCGAGGGCAACTCCTTCGAGATCACGACCCGGCCGGCGTCGGCGCAAGGCCGTCGCTCGGGCACGCTGCTCACCGTCGACGCCGTCGCGCGCACCGCCGCCGAGAAGGCCGATCTCCGTCGGATCCATGGAGCCGATCTCGTCGATATGGAGACCTCGGCCGTCGCGGCCTTCGCCGCCGAGCGCGGAACCCGCTTCGCCTCGATCCGCGTCGTCAGCGACGACGCGCGGAGCGACCTTCCGCGCGAGGTGCTCACGATCACCGGCGAGACGGGCGGCGTTCGCGTCGGGGCCACGTTCGCCGCGATCTGGAAGCGCCCCGCGGTCGTGGGCGATCTCCTCCGAATGCGCGAGCAGGCGATGGATGCGAGCGACCGGCTCGCCGCCTTCCTCGAGGAGACGATCCGGTCGCTCGGGTGAGGATCGCGGTCGCCCGGCTCACTTCGCCTCGGGCGTCGCGGCCTTGGCCGCAGCCTTGCCGGGCAGGATGTTCCCGGTCGACTCCTTCCGCAGCGGAGCGCGCGGGGCGGTGAACTGGGCCCGCTCGTCTGGGGCTGGCTTGGTCATCGTGTCGACCGCGATCGTCGCCACTCCGGTCGCGATCACCATCGTCGCCAACGCAAAGCCGAGCCCGTGCACCGGCTGGAATGCGTAGATCACGATGAACACTCCGACCCAGAGGATCGCCTGCAGCACGGTCCACTTCAAGTCGGTCGTGAACATCGTCTCAAATGAGGAACGCGTCCATGTCAGCATGATCGCGAGAATCAACGACCCGGCGGCGACTCGGAGCGAAGTGTACTTCGGCAACTCGTCATAGATGTAGCGATGTCCATACTCGACGAGGATGTACGACACGACGAACAGGATGAACCAGTAGGCGAGGAACGCGGGCAGGAAACTCATGGTCGGGCATCCTCGAGAAGCGCGAAGTCGGCGCGGGGGGACGACGGATTTTCATCGTAACGCCGCGCCGATCGCGTCGCCACCCTGGAGCAGCGAGCCGGCTCGCAGACGGGATGCCTCGGGCTCGGCCGGATCGGCCCCGTCGGCGCGGAGCGTCGCGACGAGCCCGACGACCTCTTCACCGTATTCGTACCGCAGCACTTCCTCATCGATCCAGGAGACGCGGAATCCCGACTTCTTGGCGGCCTGCTCGATGTGCGTCCGGTGGTGGGTGTATCGCCCGTTGTCGGTCAGGGCGAAGGGCGCGTGATCTCCGCGTTCGACGGTGAGCACCATCAGGCCCTTGGAACGCAAGCGCTTCCTGGCGGGCGCGAGGACCTGCGCCAGGTCGCCGAAGTAGATCAGGCAGTCGCAGGCGGTGATGAGGTCGAAGCGGGTGCCGTCGTCGTCGGCGAGCCAGGCGGTGATCTCCGCGGTCTCGAGCCGGTCGTAGATGGCTCGACTCCGCGCCCTTGCGACCATCTCGGGCGAGAGGTCGATGCCCGTCAAGCTCGTCGCGCGGGGCCTGAGCCTGAGCCCGGAGAGGCCGGTGCCGCAGCCGATGTCGAGGATCGCGAGGTCGTCGCGGTCTTCGACGGCGGCGTCGACCGCGTTCTCGAGCAGGTCGGGTGCGCGGTACTCGAGGTCGTCGACCATGCTCTCGTCGTAGTTGCTGGAGAATCTCTTGTAGAGATGTTTGATCGCTTCATCCGAAGCGCGAGGCGGAGGAGGCTGGTCTCGCAAGGAGATGAGCAGATGTGCGACTTCGGCATCGTCGGGATGCGCCTCGAACCATCGTTCATACATGGTCCGGGCGACGTCGCGCCTGCCGAGGATGTGTGCGAGCTCGGCGAGTCCGTAGGCGATGTCGAGGTCGTCGGGAGCGAGCTCGACCGCTCGACTCCTGCAGATGAATGCCGCTTCCACCGCGCCGTCGGATCGGAGTTCGTCGGCGAGCTCGGCGAACTCGGCGGCGGTGGTGCGCGGGATCGGGTCCGACTCGTGGGCGATCAAGCCGTCGTGCAGCGCCAGGTCGATCCAGGCCGAGGCCGTCGAGCGGTCGAGCACGGCCGCGCTCGCCTCCTCGATCTGGTCGCGATCGCGCGTGCCGTCGCAGAGGCTGATCAGGAGCGACGCGGTCGGGTTCAGTCGGTGGATCCGGCGAGTCGGGGGATGGTAGGCCACGAAGCCTTCGGGACCTTCCGCGAGGGCCGTCGTCGGCCCGAGGATCAATCGTCGACTCATTCGAGCTCCTCTGCATTCGGGGGGGGTCGGCTCCGACCGCCGTGTGGAAGCGGTCGAAGCCGAGGCTCCAGCCTCATCGGGTTCGCGATCGGGACCAGTTCGACTCAGAAGCCGTTACCGGTGCCCTTGCCCTTCCCCTTGCCGTCGCCCTTGCCTTTGCCCTTCCCCTTGCCCTTACCTTTGCCGTCGCCCTTGCCCTTGCCCTTGCCGTCGCCGTCGTCGAAGGTCAGGGCTTCGGCCTGTGCGGCGGGCAGAGCGAGCGCGGCGGCCGCCCCGGCGCCGAGGAGCAGATTGCGGAGGAAGCCGCGGCGGCTCGCGTCGACCTGGTTCAGGATCGACTCGACGGCCTCTTTCTTCTCGTTCGACATCGATGGATCTCCTTGGAATCGATGGTTGGATCAATGCGGATGATCGGGACCGCGAGGGTAATGAACCCGGGAGATGTTTCAGAGTTTCGCTCGAGTTCCTGAAAAATCCATCGGATTCTTCAACACGTTGCGATTCTTCCACAGGCCGAATCATCGACGCGATCTCCCGGCGCTGGAGGTTCGCGATCGGGGTCGATAGGATGACGCCGCGTCGGCCGCTCGTGGTTCGGCCCGATCCGAGTCGAGCCGCGTCGTCCGCCCCTCTTCCTCGCCACGTTGACCGAGGCCCCCGACCCATGATCCGCATCAGTGCCTTCGCCGACGAGATCTCCCAGGACCCTGCCGAGCAGATCTCGGTCCTCGCCGCGCTGGGGATCCGCCACATCGAGTTTCGCGCGATCCACGGCGTGAACGTCATGAAGCTCTCGGAGGCCCAGCACACCGAGTTCCGCAACCTCTTGCAGGCCAATGGCTTCGGCCTGAGCGCAATCGGTTCGCCCATCGGCAAGATCAAGATCGGCGACCCGTTCGAGCCGCATCTCGACGAGTTCGCCAAGGCGCTCGAGCTCGCCGACTTCTACGAGACCCCGCGGATCCGGATCTTTTCCTATTACTTGCCCGAAGGTGAAGCACCGGAAGGATTTCGGGATGAAGTGCTCCGTCGGATGACGGCCAAGGCGAAGCTCGCCGAGGCACGCGGGGTGCTGCTCTTCCTCGAAAACGAAAAGGGGATCTACGGCGACACGGCGCCTCGGGTGCACGACATCCTCCACTCGGTCGGTTCGCCGAATCTGGCCTCGGCGTTCGACCCGGCGAACTTCTGCGAGGTCGGCCAGTCGATCGACGACGCCTGGGAACTGCTCCGGGCCCACACCAAGCACATCCACGTCAAGGACTATGACCCGGCCACTCATCGATGCGTGCCCGCCGGGCAAGGAGCGGGCCAGATTCCGCGGATCATCGCCGAGGCGGTCGCGTCGGGCTTCTCGGGGTTCTGTACCTTGGAGCCGCATCTGACCGTCGCGGAGAAGATGTTCGGCTACACCGGCCCCGAGCGTTTCGGCGAGGCGGCGCGGGCCCTTATGTCGGAGCTCGACGCCAAAGGCGTTTCCTATTCTTGAGTTCCGTCGAATGGGTTCGTTTTTCACCGGCGAATCCCGCGAGGATGAGCCGGTCCGCGGCCGCAATCTCGACCAAAACGATCAAGATGGGTTTCGATCGTTCCGGAAAGGAAAAACGAGAAAAATCGCCAATTCGTGCTCCGCGAGTTGGCTTGGTAGCGGAAACGTCTTATGGTCCCTGCGTGGGACCCAATGATTGGGTTCATCCTCCACGTCGACTCCGAGTCGAGGGAGTGTGTGAATGTCGGAAGCAGCGTCCGTGACTCCCCCCCCGCGGGCCCGGCGAAAGGTCTGGCTCGACGCTCTGGTCATGGGCTCGGCGCTCGCGGCGGGCGTCGTGCTGGCGAGCCGTTGGCGGGAGTTGCCGCAGTCGGGGTTGTGGTTCCATGCCCAGCGAGCTTGGGTGATCTTGACGATGCTGACGATCGGCCTGGCGATGGTTCGCCGGCTGGGGCCGCGACCGGTCCTGCCGCCGGGGCGATACGGTGCCGGCGACGCTGCCTGTCTCGGCGTCGTCGTTGCGGTCGGGTTCATGCTCGCCGCGCGAGTGCCGTCGATGCTGGTCTATCACCTCCAGAACGGAGCGTTTCGACTGGAGTCGCTGCGGCTGCTGTTCGACGACCGTCGGCCGGCGATCGCGGTGGTCTCGTGTTGGGCGATCCTGAGGCTCACTCGAGGTTGGTATTCCGTGCGAGATTGGGTCGACCGCGCAGGCATGGCGGCCGGCGTGGCCTGGGTTGCTCTGGCATTGGTGGTGCCGTTTGCGAACACGCTGATCTCGGGCCGCTGAGCCGAGGTCGAGCGACGGGGTCTTGGAGCAAGGAGGGCTCCTTGATGGTTCGATGTCGAACCGATCGGGCGCAACGACGCGCCCCTGAGTTCTCGGTCGCGGGACCGAGTTCGAACGAAGAGCGTCAATTCCATCCGTTCGCTCGGGAGCGGACGGATTCGATCGAGAACGGCTCGAGACCGACTCATCGCCGAGTCGGTTCCGGCGCGACGCCGCGCCTCGACCGTTCCCTTTCCAGGATCGAGGTTCTCGTTTATGTTTGCGTGACGAAGCGAGAGGAGATGTCGGATCGTTCGATGCAGGGGTCGCGGCGGAGTTCGGGACCGTCGTGGCTGGAGCGGACCCCGCGTCGGCCCGTCGACTCCTGCGCGGCGGCGAGTTCGCGGCGGCCGGCGTTGCGAGCGAGCACTTGGCCGATCTCGTCGGTCCGGGCCGCGATCGGCTCGAGGTGGGGCTTCTCCCCTGCTGGGAAGACCTCGCGGCCGTCGCCGGCAACGGCGGCGGGTGCGGACCGAGGCGGGATCGGGGTCGAAGCCGAGGTCGGCGCGGGCTCGGTCGGCTGCGCGGGGAGCGTGTCGCCGGCGGTGCGTCGCGGCGCGGGGGGAGGCGCCGGCCTCGAGGAATCGCGGAAGACGTCGGGGATCGGCTGGGGCACCTGCAAATCGCTTCCCTCGTTCCCGTCGCGCTCGTTCAGCGATCGCAGGAGTTTCCAGAGTCGGCGGAGCGAGGCCGCCTCGCACCGGCGGAGTCGGTTGAGTCGAGGATTGTCGGAGACGATCATCTCCTCGATCACGCGCGCTTGGTGACGTTGGTCGAGCATCGCCAGCGGGCCTTCGATCCTCGATTCGAGCGCTTCGATCTGATCGCGAGCGATCATGGCTCGGTATTCGATCGAATCTTGATCGGCGGGAACGTCGATCGGTGTGGTTCCGGGCTTGCGCAAGACGTGCGCGACGCCGAGTAGGTCGAGCGCGAGCGAACAGTCCGCCTCGCTCCAGTCGGATCCCGCTTCGAGGATTCCCAAGAGCATCCGCCAACGCGAGTCGAGCCAGAGCGCGCCCCAGAGCGATCGGTTCAGTTCTCGAGAGACCACTTCGGGGCGTTTCTCCAACTGTGCGGCATAGCGCGCGATCTCGGCCTCGCGATCCTCGACCCAACTGCACATCGCCCTCGTCGACTCTTCGACGCGGACGGCGTTCTCTTCGGCAAAGCAGCGATCCGCACGAACCTGCTCGATGACGAGCCTTCGGACCTGCCAGATCTCGTGCTCGTGCTGAGGGCGGAATTTCTTGAGATATGCCGGCATGAGTTCATCGACGCGCTTCTGGTCGCGTGCAGTGAGGACGACTCCCTCGCCGGTGAGGCCGTCCTTGAGCGCGTTCTGCCGCGCGATCGCCTTGCCCCGCGCAGAGGTCGGACCGGTGGATGCCTGCGCATTGCGTCGATTCGCTTCGATCTGTGCCGTCGTGGTCATGATCTGCTCCTTCGATGGTTCCAAGTCGTCGAATTCAGAGCGGTGAGGCCAAGTTCTCCGATGAGGAGTATCCGACACGCGGCGCAAGGAATGCCGATCGGGTCGCCTTTTTTTTCCGTTCGATGCGCGATTCCTCCGATCGTGCCGATCATCCGGCCCTCGCGCGGTACGATCGAACCGACGTCGCGGCCAGATCGAGCATGGTCGTCCAAGTCCGAATTTTCTCATTGACTCGGACAAGCGTCTGATGTCGAATCGAAGGATGGTACGGTTCTCGCGTTCGATGCTGGTCGGGAGGATGCCGTCTCTCATGAAGACTTGGATCGCGACGATCTTGGCGTGTTGCGTGATCGGGGCGCGGTCGGGCGATCCGGCGCGGGTGGAGATCGGCGCGATCGAGAATGCGTATCGCCTCTCGCCGCGGATCTACAGCGGCGGCGAACCGGCGGGGCGCGCTGCGCTCGAGGCGCTCGCCAAGCTCGGGGTCAAGACGATCATCAGCGTCGACGGCGCGCCGCCCGACGCCGAGACCGCTCGCTCGCTCGGCATGCGCTATGTTCATCTTCCGATCGGATACGACGGCATCCCGCGCGATCAGGCGGTCCGCCTCGTGCGGGCGGTCGAAACGCTCGACATGCCGATCTATGTGCATTGCCACCACGGCAAGCATCGAGGTCCCGCCGCCGCTGCGATCTGCGGAGTGGTCGTCGAAGGGTGGAGCAAGGATCGCGCGGTCGATTGGATGGAGCGTGCGGGGACCTCGCTCGACTACGCCGGGCTGTACGTCTCGGTCCGCGAGTTCGAGTCGCCGACGGCCGAGGAGCGAACTCGAATCGGCAACGACCTGCCCGAGCGAACCGCCGTGCCGGCGCTCACGGCGTCGATGACGGCGATCGATTCCCGTTTCGATCGGCTCGCCGGCGCGATCGCCCGAGGGACCACGACGAAGGCGACCGCCGAAGAGGCGACGCTGCTCGGCGAGCTCTTTCGCGAGGCCGCACGGTTCGACGACGCCCGCGCTCGAGGGGCCGACTTCACGGCTCGGCTCGTGAAATCGGCCGATACCGCGGCGGAGTTGGCCCGCATCCTCGCCGGCGACGAGGTCGACCAGGCGCGAGCCAAGGGACTGGTCGCCGAGTTGAAGCGCTCGTGCACCTCGTGCCATTCCGCCTTTCGCGATCGCCCCGCCCCATGAGCGAGGCAGGGGCGATCGCCCGCGCCGTCAGACCTTCCGGACCACGACGCGCTGCATGTCGCGGAAGTTCAGGTGCATGTATCGATTCTCGAGACCGAGCTTCTTGGAGAGGTTGGCGACGAATCGGCGGACGGCGGGGCTGCGAGTGACGACGCCGAGGTTGTAGGCGAGCCGATCGAGCGTGAGCGATCGGCCGACGGCGTCGTAGCGGACGGTCTCGAATCCGGCGGCTTCGTAGACCTTGCGGAGGCTGTCGGTCGTGAAGAAGTAGATATGCCCTTCGCACGAGACCGACCGCTCACGGCGGCCGAGGAGCTTGAACGTCCAGGTATCGTATCGAGGAGTCTCGATGACGAGGTGTCCGCCGGGAGCGAGGATCCGATGGATCTCGCGGAGGGTGGCGACGGGGTCGGGCACGTGCTCGATGACATGGAGCATCATCACGACCTCGGCGCTCTCGTCGGGCAGCGCGGCCTCCTCGAGGGTGGCGGGGATCGCCTCGATCCCGAGTTGGCGGCTCGCATGTCGGCAGGCGTTGCGGTCGGGGTCGACGCCGAGGACGCTCCACCCTTCGTCGCGAAGGCGGTCGAGCATGAGCCCCATGCCGCTGCCGAGCTCGACGACTCGACCGCGGTTGGGGTGGAGCTTGGCCAAGAGAGCGCGCGTGTTCACGTAGTCGCGGACTTGGAGGCGTTCCTTCTCGTAGCGTTGGGGTCGTTCCTTGGCCATGTCGAAGTTGGGATCGTCGGGCCAGGACTGAAATTCGATGTGATCGGCATCGCGTCTGGGGCTGGCGTACATCAGGCCGCAGCGTTTGCATCGGACGACCTGATTGAGCTGAGCGACGCCCGCGGGGAAGACGACTTCGGCGTCGTCGACGCCGCAGACGTTGCAGAGCACCTGATGAACCGCCTGCCGTTTGAAAACGCCGGTCGCCATGATCGCTGAATCCTCCCTAGCCGGCGAACGTCGCGGGATTCGGCCCGCCTCGCTCGGCGAATGAGACGCACTCCAAGGGAGCATAGGACACGATCGCGGGTCGGGGTTTTCGGTGGAGGTGCGTGTTCGGCTCGGTCCGCGTCGTCGCGAGTGGACGATTGACCGAGCGGGCGCCCCGCGCTAGACTCGGTTCTTCGGTGAACCGAACCGCGCGGGTCGTCACGTCGTTCCGACGGGTCGAGCGCGGCGGTTGCTGTTCGTCGGCTCGACGACACCCATCTCCAGGGACACTCATGAACACGACATCGTTCGACCGTCGTCGCTTCCTTCAGTCGTCTTGCGCGGCTGCGGCCGCCTTGTTGGCCGGACGCGCGGGGAGTTCGTTCGCGGGCCTGGTCGATACTTCGGGCAAGCCGAAGGCGGGCAAGATCGGCGACTTCAAGATCTCGCTCGCGCAGTGGTCGCTGCACAAGCGGCTCATGGCCGACCGCTCGAAGATGGCCGACATGAACCTCGACTTCCCGAAGTGGGCCGCCGAGGAGTTCGGCATCCAAGCGGTGGAGTACGTGAATCAGTTCTTCAAGACCAAGGCGCACGACTCGCGCTACCTCGCCGAGCTCAAGAAGCGTGCCGCGGACCACGGCGTGACGAACGTGCTGATCATGATCGACGGCGAGGGCGACCTCTCGCTCGCCGACGCCAAGGGTCGCGACGAGGCGGTCGAGAATCACAAGAAGTGGGTCGATGCGGCCGCCGAGCTCGGTTGCCATGCGATCCGCGTGAACACCGGTTCGAACTACAGCAAGACCCACACGACCGAGGCGGCCGAAGCCTGCGGCAAGCTCGCCGACTACGGCAAGAAGCACGGCATCGAGATCATCTGCGAGAACCACGGCGGCCCCTCGAGCGACCCCGATGCGCTGCTCGCGTTGATCGAAGCGGTCGGCCGGCCGAATTTCGGGACGTTGCCCGATTTCGGCAACTTCCCCAAGAAGAAGTCGGGCGCGTACGATATCGACATCTATGAGGCGATCGCGCGGATGATGCCGCACGCCAAGGGGGTCTCGGCGAAGTCGTACGACTTCGGCCCCGACGGCGGCGAGACCAAGCTCGACTACGCGCGGATCCTCAAGATCGTGACCGACGCCGGATACAACGGCTTCATCGGGATCGAATACGAGGGCAGCCGCCTTTCCGAACCCGAAGGCATCAAGGCGACCAAGAAGCTGCTCGAGACCTTGCGCGGGTCGGAATACAAGCCGGCCTGATCGGGGTCGGACGGTGCGTTCATCGCGCGGAAGACGAGGCGTCGAGGGGCCGAGCGGCGGAGCCGCGACGCGCCGCCCCAGCAAGCGACGCCTCGAGCCGATGGAGGGGGACTCCCCGCCCCCTCCGCGGTCTGCTCTCGTCTTCGTCGAGAGTTTTCCTCAACTTCGAGCGATCCGCGAGCCGAAAGCTCGAACAGCGTCGGCGCGCCGAGAATGCGCCTCGCGAGGATGTCGACGGTCTCGGTGATTCGTTGTTCTTGGTTCGTTCATTTGTGTTCGCTCGTCATGGCCTCGATCGTCATCGAACCGCGCGAGACGACTGGGCGTCGGATCGTCGCCGTTCGCACTTGGAGCCCTTCCCATGGCCGATGCGCTGGTGCGCGCGCTCAATCAGTGGGGATATCAGCCGGTCTTCCTGCCTCAGACCGGTCTCGAGCCTCCGATGCTCTGCAACGCCGAGGGCGGTCGCCTCGTCCACCGGGGCCCGCTCGCAGACAAGCTCCCGGCGGCCTCATCGCTCCGCAAGAGCAAGGGCCGAGTGGCGGATATCGAGGGAGTTCGGACCTCGGAGAAGGCGGCCGGCGGAAGCATTCGCTTTCTCGTCAATGCCTTTCGCGTGTTGGGGATCGAGTCGCCGGCGATCGATATCGCATTTGCGGGCGGTTCGTCGTTGACGTTCGGGTTCACGGGTCTGCTGGCGGTCCGGGTCGATCCGACCAAGATCGACTCGCTCCTGATCGACCTCGACACGACGGCGGTTCCCGAGGAACAGATCGAAACCGGCAAGCTCCACATCGCCTATGAATATCTCTACGCCTCCGCGCTCTGCGTGAGTCGATCCGACGGTCGGTCGTTCGGCGGCGACGCGCAGGCGCGGTTGTCGGAGTGGTTCGACATCGCTGCGGCCGGCGCGACGACGCTGCGGCGAAACACCGTGATCCGGTTCGAACGGATCGGCGGCGAGCGCGCGGCGTTCGCCTACAAGGCGGGGCGGCTCGATCGTTCGCGCACGGGCTGGACGTTCCGGCCCGAGGTGGTGAACATTCGCCGACGTGTGGGGACGTTCGAGTCGTCGGCGGGCGGCGAGCCCTCACACGAGCCCCGTCCCTATCTGCCCGCGCGCGGCGTGGTGCTCGACGGCTTCGAGGCGGTCGATCGCCCGGCGGATCGCGCTTGGAGCGACGGAAGCGGTCGGATAAGATGAGGTGAACGGCGGAATCGGTCCGATTCGGTTCCGATCTCCGCCCGACCTCGGCGCGTCGTCCGCCCCCTTCTCTCTCCGCGCGCCGGCTCCTCATCCTTCGCTCCTTCGATCGAGGCTCGATCCGATGACAGCTCGGCTCACGACCCGGGTCTCCCGGCATCTCCGCGCGGGGGCGTTCGTCGCGTTCGCGTCGACCCAGATCTTCACGGCTCTCGCCGGGGCGGCCGACGCCCCGTTCGGGATGACCAAGCGCATCCCCTGGACCGACTCGCGGGTCGCGGGCTCGCCCGACCCGCTTCCGCCCTACCAGGTCGAACGCGTCTTTCCGAAGCTCGAGATCAAGCAGCCGCTCGCCATCGCTCCCGAACCGGGCACCAATCGGCTCTTCATCCTCCAGCACCTCGCCTATTGGGCCGGCCCCTGCCGGTTGCTCGCCGCCGACGATCGGCCCGACGTCTCCGAGACCGAGACCCTCCTCGAGATCGACGGCCTGGCGATCGGCTTCGCGTTCCATCCCAAGTATCGCGAGAATGGATACATCTACATTGGTTCGAATGGACCGCAGTCGAGCCGCGACCGCAATACCGAGGTCTTGCGATTCACCGTCGATCACCGTACGGGCAAGATCGACCCGGCGTCGCGCGTCGACATCATCAAGTGGCGATCGAACGGACACAACGGCGGCGACGTCTGCTTCGGCAACGACGGATATCTCTACGTCTCGAGCGGAGACGGCTCGACCGATTCCGACGCCGACCTGACCGGGCAAACGATCGACGACCTCCTCGCCGCCGTGATCCGGATCGACGTCGACCACCCGAGCGACGGCAAGCTCTACGGCATCCCCAAGGACAACCCGTTCGTCGACCGCCCGGGCGCCCGCCCCGAACTCTGGGCCTACGGACTCCGCAACCCCTGGCGCATGAGCTTCGATCCCCCCTCGGGCCAACTCTGGGTCGGGCAGAACGGCCAGGACCTCTGGGAACAGGTTTATTTGATCAAGAAAGGCGGCAACTACGGGTGGAGCGTCGTCGAGGGCGGACACGTCTTCCAGTCGCAACGCAAGCCCGGGCCCGACCCGATCCTCCCCCCCATGGCCGACCATCACCACAGCGAGTTCCGGTCGCTCACGGGCGGACGCGTCTACCGAGGCAAGGCCCTGCCCGAACTCGACGGCGTCTACCTCTACGGCGACTGGTCGACCGGCCGCGTCTGGGGCATCGCCACCGACGGCGATCGTCTCGTCTGGAACAAGGAACTCGTCGATACTCCGTTCAACATCACGGGCTTCGGCACCGACCACTCGGGCGAACTCTACGTCATCGACCAGATCACCGGATTCTACCGCTTCCGACGGACCACCGACGCCGACCGGCCCAAGACCCCCTTCCCCACCAAGCTCAGCGAGACCGGCCTGTTCCGCGACGTCGCCGCGCTCCGGCCGACCGCGGCCGCCCTGCCCTACGACGTCACCGTCGAACAATGGGCCGACGGCGCCAAGATGACTCGGTTCGCCGCCATCCCCGGTCTCGAGAAGATCGAGCAGAAGCCCCAGCCCAACGCGGGCGGGAGCTGGACCTTCCCCAACGGCTCGGTCCTCGTCCAAACCCTCTCGCTCGACGTCGTCGGCCCGGACGGCAAGCCCCGCTCCCAACGCATCGAAACGCGAATGATGACGAGACAACAGAAGGAATGGATCGGCTATTCCTACCGTTGGAACGAAGCTCAGACCGACGCCGAGCTCGTCGACTCCAAGGGAACCGCGGAGGAGTTCGAGGTCGCCGATCCCCGCGCCCCCGAAGGCGTGAGGACGCAGGTCTGGAGGTTCCCGTCGCGCGCCGAATGCCTCGTCTGCCACTCGCGGGCGCAGGGGTTCGTCCTCGGCTTCACGCCGCTCCAGCTCGATCGCGATCACGACTACGACGGCATCTCCGACAATCAACTCCGAACCTTCGAACAGATCGGGCTCTTCGAGGGCAAACTCGCGCTCGACCCGCCCGCCAAGCGCAAGAAGCTCGTCGACCCCCACGACCAGGCCGCGCCCCTCGAGGCACGCGTGAAGTCGTATCTGCATGTGAACTGTTCGACGTGCCACGTCAACGAGGGCGGCGGCAACGCCGAGCTCGAACTCGGCTACCCCACCCCGCTCGAGCGCATGCGACTCGTGAACGAACCGGTGCAGCACAACCGCTTCGAGATCGCCGACCCGAAGGTCGTCGCCCCGGGTGCTCCCGAGCGCTCGGTGATCCTGAAGCGGATCGGCACCCGCGGCACGGGTCAGATGCCGCCCTTGGTATCGACGGAGGTCGACCGCGAGGCCGTCCGCCTCATCGAGCAGTGGATCCGTTCCCTCCCGCCGCGTTGACCTCGCACCCACCCTCGGACGCCTGGAGATCTCCGGCATGCCCTCGCTCGAATCGATTCTCCAGGCCCGAGGAGAATGGGTCGGCACGTCCCGACTGACCGACCCGCCGACGGGGCTCGACGAGTCGTCGCAAACGCGACTCGCGATCGAACCGCGGCTGCGCAACCGGTTCGCCCTGATCGAATACGACTGGAACTTCCGAGGAGAGCCCCAGCAAGGGCTGCTGCTCATCGGCCACGACGGCCTCGGAGCGGACGTCTCCGCGCTCTGGTCGGACACGTTCCACACGGGCCGCGAAGTGATGGCGTGCGACGGCCAGGCCGCGGCCGACGGCTCGATCACGCTGCTCGGGAAATACCCCGCGCCTCCCGGTCCCGATTGGGGCTGGAGGATCACGCTTCGATCGATCGACGAAGGTTCACTCGTCGTCGAGATGGACAACATCACGCCCGACGGAGAAGAGTCGCCCGCGGTCCGAGCCGAATATAAGCGCTGAGCCGCCCCGGCGCTGCCGTCGACGGCGGCGGCCCGCCGGGGCGAATTCCCGGCGGGCGAGGTTGGAGATTCGGCCTTGGCAGGTGGGGGGGCGACGGGTATCATCCCGCCCGAGCAAGGATCGTGCCGCGGCGCGAGAGCGATGCGCCGGGTGCGGAGGAGGACGCCGTCAGGGAGGACGGGTCGTATGCGGGCGATCGCCCTGATCGAGGCACCGGATCACGTCTGCAGCCGCTACCGGATCGCGCCATTTCGCCCGGCGATCGAAGCGGTCGGCGGTTCCCTCGCGATCGAGCCGCTCGAGCGCCGGCCCTGGGCTCGTCTCGCTCAACTGGCGTCGCTGAGCCGATACGACGTCGTCGTCCTGCAACGCAAACTCCTGCCCGGCTGGCAATTGGCCGTGTTGCGCAAGTTCGCTCGCCGGCTCGTGTTCGATTTCGACGACGCCGTGATCCATCGCGACTCGAACGATCCGCGCGGACCGCACTGCCCGCGCCGGGCCTCGCGATTTCGGAGCTTGATGCGGGTCGTCGACGGGGTGATCGCCGGGAATTCCTACCTCGCGCAACTCGCCCAGGACTCGGGAGCCCGCAGCGCGAGCATCCGCGTGATCCCGACGTGCATCGAGGTCGGCGACGACCCGGTGCGTTTCGCCTTGCCGGTCTCGGAAGGGATCCGGCTCGTCTGGATCGGGTCGTCGGGCACCTTGAGCGGACTCGAGCGAAAGCGGGCGATCTGGGAGCACGTCGGCCGAGTGATCCCCGGCGCACGGTTGCGGGTGATCTGCGACCGATTCCCGAGCTTTCCGCCGCTGCCGATCGAGGCGGTTCCCTGGGACGCCGGCACCGAGCGCGAGCGACTCGCCACCAGCGACGTCGGCATCAGTTGGATCCCCGACGATCTCTGGAGCCGCGGCAAGTGCGGCCTGAAGGTCCTGCAATACATGGCGGCCGGCTTGCCGGTCGTGGCGAATCCGGTGGGCGTTCACCCGGAGATGATCATCGCCGGCGAGACGGGCCTGCTCGCCGATTCGCCGGGCGAGTGGGTCGAGGCGGTTCGCGAACTCGCCGAGCATCCGGCTCGTCGCTTGGAGATGGGACGAAGCGCGCGGATCCGAGTCGAGCGGTGCTACTCGACGGCGGCCTGGTCGCAGGCATTCGCGTCATTCGTGCTGGGATCTTCATCGATCCCCGGTCCGAAGTCGACCGCGGCGAAGCTCTCCGAGGTCGCACGGTCCGAATCGGGGGAGGCGTCGCCATGACGGCCGCGGGCGAGCGGATGTTCGAGCCGCCGACCTGGGCCTGGAGCCGGTCGGGCGACACCGGGTGGTGGGTCCTCCCCGCCTGGCGCGGCGCCCTGCTCGACGAAGGCGGCTTGCGGCTCGATCGTTGGCGGGCCGAGGGTCGGCTCACCACCGTCAAGACCGGCCCGCATCGCGTCGTCTACCGCGCCGACCTGCCCGAAGGGTCGATCTACGTCAAGCACTTCCTGGTGCCCGACATTCGAGCCAAGGTTCGCCAGTGGTTTCGTCGAGGCAAGGGGCGCAACGAGGGCCGCCGAGCGCTCGAGTTGGCGGCGATCGGCGTACACACGATCAACCCGATCGCTCTGGGCGAACAGCGGAAGCGGTTCTTCCTGCTGGAGAATTATCTGATCACGCCGGCGATCCCCGATACCGTCCCGCTCGACGAATTCGTCGAGCGCAGGATCGATCGGATGGATCCCGATACCGCGACCCGGTTGCGACAAGAGGTCGCCGTCGGCCTCGCCGAGCTCACTGCGCACCTCCACGACGCCGGATTCATCCATCAGGATTTCCATCCCGGCAACGTGTTGGTCCGGCTCGATGAGCACGGTAAGCCCCAGCTCTCCTTGATCGATCTCGACGCCCTCCGCCGCACCCATCGACTCAGCCCCCGAGCCGCCCGCAAGAACCTGGCGCTGCTCAACAACTACTTCTGGTCGCGCTGCGGCCGGTCGGATCGATATCGCTTCTTGAAGACATATCTCGAAGCGCGAAACTGGACGCCGCCCGACATCCGCTGGTTCGCTCGCGAGATCGAGAACGACACGCGTTCCTGGGCCGAGCGGCTCTGGCGACGATGGGGACGCAGGTGCCGCGGCACGAACAAGTACTTCAAGCGTTATCGTGATCGCAGGCGATGGGCGATCGCCTCGCGCGATCTCGACCGCACGGTCGTCCGATCGTTGATGGCCGATCCCGTCGCGCCGTTCGGGGCTCCGGGCACGCGGATCCTCAAGGATTCGCGGACCACGACCGTCGCCGAGCTCGAGATGATCGTGAACGACCGACCGACGACGGTGATCTACAAGCGCTTCAAGCCGAAGAAGTCGCTCGAGTGGCTGCTCAACATCGTTCGCCCCACCCGGGCCTGGCGGGCCTGGCAGGCGGGACAACACCTCGTGAGCCGCGGCCTGCCGACGCCGCGCAACCTCGCGATCATCGAACGAACGACCGCCGGCTTGCCGATCCCGCTCGAGACCTTTCTCGCGACCGTCAAGGCCGTGCCCTCGACCACGCTCTACGACTACGCCCACAGCGTCCTCCCCACGCTCGAGCCCGAGGCCCGACGCGCGGCGGTCCGCTCGATCTGCGGCGCTCTGGCGCGGCTGCTCCGCACGATGCACGAGCGCTCGATCTCCGATCGAGATCTCAAGGCGGCGAATATCCTCGTCGAGGGCGACCCCGTGGCGGGCGACCCGCGGCTCAGCCTCATCGACCTGGTCGGCGTCCAGCTCCTCCATCCGATTCCGCGCCACCGGCGACTCCAGAATCTGGCCCGGCTCGAGATCAGCCTCGCCGACTTCGACGGACGAACCCGCACCGACGCCCTCCGATTCCTCCGAGCCTACCTCCCCTGGGGGCTCTCCCCACACAACGATTGGAAGCGAATCTGGCGGGAAGTCGCGCGACTCTGCGACAAGAAGAGAAGCCGCAATCGCAAGCGAGGACGGCTGATCTCCTGAGCGACGCGACGATCGCTCGTCCCCGCGGGCGAAAATGCATGCTCGCGCTCTCGTTCCTTCACCGCTCGTGCATCATCGAGAAGAGGCTCGACATGTCCGATCCGAGGCTCCGCAGCGCAGCGATCCTCTTGATCCTGGCGGCCGGCTCGATCGCCGGATGCGCGACCGTCGGCGATCGCACGAGCCCGCCTCTCGTCCCCACTCGCTACCAAACCCGCACCGGACCGTTCGTCGTCTTCACCAACGACCCGCTGCCCGCCGACTCGGCCGTGATCAAGCAGCTCCACGCACTCGAACGCGAATTCTCCGAGACGCTCGACGTGACCCTGGGAGCCGCCGAGCCGCCGATCGAGATCTACCTGCTCACCGATCGCAAGACGTTCGAACACTTCCTCACGTTCTATTATCCCGAGCTGCCGCAGCGTCGAGCGTTCTTCCTGGGACAGGGCGAGCGACGCGTCATCTATACACATGTGAGCGACAAACTCGAGATCGACGTCCGCCACGAGGCGACCCACGCCCTGGCCAGCATCGCCGTGGGGGATCTGCCGCTCTGGCTCGACGAAGGTCTCGCCGAGTATTTCGAGTGCCCCGGCGCCGACGGTGGAAATCCCGACGATCTCCGCAAGCTCCGCGCCGCACTCGCAGAGAGTTGGACCCCCGACCTGGCTCGCCTCGAGTCGGTCGCCACGGTGAAGGAGATGACGCCGCTCGACTATCACGAGGCCTGGGCCTGGGTCCACCTCGCGCTCGACGGCGACGCCGAACGGACGCGCTTCCGCGCCTGGCTCGCCTCGCGTGCCGCCGCGCCCGACGACGCCCGCCCCTTCGCTTCGATCTTCGGCGAAGTCTCGCCCGCCGACCTCTCCGACCGCCTCCGATCTCACGTCGCCAACCTGAGCGAACAATCGCCGTCGAGGACACCCGCCGACATCGCCGCCGTGCGCCCGGCGAGAGCTCCCATCGTCCGCCTTCAGGAAGCCTCCGCCGACGTCCTGCCGCGCACCGCGCGACCGAAGCCGCTCAAGGGGTTCTTCGCCCGGATGCGCGACTTCGTTCTCGGGGACGACTCGACGAACTGACCCGTCGACGTCTGCTCGCGAATCAACCTTCGGGATTCCTCGACTTGTACATCCATTCGATGCGGTCGATCTTGGCCGCGAGGATGAAGTCGTTCTCGGAGAGCCCGCCGATCGCGTGGGTCCAGATCTCGACCGCGGTGCGGCGGTAGCCCTCGAGGTGGAGGTCGGGGTGATGCCCCTCGTCCTCCGCGAGCGCTGCGACCTTGTTGAAGAAGTCGATTGCGGCGGTGAAGTTCTTTGCGACCCACTCCTTGCGGATTCGTTCACCGTTATGAACAACCGTCCATCCCGGGACGTCGACGATCAGGCGAGCGACTTCCTCCTCGGTCAGTTTCGGCACTCCGCCCTCGCACGGAACGCACTTCTTCCCGACGAGCTGATCGGCACCGGGCGTAGTCATCGATCGATCTCCCGACACGAAACCAAGGCGGGCAGACACTCCGACATTATCCTCGCCGCCGATCGGATCGTCGAGCGGGCGCTCCGAGTCGCCTCATCGCGCGAGGTTCTCGATCAGCCTCGCCAGGAAGCCGATCATCCGCTCGTAATCTTCGACGCGGATGCGCTCGTCGGTTCCATGGATGCGTGAGAGATCCTCACGTGTGAGCCTGAGCGGCAGGAACCGGTAGATCGCGTCCGAGATCGGGGCGTAGTGCCGCGAGTCGGTCGCGACCATCGAGAGCCCAGGCGCGACGATCGCATCGGGATAGATCTCGGAGATCGAACGCCGGAGCGACGCGAACTCCGCCGAGTCGATGGCCGAGATCGCCGACGGATCGACCGATCCCGGCTCGATCGCAACCTTCGCGGCCTTCTCGTCGAATCCCAAGGCTCGAACGCGCGCCTCGATCCGCCGGAGCGCAGCGGCCGAGTCGTCGCCGGGGATCAACCGCAGATGCACGAACGCTTCGGCCGTCTGCGGCAGGACGTTCGACTTCTCACCGGCCTCGAGCCGAGTGAGCGCGGTCGTGGTTCGGGTCATCGCATCGAGAGTGGGCACTTGTGAGAATCCAGCGAGGATCACTGGGCCGAGAAGTCGATGATTCGCGGCGACCAGGCGGTTCAGTCCTCCCATCTCGGGCGCGAGATGGTCGAGCATGGTCTCGAGCGCCCCATCGATCTTCGAGGGCGACGGATTGGCCTCGAGGTCGACCAAGATCCGCGCCAGGATTCCCACGGCGCTCGGCGCGACCGGCATCGACGCATGACCACCACTTCCGTGCGTCGTGATCCGAATGGTCGCAAGGCCCTTCTCGGCGATCCCAACGAACGCGATCGGCCGGTCGATCCCCGAGAGGATCCCTTCGGCGATGGTGCCGCCTTCGTCGAGCACGAACCGAAATCGCACTCCGCGCTCGGCGAGCATCCGCGCGAGTCGCGCATTGCCCGCGGTTCCTCCCAATTCTTCGTCATGTCCGAACGCGAAGTAGATGTCGCAACGTGGAACGAATCCCGACTCGAGCAAGGCCTCGGCCGCCTCGAGCAATCCGAGCGCACCGGCTTTGACGTCGAGAGCGCCTCGCCCCCAGATGAAGCCGTCGGCGATCGCGCCCGAGAACGGCGGATGAGTCCAACCCGTCTCCGTCGCTTTCTCGACCGGCACGACGTCGAGGTGCGACATCAGGAGCACGGGCGCTGCCGCGGGCTCCTTGGACGGCAGCCGAAAAAGGATCGTCCCTCCCTCGAGGATCTCACGCTCGCATGCCGCATGCACTCGGGGAAACGCGGTCTCGAGATACTTCGCCAGGTCGACAAATGCCTGCGCGTTCGTTGCTCCCTCTTCCTCGCGAGAGATCGTCTCGAACCGGATCGCCCGGGAGAGCCGCTCCGCGAACCCGGCCCTCGGCGCGATCGGCTCGACCTTCTCGACGACGACCTGTCGAGACGGAGTGAACCCCCAAGCGCAAACCACGAGATACCCCGCAAACACCGCCCCCGCCCCCAGAACCGCCGCAAGGACGATCCCCACGATCCGCCCAACCCGCTTCAACCGCGGTCTCGCATGAGGCTCAGCCGACTCTTGCACCCTCTCATGCTTGTGCATCTTCATCCCCTGCTCCATTCGCAAATCCGAACGCGTCCCCCCACACGGAGCCAAAACTCGGGCAATCGGCATGCCAAGATCGCCTGCTCTCCACAAGCTGCAAACCCACAATGACTTCGATCGTTGTCCCACGGCCCTCCCGCCCTGAGAGGGCGTCGAGCACCGGCATGACATGTAGGTCGACCGGCAGCGGGTGACGTTCGCTCGATCCTTCTCGACCGATCGATGTCGCGACAGGCCCGCGCGATTCCCGACGTCCGCTCGTCGTCCCGTCAATCGGACGGCCGCGAGCGTCGTTGCCTGGGCGGCCGGCCCTTGCCTGGGGTGCTCGATGCACAGAGCTCCCTGACGAATACGCCGTTTCGCCCGAGTGCCTCTCGGAAGCCGGCCCAGTCGGAGTCGACGGCGTTGAGGATCGGGCGATTCGCTCCTCCAGAGAGAGCGACCGCCACGAACTTCCGGTCCGACGGGTCGAACTTCTCGAGATCGGGATCGCTGGGGAACTCAGAGAATTCTGGAGTCGAGTTCGCGAGCGGAGTCACGGGAACGACCTCGCAGAAATGCGCGTTTCCTTGATTGTCGTTCACCCATTTGAAGAAGTAATCCCCAAGGCCGGGTTGCCCCGATCGGCTCACATTTCGTCCGTACTCTTCCAGAATCAGACCATGATCATCGATGGCGATACGATTGTCCCTCTGCAACTTCATGATTTCGTCTTTGCATGCTCTTACACACTGCTCGCTTGCCTGGGGAGAACGCTCATTCGCGACAACGAGAACATTCGTATCGACAACAACGCTCGGCTTCATGCGCGAACCTTGCGTTTGGCAACGGCCTGGACCATGTCCGCGATCTCACCGAACTCGTTGCCGAAGAAATGCTCCGGCCAGTTCTTGATCGCCCCGAACTCGTCGAGCTCGAGCGACCTGAGTTGGGATGCACCGCCCTGAATTTCACAGAACGCGAGCTGGATCTCGTCGGAGCTCACCTTCTCCTCGGCGACGCGGAGCCGGAGTCGTCTCAGGAGATGCTCGCTGTGACTCTCGAGAATGATCTGCGCTCGACGTTTCCGGATCGTCTCGATGAAGAGGTCGGCCAAGCCGGCCTGGGCCGAGGGATGCAAGTGGATCTCGGGTTGTTCGATGAGAAGAGTCACGCCGGGCGTCGCGCGGCAACAGAGCGTGATGACGGGGAGCACCTGGGAAACGCCGAAGCCGACATCCGCGATCGAGACCTCCGGGGATCCCTCGTTGCGACGCACGAGAACCTGATAGAGCTTTGATCCCTGTGAGATCTCATGAACTCGAAAATCATGGATGAGTCCGAGCTTCTTCAGCCAGTTGGCCACGGACTCCTCGAGGCTCACGCTCTGCTTCACACGGCGCTTCGCCGGTCGCGATTCTCTGGATGCGAGCAACGCCTCGACCGCGAATTCGCCCTTGCGACCGAGATCTCCTGGTTCTCCCCCGCCCCAGAGGTACTGTCGCCGAGGATGGTCTCTCAGCGGACCCAGGTATTCGATCCGCAGGAACTGACGCTCCAACGCCAATTTGAGATCGGAGAGGATCGCGGCGTGTTGATAGTCCCGATCGATCTCTTCCGGAAATCCGTAGCACTTGTCGGGATGGGGGAGGATCGTGGGTCGTCCTCGGCGTCGCGTCAGTCCGTGGTCGTCCGTGTCGAAGTGATAATCGCCGTCATCGCCTATGAAATAGGTATACGCGTGACTCGTTCGGTACTCGAGGCGCAGCGTCGTCGGCGCGTGATGAGTCGTTGAGCCGATCTCGGCGGAGAACGTGATCCTTCGCGGCTCGGCTTTCGCGTTCGCCACGTCCTCGACGAGATCCGTGGTCTCCCAAGCAACGGTCCACCCGAGAGTCGACCGAGGCACTCGCGTCGAATTCCCTTTGGGCTCACGGTGAACGACGTCGTCGAATGTTCCGAGTTCGACGACGCTCCTGTCGGTTCCGAGGTCGAGCGATCGACGGCGATCGGCCGACTCGACGGTCTGTCGCATCATCAGGAACCACTGGAGGATGCTCGACTTGCCTGAACTGTTGGTTCCGAAGAGCGCGGTCAAGGGAGCGAGTCGCAGACTCGGAAGGCTCTTCCATGACTTGAAGTTGCTGAGGCTCAGTTCCTTCCAGATGTGAGGTCTTTTCTGATCGGAGGTGTTCACTTGAAGCTCTCCGACTCGGAGGGGAAGCGGCCGGATTGGACGTCGGCGATGTAGGCGGCGGCGGCGGCGGAGATGAGGGGGGCGGCTTCGAGGTAGCGGCGGACGAATTTGGGCCGGAAGGCGTCGAAGAGGCCGAGGAAGTCGTGGGCGACGAGGACCTGGCCGTCGCAGTGGGGGCCGGCCCCGATGCCGATCGTGGGGATCGGCAGGGATCGCGTGATCCGCTCGGCGGCTTCGGTCGGGATGCATTCGAGCACCAACGCGAACGCTCCCGCATCCGCCGCGGCGTGAGCGTCGTCTTCGATCCGTGCGACGTCGCGCTGAACCTTGAAACCTCCGAGGCGGCGGACCGATTGCGGCGTCAGGCCGACGTGTCCCATCACCGGGATCCCTGCTTCGACAAGTGTCGATATCGTCGACGCGACGCTCCGTCCGCCCTCGAGCTTCACCGCTTGGCACTCGGTCTCCTTGAAGAGCCGAGTCGCCGACTCGAGGGCGGCGCTTGGGCCGGCCTGGTAGGAGCCGAACGGCAGGTCGGCCACGACGAAGGCGTGCTTGGCTGCGCGAGCGACCATCTCGGTGTGATAGATCATCTGATCGAGCGTGACGCGCAAGGTGGTGTCCCACCCTTGAACGACGGTGCCGAGCGAGTCGCCGACGAGGAGGCAGTCGACGCCCGCCTGGTCGAAGATCCGCGCCGTGGTGAAGTCGTACGCGGTGAGCACGGCGATCTTGCGCGCGTCGAGCTTCCAGCGTGCGAAGTCGGGCAGGCGGACCGGGGAACTCAGCGGGGCGGCGTCGGACATGCGGACGGTCCTTGCTTGGCGAGTCGAATCAGCAACAATCCGCCGGGTTCATCGATCACGACTCGATGTCGGCCCTCGGCGCGAAGGGCTTGGTGGAGGCGGCGTCGGTCGGGGGCGAGCGGCTCGACCTGGAGATCGGCGAAGTGCGTCGCGCCGGCTTCCGTCCGGTAGAAATCGAGGAGTCCTGGAGCATCGACGACCGTCTGCGACCGCGACGATCTCCATTCGGCGGCCGCGCGTCGCACGGCGTTCGGCTCCCATTCCCAACGACAACCGCGGCGGTCGGCCGCGTAGATGAGGGCCTCGGGCGCGATCAGGATCGCGGAGGGCTCGGTCGATTCCGCGATCATCCTCCCGGCCGAAGAGAGCGGCAGCCACTCGGCGGGCGTCGTCCAAACGGCTCGCGTCTGCACCAAGGAGAGCGCCGCGAATGCAGTGCCCGCGAGGATCGCGACCACGCGTCGATTCTCGGCGAGGCGGACGATCCCAACGGCCGCCGCCCACGCAACGATCGGGGCCGCCATCAGCCAATAGTACTCGTGATGGAGCTTTCCCGCCAAGACGGCAAAGGCCGCCGCGGTCGCGATCGCCCAGACGCGGATCATCCTCGTCGCCGTCCCCGCGCTCGCCAAGCCGATCAACGCGAGCGGCGGAAGCAGAGGAGTGAAGGCTCGATAGGAGAGATCGCGGGCGATCGCCATCGGGATCGATCCTCCGAGCGCTCCCAATCGCCGCGCCCAGGTCGCCGCGATCTCGGCCGATGCCGATGCTTCCGCGCTCGCGCCGAGTGCGCTCGAGGCGTGGAGATACCAGGCCGTCGCAGGCAAGAGCGCGAGTGCCGCGAATCCGAGGTCGAAGCGGATCGACCCCGGCTCGCGGTCGCGCGTGCGATCGCGTCCGAAGACCAGCGGCACGAGCAGGAACGCGCCGAGGACCTTCGTCGCCAGTCCGAGAGCGACGGCGAGCAGCCCGAGTCTCGGACGGCCGTCGTCGCGCAGGCGCATTCCGGCGAGCGTCAGACCGAGCATCAGCGCGTCGGGCTGGAAGGCTCTCCCGAACCGGACCGAGACCGGCATCGCCGCGAAGAAACCGACCGCGAGCCAGGCCGTCGCGGACCCCGACCTCCGCCCGACCAACCCGAAGAGCCCCCAGGCCGCGAGCGCCATGCCGAGGGTCGACGTCAGCCGGCCCGACACCTCGAGGGGCGAACCCGTCGCGCGCGAAACCAGCGCGGCGACGCCGGCGGCGATCGGCGGCTCGACCAGGAACCAGTTTGGAAACGGTCCGGTCGCGACCTCGGGGTGGAGAGGGTCGCCGCCTCGAGCCAGGTCGCGGGCGACCATCGCCGTCGGCACCTGCCGGCCGATGTAGCCTTCCCAGATCGGTTGGTCGATCCCGCGCAGACCGAGAAGCAAGACCGCCAAAGCGGCGATCGAGCCGCCATCGAGCCGAATCCGCCGTTCCAGGACCCCTTCCATGAGACCCTCTCGACGGCTCGGCCGTCATCGATCCTCGGTCGTCGGCCGCTCTCGGCCCGGGCTCCGCCTCAGGCGGTCGAGCAGCCGGCCCCGGCTCTCGCTGATCGACGCCCGACCTCGCATCAGGCTAACGAACCGCGTCGGATCCTGCGAGAGCATCTCGAGACGGAGCTGGTCGAGCTCGGCCGTGACGCGGTCGCGCCAGTCGTCGAGGAGCCGATCGGAGGGCTCGACAAATGTCGGAGTTCCGAAACGGACGCAAGCCTCGGGCCGTTCCTCCTGCCAGAAGTCGTAGCGAAGCGCGGTGGGCACGAGTCGGGCCCGCCCCATGCGCCTGACGAGCGTACGCAGACCCTTCTCGAATTCGAGCGGCCGCGCGTCGTTGCTCTCGATCTTGCCTTGCGGAAAGATCCAGACACCCGTCCGGGGTCTCGCGAGGAGACGCGCGGTGTAGTCGAGCGAGGCCTTGATGCCCGACGGACTCGAACGGTCGATCGAGAACGCACCGATCCTACGGAAGAATCCAAAGCGACGGAGATTCTCGTGCATCATCATCCCGTAACCGTCGACCGGGATCGACTCGTTCAGGAAATGCGCGAGGAAGAGGTCCCACCAGCACGAATGATTGGCGACGAAGACGACGCCCGTCGCGTCCGACTCGAGCGCGGATCGCAGTTCGATGATTCCTTGGGCGCGAACACTCGATAACCCCGAGCGCATCCGACCGCGGATCATGCGATCGACCGCGAGCCGAGGCCAGCCGCTCTTGTGCGCCTCGATGAAGTTCGGCGCAGGGGCGCGCGGAGTCATCGCGAGCCTCCCGGTCTTGGAACTCGAGAAGCGCGATCGACGCATTCGAACAAGAAAGACCCGGCGTGCCCTCTCACACGCCGGGTCGGTGAGAAGGAGACGGGCCCGAAGGTCCATCTCCCCTCACTCGAACTCAGCGACAACTCGGCGAACGCCGGCCGATTTTTTCTCCGATGTTCTTCGGAGATGGAGGAGGCTCGATTCATGGTGCATCCGAGGGGGGGGTCGCGAAGATCGTGTCGACCGCCATCGCTCGACCCTTCCAGATGATCCGACCACTGTAATAATCCCGGACACTCGCCGTCGCGATCGCGATGTACAGCGAGATCCCCAACGGAAGCGACAGCCCCGCGAGCGGGGAGACCCCGAGGAAGACGGTCAAGGGATACGAGACCGCGACCTGCCCGAGAACGCCCGCGACGCCCGCCGTCGACACCGCGAGATCGCCCGCGAAGACCCCGGCGACCAGACAGATCCAGGGGACCCAGGCCGTCAGCGCGGCGACGATGACTCCGAAGACGTACTTATGCGGCTGATATTCCATGCCCGCATATGCGTTCTTCCGGAGACCTCGATAGATGTCGCGGACCGAGCCGTACAGATGGGTGGAAGCGAGGTCGGGAGCCGATCGGCAGATCAATCGTCCGCCAGCCGCCTTGAGTCTTCGGGCCAGGAGAATATCGTCGACGATCTCGGATCGAACCGCTTCATGGCCGCCGAGCCGTTCGTACGCGGCGCGACGGATCAGGATGAAGCCGCCGGCGGCGAGCGCCTCGGGCCGTTTGGGATCGTTGACGGCGTCGAGCGGATAGAGTTGGCCGAGAACTTGCCCGAGCGTGAGCGCCGTCGCGGTCTGCCAGAACGTCCGACATTCGCCCTTGGGCAGGAACGAGACCATGTCGGCCCCGGTCCTCTCCGCCTCGAGGAGCGCAGTGGAGACGGCGGAGGGATGCAGGCGCATATCGGCGTCGATGAACAGGATCCAATCGGATGAGGTTCCGCGCACGCCTTGATGGAGCGCCCAGGTCTTGCCGACCCACCCCGCGGGGCGCGACTCGCCGTGGATCGCGTGGAGCCGAGGCTCGGCGTCGGCGAGTCGGTCGAGGATCGCCCCCGTGGCATCGGTCGACTGGTCGTCGACGACGGTCAACATGAGCGCGGGTTGATCCTGTGCGAGGATGTCGCTAACAGTCGCTTCGACTTCGGCTTCCTCGTTGTGCGCGGGGACGATCACGGCGATCGACGGCGACGGCCGGTCCGTCGGCCAGGGCTCGGGGGCCAAAGGGCGAAAAGCCGCGACCTTCGCGAGGAGACGCGCGACCAGACCCCACCAGAAGAGTGCTATCGCTGCTCCCATCACCAAGAGCGCGGTCATCATGCGTGGGTCCCGGCGGTTCCGATCACGCGGCGACGGCCGACCCGCCCCAGGTCGCGCCGCATCCGCTCGGCAGTGATCTTACCACTCTGGACGACCATCGGCATGCCCGCGCCGGGCTGAACTCCGCCGCCGACCATGTAGAGCCCGGGGACCTCGTCGAGGTGATTCAGGGGTCGGAAGCTGCCGCCCAAGATGTTGTGGGAGTTGCCCAGACCGTAGATCGAGCCGCGAAACGCCTTGAAGCGATCGCGAAACGTCGCGGGTCCGCTCGTGGTCTGATGGACGATCGACGCTCTCAACCCGCTCAACCCCGCCGTTTCCAGTCGATCGATCAGGCGTCCGGCATGGGCCTCGACGAATCCGCGGTCCTCGATCTCGTCGACCGGCAGCGGCGGGGCGCCGATGACGATGAACGGATTCGAGCGGCCCGGCGGGGCGTCGTCGGGGTCGGTCTTCGAGGTCACATTCACATAGATCGGCGGGTCGGACGGATAGCGGCCCTCGAGGAAGAGCTCGTCGTAGACCTTCGACGAGCCGGGAGTGAGCACGAGCAGGTGGTGCGCCCACGAATCCCAATCGCGATCGCACCCGATCTGGATGGTCAGGAACGAACTCGAGGGTTCGGCTCGTCCCGCGCGAATCGCCTCGACGCCGGATGAGAGCGGCGGGCCGCCCTCGAGCATTCGATGCGTGTTCACATAGTCGCTGTTCGAGACCACCCAGCGCGTCTCGATCCTTCGGTCGTCGGCGATCACTGCAACGACTCGCCCTTCCGAGTCCCGCTCGATCGAGGCGACGTCGACCCCGGTGCGGATCTCGATGCCGACGTCGACGCACGCCTTGGCGATCGCCCGCGGAATCGCGCCGATGCCGCCCGACGCGGGATACCAGACTCCCTCGCGGATGATCGTCCAGGGGATGATCGCCAACGATGCCGGTGCTTTGATGGGATCGAATCCCGAGTAGGTCGGGAAGCCGTAGAAGAGCTCGCGGACCGCGGGGGATCGGAAGAACGAGTCGATCTCGGCCGCATACGACTTCGTCGGCGGCATCCCCGCGGCCGAGAGGAAGAGCGGCGACGCGATCACCTGGGCCCAGTTCTCGAGGATCCGATCGCAATAGGATCGGCCGATCCACGCGGCGAAGCGGTCCATCTTTCGCATGAAGGCGGGCAAGGCCGCGCCGTCGGCCGGGTCGAGCCGCGCGAGCGCGTCGACCAGGCCCTCCTCGCTCGCCGCGATCTCGAGCGGGCGGCCGTCGGACAGGACGACCTTGAACGCCGGGTCGAGCCGCTTCATCGGCAGGTAGACGTCGGGATCGAGCCCCGACGCCTCGAACAGCTCGCGATAGACCCACGGCATCACCAGGATGCTGGGGCCTTCGTCCCAGCGAAATCCGTCGGCCCGCCGCACGCTCGCCTTGCCGCCGACCTCGGAGTGACGCTCGAGCACCAGGGGGTCGAATCCACGCCTCCGCAGCTCCAGAGCCGCACTGAGGCCGCCGAGACCCGCCCCGATCACCACGACCCGCTCAGACATGCGTCACACCTCCGAGATGTTGCCGAAGTTCGACATGAGTGTATCCGCGCGGCGAGCATCGCAGGAACATCGCAACCGTCCGAAGGAAATCGTCGGCGGAATTCGATCGGTTTTCGGTTGCATCCCTCCCCGAGGCGCGGCACGATCCCAGGACCCATCTCCCACGGCTCGAGGTCGGCATCTCGATTCGGCGACCGTTTCCGTGATCGCGATCGCGAGCACGGGTCGCCTCCCCGCGCCTCGACCAAGAAAGGAGGCAGGATCATGCGCGTGCGCGACGTCTTGCAGCGCAAGGGCAATCGCATCATCACCATTCGCTCCGACGCACGGGTCGACGAGGCGATCGCTCTGCTCGTCCGCAACGACATCGGTTCGCTGCCGGTTCTCGACGCCGAAGGCAGGATGATCGGCGTCATCAGCGAACGCGACGTCCTCCGGCTCTACCACGTCCACGGCGACGCCTTCGGCCGCCTCGCCGTCGAAACCGTCATGACCCGCAACCCCGCCGCCTGTTCCGCTCTCGACGACGTCGAGGAGGTCATGGGCCTCATGAGCGAGCGGAGGATCGCCAAGGTCCCCGTCGTCGAGGGAGAGAAGCTCGTCGGCATCGTGTCCGTCGGCGACGTGATCAAGGCGATGTACGATGCGGCGCGCGATGAGAACAGCCGCCTCTACGACTATGTTCACGGAATCGCCTGAGCATTTGCCCCGGGATCGCGCTCGAGCAGTTGCTCGGGGCTCGGCATCTTCTCGGGGGCGATCGGCTCGAGCTCGACCATGAGGTCGCGCACTCTCGCCGTGCCCTTGTCGGCGAACTGGAAGATCCCGAACCGGAGATCCTCGCCCGCGACGACCGCGCGATCGAGGATCTCCTTTCCGTTGAGAGTCATTCGGAGTCGACCGTTCTTCCGCGTGATCTCGACTTGGTGATGGATTCCCGGAGAGAGCGCAAGACCGCCGGGGCGACCCACCGGTCCATCCGCCGCCGCCCGCGCGGCGGGATCGAGAGAGGGGCGGCCGAACGGTCCGTTCGTGATCGGGTGGAACGCGAGACCGCTCTCCTCGAGCAGGTACGCGGTGTTCCCCAATACGGGATGCGCCTGGTGGCGACCCGGCTCGTAGAGCGATCCATAGCGAATCGTCATTCCTTCGGAAAACGGCATGTTCAACCGATAGAGCCCTTCCATCGTCGTGATCGGGAGGGTCGGCTCGGGCTCGGTCGACGGATTCGGTTCGCCCATCATGAACGGAGAGGTGGTCGCCGGCATCAGCCGGATCATCGCCGTCGACACTGCTGGTCGTATCGTCGTGAAACCCTCGCCCCTGTCGACGAAGGGCCGGTCCTTCCGCGCGATCGTCGAGGAGAGCTCGCGACCGACGACGCTCCAAATGGCCTGGAGCCCGCGTGGAGCGGGGTGGGTGTGGAAGTCGGTCCAGATCGATGCCGGATCACTCTCGAACACCGCCCAGTTCTTCGCCGGGGCCCCGATGCCGCGGATCGAAAGACGCGACACCCGGCCGCTCGAGAGTTCCGGACCCGAAAGCGACAGCCAGGGAGCCGGCAGGCGATCGAATGTGTGCTCCCCGACCTTCTCGCCGTCGACGAAGGCCGTGAGCCGCCGACCTCGACGTTCGATCTTGTAGCGATATGTTGCATTCTTTGAACCCGGCAACCAGACTCCGCCGTAGACCAACCGAGTCTCTCGGAGGAGGGAACCGCCCTCGAGCACGGCCTCTGCATCGAAGTCGCCCATGAGCGGAACGACGTGCGTCAGATTGCCGGGCGCTCCGGGGAGCTTGCGGAAGCCGTCGCCCTCGACACGCCAGCCCGACCTCGGGATGCCGCGGCTCTCGGTCCACGCAGTCTCGCCGCTGATGAACTCGAAGTACCGGAAACGCTGAGGTGCCGCCTCGCTCCGGCCGATCGTCGCGGCGAATCGCGCGGCGTTGATCGTGAGCGCGTCCCAGCCCGGCCCGTCGGAGAGGGAGAGCGTGAGGAGCTGATCGAGGAGCTTGCCGGCTTTCTCACGCATACCTTCACGCGAAGCCGCCGCGCGACTCGCGAGGAATCGCGCCCAATTCAGCGAAACGCTCGCCGGGGCCGACGTCGCGGCGAGCGCGTCGAGTACTCGACCGAGTTCCGCGTCGTCGCCGCGCGCGGCCGACGCCATCGCTCGAATCGCGAGACGAGCCGACTTCGACGGTTCGCCCTCGCCCGCCGCCTCCTTGGTGCGCTCGAGCAGGTCGTCGAGCTTGCCCGCCTGTCGCGCAGCTTCGACGAGTTCCCAGGCGGGCGAGCGGAGCGTTCCCCCCGGCGCGAAGCCGCCTTCGATGCGCCAGGAACGATGATCGGCCGTCGGCAGGACGTGCGCGGCGAGAGCATCGAAGCGTGCCGCGGGCGTCGCCGATTCGATCCGATCGAACAACCCCTCGTAACTCTCGGATCTGTACTTCTCGGGGATTCGCAGATCGGCCGCGGCGGCCGAGAGCGCCGGCCGATTGGCGGGCGTCGCCGACAGATTGGCCGCCAGTGCGCTCGAGAGATGATCCGGGCCGCGAATCTCGAGCCTGGGGCGACGGATCCGTGCATCGGACTTGCATGGATCGAAGGCGACCGCGAATCCGCGCCTCGCGTCAGGCGCGAGCACCATCTTCCAAACCTCGCGATCGTTGATTCTGATGGTCACGCGTCCGCCCGCCTCGATCGTCGCGTCGAACCGATTCCAGTCGTTTTCGCGAAGTGCGATCGGACCGCTCGGCTCGCGGGGAGAGATCGCCTCGGCCGCCGAGAGCGGAATCAGATCGGCTGAGGATGCGAGGTGCACCAGCCGAATCCCCTCGGAAGTGGGCACGACACCGAGGTCGCCGATCGCCGCGAACGCCTCGATCGATCCAGGCGCATGGAACCATTCGAAGCCGACTCGCTCGCCATCGATCCAAGATTCGCGGAGTGTGACGCGTGCCGGTATGGTGGCGCGTTTGCGATCGCCTCGCAGTTCATCGTCGACGATCACCCACCCCGGAGCGGGGCCCGCGGGAGGCGGATTCACCACGGCCGGTCGCCGGCTCGCCGGAACCGTCGAGAGCGCCGCGCTCATTGCGCTCGTCGCGGGGCGAGCCCTGAGGCGGAGCATCGGCAGCAGATCGAGCTCGCGAGGAATCGTCGGTTCGCCCACGACCCGGACATTCCGGATCGCCGCCCGGCCCGACCCGCGAACCACCCATCGCAGCCAAGGATCGACATCCGTGGGAACGTTCGACTTCCGGAAGAGATGGTCCTCGAGGCGGACCGTCTGTCCCTGAGGCGTGACGTCGATCGTGAGCCGATGGAACTCCTCGGGACCGCCGACGTGGAACGGCACGGGAGCCTCGCGACCACCCATGCCGGGCGGATCGCCGAGAGGGTCGATCTCGACCGGTCCGAATGCGAGGATGCTCGTCGTTCCGGACTCATGGAGCAACTCGGCCTCGACACGGAACGATCCACGCAGCGGATAGCGGAACATGACTTGATCGTTTCCGGGTCCGCGAGGTCGATGAATGACGCCCTCGGCGGCGGCGACCCGCGCCACGCGACCCGGTTCGACGAACCAGTGCTCGGGCGCGAGATCGGGACGGGCGGGAGCCGCGGGCAGCTCGCGGGCGACTCGGCGATCCTCGATCGCGCTGCTCAACTCGTTCGCGAGCTCGCTGTTCGTCAGCCGCGGGCGTCGAGTCTCCAGGAGTTCCATCGCGGCGGGATGAACCGATTCGACCCCGAGTGCAAGGAACGCCGGCTCGAGCTCGACCAATCGACCGAGAATCGTTCGATCGGTATCGTTCTGCGTCGCTCGACGCGCTGCGACGTAACTCCGGAATCGCTCCGCGACCTCCCCGATTCGACCCTGCTCGATCTCCGCGGAGAGGTAGACGGCCTCCGCGTTCTCGACATGATCGTCGGCGAACGTTTTCAACTCCTTGCACAATGCCTCGAGCTCGCCGGCCTCCTTGGCCCAGGCGACGAGCAGCCTCGAGGTCGAAACCGTCGAGGGCAGTCCTCCGCCGGGCAGTTCGAGAGCGAAGCCCAATTTCGCCGCGGACGCCGCGAACTCGGCCGGAGGCATCGGGAACCGACCCACGGCCGCCAAGGCCCGCACCGACCTCCGCTTGGGAGTCGGGAGGCTCCACTCGCGGAGCTTCGCAAAGCGCTCGGCGGGCGGCAGCAAGGCGAGCCGATGCGCGAGCCGAAAGAGCACGCGCGCGTTGATGATCATATCGTCGGATTCGACGGCATCGGCAGCGCGACCGAGGATCGTCAACGCTTCGAAGGGTCGCCCTTCATCGATCAGCAAGGATGCGGCGGCCTCGATCCTCGACTTGCGATTCCTCGCGGCGACTGCTCCGTTCTCACCGGTCCGGCGCGCGATGCGTTCGACCGCGTCGAGCGACTCCTCGAGCCGCGCGAGCGCCTCGGCCGGTCGCTTGGCCTTGAATTCATACCGCGCCAATTCGATCCCGAGATCGGTGATCTGGATTCGAGCGGGAGCTCGCTGGAATCGCGGGATGCAGAGACGGATCAAGGCCGCGGCGCGGTCGCTCGTCGCTTCGTTCCGGAGCGCAGGCCGAGCGAGATCGACCGTCATCTCCAATGTATTCTGGAGCGAGTCGGTCTTCAAACGAGTCTCGAGCCGCCCGAGCAGCGTATTGAGGGCATCGGCGTTGCCCGAGGCTCGAGCGATGTCGCCCAGGAGAGCGAGGGCGTTCAGTTCCGCGGCACCCTTCAACGTTCGCTCGCTCAGCTGCCGCCGCAAGTCGTCGACGGTCCCGGCATCGAGGGCGGCACGCACCAGAATTCGTTCAGTCGCCGTCCCCGAGCGCGACGCTGCGCCGGCCTCGTCGAGCAGGAAGACCTCACCCGGCCGCGAAGCTGGGAGCGAAGCCGCGAGCAAGACGTCGTAGATCCGCCGCGGCGACATCCCCTGCGCCTTCCATGCCGCGACGAGGTTCGTGACTCGTACCGGTCCGGGCGCAGCCGGCTGCCCCTCGCTCACGGAGATGCGACTCGCGGGGAACGCGGGCATCAGAGGTTGCATCGGTATCGCCGCATACGAACCGTATGTGGGCTGGAGGGGGAGCGCCGTCGCGGAGGTCGACGCCAGGATCGGAGGCCCGGCGGCGTACGCATCGGTGAATGCCTCGAGCGAGAGTTCGACGAGCCCGCGATCCGCCGCCATGGCTGCGATCTCGAGCATGCGTTCGAATCGTTCGGCGGCCGTGGAGGCATTGGCCGGCAATCGCGCGGGATCGGCGATCGCGGGGATCGGCCGGGGTTGCTGCTTGACGAAGCGAACGGTGGGGCGGAATGGATTCGCGCGGCCCGCTCCTCGCTTGGCATCGGGTTCTCGCGGACCGGGACGGGGATTCGGGCGCGGGCGGAGCGACTCGAGGAGGTCGGTCCAGAGACGTTCGCCGCGGGCTTTGTCGCCCGACTTCAGCTCGATGTCGCCCCATTCGCGGCGGATCGCGTCGCGCCAGGCGGGGCTCGGCAACCGTCCCGAGGCGTCGAGTGCCTGCTCGGCGAGCGACCTCGAGATCGCGGTCGCCGCGGGAATCTCGAGACCTCTCCGCGCGGCGAGCCAGAGAGCGAGTTCCTCGGCGGCCCCGGTGCGGCTCGATCGGTCGACCGCGGGACGCTTCTTCAAATGTTCCTTCAGCTCATCGATGAGCCGAGCCGTCTCTTCGGGGCCTTCCGAGAGCTCGATTCGGAGGATGCGAAGCGCGAGCGAATCGGGGCGGGCCTGCGCCGCGTCGGCGATGAGCTTCCGGATCTTCGAGCGGTTCTCGGGCGAGCGCTTCGCGGCCGCTTCGATCTCTTGGAGCAGGCGACTCGAGAGCCGAGCGTCGGAGAGTCTCGGCGATTCGACGACGATCTGGAGATCGAGGTCGCCGCGGCCGACGTGATCGATGCACGACCGCCACGCGGCCTCGAAATCCGGCCCGGACGCGGCGCGGAGCGCGGCCTCGGCCGACTGAAGCAGCGTGATCAACCATTGCTGCGTCGAGGCGTCGAGCTCGGAGCCGGCCCATGCGTCTCGAATCAGCCGGTAGCCGCGCATGTACGTCTCGAATTCGCGGGCGCGGCGTCCGACGGCGAGATACTGCTGCGCCACCGGCAGTAGGATCACCTGCGTGAACATCAGAGCGCTCGTTTGCGGCGAGCCGTCATCGAGCGGTTCCGCCTTCTCCGCGGCCTCGAGCACTCGGACCAAGTCGTCCGTCCGTCCGCGAGCGACCAAGATCTGCGCGGTCATGGCGACGGAATTCCCGTTGAATCGACGTTCCTTGATCAATGCGATCGTGTCGGCGGCGATGGCGTCGAGCATGAGATCCGCGCGGGTGTCGACTCCCGCGTCGCGAAGTTCATCCGCGAGCATTCCTCGGACCGATGCGGGCATGTTTCCATTGGGTCGCTTGGCGAGAGCGTCGATTCGAGCGAGTGCGGCTTCGATCTTGCCGATGCGGAGGTCGAGCATCGCGAGGATCACCTCTCCGCCGTTCCAGCGAGGTTGCGACTGGCCGATGCGTGTCATCCGTTCGCGAAGGTCGTCGACCCGCCCGCACGCGATCGCCGAGTCGACGAGGGCGCCGGCGTACGTCAATGATCGTCCGTTCGCGCGGCCGCCGATCGTCGTGTCGAGCCAGGTCCAGGGCGAAGCAGGGTTCATCCCCGTATTCGAGATGAGCTCCACGGCGGTCCGATAGACGTCCACGGATTTGCGAGCATATTCGTTATTCAAGAGAACGTAGATGTTCGACCAGCGATCCGTGGGGAACTTCTCGAGGATCTTGGAGTAGAGCGCCAGGCCGGCCTCGCGAGTCTCGGGTCTCGACAGCAACATCTGCGCAGGTTGCGAGAGGGGCCACGACTGAGGAACGCGGTCGAGGTCGAGTTTGGAGACGATCGTTGCGTATTCAGGCAGTTTTCCCTTCGATGAGAAGGCGTTGAGGAGTGGATTTCCGAAATCGACGAGGAGGGCGGGATCGGCGACGAGGGCGGCCTCGATCTCCTTGGCGGCGGATTGATCCGTACCGGTTGCGAGTCGGCCAATCGAGGCCTCGAGGCGCGCGCGGGGGTTTGCCGGCTCGAGTCCGCGTAGCGCCGATTGGAGTCGATCGATCTGGTCTTTGCGATTCTCGGTCGTGTAGAGTTCGATGAGTGCCAGGATCGCGGCCTCGTCCTTGGGGTTGGAGGCGAGTCGGGCTTCGAGTCGGTCGATCTGCCGGCGGATCTCCCCGGCACGAGCGAGCACGGTGAGGGCGGCCCGCCGCTCGGAGGCGTTCGAGCGAGAGGCGGGACTCGGCGCACTCGAGTAGTAGGCGATTCCTCCGCCCGCGACCGCGTACGACGAGACGATGCGCGCGATCCCCGCGGTCGGGTTCGACGTGGTTCGGCCTGCCGGTTTGGTTTGGTCGAGGATCTTGTATGCCGCCTCAACGGCCTGTTCGACCCGCCCTTCGGTCTGGAAACGGTTCATCAGCTCGACGAGTTCGGCCAGTCGGTTCCCCACGGAGCCCTGCGCTCTGTTGAGGACGGCGTCGGAGAGGTCGTGGAGCCCGAGGCTGGACATCTTGCCCGCGAGATCGAGCTGAGAGCGGCCGTCGAGCCGGAGGCCGAAGAGCCGCTCGGCAGCGACGCGGGCGCGGTCGGTATCTCCCAGGGCCGCTGCGATCCGCAGCGCATCGGTCTCTCGCCGTCGCATCAATACTTGATCGAACGTCTCGACCGAGTCGAGCACTTCGAGCGCCTCGCGGTGGTATCCCAGTCGTTCGCGGAGCGAGGCGAGCCCGAGAGCGAGGCCTGCGTCCTTGGGAGCGAGGCTGCGAGCCCGATCGAGCGAGTCGACCGCCGCCTCGCGGTCGCCGCGCCACCATAGGAGATAGGCGGTGATGACGGCGTTCTCGAGTCGCTCGGCCGCGTCTCGCGCCGGGGCTGTCGGGCCGAAACGGGCGATCGCATCATCCCCGCGTTGTTTCTCTCGCGCAATCTCACGAACATTGAAGAGGATCTGGATATCGGTGGGAGTGAAGGAATCGAGCTCGAGCATGATCTCGCTCATTCCCGACGAGGGTCGGCTCGAACTGGTCCAAACGGTCATGTTCCACGACCGATTCGCGGTCATGTTCGTCGCGGTGCTCGAGCGGATCGCTCGGAGTTCGAGCTTGCGGCGGTCGCGTCTGCGGAGACGAATCTCGTCGTAGGCCGAGAAGGCGGCGTCGGGGCCCGAGGTCTCCGCGAGGACACCGAGGAACCGACCGATGATCGTCGCCTCGACCGAGTAGTAGGGATTGAAGCCCGCATTCGAGGCGGTCGGAGATCGATCCGTCTGAAACCGCGCGACGAGCTTCTCGAGACTCGCGGCATCCTTGCAGTCGGCAAAGGCCGAGGCGAGCCGCGACGCGCGTGCTGAGTCGACTGGGCCGGCGAGAAGCGCTTCGGCGATCCGGTCGTAGAGCTCGGCGGATCGCGGCGTGCGCATACTGGGGAGCAGCGGACCGGCATAGGCTTCGACCCCCCAGTTCGGGCGCTTCTGGAGGACCGCGAGAATCGCGCGAGCGAGTCGCTCGAGTTCCTCGGTCGACGGCGGAGCCTGAGCCTCGGCCAATTGATCGAGTGATCCATAATAGCTTGGCCTGATTGTGCGAAAGCGCGTGCTCATCTGCATCAATTGGAGAAAGGCGACCGCAGGGTCGCCGGGGCTCGCCTGGGCGAGCCGTTCGAGGATCTTTCTCTGCTGCTCGTCGTCCCGTCGGATGACGGCGGAATGGTGGAGATCCCAGAGGGGCCGGATTGCCTCGGGTCGCTTGTCGGAGTCTTGGCGGAGCCGGTCGAGGAAGGAGACTTCGCCGGGCTTCCCGGGCTCGCGGGCGAGGAGCCAGGCGATCGCGACCACGCGGGCCTGCCCATGATCGGCGGGGGTCCAGCCTCGAGCCACGGAGCCGGGCCCGTTCATGCGTTGATCCATTCCGGCGATCATCCGCGCGGTGTTCGCGGCGATGAGCCGAAGCTGCGGCCCGGGCTGGGAGGCGTTGATCGAGCCCACCGCCCTGGGTCCGGCCTTGGCGGCAATCGCAGGCGCGTCGTCGTCGAGCTGCAGTGCCAGGATCTCGCGCGCGGCGGCGTCGGCGGCGGGGAGGTCGCGACGATCGACGGCGGCAACGAGTCGACGCGTGAGCATCTCCCAGTTCGTCGGCTCGGCTTGGAGGCGCCGATCGATCACGCGCGCGGCGAGTTCGGCCTTGCCGGAGGCGATCAGGCTGTCGACGGCCGCGAGCACGCGCGCGGGGTCCTTCTCCTCGTCGACCGAGCCGCTCCAAACCGCGGCCGCGTCGTCGAGCTTGCCGGCTCGGAGCAGGGAGAGGGCCCATTTCGAGCGGACTTCGGCGGCGGGTGCGACCTGGACGAGCCGGGCGAAGAAGGCGGCGGCGGCTTCGGAGTCTCCAGTGGAGTCGGCGAGGTCGGCGAGTCGACGAAGGAGCAGCGGGTCGCGCGGGGTGACCGCCGCGAGCCGCTCGAGCTCTCGGCGAGCCGAGACGGGATCGCCGGAGCTCTGGTGGATCTGTGCGAGGCAGAGCGAGCGTTCGCGGACCTGGTCGGCGCCGCGGTGGATCCGATCGATCCGCGCAACGAGTGCGTCGACATCATTCTTCTGCGCATATTGTTCGGTCAATCGAGCGACGATCGCGAGCCGGGCGTCGAGGTCGGTGGTCTTGTCGAACGCGCGCCAGTAGAGTTCGATCGCCTCGTCGACGCGAAAGAGCTTTCCGAGTTGTTCGGCGAGGTCGATCATGGCGGCGGGATCACTCGGGTTGGAGCGAACGCCGCGACGGAGCGCGTCGAGCCCTTGGTCGGCCGCGTCGAGTTGGAAGCAGAGTTCGGCGTAGAACTTCGCATGTTCCAAGTTCCCCGGCGCAGCGGCGAGGAGGTCGCGGCCGGCCTGGAGAGCGCGATCCTTGCGCCCGAGGCGGGCCTCGAGCCGGGCGATGTTCGTGAGGTGGTCGGTCCGCGCGCGTCGATCGAGCGCGAGCAGTTTCGTCGAGGCTTCGACCGCGGCGAGGAGGTCCCCGGACGTCTCCCGCAAGCGTGCCAATGCGACCCAGGCGTCGATCGACTTCGGGTCGTCGGCGGCGGCTCGTGCGGCGGCCTCGGCGGCCGGGGCGACTCGACCGTCGGCTTCGAGGAGCCGAGAGAGCCGCGTCCAACCCGCGGCGTCTGGGCGCCCGGCGTCGGTCAGGCGTTTGCGGAGCGCGTCGATCTCGGCGACGAGGCGATCGCGTGCCTGGTAGACCTTGATGCGACGAGTGAGCACGGCCTCGGCCGCGTCGGACGGAGCGGCCTCGGGTCGCTTCTCGGCGAGAGCGAGTTCGGCGTCGGCTTCCTCGAGCCGTCCGATCAAGATCAAGACGTCGATGCGCGAGAGTCTGAGGTCGAGGTCGCCCGGATCGAGGGAGAGAGCCTTGGTGAGATGCGGGAGAGCCTCGTCGCGATAGCCGAATCCCGCGAGCACCTCGCCGAGCCGGGCGAGCGTCGCGGCGTTCTCGGCTTCGCCCGCGGCGATCTCGCTCCATGCGGCGATCGCCTCGGCCGGTCGCTTGAGCGTATGGAGATATTCTCCGAGATATTCGCGATACTGGGGCGATTGGGGAGCGAGAGCCACGGCTCGGCGGTAGAGGTCGAGGGTCTCGGTCTCGAAGCCGGCCTGGCGGAAGAGGTCGGCCGCCTGGGCGACGGCAACGGGATCGGTCGAGTCGTCGGGCGCGAGACGCTTCCAGACGGCGGCGGCGGCGCGACGGCGATCGGCCTCGGGCTTGGAGGCGTCGGCGAGGAGGAGGCGTCCCCAATCGCGGAGCACGTCGCGATCGGCCGGGTCGACGCGGTGGAGTTCCTCGTATTGAGAGGCAGCGGCGGCGATCTCGCCGCGGGACTTCAGATTCTCGATCAAGGCTGCGCGAAGCGTCTTGTTTCCCGGGGCGAGCTTCAGCGCCTTCTCGAACCAGGCGCGTGCGTCGGCCGCGCGGCCGATGAGCCCGAGGGTGCGACCGAGGCGTGCCATCGCCTCCAGGTCGTCGGGAACACGCGTCAGACGCTTCTCGTAGTAGGACGCCAACCCTGCGAGATCATCTTTTCGCGTGAAGACTTCTTCGATCTTGCGTCGGACGTCGCGGGCTTGCCAACTCTCGGGTTCGAGCCGATCGAGGACCGACTCGAATGCGGACAAGGCATCGCTCGCGCGACCGAGTCCGGCGAGAAGTCCGGCGGCCTCGAGTTCGAACTGGATCTTGCGATAAGCATCGGTCGTGCGTTCGGCGAGACGGGTGAAGCGCACGAGCGCATCGTCGGGCCGACCTTCCTCGGCCAGTGCGACGGCGATCTGTTCCTGAACGCGGAGGTCGTCGGGGAAGAGCTTTTCGAGCCGCGTCCAAACCTCGAGGGCCTTCTCGGTGCGTCCCGCCCTTTGATGGACACGGCCGAGTGCCTGGTGGATCTCGAGTAGGTCGGTCCGGGCGGGTCGGAGGGTGAGGGCTCGCTCGAACGCCTCGACGGCTTCTTCGGGTCGCGCGACGAGCACGAGCGACTGCCCTAGATAATAGGATGCGAGCGGGTCGGTCGGCTTCGCCTTGGCGGCGGCTCGGAAGGCCTCGACCGCCTCGCCGTCCTTGCCGCGTTGAGCCTCGAAGAGGCCGATGAGCATCCAGGCGGCGGCGTCGCCCGGGTCGCGTTGAGTGCGTTCCCGCCACTTCGCGATCCGCGCATCGAGGGTGCCGAGTTCGACTTCGCGCCCGTAGACGCGGTCGAGCGCGGTCCCTCTGCGCGGGTTGCGTTCCAGAACGGCGAGAAAGCGCTCGGCGGCGACGCGATCGCGCTCTTCGGTTTCTTGTTCATCCTTGGATGTTGCGGGGGCGTCCGGCGGTTCGGGTCGATCGGGAGGGATCTGCGCGGCGGATGCGGGGAGGGCGGAGGCGACGGCGATCAACGCCGACGCGAGGACGCCCGACATCCATTGATGCTGCAATCCGAACATCTCGACTCTCCTCGAGAAGGGGGGGACCGACGCCCGGTTCCACGGCGAACGATGATCGAGCGGCCAGGCGGCGAGGCACGCGCGATCGACCGGTTCAGACTAGCTTCGGCGGCGCGCCCGCGTCAATCGACGCGGCTCCGCGCAGCGGCTTCCCGTCGAAGCCTCGCATTTCCTTTTGACTTCGCGGCCGCGCGGCGGTAGCGTCGATCGACGGAATCGCGGAGACCCGCAACGGCGCGAGAGGAACGGCGACGATGAGTGAGGTGCACGAGGAGACCCGAGAGAAGCTCGAGTCGTTCCGTCGGTCGTTCGACCTGCTCCGCGCCGAGGTCGCCAAGGTCATCGTCGGACAGCAAGAGATCGTCGACGGCGCGCTCACCGCTCTGATCGCCGGGGGACACGTCTTGCTCGAGGGAGTGCCCGGCCTCGGCAAGACCCTGCTGGTCCGCACCATCGCCGACGCGCTCCGCCTCAAATTCCAGAGGATCCAGTTCACTCCCGACCTGATGCCCGCCGACCTGGTCGGCACGAACGTCGTGCTCGAAACGCCCGAGGGCGGGAGACGATTCGAATTCCAGCCCGGCCCCGTCTTCGCCAACATGGTCCTTGCCGACGAGATCAACCGGGCGACGCCGAAGACTCAGTCGGCCCTGCTCGAGGCGATGCAGGAGAAGTCGGTCACGATCGCCGGGAAGACGATGAAGCTCGACCGGCCCTTCTTCGTGCTGGCGACTCAGAATCCGCTCGAGATGGAAGGGACCTACCCGCTGCCCGAGGCGCAGCTCGACCGGTTCCTGTTCAAGCTGATCGTGCGGTTTCCGTCGGGCCCCGAGATCGAGCGCATCCTCGATCGGACGACCGAGCGGTCGACGCCGACGGTCGAGCCGGTGTTCGACGGTCATGCGATCACCGAGATGGGTCTGCTCGCTCGCGAGATCCCGATCGCCTCGGAGCTGCGGAGCTACGGCGTGGCGCTCGTGCTCGCGACCCACCCCGAGAATCCCACGGCGACCGACGCCGCGAAGCGCTACGTCCGCTACGGTTCGAGCCCGCGCGGAGCGCAGGCGTTGATCCTCGCCGCGAAGATCCGGGCGATCCTCGACCATCGCTTCTCCGTCTCGCGTGAAGACCTTCGAGCCGTCGCGGTTCCGGCCCTGCGGCACCGTCTGATCCTGAACTTCGAGGGTCAGGCGGAGAACATGTCGGCCGACGAGATCATCCGCGACGCCCTCGACAGGATCGAGGTCCCCGCCGCCGCCGCGGTCGCCGCGGCGGACTGATCGACTCGAGTCGTTCCGTCCCAGTGAGATCCCCCCACACGGCCACCGCACCAGACGACCGCGGCTCGATCGGGCGACGGCGGCCGCGGAAACGACGACGAGGGACCGACGCCGATGCCGCCGCTCTTCGACTCCGACTTCCTCGCCAAGCTCGAATATCTCTCGCTCGTCTCCCGGCGCGTGTTTCGCGGGTCGTTGCTCGCCCAACGGCGGACGATGCAGCTCGGCGGCGGCATCGAATTCGCCGACCATCGCGACTATTCCCCAGGCGACGACTTCCGGTACCTCGACTGGAATCTCTACGCGCGGCACGACGAACTGCTGCTCAAACGCTTTCAGGAAGAAGAAGATCTTCACGTCTATTTCCTTCTCGACGTGTCGACCAGCATGGCGTACGGGTCTCCCTCGAAATTCGACATGGCGCGGCGGATCACCGCGGCTCTCGCCTATATCGCTTTGGCCGACCTCGACCGGATCGCGGTGAGCGCGTTTGCGCGCGACGTCGTCGAGGAGTTTCCCTTGACGCGCGGCAAGGCGCGGATCCTCTCGTTGCTCGACTTCCTCCGCGACCTGACGCCGAGGTCCGTCGAGACCGACCTCGCGCGTTCGGCGAAGAGCTTCGTGCACCGCGCCCGCAGGCGCGGACTGGTGGTGGTCGTGAGCGATCTGTACGATCCCGCGGGCTTCGAGCGCGGGCTCGACCTGCTGCGACACCATCGGCACGAGCCGCACATCGTCCAGATCCACGATCGCACGGAGGTCGACCCGACGTTCAAGGGCGACGTCGAACTGGTCGACGTCGAGACCGGGCTCTCCGAGAAGGTCACCGTCGACGAGCGCCGGCTCGCGCGTTATCGCGAGGCGTACGACCGCTTCCAGGAATCGATCGCGACCTACGCGCGGACCCACGGCCTCGGGTGCACCCGCGCATCGACCGACACGCCGCTCGAAGACCTGATCCTGAAGATGATGCGCTCGGCCGGAGCCTTGCGATGAGCGACTCAACCCTCGAGATGCACGGGCATGTTGACCTTCCGTGATCTGACGAACGAACACGCAGTCATGTCCTGGGACAAGCAGCAGTCGCTCTTTCGAGTGGTCGGGGGCGATCACGACTGGAAGATCGACCTCGCGGCGGCGTCGCTCGTGCTCTCGAACGAGCAAGGTACGAACGAGTTCCTGATCCAGTGGCTCGGCACGGCGGCCAAGGCGACGAACGAGTGGATCTGGTCGCGCGCCAGCGAGCGGGTCGACGTTCCCGACGGCTTGCGCGACGCAGCGCGGGCGATCGCCCGCTTCGGCGAGGAGCACTCGATCTCGGAGTTCACCGAACCGCGCGCGAGTCTCGCGGAACTGAACCCCGACGTCGTCGCACTGGTGTGCGCGGGGCTCTGCGAGGCGGACGGCTACTACCGATGCGAGACCGACGAGGGCGCCGAGTACTTTCTCTTCGAGAACGCCGCCGTCCGAGCCGCGGCCGACTCCGACCCGCGGCGTTGCATGAACCTCTTCCTCTCGATCCTGCCGCACATCGACCTCGACCACAAGCCGGCGTTCATCCACTATTTCTCATGCAAGGGATACGAACTCAGCGGCGTCGACGAGGATCCGGACGACGAGTCGACCGCCGATCCGGCCGATCTCGCCGCGCTGGTCGCCAAGTCGCCCCGGGGCTCGGTCCACGGACGCTTCGACGAGCTTGGCCGGATCCGCGAACTCCAGGTCGCCCCGCCCGCGGACGCCGCAACGGGTTCGGAGACGCCGTCATGACCATGCAAGCGAGTGTTCGATCATGAACTTCTCGAACCCGGGCGCTTGGCTCTGGGCCGCACTGGCGCTGCCGATCGTGGTCTTCTACATCTTGAAGATCCGGCTCCGCCGCGTCCCGGTCTCGACGACGATCTTCTGGCGCCAGGTCTTCGAGGAGTCGCGTCCGCGCTCGCTCTGGCAGAAGCTGCGGCATCTCGTCTCGCTGCTTTGCCAGCTCGCGTTCCTGCTGATGGTGGTGCTGGCGCTCGTCGACCCGATCTTGGGTCGCGATGCGCGGCAGGCGCGCAGGATCGCGCTGATCATCGACAATAGTGCGAGTATGAACGCGACCGATATCGCTCCGAGTCGGCTCGCCGCAGCTCGCGCCGAGGCCGAGCGCGTGGTGGCCGACCTCCGCCCTGGAGACGAACTCGCCTTGATCTCCGCGGGGGCTCGCCCGCGCGTCGAGTGCGGCCTGACCGAGCATCAGAAGACGCTTCGCGACCGGATCGCCGCGATCGAGTCGACCGACGGCCCGACGCGCGTCCTCGAGGCGGTGGAGTTGGCGCGCGGGGTCCTCGCCGATCGCGAGAACCCGCGGATCATCGTCGTCACCGACGGCGCGTTCGACCGCTCGGCCGAGCTCGCGACCGCCGCGGATGTCGACATCGTTCCCGTCGGCTCGGCTTCGAGCTCGAATCTCGGCATCACGCTGCTCCAGGCGCGACGAAGCCTCGTCGACCCGATCGGCTACGAGATCCTCGTCGAGCTGAGCAATGCCGGCGACCAGCCCGCACGCTCGCGCCTCAGCCTGGAGCTCGAGGGGCGCCCGGTCGACGTCGTGCCGATCGAACTCGGAGCGAACGCGAAGTGGTCGAAGGTCTTCGTCAAGGCGTCGGCCGAGGGCGGGATCCTCCGCGCCCGGCTCGAGCCGGGCGACTCGTTCCCCGCCGACGACCAGGCCGCCGCAGTCCTCCCGCGCCGGAGCGTCCGCTCGGTTCGACTCGTCACCGAGGGCAACCTGTTCCTGCAGATGGTGCTTCGGGCCGACCCGCTGGTCGACCTCGAGATCGCCAAGACTCCCGACCCAGCGACGCCCGCCTCGACGCTCCAGGTCTTTCACAAGACGGTCCCCGATCGAATTCCACGCGGCGACGTCTTGGTGATCGACCCGCGAACGAACTGCGACCTCTGGACGATCGGCGACCTGGTGCGCGACCCGATCGTCGCGAAGCAGGACAAGGATTCACCACTGCTGGCGCACGTACGTCTGAATCACGTCTCGATGCCCGAGGCGCGGAAGCTCGCATTCGCTCCCGGAGTCGCGGGCCGGACGCTGGTGTCGACGATCGGCGACGAACCGCTCTACGCGAGCATCGAGCGGCCCGAGGGGAAAGTTCTCGTGCTGACGGTCGATATCGACAAGGGCGACCTGCCCTTCCAGACGGCGTTTCCGATCCTGATCGCCGATGCACTGGCCTGGTTCGCCGGCACGAAGGGCGAACTCCGCGAGTCTCCTCCGACGGGGTCGATCGTCGACTTCGCGTTGCCGGAGACGCTCGCCGGCTCGGCCGAGCTCGAGCTGCGTTCGCCGAACGACCGCGCGCGGCCCATCCGCCCAGCCTCGGGTCGCGCATTGGTGGGACCGCTCGACGCGGTCGGAATCTGGAAGCTCGGACGTCCCCGTTCGGCCGATGCCGAGGCCCCTGCTCCCGGAACCGAGGCCGAAATTCCGATCGCCGCGAATCTAGCCGACTCACGGGAGAGCGACCTTCGCGCCCCCGCCGGCTTCGCCTCCGCCGCCAAACCGCGACCTCTCGGCGGATCGGGCCTCGGCCCGCTCTGGCGACTGCTCGCCGCGCTCGCCTGCGCCTGGATCACCTTCGAATGGTACCTCTATCAACGGCGCTGGATCAACTGATGGACGACCTCATGCGGCTCTCGCTCGAGCTCACTCGGCCGTTCGCTCTCGTCGCTCTGATCGCCTTGCCGATCCTCGCGATCGTATTCCGGCGCGGGCTGGTCGATCTCCCGCGTCGGCAGTTGTGGATCTCCTTGATCCTACGATCGCTGATCGTCGTCCTCCTGGTGCTCAGCCTCGCGGGGTTGACGTTGCTCGAGCCGACGACCGACCGCTTCGTCGTCTTCGCAGTCGACCGCAGTGCGAGCGTCGGCAGCGACGCCCCTCCGTCGATCGACGATTATCTCACCCGCGCGACGGCCGAAGCCCGAGCAGGCCGATACGCCTTCGTCGAGTTCGGCGGCAAGCCCGGACCGATTCGCGCCGAGCTGCCGAAGCCGATGCCCAAGGACGACGCCGGCGCGACGGCCGACCGATCCGCGACCGACCCGCTCGACCCCCGGGCCACGAATCTCGCCGCCGCGATCGAGACCGCCGCCGCGGCGATCCCGCCGTTCTTCGTGCCGAGGATCGTGCTTCTCTCCGACGGCAACGAAACCGTCGGCAACGGGCTCGAGGCCGCACTCCGAGCGGGCGTCGAGGTCTCCACCGTTCCTCTTCCGGTGCGTTCGGGACCCGAGATCCAGCTCGCGGGGGTCGAAGTTCCCGCACAGGTTCGCCAAGGCGAGCCGTTCAACGTCGAGGTGGTCGTCGCCTCCGATCACGACGACGACGACGTGGAGATCGAGGTCTTCAAGGGAGCGATCCGCGTCGTCTCCGAGCGCAGGCCGATCCGGCGCGGCGAGAACCGATTCGTCTTCCGGCAGGAGATCGCCGCAGATCGGCTCGCGACCTACACGGCCCGGGTGCGCGGCGGAAAGGACACGCTGCTCGACAACAATTCCGACATAGGATTGGTGTTCACGTCGGGAAAGCCTCGCGTCTTGATGATCGAGAGCTCTCCGCGCGACGCCGACGAGTTCGTCTCGGCGCTCCGCGAACACGAGATCGAAGTCGATGTCCGTCCGACCCAGGGAATGCCCGAATCGCTCTCGGATCTCCAGAACTACGAAATGCTCATTCTCTCGAACGTCCCGGCGACAGCCCTCACCACGCGGCAGATGGACCTGGCGCGAACCTACGTACGCGACTTGGGCGGCGGCTTCCTGATGCTGGGCGGCGACCAGTCGTTCGGGCTCGGCGGCTACTACAAGACCGCCCTCGAGGAGATCCTCCCGGTCCGATCCGACTTCGAGAAGGAGAAGGAGAAGCCGAGCCTGGCGATGGTGCTCGTCATCGACAAGTCGGGCTCGATGGGAGGAGAGAAGATCGAGCTCGCGAAGGAGGCGGCGAAGAGCGCGATCGAGCTGTTGGGCCCGAACGACAAGGTCGGCGTGATCGCGTTCGAGGGTGCGGCGTACTGGGTCTCGGAGATCCACCCCTGCTCCGACAAGGCGGCGGTGCTCGAGCGCGTCGCCTCGATCGAGGCGGGCGGCGGCACGTCGATGTATCCCGCGATGGAAGAGGCCTACGAAGCGCTCCGGGCCGCAACGGCGAAACTCAAGCATGTGATCATCTTGACCGACGGTCAATCGGCTCCCGGCGACTTCGAGGGGATCACGCGGTCGATGTCGTCGGCGAGGATCACGGTGAGCACGGTCGGCGTGGGCGAAGGGGCCGACGTCGCGCTTCTCGAAGAGATCTCCCGCCTCGGCAACGGACGCCACTACTTCACCGACGACCCGTCCGCGATCCCTCAGATCTTCGCCAAGGAGACGATGTCCGCATCGAAGTCGGCGATCAATGAGCAACCGTTCACCCCGAGAGTCGTCCGCGCGACCCAGGCGCTGCGCGACCTCGACGTCGAGAACTCGCCGCTGCTCTTGGGCTACGTCATCACTCGACCCAAACCCACGAGTGAATTCATTCTCGCTTCCGAATCGGGCGATCCCCTGCTCTCCTGGTGGCGCTACGGCCTGGGGATGTCGGTCGCATTCACGTCGGACGCCAAGAATCGCTGGGCCCCGGAATGGATCACCTGGCCCGATTTCGGCAAGTTCTGGGCCCAGGTCATTCGCCACGCGATGCGCAAGAGCGACGCCAAGGGGATCGTCGTGGAGGTCGACCAGCGCGACCGTCGCGCCTTGGTTCGTCTCGACGCCGTCGACGCCGCGGGCCGATACATCAGCGAAGCGACGACCGACGTGACCGTGATCCACGATCGGCTGCCGAAACGGACTCTCTCGATGAAGCGCACCGCGCCGGGGCGATTCGAGGCCGAGATCGAGACGCCCGAACCCGGCGCATACCACCTCGAGCTCACGCTCTCGGCCGACGGTCGCCCGCTCTACCGCCAGTCGCGCGGGCTGGCCGTCGGTTATCCCGACGAATTGCGGATCCGGCCGGTCGATCGCGGTCGCCTCGCCGCCGTCGCTCGTGCTTCGGGAGGCGTCCTCGAACCTCCTCCGGAAAGCGTGTTCACGCCCGACGAGCGAACCGTATCGCGTGCCCGTCCGCTTCATTTCCCTCTGCTCGCCGCCGCGATCCTGCTCTTCGTCGTCGACGTCGCACTGAGGCGGATCGACTTCAGCCTCGTCGGCCGACGATTCCGGAGGATTCCGCCGGCGGGATTCGCGAATGCGTCGTAGAATCGTATCGATCCGGCTCAACCGGTAAGCGACCATGCGCTTCCCCGAGCTCCCCCTGAACGGCCTCGCGTCACCGATCCGTCGCTGCGGAGAAACGACCATGCCCGACCGCATCTCGCCCAGCCTACGCCCCATCGCCGCGCGGCGCCGCTCGCTCGAGATCGCTCGTGCGGCGGGAATCGGCCTTCTGGTGGGATCGATCTTCGCCGCATATTTCGCGGTGATGATCCGGATCGGGCGGCCCGTCGCCCCCGGTTGGCCGCTGGGCTTCCTGATCGCGGGGCCGGCTCTCGGAGCCGTCGTCGGCGGCCTCCGCCGTCGCGACATCCACGCCGCCGCCCGCGCGGTCGACGATCATTACCGCCTCGACGACCGCACCATTTCCGCACTCGACTTCCTCTCCAAGCCCGAGGTTTCGCCGCTGAGGGAGTTGGCCATTCGCGACGCCGAGTCGCATCTCGCGAAGATCGATGCGGCCGCAGTGGTTCCCTTCCGCGTACCCCGGGTCTGGATCTCCGCCGCCGCGCTCGCCGCGATCGCCATCGCCATGTTGCTGATTCCCGCCGACGGCGGACGCCCGGCGGCCGCCGCGGCCGCCCCGATCGAGGGAATCGTCGCACAAGCCGAGAAGCTCGCCGAGGATTTTCAACGCCTCGAGAAACTCGCCGAGAAGGAATCGGACAAGGACCTGCGCGAACTGGTCGAGCAACTCGCCGAGAAAGCCGAAGAGATGAAGCAGCCCGGCGTCGACATCAAGGAGGCGCTCGCCAAGCTCTCCGAGATGCAGGCCGCGATCGCCGCGAAGCAGGCCCAATACAACGTCGGCCTGGTCGATGCCCGGCTCCAGGCTCTCGGAGCAGCGCTCAGCGTGGCCGACTCGACCCAGTCCGCCGGCCGAGCGCTCCAGGAAGGGAAGTTCGATCAAGCCGTGCAGGAACTCGAGAAACTCGAGAATCCGCCCGTGGAACGCAAGGACGCCAAGGCCCTCGAGGAGAAGCTCCGCGAGCAGGCCGAGGCGGCGGGCGAGGTTGGTCTCGGCTCGCTCTCCGACGCCGCGGCGGAACTCGCCGAAGGCGTCAAGGGAGGCGGAAAGGCCAAATTCCAGAAGGCCGCCCGCACCCTCGCCGAACTGACCAAGTCGCACTCCAAGCGCAAGAAGATCAAGGAGATCCTCGATATCGAGGTCGACGCGCTCGAGGAGGCCAAGTCCGAATGCGAGGAGTGCGACAAGGCCGTCCGGGTTCGCCGGCCGTCGAAGACGAATTCGCCGTCGAACAATTGGGGCCTCGACATCAGCGGCAACACGCTCGGCGACCCGACCAAGATCGCCTCCAAGCGCGAAGTCCAAGAGATCACCGGCGAACAATCCGACGGCGCCTCCGAGATCGAGACGACCCACTCGGTCGAGGGCCGGCAAAACGCTTCCCGCTCCTATCGCGAGAATTACGCCAAGTACAAGAAGATGTCCGAATCGGTCCTCGACTCCGAACCGATCCCGCTCGGTCATCGTCGCACGATCCGGCGCTATTTCGAGCTGATCCGACCAGGCGGAGGCGATGCGTCGACGGACACCGCTCCCCGCTGATCACGCGATCACCGGACGATGCGTTTCCGATCCGCTGAGACCGACTCGCGTTGTCCAATTCGGCACGAGCGGCTAGAACCGGCTCCATCCCGCGCGCTCGAAGTTCGAGCCGCCGCCCGGATGGAGTCGGTCGACGATGCTGAGATACCGCCTTCGATCACGACCGTTGCAACGCCTCGGCCTCCTCCTCTCCTTGGCCGGAGCGCTGGTGTCGGCCTGTTCCCCCGCGACGTCGGTCGAGCACTTGCCCGACAGCGACGTCGTTCTCCTCCAGGCTCGCCGTAGGATCGGTTCTCGGCTCTCGATCACCGAGGCGGACCAACTGCGCGACCGCGGCGATCGCGTTCTCGCGCTCCTGTCCGCCTACGAGCGATATGCGCTCGGGCGCAATTACATTCGGATTCGCCAAGATACCGCTGCCGACGTAAGCATCGCCGCGCCTCTCGGGTCCGAGCCGTTCTGGCTCGCCGACCAAGGTTTCGTCCGCGTTGCGGGAGATCTCGAAACGACGGAAGGAACGTACTCGATCCATCGCAAACGCTTCGGGCCGGGGTGGGTCGGGCTCGGCATCAACTCCCTCGATCGACGCGCATCCGATCACTATCTGATCTTCATCCACTCCGAATCCGGAGCAACCCCGCGCCAGCTCAACCCCGCGTTGGACGACTTCCCGACGCGCGTCGAGAGGTCCACGCGATTCCGACGGTCGCTTCGCTCGCTTCCGAAAGACTTGCGCGACGCCTACGTCATCGCTCCGGAGACCCGCCGACGCCACGATTCGGCCTTCCTGGTCGATCGACCTTGGAAGACGCGCGTTCCCTCCAGCCGAAAGCCCGACCAGATCGTCGTCTCACCCGGGGCCGATGCCGCCACCGAGCTCGCCTGGAACTGGCGAACGCTTCCGGAAGTTCCCGGCGGAGTGGTCGAACTGGTCGACGGAGACGCTCGACGCCTCATATCGGCGGATTCCATACTCGTCGAATCGTACGGACTCCTCAACGATCCAATCGTCCGGCGCCATCGGGCGCGGGTCGCGGGGCTGAGACCCAACACGCTCTACACCTACCGAGTCGGCGACGGGTCGCCCGCGGGCTGGTCCGCGCCTCGCTCCGTACGAACCGGTCCCGAAGTCGGACATTCGTTTGAGATCATGTATTTGGGCGATGCCCAATGCGGCCTCGAGGGCTGGGGCGATCTCTTGAAGGCAGCGGTCGCGCGCCGGCCCGATCTCCGAGCGATCCTCCTCGCGGGGGATCTGGTCGATCGAGGCAACGAACGCTCGAACTGGGATCACTTCTTCCTTCGAGCGGCAGGGGTCGTCGATCGCATTCCGTTCCTGCCGGCGGTCGGAAATCACGAATACCTCGACCGCGGCCCGGTCCACTACTCGGCATCGTTCACGCTCCCCGCGAACGGACCGCCCCAGATCGATCCTGGACTCGCCTATCGCGTCGACCTCGGAAGCCTACGACTGATCGTGCTCGACAGCAACCTCGGCAAGTACGATGCACGGTCTGCAACGGTTCAAGGCACATGGATGAAGGAACAATTCCAAGCTTCTTCCGCATCTTGGCGTGTCGTGATGTTCCATCATCCGGTGCATGCCTCGCACCCGACCCGAGAGAATCCCGAACTCGCTCGAACCTGGGCACCGCTGTTCGAGGAGTGCGGAGTCGACCTCGTGCTGCAAGGGCATGATCACGCGTATCTGCGAACGTATCCCATGCGCGGGGCGACGGCGAGCATCGAGCCGACTTCGCCGGATCAACGCCCGCCGATCTACGTCGTATCGGTCTCGGGAGAGAAGTTCAGCCCGCAAGGCGTTCGCCCGTATGCGGCCCGTGCGTTTGCCGAGAAGTCGACCGTCCAATTCCTCTCGATCGACGCGGCGAAGGGGACGCTCACCTACTCGGCACTCGACGCGCGGGGGGCGGAGGTCGACCGATTCGTTCTCGAGCGTCGATCGCCCCTCAACCACCCTTGATCGATCGACGCTGCGGGAGACGTTCGAGCGTTGATTCGATCGACTCAACCCGAGAGTCGCTGCCAGACTCCCGGGAATCGCTCGCGCAGGACCATCGCGAGATAGAGAATCGCCACCAACACGGTCCACGCGAGAGCGATCGGCGAGCTCGCGCGATCGAGCAACGATCGTTCAGATCGGTACATGCGGCGACTCCTCGCGGTGGAGACGAGCCCACCATCGCTTCGCCGCGCGGAAGACGCGGTCGGGGTCGAGCTTCGACATGCAGGGATGGTCGGCGAGCGGGCAGGTCTTCTGGTGGCACGGGCGGCAAGGCACATCCTGACGGATCACAATCGAACGCCGGGACCAGGGTCGCCACTGCCGAGGGCGGTTCGTGCCGCTGAAGAGGATCACGCTGGGGATCCCTGCGCAGGCCGCGAGGTGCGAGGGCCCGGAATCGGCACCGATGAAGAAATCGGCACGCTCGAGAAGTGCGCCGGTCTCGGTGACCGAGAGTCGCCCGACCCAATCCTGGAGATTCTCGTGGGGATCGAGACCGGCTGCGGCCTCGGCATCTTCGAGCCCTCCGACGACGACCACGCGCCAACCATCGTGAAGGAAGCGCGCGACCAGCGTGCGCCAATGTCGCGGCGGCCACCGTTTCGCGTTCGTCCCCGCGCCGAGGTGCACGGCGAGCAGCGGCGCGCCGACGCCGAAGCGCCCGGCATGGAGGAGGTCGGGGTCGCTCCAGGTCTCGCCCAGAGTGCCTTGCCGAGAGGGGACCACTCCCGCATTCGCTCGCTTGAGCTTGAAGGTCCGCCTCGCGGCGCGAACCGTTCCGCCCGCTCGAGCTTCGCGCGATGCTCGTTGATCCTCGGGCCAGGCCTCGCGCAGCAGTGTGGCGACCTTGGCTCGTGCGGCGTCGCTGGGGTGGATCGCCACTCGCGAGGGCCCGTCGATCTCGATCGAAAGAGGTTCGAGCAGTGCCATCCGCGACCGGACCTCATGACGCCCCGGCACCCATTCGGCCACGTCGGTCAACAGGAATCCGCCCCCGCCCATCGCCCAGCCGAGCCGTCGGCGGATTCCCGCGAGCGCCATCACGAAGACCGTCAAGACGTCGCCGCGGACGTCGATCCCGAGGTCGTATCGCTGACCGCGCAGGGACCGGCCGAGCTTCCAGACGGCCGAACCGAGGGCCCATCGGCCCGGCCGGCGCTCGAACCAGTTGCGATCGGCGAGCCAGACGCGGTCGACGTTCGGGTTCGATTCGAACACCTCGCGATTGCTCGGCGAGGCCAACACGTCGAGCAACGCATCGGGATATTCCGCGCGGATCCGCTCGAGGAGCGGGCTGGTCAACACGGCGTCGCCGAGGTGGTCGAGTTGGATCAGGAGGATCCGCCGCGGCTCGGGAAAGGGCCGCAATGGGCGCGCGACGCGCCAAAGGGCCATGGCGCACGCGCCGGCCATGTCGAGCGCGCGGACCATGATCCGCCAGCGCCACTTGGTGTAGCGGTATCGCCCGACGCGAACCGGCTCGAGACTATTGAGTGAGGTCGTCATAAGCCTCCGCCGTTCGACGAGCGACTTCGATCCAGGGATAATTCGTCCGCAGTCGCGCGGCCAGGCCGGCTCGAGGACCTTCCTCGAGCGCTCGGGCCGATGCCTCGATGATCGATCGACGATCCGAGGGATCGACGTAGATCGCATCGTCGCCAAAGTACTCGCGCGTACATCCTCGAGACGTGATCACCACCGAGCTGCCGGCGACGCCCGCCTCGAGCGCGGCCAGACCGGGGGTCTCGAACCAGCTCGGAAGCGCGAACACCCTCGCCGCGGCGTAGGCCGAAGCGAGCAGCGGATCATCATGCGCCATGGGGGGCAGGAATCGTACCCTCGGGCCCGCCGCGTCGCGACAAGCCTTGCCGAAAGCCTCGGCGGCGGGAGGGACGCGACCGATCACCGTCAGGCTGCAGCTCAACGCAACCGATGATTTGATCAGAGCAAGCACATTCTTGCGAGGCTCGATTCGACCGACGTAGAGGAGGTCGGGGCGATCGCCGAAGGTCCTCTCGAAAAGCGATCCCTCGGCTCGAGCGAATCGCGGATCGACTCCGTTGGGTACGACGCGGATCCGCGAGCGATCGACGCCGAAGAGCTGAACGAGTTGATCGGCCTCGGCCTGAGAGTTCGGGAGGATCGCATCGGCCAGAGCGAGCAACGCACCCCGCATCGTCGGCATCCGGGGGACCAGGCGCTTCAGGCTCCACTTCGCGGCATCGATCGCGCCGCGGACGCGGTTCGCGGCGAGGGCGTAGATCGCCGACGGTTCGAACCAGCAGATCGGCGAGACGACGACACGCAGCCCCCGAGCTCGCGCCACGCGTGCGAGTTCGAGCCCCTCGACCGACATGCCGAAGAGATGCAGAATGCGATACTTCTCCAATCGATCGACCCAAGGCGAGAAGAGACGGACGGAGAGGCCGAGCCGCTCCAGGTGGATCCCGGTCTGGATGAGTTGATTCTCGCCGCCGCCGGGTGCCTGAAACACGTGACTCGGGGCATGGAACAGCACATCCGCATCCGACGCGATCGCCGTCGAACGCGCGCCGAGCCAGCGATCCGCGCGTGGCGTCGCGGAATCGGAGGCGATCGGTTGCGTTGCGGCGGAATGCGTCATTGTTCGGACTCCCTCAGGCTACGCGGTCTCGTCGACGTCGAAGCTCCCGCTTCAATCTTCCGGCGAACGTCCGACTCGACAGCTCCTCGACCGGGGTCACCGTCTCCCAGTCGAGCATCTCGCGAACGATCGACCGAAACCCACGGCCGACACGATGCGGGAGAGGCGCGGCCACCGAAGAAGCCTCTCTAGTTGCTTCATATGCGAGCGCATCGAGCCGAAACTCGAGTCGAGAGCCGTCGAGACGAAGGTGAGCGTGGTGCCTGCCCCGCACGATCTCGATCGCGGCGGTGCGAGCCGACGACTTCGTGTCGGCCACCCATTGATATCGACCCGATCCGAGTTCGCGAAGCGTGCCGCTGAAGCACTCCCGCTCACGCCACCAGCGGGCGAATTCGGTGAGCGTCACGCGCCAAGCGAGCGGGGCCTGCTCGACTTCCCGCGCGATCGCGCGGATCACTTCGGGATATCGACCCAGCCGTCGTTCGGGGTGCCCATAGACAAATGCGGCTTCGTGGTTCGCCAGCTTGGATCGGACGGTCTCGGCGTAATGCAGCGCGATGATGCCGCCCATCGTCAACCCGGCGTCGAGGAAGAGCCCCTCGCACACGGGATGCACCGGAACCTGGAGGATGTCGGAGAAGCAATCGCCCAGCCAAGGACGGAACGGCAGCTCGTCATATCCCAACTGGAACTCCGACGCATAGCTGTATCCGAGATCGCTCACCACTCGGTCGAGCCCGACATTCCAGCGTCCGTGCGGAGAAGCGAAGCCCGATGGATCGAAGCCCAGGTTGCGCAGGCATGCGTCGGCGCGGCGAAGATTGACGGCGTTCGACTCGAGGTCGCGGTAGATGTGGTGATGATGGCCGTGAGACTGGGTATCGTGATTCCTGAGATCGTCCATCACTCGGCGACTCGCGCCATACGCTTGCGTACTCACAAAATGAGTCGTGCAATCGGCGATCGGTTCGCGGGCCCGCGCGAAGCGGAAGTAGTCGGCGGGAACCGGCTCGTCGAGATCGACGCGAAGGTTGAAGGCCGATCGGTATGGGGCGGGGAATGCCGCGAAACGGACCCAGAGCCCTCCCGCACGCGCCAGGATCGTCCGAAGTCGGCCGAGAATCTCGCGGGATCGCGCGGTGCGGCCCCCGCGTTGCACGCGCTCGACGAGCGGTCGACCCGCCGCGATCCAGGCCATCGGCGCCGATCGCGTATCGATCAGGTCGCGCCAGATCCGCGTTCCCGACCCTGATGCGAGATCATCGATCCGAATGACCTGGTGATGCTGCGTGACGACGCGATCGATCAGCGATCGCCGAACCACGCGAGGGTCGACCACGACGAAGCGTCCTTCGACGATCGGCGTGTCGGCCTCCGCGGATCGCACGACGATCGGCAGGCCCTCTTGTCGCAGGATCAATTCGAGCCCCGGCGGCGTCCCCCAGAGGACGAGCGGCAGCAGCGGCGGAGCGTTCCATGACGATTCTCGACCGGTCGCCGAGGTCATCGCTCGCCTCCCGGACGTCGTCCTTGCCAGATCCACATCTCACGAAACCGGGGATGATTCTTGAAGATCGCGCGACCCGCTTCCCGGGGGCCGAGCAGACCGGCGTCCGAGATCTCCCGCAATCCCGCGCGCTCCAATGAGCGCCGCAGGCGGCGGGGTGCGAACCAACGCTCGCGGCCGACCTCGCCCGGGCGGTAGAGTGCGAGTCCGCGGAATTCATCGATCCATTTGATGAGCGTATTGGGCAACCAGCATCTTTGTGAATTCAACGCACCGCGATTCTTATCGATGATGACGAGTCGTCCGCCGGGACGGAGCACCCGCGCGGCTTCTTGGATCGCTCCGTCGACGTCGGGGAGATGCTGGAACGACTCGACGGCGATGACCGCGTCGAACGACGCGTCGCCGAAGGGCAGTCGACCCGCGCTCGCGCGGACTCGGTCGATCGAGAGCGCCTCCGCGAGCATCGCGTGCGAGACGTCGATCCCGACGGGCAGAGCTCCTCGGTCTTCGAGGGCTCTCGCGAAGCGTCCCTTGCCGCAGCCGATATCGAGGATTCGGCAGCCCTCGACCGACCCCAGCGCATCGAGGATCGCCCTCAGCCGATGATCGCTCGGCGCCAGGCTCGCCTTGAAACGAGCGTGGGCGGCATCGAACCGCTCGGCGACGAACCGCTCGGTGTCGGCGTGGATGGTGCTCATGGGCGCTTGCCCGCTTTCTTCGCTCGGACGATCTCGCGGTGCTTGAAATGTCGCACCCCCGTGGAAACGGCCGACATCAGACAGAAGGTGAGCCCTTCGAGTCCGTCCCGGAAACCTCCCCGAGCGATATACAAGCGCAGGAATGTCCAGATCGGACCGAGAATCAAATGCGTGAGGCGATACTTGCGCCCTTCGCGTTCGAACTTGAGCGCCTCGAGCGTCGTATACTCGTTGATCTTGCGGACGAAGGTCTGCATGTCCGGGATCGTGCGATGCGCGAGGTGGAAGCGAAGGGTGTCGGCGGAGCCCTCGAGGGCGACGGTTTCGTGAACCGTTCCCTGCCAGCGACCGTAACCCCGCCGAAAGAGCCGAAGCGGTCGGTCGTTCTGCGTTCCCGAGTAATGGAATTGCCGACCCAGGATGAACGACTTGATCGGGATCCGATACCCGACGTGCGGAAGGTCGGGGTCGCTGATCACGCGCCGGATCTCGCCCGCGAGTTCGGGCGATGCGCGTTCGTCGGCATCGATCGCAAAGACCCACTCGCCCGACGCGAGCTCGAGGGCGGCGTTGCGCTGGCTCGCGAAGTCGTCGAACGTACGGATCGCCACGAGGTCGGCCCCGCGCTTGGCGATCGCCTCGGTCTGATCGCGGCTGGCGCGGTCGACTACGACGATGACCTCGTTCGCCCAGGCGACCGTCGCCAAACATTGAGGAAGGTTGCGCGCCTCATCCTTCGCGAGGATCAGCGCGGAGACTCTAGGATCATGCTTGCCCATGGATGGCTCCCGCTTTGCGACAGGACCCCGCCACGAATCGGACCGGGAAATAGATCGCCGCGGCGATCAGCTCATACTCGAGCCCGCGCGCAGCCGCGAGCACGATCCATGCGTGCCACCTCACGTCGGCATGTCCCAGCCAATGAATCGCTCCTCGCGGACTCCAGGGCGAAGGCAATGCGGCGGACGCATCGGATCGAGGCGTCGAATCGACGCCTTCGTTCCAGATCGTGTTGCTGATGAAGAAGAGATATTTGGACATACCGTACACCATACCGATGAGCAGCCATGCCGCGTGACCGCTCGCGCGAAATGCGGCCCAGGCGATTGCGGCGTGGAGCGTCATGTCCGCGAGTTCGTCGAGCGTGGCGTCGAGCCAGCGGCCCAGCCGAGAGCCTGAGCCCTGGAGCCGAGCGAGCCGGCCGTCGGCCGTGTCGATCACCAGGGCCAGAGCCATCGCCGAGGCGGCAAGGAGCGCTTCGAACCTCGTCTCGAGCCCGCGCGCGACGAGGATCGCGGCGGCCAGCATGGCAAGGGCCGCGACGATCGTGAGGTGATTGGGGCGAACTCGTGTGTCGGCCAGGGCCTTGGCGAGCGCGCTCGCAGGAGCGAGTGCCCAGTAGCGGCCGAGCGGCTGATAGATCCGACGTCGGATCATCTCGTCATCGACTCCGGCGAGTGCGCGTTTGGAGTCGATCACCCAGTAGACGGCGAACTCGGGGGGGCGACGGCGTCGGATGCACGTCTTGAGTCTTGCGATGTCGTAGAGTCGGTCGCAGCGCAGGATGGGGCACTCGGGTTCTCGAGTCGTCATCCGCGCTCGTTCCCCGATCGACTGTGCGAAGACTTGGGCGTCGGCGGGGTCGACGATGATCGAGATCTCCGCTGCGGTCGCGCCGAGGGCCTCGGCGGCTTCGAGGTGATGATCGAGAACCCGCTTCCCGAGGACGAGCGCATTCGCGAGCAGGCCGCCGGTGATCCGGGGCCGCGCGTCGATCGCGATCTCGTGGAAGTACCCAGGCATCGATCCAAGCGCCTCCTTGCGCCGGCAGGTTTCGATCAGTAGCGGAACCGTGCGAAGAACGCCTCCTGGCGGACGACCCAGTCCCCCCGGCCGACGTGTTGATCTCGACGAATCGCGAGCACCCGGCGCAGCATCCCGACCGCATCAAGCGCAGCCGAGACGAAGCCGGAGCGACCCATGAGCAACGAATGGACGACTCGGAACGGCAGCCACGCGAGATGACCGACGAGTCGACGTCCGCTCAGATTCTTCCACGCGAAGATGAGCGTATTTCGAGCGGCGAGTCGGTCGCAGCCTCGCTTGCCGAACGCCGGCTCGAACGCGCCGAAGCCTTTGTGGTATGCGACCGACGCGGGAACATAGTATCCGCGCAGGCCCGCCATCCAACCACGGAAGCCGAGGTCGAGGTCCTCGATCCTCCCGGGGAAGTAGACCGGGTCGTAGCCCCCGAGGGCGAGGAAACGCTCGCGATGAACGGCGAGCACCGGACCGGCCGAGGCGGTGAGGTCGGGAAGATGGATCCGATCCCAATGGCCGGGAACGCGGGCACATCCTCGCACCAACCCGTATGAGGTGGTGACTCGGGTCCGCATGCCCTCATATTCGAGGCCGTCGAAGGTCCAGCAGAGAGGCGCGGCGAAGAGGGCGTCGTCGTTCGATTCGATCGCCTCGACGAGCGGGTCGACCGCCCCGGGCTCGAGCTTGACGTCGTTGTTCAGGAGCAGCACGATCGGCTCGGCGGTCCGCGCCAGCACGCTGTTGAACGAGGCGAGTCCGCGATTCGGCTCGCGAATCAGGCCGACCTCGGGCCACGCTCCTTCGAGGTAGTCGATCGAGTCGTCGGTCGAGGCATTGTCGATCACGCTGACCCGGCACGGCGCGCTCGACGCCTGCGCGGCGGCGATCAATGAAGGCAGACACTCCTCGAGGAGTGCCCTTCCATTGTAGTTGAGCACGTAGATATGGGTCGCGGTCTTGGCCACGTGTACCATCCCTGGGTCGGCGCGCGTCCTCGGTCGAAGAGCCCGCGCGATCGGCCGATCCCGTTGGCGGATCAGGAGATCGCTCGAACCTCGCCTCGCTTCGGCATCCCTTCCGAGAGCGACGCGGCGCACACGTTACGCCGCCCCCGAGAATCGGTCAACCCGAAGCCGAGCGATTGCGCGGCGGCTGCCGTCATGGATGCCGACGGCGTTGAACCGAGGTCGTGTCGTCCACGCTGGATCGGCAAGGAGCCGGTGTTTCGCGGCTCCATCGGCGCCTGGACAGGGTGACGTGGTGTGGATTTTGCGAACGGGGATGGGCCGAAGGTTGTCGAAGGAGGACCGTCCTGGTGCAATCTTAGGCCGAAAGTGGGCTGATCCCGAGGGAGGACGAGCCGAAGGAGATCGATCGCATGTCGATGACGCAAACGAACTTCAAGAAAGTCGCGCATCCGATGTCGGGCCGTTCGCTCGACGAGAAGACGAAGCAGTCGCTCGAGAAGGTGCTCACCAGTCTCGTGCGGAATGTCGATTGCTCCGACTTGGGGATCGGTTGGTCGACCGACATCAAGCAATACACGGCGAAGTTCCTCGAGTACCTCGGGAGGAATTCGTACCTCACCTCGGGAGAGAAGTTCTCGGACGGTGCACGCATCTTCTTCACCGAGAAGAACTTCGTGCCCGAGGATTGGAACTGGGTGGTCGATACCGTGGGCAAGATCATCTTCGCCCAACGCATGAAGGACAAGACATTCGTTTCCACGCGGCTCTACAACAGCGCGAGCAGTGGTTGGCTCGACTGGAGCTCTTCGGAATGCGTCTTCTCGGCGATCACCCTGATGCTCGGGCTTCGGTTCAAGTGGGATTCGCCTCCTTCGGATCAAGAAGCGAAGGAGAAGGCGTTCCACATGACCTTGGCGAACAAGCTCCAGGTCTCGGAGGGGCTGGTCGCCGACGAGGTGATGTGCCACCTCATGCAGACCCGGCTCGGCTGGAAGAGGATGAAGAAGGTGTCGATCGTGCGGCACCAGGAGACGACGACGCTCTTTCTGCCGAACACCTTCTACGTGATCTCGGTCTGCGAGAACAAGCACACCGACTTCTGGCACACGATGCTCGGTCACTTCAAGACCGACAAGACCTGGACGATCGTCGACAGACAGTTCGAGCGTCGGGACACGAAGGAGCGGAAGACTCCTCTGGTGACCGACAAGAACAACGAGATCAACATGTGGCGCGTCGAGCTGAAGTCGCCGCTGCTGCTCGAGTTGCGCAGAGAGCTCGCGATCTCGACCAAGAAGACCGAACTGGCCGACTATCTCGACCCCGACTGGGAGGTCTGAGTCGGATCGGAGCGACACGCGGGGGCGGTTCGTGTAAGATGGTGCGCGTCGTCGCTTCGGCGGGATCCGAGAGGGGATCCGCGCGGTCGCGTTCGGGCGTCGCCCCTTCCGTTTCCGTCCCCAGAGAGGTCGTCGCGGCATCATGAGAGCCGGTATCGTCGGTCTGCCGAATGTGGGCAAGAGCACGCTCTTCAACGCACTCACGAGCTCGAAGGCCGCCCAGAGCGCGAACTATCCGTTCTGCACGATCGAGCCGAACGAGGGCGTCGTCAGCATCCCCGACGACCGTCTGGCGCGGATCAGCAAGTACATCGTGCCCAAGAAGCTCGTGCCGACCGCGCTTCGGCTCGTCGACATCGCCGGGATCGTGAAGGGGGCGAGCGAAGGCCAAGGGCTCGGGAACAAGTTCCTCAGCCACATCCGCGAGGTCGACGCGATCCTCCAGGTCGTGCGCTGTTTCGAGGATCCCGACGTCGTGCACGTCGCCGGGGCGGTCGACCCCCTCGCCGACATCGAGACGATCGAGATCGAGCTCATGCTCGCCGACCTCCAAACGCTCGACAACGCCTTGCCCAAGGCCGAACGAACCGCCAAATCCGGCGACAAGGACGCCAAGCTCCGCGTCGAGGCGATCACGAAGTGTCTGAATCAACTCAAGGCCGACCAGCCGCTTCGGAAGCTGACGCTCGACGAGTTCGAGGCGAAGTCGATCGAGAGCTTCGGGCTCCTGACGGCGAAGCCGATCCTCTACGTCGCAAACGTCGACGAGGGCGACCTGGAGGGCAAGGGGCCGCTCGTGATGAAGGTGCGCGACTTCGCGGCGAAGGTGGGGGCTTCGGTCGTGCCGGTCTGCGCCAAGCTCGAGGCCGAGCTGGCGGAGTTGGACGAGGCCGACCGCGCGGAGATGCTGTCGTCGGTCGGTCTGACCGAGCCGGCTCTGACGGCGGTGGCCCGCGCTGCGTATCGCGTGCTGGGCTTGCAGAGCTACTTCACGGCGGGCGAGAAGGAAGTCCGCGCCTGGACCATCCCGATCGGCGCGACGGCTCCGCAGGCGGCGGGCGTGATCCACACCGATTTCGAGAAAGGGTTCATTCGCGCCGAGGTCTACACGCTCGAGGATCTCGAGACCCACAAGAGCGAGAAGGAGATCCGCGCGGCGGGCAAGCTGAGGGTCGAGGGCAAGGCCTACATCATGCAGGACGGCGACATCTGCCACTTCCTGTTCAACTGAGGCGAGAGTCGAGCGATCTCGCGTTGATCGACCTCGATCGGCTATTTCTCCGGAATCAGGCGCAGTACACTATCCTTGATTCCGGAGCATAGCGATGGAGATCCCCTTCAGCGAACTCTACGCGGTGCTCCAGGAGTTCAACCCCTGGTGGTCGGGTCGGGAGATGGGCGACCTCCCCGAGTGGGAGCGGTCGGCATCGCGAGCGGCGTGAATGGGTCGGATCGAGCGAGACCCGCCGCGCTCTCCTCCTGGCGGGCGCGCGACAGGCCGGCAAGACGACGCTCTTTCGTCAAGCGGTCCGGCGGTTGCTTGCCGCGGGCTACCCGTGCGAGATCATCCTCTACGCGACCTTCGACCATCCGCTCCTGAAGCTCTCGGGCTTGGAGCGGACGCTCAAAGCCTGGGATTCGCTCTTCCCGCGGACTTCGGAAGCACCTCGGTTCCTCTTCATCGACGAGATCCAATTCGTCCCCGACTGGCGGACCTGGCTCGAGCATCAGGTCGACTTTCGGAGGGATCGACGAATCGCGGCGACGGGCTCGGCCTTTCCGCTGCGCGAAGCCGGCGCCGAGTCGGGCGTCGGTCGTTGGGACACGATTCCACTCGCGACGATGTCGTTCGTCTAGTTCCTACGGCTTCGCGGGATCGAGGCGGTGGGAGTTCCCGAGGTCGGCTCGTTGCGTGCCTTGTTCGGCTGGTCGGATGCGGAATTCGTTCGTGCCGCGACCGCGGGGCGCGAGTTGACGCCGCATTTCCATGAGGATCTGCTCAGGGGAGGTTCCCCGAGCCCGCGGCCTCCGCCGACCTCGTGCGCTGCCGGAGATTCTTGCGCGAGGATATCGTCGACAAGGTATTGAAGCGCGACATGACGGCTCTCTTCGGCGTCCGCCGGGACCTCGAGGTGGAGAGATTGTTCCTCGATCTCTGCTACCACGACGGAGGGATCCTCGATCTTGCGAAATCTTGGAGACGTGGACAAGCAGACGGCAGCGAGTTTTCTGGATCTGTTCGAGGCGTCGCATCTTGTCTATCGGTTGAAGCCCGTCGGCTACGGCAAGGAAGTGCTTCGAGGTCGCGACAAGATCGATCTCGCCGACGCGGCGCTTCCAGGCGCCGTACTGCTGCTCGGTCGAAAGCTCCTGGAGCAGCCCGATCGCTCGAGAGCGGCGGTCGAGACCGCGTTCTTCGAGCATCTATTCACTCGATACCATAAAGAGACTCCGAGGTTCTCTTATTGGAGAGACTCGAGAAACACCGAGTTCGAGGTCGATGTCGTCGCCGAGCTCGGGGATCGCTTGGTTCCGTTGGAGGTCGAGTATCGAGGCGGCGAGATCGGTCCGAAATTGGTGAGGGGAATGAGATTGTTCCTCGAGGCTCGCGGGCTCGATCAAGGATATGTGATCACGCAGCGATGGGACGACCTGGGCCGAATGCCGGCGACCTCGGGGCGCGCGGGGCGAGAGAGCGAGCCGATCGCCGCGTCGATCTTGCGGATCCCGGCGCCCTTGGCGTGCTTCCGGCTTTCGGAGTGAACCGCGACGGTCGTCGGGGCGTGACTCCCGGCGTCGGCACTCAGACCGCGGCGCCGGGGTAGGCTTCGACGGGGAGTCCGGTCGCGGCTCGGACGGTTTGGGCGATCGCCTCGACTTCGGCGGTGGTGAGCGGGGTGACGTACGACTCGGTCGGGCGGCGGGCGATCGTGTAGATCTGCACGCGGTCGATCTTGCCGCCGTGGTCGATGACGTGGCGGAGGCGGTCGCTGAACGCGGCGATCTCCTCGGGCGAGGGGCCGACGCCTTCGACGCGCATGAATAGGCTCTGGATCACAAGCGGTCGAAGGCGAGCCGCGTCCTCGATATTCGTGAGAATTCGGTGGAACGGGATCGGCGTCCGATCGATCCGGCGATAATAGGGCTCGGTGCCCGCGTCGAGCTTCGCCCAGATCTCTCCTTGATTGGCGTCGAAGATCTCGAGTGCGTCGCGAACCGGCTCGCGGTGGAACATGCTCGCGTTGGTGATGAGGACCATCTTGACGGTGTCGAGCCCGCGTCGGCGCTTGATCGCAGCGACGTCGGCGACGATCGCGTCGATGTTCTTGAAGGTGGTCGGCTCGCCGTCGCCGGAGAAGGCGATGTCGTTGAGGCGACGGAGCGGGTCGGGCACGCCTTGGAACGCGGGGTCGTCGTAGAGTCGGCCGGATTCGACCAGGTCGAGGGTGCCCTCGAGCTCTTGGAGGAGCCGCTCGGTCTCGACGAACTCGGTGACCGCCGCGGAGCGCCTGTCGACCTGGCAGTAGATGCAGTCGAAGTTGCAGACCTTGTCGGGGTTGAGATTGATTCCGACCGAGATTCCCTTGCTGCGACGGCTGAGCACGGGATAGACGAACTTGTTCTCGTGATACTGCCGCGGGTGGTCGGTATGCGGCGCGAGGACCTCCTGCGCGTCGTCCTTTTCGGGGCTCATGGGCGTCGGCTCGGTTCGGTTCGTGTCGAGAGGGTGCGGCGGAGGCGGACGCATGGGATATGATAGTCGATCGCACGGCCGGGGTTCACCCGGGCTCGTCCGAGTCGGCTCAGGAGACGCGGAATGGACGTGGCGATCAACGCGCTCTGGGCGCTCGCGATCTTGGGTCCGACGTCGGTCGGGGCGTGGTGGTCGGCGCGGAGCGGTCTTCGACGCGGTCGCGATACCGACGCTCTTCCAACGGCATTTCTGCTCGCCTGGGTTTGGACGACGTGGGGAATGCTCGTTCTGGGCAATCTCGGGATGATCGGTCGACCGGGCGTCTCGGCATGGTCGCTGGCGGGTCTCGCCGTGGGCGGCGCGTGTCGGATCCGATGGGGACGCGGGCCCGAACCGGACCGAGGCGATCGACCGCAAGACGCTTTGGGGTTCGAGGTTGCGGCGGCGATCGGGGTCGGTCTGTGGGTCGTGATCTCGTTGGCGACGCGGTCCTGGATCTATCCGGTCAAGGTCGTGAGCGACGGTCCGATCTACCATCTCTACTTTGCCGCACGGTGGTGGAAGGAAGGCGCTCTGAGCCTCGTTCCGATCCCCTTCGGCGAGTCGGCTGCGCCCTATTTTCCGCACGTGGGCGAGCTGATGATGACCTGGCTCTTCACGGCGGCGGGAGGCGACGCGCTCGCGAAGCTCGCTCAGGTTCCGTTCTGGTTCGTTTCGTTCGGAGTCGCGGTGCTCACGGCCCGCGAGCTGGGCGCGCGGAGGTCTTCGGCGATCCTCGCGGCGAGCGTCTTCGCGACGAGCACGCCCTCGCTCTTGTTCACCTTCGAGCCGAATGTCGACACGATCTTCGTCGCAGGCTACATGCTCGCGGTCTACTTCTTCGTGAGGGCAATACGGGATTCGACCGGTTCGGGCCGGATCGAGCTGGCCCTGGGGGCGGTCGCCGCGGGGGCGGCCTGGGGAACGAAGCCGACCGGGATCGTCTTCGTGCCGGTGCTGCTCGCGTTCGTGGCGATCGCGTGGATTCGCAAGAGCGGCGGACTGCGAAAGGCTGGGGCGGGGCTCGCCGTGCTCGCGCTCGGGCCGCTCGCGATGGAGGGATACTGGCAGGCCCGCAATCTCTTCTGGACGGGCAACCCGTTGTATCCCTTGCGGTTGGAGGTCGGGGGCCGCGTGATCGCCTGGGGATGGTACGGTCCCGACGCGATGCCGACGAGCCCTTACTACCTGCCGTTCAACGACTTCGCAGCGCTCGGCGACATCTTGCTGGCGTCGGTCGATCCGCGGCTCGCACCGATTTGGGCGGCGGCGCTCATTCTCGGCGTGCTCGGTGTCGGGCCGAAGGAGGGACGCTCCGCGCGGCGATGGATCACTTTGGCGTGCTTGGCGAACCTCGCACTCTTCTGGATCGCGATCCCGTACCGGACCCAGCAACGCTTCCTGTTTCATGCCTTGGCCTTGGGCGCCGTGCCGATCGCCGCGCTGCTCGATCGGTCGCGGTGGTTGCGGATTGCGGCGGCCGGCTTGATCGTGCTCCACCTCGCCACGCCGCAAGGTTGGCCGTGGTCCGACATCCCCTGGGATCTCAGCCCGATCGTCCCGAATCGCTCGCCCGCACCCGCGGGCCCGTTGATCGACCTCGCCGGCTTCTCGGGACCGAACGCGCTCTGGTCGGCCTGGCAAGCAGGGGTGATCCTGGGCTGCCTCGGAGTGGGATTCCTGGTGACCGGGGCGAGTTGGACAACCCGCGCGGGGCGGCTGCGGACGGCGGCGGCTGTCGGCCTGACGCTCGCGTGCGTCGCGGGAACGGCCGTCTCGATCCTTCCCGACCGCTCGAGGGCCGTGCTCCTCGAGTTCCCGGCGTTTCCGGACTACTTCGCGGCCTGGATCCGCGTTGACGGCTTGACGCGCGCTCGACCCGCGAGGATCGCCTACTCCGGGACGAATCTCGCGATCTATTGGATGGGTCGCGACTACCGCAACGACGTCCGCGCAATCGCCGTCGACGAGCATCGCGACTGGGCGCTCCACGACCATCACCGTGCTGCGCTCGGCTCGGGTCAGCCCGACCCCTGGCCCGACACGCGCCCGAATTGGGATCGGATGCGGCCGAATCGCGAGGCCTGGTTGGCGAATCTCGAGGCGGCGGGCATCGACTACGTCGTCGTTGCGCGAGCGAATCCGAGCGAAGGGCGATTCAACGCGGCCGACGCCGAGGGTTTTCCGATCGAGCGGCAATGGGCCGAGTCGCTCCCCGACCGCTTCGCCCCGGTCTATGGAGTCGAAGAGGGCGACCCGCTCATCAAGGTCTACCAACTCCGCCGATCGCGATGACGCGGAGACCGCCATGACACGGCCGACTCGAAGCCTTGATTCGACTCGAGAAAAAAAATCGTCCCACGCACGGATCGCTTCCTCGATTCCCACTGATAGAGAGACGGCGGCATGCGGTGCGTTTCCGGAACTTGGGACGCCTCGGCGCCGCGGCGGCGGGTATCGAGAGGAGCGTGGTGATGCGGCTGACCTTGCGGACGTTGCTGGCTTGGATGGACGACACGCTCTCGGCGGCGGAGGTCCGCGAAATCGGCAAGCAATTGGCGGAGAGCCCCAAGGCCCGCGAGTTGGCCGAGCGGATCAACCGCGTCGCGCGGCAGCGGCGGCTGACGGTCCCCGGAGAGACGCAGCCCGACGGCGTCGATCCGAACATCGTGGCGGCGTATCTCGACAATGAACTCGGCGCCGAGGAAGTCGCGGCACTCGAAAAGCTCTGCTTGACGAGCGACGTGCATCTCGCCGAGGTCGCAAGCGTGCATCAGATCCTGAGCTTGATCGGTCAGAAGGCGAAGGTGCCGCCCGAGGCGCGCCATCGGATGTATCGCTTGGTCAAGGGTCGGGAATCGGCGAGCCGACGGTCGAAGCGATACGCCCCGTCGCACGATGAGATCGAGACGGCACGTCCCGGCAGACGGACTGCGCCTCCGACGCCGACTTGGGGCACGGGGTCGACGATCGCTCGGCGGACGCTTCTCGATCGCTTCGGCCTGCCGGCGACCGTGCTCGGCCTGCTCGGCCTGCTCGTCTTCGCGGCATTCAAGAGCATGGAGGCGCCCGGCGGGATTCGCTCGAAGATCGTGTCGGCACCGGCGACGGTCGGCGGCGTGGTCGTGCAGAACGATCCGGCGGAGGTCGATCCGGAGGCGGCGGAGCGGGCACGCGCCGAAGCGGCTCGAAGAGCCGAGGCCGAGGCGAAGCAGAAGATGGAGGCGCTCGCTCTGGCGGAGGCCGAAAAGGCGAAGGCCGCCGAGACCCCCGAGCCTCCGGCGCCCGCGAGGCCCGCGGCGTCGATCGCGAAGATCGAAGGGGTCCTCCTCTCATCGCCGGCGCCGGGCGCGGCGTGGACGCCGGCCGCCGCGATGAGTGAATGGAAGCCGGGCGAGACGTTGATCAATCTCTCGCGCGGGTGGAGCATCCTCGCTTTGGGCGAGCTGTCGATCGTGCTACCCGGTCCGGCCGAAATCGGTCTCGAAGCGGCCGCCGACGACGCCCCCGTCCATCCCCGGATGGTTCAGGGCGAGGCGCTGATTCGTGGACTCGCTCGTGAGAAGACGGCCTTGATCGACTACCGGGGCAAGCGACTCACCATCAGCGGGTCGACGGCGTCGACCGTGGGCCTCGAGGTCCGGCCGCAATCGCTCGACGGAACGGCGGACGTCGCTCCGGCGACGCTGTACGTGGCGATCCCCGACGGCGAGGCGACGCTCCAGTGGGCGGGCAAGACGACGAAGCTCTCGGGCGCCTCGAGCGTGGGGATCCTGCCGAACGACGAATTCGCCGACTCGACGCGCGGTGAGGCCCCTGCTCGGCTGACGGATGCCGGCCCGAGCGCCTTCGACGCGCAGCAGGCCGAGGCGTTCGCCCAAGTGATCCGCCCGGGCCGGCCGGTCGTGGCCAGCTTGGTCGAGGCGAGCGAGAGCGAGGACAAGGAGATCCGCCGCCTCGCGATCTCGGCCCTGGGCGCACTCGGCAGCTCGGAGATGGTGGTGCCGATCCTGAACGAGACGACCGATCCCACGGCTCGGGCCGCGGCGATCGTCGCGATTCGGGCGATGCTCGCCCGCGATCCCGGGCTCCGCAAGTCGGTCCGCGCCGAACTGGAGCGGACTTTCGGCGAGAATGCCGATCTGACCGAGAAGTTGCTGGCGGGCTACACGGCCACCGAGCGGAAGGAAGAAGCCACGATCGCGGCGCTCGTCGGACTGCTGACCGCGCCCGACCTCGGCACGCGAGCACTGGCGATCGACACGCTCCAGGCGATCACCGAGCGCGACGCGATGGGCTATGATCCGACCGCGCCCGAGGGTGCGGGCCTGAACAACTGGAAGCAGCTCATCAGTCGCAAGGAGCCGAAGAAAGCCGGCGCGTCCGAGCGGGTCCCGCCGCCTCCGTCGGCCAAGCCGCGTTGAGATCTCGACGGCGGTTTGGTCTGATGGGCGGGCAAATGGTCGATCGCCGCGCGGAGCCGAGACCGCGGGCGATCGATCGGGTTCGATCCTCCATCCCCGAGAGGGCGGGTTCCCTTGGTCGACGCTTTCGAGATCGTGCAGCTCCGACGCTTCGCCGAAGGCCTCGCGCTCGAGGCCGGAAAGTTGCTCGCCGACTATCAGGGGTTCGTGAACCCGCGTGAGAAGGGTCCGAGCGACCTCGTGACCGAGGCCGATTTCGCCTCGCAGCGCCTCATCGCCGAGAGCATCGCCCGGACATACCCCGACCACACATTGCTGGCCGAAGAGGAAGGCGTCGTCGCCGACCCGTCGAAGGCGTATCGTTGGATCGTCGACCCGCTCGACGGCACGATCAACTATGCTCACAAACTCCCCTTTTGGTGTGTGTCGATCGGACTCGAGGTTCGCGGCGAACCGATCGTCGGCGTGATCCACGACCCGATCGCGGGGCGAACGTTCTCGGCGGGCAAGGGCGCGGGGGCAACGCTCAACGGCGCCCCTCTCGCGGTCAGCCGAGCCGACGCCTTGGCGCGGAGCTTGATCGCGACGGGATTGCCGACGCGGTTCGTGGCGGACCAGGCGCGTCAGGTCGCGCTCTTGGCTCGATTCAGCGACGGCACGCACTCGGTCAGGCGCACCGGATCGACGGCGCTGAATCTGGCGTTCGTCGCGGCGGGGGTCTTCGAGGCCTTCTATGCGACCTCGGTGAACGCGTGGGACGTCGCGGCGGGCGTCCTGCTCGTGACCGAGGCGGGCGGCAGAGTGACTCGTCTCGACGGCAGCACGTATGCAATCGATCGCCCGGGGATCCTCGCGTCCAATGGGACGATCCACGAGGAGGCGGTCGCGGCGGCGCTCGGTGCCTGGCCCGAACTCGCCGGTCTCTGAGCACGCGGGCGGACGCCCGGCATGATATCATCGTTGAGATGCGGCGGTCGACGCCGACTGCGTCCTCGGTTCATCGGGAGGGATCGGAACGTGCCGCACGACTTCCGAACCTGTCTCTTCCTGCTCGCCGCCGCGGCGGTCCTCGAGTGGGGCAAGGCCTCTGCCGTCGCGCAAGAGCGAGCGCAATCTCCCGGCGCCGCGGTCGGCGAGACGCGACGGCGGGAGGCGTCGACCGCGGGCGCGTCGGCTTCGGTCGCACCTTCGGCCGTGGAGCGACCGAAGCGCAACGACTCCGAGGTGATCCCGATCTTCCTCGCGCCTCCGACCTCGCTCGAGGACTTCTGGCGCAAGCTCGACCAACCCGACTTCGTGCTCCTGAGCGGCGCAACGTATCAGTCGTTGGTCGCGCGTCCCGGGGCCGAGGCCGCGCCGGCCGGGAACTCGCGGGTGATGATCAGCTCGATCGCGGTGAAGGGCAAGGTGGAGCGCGACCTGGCGCGGCTGAGCCTGGAACTCGTGCTCACGGCCGAGGATGCCGAGCGCAGATGGGTTCCGATCGGACTGTCGGGACTGGCCGCGATCACGCAGGCGCGCGAGTCGTCGATCGATCGCGCGCTCCGGGTCGCAGCGGGTGGAGGCTGGGAGGTCGAGCTGACGCGAGCGGGTCGACATGAGCTGACGATCGAGGCCCTCGCGCGGGTCGCACAGGCGGGGGACGAGCGTCGACTCGCCCTGCCGATTCCGATCTGCTCTTCGACCTCGTTGGACATCGAGATCGATCATCCGATCTCCGACGCGGTCGTCGGCGTCGCCGAGTCGATCGGGACGGTGCCCGGTTCGGTTCCCGGGAGCACGCGGCTCCGCGGTTCGCTGACTCCGCGCGACCGGATCGAGCTCTCGTGGCGAGCGGAGGCCGGAGCGCTGGCGCAGCTTCCCGCTCTGTTCGAGGCCGAGGGTGAGATCGCGATCGAGGTCGACCCCGATGCGATGCAGTCGCGAGCGACCTGGCAGGTCCGCGCGATCCGCGGCTCGAGCCGCGAGTTGGTCTTCGGGATCGATCCCGGCGAGGAGTTGCTCGGGGTCGAACTCGACGGACGGGTACTGACGAGCGACGCAGCGCGCCGGATCGACACCGGCAAGCTGGGTCTGACGCTCGATGAACCGTTGCGGTCGGGAGCGTCGCGACGGGTGTCGTTCACGACGCGGAGAAAGCTCGCCGGAACGGGTCCGAATCGCATGCGGATCGCGGGCTACCCGCTCGAGAAGGCGCAGATCCAGAAAGGGGCGTTGGCGATCTACAAGCGGCGGCCCGTGTATCTCGACGGCGTGATCGGCCGCGCGTTGAGAAGAGTCGATCCGCGGACCGAGCTGCCCGAGCAGTTGCGGAGTCGGCCGGGAACGGTGCTGGCGTATCAATTCTCCGATCAACCGTTCGAACTGGGGCTGCAGATCGATCCGGCCCCCGCGCGGATCCGCGTCGAACCGCGGTCGACCGTGGTCGTCGGCGCCGATCGGGTCGAGGTCGACACCTGGCTCGACTACAACATCACGCGGGGCGAGGTCTTCGACGTCGAGGTCGAGATCGATCCCGGGCTCGAGCTCGACGCCTGGGGGCCGCCCGAGGTGGTCTCGGGAGCGGAGTATTTTCGCGATCCGGTTCCGGCGGCGGGCGCGGTCGATCGACCGACGCGGTTGATCCTGCATTTGACTCCCGAAGCACGCGAAGCGGGTTCCTTCCGGGTGCATCTGACGGGTCGACGACTGACGGGGGCGGGACCGACCGCCGCGGTGCGTCTGTTCCGACCACGAGGCGAGACGCCGCTCGGCGAACTCGTCGCGCTTGCCGGCGCGCCTGGAGTGGAAGCGTCGCTCGCCGCACGGACGGGAACCGCCTCGGAGTCGGCGCCGGGCTTCGCCGTGCTCAATCCCGCTCAACCGCCCGCGGATTGGATCTGGCCCGCGAGCGCTTCGCCCGAGGTCCGCGCGGCGGCGGTCTGGCTGCGATCGGCAGATGCCGCGGGTCGTCTGACGGTGAACGTCGCCCGACTCGAGCGAATCCTCGACCACGAAACGTCGATCTCGGTCGATGTCCAACGCGGTCGGCTGGAGATGGTCCAGGAGTCGACGGTGACGATTCCGTTCGGCACGATCCGGAAGCTCGACCTGCTGGTTCCTCCCGAGATCGCCGACTTCTCGGTCGAGGCTCCGACGCTCCAGGGCAACGACCTGCTCGCGGTCGAGCCCGACGGCTCACGGCGGCGGCGTCTGACGTTCGAGCGCGAGACGGCGGACGTCGTTCGTCTCCGGGGGCGGTATGCGGTCCCTCTCGACCTTCCCGACGGACGCGGGACGGCTCCGATCCCCGGGCTCCGGCTGCTCGACGTCCGTTCGGGATCGACGCGGATCCGAGTCGGATCGCAGACGGGACTCGCGGTTCGGCTCGATGCCGAAGGTTGGCGCGACGAGGTCGTGGACGACACGATCGACGCACGAGGTCGCGAGCGATTCCTCCTGGTCCGGGAGCACGACTCGGCCGCCTGGCCGCGGTGCGAGGTGCGTGCCGAACCGATCCTGCCGATGCCGGGGTCGATCGCTTCGCGGGTCCTCCTGCGTTCCACGCTCGCGGCAGACGGACTCCTGCTCACGCGGGCGCGACTGGCATTGGAGACGCGCGGGTCGTCGATCGATGTGGCGTTGCCGGCGGGATCGACTTGGGTCCGCGCGGCGGTCGACGGGCGATCGGTCGAGGAGATCGAGAGCCTCGCCGTCGCCGACCGCTACCGGATCCTCTTGCCTGCGGCGTCGCGATCCAGTTCGGCCGATCTCACGCTCGAGTATCGCTCGCCCTACTCCGACCGAAGAGGTTTCGAGCCGCCGGTTCTCGTCGGGGGGCTCGTGGGCCAGACGTACTGGGAGATTCGGCTGCCCTGGAATCGGCTCGCGATCGGCGTTCCGCGTGGTTGGAACGACGAGAATACCTGGGAATGGGATGCATACGTCTGGAAGCGTCGACCCTCGATCTCGACACGGGCACTGGTCGACTGGGTACCCGCGACGAGCCAGGTCGCCCTCGAGGAGTCGGGGCCGGGGGATACCGACCACGGATACCTCTTCAGCCGCGTCGGTCGCCCCGAGTCGATGCGCCTCACGATCCACTCGAAGGCGTGGATCCTCGTGATCTGCACGGGCGTGGTCGCTCTCTTGGGAGTGGTCGCGGTTCAGTTTCGCATGCCGGCTCGGGTGATCACGGCCGTCGCGGCGGCTGCGGTACTCGCAGTGATCTCGATCTGGGACGCGAACGTCGCGTTCACACTTCTCCAATCATCGAGCATCGGGATCATCCTGGCGATCTCCGCGGGATTGTTGCAGTGGGTGGTCGACCGACGTCGCGGTCGGGGAATTCGGACGAGCGATCGGCGCGGTTCGACGCTGCTGCCGGTTCCGCCGCCGTCGACCCCGCGCGATCTGGTCGACGCAATCGGGTTGGGAACCGATGACTCGACGACGGTTCGAAAGCGATCGGGTTCCACGAACGGGGTGGGGGCGGCTCCGGCCGAGCCCGACGACCAGATCGTGATCCTCGCTCCGTCGTCGGGATCGCGCCCGCCCGGGTCGGATCGCGAAACGTCGACAACCGCCCCGATCGCTCCGCTCTGAGGTGCCGACGTGAGCACGCCGCCGGTCCGAATCCGATCGATCGAGCGCATCGCCGCAGCGATCGCGGTCTGCTGCGCGGCGGCATCGACCGCGGCGGCATCCGCCGCCGACGAGCCTCGAGTGGTGCGGGTCAGAGTTCCCGCCGATCGCGTGCGCGACTGGTTTCCTCCAGGAACCGAGTTGCGGAGTCTCGCGGTCGACGAGTTCGATCGACTTCTCGAAGAGGCGCGTCGGGGCCGCCTTAGGGCGGGGGAACCCGCTCCGATCGAGCTCGCTCGGGTCGATCACTCGGTCGTTTGGAGCGGAGGAGTGCTCACGGGTCGCACGCGCATCTCGCCGGCGCGCGAGGCGGGCGGATCGGGTTGGCTGCCGCTCGGTCGCTGGTCTCCGGCGATCGCACCGCCCGTTTCCGGCACCGTCGCCTCGCCCCCCGCGATCCGGGCCGACGCTGAAGGTCGCCCGGGTCTTCATGTGAACGCATCATCACCTGAGCGGTTCGAGATCGATTGGAGGCACGACGCTCGCCCGAACTCGGGAGGTCGACTCTTCCTCCTCGAACTCCCCGAGTCCACCGTCGGCCGGTTCGACCTCGAGCTGCCCGAGACCCTGATTCCCGAGCTGACGACGGGCATCGCCCTCGGGTCGAGCGTGGGGCGGTCGGCGACGACCCGAGTCTGGAATTTCGCGGGCGTCTCGGGCTCGACGCGATTGCGACTCCGGCCGGCTTCGGCGCCCGCAGAGGCTTCGCGGCCGTGGGTCTCGGGGTCGACGCGGATCGATGTCGGTGCGAGCGGCGGAAGCTGGGTCGGTTCCTGGAGGGTCGACTTCCCGCCGGACGCTTCCGCCCGTCTCGAGATCGCGTTCGATCCCGGGGTCGAACTCCTGGGGATCGAGGGATCCGACGTCCGGTCCTTCGAGGCGAGCGAGCACCCCACGGGTTCGCGCGCGATCGTGGCGTTCTCGGGCAGCAACGGAGCGACGAGGGAGTTTCGGATTCGCGCGGCCGTGAAGGTTCCGAACGCGGGATCTTGGTCGATCCCCGCGGCGCGACCGGTCGACGCGGCGTGGCTGGGCGGACGGGTGACGGTGACCTTCGATGCTTCGCGGGTGGTGACTCGGTGCCGACCATCGGCGGGCCCGCCGATCGACCCCGACCCCGAGAGCGTCGCGGGCCGAGCCGGCGTGCTCGCGTTCGAGCCGAGCGAGCCGGTCTCCCCCGCGGTGCTCGACCTGCGTCCGGCGGGACGGCCTTCGATCGCCTCGGTCGCGGGCCTGCTCCGGCTCGACGGCGAGACCCCGCGGCTCTCCGCGCGACTCACCTGGCAGCTCGGCGCGGGGGTGACGCCGCGATTCGTCGCCGAGTTGACTCCCGGTTGGTCGGTAGCGCGGGTCGAAGGCGACGACGACCCGACCCCGATCCCTTGGCGCTCGGAACCGATCGCAGGCGGCCGTTCGCGAATCACCTTCTTCCCGACGGCGGGCGATTCCCAGACCGAATCGACGACGATCGTGGTCCATGCGGCGGCGCCGCCCAGCGATCTCGCGACGCCGTTCGGTCTCCCGAGGATCCGACCCACGGCCGACGTCGTCGAGGACGAACGCTGGGTCGCATTGACGCGCAAGTCGGCGCTTCTGCGTCCCACCATCGCCAAGTCGCTCGCCTGGATCGACCCCGAATCGCTCTTCGCGCTCTCCGGAGACTTCCTCCTGGCTCGAACCAGTCGACAATCGGCGATCGCTTGGCGTTGGTTGAGCGACGACGCCGAGGCTCGAGCACGCATCGAGCCGTTGCCCACAGATCGCGAGGCACGCATTCGTCAACGGGTCGTCATTCGCGGCGAGCGACTCGATTTCGAGTGGGAGATCGACTTCCCGGTCGAGCCCTCCTCGACCTCGGCTCTTGCCATGCTCCCCTCCGAGCCGTTCGACGTCGCCTGGACACGAGGCGACGGAACGACCCCCGCCGCCGAAGTCGAGCCTCTCGCCGCCGAGGAGCGGGCGCGTCAAGGGCTCGCACCCCGCGGGTCGGCCTGGCGCTTTCGATTCGCCCGAGGCGTGGAGCGCGCGGTCTTCCGAGGTCGCGGACGACTCCAGCGGCCGGCCGACGGCTCGATCCCCCTGCTCTCCCTCGACGGCCGAGCTCGCTGGGCGGCTACGGTCGAAGTCGCGCTTGCCCCGGAGATCCTCGCCGACACCGAGACGACCGGTCTCCGGGCGCTGCCGATCGAGAGCTTTCTCCGCCCGACCTCGTCGGCCGTCGGCGGCTCCGTCGACGAACAGGCCGACGCTCGCCTCTTCCGCGTCTTCGCGTACGACGACGCTTCGGCGCGATTGGTCGCCCGGGTGAACCGAGACGAATCGCGATCGGCGCGCGGCGTGATCCGCGAGGCGGTGCTCACCTCGATCATCGACCCCGAGGGAGAGCGCCGGCATCGCCTGCTCTTGATGACCGCGGTCCGCGGCGACAGCGCCCTCGAACTGCAGTTCCCCGAGGGCATCCGAGTCGAGCGCATCGCGCGCGACGGCCAGGAGGTCGCCGCGACGCGAGCGGGCACTTCGGGCCGGATCGCGATTCCGCTCGGAGGATCGGGCGGATCGCGATCGATCGCGATCGACTACACCGCAGGGCCCGGCCCTGGTCGAGCACAGGATTCTCTGTCCCCCGACTTGCCGACCTGTTCATTGCCTTGTGCGTCGTTCTGTTGGGAGGCGACTCTCCCTCCTGCGTGGAACGCATCGCGCCCCCGGATCGGATCGAAACTGACGGCGGTCGATGCAGCACGTGGGAGAGCGACGGTGGGGCCCGGTCGCCCGGCAGTGCTCGTGGATCGAGCCGAATCGAGTCGGAAGGCCGACGCCGCGGCGACGTTGTCCGAGTGGCTGCTCGATCTCGAGGGCGATCCGCGACCGTTGCTGGTCGATCGGCTGGGCCTGCTCGAGGCGGGCTGGGGTCCGCGATCGCAGATCAGGGCCGGAGGCGTCGCGGAGACTCTCGACGGCCTGGGATTGGTGCTTCGGACCTACTCGACGGTGCTGGTGGTCACGACGGCGCGAGCCATCGGCGCCGAGGCCGACGGCGATCGCGGTGAGCTCGCGGGGCGATTCGCCGAAGCGATCGCAAGCGGAGCCGATCGCGACGATCGATTCCAGAGCGTCGAGCGCTGGCGCGGCGAACCGACGCCCCGCGGGTGGAGATCGACCGCTCTCGAGACCTGGCCCAGGCCCGATCGCGACCTCTCGGGATGGAAGACGTATCGATTTCTCGGCACATCGTGGCCGGCACCCGAGGCGTCGGTCGCTCTGACGCGGCGCGACACGGTCCGGGGAATCGCCTGGGCGATGGGATGTCTCAGTCTGGCGGCGACGATCATCCTGCTCTCCCGACGCGGCGATCTCGGCTCCATCGGCCACGCTTCGTTGGCGGGCGCGGCGCTGGCGGCTTCGGCATCGAGCGACGCGACCTGGTCGAGCATCGGAAACGCCTCATGTCTGGGCATCTTGTTGGGTACGAGTTTCTCGATCCGGAGGCTCTGGTCTCGCGGCGGCGGTTTCGTCGAGGACGCGCCCCGGTCGTGGTGGGTACGTCCCGTGCGAAGGACGACGATCACGGCGGGTTGCCTTGCGGCGATGGTCGGATCGACGAGCGGCATGCCGATCCAGGATACTCGGCTCGAGCGGATCCTCGTGTTGCTGCCGTACGAAGGAGTACCGCGTGCCGAGGCCGAGCCCGACCGCGTCTTGATCCGCTTGGCCGACGACCGCGAACTCCGGCGCTGGGCCGCGAGCGGGGCCGACCGACTTGGGCCTCGAATCACGATCCTCGACTCTTCGCATGTCGCCGTGCGCGAGGCGGTCGATCGCGTCGCGGTGGAGAGCGTGTATCGGATCGAAGTCGAGGGCGAGGGACGGGTGCCTTGGCGATTTCCGATCGGCCGATCGATCGACATCGTCGCAGACATCGACGGGCGCGAGACGCCGATCGCCGTCGCTCTCGACCAACCCGAGGCGAGCCTGGAGCCGTCTCGCCCCGGAATCCATGAAATTCGGATCATTCGTCGAGTTCCTCTGGAGATGCGATTCGATCGGATGTCGATGCGATTGCCGATTCGATCGTGCCCGACGTCGACGCTCGAGGTTCGCGACGGACCGAGCGTGCGACCGGCGCGCGGGGTGGTCGGAACGCGGTTGCTGGGTCCGACCTCGGAACTCGCGATCGACTGGCCGCTCGAAGGCTCTGAACGCCCCGCGCCGGCGAAGACCCGCGTCTCGGGGTTGGTGCTCTGGGATGCGACGCCCGCGGGCGATCTCGCTCGATTGCGGCTGACCAGCGACGACCCGCGCGGAACGAGCGAACTGCGGATCGCGATCGACGGGGGGACGCAGGTCCGCCCCTCGAGGATTCCCGGATTGATCGAGGCGCGTGCCGAGGGCGGAGGCGATCGCGTCGTCTGGACGGCACGCATCGAGCCGGCGGTGCCGCCCGGGGTTCCGATCGAATTGGAACTCTGGCGGCCCACGGCCGTGGGTCGCGGAGTCGCGGCGGTGGGCGAACCGCTTCGCTCGCTTCCGTCGTTCGAGGTGATCGGCGCCGGGGAATTCGAGGGGATCGTGGCGCTGCGGCATCCGGGAGGTTGGACGGGCCGGCTCGGTTCGACGCGTGCGGCCGACGAGTTCGGCGAAGAGGCTTTCGCGACGGCGTGGGGCCCCTTTCCCGCCGACGATCTCACGCTCTCCGGCGCCGTGCGCTTCGCCTCGCGCGGGCTTGTGGCGCTTCGGACCGGTCCTCCTCCTGCGCGACTTCGAGCTCGATCGCGACTCGACCTCGAACTCGAACAGGGACGCGTCGAGGTCCGCCTGACCAGCGTCCTCTCCTCCGAAGGCGACTCGATCCGCGAGGCTGAGCTCGAAATCCCCCCGGGATTCGTCGCGCTCGACGTCGCCGCACCCGGACTCACGGCCGTCGAGCCTCCCGCGTCGGGCGAACGCACGCTCCGGCTCAGATTCGACGGCCTGTCCGCTCGCGAGCGCATGGTCATGATCAAGGGCAAGTTCGATCTCCCGGGCCCCGTCTCCCTCGATTCGGCACGGAGGTTCGAGTTCGAGACGCCCGGATTTCGGTGGAGCGGAGCGCAGGCCGAACCCGGGACGCTCGCGGTTGCGTCGTCCGTTCGCCCCGAGGTCTCGCTGGGAGGCGCGGCTCTCAACGTGGAGCGCCCCGCGCCGGGGGAACCCCATCGGCTCGAACAACCGATGCCCGCAGCCGCCGGAGCGATCCGCCTCCGATGGGCTGCGGTGCCAGCCGAGGTTCGCGTCCAGGTCGACGGGCGGCTGACGCTGCTCCGCGATCGCGTCGAGTGGCGTGCCTTGCTCCGATATGAGATCGAGGGCCCTGCGCTCGACGTCCTCTTCGTGAAGATCCCGGCGGAATGGGCCGACGGCCTCGAGGTCGAGTCGTGGGGGACCGCGCTCTCGATGAAGAAAGAGAGTCGCGCAGGGAGCGTCATCGTCCAGCTCACTCCTTCGAGCCCGATCTGGGGAACCGCCAAGTTCGAGCTGAGGAGTCGCAGGGCGCTCGCGGCGATGACCACGCTCGACTTCCCCGACGCCGCACCGCTGGGCCAAGGCGCTGTGGAAAAACGCCTCGAAGTCTTGCGGACCGGTCTCAAGCGGTTGCCGCTCGAGGCCTCGGAAGGCCTGACGCCGATCGAACCCGAACCCGGCGACGACGCGGAACGCCTGGGGTTCGCCGGCCGGCCCGCGTTCCGGGTCGAGAGCGAGCCCTGGACCCTTCGGCTCCGTCTCGATCCCGGAGATGAGGCGAACGAGACCGAGACCTCGGCGCGCGTGCTGCAATCGGCGATCTCGATCACGCGCGGGGGAGACGGCGCAGGCTGGGGGCTGGGCCGCTTCGATGTCGAGCCGACGCCCGGCCGGCTCCTCGAGCTGACCTTCGACGATCCGACCGAGATCGCATGGGCCGTAGTCGACGGCGTGGTCGTTCGTCCCCTGAGATCGGGCGATCGCAAGGTGATCCTACCGATCGAGCGTCCCACCCTTGGGCGAGTCGTGGCGCTCTGGCCGCTGCATCCGGCCGACGGACCTCGCGGTTCGAGTTCCGCCGCACGGATCGCGATTCCCTCGGTTTCGCGCGGCGAGTCTGCCACGATGATCTCGATCTTCGCGCCGGAGGATGTCGAGATCGGCGCGACTTCGGTCGGCCTCCGTCCCGTCGACGAGCCGACCTGGTGGGTCGAGGTCGTCGAACGCCGCGCTCGCACGCTGGCGACTCTGACGACGAACCGCATTCCGCTCGAGCCCGCGGTTCGCGACGCCGCGAGCGAAGCGATCCGCGAGTGGGTCCTCCTCGAGCGTCAGGCGCGACGCGCGGTCGAACGAGCTCCGGCGTCGGCCCGGGAGGAGTCGAGCGCTCGTCTCGACCAGGCCTGGGGGACGCTCTTCGACACGCTGCAATTGCAAGGACTCGACGACCTGATCGATCGCGCGTTCCGTCGTGCGCCCGAGACACTCGATCGTTCCGCAGCGGCGATGAGGACCGGTCAATTCGATCCGGTCGAGCCGATCCGTCTCCGTCAACTCGGGCTTCCTCGACGGTTCCTCGGTACGATCGGCAGCGCAAACGGCAACGAGGCCGCCCCCGCTTCGACGGACCTGGTCGCGACTCCTCGTGCCGTCGTCGCTCGCCCCGGCGACAGCGACGCGTTCCCAGGACTCGCGGCGGTCGGAGTCTGGTTCGGCCTGGTGCTGCTGGTCCAGTGCGTCCGCCGCGGCATCCTCCAGACGCGACCGCGACCGGTGCTGGTCGGGCTCGTCTGCATCGCGGCCGTGGGAATGCTCGTCGAGCCGGGACTGACCGCGGCGACCCTCGGCATCGGTTTGCTCGGCGGGGTGCGTCGCTGAGCGGCTCATCCCGCCGTCGAAGCGCGAAGGCCGCACGCGACGTCGGTCGCGAGCGGCCTCGGAGTCTTCGTCATCGACGTCGAATCGAGAGCATCGAGCTCGAAGTCGTGTTCACGCAAAGAGCTGAGCGATCGGCTTGCCGCCGTCGACGACCTTCATCGGCCGACCGCGGGGCGTGGTGTATTGGGTCTCGACGTCGATGCCCATGGCCTTGGTCATCGTGCCGATGACGTCCATGACGCCGACGGGCTGATCGACGATGTCGACGCCGTCCTTGTCGGTGGCGCCGAAGGTCGTTCCGCCTTTGACGCCCGCTCCACCCATCACGACCGACCAACTGTTCGGCCAGTGATCGCGACCACCGTTCTGGTTGATGCGAGGCGTACGGCCGAACTCACCCATCCAGACGACGAGCGTGTTGTCGAGGAGCCCGCGCGAGGCGAGGTCGGCGACGAGCGCGCCCATCGCCTTGTCGAGTTCGGGGAGAAGCCGCGAGGAGAGCGTGTTGAAGGCGTCGTTGTGCGTGTCCCAGCCGCCGAGGGCAACCTCGACGAACGTCACCCCTTGCTCGACGAGCTTCCGCGCCATCAAGCAACCCGAGCCGAACGAACCGCGCCCGTAGGCATCGCGCACGGAGGGCTTCTCGGTGTCGAGCTTGAAGGCCGAAGTGTACCGCGAGTTCATCATCCGGAGCGTCTTGGCGTAGACGGCCGAGTGATCCTTGGTGGCCTGGCCTCGGCCCTGAGCCGTGAAGTTGTTCTCGACGAGCGAGAGCATCTGCGTCCGCCGGCGCATCCGGTAGTCGTCGACGCCTTGCGGCGGCCGGAGGTTGGCGATCGGCGCATTCGGATTCTGCACCATGAACGGCGAGTGCTGCATCCCGAGGAAGCCCGCGCCCATGCCGGGCGTGTTGATCGAGATGCAGTGCGGCAGGTCGAAGTTCTCGAGCCGTTCGCCGAGCTCGAACGAGCAGATCGAGCCCCAGCTGGGATGCACGACCGTGGGGTTCGGGGCGTAACCGGTGTGCATCATATAGGTGCCGCGGTCGTGATTTCCTTCCTTGGAGTTCAGCGAGCGAATGATGCTGAGGTGGTGCATCTGCTTCGCGACGTTCGGCAGATGCTCGCTGATCATCACACCGTCGGCCGAGGTCCGGATCGGCTTGAAGGGGCCGCCGTTGCGCTCGCTGTCGGGCTTGAGATCCCAGGTGTCCATGTGGCTGGGGCCGCCCGACATCCAGAGGAGGATGCAGCTCTTGTTCTGCTTGCGGAGCTGCTGTGCGTTGGCCTCGAGGGCGCCGACGAATTGCGCGGCGGGGAGGGCCATGGCGCCTGTCGCCAGGTGGCCGAGGAAGTGACGGCGAGACATGCCGTATGGAACGATCGAATGGTCGCTCATGAGACGGGAGCCCTCGGCCTGGGATCGAGCGAGCGGAGAGGGACGAGACGCAATGGACGTCAACGATTCAGGATGAACTCATTGGAGTTCAGCAGGGCCCAGAAGAGATCTTCCATGACCTGGATCGTGTCGGGATTGCCGGCGAGGAACGCGCGGGCGTTGGTCATCTCTTTCTTCGAGGGCGGACGGCTGAGAGCTGCGAGATAGAGATTTTGGACGACGTAGGCATCGACGGGCGCCCCGCGTTGCAGCCTCGCTCGTTCGAGGAGCTCGGCGAGGAAGCTGCCCGGGCGACCGCCGACGGCTTCGGCCATGAGCGGACCGTTCATCATCATGAGGGCTTGGGGGATCGTCCCCTGGAACGACGTCGTCTCCTCCCCCTCGTCGTTGGCGAACGCCGTCTGGAACTGGCGGAACCAGGCGTCGCGACGCTGTTCGATGTTGTCGCGATCGCCGGTTCCCGACTCGTGGGCCGAGGTCGCGACGAGCAGCGATTCGAAGAGCTGCTCGGGCGACATCGGCTTGAGAGTCATGTGTGTGAAGAGGCTCTCGTCCTTCTCGTTCGACTTCGTCGCCCGCGACGTGAGCTGATACGCCTCGCTGTTCATGATTCGCCGGGTCAGCAGACGAACGTCGAAGCCCGATTCCTTGAACTCCTTGGCGAGGAGGTCGAGGACTTCGGGGACGCTCGGCTCGTTGTGGTCGCCGAAGTCGTCGATCGGATTGACGATGCCGCGGCCGAAGTAGTGGCCCCAAGTCCGGTTGACGAACGCTTCGGCGAAGGCGGTGTTCGTGGGCTCGGTGATGAATCGGGCGAGAGCCTTGCGACGTTCGACGTCGCGACCCTGGCCGACCTTTCGGCCGTCGAGGAACGTGGGGAACATGATCCCCATCCGCGCGTCTCGCCGTTCATACTCGGAGAAGGCGTCGGTCGGCTCGTCGAAGACCTCGGTGTGGTCGTAGTCGTTGCCGTTGGTGCTGTCTTCCTTGCGGACCTCTCTGCGGCGGACACCCTTGAAGAAGGCGTTGATCCCCCAGAAATCGGCCTGCTTCCAGTCGTTCGACGGATGGTCGTGACACTGGGTGCACTGGATCTGACGACCCAGGAAGATCCGCGTGGTATAGGCCGTGAGGTTGACCGCGCCGTTCTCGAGGTGGGCCATCGTGTAGTTGACGGCGCCGTTCTCCTTGTTCGAGCCCTCGGCGGTGATGAGGTCGTAGGCGAGTTCGTTCCAGGGTCGATTCGCGGCGAACTGCTTGCGGAGCCAGTCGATCAACATCTTCGGCTCGACGCGTCGTTCCTGGTTCTGTCGACCGATGAGTGCGACGCGCCAAAGAGTCGCTTGATTCTTGGCGTAGTCGGGATGCTCCAGGAGGTAGTCGATCAGCTTGGCACGCTTGTCGGCATCGCGTCCGGCGAAGAAGGCCTGGGTCTCGGCGAGCGTCGGGATTCGGCCGAGGGTGTCGAGATAGGCCCGGCGGAGGAACTCGTCGTCGCCCGCCGGCGGAGAGGGTTGGAGCTCGGCCTTCTTCCAAGCCTCGCGCAACAGACGATCGATCTCGGGGAGCTTGCGCGAGGCGGACGAGTTGCGGGGCGGAGACGCGGAAGTCGCGTCGTCGTCGCCGGCATGGACGAACCCAGGACCGAGGATCCCGAACAGGAGACCGAGGGCGACGCCTTGCGACCATGACCGACCGAAGCGCGTGGACGACATCCCGGTGTCTCCCTCGAGGGTCGCACGGGGCGGGCCCGGCGATGATGGATCGACACGATCGACTACTTCAAGCCTAAATGGTCCGTAGAACGCGGTCAAAGCAAAAAGCGTCCGACTCACGATATTTTGCACGCACGCATCGCGCCATCGTTGTACACGGACGACACGGCGTAGCGGAAACGCGACAACGCCCGGCGCCGATCGCGGTCGATCGGGCCGGGCGTCGCGGGGTCGGCATGATCGGAGAGGCGGGTCGTCAGGCGCTCTCGCGATGGAAATGGATCTCGTGCAGCTTTCGGTAGAGAGACGAGGTGGACCGGAGTTCGCGTTCTGTGCCGATCGCCTCGATGCGTCCTTCGTTCATCAAGACGATCCGGTCGGCGATCTGGAGTGTTCCGAGGCTGTGCGTGATCAGGAAGGTCGTGCGACCGCGGACGAACTCCTCGATCGCCTTGCGAATCAAGGCCTCGTCCTGGATGTCGACCGCGCTCGTGGCTTCGTCGAGGATCAGAATCGCAGGGTCTTGGAGCATCGCCCGAGCGATCGCGAGCCGCTGGCGTTGGCCTCCGGAAAGACCCACGCCTCCTTCTCCGAGCACAGTGTCGTAGCCTTCGGGCAGTCCCATGATGAAGGAATGGGCATAGGCTCGCTTGGCCGCGGCCACGATCGCGTCGCGCCCGATCTGGCGATTGCCGTAGGCCATGTTGTTCGCGACGGTGTCGTTGAAGAGGATCGTCTCCTGGAGCACGACGCCGATCTGACGTCGCAGCGACCGGAGGTCGACTTCTCGGATGTCGTGGCCGTCGATCCGGATCGTGCCCGACTGCACGTCCCAGAATCGCGGAAGCAGGTTCATGAGCGTCGACTTGCCGCATCCGTTGGGCCCGACGAGTGCGATCGTCTCGCCGTGTCGAACGGTCAGGCTGAGACCGCGGATCACGGTGTCGCGGCCGTCGTAGCCGAAGGTGACGTCGTCGAACTCGATCGTCCGCTGATGGCGACCGATCCGGGGCGCCTTGGGGGCCGAGGTGATCGTCGGCTCACGATCCATCAGAGCGCAGATCCGGTCGGAAGCGGCCGACGCACGCTGGAGCTTGGAGTGCACGTTCGAGAGCTTGCGCACCGGGTCGGAGATGCCCGCGAGCATCGTGTAGAAGGTCAGCAAGTCCTCGATCGCCATCGGTCGCGCGGCGAGCTGGATCCGGAAGAGACCGAGGTCGAGGAACATCGTGTGATTCAGCACGAGGTACGACCCCGACAAGAGCGCGATCGACACCGTCGTCAGCGCCAGGATCTCGAGGACCGGGTCGGACAGCGCGTCGATCTTGGCGACCTTGATGCTCTTCTTGTAGAGGCTCTTCGTCTCCTGGAAGAACCGACGACGCTCGTACCGCTCCATCGAGAAGGCCTTGACGACCTTGATGCCGTTGAAGCTCTCTTGGAGGATCCGGTAGATGTTCGACATGCTCTCGAGGCTGCGTCTCACCGCCCGCTTCATGATCTTGCCGGCGCGGTAGGTGGTCGCCGCGGACACGGGCACGAGCACCAGGGCCATGAGCGTCAGACGCCAATTCATCCAGAGCGCCACACCCAAGCAACTGACGATCCGCAAGGGCTCGCGGATGATCCGGCCGAGCACCGTGCTGATCCCCTGGTTAAGCGACTCCATGTCGTTGGTGAACCGCGCGATCAATTCCGAACTTCCCTGAGCGTTGAAGCTCGCGAGGTCGAGCGCCAGCGTCCTGCGGTAGAACTCGTTGCGGATATCGAAGAGGGAGAGCTGCGTCATGTCGGCGACGAGCACTTCCTGGAGGAACATGAAGAACCCCTTGACGACCTAGCCGATCATCACGAGCCCGATGAGCATCAGGAGCGTGCGAAAGCCGTTGCGCGGGAGCCATTCATTGATGAACGGTTGTGCACGCTGATAGATCGCCAGCCAGTTCTCGGCGCGGTCCCGGCTGTCGGAGACCTCCTCGATGCGGCGATCGAGCCGGTCGAGGCGACCCTCTTGTCGCGCCGCGAGGGCCTTGCCGACTTCCTCGATCCGTGCCTCCGCGATCCGAAGCGCCCGCGCCTGGGACTCGGAGACGACGAGTTCGGGCGGCATCAGGGTGCGAGCCTCGCCCTCCGCGACGTTCTCGACGATCTTGGCCTTCAGGCCGCGAACGACCTCTTGCTCGCGATCCCGCGCAGCGATCAATTCCTTCATCCGCCCCTTGACGAGCGGGTCGCGGAGATCCGTCGCGGCACGGAAGTAGCGGAGTTCCTCGAGCCTTGCCTCGTGGCAAGCGACCTCGGTCGTGCTCGACTCGACCTTCTCCGCGATCCAGTGCTGGCTGTTCTCGCTCCGGAAGAGGATCTGGAGCAAGGGGTAGACCGCGCCGAGATTCGCGCCCCAGAATAGGGCGACGAGCATCGCGCAGACGATCGAAAGGCCGAACCGGACCCGATAGGGCCAGGCGAATCGCAACAGCCGAGCGAAGTTCTTCATGGAAAGCGTGCGCCGAGGACGTGGTGACCCGTGGGCTTCCCTGCCGGCTCACGGACGGCGAACCGTCCGAGGGGTCGGGCGGGGCTCTCATACCAAGAGCCCGTTTCGGCATCAATCCGAATTCGCCCCGGGTTCGACGGTTCTCTTGATCGGCGCTCGCGCCGAGGCCGATCGAGCCTTTCCCCGGGTCGGGACCGTCGGATTCGACCGGTCGTGACGATTCTCGACGCCCACGCAGCCGAAACACCCATCGCAAGCATCCCCCGCCTCTCCGAGAGGCCCGTCCCGATTTCCCCCATTCCGACCGCCGAACATCGCGGCTTCGCGCTCTATGGTCGAAGATGTAGACTGCGGCTGGTTGACGAGCGATCGGGCAACTCTCCCGGCCTCCAACTTCCCCATCGCCGACGGAAAGGAGCGGACGGATGCTCGGTGCCACCCTCGGAGTCAAGGATTACCTCGACCGCGTTTGCCGAGAGATCCAAGATCTCGACACCGACCAGATCGAACAGTTCAGCCGACTGCTCGAGGAAGCCTACCACGCCGAGAAGTTCGTCTTCGTCATCGGCAACGGCGGCTCGGGCGCGAACTCCTCGCACCTCTGCGAAGACCTCGCCAAGTGCACCCTCAAGGACTTCGAGAACCAAAAGCGGCTCAAAGTCCTCAGCCTCACCGACAACACCCCCTGGATCATGGCGGTCGCCAACGATATCAGCTACGAGCACATCTTCGTCGAACAGCTCAAGAACCTCGCCTCCGAGGGCGACCTGCTGCTCGCGATCTCGGGCTCGGGCAACAGCCCGAACATCCTCCGAGCGGTCGCCTGGGCCAACGACAACGGCCTGACCACCCTGGGGATCACCGGCTTCAAGGGCGGCAAGCTCAAGGACCTGGCTCAACACAACTTCCACGTCGCGGTCGACGACATGGGGATCGTCGAGTCGCTCCACCAGGTCGCGTTCCACTGGATCATCGACGACATGTACCGGCGGATCTCGGGCCCGGTGGAAGTCGCCGCGAGCGCGTGATCGATCGAACCGAAGCCCTCACGCTCGGCATCGAGATCGGCGGCACGAAGCTCCAAGTCGGCGCGGGCGACTCGACCGGTCGCCTGCTCGACCTCGAGCGCGGTGCCGTCGATCCCGCGCGCGGAGCGAGCGGCGTTCTCGATACCATCGCCGCGATCTCGGCGCGCCTGCTCGATCGCTGCTCCCCGCGACCCGAGGCGATCGCCGCCGTCGGGATCGGCTTCGGCGGCCCGGTCGACCCCACGAGCGGCCGCGTCCTCGAGTCGCACCAAGTCGCGGGTTGGACCGACTTCGACCTCGCCGGCTGGGCCCGCGCGACCTTTCGCACCGATCGCGTCGCAATCCAGAACGACGCCGACACCGCGGGCTTCGCCGAAGCCGTCCGAGGCGCGGGCCGAGGCTACGACCCCGTCCTCTACCTGACGATCGGCAGCGGCATCGGCGGCGGCTTGATCTCCGGCGGACGGATCTACCGAGGCGGCGGCCTCGGCGCCCTCGAGATCGGTCACCTCTGGATCCGCCTCGAGGGCGAGCCCCCCGCCAAGCTCGAACAGATCGCGTCGGGCTGGGCGATCGGCCGAGCCGCGCGAGAACGACTCACCCCTGACTCGCGATCGATCCTGCTCGACCTGCCAGGTGCTCCCGCGACGCTCACCGGCCTCGACGTCGGCCGCGCGGCCGAACTCCGCGATCGCTTCGCGCTCGGCATCCTCGAACGCGCCCGCGCCGCCATGATCCAAGCGCTTGGGCACGCCGTGACGCTCCTCTCCCCCCGCCGGATCATCCTCGGCGGCGGCGTCTCCCTCCTCCCCGCCGCTCTCTGGCTCGACCCGATCCAAGCCGGGCTCGACGCCTGGGTCTTCCCCTCCTTCCGCGGCACCTTCGACGTCGTCTCCGCCGCACTCGGCGAAGAGGTCGTCGTCCACGGAGCCCTCGCTCTCGCCGCCGACGCGATCGCAAACCGACCTGAATGAAGCGTTTGCTTTCATCATCGGGAATTCGCGCGCACTCCCAGCGTCGAGTGCAGTACGATCCCGTTGAGATCGCTTATCCCTAAGATTTGAAGTCCTGCTCCGGCTTCAACGGAGATCTTCATGCACTCCCTCGAGAACCGCCTCCATGATGCTTCATGGGTTAGGGGTGTTCGTGTTCGCCTTGGCAAGCGATCATCCGACATAAGATCATGGATTCGTACATCGGTTGTCGTCGCGGCATTCCCCATGATGTTCCTCGGCTGGATCGCGGTTGCCTTCACCGATGGACCGAGGAAGTGGGACGTCCCAGGGGTGGTGTTCACCGCCACGCACCAAGACAGTTTCGTTCGACGGGCTCAGCCGTGCGCGATCGAATTGACCATGAAGAACACGACCGACAAGACGTTTCGGATCATGCTCGCCGGATTCTGGCCGAACCATCGGATCATCCTCAGGGACCAAGCCGGGCAACCGCCCGACCTCACGGAGCATGGCCGGTTGTGCGTCTCGGTCTTCTCACCGGGCGGTCCGAGGGACAAGAATGCTCCCCACGACATCCTTCCCGGCAAGACGTACACCTACAAGACGCCCGACCTTGCGAAGGTCTACCAACTTCGTCCCGGACGCTACACCGTGGAAGTCGTCTACGAAGAGATCGTCGAAGGAAAACGTGATCGCATTTCGTCGAGTCCGTTCGACCTCACGGTGCAAGACTGAGCTGAAGTCCGATTCCATCGGTTCCTCAACGGGCTGCCGCTTCGTTCGACGGCGTGCAATTCACTGTATGTCCTCGCATTGTCCCCGCCGTCGTAGAGCCTCTCATTCGGGGGAACGCGGTATCGCCCGCGGTTGAGGCGATAGTTCGAGAGATGCGTCGGATCGGTATCACTTGGGCACAGATACACGTCGACCGCCGTATTCCGCGCCGTGCGGTTCTCGATGAACGGAGTCAGGGACGAGTCGGCCCCCAGGGTCTCGCCCATTCCCGTGTTGATCGAGTTGAACAACGCAACCTGCTCGAGGTGCGGCAAGAGAAAGACGAACGACGAATAGAAGTTGGTATTCACCAAATCACCGTCATCGGTGAGTTGGTGCTTCAACATCTCGGGCGGAAACATCTTGTGGACGTCGACATACGCATGCAATGCGATGCCGATCTGTCTGAGCTTGCTCGTACAAGCCATCCGCCGCGCCGATTCCCGCGACGCCTGAACCGCGGGGAGCAACAGCGCGACGAGAATCGCGATGATGGTGATGACCACCAACACCTCGATGAGCGTGAATCCGCGCCGCGATCCCGCTGGGCGAAGCGTTTGCGAACCGCTTCGGTTCGTCGAGAACCATCTCTCGACCATGGGGAAACGCGCGTCGCCCCTGACAATGCGGGGGGGCATCGTGTACCTCGCTTCCCGACCACGCGCTCCAGGCGGGCGCGTCGAGGGGCGAACCTGGGAGAGATCTCTCCTCACCTCACGACGGTCTCGAGCCTATCGCCCGGTTCGGTCGCCGGCGATCGAAAATTTCGACGCCTGAGGATTTCCTTGTTCGTTGAGCGATCACCCCATGCGGATGCCGAACTTGTGCGTCGGCGTCGATCACCGCGTGCCGTGCCGGAGAATTCAGTTCGAACGCGCGATTCCGCTCGGTGTCTCGGACTCGCTCGACTTCCGGATCACCCACTCTGTGCTCGTCGAGCCTCCGCCCGATGACCAACATCTCAGTCGATGTACACAAACTCAGTCGCATTCATGATCGCAAGAGCGAGGTCGGCGAGACGCTCGGATCCGCCCGCGGCGAGGAACTCCCGCGCGATCGTCAGCTCATGCGCCGTCGGCTCGCGACCGAATCCGAGTCGAAAGAGCGCGCGGGGGCGATCTGATTCATCGTAGCTCGTCGCCACGCGCCGCGCCGCCGATCGAGCGGCCGACTGCGCGAGTTCCCCGTTGAAGAGGGTCAGCGCCTGCGGGGCGATCGTCGACACCGATCGCTTCGGACAACTCGCGTTCGTGTCGGGGCGATCGAAGACCTCGAAGAATGGATAACGCAGATTGCGCCTGACGAAGACGTAGATGCTCCGGCGGTTCCGATCGACCGCCGACCGCGAGACCGGCCAGACGCTCCCCTTGCTGCTCAGCTTGGTCAACTCGGCCGGGAGTTCCGGAAAGACCGGCGGGCCGCCCGCGGCTCGAGAGAGATCGCCGGCGCAAGCGAGCAAGGCGTCGCGGATCGCCTCGCCGTCGAGTCGTCTTCGATCCCGCCGCGCGAGCAGTTGATTCTCCGGATCGATTCGCGCCGCGGCGGGGTTCGCCCGCGACGAGCGCCGATACGTCGCACTCGTGACGATCATCCGATGGATCGCCTTCATGCTCCATCCTCGATCCATGAACTCGAGCGCGAGATGATCGAGCAACTCCGGATGCGTCGGCTCGACCCCGCCGACGCCGAAGTCCGAGGGCGTCGCGACGATCCCGCGGCCGAAGTGGATCTGCCAGATCCGATTGACGGCGACGCGGGCGGTGAGCGGGTTGTCTCGGTCGACCAGCCAGTCGGCGAGAGCTCGGCGACGGCCGCTCGATCGCTCCGTGGGCTTGGGCGTCCAAGTTCCTCGGCGAAGCACGGCGGGCATCTCGGGCTCGACGATCGGTCCGGGTCGCGCGAGTTCTCCACGAATCAGGAGATGCGTCGCGGGCGACGGCCCGGGAACTTCGTCGATTCCGCGCGCGACGGCGGGGGGCCGCGGCTCGCGAGCGAGCACCGCGCCCAGCACGTCGATCTGGAGCCGCCGCGCGGCGTCTCCACCGGGAGAGAGCAACGCCCGCCAGACCGAGGCCGAGATCCGAGAATCGCGCGACCAATGGCGGTGAGCGAGTTCGAGCTCGGCTTCGTCGCGCTCCGCGTTCGGCCGCTCGAGCGCGGCGACGACGTCGTCGGTCACGGTACCGACCGGGTTCGGCGTCAAAGCTCTGCGAATCGGTTCCTCGACCGCGAGAATCGCCCGGCGCAACTCCGCGGTCTCGGCGCGATGCCGCGCGACACGCTCCTCGAACTCGACGCGTTCGAGGCTATCCATGATGGGATGATCATCTCGGAATCTTGCAGGAGCGAACACGGCTTGAAGTCGATAATAGTCGACCTGACGAATCGCGTCGGTCTTGTGGTCGTGGCACCGAGCGCATCCTACTGTGAGGCCCAGAAAGACGAGGCCGACCGTGTCGGTGATGTCGTTGAGAGCGTTCTGCCGGCGGAGTCGCTGGTCATTGAGATCGACCATGTCGGGATAGCAGCGATTGAAGCCCCCGGCGATGAAGGCCGAATTCGAGCCGGGCGCGATCTCATCGCCGGCGAGCTGCTCTCGAACGAATCGATCGTACGGCATGTCGGTCGCGAACGCCGCGACGACCCCGTCGCGATAGCGCCAAGCGTTGGGGCGAGCTTGGTCGAACTCGAAGCCGTCGGAGTCGGCATAGCGGGCGAGGTCGAGCCAATGCTGCGCCTGACGCTCGGCGAACTCGGGCGAGGCGAGGAGCCGATCGACGAGGCCTTCGTACGCGTCCGGGCGATCGTCGGCGAGGAAGCGGTCGAGCTCGTCGGGTCGAGGTGGAAGCCCCGTGAGGTCGAAACGGAGCCTCCGGAGCAAGGTCGCGCGGTCGGCGGGAGGGTTCGGCTCGATGCCGAATTCGGCGAGTCTCGCTGCGATGAATGCGTCGATCGGGTTGCGGATCTCGGCCGAACGATCGACGGCGGGCGGCACGACGCGCTGGATCGGTTGGTAGGCCCAGTGAGCCCGCTCATCGGCGGTGATCGGTCGCTCGGGCGGATCCTCCCCGTGTGCGTGGCCGGCGACCGCGAGGCAGACGAGGGCGAGCGTGAGCATGCGGAGCGGGCGTTCGCGCATCGGCCGGACCTCTCTTCGTCGTTCGATGAATCGATCAGGCGAGGATCGAGCGCACGACCTTCCCCGCGGTCTCGGTGAGCCGATCTTCGCGGCCGTTGACCTCGAAGGTGAGCCTCGTGTGATCGAGGCCGAGGAGGTGGAGGATCGTCGCGTGCAAGTCGTGAACATGAACGCGATCGACCTCAGCTCGGAGACCGACGGCGTCGGTCGCGCCGTGGACGACTCCGCCCTTGACGCCGCCGCCCGCCATCCAGGTGCAGAAGCCGTGCGGATTGTGGTCTCGGCCGACTCCGCTCTCCGACATCGGCATGCGGCCGAACTCGCCGCCCCAGATCACCAAGGTCGAGTCGAGAAGGCCGAGTCGGCGAAGGTCGGTCAGGAGCGCGGCGATCGGTCGATCGGTCTTGGCACACATCCGCGCATGATTCTTCTCGACATCATCGTGTGCGTCCCACCCGACGACGTCGCCCGAATAGAGCTGAACGAACCGCACTCCGCGCTCGACGAGCCTCCGCGCCAGCAGACAGCGCGTACCGAAGTCGCGTGTGGGTTCGCGATCGATGCCGTAGAGCCGGCGAGTCGCCTCGGTCTCGGATCCGAGGTCGACCGCCTCGGGCGCCGACGACTGCATGCGATAGGCCAACTCGTAGGACGCGATCCGCGCCGCGAGTTCCGAGTCGTCGCCTCGAGTCGCGAGATGCTCGGCATTGAGCTTGCCGACGAGGTCGAGGACGTCGCGTCTCCGAGCGGCCGAGCGGCCGTCGGCGGGCTCGAGGTCGAGGATCGGACTCGGACCGTTCCGCACAACCGTTCCTTGATACGTCGCAGGCAGGAAACCCGCCCCGTAGGCCGGCGGACCGCCCTTGATCCCGCCTGCCGGGTCGGGCAGGACGACGAAGGCCGGCAAGTTCTGGTTCACCGTCCCCAGACCGTATCCGACCCAACTGCCCAGACAGGGCTTGCCCATTCGGGTCACGCCGGTGTTGATCTGATAGACGGCCTGAGGATGATTGACGCTGTCGGCCCAGCAGGATCGAATCACGGCCAGGTCGTCGGCGTGCTCGGCGATCGCGGGCAGGAAGTCGGACACTTCGAGCCCCGAGCGGCCGTGCTTTCGAAATCGTCGCTTGGTCGCGAGCAACGGGTTCGCGGCGACCTTTCGTCGAGTCTCGACCGGTCCGAAGCTCTGGGGCAACGGCTCGCCGGCGAGCCTCTGGAGTTCGGGTTTGGGGTCGAACGTCTCGAGATGGCTCGGCCCGCCGTGCATGAAGAGCCAGATCACGCGCTCGGCCTTGGCGGGGAAGTGTGCGGGTCGCGGAGCGAGCGGCGAAACGGAGGTGGACGCGTCGTCCGCGCGCGAGGAGGCCGCTTCGAGCCAATCGAAGGCGATCGCGCCGAGACCGCCACCGGCGAGCCGCAGGAGCGAACGACGATCGAGCAAACCTCCCGCCCCGGGAGGAATCGGATTGCGTGCCACGCGTCGGCCCTCGAATGGTGGGGATTGGACGACCGGCCCTCGTGTCCTTACTCTAGTCGAAGCACGATCACGACGCGAGCGAGAGATTGTGAAGGGGGCGACGTGGAAGGCGCGGCGATCTTGGCGGCGGTCGCGATGGTGGTGATCGCCGGTATCGCTCTCGCTCACCGTGCGAGAAAGGCTCCCCTTCGAACGCCGCGACCGCTCTCGACGAAGCCCGCCGACGGCGTGGTGGAGCGCGTCGAGGTCGCGGGACTCGAGGTTCGGCCCAACACCGAGAATCCGGCGATCGGGCGGTTCGTCCGAATCGTCGACGCCCCTGCGGACGCGACGCCCCACGCGACGCGCGTGGTCGGTCGGCGCGGCACTCCGCCGCTGGCGGGCGAGATCGTGCTCTGGTCGATCTTCATCGGCCGCGATGGGATCTCCTGGAGCGATCGCGAGGTCGCCCTGGCTCGAACCGCGCTGGAACGCGCGGCGGTCTGGATCGAGCAGCAGGCCATGCGCTACGCCGCCGCGCTCGACCTACGGATCGCGGCGGTCGACTTCGTGGCCGACGACGACGTCGACGCTCCCGTCGAGGTCGGCTTCACCTCCGTCGGCGACGAAACCGGCCCGTGCGAAGGCGACGCCGAGACCAATGGGATCGCTTCGGCGTCGCGCGCCGCGTCGGCCTTGGGTTTTCGCGACCTGATCGACCTCATCGAACGGATCGAGCCGCGCGTCGAAGCCGATCGACAGGCCTGGATCGTCCATGTGCGCAGGCGTGGGCAATCGTTCGCGGTCGCTCCCGACCTCACGCCGATCCCCGGGCTGTCTCTCGCCTTCTGCTACCTGCGCGAGGCGAGCTTCTCCGAGCCGATCGGCTTCCGCGAGCACGCCGCCGACCCCGTCACCCTCGCACACGAATTGCTCCACCTGTTCGGAGCGTCGGACAAGTACGGATTTCGCCTGAGACGCGAGCATCGGGGCTTGATCACATCGCGCGATATCATGCGGCTCGAATTCGACCGACTCTCGGAACTGCGCGTCGATGGGGCGACGGCTCGCGAGATCGGCTGGCCGGGGCTCGCGGATCCATCGATGTCGTCACCGGAAACGAAGCAGCCCACTCGATCGCCGAGGCGAAGGAGCGGGCCGTGAGTCGCGTCGAAACGCGGGACTTGTGTCGAGTGAGGCGTCGGGGCGATCAATTCGCCTCGGCGTCGGTTTCCGATTTCGACAGCATATTGACCAGGTGAGCCGCGTCGGACGCCCGACGATAGTCACCATACTTCGCCAAGGGAGCGGAGAACGAACCGTCGGAGTAGACGCCGACGACGGTGTGCAGACCGTTCAGCTCGCCCGTCTCAGCCCTCGAAAACAGACCCGACCGGATCAGCGACGCGGCATTGCGCTGCCACAGTTGGGTTTCGGCCAATTTCAGCGTCATGGCGAGCCCCCACTCGAGTGATGGTTGGACCTGTCCCTGGCCGAACGGATCACGGCCGAAGCCGCGATCAATGATATTGTAGTCGATCGAACCCCACTGACGGGACGTTCTCGAAATCCGTTGCGTCTTCGATCGGCAAGACCCTCAGATTGAGAGCGTTCGCCGCCCGACGACGGAACCGGACAAGGAGCGGGCACCCGAAGTTCGCAGAATCACCGGATCTTTCCAAGACCAACTCGGCGAGCGAGTCGGCCGTGAGTTCTACGTTGACTCACGTGAAGTAGGACAATGCAAACTTCGCGCCGTGGGTTCGAATGGTGATTCGTCGATTTGCGGCAACTCTTGTTTTCGACTGGGATTTCGATTCTCTTGCTTCAGCGGGAGTCCATGATCGGGCGGAACTTGCACGTTCTCGAGGCAGTCGCGAAGATCTTCTCGGCATCCTCATCATCCAAGAGAATCGTAGTTCGCGATCGGCCGTGCGTCATGTGGGCCCCGGGCAAGAACTGCAACGGAAATCGGCAAGCTCGGGAGAATCGATATGAACCGACCGAATCGGTTGACCGACGGTCCCTGGATGCCGATCCCGCCGTCGCCTCTGCTTCGAGCCGCGCGACGATTGGCGGTCGTCGCCGCCGTTTCGGCAGTCGCGTTCGGCTTGGTCGTCGCTTTCCATCGGCCGATCTTGGTTTCCTACGCGCGTTTCTTCGAGATCGATGAGCCGATGGAATCGGACTTGATCGTCTTGCTCATGGGCGGCCCCGACCATCGCCCGGCCAAGGCGGCCGAGCTCTGGCGTCTCGGATTGGCTCCGCGCATCGTGTTCGGTTCGTCGGGGCTTGCGCTCGCCGAGTTGACCGACGAGACGAAGTTGACGATGTCCGTCCTGAGGCGCGAGGGAGTGCCCGAGTCGGCGATCGTTCGTCTGCCGAATCGCGTGACGTCGACCCGAGACGAGGCGCAAGCGGTCGCCGCATACCTCGCGGGCCGACCCGCTCGGCGCATCCTCGTGGTGAGTTCGGGCTTCCACACCCGACGTGCGCGCTGGATCTTCGAGCGCGAGCTGGAGGGGCTGGGCGTCGAGGTCCGCACCGCCGCGGCACACGCACCCGACGACCCGGGCGATGACTGGTATCGCACCGACGAGGGCCTGATCCTCTACTTCATCGAGAGCATCAAGCTGCTCGCCTATCGAATTCTCTATTGAGATCCTCGAGCCGGCCGGCCGAGGCATGCGCCGAGACCGCGATTTCGGCCTCGGCGCTCGAGAGGGTGGGGGTGGGCGACTCGGCGCGGTGGAGAGAACCGTGACCGTTCGATGCGCGGCAGTTCGGGGCGAGGCGGACCCGATTCGCCGCGGACGGCGTCAGTCGACCAGGTCGAAGTCGAACGTGTTCGACCCGCTCTTGACCTTGGCTTTGAGACCCGAACTCTTCGGATCCTCATACTTCTGAGGAGCGAAGTACTTCGGCGGCGGCGGAGCCTTGACCGGAGTGTAGTCGAGCACGACCTCGTCCTTCGAGGAGATCGCGACGTCGTAATCGCCGACGATCGCACCGTCGCCGCTCTCGATCGACTGGAGGCGGTACGTGCCGTCGGCTTGGATCTCGGCGGTGGCGTTGCGGCCGCCGCTGGTCGAGACGAACGAGATCGTCCCCTTGGGCACCGGTGCGCCCTTGTAGGTCACCTTGCCCGAGACGCGGGCCATTTCGGGTCCGTCGGAGCCGCAGCCCTGCGCGAGCGCAGCGACGACCAAGCCGAGACCGACGAGAAGAGGCGACCGAAGCGGAACGATGAAGGACTTGCGCATGATCAATGGAGGAGCCCCGGAGGTGCGAAAAGGCGAGACGCCGCGGGCGGCCGCGCCGAGCGATTCGGCCGACCACGCCGCGGCGGAGTTCTCTCGATCGGGATCAATAGGAATCGGCGCTGATCACTTCACCCAGCCCGCGCGTGCTCAGCGCCTGATAGGTGGCGAAGTTGACCGTGCTCTTGAGGAACTTGACCGAGCCGTCGCACATGGCGAAATTGCCGCCGCCGGGGTGCTGGCTGCGGAACGAGTACCAGTTCCACCAGGTTCCGGTGTCGCTGGCGCCGGTCGCGATCCGGGTCGAGCCGAACGCTCCGCCGATCGCCACACCCGGGGCGAGATAGTTGAGCGGCAGCGCCGTCGAGCCGACGCTCTGATTGGCCTCGACCCACGCATTCCAGTTCGTGACCTTCATGATCTGCTCGCCGGCGAGCATGGTGTTCGAGGTGCCGTCGGTGACCTGGGCGAGCGGCACGCCCGAGCACTGCCGCCAGAAGATGCCCGTGCCCGTCGGAGTGCCCGGAACGCCCGGGGTATTCGTCGGGGGGTCGCCGAGCTGCGAGCCTCGGCACACGAACCCTTGCGAAGCGCAGAGCGCCTGAACGCCTGCACCGGGATTGCAGCGGAGGCAGTTGTCGCCCACGTTGCCGACGTACGAGGTGCCCGCCGCTTGCTGGCCCGAGATCTCGTCGGCGTTCGTCGTGTCGAGCGCGGGGCTCGTGTCCGACGGGCAGAGCAGTGAATTCATCACGGTCAGACGCACCGTGAGGTTCTGCGTTCCGAGATACGTGTTGCTCCACGCACCCAGTCGCGTCGTCCCCCACATGATGTTGAAGTTGATCGCGTTGTAGAGCGGCGACTGCTCCATCTGGGGGAGCAGGAACACGATCCAGCTCGAGTTGTTCCAGCTGTAGGCCGCGGTGGAGTAGTTCGGGTGGAGGTAGAGGTTCGCGGGGAAGGAGTTGTGGATGTTCACGTAGTTGTGAGCAGCCAACGCGAGTTGCTTGAGATTGTTCACGCACTGGGCGCGACGCGCCGCTTCGCGTGCCGCCTGAACGGCCGGAAGCAAGAGAGCGATCAGGACCGCGATGATCGCGATCACCACCAACAGCTCGATCAGTGTGAAACCGCGTGTCCGACTGGAGCGCATGAGTCGACCCTCTCGATGACTCGAGGGACAATGACCGTCTCGGCCACCGCGGCCGGAGACGCCGGATCGGTCGTCGACGACGACATCTCCCACCGACCTTGCCTCGCGGGTCGATGCGGAGAGACGCGATTCCTGCGGATCGTAGCGAATAGAAGACACGAAATGCCGGAATCGGCATTCGACCGACGACCTCGGTTCCGAATGCTAGCAAGCCGGCCGCGTCAACTCCAAGAAAAAAACACCGACCGCGACCGCTTCGATCGAAACGGCGCGGTCGACGAGATTCCTGCGGCGGAAACGATCGGCTGCGATGCCTCGACGATCAGTAATCGGTGGGGCGACCCACTTCTTCCCACTGGTCGATCTCGGCGAGGTGCGACTTCATCTTCTTGCGGAACTTGTCGACGGCGTATTTCCCGAGCACGAGCCGGAACGGCGGCTGATCGGAGTCGGCGACGGCCAGGATCGCCTGAGCCGCCTTGTCGGGGTCGCCTGTCTGCCTGCCGTCGATCCGGCCGAGGAGTTCCGCGAACTTGCCGACCGACGCCGCGAACTCGGGCCGACGCTCGGAACGAGTCATCGATCGAGCGATGAAGTCGGTGCGAAAGGGACCGGGGACGATCTGCGTCACCTTCACGCCGAACGCCGCGAGTTCGCCTGCGACCGACTCGGCGGCGGCGTCGAGCGCGGCCTTCGACGCACCATACCACGAGAAGCCGACCTCGTTGCTCACCGCGGCGATCGCCGAGATGTTGATGATCCGACCGCTGCCTTGGCCTCGAAAGATCGGAGCGACGGCACGGATCAAGCGTAGAGGAGCGAATAAATTCGTCTCGAACACGGCGCGGGCTTCGGCGTCGGTCGATTCCTCGAGTGCGCCGACCAGCCCGACGCCGGCGTTGTTCACCAGGACGTCGATGCGCCCAAATCGAGCGATCGCCGACTCGACGATCTCTTCGACGGCACGCTCATCGGTCACATCGAGCGCGGCGGCCAACGCGCGGTCGGGAGCGATCGCCGCCAGATCGGCGACCTTCGAAGCGTCGCGCGCCGTGACGACCGCCCTCTCGCCTCGTTCCAGGACCGCCCGGGCGAGGCTCCGGCCCAGCCCGCTCGAGCAACCGGTGATCAACCAGACCCGCGAACCAGCATCGCTCATCATCGCCGGCGTTCCCCCCGAGAGGCGGAGGGCGAGACTTCTCGCCCTCGACTCTCTCAATGTAGGCGCTGGGCGACCCTCGCACGCCGTCTCACTCGGGGAGGATGTCGGAATAGAGCGAAGCGCAGTCGACGAGCCGAGCGGAGTCGCCGTCGTGAACGGCCATCTTCGCCCCGGCGTAGAGGCTCGCGCCCGCGAACTCGCCCGCCTTGGTCACACCGTAGAACTTGACGTCGAAGTTCGGGCGCCCCTTGGGGTCGCGCAGCCTGGGGAGCTTGTTGGTCGCGGCGATCCGCTTGACCGCTTCCATCAGAGCGTCCTTCAACGCGAGACCACGGCGGAGGTTCTCGACGATCAGGTAGCTCGAGCAATTCAGGAGGTTGGCCTCGCCGCGACCGGTCGAGCCGGCCGAGCCGACCTCGTTGTCGAGATAGAGCCCCGCACCCAGGATCGGCGAGTCGCCGACACGTCCGGGGATCTTGTAGAAGAGGCCCGAGGTCGTGGTCACGCAGCCGAGGTCGCCGTGAGTGTCGAGCGCGGAGCAGTGGATCGTGCCGTGTTCGCGGATGTTGAAGAACTTCTTGACGACCGGGTCGAGCTCGTCGTCGGGCGGAGGGATGCGGTCGTCGTCCTTACCGTTGGTCTCCTTCCAATGGAGCCAGATCTTGCGGGCGTCTTCGGTGAGGAGGTTGGTCTCGGGAAAGCCGTGCTGCTTGGCGAACTCGAGCGCCCCCTGGCCGACGAGCAGACAGTGATCGGTACGCTTCATGACGAGCCGGGCGACGGCGGCGGGGTGCACGATGTTGCGGATCGAGGCGACGGCGCCTCCGGAATGGGTCGGCCCGTGCATCACCGCCGAATCGAGTTCGACGACGCCCATCTCGTTGGGGATGCCGCCGAGTCCGACCGTGTGATCCTCGGGATCGGCCTCGACGATCGCGACACCCGCCACGGCGGCGTCGAGCGGGTCGACCCCCTGGCGAATCAGTTCCATCGCCTTGGCGACGGTCGCCAGACCGTTCGCCGAGGAGACGACCACCGGCCGCTTCGGCCCGGTCGGCCGAGGCTTCGACGCACCGACGGCCGTCGCCCCGAGAGCGCTGACCGCCGCGGCGGCCGAGAGGAAATCGCGACGACTGAGACTTCCGGTCATGGCGGAGCCCTTACGTGAACGAGAAATGTGAACGGCGGCGATTCGAGCCTATCAGAATCGTCGTCGGCCCTCCAAGCTCCGAGCGCGGAGAGCCTCATCCGTCCCGGCGAGCCGCGGCGCTCCCCGACGGGCTTGCCCGAAGGCCTGAAAATCGGCTAGACTTTTGTTGAACGGGAGACGCGCTCTCGTCCCGCCTCGAGGTCCCCGCCGACCATGCACACCCTCCTCGCCTCGCTCGCCCTGCTCCTGCCCGCTTCGGCCGACGCCGGCGACCAATTCGAACGCTCGATCCGGCCGATCCTGGCCGAGCATTGCATCGCCTGCCACGGCTCGAAGAGCCAGAAGGGCGGGCTGAGGCTCGACTCGCGCGAGGCGATCGTCCGCGGCGGCGACAGCGGCCCGGCCATCGAAGCGGGCGACCTCGCCTCGAGCCTGATCCTCGAGGCCGTCGGCTATGGATCCGAGCCGAAGATGCCGCCCAAGGGCAAGCTCCGGCCCGAACAGATCGACGCCCTGAAGCAGTGGGTCGCCGCCGGGGCTCCTTGGCCGAAGACGGTCGTCCTGGAGTCGGGCCCCGCAGGTCCCGACCCCCGCACCCACTGGGCCTTCCAACCGGTGTCGGCTCCCTCGACGCCCGAGGTCGCTCGAGCCGACTGGCCGCGGACCTCGATCGATCGCTTCGTCCTCCGAGAACTCGAGCGAAAGGGGCTCGCCCCCTCGCTCGACGCCGACCGCCCAACCTGGCTCCGGCGAGTCACCTTCGACTTGATCGGCCTGCCTCCCACGCTCGACGAGATCGCCGCCTTCGAGGCCGATCGCTCCGACGAGGCTCACTCGCGAGTCGTCGAGAGGTTGCTCGCCTCGCCGCATTACGGCGAGCGCTGGGGGCGACACTGGCTCGACGTCGCACGCTATGCCGACACGAAGGGTTACGTGTTCATGCAGGATCCCAACTATCATTGGGCCTGGACCTATCGCGATTACGTGATCCGCTCGCTGAACGCCGACAAGCCCTACGACCGATTCATCCAGGAACAGATCGCCGCCGATCAGCTCGAACCCGCCGCCGAGCGCGACGCGATCGCCGCGCTCGGGTTCATCACCGTCGGCTCGCGATTCATCAATAATCAGCAAGACATCATCGACGACCGGATCGACGTCGTCTCCCGCGGCATCCTCGGCCTCACCGTCGCCTGCGCTCGGTGCCACGACCACAAGTTCGACCCGATCCCCGCCGAAGACTACTACTCGCTCTACGGCGTCTTCGCTTCATCGAACGAACCCGAGGTCCCCCCGCCCCTGGGAGACCCGGCGAAGCACGCCGAGTATGCGAATTTCGAGAGGGAATTGAAGGTCCGCGAGGCCGCACTCGCCGCCTACCGCGAGTCGAAGTATGCCGAGCTCCAGGAGACGAATCGCCGCCGATCGGGAGAATATCTCGTCGCCGCGAGTTCCGGGCGCGACCGACCGAACACCCGCGAGTTCATGCTGATCGCCGACGGCAGCGACCTCAACCCCCGGATGATCAACGCCTGGCGGAGATTCCTCGACTCGACCCGCGGCAAGCACGACCCGATCTTCGCGCCCTTCCACGCGCTCGTGAAGCTGCCCGCCGAGGGCTTCGCCAAGAAGGCCGACGCCCTGCTCGCCGACTATCGCGCCAAGCCCGCTGCCGATGCGCCGATCAATCCGGTCGTCCTCGAGACCCTCAGCAGCGCACGGATCTCCTCGCTCACCGAACTCGCGCGGACCTACTCGAATCTTCTCCACTCGGCGCACCAACAGGGGCATGAGCTCGCTCGACGCAAGAACGGCGGCAAAGAAGCCGTGCCGTTGCCCGAGCCCGCCTGGGAGGAGCTGCGACTCGTCTTCGAGCGAGCGGGGTGCCCGACGAAGCTCGGCCTCGACCAACTGAACGACCTCCAACTCCTTCCCGACCGCCCTTCTCAGGCCAAGCTCCGCGAGCTCCGCGAAAAGGTCGAGAAGTGGCGCGACTCGGGCCCCGGCGCTCCTCCGAGAGCAATGGCGCTCGTCGACGCCCCCTCGCCCGGCAAGCAACGCGTCTTCCTTCGCGGCAACCCCGGAACCCCGGGCGCGGAGGTCCCGCGACGGTTCCTGCGACTCACCTCGACCACCCCGCCGCCCGCCTTCACCCGCGGGAGCGGCCGAGGCGAACTCGCTCGTGCCGTCACCGATCCCGGCAACCCGCTCACGGCTCGCGTCTTCGTCAACCGGGTCTGGATGCACCACCTCGGAACCCCGCTCGTCTCGACCCCGAGCGACTTCGGGCTCCGGAGCGACCCGCCCACCAACCCGGCTCTGCTCGACCACCTCGCGAGCCGCTTCATGTCCGAGGGCTGGTCGATCAAGCAGCTCCACCGCGCGATCGTACTCTCTCGGACCTACCGTCAGGCGAGTCTCGACCGACCCGACGCCCGCGCGATCGACCCCGAGAACACGCTCTATTGGCGATTCAACCGACGCCGGCTCGACTTCGAATCGACTCGCGACGCCCTGCTCGCCGTCTCGGGCCGGCTCGATCCGACCGTCGGCGGCCGCTCGGTCGACGACATGATGAACCCCGGCCCCAAGAAGCGTCGGACGCTCTACGGCAAGGTCGATCGGCTCAATCTGCCGGGCGTCTTCCGGACGTTCGACTTCCCCGACCCCGCCGTCTCCAACGCCAAGCGCGACCAGACGACCGTCGCCCCCCAAGCCCTCGCCCTCATGAACCACCCGCTCGTCATGGACTGTGCCAAGGCGATCGCCGACGCGACCTCGCCGAGCGCGGGCGAACCGAAGTCGCGCGTCGCCGCGATCTACCGCGCGGCGCTCCACCGCGACCCCGCCGGCGACGAGGTCGAGACCGCTCTCGCCTACCTCGCCGCCGCCGGCCCCGAGGCCCCGGCCCGGCTCGCACACGCCCTGCTCATGAGCAATGAATTCGTCATGATCGACTGATTCGATCGCCGATCCGCGACCTCCGATCTCTCGAATCCGCGATCGACCGCTCCCGTCCACCGATCTCTCCGAGGCTTCTCCCATGGCTTGCGGCAAGTTCCAACCGATCGACGGCGAGATCTCCCGGCGCGACCTCATCGCGCGCGGCACGATGGGCTTCGGGATGATCGGGCTCGCGGGGGTCCTCGCCGACGATGCAGGAATCTCGCGTCGCGCCTCGGCCGCCGACACCAACCTCAGCCCGCTCGCTCCCCGTGCGCCTCACTTCCCCGGGAAGGCGAAGCGGGTCGTTCATCTCTTCATGAACGGCGGACCCTCGCAGGTCGACACGTTCGACCCCAAGCCCAAGCTCGCCGAATTCCACGGCAAGCCCCTCCCCTCACCCAACCTTCGCACCGAACGAAAGACGGGCGCGGCGCTCCGTTCGCCCTGGCCGACGAAGAAGTACGGCAAGTCAGGAATCGAGGCGACCACGCTCTTCGAAAAGACGGCGAGTGCTCATATCGACAAGATGTGCGTCATTCGCTCGATGCACGCCGACGTGCCCAACCACGAACCCTCTCTCATGCTCATGAACTGCGGCGAGTCGCGCCAGCCGCGTCCGAGCTTCGGTTCGTGGGTCACCTACGGCCTCGGATCCGAGAATCAGAATCTCCCGGGATTCGTCGTGCTCTGCCCCAACGGCTACCCGATCTACGCGACGCAGAACTGGCGGTCGTCGTTCCTGCCGGGAGCTTATCAAGGCACCTATATCGACTCGTCGCAAACCGATATCCGCAAGTTGATCGAGAACATCCGGAACGACGCCCTCCCCAAAGACGAGCAACGCAAGCAGCTCGACCTGCTCCGCGCGATCAACGAGCGGCATCGTCGCGACCGCCCTGCCGACCCTCAACTCGATGCCCGGATCCAATCGTTCGAGCTGGCATACCGGATGCAGTCGGACGCCGCCGATGCGTTCGACTTCAACAAGGAGCCCGCCAAGATCCAGGAGATGTACGGCAAGGAGATTCCCGGGCGCCAGCTCATGATCACGCGGCGACTCCTCGAACGCGGCGTCCGCTTCGTGCAGGTCTGGGCGGGCGAGGGCCAACCGTGGGACAATCACGACAACATCGAGAAGGCCCACGGCAACCTCGGCCGAATGTGGGACACCGCCATTTCGGGTTTCCTCACCGACCTCCAACAGCGAGGGATGCTCGACGACACGCTCGTGATCTGGGGAGGCGAGTTCGGCCGGACGCCCGTCGCCGAGCTTCCTCAGCTCAATGGTCGCGACCACAATCACTACGGCTTCACCATGTGGCTCGCGGGCGGCGGCGCAAAAGGTGGATATGTTCACGGCGCGACCGATGAGTTCGGCTTCGCCGCGATCGAGAACAAGGTCCACGTCCACGACCTCCACGCCTCGGTCCTGCACCTCCTCGGCTTCGATCACGAGCGGCTCACCTACCGCTTCGCCGGGCGCGACTTCCGCCTGACCGACGTCCACGGCCGGGTCGTCCACGAACTCTTCGCCTGATCGCGGCGTCGCCGCTGGGTGGAGGCGAACGCCCCGCCCGCTCTGGTATTCTGTTCGCCGTGTTCCCGCCGACCCCAGGAACCCGTCGAACCGGTGCGCCATGAAGCGACTGCTCGCGTTCTTCGTCGTCCTCTCAGTCACCGCGCCCGCCGTTCGCGGCCAGGACGCCGCGGCCCGTGCGTCGCTCGAGCGCTGGATCGATCGGATCCGAGAGTCGCACGACATCGACGCGATCTCGGTGGCGGTGGTGAAGGGCGACGCCGTCGTTTGGTCGGGGGGCTTCGGTCGAGAGGACGCCGCCGCGGGAATCCCCGCGTCGCCCTCGTCGATCTATCGCGTCGGCTCGATCTCGAAGCTCTACACCGACATCGCGCTCATGCAATTGGTCGAGGAAGGCAAGGTCGACCTCGACGCACCGCTCGAGAAGGCCCTACCCGATTTCCACGCCAAGAGCGGCTGGGAGAAAAAGGTCACCCTCCGACAGATCATGGCCCACCGCGCGGGGATCGTGCGCGAGCCGCCGGTCGGGCATTACTTCGACCCCGAGCGCCCGAGCGTCGCGGCGACCGTCGCGAGCCTCGCCGAGACCGAACTCATCCACGAGCCGGGATCCAAATTCAAGTACTCGAACGCGGGAATCACGATCGTCGGACGCGTCGTCGAGGTGCTCCGCGGCAAGCCGTTCGAGGAGGCGATCGCCGAGTCGTTGCTCATCCCCTTGGGAACGCCCAAGGCGACGTTCGCCCGCAGCCCCGACCGCTTGCCCGGCCAAGTGGTCGCGAAGATGTGGACGCTCGACGGCCGCGACTTCCCCGCACCCACGTTTTCGATGGGAATCGGCCCGGCGGGCGATCTTCGAGCGAGTGCGGTCGATCTCGCACGGTTCGCGATCTGCCTGATGAACGGAGGGGCCACGGAGTCGGGCCGGATCCTGCCGAAGTCGCGGATCGAGGAGATGTGGACGCCGAAGTTCGACAAGAACGGCGCCCGGGTCGACGTCGGGATCGGTTTCTTCGTCTCGAAGCTCGACGGCCGTCGCCGCGTGGGGCACGGAGGCGCGGTCTACGGCTGCGCGACCGAGCTGATGATCCTGCCCGACGATCGACTCGCCGTCGCCGTCGCCACCTCCAAGGATTGCGCCAACGGCGTCGCGACCCGGATCGCCGAGACGATCCTCCGGACCGAGCTTGCCCACCGCGCGGGTGAGCCGGTGCCCGAACTCAGCGTTTCGCAACCTGTCGGCGCCGCCCTGGCGCGGTCCGTGGCGGGGTCTTTCGGCGGCGAGACGGGAGTGGAGCTCGTCGCGAGCGGATCGCGTCTCTTCGTCTTTCCGCGAGCCGGCGGCGCGCGCAGCGAACTCCGGCGCGACGGCAACGGCGCGAGCTTCGTGGTCGACGACGAGCAAGCCTTCGGCGCACGCTATCGGATCGAGGGCGATCGGCTGTTGATCGGCGACCGTCCTCCCCTCGTGCGATCCGTCGATCCTCCTCCCCCATCACTCCCCGAAGCCTGGCGACCGCTCCTCGGAGAATATGGCTGGGATCACAATGTGCTCAATATCTTGGAGAAGGACGGCAAGCTCCAAGCCCTGATCGAATGGTTCTTCCTCTATCCGTTGACCGACGCGGGCAACGGCCGATTCCGCTTTCCCACCTTCGGGCTCTACTCCGACGAGGACGTGACGTTCGAGCGGAACGATGCGGGCAAGGTGACGGCCGTGATCGCCGCGGGAGTGCGATTCCCGCGTCGACCGATCGACGGCGAGGACGGACGGACCTTCCGGATCACGCCGCTCCGGCCGATCGAAGAGCTGCGCGGAGAGGCCGCCAAGGCGAAGCCGCCCGAGGAGCGTGGGGAGTTCCTGGCGAGCGACCTGGTCGACTTGACCACGCTCGACTCCACGATCCACCTCGACATCCGATACGCGACCGACAACAACTTTCTCGGCGTGCCGGTCTACTCCTCGGCGCGGGCGTTCCTCCAACGCCCCGCCGCCGAGGCCCTGCTCCGGGCTCATTGGAGCCTCGCACGGCAAGGCTACGGCCTCCTCATCCACGACGGATACCGCCCCTGGAGCGTCACCAAGATCTTCTACGACGCCACGCCGCAAGCGAGCCGGGGTTTCGTCGCCGATCCGTCGACCGGGTCGCGTCACAATCGCGGATGCGCGGTCGATCTCTCACTCTACGACATGAAGACGGGTCGACCCGTGGAAATGGTCGGCGGGTACGACGAATTCTCGCCGAGGGCCTATCCCGACTATCTCGGGGGCACGACCGCCCAGCGACGGCTTCGGTCGCTGCTCCGGACGGCGATGGAGGCCGAGGGGTTCGTGGTGATCCCGAACGAGTGGTGGCACTTCGATTATCGCGACTGGCGGCGGTACCGGATCGGGAATGAGCCGTTCGAGTCGATCAAGGGCAAGGCGGGAGCGCAGCCTTGAGCGAAGGATCCCGCGCTCTCGCTTCGCTCTCAGGCGTTCTCGACGCACCTCTCTGGGTCGTGACGGCGGCTCACGGAGGCGCGCGCGGGGGGTTGATCGCAACGTCCGTGATCAAGGCGTCGACCGTGCCCGAAGCTCCTCGGATGTTGATCTCGATCAGTCGCACGCATCGCACGTGGGAACTGATCGACGCCTCGAGATCCTTCGCGCTTCAACCCGTCCCAAGAACCCGAATCGACTGGGTCGAACGCTTCGGCACGATCTCCGCGCGCGAGGTCGACAAGTTCGCGGGGCTCGCCGTGGAGTCGACCGCCGAGGGTCCTCCGCGGCTCGTCGAGGCCCCGGCGCTGCTCGTCTGCCGAGTCGAAGCGGCGTTCGACGCGGGCGATCGATCTCTCTTTCTGGGCGAGGTCGTCGCCGGCTCGCCGCTCGCGCCCGACTCGGGCTTCGAGCCGCTCACCGTCGGAGCGTGCTGGTCGATGCTCCGCCCCGAGGCTCTCGATCGCTTCCGAGCCCGGCTCGAGGCCGAGACTCCCGGCGCATATGAAGCGATCCTGCAGTGGCGTGCGCGTCATGTTTCAACGACCGATTCTTCGAGGAACCGTTCATGAGCGAATCCGAGTCGTATTGCGAACCGATCGATGATGGGGCGGCGGCCGCTCCGGCCGAGAAACCTCGACGGCTGACCTCGCTCGACGCGTTTCGCGGCCTGACGATCGCGGGGATGATCCTCGTGAACAACGCGGGCGGCACGGCATTCCCACCGCTGCGTCACGCAGAGTGGGACGGCCTGACGCCGACCGACCTCGTCTTTCCGTTCTTCGTGTTCATCGTCGGCGTGTCGATCCCCTTCTCGTTCGGGAACCGGCGGGCGGGCGGATCGGGGACGTTCGGCCTCATCTTCCGGATCCTGCGCAGGGCGCTGCTGATCTTCGGCATTGGGATCCTGCTCCATGCCTTCCCGACGTTCGACAACTGGGCAACGATCCGGATTCCCGGGGTCCTTCAACGCATTGCGCTCTGTTATCTGTTCGCGTCGATTCTCGCGTTGCTCTTCGGTCCGCGCGGGCTGTTCACGATCGCAGTGATCCTGCTCGTCGGATATGCCTCGGCGATGCTCTACGTCCCGGTTCCCGACGGAGCGACCGGCAGTCTCGAGCGCGGATACGACCTCGCGTCGTACATCGACCGACTCTTGCTTCCCAACCATATCTATAGAGAAGACTATGACCCGGAAGGAATTCTGAGCACCATCCCCGCGATCGCCTCGGCTCTCTTCGGAGTGCTCGCGGGATTGCTCCTGAAGTCGAAGCGGACCGACTATGAGAAGGTCGCCCTGCTCTCCGTCGGAGCGACCGCAGCGCTGCTCGCGGGCTACTTCTGGTCGGGCGGGTTCCCGATCAACAAGGCGCTCTGGACTCCGCCGTTCGTGCTGATCACGGGCGGATTCGCCGGGCTCCTGCTCGGGCTCTTCTACTGGCTCATCGAGATCCAAGGGCGGCGTGCCTGGTCGACGCCGCTCGTCGTCTTCGGCACCAACGCGATCGCGGCGTATGTGCTCGCGGGCTTGCTCAGCCGGGTCGTGGGGATGATCACCTGGACGGTCGGCGATAAGACGGTCAACCCGCGGTCGTATCTCGTGAGTCAGGTGTTCGCCAAGTTTGCCGAGCCGATGGAGGCTTCGCTGCTCTGGTCGCTGCTCTTCGTCAGCACCTGCTTCCTCGTCATCCTCGCGCTCTACGTCAAGAAGATCTTCATCAAGGTCTGAGTCGATCTGATCGGGAGGGCTGAAATGCAACGGGGGTCGGCCCGCGTCGGATGCACGCGGGTCGACCCCCGTTCTCATGATCGGACTTGCATCAATAAGAGTCGGCGCTGAGGACTTCACCGCCGCCGATGGTGCCGAGGGCTCGCCAGGTCGCGCCGGCGATCGTGTCCTTGATGAAGTGGACGCTGCCGTCGGCGAAGAGGGCGTTCACGCCGCCCGGGTGATAGCTGCGGCTCGTGATCGCGGCGAAGGTCGGTCCTCCACGCTTCTCGCGCTGACCGGTGATGTCGAAGTAGGCGACGCGACCGCTGGGCTCGGACCCCATGATCCTGCGGTTCGGGGTGAACGCCATCGTGATCCCGGTGTGGTGGGCCTGACCGTCGGTCCATTCGGAGTGCGACGTCTTGTACTCGCAGCCGGCACCGCCGCTGATCTCGGGGAGCACGGTCGAGGGGTCGGCGTTGGGGTCGGGGACGCTGTTCACCTGATTGACGCGGGCCAATCCGCCGCAGTCGCGATAGAGCGGCTGCTTCGCCTTGACCTCGGCGGCGACGATCGTGTTGCTGGTTCCATCGCGAAACTCGGCGAGTCGTCGGCTGCGGTTCGGACCGAATGCGTGGCGATTGTCGACGCTGTTGAAGCCCCCCCAGACGTACCAGTCGCCCATCGTCCAGCCGTAATTGGTCACGTTGGAGATCCCCACGTTCGCCGCCGCGGGATAGGGGTCGACCTCGCTCGGGCAAATGAGCATCGACAGGCTCATCTTCGCGACGGAGACGTTGTCGGGCCCGTCGCCCGAGAGGCTGAAGTTGATCGCGCTGAACATTGCGCCCTGTTCGACGAAGGGCAGGAGTCGACCATGAACGCTCCATCCAACCCAGAGCGAGACCGTATTCCCCGAGCCGCTGAGCACGATCGACGGCGGCATCGCACCGGCGATCGTCTCGTAATTGTGGAGCGCGAGGCCGAGTTGCTTGAGGTTGTTCGTGCACTGGATTCGCCGAGCCGCCTCGCGTGCGGCTTGCACGGCGGGCAGCAGCAGCGCGATCAGAACGGCGATGATGGCGATGACCACCAACAATTCGATCAATGTGAATCCGAAACGATGTCTTCGGCGCACGGGATCTCTCCAAGGAAAGTCGACACGGGAGCGGCGTCGCGAGGTTACTGCAGAGCAGGCCGCTCGGCCAATCAAGATCGAATGAAGAGTTGGGGAAGTTCCGTGAGCCCCGCGGTGCGGCCGCGACTCGGCGTCATCGACGCCGCGAGCCGCCGGTGAAGACGCCCAGGATCCCGCGGCTGATCGCCCGCCCGAGCCCGGATGCGATCGATCTCGCGGCGCTCTTGCAGAAGGCGATGAAGACGCTGTCGGTCCGGCTCGACCGTCCACCTTTGCTCTTGGCCTTTGCGCGACTCTCGGCCTCGGCCTCCTGCTCGGAGCGGCGTCGCTCGAACTCGGCGCGGCGCTTCTCGGCGGTGCGTTCCTCGGCGTCGTCGGCCTTCGCCCGCTCGGCGTCGCGCGTGAGGATCTCATAAGCCGACTCACGATCGATCATCGTCTCATACTTGCCTTGGATCTCGGAATCGCGAATCGCCTTCGAGCGCTCCTCGGCGGAGATCGGCCCGATCCGACACGCCGGCGGCACGACCAGCGACCGCTCGACGACCCCGGGAGACCCCTTGGAATCGAGAAACGAAACCAAGGCCTCGCCGACTTGGAGCTCGGTGATTGCGCGCGCGGTATCGATCTCGGGATTCTCGCGAAACGTCTCGGCCGCCGCGCGCACAGCCTTGCGATCGCGCGGGGTGAACGCGCGCAGAGCGTGCTGCACTCGATTGCCGAGCTGGCCGAGCACGGTGTCGGGGAGGTCGAGCGGATTCTGGGTCACGAAGTAGACGCCGACGCCCTTCGAACGCACCAACCGGACCACCTGCTCGATCTTCTCCATGAGAGGCCGCGGCGTATCCTTGAACAGGAGGTGCGCCTCGTCGAAGAAGAACACGAGCTTCGGTTTCTCCGGGTCGCCGACTTCGGGGAGACGCTCGAAGAGTTCGGCGAGCATCCAGAGCAGGAAGGTCGCATAGAGTTGGGGAGCGAGCAACAATTCATCGGCCGCGAGGATGTTCACATAACCCATGCCTGCGGCATCGACCCGCATGAAGTCGTCGAGGTCGAGAGCCGGCTCGCCGAAGAATTTCGTACCGCCCTGTTGCTCGAGGCGGAGCAACCCGCGCTGGATCGCGCCGACGCTCGCCGGCGAGACGTTGCCGTAGGTCGCGCCGATCGTCTTGGCATTCTCGCTCACATACATGAGAATCGCGCGGAGATCGGGGAGGTCGAGCAGGAGCAGGCCGTTGTCGTCGGCCACTCGGAACGCGATGCTCAAGACCCCCGTCTGGATCTCGTTGAGACCGAGCAGGCGCGCGAGAAGCACCGGCCCCATCTCGGAGACGGTCGCGCGGATCGGGTGCCCTTGCTTGCCGAAGACGTCCCAGTAAGTGACCGGGCAACCCTTCGGCGCAAAGCCCTCGAGCCCGAGTTCGGCGACGCGCGCGAGCACGACCGGCTTGGGCGGATCGGCCGCGAAGCCGAGCCCCGAGAGGTCGCCCTTGACGTCGGCGAGGAAGACCGGGACGCCGATCCGGCTGAAACCCTCGGCGAGGCGCTGAAGCGTCACGGTCTTGCCCGTGCCGGTCGCACCCGCGATCAGGCCGTGCCGATTCGCCATGTTCGGGAGGAGTCGTTGTTCCTGCGAGTTCTTCGCTACGAGAATCGGGTCGATCATGCTCGGGCCGGGATTTCGGGGACGAGAAAATTCGAGTCGTGGACGATCACGGAGAGTCTAACCGCTCGACGCCCGCGCGTGACCCGGTCCGCGCCGAAAACCTCCATCATCGACTCATGGGAACTTCATTGGACCTCGAGCCTGGGCCGCGACCAAGATCATGGCCGAATGCGCTCGCCCCGCGAGCCTCGCCGAGATCGCACGACGGAGATCGAGATGATGACCTCGCCCGCCCGGTCGGTTGGCTCGCGACTCTTCGCCGGAATCCTCGGCTCGACCTCACTGCTCGCGGCGGCTCTCGCCGCAGGCCTGCTGCTCGTGGTCCCGGCTCTCGGGACCCAGACCCCGCGCCCGCAATACACGCCCCCGCCCGACTCGCCGATCACCTACGACACCGAGATCACTCCGATCCGCCGGATCACCGACCTCGCCCTGGGCGCCGTGCAAGGCGTGGTCGTCCGCGACGGCAAGGTCTACGCCTACGGGGACGTCGTCTTCGCCAAGCCTCGAATCGGCGTGATCCGGGAATACGACCTCGACCTCCGCGCCACCGGGCGCTCGGTCGCCCTCACCCGCGAGGGCAAGCCGCTGCTCGTCCACCCGACCGGCCTGACTTGGAACGACGAATTCGGCACCTGGATCGGCGACACCTTCGAGAAGCGCGCGACGATCCACGCGATCGACTGGGCCCGCGCCTGGAAGGACGGCAACCTCGACCACGCGGTCCTCGCCTCGATCGAAGACGACGCCGCCGTGAACGGTTGCCGGCCCGAGTTCATCGAACTCGACGGCAAGCCCTTGCTCGCCACGGCCGACTACGGCGCGATCCGTCCCGAGATCCGCCTGCTCGACCCCCGCGTCCTCCTCGAGAAACACCGAACCAGTGCACCAGGCGCGGTGGTCCATCGGATCCTGGCAGGACCCTGGAATCAGAATCTCCATTGGGACGCTCGAACGAAGACCTTGATCTGCGTCCAGAACGTCATCGAGGGACGCGGCTGGCGTCTCGACGAACTCGACCTCGCCGCCGCCGTGCGAGACGGCCGCGCCTCCGGGCCCGGAGTGCGCAGATCGATGCTCACCTTTGCCTCTCACGACGAACTCGAGGGGTTTTGGAGGCTCGGCCCGGACGAGGGTCTCTTCGCCGTCGCCCGACGGGAACACAACCTCATGCACCTCCGCTTCCAACCCGCGCGACCTCGCCTCTCGCCTCCAGGGACGCCTTGATCGTCCGATCGGATCGCCGGCCGCTTGACGCCTGCGCGGGTTCCGCGTTCCAATCGGCGCCATGAGCGATCACTCCTCGATCGAATGGACCGACGCCACCTGGAACCCGGTCCGCGGCTGCACCAAGATCAGCCCCGGATGCAAGCACTGCTACGCCGAGACCTTCGCCGAGCGCTTTCGAGGGGTCGCGGGGCATCCGTACGAACAAGGGTTCGACCTTCGCCTCGTTCCCGAGAAGCTCGCCGAACCGTTTCTCTGGACGCGGCCGAAGATGGTCTTCGTCAACTCGATGAGCGACCTCTTCCATGAAGGCATCGCCGACGACTACATCGATCGCGTCGTCCAAGTGATGCTCGCAACGCCTTGGCATACATATCAAGTCCTCACGAAACGGCATGAGCGACTGTGCACGATGCTCGACGGTCCCCTCCGTCGCGCGGCCGAGGCCGCGCACATCTGGTGGGGAGTCAGCGTCGAAGATCGGCGGTACGGCCTGCCCCGAATGGCTCGACTCCAGTCGAGTCGGGCCCGCGTCCGCATGCTCTCGATCGAGCCGCTCCTCGAGAACCTCGGCCCGCTCGACCTCGACGGGATCGGCTGGGTGATCGTCGGAGGCGAGAGCGGCCCGGGAGCCCGACCGATCGACCCCGCTTGGGTCCGCTCGATCCGCGACCAGTGCGCTTCGGCGAAGATCCCCTTCTTCTTCAAGCAATGGGGCGGGACCCGAAAGTCGACGACCGGTCGACTCCTCGACGGTCGCACGCACGACGAGGTACCCGATCGCGCGGACATCGCCCCGCCCGAAAGGACGGCTCGACTCGCCGCGGCGGCGGAGTTCCGCGTCTGACCCCACGCTCCCAAATCCCGACGACCCGCGCGCGCTTTCGCTCCCGGCGAACGATCGAATCATTGGCGAGCCGCTTCGCGACCCCGACGACTCGCCGATTCCGGGACGAGGCGGGTCGGTCGCTCACGAGTCGATCGATACCGCAACGAGATCGCGGGGTGGGTTCCGTTCGCGCACTTCTGGGGGGGAGCGCGGGCGGACCCGCTCCGCGATTCTTCTCGATCCCCCCCGCTCTGCTTTCGGCGCTCGGGACGGTCGTCCCGCCGGCGATCATCGGTTATCCTCTCCTCGAGGCCGTGGGACGATTCCCGGCCGCCCGGAGGAGCAGACCGCGATGGCCGACCCAGCCCAACCGTCCCCTGGCCCGTTGCACGACCTCGATGAGTGGGAACTCGCCCACCTCGAGCCGCCCGCGACCGACGACTCGAAGACATTTCGCGACTACGGCTCCGCGCGCGAACGAGTTCGCGAGTTCTATCGGCTCAACCACACCCACCAGACGGTCGACTTCGTCCGTGAGAAGCACGAGCGGTACGTGGCCGGTCGCACCCGACGGATGAAGGTCTGGGAGGCGATGGAATTCCTCGACACGCTCGTCGACGAATCCGACCCCGACACCGAACTCTCCCAGATCCAGCACCTCATGCAGACCGCGGAGGCGATCCGCGCCCAAGGTCTTCCACGCTGGTTCATCGCGACCGGACTCGTCCACGACCTGGGCAAGGTCCTCTGTCTGTTCGGCGAGCCGCAATGGGCCGTCGTCGGCGACACCTTCCCCGTCGGTTGCGCCTTCTCCGATCGAATCGTCTTCCCCGAGTTCTTTTCGTTCAATCCCGACTCGAAGAACCCCGCCTACGGCACCGAGTGCGGCATCTACGAGCCGGGTTGCGGCCTCGACAATGTACTTCTCTCCTGGGGACACGACGAATACCTGTATCATGTCATGAAGGATCACCTGCCCCCCGAAGGGCTCGCCATGATCCGTTACCACTCGTTCTACCCTTGGCACACCGGCGGAGCCTATTCCGCACTGACCAACGAGCGCGACCGCGAACTCCTGCCCTGGGTCCGGGCCTTCAACCCGTTCGACCTCTACTCGAAGGGCCACGAACCGCCCGACGTCGAGAAACTCGCACCCTTCTATCGCGAACTGGTCGACGAGTTCTTCCCCGATCCGTTGCTCTGGTGAGTCGGATCGACGCGGCGTTCTCCGCTCGTCGGGAACCATCGCCCCGACCACCGCGTCGAATCTCTCATCACGCACGGGTGCTTTACCCGCCGGCGCATGTCCGATAGTCTGAATGCACTCGGAGTCCACGCGTGCCGATCGACGGCCGCGGGCGAACGCCCGAGTCTCGCGTGCTTCGCCTCCCGTCGCTCCGCTCAATTCTCGAGCACTGGGGTCCTGAACATGGCTCAAGCGATCGTCGATCCGGGCGAACTCCGCCGCTTCGCCGGCAACCTCAAACAATTCAACACCGACCTCCAGAACCGCATGGCCGTGCTCCACGGCCAGCTCAACGGGCTCTCGCAAACCTGGCGCGACCGGGAACAGGTCAAGTTCACCGAGGAATTCGAGCAGGCGATGGTCGTCTTCGCGCGATTCGTCGAAGTCACGAATCAATACATCCCGTTCCTCGTTCGGAAGGCCGAACGGATCGAGGAATACCTCCAACAGCGCTGAGCGTTCCGCGATCGACCGCGGCGACCGAGCGACGACGATCCTCCCATCCCTGGAGCATCGACTCATGTCCGGGCCGGCGAATGTCCTCTCCGTCGATGCGATCAAGCGCTTTCGCGACGCGCTCGCCCTCTTCATCGAAGAGGCGAAGCATGCTCTCGTCTCGGTCGATATGGAGAACAGGCGGACGCACGACTGGATCGCCAATCACCAACGCCTCTACTGGCTGGAAGAGGTCAAGCGGCGCCGCGAACGCCTCAGCGAGGCCTCCGCCGCTCTTCACCGCAAGAAACTCCAGCAACGCCCCGGCTCTACCGTGCACGATGCCGACGAGACCGAGGCCGTTCGTGTCGCCCGCGCCCGCCTCCGAGATTCCGAGGGCAAGGTCGAGATCGTCAAGCGTTGGGCCACCGCCTACCAACACGCGATCGATGAGTACCAAGGCAGCGCCCGGCCGCTGGCCGATATGCTCGAGCACGACGCCGTCCGCGCCCTCGCCCTCCTCGACCGCATGATCGCCGCGCTCGAGGACTACGCCCGGGTCGACCCGCCCTCCTCCTGATCGCATCGGAGAACGGCCATGAGCAGCGATGGTTCGCACAAACTCAACTACGCCCTCAAGAACCTCCGAAGGCTCTGGGACGAGATCGGCCCCCTCTGGAAGGACGAGGTCCGCCAGGACTTCGAGCAACACCACGTCCTCCCACTCACCAATCAGGTCAACGCCGCCGTCCGCGCCATGAACGAGATCCACGAGACCACCCTGCGCGCCCGCCGCGATTGCTCATGAACGCGGACCAAACAGATCCACGGTCGGTCTGTTCTCGATGAATCGACGGGTTCTCCCTTCGCTCCGACTCCATCCGGACCAAGAATCATGGCTCATCCCTCGATCCCCGTCCGAGAGCACGAACTGATCGCCTTTCTCTCGAAGCTCGCCGCCGAGAGAGCCCGCGCCGAGGAAGATGTCTCCCGAACCCATCGGTCGGCCCGTGATCGACTCGAACAGACCACCTCCGCCGAACGACGACGCATCGATCAACACCGAGATCGACGCGTCGCCGAAGCCGAGAGCGACCGGACGCGGGCACACGACCAGATCCGCTCGACCTACGCCGCCGAGAAGACCCGTCTCGAATCGACCTATCAATCCGAGTCGAAAGCCGCCGAAACCGCCTATCGCCAAGGGCTCCATCGCTCCCAGACCGCCCACGACGAAGCGCGTTGGCAAACCCTCGCCCTCTTCGACGCCGCGCGCGAGTCGGCGAACAAGGAATTCGAGGCTCTTTCGCGCGAGCACGTCGAGCGTGCAGGCGTCGCCTCCCGCATCGAGTCCGAGGCGACCGCCCTACTCGTCGCGCATCGCTCGCTGATCGACCCGGCGCCCGCCGGTTCGACCCCGAGCGAAGCGGTCGGAAGCGACCACCCTCGCAACGAACTCGACGCCGAGATCGAAACGCTCGACCATCTCGTCGACAGATTTCATCGTCTCGGCATCCTCAAAGTCCTGCGCATCGATGCGTTTCTCCTGATCCAGTTCTTCGTCGCAACCGCGATCTTCTTCGCACTCGTCTCCTTCGTCTCCATGCCCGTTGCGGCGATCGTCGCCGCGATCGTCGTCGTCGTCGAAGCGATCGGTCTCCAACTCGTCCTCCGCTCCGTCGCTCGCAAGAAAGTCGCCGAGATCGCCCAACCGATGCGAACCTCCCTCGAGCGCCTCAGACGACTCGTCCCCGCCGCACGCGACTCGATCGCCCGAGAGGCCGAGTCGAAGCGCAACGCTCTCGAATCGAAGCGCGACGCCGATCTCCAAACCATGGCACGGCTCCTCGAGTCGCGCAAGACCGAGTTCACGAATCGCCGCGATGTCGAGCGGACTCGGCTCGAGTCGACCTATCCTCCGCTGCTCGTCGAAGCCAAGCAGGTCGCATCCTCAGCGCTCGCGCAGGTCGGGGCCGTCGCCGAACGCGAGATCACCGAGGCACACGCGGAACACGCCGCAGCCGCCGCTGCTCTCGAAGAGTCGCACCGAGCCGCCCTCGCCGAGATCGAGTCGACGCATGAACGCGACTGGAACCGTCTTGCGCTCGAATGGCGGGAAGGCATGGCCCGCTTCCGCGCCGAACTCCAGGAGATCGAGAGCCGCGTCGCGCACCATTTCCCCGATCCCGCGTCGTGGGAACCGGCCCGCGCCGCCCGCGAGAATCCCCCCGGCCTGCTCTTCGGACGATTCACCGTCGAGGTCGATCGGATCGCCGACGCGATTCCCGACGATCCCCGACTCCGCGCCGACGCTCCCGGCGATTTCACACTCCCTGCCATGCTCGCTTGGGACGACCGCCCCTCGCTGATCCTCCGCGCGGCGGACGAGGGCCGCGCGCGTGCCGTCGAGTCACTGCAGGCCGCGATGTTCCGCCTCCTCATCGCCTTCCCGCCCAGCCGCGCCCGCTTCACCATCGTCGATCCCGTGGGTCTCGGACAGAACTTCGCGTCGTTCATGCACCTCGCCGATCACGACGAACTCCTCATCAATCACCGCATCTGGACCGACCCTCAGCAGATCGAGCAGCGCCTCGCCGACCTCACCGATCACATGGAGAATGTGATCCAAACTTACTTGCGCAACGACTACCCAACCATCGAGCACTACAACGCGCAGGCGGGCGAAGTCGCCGAACCCTATCGCTTCCTCGTCATCGCCGACTTCCCCCACGGCCTCACCGAGACCGCGATCCGACGAGTCGTCTCCATCGCCAAGAGCGGCCCGCGCTGCGGCGTTCACTTGCTCATGTCCATCGACATGGATCAACCGGTTCCCCACGGATTCTCGATCAAGGAACTCGAACCCCACGCTCAAGTCCTGGTCTGGAAAGACGGTGGGTTCGTGTGGCGCGACCCGCGATTCGAGCACCACCCCCTCGTCCTCGACACGACACCTTCCCTCGAAACCGCCGGACCGCTGCTCGACGCACTCGGCAAGGCCGCGAAGGCCGCACGTCGCGTCGAGGTACCCTTCGAGGTCGTCGCCCCCGCCGACGATCGCTGGTGGACCGCATCCAGCCGCTCGGGCATCGATCTCCCACTCGGCCGCGCCGGCGCCACCAAACTCCAACACCTCGCGCTGGGGCGAGGAACCTCCCAACACGTCCTCATCGCAGGAAAGACAGGATCAGGAAAGTCGACATTTCTTCATGCCTTGATCACGAACGTCGCTCTCCGGTACAGCCCCGACGAGGTCGAACTGTATCTCATCGACTTCAAGAAAGGCGTCGAATTCAAGACGTATGCCGTGCACGACCTGCCGCACGCCCGAGTCGTCGCCGTCGAGAGCGAACGCGAGTTCGGCCTGAGCGTCCTCCAACGCCTCGACCAGGAGCTCAAGGCCCGCGGCGACCGCTTCCGCGACGCGGGCGTTCAAGACCTCGCCGGCTTCCGGGGCGCTCGGCCCGACCAGGCCATGCCGCGAATCCTTCTCCTCGTCGACGAGTTCCAAGAATTCTTCGTCGAGGACGACAAGCTCGCTCAGGAAGCCGCGCTGCTCCTCGATCGTCTCGTCCGCCAGGGCCGCGCATTCGGGATCCACGTCCACCTCGGCTCCCAGACCCTCAGCGGCGCGTACAGCCTCGCCCGCAGCACGCTGGGACAGATGGCCGTCAGAATCGCCCTTCAATGCAGCGAGTCCGACGCCCACCTGATCCTCTCCGAAGAGAACACCGCCGCTCGACTCCTCACTCGCCCCGGCGAAGCCATCTACAACGACGCGAACGGACTCGTCGAAGGCAACCACATCTTCCAGATCGTCTGGCTGGGCGACGAACTCCGCGAGCGATATCTCGACCGTCTCCACCGACTCGCGCAGGAGCGAGGATTCGCACGAACCTCGCCCATGATCGTCTTCGAGGGAAACACCCCCGCCGAGATCGACAAGAACAGTCTCCTCCGCCGACTCATGCAGTCCGACCGCCCCGTCGGAAAACGATCGCGCATCGCCTGGCTGGGCGACGCGATCGCAATCAAGGATCCCACCTCCGTCACCTTCGAACCCCAGGGCGGCAGCAACCTCCTCCTCATCGGTCAGCAGGAGGAAGCCGCGCTCGGCATTCTCTCGGCGGTCCTGTCCTCATTGGCGCTCCAGGACGACCCGGGCGCCGCACGGTTCATTCTCTTCGACGGGACCCCGGCCGATTCGACGTTTCACGGCTCACTCGACCAGGCCGCGAACTCGATCGGGCACCTGGTCCAACGTGGAACCACGAGAACGCTGCCCAACCTCATCGATTCGCTCACGGAAGAGATCGAACGCCGGCGAAGCGACGACTCCATCGACTCGGCGCCGATTTATCTCGTCGTTCACGACCTCGGCCGATTCCGCGAACTTCGCAAGAAAGAAGACGACTTTGGATTCGGATCCTACGGCGGCGACAGCTCCGCTCCGCCGAATCCCGCGAAGCAGTTCACGACGATTCTCCGCGAAGGGCCGGTCGTGAACGTCCATACCATCGTCTGGTGTGATTCCGTCAGCAACCTGAACCGGACGCTCGACCGCCAAGCGATCGGCGAGTTCGAGCTCCGAGTGCTCTTTCAGATGAGTGCAAACGACTCCTCGAACCTGATCGACTCGCCGGCCGCCGGTCGCCTCGGTGCGAATCGCGCCTACTTCTATTCCGAGGAGCAAGGTCGACTCGAGAAGTTCCGCCCCTACGGAATGCCCAGTCCGACGTTCCTCAGAGAGATCGAAACCCACATGGGGACGCGGCCCCGCGTGGAGTTGCCTCCGACACGGTCCGCCGAGATCGACTCGATCACGGAACCGAGCGACGAAACGACTCCGTTCGAGGATCCTGTCGGATCCTGAGAATCGAACCGACCGGGAAGTCGGGCCAAGGGCCCGACTCCCCCTGGAGCGTCGCGACTCACACGTCGCGTTGATTCGAAACACGACCGCCCCGCGGCGTGGATGAGACGCGCGGGGCGGGGTGATTGGAAGGATCCGGCGATGACCGACTTTCGCGCCGAAGCACTATCATGGGCCTGGTGGGCTTAACGGCCGTGTTCGGAATGGGAACGGGTGTGGCCCCACCAGTATGGTCGCCGGAAAGAGTCGTCGACGCATGTTTCGGC
>JANRKW010000026.1:0-2905 GCA_033763215.1 Isosphaeraceae bacterium | reverse complement strand
CTGGCGTTGAACGACGCCTCCTCCTCGAAGATGTCGCTCACCGGAAAACCCCGGCCGAGCAGCTCGATGCGCCATCTCTCGAGTTCTGCCGTTGAGCCGACGCCGAAGGACACGTGATCGATCATCGCCACCTGCCCCTTGGTTCCGCCATCCTGGAGGCCGATGACGAAAGAGGCCTTCGGATGCTTCAGGCCGGCGTACGATCCGCCACCGGGAATCTCTCCTGCGACGAACTGCACGAGTCCGAGCACCTCGCAATACCACCGCGCCGAAGTCGGAACGTCGGTGACTACCAATTGCATATGAGAGAATCCACGAATCATTCAATCGCTCCTTCGCCGACGACTCGCCCTTCCCATTGAGAACGGGTCAGGACCGGCGTTTCGTCCGTGACCGCCCGCTGCCAGTCTTCGGTCCCGTTCGCCTCGTTCCGCTCTTCAGGAAGTCGACGAACGCCCTCAGCTTGAGCGGGACGTGCGCGCGGCTCGGATAGTAGAGGAAGTAGCCCGGGATCATTGGACAATACGGGTCGAGCACCCGGACCAGACGCTTCTCGGACACGAGATGCGTCACCATGTTTTCGAACACGTACGCGAGCCCGAGTCCATCGGCGGCGGCGTCGACGAGAACGCTGCCGTCATTCGTGACGATGGGTCCATCGACGGCGACTTCCAGGTCTCGACCATGTTCGACGAACCGCCAACGATCCACCGTCCCCTTCGTGAACTTGCGCAGGTTGATGCAATCGTGGTCGTGCAGGTCTCTCGGGTGCTCGGGCCTTGGATGGGCTGACAGATAGGCGGGCGAGCCTACGACGACGATGCGTTGATCGGGACTGATGCGGACGGCGATCATCTCCTGATCGAGGGCGTGACCGAGCCGGACTCCCGCATCGAAGCCCTCGGTCACGACGTTGGACAGGCCCTCATCGAGGGAGATGTCGATGCGGACATCGGGATGCTCGGCGAGAAACCGGGAGAGGATGGGCCTGACGACGTCCGCATATCCCGTCCGCAGCATCGTGAGGCGCAGGAGTCCGGATGGCCGACCCTGGAGCGCTCCGAGCGACTCGAAGGCTTCGTCGATCTGGTCGAGCGCCGGCTGCAGCTGAGCGACGAATCGCGCGCCGGCCTCGGTGAGCCCCACGTTCCGTGTCGTCCGCGCGAGCAGACGCACCCCGACCCGATCCTCGAGCACTCGGACCGTCTGGCTGACGGCGGATGGCGTCACGCGGAGCTCCGCGGCGGCCGCGGTGAAGCTCTTCTTTCGAGCGACGCAGAGAAGAACCTTCAACCCCGACAAGTCGTCCCGCATTCATGAGCTCCACTTCATACGTCATCAAGATTCTATGCCTTTTTCTTGAATCTCTCCGACCGTAGGGTTCGGAGGAACGCAAGGAGGACCCGCCATGACGCCTCGACTCCCGTATCCGCTCGAGGATTACTTCAAGGACGCCAACGCACGCGACGTTGCGACGATGCTTTCCCGGTTCACGAACGATTCGATCGTCGTCGACGAGGGCCGGCGGCATCGCGGCCTGGTCGAGATCCACGAATGGATGAGACAGACGATCGAGGAGTACGCCTTCCAGGTCGATCCGATCGAATCGTCACAGCGCGGCAGCGACACCCTCGTGACGACATCGGTCTCGGGCCGGTTTCCGGGAAGCCCGATCACGCTGCAGTACGCCTTCCGAGTCGAGAACCGAAAGATCACCGCTCTGGAGATCGGATGATGCCCAGACCCACGGAGCATTCGGTCGATCCGACGGAGCTCTCCGGCATGAGGGCTCTCGTGACCGGGGGCACAGAAGGCGTGGGCGCCGCGGTGGCGGCTCGCCTGGCCGCTGCCGGCGCGCGCGTGGCCACGGTGGGGCGCTCGCCGCGACGACACGGCGACGGGTCGGACCTGTACGTTCAAGCCGATCTAGGTACGACGGACGGCGCTGCCAAGGTGGCTCAAGTCGTCCTCGAGCAATACGGGGGCATCGACATCCTCATCCACAACGTCGGCGGATCCTCATCCCCCGGCGGTGGCTTCGCCGCGCTCACCGACGAGCAATGGCAGCGGGAGCTGGACCTGAATCTCCTCGCGGCCGTGCGGCTGGACCGCGCCCTTCTGCCGTCGATGCTGAAACAACGATCGGGCGTGGTCGTCCACGTCACGTCGATTCAGCGCGTCCTCCCGCTCCATCACGCGACCCTCGGTTATGCCGCCGCCAAGGCGGCGCTGACGACGTACAGCAAGGGGCTAGCGAACGAAGTCGGCCCCCAAGGCGTTCGCGTGATCGCAGTCGCCCCGGGTTTCACGGAAACCGCTGCGGCGCACAAGCTCATCCTTCGCCTCGCGGCGGAGCAAGGCGTCGACGAGAACACCGCCCGACAAGGCTTGATCGATTCGCTGGGCGGGATTCCGATTGGTCGCCCCAATCGACCCGAAGAGGTCGCCGAGCTGATCGGATTCCTGGCATCCGCTCGTGCGGCGTCGATTCACGGCTGCGAATTCGTCATCGACGGAGGCACGATTCCAACGATCTGAGATTCGGAGAAGCTCCAGCGTCGGGTTCGAACGCAGCGCCCATGGGATTGCGTCCGCAGAGATCGAGGACGCTGATGAGACGAGGTGGCGGTGTGGGGAGTCGCGGGTGGTGGGGTCTGTGAAGTCCTTCCCTGCTCTACAGGGAAAATACAGGGAATTTCTCCGAAAACGGCGCATTCTGGCCGTCTTCGACCCGTCGTTCCGCAGTCTTTCCGCGGCCTTAGGCGCAAATTCCCTGTCGCCCGGAACAGGGACTTTTTTTCGTCGAGCAGGGAATTTGAGCCTCCAAACAGGGATCCTGGTGGCAATCGCCGAATCGACCCTAAGCCCCGGTCATGGGTCTGCCGGTTCGGGAATCACCACCCAC
>JANRKW010000025.1:0-250849 GCA_033763215.1 Isosphaeraceae bacterium | reverse complement strand
CCGCCGCCGCTGTAGCCGCCGCCGCCGCTACCACCGTAGCCGCCGCCTCCGCCGCCGCCGCCGTAGCCGCCGCGACCGCCGCCGCCGCCGCCGTAGCCGCCGCGACCACCGCCGCCGCCGCCCTCACGACGCTCGGGGGGACGAGCTTCGTTCACCGTGAGGTTCCGGCCGTTGTAGTCCTGTCCGTTCAAGGCCTCGGCGGCCGCCTCGGCGCCGCTCGACATCTCGACGAACCCGAATCCCCGCGAACGATTCGTCTCGCGGTCGATGATGATCTGCGCGGACAGCACCTCGCCGAACTCGCTGAACAGCTCGACCAGATTGTCTTCCGTCGTGTCGTACGTCAAATTCCCGACATACAGCTTCTTGGACACTGCAATACCCTCTGCTGACTCTCGAGCCTGTCCTTGTCCTGCGTTCCGGCGAGACTAACGTCATCGAGAGGCGATAGTGAAACCCGCCTAGACCGGCTGTATTAGGGTAGCGTCGGCCCGAACTTTGAACAGTAGAAAAAATTCCGATTCCGCCATTTTTCAGATTCTCACGGCGGGATCTTCGACTTCCGGCCCCGTTCCGAGCCTCGAGATCGGCCCCGAGAATGCCGCGAGCGCCGCCAATGCGGGCACGATCGGAGCTCGCATCCGCAGGTCGGTCCAGTAGAGGATGTGCACTCCCGCCAGCCCGATGACGACCGCCCACGCCATGGCGCCCGACCGGCTGCGACTCGCGCGACTACCGAGAGAAGCCGCCACGAGTCCCCAAAACGGGACGGTCCAGGTGAGCGTCGCCCAACGCAGCGCTGCGGGATAGACGGCGTCCGAGGGCGCGACCCCCCAGAATCGCCCCCAACGCGCCAGCGACGCACGAATCGCCTGTCTCGGGTGCTCCTTCATGAACTCGACCGCACCCCAGCCGATCGCGCGATCGGCCTCGGGTTCGCTCATCGTCAGCGTCGCGCGGTGGATCTGACGAGCCCAGTACGCCTGATTCTCGCCCGACCAGACCGCGCCCGGCGGTCCATCGAGGACGTCGCGGTAGTAGAAGGGGTTGTTCGCGAGTGCGAGAGTGTAGCCGCCGTGCGTCGTCGCCCAGACCGGCTCGCCCCAGATTCGGAGATTCCGCAAGGTCCAGGGAGTGAGAACTCCGATCAAGACCGCCCAGAACAGGACGAACCCGAGCAGGGCCGATCGTATTCTCACCTGTTCCAGCCCGAAGCGTGCGAGTGACGCCAGCGCCGCGCCCGGCAGCAAGCTCGGCCGGCAGAGGATCGACAGCCCGAATGCGAGCCCGCCGAGCCCCGCGCCTCGGGCCCCCGGCAGCGCGGCCGCTCGGAGCGCGACGGCCGTCAGCGCCGCAGCGAGGGTCTCGGTCATCACACCGCGCGACTGCACCACCAGTACGGGGTCGAAGGCCGTCAAGAACATCGCAACGAGCGCAGGAGCCCGACCCGAGGTCGAGGCCCTCACGAAGCCGCCCACCGCGGCGATCGTGATGCCGCCCAGGACGACGTGGAGACCGCCGATCGCATACCCGGCGATCGGCTCGCTCAGACTCGTGAACGGGGCGAGCACGATCGGGTAGAGCGGCGGGCGATAGGCCGTCGGCTTGCCGTTGAAGCGAAACCCTTCGCCCGCCGCGATCGATCGCGCCGGCGGAAGGTAGTTGTCGGGATCGGACCGGCAGCCGCCGGCTTGGACGATCATCGCCGCCCGTGCCAGCATCCCGAGGATGATCAGGGCCGCCTCGGCGAAACGATACCGCGCATCGAGTTCCCGGATCCGGTGCATCGCCAAGTGCGTCGCTCGCTCGCGGACGGTCGACGACGAGTCCGAATTCCATCGTCCCGGCGACCACGTCTCCCTCTCGAATGCTACCACGACGAGCGGGTTTCGTGTTAGATTCTCTTGCGCTTCCACCGACTCTCCCAGGCCTCGAGACCGCGAACGACGCCATGCCCGGACGCCCCGTCATTCTCTCCCTGACTCAGATGTTCGAGGCCGGAATGAGCCGGCTCCGCGAGGCCGGCGAACTCCGCATGGCGAGCTCGCTCGCTCCGGAGGTCCTCCAACGCGAGATCGTCGACGCCAACGCGCTCGTGATCCGCACGGCGGGCGTCATCGACGCCGCGCTCATGGACGCCGGACGCAACCTCATGGTGATCGGACGCCATGGCGTCGGTTACGACCAGGTCGACATCCCCGCCGCCACCGAACGAGGGATCCAGGTCGTCTACACGCCCGGAGCCAACACCCAGAGCGTCGCCGAACACGTCTTCGCCATGCTGATCGGGGTCTCGAAGCACTTCCATCAGCAAGGCATCGCGCTTCGCGAAGGGCGGTACAACGACCGGACCAAGCTGATCGGCCGCGACATCCAAGGCAAGACGCTTGGGATCATCGGCTTCGGCCGCATCGGGCGCCGCGTCGGGCGAATCGCATATCACGGCTTCGGGATGACGGTGCTCTACGACGACATCGTCGGCGCTCCCGCCGAGGTCGAGGCCGCCGCCGGGGCGCGACGCACGACCTTCGACGAACTCCTCGCCGCCTCCGACTACGTCACGCTCCACGTCCCGCTCGACGACTCGACGCGCCGGATGATCGACGCCGCGGCGCTCTCGCGAATGCGCCCGGGCGCGGTCCTGCTCAACACCTGCCGTGGTCCGGTGGTCGACGAGGCGGCGGTCGCCGAAGCGCTCCGCTCGGGCCGGCTCTTCGGCTACGGCGCCGACGTCTACGACATCGAACCTCCCCCGTCCGACCACCCGCTCATCGGACGGACCGACCTCAACATCATCCTCACGCCCCACAGTGCCGCACAGACGACCGAATCGCTCACCAACATGGCGACCGAGGTCGCGGTCGACGTCGTCGGCGTTCTCCAAGGCCGCCTGCCGATCAATCCCGTCAACGACCCCGCCGCCGTCGCCGCCGCGCGAGCCAGACTCGGAAAGCCGCCGATCTGGTGATCTCCCCCGAGTCGGCCGTACTCCGTTCCGCATGCTTGGATCTTCCGCCCTTCTCCTTCGAGAACTCACCGCTCGATGTCGATTCCTCCCGATGATCCGCGCGTGCGCTCGCTCGTCGACGGGCGGCCCGATCCCGAAGGACGATGCGTCTTGCTCTGGGTCCAACGAGCCCAGCGGGGACGCGACAATCCCGCGCTCGATCGCGCGATCGCCTGGGGAAAGGCGCTCGATCTGCCCGTGCTCGCCGTCTTCGGCCTGACCGCGCACTACCCCTCCGCGCATCGCCGCCACTATCGATTCATGGTCGAGGGGCTCGTTCAGACCCGGAGCGACCTCCTCGAGCGACGGGTTCCGCTGGTCGTGCGCCTCGGTTCGCCCGATGAAGTCGTCGCCGCCGTCGCCGCCGAGGTCCGTCCGGCGATCGTGATCGGCGACGAGAACCCCGTCCGCATCGGTCGACTCTGGCGTGAACGCGTTGCGGCAAGCTCGCGAGTGCCGGTCGAGCTCGTCGACGCCGACGTCGTCGTCCCCTCCGCGCTCTTCCCCAAAGAGGAATTCGCCGCCCGCACCATCCGGCCCAAGATCCATCGGGTGCTCGCGCAATTTCTCGTTCCCTCGCCGAATGAGACCGCGAGCCGTCCGTTTCCCGTCGAAGAGATCCCCGCCGGCGAGCCGATCGAGGTCGAGTCGCTCATGGAGCGGCTCGCGGTCGGCGGGATCGGCGAAGTCCGGGACTATCCCGGCGGCCCCCACGAGGCGGATCGACGCCTCGCTCGATTCATCGACGAGCGTCTGCCCGTCTATGCAACCGAGCGCAACGAGCCCACGCCCTACATGACGAGCGAACTCTCCGCGCATCTCCACTTCGGACAGATCAGCCCGATCGCGATTGCGCTGAGCGTGCTGGGTTCGGACGCGCCCGAGGAATCGAAGGCGGCCTACGTCGAGGAATTGATCGTGCGCCGCGAGGTCGCGGTCAACTTCGTCTGGCGGAATCCGAATTACGACAAGCTCGCCGGCTGCCCCAATTGGGCGCTCCTCACGCTCGCGAAGCATGCCGGCGACCCTCGCCCCCACCTCTACGACGCGCAGCGCCTCGAAGCCGGCGAAACCCACGACCCGCTCTGGAACGCCGCGCAGTGGGAGATGGTCGTCACCGGACGCATGCACAATTATCTCCGCATGTATTGGGCCAAGAAGATCCTCGAATGGTCGCCCGACGCCGAGACCGCGTTCGACGTCGCCCTCGACCTCAACGACCGCTACGAGATGGACGGGCGCGACCCCAACGGATACACCGGCGTCGCCTGGGCGATCGGCGGTAAGCACGACCGCCCCTGGGGCGAACGCGCGATCTTCGGGACCGTCCGCTTCATGAGCTACGAGTCGACCCGCAAGAAATTCGACTCCGCCTCATACATCCGTCGCGCCGAGCGACTCCGACGCGGAGACTGGTTCGCGTCCTGACCACGACGAACGACGATCAATAATTGTTTGACAATCGTCCCTCGACACCCTAAGCTGAGAGGTGAGAGAGGGTCGGATGGTCGGCCGCTCGGAGTTTCTCGGGTCGTTGGTGCGAGCGGAATGAATCGTCGCGGGAACTGTTTCACGCCGAGTCGATCGATCGGGCGCGGGCCCCGATTCGTCTTCGGGATCTTTCTGTTCTGCTTGTCTATCGGCTGCGGCTGTCGACCGATCGCCCAGGTGGAGCCCGAGGTCGAGCCCTTGCCCGCAGTGTCGGTCGAACGAGGGGCCGTGGAACCGACTGCGGTCGAGTTCGGAGTGCTCGAGCCCGCCGACGACGACGTCGTTCGCTGCCGGGTCCAGTCGTTCCTGACGCTGCCCTCATCCGGTAGCCGGATGGTGCCGAGCCAAGGGCGAACCGTGCGGCCGCCGAGTTCGGTCGCCTCGGGCGGCTCGACTGCGGCGCGGGTGTATGTACCGCCGCGAACCAGCAGCCGAGTGCGGACTTCGGCGTCGACCGTACTGCGGGGCGCCGGCGCCGCGGCCGACCTGACGCGTGAACTCCCCAAGATCCGCAGCTTCGATTACGTCGTCCCCGCGCATGTCGTGATCCGTTCGAGCGCGGGGAGCGTTGCGAGGTTCGGACCGCCCCCCGCTCCGCCGAGCATCGCCTCGATCGTGCCCGAGGGCACTCGCGTCGAGAAGGGCGACGTCGTCTGCGAACTCGACTCCTCGGGTTTCCGCAACGAGCTGCTCGTGCAGCTCATCCGCTGCGAACGCGCAAAGGCAACCGTCGATCAAGCGCGAAACGTCCTCGAGGTCAATCAGATCGTCGCACGAACCTATCGCGAAGGGATCTTCCCTCAAGACCTCGAGCTGATCCGGCAATTCCGAAAGATCACGGAGACCGAGGCCGAGCGCGCCCGCCGAGCCTTCGACTGGTCGACCGTCGCCTCCCAACAGGGCATCCTCTCCGCCGCGCAAGCCGACGCCGATCGACTCGCTCTCCAGGAAGCCGAACTCAAGCTCCGCCTCGCCGACCGCATGATGAAACGCTTGCTCGACTACTCATCGGTCCGGATCGACAAGGCGCTCGAAGCCAAGCTCGAGGCGACCCGGGCCGACCTGCTCTCGCTCGAGTTCGCACAGCAGATCGAGCTCGATCGCAAGAAGCGGCTCGAGTCGATGATCGAGAACTGCACGCTTCGCGCCCCGCGCGCGGGCATCGTCGTCTACGCCAACAAGATGAACTCCTGGGGCCGAGTCGAGGCCAAGATCGAGCGCGGAGTCACCGTCTACGAGTCGCAGCCGATCTTCCGCATGCTCGACCCCAAGAACCTCGCGCTCAAGGCGCGCATCAACGAGTCGCAGGTCGCGAGGATCCATGAAGGAATGCCCGCGCGGGTCAGGCTGGATGCGTTTCCCGATCAGGTGCTGCTCGGTTCGGTCGCCGAGATCGTGCCGATCCCCGCGGCGATCAACGGACCGTTCTCCGACGTCCGCATCTATCTCGCGACGGTCCGGTTCGACGCCGGACCGATTCCGAATCTCCGCACCGGTCTGACCGGTGAGGTGGAATTTCGCCTCGCACCGAAGCTCGAGGTGCCGCGAGTGCCGCTCGAGGCGGTCCGCTGGGTCGGCCGGCAAGCCTTCGCCGCCGTGCTCGCCGAAGCGGGAACGCGCGCCCTCTGCCGCTGGCGCGCCGTCTCGCTCGGCGCCACCGACCGCGAGTATGCCGAAGTCGTCGCGGGGCTCGAGCCGGGCGAGCAAGTCCACGCCCGACCCGACCGTCTCCCCGCGCCCGACCCGACCGACCGCGCGTCGATGGTGCTTCGCTCCGAGGAACTCGCCGAGTACACCGCCGAGGAGTGAGTCGGCTCAGTCCGTCTTCGGGGCGGCCGACAAGCGATCGAGCACGTTTCGCGTGATCCGCTCCACTTTCGGGTCGCGACCTCGGAGACCGTGCGACCAGTCGGTACTCCCGCATGTGAACACCGTGCCGCCGCGAGTGTAGACGCCGAGCACGGCCGCCCCAGTCCGGCCCTTCTCCCACTTCTCGTACCACTCGCAGTCGTCGGGATGCCAGCGCGCGGGCGCGGTCGCGAGGATCGTGAACGTCTTCGGCGTGCCGTCGCGGTGGGTGGGAACGGGCAAGCCGTCGACAAGAGTGAACTCGCAGCCGTCGCACTCGTATCCGACGATCGTGTCCTTGCCGCCGAACGCCTCGCCGCGCTTCAGGTCGGTGCCCGCGAAGACCCAGTGCTCGGGTCGATGGACGTCGAACGACCCGGGGCCGTCCATGAACTGGCCGTGGCTCCGGTGGTAGCCGCCGAACAGGAAGCCGACGCCGGTGAGACTATTCTCGGGCCGACCGACCAAGTGGTGCGACCAGAGCGTCGTGAGCGTGCGGCGGTCGTCGGTCATGTAGACCGGGTCGTCGCCGAGATCCTGTTTCCAACATGCGAGCGCGCGTCCATTCTCCTCGGATCGGACCTGCCAGCAGACCGAGTTGCCGCTGAAGAACGCGACGTTGCCCCCTTTGCCGATGAACGCCTCGAGGTTGTCGCGCATCGGAGCCGACCAGTACTCGTCGTGGCCGACGCTCAGCACCAATCGATACCCGGCGAGGATCTCGGGATGGAACTCGAGGTCGGAGTTCACGGCATATTCGAGCGTGTAGCCCGCCTGCTCGGCCCACTGCACGAACGGCAGTTCCCAGTTCTCGAATTGGCCCCTCATCGGGCGATCGAACGACACTCTGCGCCCTTGAACATGATCTCGCCCGTTATACGCATAGAGGCTGTACCCGCCCCATTCGTTGTAGGCGCAGTAGGTGTTGGTCGCGAGCTGGATCAGGATCGGCGAGGTCTTGCCGGGCTCGCTCGCGCGGACGACGAAGAAGGCGTTCCAAGTCGCCGGCCCGGCCGTGAGGCGCACGCGATAGTAGCCCGAACGCCAGTCTCGCGGGATGTCGAGGACGACCGACGCCGGTCGGCGGCACACGCGTGCCGAGGCGTCGCGCGGCGTTGGATGATCGCGGCCGGGAAGACCCTCCTTCGACCAGACCGCCTCCACTTTCCCGCCCACGCGTTCGACGTCGACCCGATACTCGGGTTGATTCGTCGACACATGGAGCCGGATCGCCTCGCCCGGCTTCACGCTCAGCGCGTCGCAATAGCCGTCGATCCGCGGCGGCTCCGCGGATCCGATCAAGATCGAGATGACGAGTGCGGAGAGAGTGGTACTCATCGGGCGGGTCTCCTCCAGTCGAGAGCGGCGGACGGCGGGAGCTGAAGCTGCGTGACCTTGGTTCCACGAAGTCTCCGACACGCACGACGGCAAGTCCAGAGAATCGTCCCGACGACTCCACTTCCGCCGGGCACCCAGCCTCGGAACGCGGCGAACTCAGGCCCGATCGCGCGACACGGCATGACATACGTTTATGTTTATTCATGTAACAATTTGTTCGTACGTACGACGTGGGTCGGGCTCTTCCCGAGGGCGATCCTCGCTGTTGCTGGGCCGACGAGACACCGCCATGAATGATGAATGCGAGAGAAGTCCTGTCCGCAAGAATCCGGAGCGAATCATGTCCCAACTCCTGGAGCGGGCGATCGAAGCGATCAGGCAGCTTCCCGAGGCCGAGCAGGAGATCCTTGCCTCCCGGCTGCCGGCCGAGTTGGCCGCCGAGGACACCTTCGATCGCGCAATATCGGGCTCGGCGCACAAGCTCGCGGGGCTCGCCGCCGAGGCACTCGCGGAGTATCGGGCCGGCTCGACCGACGAATCGTCCCGAGCCCTCCTGACCGAGTAAGGGCGGCGGGGATCTCAGTCGGCGTGATCGTCGTGACCGGCGAGTTCCTCCAGCCGACGGCTGCGACGCATCCACGCGCTGGTGCGCCAGTTGTCGATCACCGGAGTGTCCGATACGAACGGCGGCAGGTCGAGGTGGCAGTACTCGGAGAGGGTCTGGATGAACGGCTCGTAGAGTTCGCGGAGTTCTCGGAGCTTGACGAGAAACTCCTGTTCATCCTTCAACGCGAGTCCGGCCGAGTTCAAGCGATCGATCAACCGCCGCGCGCGGTCGGAGTCGAGCCGGTCGGGGCGATCGGTCAGCGGCACGCGAAGGAACGTCTGCGCCAGGTCGACCGCCGTGTGCCTGGCGTTCGCGAACGCCAGGCGAGCGTGGTACGGACAGAATTCGGGGATGCCCGCGAGCACGATCGCCGAAGTGTCGAGCATCATCGTCAGCGCGGCGAGCCACGACTGGTTGTCGTGCTGCGAGCGGAAGAACGCCAGGATCGGGAACGAGAGGTGGCTCTCGAGCACCTCGGCCGACCATACCTCCCACTGTTCGAAGTAGTCGAGAAGGATCTCCTCGTCGCAGTGTTCGCCCATGCGGGCGAGGAATTCGGCGGACGTCGGCGGCGAGCCGGCGCGGGCATCCAGCAGCGAGATCTCGAGTTCCCGCCGCGAGAAGGCCGAGTAGATCACGGGCACGTAGCCGATCACGATCGCCAGGAATCCAAAGCCGAGCCCCGCTTCGAGGACGGCGAGCCCCCGACCGAGAGTGTCGATGGGCGAGACGTCGCCGTAGCCGAGGGTGAGAAAGGTCACGCCGCTGAAGTAGATGTATTCATCGAAGTTCGGCGCGTCGGTCATCCCCTTCAGGCCCGTTCCCAAGGAAATGTGCACGATCGCGAATCCGACGATCAAGGCGATCGCCCAGGCCGTGAAGAGCACGAGCAGCGAAGCGGGAGCGAAGATCCCGAGCATCGCGTAGCGGGCCTTGAGGGTCAGCAGACGCAGGGCGATGCGCTTGTAGACGGGCCAGGTGAACTGGTAGTAGATCCGGGTGAGCCGCAGTCTGCGGGAGACACGGCGCGGGAGGAGGATCGTCTCGAAGGCGTCGGCCATCACCACGAGGATGATCGCCGCGCCCACCAAGGTCTCGATCAAGGCGACGATCGACATTCGATGAACTCTCGGGACATGGTCGGGGCCCCGCGACGCGGGGTTGCCCGATCATGAATAGCCGGAGAGCGCCGAATCGGGCAAGAGGCCCGGCTCAGGGATGACGGCGGCGAACGACGCGGTCGGTGCCGCGCACCGACCGAACGAATGCGGGGGCGGCCGTCTCCTGGGTGCGGCGGACGAGCGCCGACCCCACGCTCGGAGCGCGACCGTGGGGAGCCACGACGTGGAGCACGAACATGAAATGCGCAGCGCTCCCCGCCATCACGAAGAGGTGAAAGATCTCGTGCGCGCCCAAGAAGCCGGGAAGCAGCGTCGGCCACGAGAGCAGGTTCAGGAACGCGCCGACGCTGTAGAGCATGCCTCCGAGCAACAGCGGGAAGAGACGCCGATGAGTCACCTCGCGGAGCAGCTCGAGATAGCAGAAGATCGCACCCCAACCCATCAAGAGATAGATCAGAGTCGCCCAGAACGGCGGGAGCACTCCCCGCAGAGCCAGAAAGGCCGAGCCGCCGAGCGCCGAGGCCCAAGCGGCGACGAGCACCGTCGTCCGCCAAGGGTGACGCATCATGTTCCACGCCAGCGGAGTGTAGCTCCCGGCGATCAGCAGGTAGATGCCGATATGATCGAGGCGATCGTAGAAGTCGAGTTCCTCGGGCGAGAGGTTCACGCCGTGATACATCGTGCTGCCCGCGTAGCAGGCGGCGAGGCCGAGGCCGAATACGAGCATGCTGATCTGACGCGCGAGATCGCCGCGGGTTCGACGCCAGAGCATGACGGTGGCGGGGATCGAGAGCACCAGCCACGCGCAATGGGTCCACGCACTCACGGGATCGCGAAAAGCGATGAGAGTCATGGCGCACACGCTTCGGTTATTGGGGGAAGCCGTTGACGAACGCGAAGGCGTTCTTGCACGATGGCGAAGTGAGAGGACGCGGCTCGCCCCGTAACGCAATCATTCGTCGACGCGGGCGCCGTCGACAAGGGGTCGATCGCGTCGTCCTCGATCTCGCGGTGGTTTCGTGGTCCCGAAGCGACATCGAACGCTCGGCGTTCGCCGACGAATCGCGACCCCGTCCGCGAGATTCTCGCTCAATCTCTAGGGTCGGCCGACCGGCGCGACGACTTGAACGTTCTCCAAAGACCGATCCGGCACCGGCCGCGACGACCCGCACCCCTCAACTCTCGAGAGATCTCCACCCCATGACTTCGGTCCGACGCGCCGTGATCCTGTTGAGCGGCGGACTCGACTCCGCCACCAGTCTCGCCGAGGCCGTCGCCCAAGGCTTCGAAACCTACGCCCTGACCGTGCTCTACGGCCAGAGGCACGCCGTCGAGCGCGAGGCCGCGAGGCGCGTCGCGCGTGCGATGAACGTTGCCCGGCATGTCGAGATCTCGATCGATCTTCGCGCATTCGGCGGATCCGCGCTCACCGACGACATCCCGGTTCCGAAGGATCGCGACGAAGCCGGCATGGCCGCCTCGATCCCGATCACCTACGTCCCAGCGCGGAACACGGTCTTCCTCAGCCTCGCGCTCGCCTGGGCCGAGACGCTTCGGGCGTTCGACATCTTCGTCGGCGTCAATTGCGTCGACTACTCGGGATATCCCGACTGCAGGCCCGAATACCTGCGAGCCTTCGAGTCGCTCGCCGACCTCGCGACGAAGGCGGGAGTCGAGGGCTCGGGGCGTTTTCGGATCCACGCGCCCTTGGTGCCGATGACGAAGGTCGACATCATCCGCCGCGGTCTCGAGCTCGGCGTCGACTACGGCTTGACGCATTCCTGCTACGATCCCACGCCGGAGGGCCTGTCGTGCGGTCGCTGCGACTCGTGCCGGCTGCGGCTCGCGGCGTTCGAGCGGCTCGGCATGGTCGACCCCGTCCGCTACGTCGGCTGACGCGAGTTCGAAACGGAATCGGGCGGGGTCGGCCCGCCCGATCGAGATCGTGATCGATCTTCCGAGGTCGCGTCGACCTGGGAACTCACCAGTAGATCCACTCGTGCGCCGGATCGAGCAACTGGATCTCGCGTTCCTTGAGGTCGAACTGGTCGCCGCGGCGGATGAAGTCGATCCGGAGCGTCTTGAACTTCGAGGTCGGCTTGTCGGTGCTGCCCTCGGGCGGCGGCACGACCTGATAGCCGTCGGAGAGACCGCGGACGTAGACGCTGAAGCGATCGGCCGTGGGATCGACGTTCTCCCAGACCGCGACGCCGAAGACCGCGTCGTCCACGCCCTGCTTCTCGCTGGCCGGGATCATGCCGACGACTTCGACCGCGCCGAGGAGCGGGATCGAGGGATCCTCGCGGGCCTGGATCAGCTTCACCCCTTGCGGGTTGACCGTGTCCTCGAACCGCTTGCCGTTGTCGGTGACGATCGTGAACTGCGGCACGAACATCCGCGGCTTGCCGGTCTTGTTGATCACTTGATAATACATGTAGTGGAGCTGACGACGCCCCTTGCCCGGCACGTCCACGGTGACGAGGCGCACGGGCTTGAAGGCGAAGTCGAGCACCCAGATCCCCTGCTTGTCGCGGGGGAGGAGCGAGGCATCGACCCAGCGTTCGTTGAAGATCGTCTTGCCGCTGTTCTGGTTGACGAATCCCGACGCGGTCCGGCGCACCGGATGAGTCGGCAGGGTCGGGCCGAGCACGACGGGCGGGATCGGCGGCGGCGAGGGCCGCTCGGGAGCCTGGGCGGAGCAGAGGTCGGCCCCGGCGGCGAACGCAAGGATCGCAACCAGCGACACACCCCGTCGGGCGAACTGGTGAGACACGGCGAATCTCCCTGATTCCGGAAGAATTTCGGAGTGACGAGTCGTGCGGGGTGCCGGCGCGAGGTGAGAGACTGTCGAGATAGCCCAAATTAACGCAATCCCTTGCGCTGCGTCAAGTTCATCCCGTCGACATTTTCGAGAGAGTCGACGTGGTCGTTCGGGTCGACGCGTGCGGGATCGTCCGATGGGGAACGGATTTCGCCGGATCGGCTCTAAGAAAGGCGTGGGGCCCGCGTCTAGGAGATCGGGCGATCCCGCCGTTCGACCCGATTCCCGACTCTGGACGCGCTCCGACGAGAGTCGTAGTGTGGCTCGAATGGGGTAGCCGTTCGGCGTCGGCCCCTTCGGCTGGGTCTCGACCGAAGCCCTTGGTCGCTCGAAGCCTCCGCCACCGCGGAATTCCGGCGTCCCTTCTTCCGCTCCCAGGAGATCACGACCGTGCGACACCTCTCGGGTTCCCCGAATCGGTCCTGGATGTTCGCGATGAGAATCGTGCTCGCGTCGACGGCGCTCGTCGCCGCCGCTCGCGGCGACGACGCCCCCCCTCCGGCTCAGCCGAAGCCCGCCGCCCGGGTGATCGAGCCCGCCGCGCCGGTCTTGCCCGCGGAGATCGTCTCGGCGATGCAGAGCGGCGAGTTCAAGGCCGCCGCCGCGGCGATCGATCGTCTCCGCGCCTCGAGCGCCGCCGCCGAGGTCAAGGAATATCTGGGGCTCATCAAGGGGATCGCCGAGCGCCTCGCCGGCGACGCCGAGGCCGCCCGAGCCACCTTCCGCGCGACTCTCGCCGAAGCGCCCAAAGGCCGGTGGGGAGCCAAGATCCGTCATGAGCTCGTCGGCCTCGACCTCGCCGCCGGACGATTCGCCGCCGCCGAGGAGATCGCGCGAGGCGAGACCGTCGCGCTTCTCGCGGGAGAGCGCAAGGACCGCCTCGCCGGCGTCTACCATGCGTTCGCCAGGAGACTGCTCCAGCCGGACGACCCGATCGTCAAGCCCGACCCGGCAGGCGCCTACGCGCTGCTCGCCCAGGCACGCAGCCTCGCCAAGAGCGAGAAGCTCCGCGCCGAGTTGCTCTTGGCGATGGGATCGGCGATGCAGACCCTCGGCAAGCACGCCGAGGCGGCACGCGATCTCCAGCTCTATCTCTCCGAGAATCCCCAAGGGATCGATCGACCCGAGGTCGCCTTCCGGCTCGGCGAGTCGCAACTCGCACTCGGCCAGTCCCTCCCGGCGCGACTGACTTGGACCGACCTCGCCGCGAATCTCGGCAAGGAGCCCGGCTCGAAGCAGCCCAAGGCGGCCGAGTTCCGTGCCAAGGCGATGTCGAGGATCGCAGCCACCCACGGCTTCCCGAATCCGCCCGACGACACCCAGCTCAATCTCGGCGTCGCCGCCGCCCGTCGATTCCTCGCGGCCTATCCCGCCGACCCCGCCTCGGTTCGGGCCTCGTTCGAGATCGCTTCCGCCCTCATGGTTCGCGGCAAGAGCGAGGACGCCCTCCGCGCCCTCGAGACCTTCCTCGCCGGCAAGGACTTCCGCGCCGAGACCGAATCCGCTCGGAAGGACCTCGCCGACCTCACGATCTCGGCGACCTACCTCATCCCCCAGATTCTCCAGGGGCAAGGCAAGTTCCTCCAGGCGATCGAGGGCTACAAGGGCTATCTCGCCAAGTTCCCCAACGGACCGCATTCCGCGACGGCGCAGTTCGCGATCCTCGACTCTCAGCTCGCCGAAGCCCAGGAGAAGCTCCGACGTCGCGAGTTCGAAGCCGCGCGCACGATCTGGAACGATTTCGTGACCAAGAATCCGCTCGACGCGCGCGTGCCGCAACTGCTCTACCTGATCGGCGAGAGCCGGCTGACCGAGGAGCGACCCGACGACGCGATCGCCTCGTGGGACGCCGTCCTCTCCCGCTTCCCCTCGAGCGAGCCGGCTGCCCACGCTCAATTCCAAATCGCCGAGATCTACGAGAAGCGCAAGGGTGACCCCGCCGCGGCGATCGAGCGCTATCGCAAGGTGCAATTCGAACCTTGGAGGAGCAACGCCGCCCTGCGGATCGCCGTCATGGAGTCGCGCGAGCTCACGGTCGTCAGCCCAAAGGTCTTCCGTTCCGGAGAAAAGGCCCACCTGAAGATCTCGACCCGCAATCTCGAGTCGCTCACCTTCACCGCCTACAAGCTCAACGCGGAGACCTTCTTCCGAAAGAAACAGCAACTGGGCGAGGTCGCGTCGCTCGATGTCGGGCTCGTCGCGCCCGACGCCGAGTGGACCGTCCCGGTCAAAGACTACGGCAAGTACAAGCCGATCGAGAGCCTGTACGACCTCGACCTGAAGCTCCCCGGGGTGTTCGTCGTCAAGGTCAGCGACGAGAAGCACCTCCGAGCGACGACGCTCGTCGTCGGGTCCGACGTCGAGGCGATCGTCAAAGCCTCGCGTGAACAAGTGCTCGTATTCGCACAGGACATGAAAACCGGCAAGGGGCGGCCGAACGCCCGCGTGCTCGTTTCCGACGGACAGTCGATCCTCCTCGAGAAGACCACCGGGGCCGACGGCGTGCTGCTGGCGAACTGGGAGACGCCCCGCGACCCGAACTCCGGGCTCCGGTATCTCGTGATCGACGGCGGAAGCGTCGCAGGTTCGGGCCTCGGCCTGCCGGGAACCGTCGCCGTCGGACTCTCACCGCGCGCCTATCTCTACACCGACCGGCCGGCTTATCGTCCGGGCGATCGCGTCGAGCTCCGAGGCGTGGTCCGCGAGGTTGCCGACGGACAGTACGCCAACCCCGCCGACGCGGTCTACCGGCTCGAAGTCTTCGACGCCCGCGGCCGGACGATCGTCGCCAAGCAGGTCACCCTCTCGAAGTTCGGCACCTTCCACGAAGGGCTCGACCTCGACTCGGGCGCGCCCGTCGGCGGTTATCGGATCCGTCTCCACCAGCCGGGCAAGAGCGAATTCGCCGGCGGGTTCGAGGTTCAGTCCTACCGACTCGAGCGCCTCGACCTCAGCTTCGACCTCCCGCGCACCGTCTGGTTCCGCGGCGAGACGATCCGCGGCAAGGTCCTCGCCAAGTACCAGTACGGGGCTCCGGCCGCCGGTCGAGCGATCCAGGTCGTGCTGCCCGACGGGCGGATGCTGAGCGGTCGGACCGACGCCGCGGGCACGTTCGCCGTCGAGTTCCCCACCGAAGGGTTCGCCGAAGAGCAGGCGCTTCGACTCATTGCACGGATGCCCGAGGACAACGTCGCGGCGGTCGCCGATCTCGCCCTCGCGGTGCGAGCTTTCCGCATCGACCTCTCCACCGCTCGGTCGGTCTTCCTCGACGGCGAGACCTTCGCCCTCCGAGCGCTCACGCTCGACACCCAAGGCGAGCCGAGCGCGCAGAACCTGAAGATCAGCGTGTTGAAGCGGGTCGAGGAGGCGGGCCGGACCGCCGAGGTCGAGGTCTCGACCGCGAAGATCGATACCGACGCCAAGACGGGAGCGGGGGTCGCGTCGTTGAGCGTCGCCGACGCCGACGGCGGCACGTTCGTCCTCCGCGCATCGGGTACCGACCGGTTCGGCAACGCCGTCGTCGCCGATCAGGTCGTGACGATCTCCGGAAAGAAGGACGAGACGAAGCTCCGCATCCTCGCCGAGCGACAAACCTTCAAGGTGGGCGAGAAGGTCCGCCTCACGCTCCACAGCCGGCTCGACCCGGGCACCGCGCTCCTCGCTTGGGAAGCCGATCGTGTGCTCAGCTATCGACTCGTCGATCTGAAGAACGGTGAGAACGCGGTCGAGTGGGAGGTCGACGGCCCGCAATTCCCGAACTTCACCCTGACCGCCGCCAAGATGACCGCTCAGCGGTTCGACACGGCCTCGATCGACTTGAAGGTCGAGCGCGACCTCCGCGTGGCGATCAACGTCGCGAAGCCGACGGTCGCTCCCGGCGAGAAGGTCGTGCTCGAGGTGACGACCGTCGACCAGCTCGGCCGGCCGGTGGCGGCGGAGGTCGCGGTCGGGCTCGTGGATCGCTCGCTGCTGAGGCTCTTCGGCGACAAGATGCCCGAGATCGGCACCTACTTCTACAACCAGACGCGGACCGGTTCGTTCACGACCACCTCGACGAACACGTTCGTCGACCACCCGCCGACCGAGCCGGTCGAGGAGGCGGTCGTCGAAGAGGAACAGATGGCCAAGGCCCTCGCGGCCAACGCCGCCACACGGCTCGAGTTGAAGGATCAGGCGCGGAAGCAGGTCGAAGTCGCCCAGGACAACGCGGGGCGACCGAACGGTCAGGTCTTCTTCGAGACGCCCGCCCCGGCACCCGCGGCTCCCGCTCCGGCATCGGCCGCGGAGCCGGTAGTGGGCCGGATGATGGGAGGCGGCTTCGGCGGCATGCCGGGCGGAGGAATGCCGGCCCCGGTCACCGCCGCGCCGGGCGATCCCGGGGAAGTCGACCGCAAACTCGATGAATTGAGCGAGGAGGGCAAGCCCGGCAAGGCCGAGGGCGGCGAGAGCATGGGCTTGGAGATCCAAAGAGCAAAGTCGGCCGTCAGGCGCGGCACGACTGCCGCCCCCGCGCAGCCGCGTCGGCAGTTCGTCGAGACGGCGTATTGGAATCCGTCGATCGTGACGGGAGCCGACGGTAAGGCCCGCGTCGAGTTCCCTGCGCCCGCGGCGATGTCGAGTTATCGCTTCACCGCCCGAGGCACCTCCGCGAACGACACGCTCGTCGGTCAAGGCAACGCCGACCTCGTCGTCCGCCAAGCCTTCTTCGTCGACATCAAGGCCCCGAGCGTGCTGACTCAAGGCGATCGCCCGCGCTTCGTCGCGCGGCTGCATCACCAAGGCGTGACCGGCAAGGCCGAGGCGACGTTCACCACCTACGCCGCGGGACGCAAGCTCGTCGCACCCAAGACGGTCGACATCACCGCCGACGGCGTCACCGAACTCGCATTCGAGCCGTTCGACGTCCCCGAGGGCGACGTCGTCCGCCTGACGCTCGAGGCGAAGGTCGGCACCGCCTCGGACGACCTCGTCGTCGAGATCCCGATCCGACCTTGGGGCGTGCAGGCGATCGCCTCGGCCTCGGGCTCGTCGTCGGATCCGTCGACGGTCTTCGTCGGCCTGCCTCCGGGTCGGTCGTACGACAGCCCCGAGATGCTGATCGTGGTCGCGCCCAGCGTCCAGCGGATGCTGATCGAGACGGCCCTCGGCCGCGACGCCTTCGCCTACCCCGCACGGTTCGATCGCTGCATCCTGCCGCCGATCCGGCCCACCGTCGCCGACCGTGCGAGCGAGCTGCTCGGCTTGATCTCGGTCTCGAGACAGCTCGCCCGCGTCCAAGGCGACGCCCCGCCCGAGGCGGCTCGGCTCTCGGCGCGAGCCCGAGAGATCGTCTCGGAACTCGTCACGCTCCAGGGCGACGACGGCGGTTGGCCCTGGGTCGTCGGCGCGGCTCGCCGCCCCTCCGACCCCTTCACGTCCGCCCGTGCCTGCCTCGCCCTTCACTTCGCGGCCGACGCCGGCATGGTCGGCGACCCCGGCGTCATCGATCGCTCGATCGCTTATATGACCGCGCAGTTCGCCAAACTCGGCGCGGGCGACCAAGAGACCCGCGCCGCGATCCTGCACGCCCTGAGCGTCCACGGCAGAGCGAGCTTCGAGCTCGCGAACAGCCTGAACCGCGTCCGCGGCGGGCTCGACAACGCCGCGCTCGCCTATCTCGCCCTCACGATGATCGAGCTCGATCGAGCGAGCCTCGCGGTCGAGATCCTCGACATCCTGGCGGGACGGGCCAAGACCGAGAAGTCCGAGCCCGGTCGCCCCGCGCGGGTCTACTGGGAGGGCTCGGGCGGACGCCGACACACGAGCCTCGAGACCACGGCCCTCGTCGCTTGGGCGTTCGCCTTGGCGCGTCCCGCCGACGCTCGACTCGCCCCCGCCCGCGAGTGGCTGCTCTCGAAGCGCGTCGGCATCGGTTGGCAGCCGCTTTCGGCCAAGGGGCCGATCCTCGCCGCGCTCGCCGCGTTCCGCGACGAGGCCCAACCGGCCGACGACCGCTATCGCCTCGCCGTGAAGGTCAACGATGAGGAGGTGTACACCGCCGAGGTCCAGGGGGTCGCCGCGGGCAAGGCGATCGTCGTGCCCCGCAAGGCCCTGAAGCTCGGCGATCCCAATCGGATCCGGTTCGAGATCGAAGGCCGAGGCACCTACAGCTACACCGTGACGCTCGCCGGCTTCACCCGCGACTTCGGACCCGACCAGCGCCGCGAGGGCAAGACGTTCCTCGTCGGCGACCGCTCCTATCTCCACGCCGCTCCCGAGCTCGACGGCCGGACCTTGCCCACCGGCTTCTCCTCGACCTTGAACGCACAGCCGTTCGCGAACAAGGTCACGAACGTCGGCCTCGGCGGCCGCGCCTCGGTCCAGATCGACCTGGTTCGGAACGAACCCGCGAATCGACCCGTCTGGGAACGACCCGCCTTGATCGTCGAGGAGACGCTCCCGGCGGGCACGACCTTGATCGAAGGCTCGATCCGCACGTCGGCAAACTCCTTCGAGATCGACGACGACCGGATCACCTTCTTCTTCGCGCCCGACCAGTACCCCGGGTCGATCCAGTACGAGGTCTTCGGTTACCTTCCCGGCACCTACCGCTCGGCGCCGACGATCATCCGCAACGCCTACGAGCCGGGCACGTACCACCTCGGCGAGCCCGGCGATCTCGTGGTCCGCTCGCCCGGCGAGCCCGACACCGACGCCTACCGCGCGACGCCCGACGAGCTCCTCGCTCGCGGCAAGACGCTCTTCGACGCCGGCCGTCTCGCCGAAGCGGGCGCCCCGCTCGAGGAACTCTCGAGTGGCTTCACCCTTCGCGACGAGATCCTCGTCCAGGTCGCGCGGATGCTCCTGACGATCCACATCAAGGATTATCAGCCCCGCAAGGTCGTGCAGGACTTCGAGATCCTCAAGGAGAAGGCGCCCGACGTCTTGATCCCGTTCGACGAGGTCGCCGTCGTCGGCCGCGCCTATCGCGACATCGGCGAACATGAGCGCGCGTATCTCGTCTGGCGCGCGATCGTCGAGGCGAGCTACCTCGAGGACGCCCGCGTCGGCGGCGTGCTCCGCGAACGCGGCAAGAGCCTCGACGCCGTCGCCTACCTCATCGACCTCTGGCGCGAGTATCCCAACTCGCCCTCGATCGAGACCGACTTCTTCGCCCTCTCGCAGCTCCTCGTCGAGCGCGCCACCAAGGCGATCTCCGACCCCGCCCTCCGCGCCGAGATGGCCGACGCCGGCGTCACCCGGACGCAACTCCTCGTCCAGTCGATGCGGATGATCCAGGTCCTCCTCTCGCAGTCGCCCAAGACCCCCCTCGCCGACGAAGCCGCCCTCGCACTCGTCGGCGTCTTCCTCGAACTCGAGGACTTCGACACCGTCGTCTCCCTCGCCGGCCGATTCGCCAAGCTCTACCCCAAGAGCACCTTCCTCGACGCCTTCCAATACTCCGAGGCGTTCGGCGACTTCAATCTCGGCAAGTATGATCAAGCGATCGAACTCGCCGAGAAGATCAGCAAGGCCGTCTACAAGAACGCCGACGGCGTCGAACAGCCCAGCCCGAACAAGTGGCAGGCGATCTACATCCTCGGGCAGATCCACGACGCCCGCAAACAGCCCGCCAAGGCCGTCGAGTACTATCGACAGGTCGCCGACCGCTTCACCGACGCCGCGGGCGCGGAGAAGTCGTTGACCCGCAAGGATCTCGTCCTCCCCGAGATCTCGATCGTCCGCCCCGCCGGATCGAAGCCCCGCGCTTCGGCCGTGCCCAACGTCTCCGCCGGCGTCGTCGTCGACAAGCCGCTCGCCAAGCTCGGCTATCGCAACGTCGCCGAGGCCGAGGTCAAGGTCTACCCCGTCGACCTCATGAGGCTCTACCTCACCCGCCGCAACCTCGACGCAATCGCCGGGATCGACCTCGCCGGCATCACCCCGCTCCACGAGTCGAAGGTCGAACTCGGAGACGGCAACGACTTCGAGGATCGGCTCCGAGAGATCGACCTCCCCCTCACCAAGGAAGGCGCGTATCTCGTGATGATCCGCGGCGGCGATCTCTACGCCTCGGGGATCATCCTCGTCTCGCCGCTCGAGGTCGACGTGCTCGAGGAGCCCGAGAGCGGGCGCGTTCGCGTCACCGTCCGCGACGCCAAGACCCAGGACGGCGTGCCCAAGGTCCAGGTCAAGGTGATCGGCTCGAACAACCCGAGCTTCATCTCGGGAGCGACCGACCTCCGCGGCGTCTTCGTCGCCGAGGGCGTCCGCGGTCAGGTGACGGCCGTCGCCCGCCGCGAACTCGGACAGTACGCCTTCTACCGCGGCACCCGCGCCGTCGGCCCCGCGCCCGCCCCCACCCCGACGTCGGAGCCGGGACTCCAGCAACAGGCAGTCGGAACGCCCGCGGAGAACGCCCCCCCGCAATCGCTCGACTACAACCTCAAGTCGCAGGGACTCGACAACCGGATGCGGCAGATGGAGCGACTCGAGAATCGCTACAACAAAGGCAGCCAGGGCATTACGCCGGGTGCGGCGAAGTGACCGACGATCGGTTAGCGCCTGCCTGAACTCGCGGCCCGCTTCTCTCCGCACAAGGGGAGGAGCGGGCCGTTTTCACTGGCACTCCCGGGCGATTTCGACTACCGTCCTGCGCGACGGGGCGAGGGGATCCGACCCGGCTCGACCCGCTCCACACGCCCGAGCCGGGAGGAGGATTCGCCACCCATGACCGCACCGATCGCGTCGATCATCGTCGTCTCGTTCTCGCTCTTCGCGCTCGCCCCCCTCGCGCGGGGCCAGGGCGATCCCGCCGTCGGCACGACCTCGTCCGCCGACGCGCTCGTGCACTACGTCCCCGCCAAGGGTCTCGTGTTCCTGCTCGAGTGCGACGGATTCGATGCCCATGCCGCGGGCTGGAGCCGAACCACGGCCTCGCAGCTCCTCGAGCGCACCAACCTCGGACGCCTGCTCGACGACCTCGCCCGACAAGCGATCGACCAGGCGGTCGCGGGGCTGCCGTCGTCGCGCCGGCCGACGACCGTCGAACTCCACGACGCCCTCCGTCGGGTGCTGCACGCGGGTTTCTGCGTCGCGCGGATCGAACCCGCGGGATCGACCCTGATCGTGATCCGTCGAGGAGCTCGAAACGGCTCGCGCGGGCTCGTCGAGCGGTTCATCGCCCCGCCCGACTCCCAGATCCCCGGCCTCAGGCTCGAAACCCGAGCCGGCCGCGCGATCACGATGGTCGACCGTGCCGCCGACGCCGTCGCCTGGTGGTCCGAGCGCGACGACCTCATCGTTGTCGTCGGACTCGCCGGGATCGACGCCGTCCTCCAAACCCTCGACCGCCGCGCACCCGACGCCGCGAGCCATCCGACTCGAACGCGGCTCGCCGCCCGCGACCGCGACTTCGAGCCGGTGGTCCGAGGCTTCATCGACCCGCCGACCCAGCCCGAGTCCTCGCCCTGGGCCGGCCTCGAGGCGATCGACTTTCGGTGGGGATTCCAAGCCGACGCGCTACAGACCGTGATCCGCGTCGACGCCCCCGCGCCGAGGTCGGGACTCTTCGCGCGCTTCGACGGCCCGACCTTCGACCGCTCCGAGATCGGCTCGCTTCCCGCAGACCTCCGCAAGATCACCATCGCTTCGATCGACCTCGCTCGGCTCGCCGCCGCCGGAGCGGCCGAACTCGACGCGATCGCCCCCGGAGCAGCCGAACTCGCCCAACGCATCGATGCCGAATCGCTCACGCCGATGAACATCAACGCGAAACGCGATTGGTTCGCTCCGCTCGGCGATCGCTTCGTCTTCGGCGTCAAGCCGCCGACCGCCGCGGCGCCCTTCGACTTCTTCCTCGCCTGTTCGATCCGCGACCGAGCCGCACTCGCCGCTTCGCTCGACCGCCTCGCCCCCCTGCTCGACCGCGCCGTCGCCGCAATCGCCGTTCGAGGAGCGGCTCGCCCCAAACGCTCCGTGATGCGACCGCTCGGCAAAGCCGGCCCCGCTCGATCGACCTGGACGATCGACATCCCCCAGGACGCGCTCCCGCCCGCGCTCAGCCGGATCGGCCTCAGGCCGACGCTTCTCCTCGGTCGCTCGAAGCTCGTGATCGCTTCGCGACCCGAGACCGCGAAGTCGCTCGAGGCGTTCGCCGACGGTCTCGGCCCCCGCTCGGGCCTCCCCGGAGAATTCGCCGCGCTTCAGAGGCGCATCCCGCCGAAGCTCGTCGCGCTGACGCTCGAGAGCGGCCGCGACGGCCTCGAAGCGACCGCCGAGGCGCTGCCGGCGACCGTTCTCGGACTCCAAGCACTCGTCCGCTCACGGCTCGCGGCCGCGGGGCGACCGCCCTTGCCGCCGATCGTGCTCCAGGTCGACCCCGCCGCCCTGCCCCGCCCCGGCTCGTCCGCGGCGACCCTCCCGCCCGCGTTCCACGCGATCACCGTCGACGACCGCGGCTTCACGCTGCTCTCGCGCGAGACGGTGCCGACGACCAACTCTCCGCTCGCGACCCTCGCGCGGCTCGCGCTCTTCCTCCAAGCCGGACCGGCGCGCTGAGGCTCGAGAGCTACACCAGGCGGTTGGTCCGGATCACTTCCGAATACCAGCGAGCGCTCAGCTTGGGAGTGCGCGCCTGCGTCTCGAAGTCGACGTGGACGATGCCGAATCGCTTCTCGTAGCCTTCGGCCCATTCGAAGTTGTCGAGGAACGACCAGAGAAAATAGCCTCGGATGTCGAACCCTTCGTCGATTGCTCGATGGACCGAGAGGAGATAGTTGCGAACATATTCGCGACGGTCGAGGTCGAGGATCTCTCCGCGCTCGTCGACCCGATCGGCAAAGCAGGCGCCGCTCTCGGTCATGTAGAAGGTCGTCGCGCCGTAGACCTCGCGGGCGAGGCGGACGCTCCAATACATGCTCTGCGGCGTGACGTTCAGCCACCAGAGATCGCCCTGGGGGAACTGCTTGGGAAAGGGCAGGCGCTCGGGACGCCCGTCGGCCCCTCGGCGGACGAAGTCGCCCGCGTAGACGTTGAGCCCGAGGAAGTCCATCGGACGGCCGATCCGCTCGAGGTCGCCCGGCTCGACCCTCGGCGCGTCGGCCCCGGCGCGCTCGAGCCAGGCGTCGGGATATCGACCCAGGAAGAGCGGACCCATCAGTTGATCATTCGTGCGCGCATATTCGATGCGTGCTGCGTCGATCTGTTCCTCGGTCTCGCAGACCGGGATCGGAGGCGCGGGCAGGTGGTTGTGGACCAACCCCGCGAGCGACCCCGGAGCGTGCTCGCGGATCGCCTCCATCGCGTGCCCATGCGCCAGTAGGGCATGATGGTACGCCTGATTCACGACAGCCGCCGGCTCTCGACGCCCGGGAGCGAAATAGCCGTTCTCATATCCGTTGCCGACGATACAAGGAATCTCGTTGAGCGTGAACCACCGCTTGACGCGGTCGCCCAGGCGCTCGACGACCGCGTCGGCGTAGCGCCGGAACGCGTCGACCACCAGGCGGTTCGGCCAGCCCCCGCGATCCTCCAGCACCTGCGGCAGATCCCAGTGGAAGAGGGTGACCCAGGGCGTGATCCCGAGCTCGAGCAGCGCGTCGACCTGTCGCGAGTAATGATCGAGCGCCGCGACGTCGATCGAACCGTCGCCGTCGGGAATGACCCGCGGCCAGGCGACCGAGAAACGATAGTGCTCGATCCCCAACTCGCGTAGCAGCTCGAAGTCGCTGCGCCAGCGGCGATAGTGGTCGCATGCGGGGTCGAGACGGTCGCCGTTCTTGATCCGCCCCGGAGTCTCGGCGAACCGGTCCCAGATCGACGCGCTCTTGCCGTCCACGAACGACGACCCTTCGATCTGAGGTGCGGCGACCGCGACGCCCCAGACGAACCCCTCGGGAAACCTCGGTCCGCGTTCAGTGTCGGGAGTCATGCCGTTCTCCCTTGCTCGGGAGGTTCCGCCGAGCCGGCGCTCGATCCGGGCGGCTCGGTGAGCGCGAAGGTCGGCACGGCGATCAGGGCTCCCAGGATCGGTGCGGCGATGTAGATCCAGAGATCACCGATGCGTGCGCCGACGAGCGCCGGCCCGAGCGATCGCGCCGGGTTCATCGAGGCCCCCGAGATCGGCCCGCCGAAGAGCGCCTCGAGCCCGATGATCGCGCCGATCGCGATCCCGGCGGTGATCCCCTTCTCCTTCGAACCGGTCGAGACGCGGAGCACGGCGAGCATCAGGAACCAGGTGAGGAAGACCTCGAGCACGAACGACGGCCAGATCCCGCCGGTGGGCAAGGTCGCGCCCAACGTCTTGCCGTCGGGAAAGAGCTCTCGAAGCAGGACCGCGGCGGCGATCGCCCCCGCGCACTGCGCGACGATGTACACCGCGGCCTCGCGCGCGGGGAACCTCCGCGCCGCAACGAACCCGATCGTCACCGCCGGATTGATATGACAACCCGAGACATCGCCATACGTGTAGATCAAAGCGAGGACCACGAGACCGAAGACCAGCGAGATCCCCGGATGCGTCACTGCGAGAGTGAGCTCGTTGACCACGATCGCCCCCGCCCCGGCCGTGACCAGGATGAACGTTCCCAGGAATTCGGCGATCGCCCTGCGCGACAACGGGATCATCGATGCGTTCTCCGGCCTCTCTTGGATCGCTCCGTTCGGCATGCTTCCCGGGCCGATCGCCGCTCGATCGGCCCGGAGCTCGCCCGGTTCAGCTCACCTTGCGGAGGAAGCTCACCCGACCGGTCGACACCCATTCGACGACGAAGATATTTCCGTCCTTGTCGAAGCAGGCGTCGTGGGGATGGACGAACTTGCCGTCGACCCAGGTCGAGGGATCCTGGCGGATCTTGAATTTCTTGACCTCGGCGATCCAGGCCGGGTCGTCGCCCAGGTGGACGATCGGCCGGTTCTCCTTGTCGAAGAGCGAGACGCGGGCGTGGAGGTCGGGCACGAGGAGGACCTCGCCGCGGATGTCGAAGTGAGCCGGGAAGAGCACGTCGGAGACCGTGCTCACATACTCGCCGTTCGGCTTGAAGTATTGGAGGCGGGCGTTGGCGCGATCGGCGACGACGAGCATCGGCTCGCGGCCGGGTCGGTCGTCGAACCAGAGACCGTGCGGCGTGCGCATCTTGCCGTTCTCGGTCCCCGTGCCGCCGAACGTGCGCACATACTTGGCGTCTTTGTCGTATTGATGGATGTAGTTCGAGCCGTAGCCGTCGCCGATGTAGAAGCCGCCGTCGGGCGCGAAGGCGACGTTGGTCGGCCGGTAGCCCGTCTCATCCTTGTAGACGCCCGACTCCTTGGGGAAATCCTTGGTCCAGACGACCTCGCCCTTCAGGTCGGTCTTGAGGACCTGGCGGTGCGCGACGTCGCTCAAATAGAGATATTCCGTACCGTTTTCCTTGCGGATGTCGATGCCGTGGCCGCCGGGGTAGATCCCCTTGGCGAACGAGCGGACGAACTTGCCCTGGGGATCGAAGACGACGATCGTGTCGAGCGGGGTCTTCGCGGTCCCTTGGTGCTTGATGTAGATGAAGCCGGCCTCGTCGACCGTGACTCCGTGCGTCGTCTCCCAGTGGAGAGACGCGGGGAGTTCGCCCCATCCGTGGTGGCATTCGTAGGTGTGTTCACCCTTGCCGATGACGACCTTCTTGGTCCCGGACTTGTCGGAAGCGTGGACGAACGGCGCGGCGAGAGTGCCCGAGAGCGCCGCGGCGCCCGCGGCCTCGAGGAATCGGCGGCGTTGCATAGCGGATGACCCCTTTGCCGAATGCGGACCGGAGGAGGGATGATCGAGGTCTCGGCAATCTACGGGACGACGCGGGGGATTGCAACGACACCCCTCGCGCGTGTTAGGATTCGCCTTCTCCGACCAACCGCATGGAGCCCGAGCCCCTTGACGACGCCCATCGAAGCCTACGACGAACTGGTCCGCCGCTCGCGCGAACGCGCGCTGCTCGAGTCGTGCTCAGCGCTGCTCGGTTGGGATGAGCAGACCTACATGCCGCGCGGAGCGAGCGAGTACCGCGGCGAACAGCTCGCCTTGCTGGCGGGCTTGGCGCACGACCGCGCGGTCGACCCGGTCGTGGCCGATCTCCTCGCGGCGGCGGAGGGGACCGAACTCACCGCCGATCCGCTCTCGGTCTCCGCCGTCAATCTCCGCGAATGGCGTCGCTCGCGCGATCGCGCCGCGCGGCTGCCTCGAGAATTGGTCGAGGAGATCGCCAAGACGACCACTCTGGCGCAGGGCGCGTGGGTCGAGGCGCGGAGCAAGTCGGATTTCGCGGCGTTCCTCCCCTGGCTCGAACGGATCATCGAACTCATGCGCCGGCAGGCGTCGTGTCTCGATTTCGCCGACCCCTACGACGCGCTCCTCGACGAATACGAACCGGGCGCCCGAGGGGCGGAGCTCGACCGGATGTTCGCCGACCTCCGCGCCGGCCTGGTGCCGCTGGTCGAGCGCGTGCTCGGTTCGACCCGCCGGCCAGACGTGGCGATCCTCCGCCGAGAGTTCCCGGTCGACCGCCAACGCGTCTTTGGAGAGCAGATCGCCGCGGCGGTCGGGTTCGACTTCCATCGTGGCCGGCTCGACGTCACCGCGCACCCGTTCTGCACCTCGCTCGGCCCGTGCGACACCCGGATCACGACCCGGTTTCGACCCACGAGCTTTCCCGACGCCTTCTTCGGGATCCTCCACGAAGTCGGCCACGGGCTCTACGACCAAGGGCTCGACCGCGACCAGTACGGCACCCCGATGGGCGAAGCGGTCTCGCTCGGCATCCACGAGTCGCAGTCGAGGCTCTGGGAGAACGCCGTCGGCCGCTCGCTCGCCTTCTGGCGCTACGCCTTCCCGCTCGCTCGAGCGACCTTCCCCACGACCCTCGGCGATGTCGAGCTCGAGGCGTTCCACTTCGCCATCAACGCGGTCGAGCCTTCGCTCATCCGCGTCGAGGCCGACGAAGTGACCTACAACCTCCACATCATGATCCGATTCGAGCTCGAGCGAGCGTTGATTCGAGGCGATCTCGCGCCGGCCGAGGTGCCGGGGGCCTGGAACGAGGCCTACGCGAAGACGCTCGGCGTCGCGCCGAAGAACGACGCCGAGGGATGCCTCCAGGATATCCACTGGAGCGCGGGACTGATCGGGTACTTCCCGACCTACACGCTCGGCAACCTCTTCGCCGCTCAGCTCTACGAAAAGGCCGACCAGGATCTCGGCGGGCTCGACCGACTCTTCGAGCGGGGCGACTTCGCTCCGTTGCTCCATTGGCTGGAGCGGAAGATCCATCGTCAGGGGAAACGGCGCTACTCGACCGACCTGATCACACAGGCGGTCGGTCGAGAGCCGTCGCCCGCCGCATTGATGGCGAGCCTGGAGCGAAAGTGCTCGGCGTACGCTTGACCGGGCGGTCGCTTCGGCCTCAGCGCGGCGCGGGGGCGTCGGGCGAGGCGGGCGATCCCTTGTCGTTGAGCCGATCGAAGTAGCCTCGGATGTGGTTCTCGAAGCTGCGCGGAACCTTCTGATTCGTCAGGGCGTCGGCGGCGGCTCCCGCGGCGGTCTCGATCTCGTCTTGGATTCCCACGAGGCTCTTGCCCTTCATCTGAGCCGAGGGAGGCCCGGAGCCCTCGATCACGGCCTTGCCCTTCGTGTATTGCTGCTTGACCTTGGTGTCGAACGCGGCGGTGTCGTCGGGAGCCTCGGGACGGTCGCCTTCTCCTCGGCCGCGACCAAGTCCTTGGCCGTTGTTGCTGTTGCGGCCGTTGCGACCGAATCGACCCATCCCTTTGCCGAACTGGTTCCCCTCCATCTCGCCGTCGCCTTCACCGGTCATGCCGTTCTTGGCTTCCTGGAGGTCGGCGAGCGCCTCGTCGAGCGACTCCATCTCCTGGAGCTTCTCAGCCATCTCCTGGAGTTGCTGCTCGCTCATGCCCAGGGCGTCGGCCGCCTTCTGCATGTCGCCCTTCGAGAGACTCTCCTGAGCTTGCTGCAGCTTGTTGGCGAGTTCCTTCAGGTCCTGCATGCTCTTCTGCTGTTGCTCGAGCTTGTTCATCTCCTGCTTGTGCTGCTCGGGGCTGAGGCCGCCGTTCTTCAGCGCCTCGTCGAGCTGCTTCTTGCGCTCCTCCATGTTGGCGGCCTTGTCGATCTGCTTGCTGAGATCGTCGAGCTGCTTCTGGAGCTGCTTCTTCTCCTGCTCGGTCAGCTTGCCCTCGCGGAGCTTGTCTTGGAGTTGCTTGGCCTCTTGGGCGGCTTTCTGGAATTCGCCCCGGGCGAGGTCCTTGGCGAGCTTCTCGGCGGGTCCGCCCTTGTCGTTCATCTGCGTGAGCTGACGCAGTTGCCGATTCATCTGGTCGGGATTGCCGATCTGCTTCTGACGATCTTCGAGCTGCTTGGTGAGTTTGTTGAGCGCGAGGAGAGCCTTGTCCTTTTCGGCGGGAGGAGCCTTGGCGAGGTCGCGCGCCGCCTTCTCGATCTCGGCGAGGAGTTTCTCGGCCTCGGCGAACTTGGTCTTGTCGAGCTCCTTGCGTTGGGCGGCGAGCTTCTTCGAGAGGAGGTCGGATTTCTTCGCGACGACCTTGGGATCGATCTTCGGGGCGATGGTTCCGCCCGACTTCGCGGCGAGGAGCTTCGAGGTCCACTGGGGCGCGAAGAGGACCGCGAGCGCCATGAGCGCGGGGACGACCGGGATCCAGGATCGTCTGGGGAGTCGGAAGCGGAACTTGGAGCCGAGGTCGAGGTCGGAGACGTGTCGGATCGCATCACGAATCACGGCGCGACCGGCGGGCGTCTCGCGGATCTCGGCCGGAAGCGTGATCGCGGTGCTCAGCCGCTCGTCGAGCTCGAAGGCGCGGTCGATGGCGACCGCGGCGTCGATGCGGCGCGCTCCGCCGGTGACTGCGGCGATGGTCGCCGTCACGATCGACAGCACCCCGGCGATCGCGAAGGGCCACCACTCCGCGCCCGGGATCGCGTAGCCGAGACGCTTCGCCGCGAGCACGCCGACCGCCGCGAGCAGCCAGATCGACAGGCTCCAGACGAGTGCCGAGAGAAAGCGTTGGATTCGGAGATGCCGATGAATCCGACCGACCGGCTTGTCGAGTTCGCTCACGATCAAACCCTCCCGCTCGAGGCCGAGATCCGCGCGTTCCGCTGCCCTGACGGGCAACTATAGACGATTGTCGGACCCCCTTCAAGAGCCCGACTCCGAACTCCTTCGGGCTGCACGGGCGCGCCCGCCACGGCCGACTCGCTCGTCGCGACTCAGGCCGTCAGCGCGGGCGTGGAAGCGCGGGTCAGGCGAAGGAGCGCGACCTCGGGCGGGCAACCGTAGCGGATCGGGTGCTTTCCCCCGACGCCCGGGCTGACGTGCATGATCGTGCCCTTCGCGGAGAAGACTCCCTTGTCGAAACGACGGCTGTACCGGCTCGGCATCAGGATCGGTCCGAGCCAGGGCAAGCGGATCTGCCCGCCGTGGTTGTGCCCCGCGAGGATCAGGTCGACGCCGCCCCAGGACGATTTCCGCGGCATCTGGTCGGGCGTGTGCGAGAGCACGATCGTGAAATCCGCATCGGGTCGCCGCTTCCGTTCGAGACGAGGTCCCCAGGGAGCGGATGTGCCGCCGATGGCGATCTTGGCGTCGGAGCCGGGGAGCTCGACCGTCACCCAACGTCCGTCGATCACCGTATATCCCGCCGATCGGAGCGCCTTCCGCACGCGACCGGGGCGATGCGGCACGTCGTGATTGCCGAGGATCGCGAACCGGCCGAGCCTCGCCTGGAATCGTGAGAAGACCGGCTCGACCCACTCGAGACCGACCTCGTGATCGAGGAGGTCGCCGGTGAAGAGCACGAGGTCGAATTCCCCCCAGTGCGCGGTCTCCTCGGCGACCCGCTCGAACCACCGTCGGTCGTAGACCGGCGAGAAGTGCGTGTCGCTGATGTGGAGGATGGTCAGGCCGTCGGCGGCGGCGGGAAGCGTCGGCAACGAGAAGTCCCAGACGATCTTGTGCAGGAAGAGCGACTCGTTGCCCGGCATCCGCAGCATCCACGCCCGCTTCGCGGGTCCGATGAAGCCCTCCGCGCCTGCCGGGTCGGTTGCGGGAAGGTCGAGGGTCTCCTCGGAGGCGACCTTCGTCTGCCCCTCGGGCACCTTGGGCAAGAGTCCGAGCACCAGCGAGAGCGGAACGCCGAAGCACGCGATCGCCAGGCAGACCAACTCGTACGACTGAGCGAACCAGGGCCAATCTCGGAACGGCACGAAGACGACCAGCCCGGCGAGGCCGACGGTCATCAGTCCCAGGACGGCGAAGACGACGACCGTGATCCGATTCATGAGACGTTCGCCGAGCCCGAGGGCGTGCGAGACGTTCACCGCCCAGATACAGAAGGCGACGTGACCCACCGCCAGGCCCAGGCCCCAGAGCAGACCCATCAGCGTCGGCATGGCCGAAGATCCCCGAGATCGTGGTGACCGAGACGGAAATCAGTCGATCGGCGCCGCGGGGGCGGATTCGCGACCGGCCTCGGGCGGAGATGTCCCCGGGTCGGTCGAGGGACGGATCGCCTGCTCGACCGCTTCGAGCAGACGATCGACTCGGAAGGGTTTATAGAGCACGGATTGCAGACCTTCCTGCCGTGCCTTCACGATCGAATGCGTCGGGTCGTAGCCGAAGCCGGTCATCAGGATCACCGGCAGACCCGGCTGGACGTCGCGGAGTCGACGGTAGGCGTCGAATCCATTCATGTCGGGCAGACGGATGTCGACGAGCGCGGCGGAGTAGCGAGTGACGCGCGCCAACGCGATCGCCTCGGCCGCGTCGCGTGCGGTCTCGACCACCGCACCCTGCCGGCCCAGGAGTTGATGCGCGGAGCGTCGCGTCGATTCCTCGGAATCGACCACGAGCAGGTCCACGCCTTGCAGCCGTGCAACCGAGCGGCCCGCCTCGCGCCGAGCCGGAGGAGCGATCGTCGAGCCGACGCGCTGGATCGACGAGCGGACTTCGCGCGCCTGATAGAGCAGATGCCGGAGCCGGTGGATGATGTCCTCGTCGTGGCCCGCGTAGCGGTCGAGCACGATCGTCGCGTCGTTGAGGATGTCGTCGAGCGGCAGCGCGACCTCGCGGCTGATTGCCTCGACCGATGCGCTCGCCGTGCTCTGCTTCTCCGCCTGGAGCAGCTCGAGCGTGTTCAGCGCGACGGCGACGTCGCGGCCGTAGATCTCGAGGAACATCCGGTCGCGCTCGTCGAATGCGTTCGGCTGCGAGTTCTCGACGTTCAGGGTACCGATCACATGAGCATGGAACATGAGCGGCACGGTCAGCGAACTCCGCGCTCCGGCCGCGCCCTCGAGGTAGAGAGGGTCGCCCGCGGTGTCGGGGCAGAGGTAGCTCTGGCCGGTCGCCGCGACATACCCCGTCACGCCGTTGCCCTGCCGGTCGGCGAAGAGTTCCCGCGCTGCGGCGATCGGCGTCATCCCCTCGTTCAGGAGCGGGATCAGGCGGCCGGTCGCGCGGTCGAGCAGGCGGATCTCGACGTAGTCGAAACAGAGCAGCTCGCGCATGTGACGGCCGATGTTGTGCTTGAGCAGCTCGGTCCGCTCCTCGACGCTCATCTCCGCCAACTCTTCGACCGTCAGGTCGGCGAGTTCCTCGCCCGCCACGTGGATCGCGTTGATCTTCTGCTGCTGGAGCGTCTCGTTCGTGATGTCGCGCGTCAGCGCGATCATGTGCGAGATCGTCTTCGCCGTCTCTCCACGCTCGAACACCGGCGTCACCGTCACGCGGAGGTAGCGATTGGCGTCGACCCGTAGCTCGGTCACCGCGGGCTTGCCGGTCGCCGCCGCGGTCTCGAACGGTCGAGCGTCGGGACCGAGGATCTCGGGAGAGCCGAGCGCGCGGAAGAACGTCGACCCGAGAGCCGCGACCGAAGGATCGACGAGCAACTCGAACTCGGGGTTGAGCCAGATGATCCGCTGCTGATCGTCGACGACCGCCACGCCGTCGGAGATCGTCGCCAGGATCTCGTCGGCCTGGATCAACACTCCGGCCCAGTGAACCGTGGGCAGCAGCGTGCCGTCGACGTACACCCCCGCGAAGTCGCCGTCGCGGAGCATCACCATCGCTCGGGTCATCGAGCGCGCGGCGACGACCTCGTAGATCTCGGCGAGGCGGCGGCCGGCGGCATGGTCCGAGAGCGGGTCGCGTTCGATGACCAGGATTCTTGGCTTTTCTGGCACGCGAACCGGAGCCTCGGGGCGACGAAGCCCGCTCGGAACGAATCCGGATCCGACGTCGGAACCGGTCCGATCGATCTCAACGGGACTCTCCTCAGTCTACAGCCGCGAGCGAATCCCGGGCAAGCCGGCGGCAATGAATCGTTACGGAGTGTTCGCCCGCGTTCGGCTCGACCGCCGCGCCTCGGCGACGACAAACGACGAAGACGACCGACTCACCGATTGGATCGGAGCGGTCGGTCGTCCGTGTGTTCACTTCCCGAATGACCCCATCAGATGCCGGCGACGGACGCCGAGCGGCGACGGAGCATCCGCCGACCGACCAGAGCTCCTCCCAGTCCGAGGAGCACGAAGCTCGACGGCTCGGGAACGACCTGCGGCGGGCCGAGCCTCGGGAATCCGGGGACGAAGACCCAGCCGACGGTGTCCTCACCCGCGATCACATCGTCGGGAGAGCCCGCGAATGCGCTGACGTAGAACCCGGTCGTCGCATTGAAACCGGTCGCCTTCGACGCTCCCGAGACCGTGAAGACGAAGTCGGGGTGTGCCGCCGAGGGGTTGAAGGCGAGGTCGCCGGTCACTCCCGGGATCGGGTTGCCGAAGTCGTAGCCCAGGCCGCCCCGATCGGCGTAGCTCGAGACCTGGAATCCAAGCAGACCGCCGCCGCCGCCCGGCGTCTTGATCGCGGGCACCCCCGCCACCATGAACGGGTCGCCCAGCGAGCCGCCGTTCGACCCCGCGAACCCGACGCTGATCGACTTCCGCCCGCCCATGTTCGGCAGGTCGAGACCGCCCGACGCGATCGTCAGAGGGTCGGCCGAGCCCGGGTTGCCGTTGCCGTCGGCGTCGCCCGCGATCCCCACGAAGTTCACGCCGACCAGGAGCGTGTCCGACTTCCAGTCGTAGGCGATCCGCAGATCCTTGATGTTCCAGCCGGTCGTCCAGCCGCGACCCGTCATCCAAGGCGCCTGCGCGACGTCGTTGGTCGCGTCGTTGATCGTGATCACATTCGAGTTGCCGCTGGGGAGGTCGGTTTCCGCATTCCCGGTCAGCGGCCCGAAATCGGCGCGAGAGGGGCTTTGCGCGAGACCAAGCAGGGCGAGGTATAGACCGAAGTAAATCCATGTGCGCATGCGATGCATCGTGGTCGCTCCTTCGACGATGTCGACAGCCATCCTGAGTCGTGCACCCCGTGATCCACGGGGCGACCGGATTCTCGAGCAATTCGGGATTTCGGTCAAGCCGAATCCCGTCGACGACCGAAGATCAACCGAATGATCGACTTCGGTCGTCGATCCAGGGTACCGGTCGAAATCGGCGTCGGAATCACGACTCGAACCCGACCGAATCGGCCCCGAGGCGACTCTCCAGGCTCGCCCGCCGCGACCCGCGCACGAGCACCCACGACACGACCCCCGCCAATCCCAGCGCGACCAAGACCCGAGCGGAAGGCTCGGGAACCGCCGCCGAATCGCTCGGCGGATCGTTCCGCGTCGGCGGCGGCGAGGCCAGCGGGGCGAGCGGTGCTCCGAACGGACCGACCGCCGTCCAGTAGATCGCGTCCTCGCCGATGACCGTGTCCTCGCGTGACCCCGCGAAGGCCCGGATGTAGAGACCGCCCGTCGGGTCGAGCCCCATCGCCCGGCTGAGACCGTCGATCGAGAACTCGAAGTCGGGATGCGCCGCCGAGGGGTCGAAGGCCAACGTCGCACTCAAGCCCGCGACCGCATCGCCGAAGCTCGTGGAGAGCCCGCGTCCGCGATCGAGATAACGCGCGGCGGTGAAGCCCGCAAGGCCGGTCGAGCTGATCAACGATTTGTTCTCGGAGATCCCCGCGATCAAGGCCGGAGCGCCCATCGAACCGTCGAGGTTCCTCGCCGCGAAGGCGACGACGATCGACTCGGTGCCTCCGAGCGAGGGAGCGTCGCGGCCGTGCGAACCGGCGAGCAGCGGGTCGGCCCCCCCCGCGTCGCCGTTGCCGTCGGCGTCTCCGGCGATCCCGACGAAGTTGAGCCCGACGAGCAGCCGGTCGGCCGACGAGTCGTAGCTGAGACGCAGATCCTTGATGTTGAACCCCGAGGTCCAGCCTCTCGAATTCATCCACCCCGGCTGAGCGACGTCGTCGAGCCGGTCGCGGATGATCTGGACGTCGGGGCGCGACTCATGGAAGTCGGCCTCGACGTTCCCGGTGAGTCCCAGGAGGTCGGCCTTGCTCGTCGATCCCGCCGAGGCGGCAAACGCCGCGGCGAGCCCGAACAGGGTCGAAGCGCGGCGCAGGAGCGCGGCGCGGGGGGTGGTCGGCATGGCGTGCCGCCTCTCTTCCCTAAGGAGTTGTCCACTCGTTGATGCGTGATCCGCTCGGCGAAGAGTCGTGCGTTTCTCCATTCTGAACTATGCGGCGCGCCGGTCAAATCAGATCTCGAGATCTCGACGGATCGCGTCGCTGGAATCGCCACGACACGCCGCGCCGGCCTGGTTCGCCGATCTCGCCCGAACCGGAGAGTCGTGCGGTCGGGCAACGGCTTGACGCCTGCTCGCGCCCCCCCTTAGCATCGCGGTCGGGAGTCGAGCGTCGCGTCGCGGCTCTCCCCGCGGCACGCTCGGCGTCTCGATCCGCCGCCCAACGAAGCGAAGGGAGTTCGCATGCGATCGGTCGAACGACTCACGGCACACGGAGGAGCTCTCCTCGTCATCGACGTCCAGGAGAAGCTGATCGAGCGGATCGGCGGCAACGAAGCGCTCGTCGCCAACACCGTGCGACTCATCAAGGCGGCCCGCTTGCTCGACATCCCCGTCTGGGCCACCGAGCAATACCCCAAAGGCCTCGGCCCCACCGCCGGCGCGATCGCCGAACTCGTGCCGCACCGGCCCGAGAAGCTCGACTTCCATTGCTGTGCCGTCCCCGAACTCCTCGAACAACTCTACGGGCGCAAGATCCGCCACGTCACGCTCGCAGGCGTCGAGACCCACGTCTGCGTGGCTCAGACCGCGCTCGAGCTCATGCGGCTCGGCTTCACCGTCCAGGTCCCCGCCGACGCAGTCGGCTCGCGCCACGCGATCGACTGGGAATTCGGTCTCCGCCGGCTCGAGAACGCCGGCGTCGTCGTCTCGACCACCGAGGCCGCACTCTTCGAGTGGACCGAGACCGCCGACCATCCCCGCTTCAAGGAGATCAGCGCGCTCGTGAAGTCGCGCGACGCGGCGGGCGTCTGAACGCCTCCGCCATCTCCGCTCGATCCTCTCTCCGCCGTGTCCGTCACTCCAACGCACCGAGGGCCTCTCCGTGGTCGACGCCGCAACCGCTGAATCGATCGGTCCGCTCCAACCGCCGACCCGCGTTCTCCTCGGCCCCGGGCCGAGCGAGGTCCATCCCCGCGTGCTCGCCGCGCTCGGGATGCCGCTGCTCGGTCACCTCGACCCGGCGTTCGTCGCCTTGATGGACGAGACCCAAGGGTTCCTCCGCCGCGTCTTCCGCACCAAGAATCGGCTCACGATGGCCGTCTCGGGCACCGGCTCGGCCGGAATGGAGGCCGTGGTCGTCAACCTCATCGAGCCGGGCGACAAGATGCTCGTCTGCGTCAACGGCGTCTTCGGCGGCCGCATGGTCGACGTCGCCGAGCGCGCGGGCGCCGAGGTCGTCGCCATCGAACGCCCCTACGGAGAGGTCTTCGATCCCCAAGAGGTTCGCGACGCCGTCAAGCGCGTCGGGCCCAAGCTCGTCGGCATCGTCCACGCCGAGACCTCCACCGGCGCCTGGCAGCCCGTCGAGGAGATCGCCGAGATCGCCCACGAAGCCGGCGCGATGATCGCCATCGACACCGTCACCTCGCTCGCGGGAGTGCCCGTCGAGATCGACGCCTGGGGGATCGACGCCGTCTACTCCGGCACGCAGAAATGCCTGAGCTGCCCGCCGGGCCTCGCGCCCGTCTCGTTCTCCGACCGCGCCGCCGAGCTGATCGCCGCGCGGAAGACCAAGGTCAGAAGCTGGTATCTCGATATGCAGATGCTCCAGCGCTACTGGGGCTCCGACCGCTTCTACCACCACACCGCGCCGATCAGCATGAACTACGCCCTCCGCGAGGCGCTCGCACTCGTCCTCGAGGAAGGGCTCGAGGCTCGACACGCCCGCCACCTCCTCCATCATCGTGCCCTGAAGGCCGGACTCGCCGCGATGGGCATCGCCTACGTCACCGCCGAGGGATGCGGACTCCCGCAGCTCAACTGCATCCGCATCCCCGCCGGCATCGACGACCTCGCCGTCCGCAAGCGGCTCCTCAACGACTGGGGAATCGAGATCGGCGGCGGCCTCGGCGCGCTCAAGGGAGCGGCCTGGCGCATCGGGCTCATGGGTCATTCCTGCCGACGCGAGAACGTCACCCTCGTCCTCGCCGCCCTCGAGACCTGCCTCCGCGACCTGGGACACGCCTTCCCCGCCGGCGCAGCACTCGACGCCGCGAGCAAGGTCTACGCCCAAGCCTGATGATGTGAATCGCCGATCAGATCCGCCAGGGGCCCGACAGCGGCCCCGGCGGATTCGCGATCGACTGGAACCGGCCCACGCGCACCGCGTCGCGATTCCGGTACGACAGCATCGGCATCAAGCCGTGGTCGAGGATCTCCTCCACCGACGCCTGCGTGAAGATCACCTCCGCGCACGGCAGGATCTCATGGTCCGCCGTCGATCGATCGACGAACACCGGCAGGTCGAGCAACTCGGTCTGAGTCCCCGGCTTCATCTCCCACTCGTCTTCGCGAAACGACCGCCCGAGCAATTCGGCGAGCGCGTAGGACGGATTCGCCCAGACGAAGTGCTCGTGCGCGGGGGGCGAGTCGACGGGGAATTCATCATACGCGAACGCCTCGATCGGTCGATCCGACACGCTGTACGGCAGCCGCGCGAGCAGCCTCGGCAACGCCAGCCCGATCCAAGGGGCGACGGGCAAGGTCCGCAAGGCGTCGAAGGCCGCTTGGCCGTCGTCGTTCGCGTCGCGGTCCCAGCTACGCGGCTCGGGGCTCTCGTGGATCGCGGGGCTCCCCAGCAACTTCGGGCTCGCTCCCGCCAACACCGGCGCACCCGCCGCCTTCGCCAACATGCCGAGATATCCGAGCAGCACCACATCTTCCTGCGTCGGCCCGAACTCGTAGTCGGCCACGATCACCGACCACTTCGGAGCCTTCGCATCGCCGATCGCAGGCGCAACGACTCGTTCATGGATCTTGGACTTCTCGAGCCGACCCGCCGACGAGAAGTCGGCCGCGAGCGCAGACTTCGAGACGTCGAGGATCGCGATCCCGAGCGTGCGGTCGGTGTCGAGCTTGCGGGTCAGGCGATCGAGCGATCGCCAGCTCGCCTCGAGGGCCTGGAATCGCGGATGATGCAGGATCGACGACATCAGCCGCCCCAGCGCCGAGGCCAGGCCACCGCGCAGACCGGGGTCGACCGCGCGATCGGCGCTCACCGCGTGCGTCTCGCCGACCTCGCGGAAGAACGCTTCGATCGGGCTCGCGGGAACCGGAGCCGGGGCCGCCGGCTTGGCGACCGACGCACCCAGGATCATGTCGAGCAGGTTGCCCGACCCGCCCGGCGCGGCTCCTTCGGATCCGCCTCCGCGCTCGAGCCGCCTCAGAGCGTCGCCCAGTTCCTCGAAACGACTCACTCGAGCGAAGATTCGATCGGGCGTGAAATCGTCGATCTCTCGAAACGAGATCTCGATCGGAGCCGCGTCGCCCGCGCTCGGCAACTCGAGCTTGGGACCAACGCTCGCGAGCACGCGGTCGATCACGTCGCGATCGACCGCCATCGGCGCTCCGATCGATTCGGCCGTGCCCGAGTCGCCCTTGCCCGAGAAGTCGCCGAGGATCAGGATCCGGAACGGCGGAGGCTCGCCCAAGCGGCCGCCTGCTTCGCCCGCCTCGGGATCGACGACGAACCGAACCGACTCCGAGGTGATCCCCATGACCTCTTGCTCCCCTTTCGCGGTCGACCGACGGATCGCCGATCGCGACCCGTGCCCGACTTCATCCTACGACGCGCGGACGGTCCGAGCGAGCCTCGCGACCGTCCGCGCTCTCGGATCGATCGATCAGAGACCCCAGCCCGACTCGAATTCGGGACGCACCAACCGATTCGCCGCGGCGAGGTTGGTCACGAGGCCCGTCTTCGGGTCGAACTCGATCGTCTTGCCCGTGCGGACCGCGACGTTGCCGAGCAACATCGCCTCGGTCAACACGCCCGCGTAGCCGAAGTTCGACCAGGCGTGCGCGGGGTCGTTCTTGCGGATCGCCTCGACCCACTCCGCCTTGTGCAGCGTATCGGGATTCGGGCCGTCCTTGCGATTGGCCTTCTTCTTCGCCGCGGGCTCGCCCGCCGCTTTGGCCTTCGGCTCGGGAGCCTCGCCCTCGATCAGGATCATCTGCTCCGAGCCGTAGTCGCTCGGCGAGAAGATCGATCCGCGCTCGCCGACGAGCAGCGACCCGCTGTCGGACGGCGTCCGCCCCTGGAACAGCTCGCTCGGAGGCAGGTGGCGCTTGCCGTCGCGCGCTCCTTCGTACCAGGTGAGCTTCACGGCCGGTCGACCGTCGCGCTCGGGGAATTCGTAGCGGATCGTGGCCCAGGCCGGATAGGTCTCTTGATTGACCTCCGCGCTCTCGGCCGAGATCTTCGTCGGCAGCCCGAGCTTCAACGCCATGAACGCCAGGTTCGCGGTATGGCAGGCCATGTCGCCCATCGCGCCGGTGCCGAAATCCCACCATCCGCGCCAGTCGTGCGGGTGATAGACCGGGTGGTAGGGCCGCTCGGGCGCGGGGCCGAGCCAGAGCTTCCAGGAGAGGTGCTTCGGCGGAGGCGTCGTGTCGCTCGGCCGAGCGACGATGTCGGGCGCCTGCTTCCAGTACTTGAAGGGGCGGTTCGTCCAGACGTGGACCTCGCGGATCGGTCCGACCTTGCCCGAGCGGATCAGCTCGATCCCCTTGCGGAAACCGGGATGCGACGTCCCCTGGTTGCCCATCTGCGTCGCCAGCTTCTTCTCGGCCGCGACCTCGCGCATCAAGCGGGCCTCGTAGCACGAGTGCGCCAGCGGCTTCTGGCAATAGACCGGCTTGCCGAGGCGAAGCGCCTGCACGGTCGCGGCGGCGTGGGTGTGGTCGGGCGTGCTCACCGTGACCGCGTCGATCTTGTTCGTGAACTCCTCGAGCAGCGCCCGGAAGTCGGCGAACGTCTTGGCGGCGGGGAATTTCTCGGCCTTCTTGCCGAGCCGGTCGGCGTCGACGTCGCAGAGCGCGACGACATCGCCGAGAGCGCCGACGTGGTCGGTATCGCTGTTCCCCTTGCCGCCCACGCCGATGCAGCCGAACCGGAGCCGCTCGTTCGCCGAACGCTCCTGGCCGTAGAGCCCCTCGCGGGCGATGAAGATCCCGAAGCCCGCATAGGCCGAACCCTGAAGGAAACGGCGGCGATCGATCCGTTGATTCATCGCAGATGCCTCGATCGAAGACCCGTTGGGTGAGGTTGGAGCCTCATTGAACATCGCGCGGGGAACCGAAGCCAGACCCCGGCGAAGAATCCCTCCCAACCCGACGCCGGGCTGTTCGTCGGTCGCGAACGTCGTATGATCGCCGAGCCGTCGCACTCGACCCCATCGCGGTTCGAACCCCGATGAAGGACCCCACAGATGCCGCCTCTCCTCCTCTCCCTGCTCGCCGTTCTCGCCTCTCCATTCGAGCCGACGCGCGTCGACTCGCTTCCCGAGCTTCGCGCGGCGCTGGCCGCCGCCCAACCGGGGACGATCATCGAGATCGCGCCAGGAGATTACGAGGCCGGTTTCTCCGCGGCCGACCTCGCGGGCACGGCCGAGCGGCCGATCATCATCCGCGCGGCGGATCGCAAGCGTCCGCCCGTCTTTCGAGGGGGTCGCGGCATCCATTTCTCGCGAGTCGATCACCTTCGCATCGAGGATCTCGTCATCGAGAAGACCTCGGCCAACGGCATCAATATCGACGACGGCGGCCGGCTCACGCGGCCTTCCCGCGGAATCGTCCTCGCTCGTTTGCAGATCGCCGACATCGGACCGCGCGGCAACATCGACGGCATCAAGCTCTCCGGCGTCGACGACTTCCGCGTCGAGGACTGCCTCCTCGAGCGCTGGGGATCGGGCGGGTCGGGCATCGACATGGTCGGATGCAATCGCGGTGAGATCGTCGGTTGTCGATTCGTCCACGGCGACGCGACGGGCGACAACGGCGTTCAGACCAAGGGCGGCTCCACCGAGATCGTCGTCAGGCGCTGCCGATTCGATCACGCCGGCCAACGCGCGATCAACATCGGCGGCTCGACCGGGCTCGCGTTCTTCCGGCCCAAGCCCGCGGGGCATGAGGCGAGCCGGATCACGGTCGAGGACTGCGTCTTCGACGGCTCGACCGCTGCGATCGCCTTCGTCGGGGTCGACGGAGCCACCGTGCGGCGGAATACGATCCACCGGCCGCGACGCTGGGCCTTCCGGATCCTCCAGGAGACCCGCGCCCCGGGGTTCGTCCCGTCGCGCAAGGGTGCGATCTCCGAGAACCTGATCGTGTTTCGAGCGGGGGAGATGGTCGACGCGGTGAATGTCGGCGACGCGGTGGACGCCCCGTCGTTCAGGTTCGAGCGCAACGCCTGGTTCTGTCTCGATCGACCCGATCGGAGCCGCCCGCGCCTGCCTTCGACCGAGATCGGCGGACGATACGGCGTCGAGCCACGATTCGAATCGGCCGACTCGGGCGACTTCCGCCTCCGCGGCGACAGCCCGCTCCGCGACGTCGGAGCTCGGCTCGAACCGCCCGGCCGCTGAGCCCCCCTGCTCTCTGGCGAGGCGCGGACGAATCCTTATAATGAGGCCCTTCGACGCATCGCGCTCCGCGCGACGTCGTGCTCGGCCGCTCCCCTGGTCAGCCTCGAGAGGGATCACCGTGAAGGACTTCGAATACGCCGCGCCGACCACTCTCGCCGAGGCGACGCAGCGCCTCGCCCAGGCGAACGGCGGCGGCCGCGTGCTCGCCGGCGGAACCGACATCATCGTCCAATTGCGCGAGAACATGAAAACCGCCGACGTCGTCGTCGACGTCAAGCGTATTCCTGCGTTGATGGAATACTCGTTCTCGCCCGCCGCCGGGCTCCGCCTCGGCGCCTCGGTCCCGTGCTCGACGATCTACGAAGACCCCGCGCTCGTCGCCGCCTATCCCGCACTCGCCGACTCGGCGCGGATCATCGGCGGCCGCCAGATCCAGAGCCGAGCGAGCGTCGGCGGCAACCTCTGCAATTCCTCGCCCGCCGGCGACACGATCCCCAGCCTGATCGCGCTCGACGCCCGAGCCGAGATCACCGGGCCGAACGGCTCGCGCGTCGTCCCCGTCGCGCAATTCTGCACCGCGCCGGGCAAGAACGTGCTCCAGCCGGGAGAACTCCTGGTCGCCCTCGTCTTCCCCGCGCCCGGAGCGCGGGAGGGATCGGCCTACGAGCGTTTCATCCCGCGCAACGAGATGGACATCGCCGTCGTCGGCATCGGCGCGTGGGTCCGGCTCTCGGCCGACGGCTCGACGATCGAAGCCGCGCGGATCGGCGTCGGAGCCGCCGCCCCGACTCCGCGATTCGCGCAGGAAGCGAGCGACCGGCTCGCCGGCAAACCCGCAATCGAGGCGACCTTCGAGGAAGCCGGCGAACTCGCCCGCGCCGTCGCCTCGCCGATCGACGACATGCGCGGCACCGCCGAGTTCCGCACCCATCTCGTCGGCGTGCTCACCAAGCGAACGCTCGCCAAGGCCGTCGAACGCGCCCGGACCGTCTGAGTCCTCGCGAACTCGCTCGCCGACGCCGATCCACCCCACACACCGCAATCCCCGGGATCCTCCACCGTGTCCAAGAAGCTCCATGTCGCCACGACGATCAACGGCGAGCCGGTCGAGTTCCTCTGCGAGGCCCGGCAGAGTCTGCTCGAGGTACTCCGCGACTCGCTCCACCTGACCGGAGCCAAGGAAGGCTGCAACAACGGCAACTGCGGCGCCTGCACCGTGATGCTCGACGGCGTGCCGGTGAACAGTTGCCTGGTGCTCGGCGTCGAGGCCCAAGGCGCGACGATCGAGACGGTCGAGGCGATCGCCGCCGACGGCCGGCTCCACCCGCTCCAGCAGTGCTTCCTCGAAGGCGCCGCGCTGCAGTGCGGAGTCTGCACGCCCGGCTTCCTCGTCGCCGCCAAGGCCCTGCTCGAGAAGCACCCGAACCCGACCGAGGCCGAGATCCGCTTCGAACTCGCGGGCAACCTCTGCCGCTGCACCGGTTACGACAAGATCGTCCGGGCCGTCCAGGCCGCCGCCGAGGCTCTCGCCGCGCGCTGAGACCTCGAACCCGACCGCGACCGCATTCGATCGCTCACTCATTCGAGGATGATCATGTCCCATACCGAAGAAGTCTACCTCGGCAAGTCGAGCTACAGCGTCCTCGGCACACGGCCCGTTCGTCACGACGGCGCCGACAAGGTGACCGGCAAGGCGATCTACACCGCCGACGTCCACCTGCCCAAGATGCTCCACGGCAAGATCCTCCGCAGCCCCCACGCACACGCCCGGATCGTCTCGATCGACGTCTCGGAGGCGGAGCGCATGCCGGGAGTCCACGCGGTCGTCACCGCGGCCGACTTCCCCGACCTCTCCGACGCCGTTTGCGCCATGGGCGAGGCGGGAATGGTGAACCTCGGCGAACTCGCGGCGAACTGCCTGGCGCGCGACAAGGCGCTCTATCGCGGCCACGCCGTCGCGGCCGTCGCCGCGGTCGACGTCCACGTCGCCGAGGAAGCGCTCGCCAAGATCGTCGTCGAGTACGAGACGCTGCCGAGCGTCACCTGGGTGCTCGACGCCATGAAGCCCGACGCCCCGATCCTCCACCCCGGGCTCCGCACCGACCACATGGGCCAAAAGGGCGACCAGCCCACCAACATCACGACGCACATCACCTTCGAGAAGGGCGACCCCGCCGCGGGCTTCGCCTCGGCCGACGTCGTCGTCGAACGCGAGTTCCGGACCGCGAGCGTTCACCAAGGCTACATCGAGCCCCACGCGGTCGTCGCCTCGTGGAACGAGGACGGCCGGCTCAAGATCTGGACGGCGACTCAAGGCTCGTTCAACTGCCGCCAGCAGGTCGCGGGCCTGATGCGCCTGCCCGTGTCGCAGGTGCTCGTCACGCCTTGCGAGATCGGCGGCGGCTTCGGCGGCAAGATCGCGGTCTATCTCGAGCCGGTCGCCGCGCTCCTGAGCCGCAAGTCGGGCCGGCCGGTGAAGATGACGATGCAACGCAACGAGGTCTTCGAGGGCACCGGGCCGACCCCCGGCTCGTTCATGCGGGTCAAGCTCGGCGCGACCAAGGACGGCAAGCTCGTCGCCGGCGAGGCCTGGCTCGCTTACGACTGCGGCGCCTTCCCGGGCGGCGTCATCGGCCCCGGCTGCATGTGCGTCTTCAGTTGCTACGACATCCCGCACGCCAAGGTCGACGGCTTCGACGTCTGCGACAACAAGCCCCACACCCAGGCCTACCGCGCGCCCGGCGCCACGCAGGCCGCATTTGCGTGCGAGCAAGTCGTCGACGAGCTCGCCGCCCGCCTCGGAATCGACCCGCTCGAGTTCCGCCTCCTCAACGCCGCCAAGGAAGGCACGCGACGCGTCGACGGACCGGCTTATCCCCGCGTCGGATTCGTCGAGTGCCTCGAGGCCGCCAAGGCGAGCGACCACTGGAACACCCCGCTCACCGGGCCGAACCGCGGGCGGGGCATCGCCGCCGGATTCTGGTTCAACATCGGGGGCGCCTCGAGCTGCTCCGCGAGCATCAACGACGACGGATACGTCACGCTCGTCGAGGGCTCGACCGACATCGGCGGCAGCCGAACCGGCATCGCCATGCAGCTCGCCGAGACCCTCGGCATCCCCTCCGAGAAGATCCGGCCTAAGGTCGCCGATACCGACTCGGTCGGCTATACGTTCCTCACCGGCGGCAGCCGCGTCACCTTCGCCACCGGACTCGCGGCCTACCAGCTCGGCCTCGACCTCCAGGAGCAGATGAAGGCCCGCGCGGCGGCGATCTTCGAGTGCCCCGTCGAGGAGGTGGTCGCCGAGAACGGCGTCTACCGCCGCAACGGACACTCGCTCGGATTCGAGGAACTCGCCGCCAAGATCCCGGAGAAGGGCCTGCAACCGGTCGTCGGCCGGGCCTCGGTCGCCCCCGAGTGCTCGACGAACGCCTTCGGGGTCCACATCTGCGACGTCGAGGTCGACCCCGAGACCGGCAAGACGACGATCCTCCGCTACACCGCCATTCAAGACGCGGGCAAGGCGGTCCACCCCAGCTACGTCGAGGGCCAGATGCAAGGGGGCGCCGCACAGGGGATCGGCTGGGCCTTGAACGAGGAGTACTTCTTCGACGGCGCCGACCGGATGCGGAATGCGAGCTTCCTCGACTACCGGATGCCGACCGCGCTCGACCTGCCGATGATCGAGACGATCATCGTCGAAGTGCCCAACCCGCTCCATCCTTACGGAGTGCGCGGAGTGGGCGAGACGCCGATCGTGCCGCCGCCGGCCACGGTCGCCAACGCGATCCACGCAGCGGTCGGCATCCGTGCGACCGACCTGCCGATCTCCCCGCCGAAGCTCTGGAAGGCTCTCGCGAGCCGAGGCTGAGCCCGATGCCGCGGATCTTCATCCCCAGCCCGATCCGCCCCCTCACGAACGGCCGCGCCGAGGTCGACGTCGAGGGGGCGACCGTGCGCGAGGCGATCGACGCACTCGATCGCCTCTACCCGGGCGTCCGAGCGCGGCTCCGCGACGGCGACCGCCTCGCCGGAGCGCTTCACGTCTCGATCGACGACGTCCTCACCAAGCGCGGGCTCGACGCCCCGCTCCGCCCCGAGAGCGAGGTCCACTTCCTCCCCGCCATCGGCGGCGGTTGAAGTCTCGGTCGACTCGCGAACTTCGAAAACGTCAAAGAGAGGCGACATCCCTGGGGACGTCCCTCTCTTTCGACGATTCGAATGCCGGAGACAGGACTTGAACCTGCAAGGGCATGGTTAGCCCACAAGCACCTCAAGCTTGCGCGTCTGCCAATTCCGCCACTCCGGCTCGGAGTGATCGCTTGGGGTCGCGATGAGAACAAGTCTACCGGTCGCCCGCGCGAAGTCAAGGAGTCGACGTCCGGACGGTCGGAAAAGCGCCTGATCTCGGCGGTTTCGATCGAGTTCCTTGCACCGCGCGCCGACGCCGTCCCGACCCGCTCGATCGTCTCAAGCCCGAGGGTCGACCCGACCGATCGAAAGGGCGGACGGCGACCGCGATCGAGGGGCGACCCCCGCGCGATCGGCCTTCGATCCCGGTCGCGATCGGCGACTTCCACCGGGGCGCGGCGCATGATGCGGCGAGCGAACGATCCACCGCCCCCGGGCCATCCCGCACTCCTCCTCGGCGCGCACGAGGCGTCGCGTGCGGTGCTCGCGCTTGCTTTCGCCGTCGCCTGGGTCGGCGCGGCGTTCGCGATCGAGCCGGGTGGCGGAGCCGCGGTCCCCGAACCGCTTCGATTCGTGCCCCGCGCAATCGCGGTCGAGGGCGAGCGGACGGAATTCGATCTCGAAGGCCGCAAGAACCTCGTCGTGATCTCGACCCTCGCCGGCGGGGACGACTCGTTCGCGATCGGCCTGACGACCGCGCCGACGCCGGCAGCACGCCGAGCCGAGGGCCTCGCCGCGTCGCCGCGGCGACCGCGACCCGCCCTGGTTCCGCCTCCTCCCCCGCCGCCGCCGCCGGCCGCATTCCCTCCGCGCGACCGATCGTTCTGCCTGCTCGCCCGCGACGGCGACCCCGCCAGTGCGGCGAACTACGTGACGATCCCCGCGCGGCTCATCGCCGTCGGCAAACGGATCCAGGTCTACGCCGACCCCGGGGATCTCGCCAAGATCGATCGCGGCTTGATCTCCGAACTCGTCGCCGCCTTCGACGACGCGATCCATCCCCTCGCCGCGAAGCGCTTCGGCACCGCCGCCGACGTCGACGGCGACGGTCGCTTCACCATCCTCGTCAGCTCATGGCTCGACCGCATGGCCGGCGGTCGCGCCCAGGTCGACGGCTTCGTCCGCGGCGCCGATCTCGACCGCGAACTCTCGCCGCCCTTCGGCAACCGCTGCGACATGATGTACCTCAACCCCGCCATTGCGAACGGTCCCCACGGCAAGACCGTCCTGGCGCACGAATACACCCACGCCGTCGTCTTCTCGCGCCGCATCGTCGACGCTCGGCCCGACGTCGCCGGACGACCCGCCCCGCGCGTCGAGGAAGAAGGCTGGCTCGACGAGGCACTCGCCCACCTCGTCGAGGACCTCCACGGCTTCTCGAAATCGAACATCGACTACCGCGTCAGTGCGTTTCTCTCCGCTCCCGAACGCTATCGCCTCGTTGTCGACGACTACTACGCAGCGAACCTCTTCCGGTCGCACGGACACCGAGGCGCAACCTATCTCTTCCTCCGTTGGCTGGTCGACCGCGAGGGCGACGAAGTGATCGATCGCCTGATTCGGTCGCGGCTCGAAGGCGTCGCCAACCTCGAGGAGGCGACCGGCCGATCGTTCGCCGATCTCTATCGCGAGTGGTCGGTTGCACTGTTCACCAGCGGGATCGCACCCGAGGGAGCGCCGGCGGCGGAAGGCGAGTACCGCTCGATCGACCCGCGCGGCACGCTCGAGGATTGGATCCTCGCAGGCCCCCGAACGACCACGCTCCGCACTCCGCGATCAGACCTGAAATGGTCGATGGGCGGCACCTCGAGCCGCTACATCCTGGTGGAGAACGCAGGGACGGAGCCGCTCCGCCTGTCCGCGACCGCGCCCGCCGCGAGCGGATTGCAGATCACGGTCGTCCCCCTGCCCGACGACCTCGGATCGATCGAGCTCTCGGTCCGATCGATCCCCTCCTCGACCGGCGAGCGGCTCTTCCGCGCGGTGATCGAGGAACGCGCGGGCTTCTCCGCCCGCGTCGGAGCGCTCTGCTGGGAGCCGCTGGCCCCCTCGCGGCCCAGCCAGGCATTTCGGTCGGGGCTCGACATGCTCGGCGTCGCGTCGGCGTTCGGCGGCTCGAGCCTGACTCCCTTGAGCCGCAAGACCTCGCGCACCATCGCACTGGGACGAGCGGGAGACTCGCTCGATCCCCTGGTCTTCAAGGCGGTCGGCTTCGACGCCAAGGGCCGACGGATCGCCGCCTGGGCGGTCGCCGAGCCGCTTCCGGGAGATCCGTCCGAGGCCGCCTTGCCTCGCATCGCCCGCTGAATCGACCCGGCTCCTCCCCCTCGCTCGATGATTCCGAGCGCAGCGCGTCGGCGGCGCGCGGGATTTCTCGACTCCCCTCGTGGTGCCGGTCGGCGAAGTGCCGGACCGTCGGCGGCGTGGAGACGTCGCCCGCGGAACCCGCGGGGATCCTCGATCCCCCTTCCCAAGCAGCCGGACCCGCGAACGAACCCGCGGAGAGCGGGGGCCTGGATCACGCATCCCGCCCTCTCGAGCTGGTGCCGACATCGCGATTCATTGGATGGATCGTCTCGACATTCGAAGGCTCGTCGCCGCCAGGCGCGTCGGGCCCGAACCACCACGGATGGGTCTCATCATGAGAATTCTGGTTACCGGCGGCGCGGGTTACGTCGGGTCGACTCTCGTGCCGATGCTCCTCGAACAGGGCCATCGCGTTCGCGTCTACGACATGCTCAAGTTCGGCGGACACGGCCTCCTGCCCTGCTGCCAGAACCGATTCTTCGAGCTCATGAAGGGCGACGTCTGCGACCGCGCAGCCTTCCGCAAGGCGCTCGACGGTGTCGACGCCGTCGTCCACCTCGCCGCCATCGTCGGCTACCCCGCCTGCAAGAAAGAGCCCCAACTCGCCACCGCCACCAACGTCGACGGCACCCGCAACCTCCTCGAGCTCCGCAACCGCGATCAGAAGGTCGTCTTCGCCTCCACCGGTTCGATCTACGGCTCCATCCCCGACTACGTCTGCAACGAGAAAACTCCCCGGGCCCCGATCACCCTCTACGGCGAGACCAAGGCCCAGGCCGAGGAGATGATCCTCGACGCCGGCAACTCGATCGCCTTCCGCTACGCAACCGCCTTCGGCGTCTCCAACCGCATGCGGCTCGACCTCATGCCGAACGACTTCACGTATCAAGCCGTGAAGAACAAGAATCTGATCGTCTATCAAGGCGATTTCAAGCGAACGTTCGTTCACGTTCGCGACATGGCTCGCTCGATCATGTTCGCGCTCGAGAAGTGGGACGACGTGAAGGACGACGTGTACAACGTCGGCCACGAGTCGATGAACTTCACCAAGCAGGACGTCGCCCGCAAGATCCTCGAACACACCGACTACTACCTCCACTTCGCCGAGGTCGGCACCGACGCCGACCAACGGAACTACGAAGTCTCGTATGAGAAGATCCGCAAGAAGGGCTTCGAGACCACGATCGACCTCGACCGCGGCATCGCCGAACTCGTTCGCGCGGCGCAGTTGATCGACTTCCAGAACCCCTTCGCCAACGTCTGATCGACCCGAGATCGCAACTCAGCCGGCACGCCGCGCCCGGGAGATCCATCCCCAAGGCCCGGCGCGCCGGTCGTTCTCTCCCCTGTCCCACCCGAGGAGTCGGCCGGCAATGAAGAGCTATTGGACGGGCAAGCGCGTGACGGTGACGGGGGGCGCGGGGTTCCTCGGTCAACATCTCGTCAAGCGACTCCGCGACTTCGGCGCCGAGGTCTTCGTCCCCCGCCGCCGCGAATACAACCTGATCTCGCTCGACGCATGCCTCACCTGCTTGCTCGAACACCCATGCGACACCATGATCCATGCCGCGGCCTACTACGGCGGGATCGGGATCAACCAGACTCAGCCCGGCACGCTCTTCTATGAGAACCTCGTCATGGGCGCGAACCTCATGGAGGCCGCGCGCCTGGCGAAGGTCGGCAAGTTCGTCGCCATCGGCACCGCCTGCAGCTACCCCGGATATCTCGAGGGCAGCCTCGAGGAGAAGGATCTCTGGGCCGGCCCCTGCCACGACTCCGTCGTGAACTACGGCCTCACCAAGAAGATGATGGCGGTCCAGGCTCGCGCGTACAAGCGTCAATATGGCATGGATTCGATCCATCTCATCCTCACGAACCTCTACGGCCCGGGCGACTCCTACAACCCCGAGCGCTCGCACGTCGTCGCAGCGCTGATCCGCAAGTGGGTCGAGGCCGACCTCGAGAAGAAGCCGAGCATCGAAGTCTGGGGCACGGGCAAGCCGATCCGCGAATTCATCTACGTCGAGGATTGTGCCGACGCGATCATGCTCGCGGCCGAAACCTATGACGACTGCAACACGCCCTTGAACATCGGCACCGGCATCGGCACCTCGATCCGCGAACTCGTCGAGACGATCAACGACGTCACCGGCTACGCGGGCAAGCTCGAGTGGAACGCCGACAAGCCCGACGGCGCGGCGAAGAAGGTGCTCGACGTCACTCGCATGAAGGCCGCGCTCGGCGGTTGGTCCCCGCCGACCTCGCTCCGCGACGGCCTCGCCAAGACGATCGCCTGGTATCGTGCCAACAAGACGGAGGCCGACGCGAAATGGTGAACGCCTTCCGGAGGAGTTGGGTCGCCTCGCACATCCGGCGAGACGAACCACGCGCGGCCGAGGGAATGGCCCCGCCCAAGTTCCCCCGGTTCCAGGATCGCTCGGAAGGATCCGAGTCGACCCGGTTCGAGGCGGAGCCCGCGCGGCTGCTGTTCATCAACCAGTACTACTGGCCCGACCACGCATCGACCGCGCAACATCTGACCGACCTCGCCGAGAGCCTCGCCGAACGCGGCCACGACGTCCACGTCGTCTGCTCGCGCGGGGCGTATCGCGAGGGCTCGCCCAGGCCCCCCGCGCAGGAGAAGCGCAACGGCGTCGAGATCCACCGCGTCGAGGCCACCTCGCTCGGTCGCAAGAACACGCTCACGCGAATGACCGACTACCTCAGCTTCTACTTCCGCGCCTTCCGGCTCGCGCTCCTGTTGCCGAGGTTCGACGTCGTCGTCACGCTCACCACGCCGCCGATCATCGGCCTCGTCGGCACGATCCTCCGCAAATTCAAGAAATCCAAGCACGTCTACTGGAGCATGGATCTCCACCCCGACGCCTCGATCGCGCTCGGGCGGATGTCGACCCGCAACCCCGTCGTGCGACTGCTCGCTCGCTTGAGCGACGCCGTCTACCGAGCGGCCGACAAGGTCGTCGTCCTCGGGCCCTACATGGCCGACCGGATCGCCGCCAAGGGGGTCCGCTCCGATCGCCTGGCCCCGATCCCCGTCTGGAGCAGACGCGACGAGGTCTACCCGATGCCCCGCTTCGGGCACCCGCTCCGCGAGGAGCTCGGGCTCGTCGACAAGTTCGTCGCCATGTATTCGGGCAACCTCGGCCTGGCGCACTCCTTCGAGGAGTTCCTCGCCGCCGCGCTCGCGCTGCGGGACCGCGACGACATCGTCTTCCTCTACGTCGGCGACGGACCCCGACTCGACGAAGTCCGCCGCTTCCAGGCCGAGCACGCGCTCGACAACATCCGCTTCATGAAGTACTTCCCGCGTGAACATCTCCATGCCTCGCTCACTCTCGCCGACGTTCACCTGATCTCGATGCGGTCCGAGATGACCGGGATCGTCGTGCCGGGCAAGCTCTACGGCGTGATGGCGTCGGGACGCCCCGCGCTCTTCGTCGGACCCGCGCACTGCGAGTCGGCCGACACCGTGCGCGACTCGGGCTGCGGAATCACCGTGCGTCTCGGCGATTCCGCCGGCGTCGTCGACGCCCTCACGCGGCTCGCATCCGACCCCGAACTCGTCGAGGATCTCGGTCGACGCGGACGAGAGGCCTTCCTCGCGCTCCATGAACGCGAAGGCTGCTGCGCCTCTTGGGCCGAGCTGATCGAGTCGATGACTCCTCAGACGGCGGGATTCGAGGACGCCGATCGAACCGAGTCCGAGACCCGCGCCTTGCCCGAACGTCCGCCGCTCGCCGCTCGATCGATCGTCCGTTGAAGCATCGCCGATCGCGATCCGAGAAACTCTCGAGAGCCTGCTCATGAACTCGCTTCTTCACTGCGCACTCCTCGTTTGCTCTCTCTTCGGACCGGCCGACAAGAGCGTCGAGTCGATTCGCCTCGAGCACGACCGTGCCCTGATCGCCGATCTCTCCGCCTATCTCGCGGCGAACCCCCGCGCGGCCGACGCCGACGAGGGCTACCTCGCGATCTTCAACAAGGTCATCGAGCACGACTGGTTCCTCGATCACGAGAAGCTGGCGCGGAACTACCTCGCCGATCGACCCGACGGCACCGTTCGCCCGCCCGCGCAGATCGTCGCCACCATGGCCCGCGCTCAGGCCGGCCGGTTCGACGAGGCCCTGCCGCTCTTCAATGAACTCCTCGCCGGGCTCACCTCGCCCGATCAGATCGAGTTCGCCGCGGGTTTCGCCGAGAACCTCGCGGCCTCCGCCGCCGCCCGCGCCGAGTTCGACGTCGCGCGGAAGGTCTACGCCGGCCTGCTCAAGAAATACGGCGACGAGAGCCCGCAGGTGAAGCAGCGCGTCGCCGAAGCGCTCGCGCGGCTCGATCGGATCGGCAAGCCCGCACCCGACGTCGAGGTCGTCGACATCGCCGGAAAACCCTTCCGCTTCTCCGACCTTCGCGGAAAGTACGTCCTCGTCGACTTCTGGGCGACCTGGTGCACCCCCTGCACCGCCGAACTCCCCCGCATCCGCGCGGCGCTCGAACGCCACGGCGCCCGAGGCCTCGAGGTCGTCTCGATCAGCCTCGACGACACCAAGCCCGTCGTCGTCGACTACGTCCGCGATCAAAAGATCCCGTGGCGACAGATTCACAACCCGTCGAGCACCGGCGACCTCGTCTCCGAGTTCGGCGTCACCACGATCCCGGCGACCTTCCTGGTCGATCCCTCGGGACGGATCTCGCGGCTCGAACTCCGCGGCGAAGCGCTCGACCAGGCGCTCGCGACGATCTTCACCCCCGGCGACGCCGTCCGTCGCTGATCCGAGAGGGTCGCGTCGCCGTGGCGAAGTCGGGTCGTCGCGCGGACCGCGGCTCGCTATCATCGAGGCGACGACTTCGCTCCCTCGAGGCCACCGCGTCATGCCCGACACCCCCGCTCGCCTGATTCGGCTCAGAGGCGCGCGGGTCCACAATCTCCAGGGGCTCGATCTCGACCTCCCGCTCGGGCGCTGGATCGTCGTCACCGGCTTGAGCGGCTCGGGCAAGAGTTCGCTCGCGTTCGACACGCTCCACGCCGAAGGTCAACGCCGCTACATCGAGACCTTCTCGGCATTCGCCCGACAATTCCTCGATCGGCTCGACAAGCCCGACGTCGAGCGGATCGACGGCATCCCGCCATCGCTCGCCGTCGCCCAGCGCGGGGGCACACAATCGGCGCGGGCCACGGTCGGCACCGCCGGCGACATCCACGAGTCGCTCGCACTCCTGTACGCCAAGGTCGGCCGGGGATATTGCCCCGAGTGCGACCTCCCGGTCGAACCCGCGACCGACGCGTCGGTCGTCGCGGCGATCGAGGCGCTCCCGGCCGGAGCGCGCTACGTGATCGGCTTTCCGATCGATATCCTGGCGACCACCGATCGCGCTTCGATCGCCGCATCGTTGCGCGATGATGGGTTTGCGCGGGTGATCGTGGACGGCTCGATCCATCGGCTCGATGCGGGCGCGTTCCCGATGCCGGTCGACGGCGCGGCGGTCGTGGTGGTCGATCGCCTGACGCGGGGCTCCGAGGCGCCCGCGCGCCGGCTCGAGGCGATCGAGACGGCGTTCTCCAAAGGGCTGGGACGCTGCCGGATCGTCCCCGACGACCCCGCGACTCCATCGCTCGCGTTTCTCAAGGGCCGGCGCTGCGGCGCGTGCGGCTTCGACCTCCCCGAGCCCGACGCGCGGCTCTTCCGCTACAACAGCCCGCTCGGCGCCTGCGCGACTTGCGAAGGCCACGGCTCGATCCTCGAACTCGACCTCGCGAAGATCGTGCCCGACGACTCGCGTTCGATCGCCGACGGCGCGATCGCGCCTTGGTCGACGCCCGCTCATCGCGAGATGCTCGACCGCCTGCTCGCCGCAGCGCCCGCGCTCGGCCTGCCGCTCGACGTCTCCTTCGGATCGCTCTCCCCCGAGCAAGTCGGTCGGGTCATGAAGGGCGGGCCCGGCTTCGTCGGCCTCCAAGAGTTCTTCCGCAAGCTCGAGGCGAAGTCGTACCGCCTGCCGGTCCGGGCCTTCCTGGCGCGCTACCGCGGGCGAAAGACCTGTCCGGCTTGCCTGGGACGGCGACTCCGGCGCGAGGCTCTCGCCTACCGGGTCGGCGGCGTCGACCTCGGCGCGCTGTCGGCCTCGACGATCGCCGACGCCGCGCGCGTGCTCGCCGAGGTCGAGCGCGACGAAGGGCCCGCCGCGCGCCGCGCGCTCGAGGGAGTGCGCGCCCGCCTCGATTTCCTTCGCCGGATCGGGCTCGACTACCTCACGCTCGACCGCCCCGCGCGCTCGCTCTCCGACGGCGAGAGCCGGCGCATCGCCCTGGCGAACGCAGTGGGATCGGGGCTCGTGAACATGCTCTACATCCTCGATGAGCCTTCGGTCGGGCTCCACTCCGAGGATGTCGGCCGGCTCGCAGGCGCACTCGCCGAGCTCCGAGATCGCGGCAACACGCTCGTCGTCGTCGAACACGAAGAAGAGTTGATCATGCGAGCCGATCAACTCGTGGAGATCGGTCCAGGAGCGGGCGACGCCGGCGGGCGCTTGGTCTATCAAGGCCCGCCCGAAGGCGTGACCCGGGTCGAGGGCTCGGCGACGGGCGACTTCCTCTCGGGTCGACGTCGCGCGACCGTCCCCGCGCGAAGACGCGAGCCGAGCTCCCGGCTTCGGCTGACCGGCGCGTCGGGCCGCAATCTCCGCATGGTCGACCTCGAGATCCCGCTCGGCCTGTTCACGGCCGTCTCGGGCGTCAGCGGCTCGGGCAAGAGCACTTTGGTCGAGGCGACGCTCCACCCCGCGCTCGCGTCGCGGCTCCGCGGCGAACCCGACACCGCCTTGCCCTACCGAGAACTCGGCGGAACCGAGACGCTTCGCGACGTCGTCCTCGTCGACTCGGCGCCGATCGGCCGCTCGTCGCGTTCGAACCCCGCGACCTTCCTCGGCGCCTTCGACGAGATCCGCCGCGCGTTCAGCTCGTCGCACGAAGCCAAGGCGCGCGGATACGACGCGGGCACGTTCAGCTTCAACGTCGCCGGCGGGCGCTGCGAGACCTGCGCAGGGGCCGGCACGACCGTGGTCGACATGCAGTTTCTCGCCGATGTCGTCCGCACCTGCACCGAGTGTCGAGGCCGTCGCTATCGGCCCGAGGTCCTCGAGGTCACCTATCGCGGCAAGAACATCTCCGAAGTCCTCGATTTGACGGCGCGCGAGGCGTTCGGCTTCTTCCGCAACCGCCCCAAGATCCAGGCCCGGCTCCGCCCGCTCCTCGATCTCGGGCTCGATTATCTCCGCCTCGGCCAGTCGACGTCGACGCTCTCGGGCGGCGAAGCGCAGCGGCTCCAGCTCGGTGCCTTTCTCGCGAGCACGCCCACAGCGCTCACGGCACGCGCGGCGCGCGGAGACAGGACGCTCTTTCTCCTCGACGAGCCGACCCACGGCCTCCATCCGCTCGACACCTTGCGGCTCGCCGAGGCGTTCGAGTCGCTGCTCGCCGTCGGCCACACGCTCGTCGTGGTCGAGCACAATCTCGAGCTCCTGATGCTCGCCGATTGGATCGTCGACCTCGGCCCGGGCGCGGGGCCCGAGGGCGGCCGAATCGTCGGCGCGGGGCCGCCCGAGGCGATCGCTCGGCTCGACACCCCGACCGGCCGCGCGCTCCGGCGACGGCTCGCACGCGCCGGCGCCTGAACCCGACACCCCGCTTTCGCATCCAAGTCCCCGTGACCGCTCCGTAGACCCGAGAGACTCGCGAACCGATGAGCCACTCGACGACCGAATCGACCCGGGGCCACGCCGGGGGACGGACGATGATCACGATCGCCATGCTCGCGGCGATGGCCGTCGCCGCGCTCGAGCAAACCGTCGTCTCCACCGCCATGCCGAGCATCATCGCCCAGTTCAAGGGGCTCGACATCTACCCCTGGGTCTTTTCGGCCTATCTCCTCGCCGCGACCGTGACCACGCCGCTCTACGGCAAGCTCGCCGATATCTGGGGACGCAAGCCCGTACTCCTCTTCGGTCTCGTCGTCTTCTGCATCGGCTCGGCGCTCTCGGGTCTGGCGACGTCGATGGGGATGCTCATCTTCATGCGCGTCATCCAGGGCATCGGTGCCGGCGCGGTCAGCCCGATCGTCTTGACCCTGCTCGGCGATCTCTTCGACCTCCGCGAGCGCGCGCGCGTGCAGTCGCTCTTCAGCGGCGTTTGGGGCGTATCGAGCCTCGCCGGGCCCGCTCTCGGCGGGTATCTCACGGTTCAACTCTCCTGGCGCTGGGTCTTCTTCGTCTCGGTGCCGTTCGGTGTGGTTTCGATGCTCATTCTCTGGTGGTTCGTCGAAGAACCCGAGGCGAAGCGCCGGCGCGTCGCTCCGCTCGACTGGCCCGGGGCGCTCCTGCTCGCGGGCTCGACTTCGGCGCTCCTGTTCGCGCTGCTCGACGGTCCCCAGCGCTCGACCGCGGCGACCGTCGGCTGGTCGGTCGCGGCCGCCGTGCTCCTCGCCCTCTTCATCCGCCAGGAGCGCAGGGCGGTCGACCCGATGCTCCATCTCGACCTCCTCTTCCGAGGTCCGGTGCTCGCCGCATTGATCGGCAGCTTCGTCGTCGGCGGCTTGCTCTTTTGCATGGATACGTACATTCCTTTGTATATCCAGGGCGCGATGGGCGGCAACGCCTGGTCGGCCGGCAAGGTGCTCACTCCGCTCTTCTTGTCGTGGGCCGTGAGCGTCTTCCTCGCGGCGAACGTCGTCGCGCGCTGGGGGTTCCGCACGACGGGACGCGTCGGCGCGACGGCGGTCTGCGTCGGCTCGCTCGGCCTGGTCGCGGCGACCTACGTGCCCGAATCGGCCGTCGCGATCTTCCAGGCGAGCATGATCGTGATCGGCCTCGGAATGGGGCCGACGAGCCTCTCGCAGATCCTCAGCGTCCAGACCGTCGTCCCCTGGGAACGTCGAGGCGCGGCGACGGGAGCGGTCACCTTCGGGCGGACGATCGGAGGCGCGGTCTGCGTCGCGCTCCTGGGTGCGTCGCTCGCATTCGACCTCGGCGGCCGGCTCGAGCGCGCGGGCATGCGCGACGTCGACGTCTCCGCCGCGCTCCGGCCCGAGACCCACGCCGAGCTCGCACCGCCGGTGCTCGAAGCGGTCCGCAAGGGGCTCGCCGGCAGCATCTCGCTGGTCTACGTCGAGATGTTCGGGATGGCCGTGATCGCCTTGATCGCCGCGGGACGCGTCGCCTCCGGCAAGTCGACCGCCCCCGCAACGCCCGCCGAGGGCGCCGCGAACCCGCCGCCCTCGATCTCCGAGGCGGGGCTCGCCGCGCTCGAGGCCTGATCCCCCGCCGACCGCGCCTCTGGCCCCCCCGCCGATCGTTTGATATCTATGGGGCGACACGCCGACTCGAGACGCCTCGCCGCCCGCGTCGCGTCGGCACACGCCACTCGCGAGACCTCGACCCATGGCCTTCTGGCTCCTCAAGTCCGAGCCGAACTGCTTCTCGTTCGACGACCTCGAGGCCGCCCCCGACCGCTCCACCGGCTGGGACGGCGTCCGCAATTTCCAAGCGCGCAACTTCCTCCGCGACTCGATCCAGGTCGGCGACGGCGTGCTCTTCTACCACTCGAGCGTCGAGCCGATCGGAATCGCCGGCTTCGCCGAGATCACCCGTGCCGGCCACCCCGACCCCACCGCCTTCGACCCCCGCGCCGATCACTACGACCCCAAGAGCGACCCCGACCAGCCGACCTGGTTCCAAGTCACCGTGCGGGCCGTCGCCAAGATCGACCCGCCGCTCACCCTCGCCGAGCTCAAGAAGGTCGACGCGCTCGCCGGCATGGAACTGCTCCGCAAAGGGAGCCGGCTCTCCGTCCAACCCGTCACCCCGCGCGAGTGGGAGATCGTCTCCGAACTCGCCGCGCCGCGGGTCCAAGCCCCCGTCGCAGCCAAGACGAAGCCCAAACCCAAGACCAAGACCGCTTCACGCAAGAAAGCGACTTGATCTCCACCTCTCCATCCGCCTATCGGAGAATCTTCTCATGGCCTTGATCGAACATGTCGCGCTCTTTGCCGACGACCTTCCCAAGCTACGCGATTTCTATGTCGATGTGATGGGAATGAGCATCCTCTTGGACAACAGCGCGGCGCCGACGCCGGGCTACTTCTTGGGCGACGACCGCGGCACCTCGCTCGAGATCATCCTCCGCCCGCCCGGAGCCCCGCGAGCAGGCCAGCGCTACGTCTGCCACGTCGCCTTCACCGTGCCCGACGTCCGCGCCTTCCGAACCAAGCTCGAGGCGATGGGCCTGGTCTTCGAGACCGAGATCGACATCGACACCGAGGAGTTCTCCACCTGCTTCTTCGCCGACCCCGAGGGCAACCGGATTCAGCTCGTCCGCCGTTCGAAACCGCTCGGGAGCTGAACCCGCTCGAGCAGACGAAGATGCCGACGCCGAAACGGCACCGCGGCGCCCGGCTCGGGCGGCTTCGGTACGAGCCTCCGCGCGATCGCGTCGATGAGTCGCTCGATCCCGTCGCCGTGCTCGGCCGAGACCGACAGCTCCCCCGGCGGCTCCCAAGTCCCCGGCAAGTCGACCTTGTTCCCCACCATCAACGCGTGCGGACATCGGTCGATGAGAGCGAGGTCCTCGGGCGTCGGCGCGGTCGAGCGGTCGAGCACGAGGATGACGAGGTCGGCCTCGGCATGCGCGCGGCGGGCGCGCGCGATGCCTTCGACCTCGAGCGGATCGTCGGCCGAGCGGAGCCCCGCCGTATCGACGATCTCGATCGGCCAACCCGCGACCGCCGTCCGCGCTCCCACGAGGTCGCGCGTCGTGCCCGGTGTCGGATCGACGATCGCGCGATCGAACCCGACGAGCGCGTTGAGCAACCGGCTCTTGCCCACGTTCGGCCGACCCGCGATCGCCACCCGGAAGCCCGAGATCAGCCGCATGCCGACATGACGATGCACCAAGATCCTCTCCGCGAGTCCCCGGCGGGCGGCGGGATCGGCCGTCTCGATCTCGGCGAGCGCGCGGTCGAGCGCGCCCGCCGCTTGATCGACCAGGATCGACGCGGTCCGCGGCGTCGGGGCGAACGCGAGCAACCAAAGCGCTTCGGCCTCGTTGCGGCTCCCCCCGCGACGGAGCGCCCAGCGCTCGGGACGGACCACGCGGACCCCGCGCGAACGAAGGTCGTCGAGCACCAGCTCAACCGCCGCGAGGCCGCCGTGGCACTGGACCTCGGCCTCGAGCCCGAGCGGCTCCGCGTGGATCACGACGACCACCTCGTCGCCCAGCCCCGCGCCGAAGCGGCCGAAACGGGGCCGGCCGGGAGCCGTCTCCGCGAGCGACGCCCCGCGCGCGGGCCGAAACCCGGCGTCGACCGCCGCGACCGCCCCGGGTCCCCAAACCCGCACCAAGGCGATCGCCCCGCGGCCCTCCGCCGTCAACACCGCGGCATGCGTTGTTGTAGGTGAGCGGCTCACCATCCCATCGCCGCCTCGATCCCCGCGCTCACGAGGCCGGGGATCCAGTACGACGTTGCGGGTGCGACCGCGTCGCCCAGCAGGCGGGCATCGCCCCCCGTCCAGACCTGCCAAGGTCGATCGCCGTCCGAGAGTGCGAGCGACTGTCGCGCGATCACCTCGCGGATCCCGCCCACGCACCCCCAGAAGACCCCCGCCTCGATCGCCGGAACCGTCGACCGCCCCCAAGCCGGCGGCAGGCCCGAGAGCCGAACCTCCGGCAGCCGTGCGGTCCGGTCGTGCAACGAAGCGAACGCCGTGCCCAAACCCGGCAGGATCGCCCCGCCCAGCCAGGCCCCGCGTTCCGAGACCCGGTCGACCGTGATCGCCGTGCCGCACGAGATCACGAACCCAGGCACGCCTCGGGCAAACTCGCGCCGGCTCGCAGCCAAGACCCCCAAGGCCCGGTCGGCTCCCGAGGTCTCGACGTGCTCGATCTCGTGCTCGATCGGGACGTCGCCGCCCGACCGAAACACTCGCGCGACCTGGGCGCCGGTGCGTTCGAGGAACGCGATCAATCGGTCGGTCGTCGCCGGAGCGACCGAAGAGATCGCCCAGACCGACCCCGACTCCGCCAAACCAAGCCGCTCGAAGACGTCGCTCCAGGATGCTTCATCGAGCGGATCGAGAGCGATCTCGTTTCGTCCCGCGCCCGCCTCGCCCGCTCGCGGAATCCCCCACTTGATCCGCGAGTTGCCGACGTCGGCCGTCGCCCGCATCATTCCGGCGCATCCTCGAGCGGATCCGCAGCGGCCGGCACGGGAACCGGCGGCGGCGGCGAGCGGCGGGGCGGCTCGGGAGTCGCGACGTCGGGCGTCGGCAACTCGTCGATCATCCGCCCCACTTCCGTCATCAAGGCGGGCAAGCCCTTGCCCGTCACCGCCGAGATCGTGAGCACGCTCCGGCAGAGCTCGTGCTCGATCCGACGCGTCGCCTCCTCCGCTCCCGTGAGGTCGACCTTCGTCACCACGAGCAACTCGGGACGCGCGGCGAGCGTCGGGCTGTACGCCTCGAGCTCCTTGCGGATCGTCCGGTAATTCACTACCGGATCCGAGCCGTCGACCGGCATCGCCTCGACGAGATGCACGAGCAGCCGCGTCCGCTCGACGTGCCGCAGGAACTCGTGCCCGAGGCCGTGCCCCTCGTGCGCCCCTTCGATCAGGCCCGGGATGTCGGCGACGATGAACGTCCGATCACCGAGCGCGACGCTGCCGAGGTTGGGGTATTTGGTCGTGAACGGATAATCCGCGATCTCGGGATGGGCCCGGGAGATCCGCGAGAGGAGCGTCGACTTCCCCGCGTTCGGCAGGCCGACGAGCCCGACGTCGGCGATCACCTTCAACTCGAGTGAGATCCACCGCTCCTCGCCGGGGAACCCCTTCTCGAACTGCCGAGGAGCGCGATTGGTCGATGTCTTGAAGAAGCGGTTGCCGTGTCCGCCGCGCCCGCCTTTGGCGACGATCACGTAGTCGTCGTGCTTGGCGAGGTCGCGGAGCACGAAACCGCGTTCGCGATCGCGGACGATCGTTCCCGGCGGCACGGTGATGATCAAATCCTCGGCGCCTCGGCCGTGGCAGTCGGATCCCGTGCCGTGATCGCCGCGATCTCCCTTCCAATGCCGCTGGAACGAGAGATGCGCGAGATTCGTGAGGCCTTCTTGGGCCTTGACGATGACGCTGCCGCCGTCGCCGCCGTCACCGCCGTTGGGACCCCCGCGCGGGGCGTACTTCTCCCGGCGGAAGCTGAGTGCCCCGTTACCGCCGTCCCCCCCCTTGACGTAGAGCGCCACGCGATCGACGAACATCCGCTACCCGCTTCCTCACCCGTTTCGAGGGATCTCTTGCGACTGAAAGCGCGCCAAGGCACGCCGGTCGGAGCGCCTCGCGCCTCGAACCCGGCGTGCCTCGATCGATCTTGGTCGGTCGGCGTCGCCGCCGCGATCAGGCGCTGGGCGCCGCGATCACGTTGATCCGGCGACCTTCCTGGTCGAACATCACCTGACCGTCGACGAGCGCAAAGAGCGTCCAGTCGCGACCGATGCCGACATTCTTGCCCGCGCGCCACTTCGTGCCCGTCTGGCGGCAGAGGATGTTGCCCGCGAGCGCGATCTGTCCGCCGTAGAGCTTGATCCCGCGCATCTTCGGATTCGAGTCGCGACCGTTGCGGCTCGAGCCCTGCCCTTTCTTGTGTGCCATGACGACCCTTCGCTTCCCACCTTCGAAACCACGAACCGCCGCCGATCGCGATGCCCGCGATGCGGAAAGCCAAGAATCTACCCGATCCCCACCCCCGATGCAAGCCCAGGATCAGCATCGGCCAACTCGAATCGGCCAACTCGCGGCGGCCGCCCGCAGGCGAACCGCCGCAATCGGCTGCAGACTCTTCCCCCTCAACCCACCCGGCGTCGGCGCATCGCCGACACCCCGGCGCCGGCGAGGCCGAGGAGGGCTCCGGCGACGGTCGAGGGTTCGGGAACGACGGCGGTCTTCTCGAGGGCGCCTTGGAAGAAGGGAACGACGAAGTTCGCCTGATCGCCGGCGGTGCCGTAGAAGTCGGCGCCGATGTCGAAGCCCATGTAGATGAAGGCCCCGCCGTTGGCGTAGGTACGGATCGCGGCGATCGAGTCGCCGAACGCGTCGATGCCGAGCAGGGTCGTGTCGGCGGCGGGCTCGAAGGCGATCATTCGGTACGAGAGTTCGGGACTCTCGAAGGTGTAGTCGGCGGGAAGGTACTGGGTCACAGGATGCGCGGCGGTCCGCACCCAGTTGAATCCTTGGATCCACTCCGCGGCGACGGCGTCGGGGTCGAGGGTGAAGTAGCCCGAGAGCCAAGTGCGGAAGGGATCCCAGCTGGAGCCGCCCATCATGATCAGGCAGCCGCCGGAGTTGAGGAAGTCGTTGTAGTCGGCGTAGGAGTCGTCGAGGCCGCCGTCATTGCCGATGATGATGACGTCGCCGGCACCGAGGCCGACGGGGTCGATCGTCAACGTGGAGTTCCCATCGACCGAGTAGGAAAGCCCGAGTGTGTCGAGCGCGGCGGTCGCGCGTCCGAATGCCGTACCGCCGACGACGATCGCGGCGTCGGACGAACCGGAGAACGCCAAGGAGCACAATCCGAGGGCGAGGAGCAGCGCCGAGGTGCGCATTGAGCGAGTCCTGATTGATGGGAGAGATCACCGAGTCGAAGTCGGAAACGTGAAGTTCCAGAGAAACGGCACCTGGCCGACGACTGCAAGCGATTATTCGAGAGATTCACGGAATTCGACACGGCCGACCAACCGACCCTTGATCCTCGTTGCCCTGGGCCGACACTCATCGAGAGAGTGATCGAGCGGCCTTGACCGCCTCGCCCGCGGCATGATACATTCGTCGACTCGATCCAGGTCGCTCCGAGCGGGGCGGCGGATCTTGGAACGAACGAGAATCTTCACGAGCACGGCCGCCCGGGTCCGCTTCGGAACCGGGAGCGCGGTCGAGAATTTCCAAGACATCGAAAGAGAAGGGTCGCATCGTGTCCATCGCGGTCAAGGATCTCATCGACGCGGGCGTGCATTTCGGTCACCGGGCCAGCCGGTGGAACCCCAAGATGAAGCCGTACATCTACGGCAAGCGGAACCTGATCCACATCATCGACCTCAAGGAGACCGTCCGCGGCCTGCTCCGCGCGACGAAGTACTTCAACAAGGTCGCCGCCGGGAACGGGTTGATCCTGTTCGTCGGCACGAAGCGTCAGGCTTCCGAGACGATCGTCGAAGAATGCAACCGCGCCGGGATGCCTTATGTGACCGAGCGATGGCTGGGCGGCACCCTCACGAACTTCCGGACGATCCGCAGCCGCCTCGAGCGGCTCGAGGAGCTCGAGCAGGATCTCGACGGCGAAATGGCCGCGAGCTACTCGAAGAAGATGATCTCGACGCTCACCCGCGAGCGCAAGAAGATCGAGCGCAACCTGAGCGGCATCCGCCACATGACGCGGCTGCCCGAGGCTCTGATGATCGTCGACCCGCACCGCGAGCACATCGCCGTGAGCGAGGCCCGCAAGCTCGGCATCAAGATCGTCGCGCTGCTCGACACCGACTGCGACCCCGACCTCGTCGACCTGCCGATCCCGGGCAACGACGACAGCATGCGTTCGATCGAGCTGGTGATCCGGCGCCTGATGGACGCGATCATCGAAGGCAAGGCCTCGGCCCCGACCGAGCCCCCGCCGCGTGAAGAGGGGCCGAGAGACGAACGCCGAGGCGGCGACCGCGGTGATCGCGGCGGCGACCGTCGCGGCGGTGATCGTCGCGGTCCCGGCGGCGATCGCGGTCCGCAAGGCGGTCCCAACCGCGGCGGCCCGGCCGTCGCCCGCTCGGGCGCCCGGACGCAGAATGCACCGGTCGCCGCGGACGCCTCGGCTCCCGCTCCCGCCGGCGAAGCTCCGGCCCCGGCGGTCGACGCTCCCGCTTCCGACGCACCGGCCCCCGCCGTCGAGACGTCGCCCGACTCGGGCGCTCCCGCCGCCGAGTGAGTTCGGCCGCTCATCGCGACGCTCCCCTCGGCGCCCTCAGCGGCGCAGCGGGGAGCGTCGCCTCTTCGCTCCATTTCTCTCGGGGGGATTGAAAAATCCCGCCCGAACGAGTCAAACAGAGACGCGGTCGACGCTTCGCTCCGCGGGTCGAGCCTCGAACCGAGGTCGACCTCACGGATCGTGCCCGCCGCGGTCCCCGAGATCGTAAGACCCGAACCGAGCGGGATCGGCGGTTTCGTCGTCTCTTTCGGTTCTTGCTTTGGATTGCGACGGACCCACGTTCGATTCCTCTGAGGAGATGCCCGATGGCCGAGATCACGGCCCAGGTTGTCAACGAATTCCGCAAGTCGACCGGTTTGGGCCTGATGGAATGCAAGGCCCTGCTCAAGGAAGCCGAAGGCGACCTGAAGAAGGCCATGGTGCTCGCCAAGGAGCGCGGGCTCAAGAACGCCGCCAAGCGGGCCGAGCGCGCCACCTCCGCGGGCCGCGTCGAGGTCTACATCCACCACGACGGCAAGTCGGGAGCCCTGGTCGAGGTCAATTGCGAGACCGACTTCGTCGCCCGCAATGAAGAATTCCGCCAGCTCTGCAAGGACCTCGCGCTCCAGGTCGTCGCCGCCAATCCGCTCTGCGTCCGCCGCGAGGAAATGGACGAGAAGCTGATCGAAGAGCAGCGCGCGATCTTCTTGAAGCAGGTCGAGGACAAGCCCGAGCCGGCTCGTCCCAAGATCGTCGAGGGCAAGCTGAACGCTTGGTACGGCGAGAGCGTGCTGCTCGACCAGGTGTTCGTGAAGGATTCGGCGAAGACGGTCAAGGACGTGATCACCGACATCAACGCGCGAACGGGCGAGAACATCTCGATCGCTCGATTCGCCCGCTTCATCGTCGGCGAGAGCGCCAAGAAGACCGAAGACGCCGCGGAGTGATCGATCGCGAAGGCGACGCCGGCCCCTCGCGGACCGTCGTCGCACTTCGCTCGACCGGACGTCCCCGACCCGTCTCCCCCGCCGCGCGAGGGATGCGGGTCGCTGCTCGCGCGGGGCCGCCTTTTCGGGCTCCGAGAGTCTCGCCGCAGCCGTACTGGCCCGTACGCCCCAGGAATCCGAGAACTCGCCATGGACTTCACGCCGCCGACGGGTACGCCGATCTTCCGCCGCGTTCTCCTCAAGCTCTCGGGCGAGAGTTTCTGCCGACCCGGCGAGGGCGGACTCGACGTCGACGAGATCAGCAAGATCGCGCGCCAGGCCTCGAGAGTGGCGTCGCTCGGCGTGCAGGTGGCGATCGTGGTCGGCGGCGGCAACATCCTCCGCGGCTCGTCGCTCAAGGGGTCGAAGGTGATCCGCGAGGCCACCGCGCACTACATGGGCATGACGGCGACCGTGATCAACGGCCTGGCCCTCCAGGACGCCCTCGAGACCGTCGGCTGCCAGACGCGGCTGATGACGACGATCCGCATGGAGGAGGTCGCCGAGCCGTTCATCCGTCGACGGGCGCTCTCGCACCTCGAGCGGGGACGGGTCATCATCCTGGCCACCGGCACCGGCAGCCCGTTCGTCACCACCGACACCGCCGCGGCGCTCCGCGGCAAGGAACTCGGCTGCGAGGTGATCCTCAAGGCCACCAAGGTCGACGGCGTCTACTCGGCCGACCCGTTCAAGAATCCCCACGCAGTCCGATATGAACATCTCTCGTACGACCAGGTGCTCCGCGACGAACTCAAGTTCATGGATGTGACCGCGATCGGCATGTGCATGGAGAGCGATGTCCCGATCCTCGTGTTCGAGTTCAAGCGCGAGGGGAACATCGAACGCGTCGTGCTGGGCGAGCCGATCGGCACCTGGATCGGCCGCGGCACGCGTCCTCGGCCGATCTCCGCCGTGTGAACCAAGAGGGGCGGGGCGACGCCCCGTCGATCCCGCGACTCCTCCGTCCGACCTCGCGACGCGACCGCGCCCGGGTGCGACGAGCACCTCGACCGATCGCGTCCGTTCTCCCGATCTCGAGCCTCGAGGTGGTGGTCCATGAGCATCGAAGAAATCGCGCTTGAAGCCGAAGAACGGATGGAGAAGAGCCTCGCCCTCCTGGGCGACCAGCTCAAGGGCGTGCGCACCGGGCGGGCCAATACCGGCCTGGTCGACTCGATCCGCGTCGAATACTACGGCTCGTTCACGCCGCTCAAACAGCTCGCCAACATCAGCACTCCCGAACCTCAACAGATCTTGATCCGACCCTTCGACATCGGAGTCCTCTCCGACATCGCCAAGGCGATCCAAGCGAGCGACATCGGCCTCACCCCCAACTCCGACGGCAAGTCGATCCGCCTCAACGTCCCCTCGCTCTCGGTCGAACAGCGCAAGAAGCTGGTCAACCGCGTGAAGGAACTCGCCGAGGAGGCCCGCGTCTCGATCCGAAACATCCGACGCGACGCCAACAAGGCCGGCGACAAGGAGTTCGCCGACAAGATCCTCACCGAGGACGACCTGGCGACCTGCAAGGACGAGATCCAGGAACTCACCAAGCGCTACGAGGGCAAGGTCAACGACCTCGCCGAGAAGAAGTCGGCCGAAGTCCTCGAGGTCTGATCCGACCGAACGACCGGGCGCTTCGGCCGCGGCCTCAGGCCGACCCGAAGCGCTCGGGCCAGAGTTCCTCGAAGACGTCGTAGCCGCCGGGCTCGAACCCGAGCGCTCGATACGCCGCCTGTGCTCGGTGGTTGTGGACCTCGACGTAGAGCCGCAGGCCGATCACGTCCTCGGCCGCGATCGCCTGGTTGCGAACGTGGGCGTGGAGCGTTCGGAAGACGCCGCGACCGCGGGCGTCGGCGACGACGTAGACGCTCTGGAACCACCAGATCCAGCCGCCTCGCCAGTCGGACCATTCGCGAGTGACCGCGGCCTGGCCGAGGACTCGTCCCGAGTCTCGATCGACGGCGACCCAGTAGTGGAGTCGGTCGGGATCGGCGATCGCGGCGGCCACTCCGCGCGTCAACACGACGCGATCGAGCTGCTTGCCCTCGGTCTCGAGGGCGAGCGCGGAGTTGAACTCGACGACGGTCTCGAGGTCGGCGGGGCCGGCGTCGCGCACGGCGATCGCGGCCGAAGAAGACGAAGAGGCATTGCTGGTCACAGACGGTCGCTCCGACGATTCCGGGCTCGATGCGAGGCTTCCTCGAGGAAGCGCTGCTCTTCGTCGGTCAGGCTGCCGCGACCGTCTCGAGCGATCTTTCCGAGGATCTCGTCGAGACGCTCGGCGAGTTCCTCTTCCGTGACGATCTTGGGCGCGGGACGAGCCGCGGCGGTGGAGGCTCCGCCGGTCCAGCTCGGCGAGGAGGCGGCGGGTGCCGAAGCGGCCGACGACGGCGGCGGGGTTCTCGGCGTGAAGCGGACCTCCCGCGTGGGAGAGTCGCCGTCGTAGATCCGGATCCTGGGCCGACGCTTGGGCCATCCGGCCGCGAGTCGCGAGATCCGCAGGTCGAACTTCTTGTACAGCCAGCCGAAGAGTGCGCCGCCGAGATGCGCGGCGAAGGCGACCGGCGCGCCCGAACCGGTGAGGAGTTGGAACAGGTCGAAACCGATGTAGATGGTCAGCAACCACCGCATCTCGATCGGGATGGCGAAGAAGAGCAGGACTTCGCGGGTCGGATAGTAGAGCGTGTAGAGCACCACCACCGCCATCACCGCGCCCGATGCGCCGACCATGTAGACGTTGTCCGCGGGCCCGAACGGGGTCGGCCGCCCGCCCTGCACCGCGTCGACGAGAACCCAGCAGATCGAGCTGAATACGGCGGCCGAGAGGTAGAACGCGGTGAAGTTCCGCGTACCGTGGAAGGCCTCCATCTCGCGTCCGACCATCCAGAGGAAGATCATGTTGAACGCGAGATGAAAGATCTGGTCGGGATCGTGAAGGAATGCGGCGGTGAGCAGCCGCCAGATCTGGAACTTCTCGAGGATGTCGACGCGGTTCGCGCCGAAGCGATCGGTGAGGTTGCCGTTGAAGAAGATCTTGTCGACCAGGAAGACGATCACGTTGATGACGATGATCATCCGGCAGGCGGGCGCCACGCCGCTGAACCAGGCGGAGCCGCGGGTCACGCTGCGGTAATACTCGCGGTCTTGGATGCCCATGGCGGCTCCGGGGAGGCGAATGCGAACGCTGGGTGTCGACCCGGGGCGGAAGCAGGAACGATCCGGCGAGATCGGCGACGGGAGTTCGATTCAATCATCGGAACGGTGGGCGCGTCTGTCAACGGGCGCCGCCGCGGTGCATCATCAGGGCGGGTCGGTCAGTCGCCGGTGAGCGCTTCGATCGCTTCGCGACGGCTGTCGTAGATCGGCCAGGCCTGGTCGAGCGAGGTCACGTGCAGCAGTTCGCGGGCATGCTTCGATACGCCGGCGAGGACCATCGTGCCGCTGTTGGCTCGAATGATCTTCCAGCATCGGATCAGGATCGCGAGGAAGACCGAGCCGAAGTAGTTGACGCCGCCGAGGTCGAAGATCACCACCGGCTCCATCTCGCGTTGGAGCGGCTCGATGAGGATCTCGGCCGCGGTTTCCTCGAGGCCCTCGCCCGTGGTTTCGAGTTCGGGGTGGGCCGTGACGATCGTGATCTCGCCGCGGCGCTCGATGGTGAGCACGTCCTGCGGCGGAGAAGTCTGTGGTTGCGTCATCGTGAGGCGACCCGTGCAGTAGGGAATCGGCGATCGGCGAGGCGAACCGGACGCCGACGCGTCGCGTCCGTCGCGCTGGATTCGAGGGACCGACGAAGACTCGCGAAAACCGCGTGCCGCTCCAAGAATAGGACGTGGACCGACGACCCGCGTTCTCGATCCACACTAGACTCGCGCCCGCCTTCCGACAAGTCCCCAGCGCGACGAAGCCCGGCCCCCGCGCGGCGGGAGTCGGGCTCCATGATCGATCGTGTCGAGGTTCAGGCCGAGGGCCGACAATCGCAGAAGGCGCGCACGACCTCGAACAGGTCGCGGCTGACGAGGATCTCATCGTTCTCGAAGTCGCGAAGCCACACGTAGTTGTCGCGATACGCCCGCGCCAGAAGCGGGTAGAGGTCGGAGAGCCGGATCGGCATCGTCGGAGCCTGCTCGTCGACCGCCTCGACCTCGTCGGGATGCGGGAACACGCGCAAACGGGCTGTTGCCATCGAGAACTCCTCTTCCTCGAGCGACACTCCGCGCCTAGGACCGCTCCTCGAGCGACCCTCGACGCCGATCGGTTCTCCTCGACTCTCGGAATCGCTCCGCGAGCCAGCGAGGCATGTCGGTTCCCCGCACCCTTCTCTATCGGTCGGCGACCCCCGGGCACTCGACAAAATCGGAACGATCCGGAAATTCCCCCCAAATCTCCGCGTCCACTCCCCCGAATCACCCGCGACGGCCACAGCCCGCCGCGCCGACCTCCGCCGCCTCGCTCCTTGGATTGGATTCGACCCCCGGCGTGGTGCATACTTTGTCGAACCGCGGCCCCGCCGCCCACCGAGCCTCGCACCCCACGACCGACCGGAGCCGCCTCGCGATGGACCTCCCGCACCTCCACGGAATCGTTCCGCCCCTGCCCACGCCGCTCACGCCCGACGAGTCGATCGACGTCCCCGCGCTCCGGCGGCTCATCGATGGCCACCTCAACGCGGGAGTCCACGGACTCTGGATCCTCGGAACCACCGCTCGCTTCGACCTCCTCACCGACGCCTCCATGCGCGTCGTCGCCGAGACCGCCGCCGAGAGCATCGCCGGACGCGTCCCCACCGTCCTCAACGTCTCCGACATGGGCACCAAGCGCACCCTCGAACGCGCCCGGATCTTCGACGACCTGCCTTACGACTACTACGCCGTCCTCGCCCCTTGGTATCAGGCGATGTCCCCGCTCGAGGTCCTCGACTTCTATCGCGAACTCGCCGACAGCCTCTCCAAACCGCTCGTCATCTACAACGCCCCCTGGATCGTCAATCAGCTCGATTTCGCCAATCTGCGCAAACTCGCCGAACATCCGCGAATCAAGGGGACGAAAGACGTGAACACGTCGCTCGCTCGTCCTCTCGACTGGTCGGTCGCCGAGCGTCGACAGCTCGACTTCTCCTATCTCCAGGCGCACGACCTGATCGCGAGCGGCGCGGAGGCGACGCTCGACGGCTTCGTCACGGCGATCGCCGACCCCTTCCCCGAGCTCGCCGTCGCCGCTTGGGAAGCCGCGCGGGCGGGCAAGGCCGACGTCGCCTACCGCCTCCAATCTCAGCTCGTTCGGCTCTCGCGGGCGACCGGGTTCGGCGGCATGCACGCCTGCGTCGAGGTGATGTGCCGGCGCCGAGGCTGGCTCGACCGGATGCTCCCCGCCCCCTTGCGTGCCGTCGACGCCGCGACCGCCGCGCGGATCGAAGCGGTTCTCGACGAGGTCGGCGTCCTGCCCGCCGTCTGAGGATCGATCGCACTCGAGCGCTCGGTCCCTCAGGCGGGCCGGGCGCTCACTTCTTCTCCTTGTCGGCTCCCGAGATCTCGGCGAACGAGTTCTTGAACTCGGAGAGTCCGAGGATGTCCTTCCAATTCGGGTCGTTGCGGATCCGGTCGAAGTCCTTGAAGCCGGCCCCGACGAGGTCGCGGAGCGAGCCGACCGTCTCCTCGACCCGCAGCGACTTCGCATGCGCAGAGGCTTCGTCGTAGAAGACCTCGAGCCCGAGCGCCTTCTCCTCCGGCGTGAGGTCGGAGTGATCGTTGCGAAGCCTGCGATAGTACTCCGCCGCCGAGACCAAGCTCTTGTAATACTCGGTCGTGCCGCTCGAGGCGACTTCCTTGGCGCGATCCTTGAGGTACTTGGCGAGCAAACCGAGCGACTCGCGGTCCTTGTAGTCGATCCGAAGCCCGTCCTCGAGCCACTCGATCGCCTTCTGGAGGTCGCCCTTCGCTGCCGACTCCTTGGCGGCGGCGATCCGCTCGGCCACGGTTCCGCTCGGCTTCGCGGGCCCCGGGGGCATCTCGGGCACCGCGGCCGCGGGCGTCGACCCGGTCCCGGACGTGTCCGACCCGGAACAGCCGACGAACGACATCGCGGCGCTCGCCGCGAAGATCCCCAGCGTGACTCGACGCATCGCGATCGCCCCCCCTCGTCGTTTCATCGAATCCACTCGCGAGTTTCGTCTTCCTCACCTCGCGGAGACGAGACGAACCCGGAAGATCGATTCATCCTCATGGATGCCCCTTGCATTCCCGAGCGACCGCAATATACTGCCCGTTGCATTTCCATCGCAAGCAGGGCCCGGTCAGCGCTGCGCGGTCATCTCGAATCCTTCGCCGTCGGCGCTCTCCGATTGCGCCTTGCTCGCCTGTCTTCTCCATTCTCGAGGAGGGGGGTCGCATGCTGGGTCGTCGTCGCGGATTCACGCTCATCGAACTCTTGGTGGTCATCGCGATCATCGCCGTGCTCATCGGTCTGCTGCTGCCCGCGGTTCAGTCGGCCCGCGAGGCCGCCCGCCGCGCCCAGTGCACGAACAACCTCAAGCAGATCGGGTTGGCGATGCACAACTACCACAGCTCGGCGAACACCTTCCCGCCCGGACGGTTGTCGCCCTACTTGGGCAACTTCGCGGGCAGCACCACCGGAGAGTGCTACCAGGGCGGCATCGCCGTCCACATCCACCTGGCGCCCTACCTCGAACAGGCGCCGATGTTCAACGCCTGGAACTTCGCGAACTCGCGCGTGCGGACGAGCACACCGCTCTGCGTCGCAAACGTGACGATCATCCAGATGCGATCCAACGTGTTCATCTGCCCGTCCGAATCGCGCGATCCGGGCGTCGCCAACACCCCGATCAACAACTACCGCTACAACATCGGCGCCACGATCTGCCAGAGCGTCGCGTTCTTCGACAGCGGCGCCACCCAGGCGCCCTGGACCGCCAACTGCCAGGCCGAGACCGCGGGAGCCCGCGGCGGCATGTTCCGCGAGGAAGGCCCGATCTCGATCGCCATGGTCTCCGACGGCACCTCCAACACCGTCGCTTGGAGCGAACGCTCGATCGGCGACGCCGAGACCACCAGCTTCGGACCCGGCGACGTCATCCGCCCCGAAGCCGACCAGCGCAACCCGGGCATGACCACCGACGCCTTCCTCGCCCTCTGCACCGGCAGCCTCACCCCCGGCACACGCCACAGCCCGTTCTTCGGAATCGGAACCGGCTCGCAACACTACGCCAGCATCGAACACACGATGTACAACCACATCTTCACGCCCAACGCCAAGAACCGCGACTGCAACTCCGGGCAGAGCTTCCACGACTCGCCCAACGAATTCGCGATCCTCGCCGCCCGCAGCTACCACCCCGGCGGAGTCAACGTCGTCCTCGCCGACGGCTCGGTCCGCTTCGTCAAGGACTCGACCGCCGCCTCCGTCTGGCGCGCCATCGGCACTCGAGCCGGCGGAGAGGTCGTCTCGGCCGATTCCTACTGATCCCCGGGACGCGGGCGACGACTCGCTCGTCCCCCTCATATGGAGGTGTGTTCGCATGCTCCGTCATCGGATGATCCGCCGCCCCGCCGCAGCCGCATGCCTCCTCGCGCTCGCCCTCGCGCCGGCCTTCGCCGGCTGCGGGGGAGCGACCGAGTTGCCCACCACAAAGCTCGGCGCCTTCAACATGGTCGAGGGCAGCATCAGCGACATCATCTCGACCATCGAGAGCCCCACCTACAAGCCGAGGAGCAACGACCTCGGAACCGACAGCGACCGGATCAGCATCGCCCTCGACACTCTGATCAAGGAGAGCACCGGCACGCCCGTCGAGGCCGAGGTCAAGACTCTCCAAACCAAGTTCCAGGCCCTCGAAAAGCTCACCGCCTCCCGAGCCGCCGTCGACAAGCAGCGCGAGGCCGCCCGCGAGGTCAAGGCCGCGGTCGACGCCGTGAAGTCCAAACTCTGAGAGTCGGGATCCCCACCCTCTCCCCGACCCCGGCGCCCCGCCGAGACGACTCCTCGACGGGGCGATTTCTTGCGCTTGCAAGCCTGGATCGGCTTCGCGGCCCACGGCGATCCCGACCAGCGCCGCCGCCTCGACCGGCCAACCTTCAGGTCCCCGCGGGGCCGCCGCCCTCGACGATCAGATCGCCGTTCCTCGTGCACCGCACCATCGCCGCGCGCGGCAACGGCGTCAGATAGGCGAGTTCCTTGACGCCGAACGAGCTGCGGACGGCGATGTGCGTGGCGTCGGCCAGGGTCTCGGCGTCGAGATAGAGCTTGGGCCAGAACGATGTGGGACGCGCCGAGATCGTCGGGATCGCCGCGCGCCAGTCGCGTTCGAAGACCGGCATGTCGATCGTCCAGACATACGCACCGCTCGATGCGTAGCCGCCGCAGTCGGCCCCGAGGTCGGTCGAGATCGTCGGACGCGTTCGGCTCTTGGCGTTGATCACGAACTTCATGAACGCCGCCGGGTCGCACGTCCCCCCCTCCTTCACGACGCTCTCGACGTCGAGCGTCTTGTTCCGAACCATCTCCGCGAGCTCGGGATAGTCGGCCAGCTTGCCGCCGACGTGGATCGCGAGATAGTCGCGGCTCTGCTGCGTCGTCAGCGGAACCCAGAGCGGCATCCCGTTGAACCAGGTCGCGCTCGACGTGGCTCGGTACGATCGCGTGTACCCCGCGTTCAGCGGAGCTTCCGCGACGGGCGGAGGCGTCGACGCTCGCGCGAGCGCGGCCGACGAGGGGGGAGGCGTTGAGGATCGCGCCGCGCTCTTCGGCGCGGGCGGAGGCGTCGACGACTTCGCGGCCTTGGGCGACGACGGCCCGCTCGTCGATGATGAAGCGGACGCCGAGGCCGAGACGAACGGCGAACCCATCGGCCGCCCCGGCCCCACGATCGGCTCGGGCACGAACACCGGCGCCCGCTTCTCACTGCAACCCGAGTTCGTGCACGTCCCGTTGTTCGCGTTGTTGTAGAACCGCTTACAGCCTCGGCATTCCACCCATCCCATGATATCGACACCTCTGAACTGAAGTTTTGTACGGACTTCGATGCACGCTCGTCCAAGGCCGACCCCGAGCATCGGCGACATCGAGATTGATCGCGGCCGTATCGAATGGCAATGAAAATCCCAACGCCATACATCGATCCATCCATGATTTCGCGGCGATCCCGATGCTCTCCCGCTCTCAGGTCGAGATCCCCACGCGCTTCGATGCGGCCTCCAGGATCGGGCGCACGCCCGGCAACGCGGCGAATCGGCCGAGGAGCTCCATGCCGCGGCGGATCTCGTCGGCGTGTTCGGAATCGGCCCGCTTCAAGAGCGCAACGCGGTCGTCGGGGCCGAAGGCGACCGAGGGCGCCTTGGCGTAGCGCTCGAGGATCGGACCGCGGAGGATCGCCGCGATCCGCGCGGCGTCGACACCGATCCCATAGTGCGCGACCACCCTCGCCAGCGTTTCGCCGGGCGCGGCGAGCAGGGCGTCGAAGTCGACCCAGAGCACCCGCCCCGGAAACCGGTCGGCCGCGGCCTGCATGCTCGACGTCTCGCAGAGCAACGCCGTGATCACCCGCTCGCCCGGCGTCATCCGCTCGGCCGGCCCGAGTTCGACGCCGATCCGGCGGCCGAGCCGAGCGACGCGCTCCGAATGGCGTTCGTCGATGTCCACCATCGCGCCGCCGAGGAGCCCTCGGAGAAAATTCAAAGGGCGCACATACATGAACACTGCGCGTGATTCGGGCACGCGATCCATCGCCGCCTCGGCCAGTTCGGTCGCCCAGCTCGTCGCCTTGATCACGGGGAGGTCGCCCGGGACGAACGTTCGCGACCAGAGCCGGAGCATCAGGTCGAACCGCCGCTCGAGCGCGCCCTCGGCCCAGACACCCGCCCCCCTTGCGCGCCGCTCGGCCTCTTCGGCGAGGGTCCGCAAAGTGACCGGCTCGCGGAGCGAGAAGAATCCCGGGTGCGCTCCGAGCATGCGTGCCAGGAGCGTCGACCCGACGTGCGACGCGTGGAAGATGAACCCGCACCGAGGCGCGACGCCCTCGAGCGCCTGCTCGACCGAGTCGATCGTCGCAACGGCCTTCTCCGCGGTCGACGTCGCGGTCAGTCGGCGGTCCAGAAAGCTCGCCGCTTCGTAGTCGGCCGCCCCCAGGCGGACGAACTCGAGGGCGTCGGCCGGGTCGTCGATCCGCCAGGGGAACCACTCGGGAGACCTCGTCAACTCCGCCGGGTCGATCGCCACCAGATCCGCCTCCGTCAGACCACAGAGTCGCAAAGACCGCACGACCCGAGTCGAGCACGGGAACACCCGGGTCGTCAACTCTTGGTCGCGATCTTCACGAAACCCCCTCGCCGGCACGACCTGCTTCATCCCTCCAACCCGACGCATCCCCACGAATCGACCCGAATTCCCCGACCCTTCAGAGTTCGCCGCGCCTTACGGTCTCCGTGTCCGCTCTTTCTTTCCGACACGTCGCAAATTCTTGTTTCCCGGAATTGGAACCGAACCGATGGAGCCGAAATCGATGGAACCGAACCCGATCTCCGCCGCCCCGACCGACGACCTCTCGCCGATCGAAGATGCCGCCGTCGCCGCACGCCTCGCCGCCTGGTTGCCGGAATTCCCGACCCGCGACCCGTTCGTGCTCCTGCAACTCCGTCACCTGGTGGTCGAGTCGATCCGGCTCGACCGCCTCTTCAACGAGGAAGAAGCGCGCCGGCGGTCCGAGATCGTGCGGGCACGGACCTGCTGGGAAACCGACCGCCGGCTCGAGGTCGAGCGGATCGCCGCCAAACTCCACCGCAATCCCAGCCGCCGTCGCGCGGAACTCTTGGCGACCTCGGAGGGATGCCGCTGGATGATCCGCGAGTGGACCCTGCTCCGCGAACCCCTGAGTCGCGGCGAAGCCTGGGACGAACGCCGCAGCTCGCATGCGCTCGACCTCCTCGGCATCTCCGGCCTGCACCGAGAAGGAGCGTCTCGCCGCTTCCTCTGCGACGGCTCGCCCGAGCGACTCCTCGCGCTGATCGACGAGAACATCGCCGACCTTCAGTATCGCGTGGAACGACTCCTCGAACCGGCCGAGCAAGACCAGCGCGACCTCACGCTCCGCGGCCTGACGCTCTCGTTCGACCCCGAGACCCAGGCCCTGCGCCGCACGATCGCCGGATGCGAACGCCGCTTTCTCGCGCTCGTGAAGCTCTTGATGCCGTATCGCCGCTCGAGTTCGGAACCGCGAGCGACGTCGGAGCGCCCCGAGCGTGCGACCCCGCCCCCGCGGTCGCCTTCCTGGCCGACCTCACCCGCTTCGCGTCCGCAATCCTCCGAGTCCGTTCGTTTTCACCCTCCGCAACCAACCCCGGACGCTCCGAATCGGCCCAGAACGAACGAAACGGAACGTCGTTCGAGCCGCACGGGAGTCGCCCCGGCGAGCGATTCGGCCGGTTCCGGGAACCGCCGGGAGCGTCGAAGAGCGGCGGCCCTGGCGAGGAAGGCGGGAAGGTAGTCGCGATCGGTTCGCCTCGGGTCGCTTCACGACGCTCTCCGCGGGCTTCGACGTCCCCCGTGCGCGCCGGGGTTCAGAGCCCGACCCAGACCCGGCCGTCGCGGATCTCGCAGGGATAGACCGAGATCCGCTCCCCGGGCATGGTCGTGCAGCGCCCGGTCGTCAGGCGGAACCTCCAACGATGGAGCGGACAGACCGCCTCCCCTTCTTCCAGCCAGCCTCGACCCATCGCCCCCGCGGCATGCGGACACCGCCCCGAGAGCGCGTGGACGGTTTCCGCCACCCGATAGAGAGCGACCGCGACGCCGTCGACCTCGAAGGCCCGCCCCTTCCCCTCGTCCAACTCTTCGATCCCGCAGATCTCGTGATAGATCGGCATCGGCTGCGCTCCTCGTCGTGCGACTAGGATAATCGGTACGACCCGCCTGAGCGAATCCGCGCTTCGCGGCTTTCCGAAGAAGTTAGGACTTGCGAACGACGGATCGGCTCGCGTATGCTCCGAATGAGGGGTCCGACCTTCGTCCGAGGTCGGCCCTCGACCCCTCGAGTCGCATCCATGGATCGCCCCTCGCTTCGCTCCCGTCGACGCTTTCTCGCCGCCGCCGCGGGCGGCTCGCTCGCGCTCGCGGCCGGGGGTTGCGGCGACCTCGTCGGCTCGCGGCCCGACCTCGTTTGGGGCATCCACGGGCGCAAGCCGGGCTGGCTCCACAAGCCTCGCGTCGCCGCCTTCGACGCCGAGGATCGTCTGTACATCGCCGACCTCACCGACCGGATCCAGGTCTTCGACCGCGACGGCACCTACCTCCGCGGCTGGAGCATGCCCGACTTCAACGTCGACGGTCCCTCCGGCCTCAGCATCGACCGTCGAGGCCGGCTCCTGATCGCCGACACCCACTTCTACCGGATCCTCGTCTACTCCACCGAGGGCTCCCTGCTCCAGCAGATCGGCGACGGCGTCCAAGGGACGACCCCCGGACGCTTCGGCTACCCCACCGACGTCGTCGTCGACTCCGAAGGGACCTTCTTCGTCTCCGAATACGGCGAGAACGACCGGATCCAGGTCTTCTCGTCCGATGGGAAGTGGCTCCGCCAATGGGGCGGACACGGCTTCGAGCCCGGCACCTTTCAGCGCCCTCGAGCGCTCGCGATCGACGACGAGGACCGGATCTACGTCGCCGACAGCACCAACCACCGGATCCAGGTCTTCGATACCCAGGGCCGGCTCCTCCGGATCTTCGGCACCCCGGGAGACGGCCCAGGCGGCCTGAGCTACCCGTTCGACGTCGCCGTCGGCCCCGACCGAATGCTCTACGTCTGCGAGTACGGCAATCATCGGGTCCAGAAGTTCACCCTCGACGGCAAGCCCCGCGGCATCTGGGGCGAGGCGGGCCGCCGGCCCGGCCAACTCTTCAACCCCTGGGCGCTCGCGGTCGACAGCCGGGGCGCCGTGTCCGTCATCGACTCGAACAATCACCGCGTCCAGCGGTTCCGGCTCTGATCCGATCTGGTACGATCGAACCCCGAACTCCGATCCCTGATCCACCCTTGGGCGGGAGTGCGTCCCCGATGGCAACCCTCTGGCGCTTGATCACCGACCGGGTCACCGTCGGCCGACCGCTCTGGCTCATCCTGCTGCTGATCGTCCTGCCCCCGGTCGTCATCTTCAGCTACAAGAGCCTCGCCGGCCTCGGCAAGGCTCGGCGGCTGATGGCGGTCGGTCTCCGGGTCGCGGTGATCACGCTGATCGTGCTGGCCCTCGCCGAGGTCCAATCGGTCCGCACCAGCGACAAGCTCGCCGCGCTCTTCGTGATCGACACCTCCGAGTCGATCCCGGTCGAGATGCGTCGCGCAACATATCAGTATGTGACGAAGGCGAGCAAGAAGCGGCGTTCGGACGACCTGGCGGGCGTGGTGGTCTTCGGGCGAGACGCGAGCGTCGAAGCCCCCCCGGCGCCCACGGAGGTCAATCTCGAACTCGGTCTCGAGAGCCCGATCGACCCCCGAAACACCCAGAACACCGACATCGGCGCCGCGATCAAGCTCGCCCTCGCCACCTTCCCCGAGGACTCCGCACGGCGGATCGTCCTGGTCTCCGACGGCAATCAGAACCGCGGCAACGCCCTCGAGCAGGCGCTCCAGGCCAAGAAGCTCGGCGTGCCGATCGACGTCCTGCCGATCGACTACTTCTACGACCGCGAGGTCCTCGTCGAGAAGATCGCCCTCCCCCCCGACGTCAAGAAGGGCGAGACGGTCAACATCAACGTCGTCCTCCGAGCCGGCGAGAAGACCAAGGGGACGCTCCAGCTCTTCCAGAAGGACGGCGAGGGGCGGAACGTCGCCGTGCCCGGGCACGAGCAACCCCAGCCGATCGAGCTCGAGCGCGGCGTCAACGTCAAGACGATCAAACAACTGATCACGGAACCGAGCTTTTATACCTTCGTCGCCGAGTTCGTGCCCGAAGCGGGTTCGGGCGACCGCCGGGCGATCAACAACACGGCCGACGGCTTCACCTACGCCCGAGGCACGGCGCAGGTGCTCCTCATCGAGGGAGTTCGCGGAGAGCATTCCGAACTCGTCCGCGCCCTCCGCGAGCAGAAGATCGAGGTCAAGGTCCTCGTCGCTCCCTCGGGCATCGAAGGGGCCGGCGAGGAAGCCGCCGCCGCGGCCGGCGACCCCCTGCCCGACAATCTCGGCCAACTCCAGCCCTACGACGCCGTCATTCTCGGCAACGTCTCCAAGGACGCCCTCACCGACTCGCAGCAGCGACTCATCGAGGCCAACGTCCACGACATGGGCGCGGGCCTGATCATGCTCGGCGGGCCCAACAGCTTCGGCGCCGGCCGGTGGATGAACACTCCCATCGAAAAGGCCCTTCCCGTCGACATGGAGATCAAGGCCCTCCGCGTCAACGGCAAGAGCGCTCTCGTCATGATCATGCACGCCAGCGAGATCGCCGAGGGCAACTACTGGATGAAGGTGATCGCCCAGGAAGCCCTCAAGACGCTCTCCAGTTATGACTACGCCGGCATGCTCCACTGGGAAGGTCAGGAGGCCTGGCTCTTCACTCTCCGAGAGATCGCCTCGGGCCGGCCCTCCATGCTCCGCGCCATCGACCGCATGACCCCGGGCGACATGCCCGCCTTCGACCCCTCGCTCGTGATGTCGATGAACGCGCTTCGGCGTCTGCCCGACGCCATGACTCGTCATATCATCATCATCAGCGACGGCGATCCGTCTCCTCCCCTCCCCCGTACCGTCTCCCAGCTCGTTCGCGACAAGATCACCGTCACCACCGTGCTCACCGCCGCGCACGGCAACGACCCGGGCGCCATCCAACTGATGCGCGACCTCGCCCAGCGCACCAAGGGCCGGTTCTACAACGTCCAGAACCCCAAGGCCCTTCCCCGCATCTATCAGAAGGAAGCTCGGCTGATCTCCCGCCCCCTGATCTTCGAGCGCAACGGCGCTGCCTGGCAGCCCACCGTCCGATTCAGCAGCGAGCCGCTGCTCGGTCTGCCCACGGCTCTGCCGGGCATCACCGGATATGTGCAAACGACGCTCAAAGAGGGCGCGGTGGTCGAGGCCCCGATCGTCTCGTCGCTGCCGGTCACCGGGGAACTCAACCCGCTCCTGGCACACTGGACCTACGGCCTGGGCCGGACCGTCGCCTGGACCTCCGACGCGGGCCGGCGCTGGACCAAGGCCTGGCCCGACTGGGCGGGCTACTCCGCCTTCTGGTCGCAAGTCGTCCGCTGGGCGATGCGGCCCGTCGACAATCGCAACCTCGTGATGAACGTCCGCCAGGAAGAGGGCCGGATCAAGGTCGTCGTCGACGCTCTCGACAAGGAGAACGAGTTCCTCAACTTCCTCCAGTTCCGCGCCGGCGTCATCGGCCCCGACCTGAAATCGAGCCGGTTCGACCTGCGCCAGACCGCGCCGGGACGCTACGAAGGGGTCGTCGAGAACGCCGAGGCGAGCGGCAACTACTTCATCAACCTCGGCTTCTCCGGCGGCGACGACGTCAAGGGCGTCATCTCCGCGGGCGTGTCGGTACCCTACTCCGACGAGTATCGCGAACTCCGGGCCGATCCGCCCACCCTCGAGAACATCGCCGCCGTCACCAACGGCGCCGTGCTCTCCTGGAAGAAGCGGGCCGACGGAGAGATCGACATCAATCGAACCGTCGACGCTTCGCCCGAGGGCGATCCGTTCCGCCGCGACGAGTTCACCCAGCCGCCTCGCGCCTTCCTCCCGCTCTGGCCGCGGCTGCTCTGGCTCGCGTGTCTGCTCTTCCTCGCCGACGTCGCCGTCCGCCGCCTGGCGCCCGACTTCGACCGCATCCGACGCACGATCGCCGAGACTCTCCAACGGATGCGCGGAGAGGAAGTCGCTCCGACCAATGAATATATCGAAAAGCTCAAGTCCCGAAAGGCCGAGGTCGATACCGAACTCGAGCGGTCCCGAGCCGCCACCCGGTACGAGGCGCCCGCGGCACGGCTCGACCAACTCGGCGAGCCGCTGCTGGGAACTCCACCCGCCGCCGACGCCGCCCGTCCCACGGCGGGCTCTCGACCCGACCCGACCGCCGGCGGACTCGCCGCCGCACCCTCGGCCCAACCCGAGAGCTACACCGACCGCCTGCTCAAGGCCAAGCAGAAGGTCTGGGAAGATCGCGACAAACAGCCGCCCACGCCTTGATCGCTCGATCCGATCCGGCTCGCCCCTCGTCGAATCCACCACCACGATTTCCGCACCCGAGGACACCCAGCGATGTCGACCGCCGAGAACGCCGAGATGGAAGCCCGGGCCGATCAGTTCCGCGAAGCCTACTCGCGAGTCAAGGAAGAGATCGCCAAGGTGATCGTCGGCCACGACGAGGTCGTTCACGGCGTGCTGACATGCTTGTTCATCGGAGGTCACGCTCTGCTCGAGGGCGTCCCCGGGCTCGGCAAGACCTTGCTCGTCCGCACCCTCGCCGACGCCGTCTCGCTCGACTTCAACCGGATCCAGTTCACTCCCGACCTCATGCCCGCCGACATCCTCGGCACCAACGTCGTCATGGAAGCCCCCGACGGCCGGCGCGTCTTCGAGTTCCAGCGCGGGCCGATCTTCTCCCAGATCGTCCTCGCCGACGAGATCAACCGAGCCACGCCCAAGACCCAGTCGGCACTGCTCGAGGCGATGCAGGAGCAGTCGGTCACCGTCGGCGGCGTGATCCACCAACTCGCGCGGCCCTTCTTCGTGATGGCGACCCAGAACCCGATCGAACAAGAGGGCACTTATCCGCTCCCCGAGGCCCAACTCGACCGGTTCCTGCTCAAGCTCGTCGTCGGCTACTCGACCCGCGAGGAACTGACGACCATCCTCGACCGCACCACCCGAGGCGAGAAGCCGAAGGCCTCGAAGGTGATCGACGGCGAGACGCTCCTCCGCATGCAGTCGACCGTCCGTGAAGTCGTGATGGCGCCTCACGTTCAAGATTATGCGATTCGGCTTTCGCTTGCGACCCACCCCGATGGGCCGTTCGCGCCGCCGATCACCAACCGCTACATCCGCTGGGGTTCGAGCCCCCGCGGCGCCCAGACGCTCGTGCTCGCGGCGAAGGTCAGGGCGTTGCTCGAGAAGCGGACCAACGTCTCCTTCGGCGACCTCCGCCGCGTCTACCTTCCCAGCCTCCGTCACCGCGTCCTCCTCAACTTCGAGGCGCAGGCCGAGGGGATCGATACCGACGAAGTTCTCCTCCAGGTCCTCGACGCCGTCCCCGAGATGGTCGAGGAGACCGCCGCCGCCAAGGTTTGATCGCCCCATCCTCACATGTCCATCGGCTCCGGCCGAGGCCGCCATGCACGACATCTACGACCCGCCGCCGGCCCCTGTTCCGCTCGAGCCCCCTCAGCCCGAGCCCCTGAGCTGGACCGCGCCCGACCTCACGATGCTCGCGCTGCTCGCTCTCGGCGTCGTCGCGCTCGCGGCATGGGCATGGAGCTACGAGCCGACCATGGCGATCCTCACCCTCGGCGGCGGAGCCATGGTGATCCTCGAGAGTTGGTTCTCGGCGCTCACGTTCCTCCACCGTCATCCCGCCGCCGGCGAGACCGGTCGCATCCGCGTCTTCCTCGCCGCACTCGTCCCCTGGGCGATCGGCCTCGGCCTCGCGGCGGCTCTGATGCTCCTGCTCTTCTCGCTCTCCGACTCGGCCGGTTGAACCCGAACGACCCACCTCGAGGACCGTCGACATGGCCGCCGAGACCACGAAATCAACCGCCGCCGCCCCGCGAGACGGCCGCACACCGCTGCTCGACCCCGATTTCCTCCACAAGCTCGAACAGCTCGAGCTCGTCAGCCGCAAGATCTTCGTCGGCCGGATGAAGGGCGAACGCAAGAGCAAGCGCAGGGGGTCATCGGTCGAGTTCGCCGACCACCGCAACTACTCCACCGGCGACGACCTCCGCCATATCGACTGGAACGTCTACGGCCGACTCGACAAGCTCTTCCTCAAGCTCTTCCTGGAAGAAGAAGACCTTCACTTCTACACGCTCTTGGACACCAGTCTGTCGATGGATTTCGGCGAGCCGACGAAGCTCCAGTACGGCAAGCAGGTCGCCGCGGCGCTCGCCTTCATCGGCCTGGTGAACCACGACCGCGTGCTCCTCGACACCTTCACCACCGATCTCGAGCCCGGCCTGCCGAGCATCCGCGGCCGCTCGCAGATGTGGCGGATCGTCAAGTACCTCGAGGAGATCGAAGCCTCGGGCCGGTCCGACCTCCAAGCCGCCGCCAAGTCGTTCGCCGTCAAGCACGGCGGCAAGGGCGTCGTCGTCGTGATCTCCGACTTTCTCGACAAGAACGGATATGAGAACGCCCTGAGGTATCTGCTGGCACGCAACATGGACATCTACGTCGTCCACGTCCTCAGCCGAGAAGAGGTCGAGCCCGACCTCGCGGGCGACCTCCGCCTCCTCGACGCCGAGGACGACGACTTCACCGAGATCACCGTGAGCGCTCCGCTCCTCGAACGCTACCGCGCCACCCTCGCCGGCTTCATCGGCGGGCTCAAGGAATGGTGCACCAAACGCGGAATCACCTACATCTTCACGACGAACGACAATCCGTTCGATAAACTCATCCTGAACTACCTGCGCGAACGCGGGCTCGTCAAATGAGCCTCCGCCGCGCCGCACTCTTCGATCGAGCTCAAATGCCATGAACATCAACAATCCTTACTTATTTCTCGGCGCATCGGCGTTGCTCGTCGGCTACATCCTCTACACGATGATCCGCCCGCGCAAGGGGCTCCGCCCGGGCGAGCGCAGCAACGAGCCCGAGATCTGATCCGCCGAGCCGAGCACTCCTTGAACCTCCTCGATCGGAGTCGATCGCGATGAACTTCCTGTCGGGCTGGAGATTCCCCCTCGAACTCGAGACGCCGCTCGGCCTCCCCGCCTGGGCCGCGCTCGCCGCCGTCCCCGCCGGGATCATCGCGCTCTACTTCCTCAAGCTCCGGCGCAGGCCGATTCGCGTTCCAAGCACGCTCCTCTGGCGCCGAAGCCTCGAAGATCTTCATGTCAACAGCCTCTTTCAACGCCTGCGCAAGAATCTCCTGCTGTTCCTGCAACTCCTCGTCGTCGCGCTCGCCATGTTCGCTCTCGCCGGCCCGCGGACCCGCGGAGCGGCCGGCCAGGGCGCACGCTACGTCATCGCGATCGACAACTCCGCGAGTATGAGCGCGACCGACGTCGCGCCTTCTCGTCTCGAGGACGCCAAGGCCAAGGCCAAGCGCGTCGTCGACTCCATGGGCTCGAGCGACCTCGCGATGGTCATCGCCTTCTCCGATCGAGCCCGCGTCGTCAGCCTCTACACCGGCAATCGTCAACTCTTGAACAAGCGCATCGATGAGATCGAGCCGACCGAATCGTCGACCACCCTGCGCGATGCGCTCCAGGTCGCCGCGGGTCTGGCGAATCCGAGTCGTCAGATCGAAGGAGTCGCCGCCACATCGATCGTCCCGCCCAAACTCCTGCTCTACACCGACGGAGGGTTTCCCGACGTCGAGGGCTTCAGCCTGGGCAATCTGGAGCCCGAGGTGATCGTGATCGGCACCCCGCCGCCGCCGTACGACCCGCGTATCGTCGACGCCGCCGAGGGTGCTCCGCCGGCTCCCGCCTCGAACAACATCTCCGTCGCGGCGCTTCAGACTCGCCGGAGCGACGACCGCCCCGACGTCCACCAGGTCTTCGGACGCGTTCACAACCACCGCGATGAAGACGTGAAGACCCAGGCCAGGCTCATGCGCCTCGACTCTTCCGACCGCTCCGCCCGGGGCACCCTGATCGACGCCGTCGAGCTCACCATCGCCGCCCGCGGCGAACAGGCATTCAAGTTCGATCTTCCCGAGACCGGAGCGCTCGACCTGATGGTCGAGCTCGACGTCGACGACGACCTTCCGCTCGACAACCGCGCCTACACGCTCGTCGCACCGCCGCGCAAGGCGCAGGTCCTGGTGGTGACGACGGGAAATCGCTTCCTGATCGACGCATTCGAGACCCCGACCGCGAAAGCCCGAGCCGAGGTGCGCGTCGTACCCCCGCCCTCGATCGAGACCGAGCCGATCGCGGGCGAGCTCGCCTCAGGGCGATACGACCTCGTGATCTACGACGGTGTTCGCCCCAAGACTTCACCGCAGGCGAATACGTTGATGATCGGCGTGTTTCCGCCGGGATCTGCCTTCGAGTCCCCGCGCAAGGTCGAGTCGCCCGAGATCGTCGACGTCGATACCTCGCACCCGTTGATGCAGTACATCCGCGACCTCTCGGTCGTGACGATCCTCGAAGCGAATGTGGTCGACCCGCCCGCTGGGTCCACCACGCTGATCGACAGCAAGTCGGGGCCGCTGGCGTTCACTCAGCCTCGAGAGAGCTTCACCGACTGCGTCCTCGGGTTCGGACTCACGAGCGGCACGACCTTCAATACCGACTGGGTCACGAAGTACAGCTTCCCGATCTTCCTGTTCAATGTCCTGCAGCACCTCGGCGGCGCGGGTGAAACGGAGGGAGAAGAGCTGCACGCGCCGGGTCGCCCCGTCGCGCTCCGTCCCGATGCTCTCGTCTCCGAGGTCGAGGTCCGACCACCCGGCGACAGAGCGTCCTCGGTCGTCAAGCGGTCTCCACGCGGCGAGTTCGTGTACAACGAGACCGAACGCACCGGGATCTACGGCGTCTCTTGGAAGCCCGAGGGTGCATCGACGTTCGCGGTGAATCTCTTCGATCCCCGCGAGAGCGACCTAGCGGTCCGCGGCCTCGTTCCTGCGGGAACGCCGGAAGCCCAGGTCGACGCCTATCGCATCAAGATCGGCTACAGCCCGGTCGCCGGCTCGCGAGCGGCCACATCGACGATCCGAGACTGGTGGTGGGTACTCGCTCTCGGGGCGCTTGCCGTCGTCGTGTTCGAATGGTATGTCTACAACCGACGGGTATACATCTAAAGATCTTCGATACAAGCCTCACTCCGCCCTCGAGGATTTCCATGAGCGATCGATTCGACTTCCCGGACGATCGATTCGACGCATTCCCGTTCCACGACCCCTTGAAGCAAGAGGTCGAGAAGAACGAGAAGATCCTCTGGCGCGGCAAGCCCGACCCCAGTCGCGGCTGGTGGATGACGACTCCGCTCCTGCTCTTCGGAATCCCCTGGACATTGTTCACGTTCTTTTGGGAGTACATGGCGATCTCCGCCGCGTTCGAGCCCAATACCCCCGCTCCGGTCCGGATCATCTTCCCGCTCTTCGGGCTTCCGTTCGTCCTCATCGGTCTCGGGATGCTCAGTTCCCCCTGGTGGGCCGCTCGGAAGCTGAGGCGCACCGACTACGCGATCACCGATCAACGCGCGATCATCATCGAACCCGCTGCATGGGGCTCGGGCTACTCGGTGACCTCGCTCCGACCCGACGACATCAACTCCGTGACCAAGGTCGTTCGGGGCGGAGGTTCGGGGGACCTCTGGCTCTCGACTCCCGAGGTCTATCGCGGTCGTCGCGGGTCGACCAGCGTCTCCCGCAAAGGGTTCGTCGGGATTCCGGCGGTCGGCGAGGTCGAGCGGATCCTCCGATCGGCCCTTCTCGAACCACGCTGATCCCCGCTCAAGGCGCGAGGGTCGACTCGAGCGAGGCGAGGATCTCGCTGGTCGACTCGAATCCGTCCAAGCGGTGGATCCGCTTCTCGTCTTCGATCCAACCGCGCACCTTGCGTTCGGCGGAGATCACCGTCGAGTGATTGCGTCCGCCGAAGAATCGGCCGATCTCGACATAAGCCGCACCGACATGTTTCCTGGACAGGTACATGGCGATCATTCGAGGGTAACTGACATTCCGCGCGCGGCTCTCCGACTTGAGCTGCTCGGCCTCGAGACCGAACAGCGAACAGACCGCTCGCTCGACGTCCTTCATCCCCACGGTGCGCGAGGTGTGGCGGATCGTGTCGCGCAGCGCGATCCGCGCGAGGCCGGGGTCGAGTCGCTTTCCGGTGAGCACTGCGTGGGCGATCACGCAATGCAGGGCTCCTTCGAGTTCCCGAACGCTCGATCTGAGATTCTCGGCGATGAAGGTGAGGACCGTCTCGGGGATCGCCAAGCCTCGCGCCGCGGCCTTGGTCTCGAGGATTCGCTTGCGGGTCACGACGTCGGGCGGCTCGAGCTTGACGACCATCCCGCCGAGGAACCTCGTGACCAACTCCTCGGTGAGCCGCGTCACCAGCCGCGGGTGCTGGTCGCACGAGAGCACCACCGGCGCGCCCTTCGCCTGGAGGGCGTTGAACGTGTGGAGGAATTCGTCCTGGGTCGCGCGTTTGGCGGCGATGAAGTGGATGTCGTCGACGATGAGGGCGTCGGCGCCGCGGTACCGAGCCCGGAAGCTCGGAAGAGAGCCGGTCCGCAACGCATCGAGAAATCCATTCGTGAATGATTCGGCCGTGACGTGCTGGATCCGCATCCCCCCGCGCTGAGATCGCCAGGCGTGGGCGATCCCTTCGAGAAGGTGGGATTTGCCCAGGCCGACCGCACCGTGGATCACGAGCGGGTTGAATCCGCCTCCGCGCCGTTCGACCAGCTCGAGAGCCGCCGCGAGAGCGAGCCGATTGCCCGGACCGACGACGAACTCTTCGAGGCGGCGGGGCCTGCGAGCCGGGACCTCCGAAGCGAGCTCGGCAGGGGCCGAGGCAACGACGTCCGCCGCCGTGTCGAGAGGCGTTTCGGGCGTGTTTCGCCGCTTCGATCGGCCTCGTTTCGTCGCGGAAGGCGAACCGTCCACGTCGGCTCCGAGCGGATGTCCGGCGGCACTGTTCCCCTGGGTTGGGTCGAGATCGGCGCGAATCTGGAAGCTCAGTTCCAGATCGCGACCGGCGACTTCGCGCCCCGCCTCGAGCAGGCTCTCGGAGAAGTGACCTCGGATCCAGTCGCGGAAGAAGGCGTTGGGGACGTCGATCTCGAGCCGTTCCCCCCGGATCTGGAGCGAGACGCTCTCCCCGAACCAGAGTCCGAATCTCGACTCGCCGACTCGTCCCGAGATCGCTCGGCGCAAGGCCGAGGCCACCTCGTCGCGGCCGAGGTCGAGGGAGCCGGCAACGGCCCCCGATCCGGGTTCCAGCATGGGAGCGATCCTCGACGATCCGAGCAGACGGTCCGCGGTCCGAAGCGAGCCGGAGGGCCTCTTCGTGATTTCCTCACCCCAAGGATATCCAGGATCGTCGCGCCTTTGGCAACCCCCCGCCGCCCCGATGATGACGCAGCGCGCCGAGCGACCGATCCCGACGCCGCGAACTGCCCAATCGTGCGACTCGAAGTCGTGAAAGAGGAAGACTTTCCGGCCGCCATTCCGCCGTGTCGACCTCACGATCCGAGGTCGGCTTGCCCCCCCTTTTCTCCGAAATGCTGGACCCCGACCGATCACCGAACCGATTCCCCACCTGAACCGTCGGGTAGGGCAAGGGGAATTTCGAGAGCTTCGAGGAAATTCCTCACAACCGGACCGGTCTCCGTTCGATAAGAAGACCACATGACCGGAGCCTGACCTGGCGCGACGAGGGGGGCGGAGGGACTGGTCGCTCGACCAAGCCTCGAACCTCCCGGCGTATCGACAAGGAAATCAGTCCGGCGCCGTCGCCGCTGGGGTAGGAGTCCCCTCGGCCCGCACGCGCAATTCCCAAGGAGGGGAAATCTCATGACCCGATCCGCGCGGCAACTGGGCCCGATCGCCCCGCGCTGGGTTCGCGGCCTGATGACGGGTGCCCTGCTCGCCGTCTTCTCGACGAACATGGTCGGCTGCGGCCTGTCGTACGTCTTCCGCAACGTCTCGCCGCTCCACCCGACCGGATGGTCGTTCGCCTGGCCGATCTTCGCAACCCAATCCCAGCGCCTCGAGGAAGACATGGAGCGCGAAGAGCGCGACCGCGTCCCCATCCTCGACCCGATCCCCGGCGAATTCGCTCCGCCGAGCTGCCTCGACGAGCCGAGCGACCGTGAAGTCTGGGCCAAGGTGCCCAAGTTCCGTCACGGTGCGCCCGTCTTCTACGAGACCCAGCGCAACAACGTCCGCATCCTCAAGGAGAAGATCGGCGAGAAGGTCGATCCCTGCAAGATCTACCCCCTCGCAGGCCCCTGCCAGCTCGTGCACTGCCACTACAAGTGCACCATCTACTTCGACGAGACCTACTACGCCGACTACCCGATCCCGTTCGGGCATCGCAAGGCTCGCGTCGAAGTCGTCTACATCGATAAGGATCACCTGCGGCGTTGCGGCGGCCCGGCCGTCGCGACCACCCCTCCCTGATCCACGACGGCGATCGCCTCGTCCCCAAGCGGGACGAGGCTCGCTCTCGCACTCGAATCCGAGCCCGAGCGATGCCCCCGCATCGCTCGGTCCTCGGATTCGATCGTTTTCGAAGCCGGCCGGCTCGATCCGTCCCGCACTCGTCCGCCAACTCGAATCGCACGCGGGACTTGCTTCGAGGACAAGAGCCGCCGAGGAGTTCCGACATCCTCGGAAAGCCGGCCGCATTCCTCCCCAGACTACGATGGACCGCGCCTCGGTCGGCTTCAGCTTGCCCGGCGACGACGAGCCGCCGCGACGCTCAATCCCGCCGTCGAGATCCCCAGCAGGATGCTCGAAGGCTCGGGGACCGCGGCTCCCTGCGGCACGATGTGGTCGAGGACCACTCGATCGAGCAGGATTCCGATGTTGTCGCCGCCGGTGTTCTCGAACTGGATCCGGAAGTCGGACGACGTGGGGAGTTCGTCGAGCGAGATCGAGTAGGTCGTAAACGCCTGATTACTCGGAAGCGTGACCACAAGCGAGCCGAAGAGCGTCGGGTTGGCCGACGATCCGACGCGCACGGTCGTCGTCTCCGTCGATCCCCGGCGCGAGCCGGCGAGGTCGAAGGAGAGCAGATAGCTTCCGGCGTTGACCGCGATCGCCCTCGAAGTGAGGATCCCCGCATTGCCGGTGCTGCCGTCGAGGTCGACGTAGAGCCCGTTTCCCGGCAAGAAGTCGAAGAAGCCGTTGCCGATCACGTCGACCGTGCCCGACTTCACGGACCAGTTCGCGAACGAGTTGTAGTTGAGAGCCTTCTTCTCGGAGTCGAAGTCGTCGGAGAAGATCACCCCGCTGTTAGCGGTACCCACACTGACTCCAAGACAAAGCCCAAGAATCATCGAGGTCAAGCGTCTCATCAAGCGACTCCCGCGAGGATTCGAGCCGAAACCCACCGACCCGGTGAGGTCGGATAATCGAATCCTAGGCCGCGGAGTCATGGGCCGGGGGCTCGGAGGAGATCGGTTCCGGGATGCAACGGCACGGGTTGAGTTGCGTGGCGATTCCACATCGACGCGGGCTCGAGGCTCGCGGGGAACGGTGTCGGTTCGAAAAACGAAAACGGCCGGGAACCCAGCGCTCACGCGCTCGATTCCCGGCCGCAACCCTTGATCAGACGTCGACTTGGGCGGTAGCCCCTTCACTCAGTAGGCGAAGAGACCGAAGGGGTACGGGGTGAAGAAGGGGCGGGTGTAGTGCTTCTTGAAGTCGAGCCACCAGATTCCGTCGTCCCAGCGAAGGGTGACGGCGCGCCAGTCGAGGGGCACTTCGGGGTAGGGGTAGAAGGGGCCGATGTTCGGCCAGGCCTGCCAGGGGTAGGCGGTCGGGTAGCCGACGGCCGAGTAGTTCGGGTAGGGAGCGTAGCTGGGCCAGGCGTAGTTCGGGAGGTTCGGGTTCGAGGCCTGGGTGGCACCGGGGGCACCGGCGGGGCCTTCGGGCATCGGGCCGCCGTCATTCATCATGACGTCGCCGCCGACCGGAGCGCCGACCATGCCGCCGTCGATGGCGCCGCCGCCGACCGCACCGGCGTGACCGCCGTGGCCGAGGAAGCGACCGCCGCCCATCGCCATCTGGTACTGAGCCGGGCGGACGCGAGCGTCGCCGACCACGGTCATCTTGTCGACGACGCCGTTGACGCCGGCGACCTTACCGGCGACCAGCACGGCCTGCGTCTTGGCCTGGGTGCTCGCAACGCCGCCCGAGAGGGTGACGAGGCCGTCCTGGGCTTCGATCTCGATGCGATAGCCCGCGAGGGTCGCATCCGTCTTGATCGCCTTGGCAACCGCGTTCGCGGTCGCTTGGTTGGCGTTTTGGGCGAGGGCCTGGCCGGCGAAGGCCGCCAGAATGCCGAGCACCGTCGAAATCCGTTTCAGTCCGCGCATGAGAGAAAACTCCTTCACTCCCGCCAAACCCGACGGTCGGTTGCGGGACGGCTAGCGAGCGGGACGCGCCGTCCGGTCGGGATCGTTTGGTCGCGAAACACCGGAATCGTCGAGATCGAACCGCCTGGGACGGATCGACCGTTCCCTGCGGAGTACCCTCGAGAAGGGGTGGATTTCCGGGAGCGACTGGGATGTGAAGTGCGGGAGGTGCGGCGTCCATGCGTACCCGGTCTCCACCTCGGCGAGGGGAAACTGCAGGTACTATTTCGTGCGAAAACACAGGTGTCAAATCGCGGGCAAAAAAAAATCGGGACCGCTTGGCCCCGATTCCACAACTCATTTTGAATCAACTGGTTGCGTCGAAAAAATTTTACGCTTCGGCGTGGGCGACCGTACTGTTCGACGCGGTCGACGGGGCTGCGGCGCCCCCGATGGTCATGCCGATGAGGAGGATCGTCATGGTTCCTCCGGCGAACAGGGCGAACTCGGAGTCGTGTCGTCCGCAGAGCGCTCCCGCAACGCCCAAGCCGACCATCGCGATCACGAAGCCGATCCGCCCGCGGTCGGCCCAACGCGTCTGGGGCACCAACCGATTCAGGCAGAGCGCAGCGACGCCGAAGACCTGGAACAAGATGACCACGAACTCGAGGATCGCGTCGAGACGGAGGTTCGTCGGGACCATGCAGTTTCCTTCCTTGGGCACTGTATGGAGGTGATGAGAGCGTCGGCGGGCAGTGTCGCCGAGCGGATGGAGCGGTGTGACGCTGAAAAACAACTGCGAATCTCGCGCCAATTCCTCGTCACGGATCCGATTTTCTCGAGTAGCGCGCGGTGCAAGTCCGAAACTTGAATGAAAACGGCCTGGTTCCGAGATTTTTCTCGGATCCAGGCTCGCAACTTCTACAACGAGAATGTGCAGGACTTACAAATCGGACGGTCGTGCAGCCTCGTGGACTGCGGCGTCGTACCAATTCACGACGGAATCAGCGGCGGGACTTCGACTTGGAGCGACCGCCGTCGAACGAGGCTTGGGGGCTGATGTCGACGACGCGCCAACCCTTGGCTTCCTTGCGAACGGTGACGGTGCGCTGAACGTAATCGTTCTCGGACGTCTTGGCGATGATGATGCCGAGTCGCCCCGAGCTCTTGGCCTCGTTGTTGCCGACGATCTGGTAGCCTTCGAGCGCCTTGGCGATCTCGTCGACCTCGGCGTCCGAGATGCTCTGGTCGAGGATGGCGGAGAACAATTTCTTGTTCTTCGGGCTCGCGGCCTCGATCGGCGAGCGGAGGGCGACGACTTCGGCGAGGCGATCCTTGTTCTTGGCCTTCACGGCGTCGAGGAAGTCGGTGTCGGCCTTGTATTGCAGGGCGAGCGGCCCGCCGCCTGCGGCCCCTGCTCCACCCTCGCCGCCTCCTGGGAAACCGCCGGGGCCGCCGAGGAGCGCGCCGCCTTCTTCACCACCCGCCGCGCCTGGCGCCCCAGGGGCACCGTAACCGCCGGGGGCGATCATCCGCCCGCCCGCTCCGCCCGGAGGACCTCCTGGAGCGCCGGGGTAACCGGCTGGAGCGCCGGGGCCGCCGGGAGCGCCGGGATAGCCGGCCGGAGCGCCGGGGTTGCTGTCGGGGGGCTGGTATCCGCCCGAACCGCCGGGATAGCCCGCACCGCCGGGGGGGCCGCCGGCCATGCCGCCGGGGCCGCGGACACCGACGACGGCGCCTGCGAGACCGCCGCCTTCGCCTTCGGTCCGACCGTCGGCGGGAGCCGCAGCTCCCCCTTCACCACCAGCGGCGCCATCCGGGGCGGGACCGGCGTTGCTGTTGGCGAGAGCAAGCAGTTCCGTGGTTCCGGAGGCGTCCCCCTTGGTCGCGGGTGCGGCCGGAGCCGACGCCACGGGCGTGTCGGGGGCTTCGGCTCCGCCGGCCGGGTCGCCGCTCGGTTCGGCGGGGGCCGGGGCGGCGGCCACGGCTTCACCACCCTCTTCGGTCGCAGCCGCGGAATCGGAGTCGGGATCGGGGACATCGGAGCCGCCGCAGCCCGACCAGATCAGGCAGAGGCCGGCCAGTGAGACGCAAGCTACTCGGGTCATCCAAGGTGCCATGGGCGAAAAACCCTCCGCGAACGGCCGACTACGGCCATGCCTCGCCACCGAAACCATCTATTGATTATGACGTTCCGTCATGGCCGACGGAAGGGGGTAATCGAACCGACTCGCATGCGGACCGCGGCCTCGATCCGTCTCCCTGATCGGCCTCGAGACGGAGACCACGACCGTGCCGTGATGCTCGGCGGGCTTGCTCGGAGCGACTCGAGTCCTTATCATGCACCTGTTCGGTCGGTTCCGCACCCGGCACGGCGACTTGCCTCGAGCGGTTGTCCCAGGGCGACCGGCCGGAACCCGCCTCGCCGCTCTCGGCTCACGCCGGCGGTCGTGATGATCCTTCCCGGCTGGAGCTCTCCACCATGGCGCACGCCGCCAAGACGATCCTCCTCGTCGATGACGACAACGAGATCATCGACACCATGCGCACCGTTCTCGAGGGCCGGGGCTACCGCATCCTCGTGGCTCGCGACGGAAACATGGGACTCACCGTCGCGGAACGCGAGGTCCCCGACCTCATCGTCCTCGACATGATGATGCCCAAGAAGAGCGGGTTCCTGGTGCTCGAGAAGTTGAAGACTCGGCCCGACGGGTTGATCCCCACCATCATGATCACCGGCAACGAAGGCAGCCGCCACCGCGCATATGCCGAGATGCTGGGCGTGCGCGACTACATCCGCAAGCCGTTCGCGATCGAGAAGCTCGTGAGGTCGATCGAGAAGATCCTCGGGGTCGACACGCGGGAGCGCGACGACTACTGACCGATCAAGGCTCGACGACGCGTTCATACAAGTCGGCCTCGCTCGCCCGTCCCGAGACGAAGGTGATCCTGCGCCCGTCGGGAGTCCAGGTCGGCAAGGTGTCGCGAGCGGGGTGATCCGAGAGGTTGCGAACGTCGGATCCGTCGATGTTCATCAGAAAGACTTCGAAATCCCCCGTTCGATGAGAGACGAAGGCGACACGCTTGCCGTCGGGCGAGACGGCGGGGTAGTCGTCGAGACCTGGGCTCTTCGTGAGCCGAACGACGTTCGTTCCGTCGGGTTCGGCCGAGGCGATCTCGAGCCCGCCCCAGCGGTCGGTGGCGAAGAGGATCCGCTTGCCGTCGGGCGTCCAGCAAGGGTGCGCGTCGATCCCGGTCGACCGAGTCACGCGGACTCGGTCCGACCCATCGGGTTTCGACGTATAGATCTCCTGATTCCCTTCATGCGTCGAACTGAACGCGATGCGCGAACCGTCGGGCGACCAGGCGGGCCACTCCTGATGCGCGAGCTTGCCGCCGTCGACGTCGATGGCCGTCGTCTCGCCGCCCTCGGCCGAGACCGTCGAGAGGTCGAGGTTTCCCTGCGTACCCGAGAGCTTGACTGTGACGATCATGAGCGACTTGCCGTCGGGTGCGAAGACCGCGTCGTATTCGGGCTCGCCGCGCTTGGTGAGTCGTCGGAGGGAGCCGTCGGCCTCGCGAACATATTGACGGATTCTCGAACCTCCCTCTTCCTGGCGTGCGAAGGCCAGGCGCTTGCCGTCGGGCGACCAAGCCGGACGAAGCTTCGGCAAGCCGTCGTGCGTGAGCCGGACGGGAGCAGGATCTTCGGGGGGAGCGCCGAGGTGCGGAGGGATCAAGCCGATGAGGACGGCGAGGATCACGCTCATCCCAGCAGGTCCTGGATCGGCTTTCCGCTCGGAGACAGCCCGATCGAGGTCAGTTCGGTGGTGCCGATGCCGAGGCGTTCGAGGATCGTGGCGTTGAGGTCGGCGGGCGTGACGGGTCGGTCGACGGGGTGCTCCGCTCGCTTATCGGAAGCTCCCACGACGCGGCCGCCGGCGATCCCCGCTCCCGCGAGAAGCGCGGAGTAGCACGAGTTCCAGTGGTCGCGACCTGCCTTCTCGTTGATCTTGGGCGTGCGCCCGAACTCGCCGACGGCGACCACGAGAGTCGATTCGAGCAAGCCGCGCGACTCGAGATCGTCGAGGAGCGCGGAGAGGGCGCGGTCGAACATCCAACCGTGGCGGTCCTGCATGATCTGGAAGTAGCGGTCGTGCATGTCCCAACCGCCGTCGCCCGCATCTTCTGGGCCTTCGACATGCGTCGACCAATTCACTTGAACAAAGGGTTGTCCGGCCTCGACGAGCCGTCGCGCGATCAGGCAGCATTGACCGAAGCGGTGCGGGCCGTAGCGTTCGCGGATCGCGACGGGCTCGCGCGAGGCGTCGAGCGCGGCGAGACTCTCGCGCGAGGAGATGAGTTTCCTGGCGAGTTCGTAGTGTCGGGCCATGGCTCGATCGGCGGGGGCGGAGGCGCGGTCGGCGTCGGAACCGGCGAGGAGCCCCCAGCGCGAGGCGAGCCGCTCGGGTCCGACGCCCTCGGGAAGGTCGAGGTTGGGGACGTGGAGCCCCTTGCCCGGGTCGTAGTCGAGTCGGAACGGGTCGAAGGTCGCCCCCAGAGTCCCTCCACCCTCTCCGACGACGCGCTTCAAGCCTTGGTGGAGGGGATTGCCGAGGATGACGTAAGGCGGCAAGGACCCCGGCTTCGATCGCGTGAGGCGGCCCACGATCGATCCCGTGCTCGGTTTCAGCGCGTTTCCTTGCGCCTTGCCGTCGAGGCCGACCGCGCCGGCGATGCTGCCGGTGAGGGCGATCGTGCCGGCGATGCCGTGGTCGTTCGATTCGTGGTGCATGCTCCGGACCAACGCGAAGCGATCGGCGCGTCGCGCGAGGCCGGGGAGGAGTTCACCGATCCGCAGTCCGGGCACTCGGGTGGCGATCGACTCGAACGGCCCGCGATACTCGGACGGGGCGTCGGGCTTGGGGTCGAACGTCTCGAGATGGCTCGGTCCGCCCCAGAGCCAGAGGACGATCACCGCGGATGCGGGCGGCTTCGAGACGGGCGCGGCGAGGGCGCGTCGGGCGCGAAACGCCGTGAGATCGGCGATCGAGAGCCCGCAGAGAGCGGAGGCCCCGACCTGGAGGACCTCACGCCGTGTCGGCCCTTCACACGTGCGGCCATGGATACGACCCAAAGCGAGCATGGACGGCCTCCGCGGCGCGGACGGGAGAGACGATGCGCTCGATCGACCCAAGGGAGTTCCCGAATTCTCGCGTGCCGGGTCGGGAATGTCAAACCAACGTTGAATCCGGAATCGAGGCGATCAATCGCGGGCCCCGATCGCCTCGGCGGTCCCGCCGGCCGCCGCATCGGGCGATGCCCCTCGGAAACGAGCGGCGAGAGATCCCTCGAGGAATGCGATCCGAGCGGGTACGACGATGTCGGGGTATCTCAGGAGCGTGGCGCGGACCGAGTCGACCCCCGTCGAGGGAAAGGGCGAACCCGGTCGATGATACGCCGAGAGCGATCGATCGGCGAGGAGTCGATGGATGCGTTCGACCCGCATCGCCACCCGGTCGAACCGCGCGATCGCGTCGAAGACCCGGGGAAACAAGGGCTCGAGGGTATTCGGCAGCAAGTAGCTCTCGAAGCGGCGGAGCGAGGCCTCGACGTGGTCTTCGACCGCTTCGATCTCCGCGCCGGTGCGACGCAAGGGGGCGGCCTCGTCGGAAGCGAGTCTGCGTGCGAGCTCACCCGCGAGGGCAACGGGATCGAGTCGCTGGAGTTCGATGCGATGCCGCGAGAAGAGCCGCTCGACGCCGAAGGCCCGCAGTTCGGGGCGATATCGCTCGATCGCGGCCAAGAGCGGAGAACGGCCGACGCGACGGCTCGGATGGACCACGCGCTTGATCCCGGGCGGGAGCGCGTCGGGAACTGCGAGGCGAGCCTCGACGAATTCGGCGATTCGGTCGAACGGGAGATCGGCCGTCTCGGCTTCCCAGAGTCGTTCGAGTCGTTCCGGAGCGTCGTCGGCGAGCTGATCGCGGCGACGATCGAGTTCCCTGCGGAGCAACGATCGTTCACCGTCGGCGCTCATCTCGGCGTACCTCACAGGTCTGTCGATGGAATCGGCCGCCCGAGCCGCACAGTGGCGGATCGAGCGGCCGAGAGTTCAAAACTGGTGGATTCAACGTCCGAACAGTCGATAGCGGCGGACGTCGCGTCCGAAGCGACGCATGCGTTGGGCTTCGTCGTGACCCGAGAGGGCGTTGAGGGCCCAGAGCATGCAGACTGCGTGGAGCGCGCCGCCGATTCCGTATCGCCAAGTCGCGAGGGCCAAGGTTTCCAACAGCACGCAGCCGACGGCCGAGCCGAAGCGTTCCGCGAGGATCATGCCGTACGGCGGGAAGACCAGAGTCGTCAGGTATCGCATGGTCCCACCTCCTTTCGGAAGGACGGAGGGATATTCGCAAGACCCGAGCGGCTATTGGGAACGATCCGCGTCGAGGCGAGGCCGACGAGTCGCCTCGACGCGGGAGCGTGGTCGTCAAACGAGGCGCGTGACGCCGGGTCGCGGCAGCGGATGGCTCGGGGCCGCGCCCCACTCGAAGTGATCGGGAACGAGCTGCTCGGTCGATTGCATCGCTTCGTCCCAGGTCACGACCTGGCCGGTGTAGGCGGCCATGCGTCCCATGATGGCGAGGAGCGAGCTGGTCGCGGCCTTATCGCCGTTGTTGATCGGCTTGCCCGCGCGGAGCGCGGCGTACATCTCGTCGTGCTCGTTCTGATACATGTTGTTGCGGCGACGGCTCGCCTCGTCTTCCACGCCGCGATACCGCCATTTGTTCTCGCCGCTGATGCGGTTGCCGAAGACGTCGCACATGCCCTTGGAGCCGAGGACGTAGTCCTTGACGCGCTGTTCGGCCCCGCGCCAGTGGCGGCATTGATGGTAGCCGCGGACGTCGTTGGGATATTCGTAGACGAGGGAGAAATGATCCCAGATGTTGCCGTAGCGTTCCTCGGTGCGGACCTGGCGACCGCCCGAGCCCCAGCACTTGAGCGGCGGCTGATCGCCGAGCGCCCAGGCCATGGTGTCGATGCCGTGGACGGCCTGCTCGACGATGTGGTCGCCGCTGAGCCATCGGTAGTAGTACCAATTCTGCATTTGGTACTCCATGTCCGACTTGCATTGCTCGCGGGTCTTGCGGGGCTCCCAGACGCCGCCGGAGTTGTAGGTGGTCTCGACCGCGACGATGTCGCCGATCTTGCCGTCGAACACCTGCTTCATCGTCTCGCGGCGGGGAATGTGATAGCGCCAGCAGAGGCCGGAGACGACGGAGAGGTTCTTCTCCTTGGCTTTCTTGCAGAGTTCGAGGACCTTGCGCACGCCCGGCGCGTCGGTCGCGACCGGCTTCTCGATGAAGGAGTGGACGCCCTTCTCGACGGCGTAGGCGAGATGGATCGGGCGGAATCCGGGAGGCGTGGTGAGCAGGACGACGTCGCATTGGTCGATGACGTGCTTGTATGCGTCGAAGCCGATGTAGCGGCGATCGGGCGGGACGTCGACCCGCGCCGCGACGGGAGAGCCCTTCAAGGCGCTCAGGCTCTCCTGGAGGCGGTCGTCGAAGGCGTCGGCCATGGCGACGAGCTTGGTGTTCTCGTCGGCGGTGAGGGCTTGCTCGGCAGCCCCGGTGCCGCGGCCGCCGCATCCGATGAGACCGACCTTGAGGAGGTCGCTGCCCGCGGCGTGGACGTTCGCGGTCGCGAAGCCGGTCGCCGCCGCGGCCCCGAGGGCGGATTGCGTCAAGAAGGTCCGACGGTTGCTGGCGGTTTCGCGCATCGGCGAGGCTCCGAGGATCGTGGGACGAGGCGAAGGCGGGGTCGAGCCTCGGTGGTCGTCGACCGGCTCGATCCCTTCATCATGCCAAGTCGGGCGGCGAGTTACAAACATCGATTCGACAACGTCGCCGCGATCTCTCTTCCTCCGCCGCGCGATCGCTCGGGGTTGACCGATTCCGGAGGTCGGGCCAGAATCCGCGCGCGGCGGGTTCGGCGGAGCAGGAATGAGCGTCGGAGGTGGTTGCCATGAAGGGAGTTCGAGCACGGGCGGCGTTGGTGGTCCTCGCCGTGGCAGCACGAGTCGCGGCGATCGTCGTGCTCCAGAGCCACCTCGTCCCTCGGAGCACCTACGAACATGGCGAGATCGCCTCGAACCTGATCGCGGGCCGCGGGTTCTCGGTGATGTTCCTCGGAGTCGACGGCCCGACCTCGCAGCAGGCCCCGATCTACCCGGCGCTCCTCGCTGTCGCCTACGCGATCGGCGGCGACGGCACTCCGACCGCGCTCCTCCTGATGCAACTCGCGCAGGCGGTGCTCGGCGGGCTGCTCGTCTGGGAGACGATGGCGCTCGCCGCACGGATCTTCGACGGCAAGGTCGCCCCGACTCTGCTCGCGGGAGCGATCGTCGCCGTCCAGCCGACGCTCGTCTACTCCGCGACGCACATCCAAGTCGCCGGGCTCGCCGCCTTGCTCACCGTCTCGACACTCTCTCGGGGGTATCGGGCCGCCGAGACCGGCCGGGGGAGCGACGCGATCCTCACCGGGCTCGTCTTCGGGCTGCTCCTGCTCACCGACCCGATCCTCGGTCTGGTGTTGCCGGGAGTCTTCCTCGCGATCGCCCGCGTCCGAGGTCTCGCAGGCGCCGTGCGCTCGATCGCGGTGGTCGGCGTCGTCGCCTCGGTCGTCGTCGCCCCTTGGATCGTCCGGAATCACCGGGTCCACGGCGAACTCGTCTTCGTGAAGAGCACGTTCGGCTATGCCTTCTGGCAAGGGAACTGCGCTCTGAGCGAAGGGACCGACAAGGTCGTCCGAGCCTCGGTCGAAGCCAAACTCGCCGGCCCAAGCGCTTCGCTCGCGGATATGAATGCACGCTTGTGGGAGGCACGTCACGAGGCGGGCTATCTCGACGACATCGCCCTCACGCGCGCCGATCGCCGGATGCTCGCGACCCTGAGCGAGCCCGAACGGTCGCGCGTGCTCTTCCGAAGGGCTCTGGCCGACCTCGCGAACGACCCGCTTCGGTATCCGCGGCTCTGTCTCCGACGGCTTCGCTACTTCTTCCTCTTCGATGAGACGAATCCCAAGACGCGAAACGCCGTCTACCGGATCAGCATCATCGGGCTGACGGCGACGGCGCTCGTTGGGTTGGCGGCGATGCCGAGACCGGTTCGCCGACGCGTCGTTCCGCTGCTCTGGACGATCGGCTCGGTCGCGCTCTTCCACTCATTGACGATCGTCTCGGCGCGCTTTCATGTTCCGATCGAGCCGCTGTTCGCGATCCTCGCGGGCGGGATCGCGACGCGGTTCCGATACGGTTCAGCCCCGGCGACCGACGACGTCGAAGGCGTCGGGGTCGAAGGATCCGTTCTTGTGAGCATGGGTCATCGTCGACGGTCCCTGGACGATTCCCGATTCGTGCCGGAGCGTCATCGCTCGATGAGCGAGCATGGCGCCGCCAACGACCCCCGCGAGCCCGATCACTCCGCAGGCGATGTGGAGCCCCTCCGATTCGTGGGCGTGGAGCGTTTCGGCGGCGATCAGTGCGACCTGTAGAGCGACGATCGGTACCAGGATGCCCAGTCCCGCAGCCATGCGCGACGGAGTCCACCATGACTCGTCCTTGGGATGCACATATCCGAGCTCGATGGCTCGAATCCGCTCGCGATGTTCCATTTCCCGTTGCCGCTGCGCGAAACGCAGAATCAGCGCGAGCGGAACGACGATGATCGGGATCGAGAGTGCGGCGAGGGGAATGACCATGGCATCCATGGGAACGAATCTCTTGAGGTTCGAGAGGAATTGGAGGGAGTGGGCGAACGGCGGTCTGGAGCATGTTAGGATGCGACGGTCGTGGGGGTCGGCCGCTCGGCCGGCGCGGGGCCCGCGATCGAGGCCGTCTTCGGCCGGCTCCACGTCATCACTGTCGAAAGGGATCCGAGCATGGCTCGCGACCATCTCCTCGTCATCGACCAGGGTACCACGAGCACCCGAGCGGTGGTCTACGACCGCCGGCTCCAACCGCGAGGCCAGTCGCAGGTCGAGGTCGCGCCGACGTACCCACGATCGGGCTGGGTCGAACACGATCCTGCGGCGATCGTCGCGTCGGTCGGGCCGATGGTCGCGGGGGCCTTGCGCGAGGCGGGGGTCGACGGGAGCCGGATCGCCGGGATCGGCCTGACGAATCAACGCGAGACGACGATCGTCTGGGATCGGGAGACGGGCGAGGCGATCGGTCCCGCGTTGGTCTGGCAGGATCGGCGAACCGCCGAGTTCTGCGAGCGGAACCGCGGGCGCCGCGAGTGGATCGCCGCCAAGACGGGCCTCGTGCTCGACCCCTACTTCTCAGCGACCAAGATCGCATGGCTCCTCGACCACATTCCCGACGCCCGACGACGAGCCGAGGCGAACGAGTTGCTCGCCGGCACGGTCGACACCTGGCTGATCCGACACCTCACCGGCGGCACCGAGCACGTCACCGACGTGACCAACGCCTCGCGCACCCTGCTCATGGATCTCGAGAGCTCGAGCTGGGATGCAACGCTCTGTGAGTTCTTCGACGTCCCGGCCGGATTATTGCCGCGCATCCTCCCGAGCGCGGGGAGTTTTGGGAAGACGCGCGGCCTCGACTACCTTCCGGACGGCCTCCCGATCAGCGGCGTGGCCGGAGACCAGCAGGCGTCGCTCGTCGGCCAGGGGTGTCTCACGGCCGGGCAGGCGAAGTGCACCTACGGCACCGGGGCGTTCCTCCTGGCGCACACCGGGTCGAAACCGGTGCGGTCGAGCCGCGGTCTGCTGACGACGCCCGCCGCCGTCTTGGGCGACGGCCCGCCCCAATATGCGATCGAGGGGAGCGTCTTCATCGCGGGAGCGGCCGTGCAGTGGTTCCGCGACGGCCTCGAGGCGATCGGCGCCGCACCCGAGATCGACAGACTGGCCGAGGCCGGCGGCGAGCAGAGCGGCGTGCTCTTCGTCCCCGCGCTCACCGGGCTCGGGTCGCCGCACTGGGAGCCGGACGCCCGCGGCACGATCTTCGGGATCACGAGGGCCACCAGCGTCGCCGACCTGGCGCGGGCGACGCTCGAAGGGGTCGCCTTTCAGGTGGCCGACCTGATCGACGGCATCAACGCCGACCTCGCCGCCCCATTGACCGACCTCCGCATCGACGGCGGGATGGGCCGATCCGACCCGTTCCTCCAATTCCAGGCCGACCTCCTCGGCGTCGCCCTCCGTCGGAGCCCCCAAACCGAGTCGACCGCGCTCGGCGCGGGTTTGCTCGCGGGCGTCGGCGTGGGACTCTGGGGGAGCCTCGACGAGGCGGTCGAACTCCTCGCCGCGGGCAGCCGAGTCGTCGAGCCGATCCGCGACGCAGCCTGGCGCGGGTCGAAACTCGCCGCCTGGCGACATGCGGTCGAGACCGTGAAGCGCCACTACCGAACCCTCCCCTGAGCCTGGATTCCTACCGAGAACCGGGCTTGAGCCGAATGCGGCTCCGAGCTATCATCCGCCGCGCCCGGCGCGTCCGGGCGCAAACTCGAGATGGACCGACTTCGAGAAACATCGCTAGGACGGCAACAACGATGATGCGCCCCGCGCGGTCGAACTGGCTCCTCTGCGTCGCGGTACTCGCTTCGATCTCCTGCCCCGCCGGGGCCGAGTTCACCGTCGGCGTCGGTTTCAACGACCCGGCGGGATCATTCGCCTCCCACCACGGCTCGATCGCGGCGACCCTGGCCGCCGCGGGCCAACGCTGGGGTCGGCATCTCGGCGGCTCGGCCCACATCGACGTTCGCGTGGAATTCGATCCCACGATCACCACGTCGACCGGACGGAGCGCGACTTCGGGATTCGTCGGCACCGACGGAGTCACCTCGTTCTTCGAGCAAGGGGTCGCCTACGAGCTTCGAACGGGAATCGACCTCAACGGCCCCGAGCCCGACGCCTTCGTCACCATCGGAACCGGCTACCTCGGTTCGCTCTGGTACGAGACCGACCTCGAGAACCGCACCGGGAACCTCCCGGCCGACCGAGTCGACGCCTACTCCGTCTTTCTCCACGAATTCGGCCACATCCTCGCCTTCAACGGCTGGCTCGACGCGGTCACGGGCGCGGCATCGACGCCCTATCTCTCGCCGTTCGACGCATTCGTCGCTCCCTCGGGCGGCGGCCTCGCGTTCGTCGGTCCGGAGGCGATGTCTCTCTTCGGCGGTCCCGTGCCGCTCACCGCGGGCAACCTCTACCACCTCGGCAACGAGCCGCCCGGCCCGGGCGCCGAGCTCGGCTCGGACCTCATGACGGGACTCACCTTCTTGGCGGGCAGGCGCTACTCGCTCTCGGATCTCGATCTCGCGATCGCGAGCGACGTCGGCCTCAGCGTCGTGCGTCCCGTTCCGGAACCCGGCTCGGTCGTCTTGATCGCCCTTGGAATCGCAGGGCTCGCAACACTCCGCCGTCGCGTCACTTCGCCGCGCTGAGGATCTCGTAGACCCTCGTCCGACCGTCGCGGATCAAGCGGACGCGCGCGGGCCGGTCGCGCGCATAGCGGGCGACGCCGCTCGGCTCGGCATTCGCGAACCGGTCGGCGTCGTCGATCGCATAGGCGACGGAATACTTCTCGATGATCGAATCGGCGTCGGCCGGGTCGACGGATTCGAGCGCGAGGCCGGTCCGGCCGGTCCGCCACCAGACTTCGCCGGGATGCCGCGAGAGCACCGGCCCGGCTCGCCGACCCGGTTCGAGCAGGACGTCGCAGGCGCGGTCGAGATCGGCGAGGTCGTCGCGTTGGACCCGAGCCCGCCCGGTCGCGACCGCGTAGATCGGATAAGGCAAGGCAAGCGCGAGCACGACCGCAGCCGCCCCGGCGCTTCCCAACCGCCTTCCGATCTTCGGCACCCGACGCAGGCCGAAGACGAGCCCGAGCACGATCGCCGGAAGCAACGGGATCAAGAATCGCCCCGCCTCGGTGAACGGCCAGACCAGCAGGACCGGCGCGGAGACGCCGGCGAACCCGGCCCAGATCCGCGCTCCACGACCGCGCCTCGCGACCGCCGCTCCGCCCGCGAGCACCAGCGCCGTGAACCCGATTGCGGCAAGCGTCGCCGCGAGCGCGAGATCGCGCGAACGGCCGAAGACCGTCGCCGTCTCGACCACCGGCCCGATCACGACGTCCGGGATCCGCCTCGCATAGAAGAGCGCCTGGTCGGCGATCCGTGTTCCCAGGTCGCTCGAGTCGAGCAGGCCGGCTTGGGAGCGGCCGGGCGCCGCCGCCACATGCACGACCCACGGAGCGATGCCGACCGCGAAGGCGACCAGCGAAAGACCGAGGGCGCGGAAGTCGCGCGTACGAAGGAGTTCGAGCCAACACGCCGCCGCGAGGCAGACGCCGACATGGCGGGTGAGCGTCGCCGCCGCGAGGAGCAAGCCGAGTCCGAGCCCCGCCGGGATCGACATCCTGCGGCGCGTCGATCCGACCCACGCGATCGCGAGCGCCACGAGCAGCAGAAAGAGCGGTTCGGACTGGATGGCGCCGCCGTTTCGGGCCCAGGCCCAGTCGACCGCGACCGCGAGGCTCGCGAACCAGGCGGCCCGGCCCGGCAGCCCTCTGCGCATGCTCACCGCAATCAGCCCGACCGCGAGCGACGTGCAAGTCAGCGAAAAGATCCGCGCCGCGACGACCGATCGCCCGGTGATCGACCAGACCGCGGCGAGAGCGGCCGGATAGCCCGGAGGAAAGTGAACATGCGACGGTGCGTCGGGATGATCGATGCTCCGGTAGCCTCGCCCCGAACCGATCGCCGCCGCCAGCACCGAATACCCCGCGCCGTCGTATCGCGGCGGCGCGTGGAAGTCGGTGACGGCGGCGATCGAGAGCGCGGCGAGGCATGCCGCCGCGATCGGGGCGGCGCGGCGCGACCAGTGTGCGATCGTCATCGAGCCGTCGGCGTCTCGGGGGCGAACGGCTCGACCGGCCGAGGATGGATCACGGGCTTCGACCCTCCTTGGATCTCACGGATCTCGGCCTCGGCCGCGGCGACCGCCTCAGCCCCCTCGAGGATCTCGAGCGTCGTGTCGGTGACGTGTCGTCCGCCCGGCGGAATCGTGACCACCCGCCCTCGCGCCTTCTCGAACGGCTTGGCGTTGGGGTAGTTGGTGGCCGGTTCGAGCCCCGTCACATACCCTTCGGCAAGGCCCGAGGTGTTCTTCCAGAGGGTGAAGCCGCGGAGTTCCTCGGTGGAGAAACGGATCGCGACCGCGCGTTCGCCTCGGGAGTCTCGAAGCATGGCGAGCGTTCGGGCTCCCGGTCCGCGCCCCAGGAGTTCGAAGAAGTAGACCTGTTCGGCGTAGCCCGGCTCGGGTGCGCCGTAGACGTCGAAGCGGTCGATTCCTTCGGCGGCACGGGGGTCGCGCGGCAGGACGGTCTTCATCGGCGCGACGAATCTCGAGCCCTCGCCGAGGTAGGGCGGCCCGAAGTTCCAGTGGTAGAGCACCTGCATCTCGCTGGGGCTCTCCTTGAGATTGACGAACTCGTCGCGGACGCGGAGCCGATTCGAGCCGGGAACGGTCGAGATCCGCGTGATCATGCGGATCTGCGTATTGAAGAGCTTCGCCTCGTCGACGTGGCCCTCGATCGTGATCTCGTGCGGCGGCTCGGGTGCGACGTGGACCGCGACGAAGTGCGCGGGGATGTAGCCGATCTTGCCGTGGAGGCCGTAGGTGATCTGACGCGACGTGCCGTCGGCCGATGTCGCGGTCTCGGTGTAAGGAGCGCCGTTGTTCTCGAGGCCGCAGCGGACGAGCATCTCGTCGTAACCCTCGAGCCAGCCGAGTCCGCCCCAATTCTGGAGGTTGACGAAGGCGGGATGCACCGGTCCGTCGGAAACGGGCGAACGCCAGCCGAGCGGATGCCCGAGAAACGCCCCTTTGCGGAGGCTCATGCCGCGGGTCGGCACGATGTCGACCGAGAGCGCTCCGTTGTCGAGACGGATCAGGTCGACGCCCTCGCGACGTCCGCCGTGGAGCGTCCGCTTGACCACCGACCACGAAGGCCCGACCCCTGGAGAGAGCCCGAGGTCGGCGGCCGAGATCGAGAAGTTGTCGAGCTGCGTGTCGCGAGCCGCGTCGGTGAGCGTGAACGAAGGCATGCCAACCTCGGAGAGCAAGGAGAAGTCGCGCGGATCGACGATCCGACGCACAAGGTATTCCGCCGCCGCGCGCCTGTCCAGCGGTTGGGTCGGGTCCGAATCTCGAGGAGGAACGCGATTCGTTGCGGCGAGCACGAGCTTTCGGAAGCGAGCTTGGTTCGATAGACTTCGAGGCGGAACTCCTCGGCATTCCACTCGAACCTCGGGATCTGGGCATGAGCACGGCGGCGGAAGTGAACAAGGCGGTTCTGTTGCGGAGCGACGACAATGTCGCGGTCGCCGCGCGGCCGATTCCCAAGGGATTCCTGCTCCGCCTCGACGATCGCGAGGTCGAAGCGCGTGAGCCGATCCTGCTGGGGCACAAGGTCGCCCTCGCCGAGATCGCCGAGGGTGAGCCGATCCGCAAGTACGGGCAGATCATCGGCTTCGCCTCGAAGACGATCCCCGCCGGCTCCTGGATCCACGAACACAACATCCGCGCCGACCTGTTCGACCGCGACTACGCCGTCGCCACCGAACGTCCGCCGGTCCCGCCGCTGCTCGAGCCGCGGACCTTCCAAGGCTTCCTCCGCGACGACGGCCGCGTCGGCACTCGGAACTACATCGCCGTCATCAGCACGGTGAACTGCTCGGCCAGTACGTCGAAATATATCTCCGACCGTTTCAAGAACGGCGACTGGAAGCGCGAGTTCCCCAACGTCGACGGCGTGTTCGCGATCACCCACAAAGGCGGCTGCGGGCTCCAATTCGACGGGCCCGACCACCGGATGCTCGAGCGCACGCTCGCGGGGTTCGCGAATCACCCGAACGTCGGTGCTTATGTGATCGTCGGCCTCGGTTGCGAGGTCAACTACGCGAGCCGGCTCGTCGAGGCCGAGGACTTGGTCGTCGCGGTGGGCGGTTCGTCGCGGCCCTCGGAGCGTCCGCTCGTGCTCAACATCCAGGAGCAAGGCGGGATCACCAAGACGGTCGAGGCGGCCGTCGCGGCTGTTCTCCGCCTGATGCCCGAGGCGAACCGATTCCGCCGTACCGAGCAGCCGGCGTCGAAGCTCCTCCTCGCCATGGAATGCGGCGGGTCCGACGGCAACTCGGGCGTCACCGCCAACCCCGCTTGCGGAATCGCGGCCGACCTGATCATCTCCCAAGGCGGAGCCGCCGTGCTCGGCGAGACCACCGAGATCTACGGAGCCGAACATCTGCTCACGCGTCGCGCGGTGAGCCGCGAGGTCGGCGAGAAGCTGATCGAACGCGTCAAATGGTGGGAATGGTACACCGGGATCTTCGGCGCGGAGATCAACAACAACCCTTCGCCCGGCAACAAGCAGGGCGGCTTGACCACGATCTACGAGAAGTCTCTCGGCGCGATCGCCAAGGCGGGCTCGACGCCGCTCGCGGGCGTCGTCGGCTATGCCGAGCGGATCGACGCGCCCGGGCTCCACTTCATGGACACCCCCGGCTACGACCCGCCCTGCACCACCGGGCTGGTCGCGGCGGGGGCGAACGTCCTGGTCTTCACGACCGGTCGAGGCAGCGTGCTCGGCCTCAAGCCGACCCCTTGCATCAAGGTGTCCACGAATACGCCGATGTTCGAGTGCATGTCGGCCGACATGGACCTGAACGCGGGCACGATCCTCGAGGGCGAGAGCGTCGAGAGCGCGGGTCGCCGTCTCTTCGAGTTGATCCTCGAAACTGCTTCGGGCACGCTCACCAAGAGCGAGATCAACGGCGTCGGCGAGGAGGAATTCTCGCCTTGGCAAGTCGGGCCGACGCTGTGAGCCGCGGCCGCGCTCCTCGTCGGCGCTATCCGACACCCGCCGCGGCCGCCGCGGCTCCGTCGCCGCCCTCGATCGACTCGCCGTCGCTCGGGGTCGGCCCGCTCGTCGCACTCGCGGTCGTGCAACTCGTCTGGCTCGGCTGGATCTTGGCCGAGCCTCTGCCCAACGCGGCGAACGGCGGCGGGGTCATCACGCGCTCCTACCTGCTCTGGCGGTTCCTCCCGGAAGTCGTCCCCGGCGTGACCTATGAGCAGACGTTCCTCGCGAACATGATCGAGCAGCTCCGTCACGTCGAGAATCTCCCGCAACGACTGCCGATCGTCGCCGGGGCGGGCTTGATCCTCGCGAGCCTCTTGGCGATCGGTCGACTCGCGACCCGCGTTCTCGGTCTACGGAAACTCCTCGAACCGGTCGAAGGGCTCTGTCTCGCCTTCGGTTTTGGCGCGGCGCTGATTGGTGGGGCGACGCTCTTCCTCGGGCGATTCGGGCTGCTCACCCCTTGGTCGACGCGACTCGCGCTCGCCGCGCCGATCGTGCTCGAGGCGATCCTCGCGATCCGATCGATGAGGAGCGAGATCTCGGCTCCGGGGGACGAGAAACGAGTCGGATTCCCGCCGCCGTCGTTGATGCTCGCCGTCGCGCCTTTCGTCCTGATCATGGCTCTCGGGGCGATGTTGCCGACGATCGATTTCGACTCGATCGAGTATCACCTCCAAGGGCCGAAGGAGTACTTCCTCGCCGGCGCGATCACGTTCCTGCCGCACAACGTCTACACGAGCATGCCCTTCTCCACGGAGATGCTCCACCTACTGGGGATGCACGTCGCGAACGACTGGTGGCTCGGCGCCTTGATCGGTCAGCTCCTGGTGGCGAGTTTCGCCTGGGCGGCGGGCCTCACGATCTGGGCGACTGCGATGCGCTGGGGGTCGCCGCGAGCGGCTTGGATCGCGACGATCGCCTACCTGTCGACGCCCTGGATCTATCGGATGGCGGCGATTCCGTACGTCGAGGGACCGCTCTGCTTCTACCACGCCGCGCTTCTCTGGGCGGCCGCTCGCGCTTGGACCGCCCCCAAAGAGGCGCGCTCGCGATTCTGGCTCGCGGCGGGTCTGCTCGCGGGCGGCGCGATGGCGACGAAGTATCCCGGGTTGGTCTCGGCCGTCGTCCCGTTCGGCGCGGCGGCGGTCGCGGCGGCCTGGCGGGCTCGCTCGCCACGGATCGTCGTCGCCTACGGATTCGGAGTCGTCCTCGTGATGACCCCTTGGTTGGTCAAGAACGTCGTCGACACCGGCAATCCCGTCTATCCACTCGGTTACGAGGTCTTCGGCGCTCGGCACTGGGACGCGGAGATGGATGCGAAGTGGCGGCGAGCACACGGCCCTCGGCCGATCGAGCTGTCTGCGCTCGGCGGATCGCTGCTCGAGGTGGCCGGTCGATCCGACTGGCAGTCGCCGCTCTACACGACCTTGGCGATCCCCGCGCTGATCGTCTTGGTCCGCTCGCGCGGCCGAGGCTTGCTCGCGCTCGGGTTCGTTGGCTACATCTTTGCGACCTGGTGGCTGTTCACGCATCGACTCGACCGATTCTGGCTGCCGCTCGTGCCGGCGCTCGCGCTCTTTGCGGGACAGGGAGCCGAGGTCTTCCGGGGCCGCGCGGCGACGGCTTGGCTCGCGTTCGTGGTCGGGCTGTGCGTCGTCACCAACTTCATCTACTGCTCGACCAGCCTCGCCGGACTCGAGGATTGGACAGGCGACCTGAAGCGGCTCCGTCGCGGCGTCCCCGAGATGCTCAACCCCCCGCTCGCGCGACTCGACGCGGGCCTCGCGCCGGGAGCGAAGCCGCTGCTCGTCGGCCAGGCCGCGGTCTTCCATCTCGAGCATCCCTGCGTCTACAACACCGTCTTCGACGACGAGATCCTCGAGCAGCTGACCTCGGGACGCTCGGTCGACGAGATCCGCCGGACGTTTCGAGAGCGCGGGATCACGCACGTCTACGTCGACTGGCATGAGATCGAGCGGTATCGATCGCCCGGGAACTACGGCTACACCGACTACGTCGTCCCCGCTCGATTCGACGAATGGGTCGCCGCCGGGCTGCTCGGACCTCCGCTGCCCCTCGGAACTCGCCAGATCCTCTACGAAGTCCGCGACTGACGCATCGATCGAACGGAAGGAGCCGAAAGGATGAGTCGAACGATCGTGACCGGGGGCGCGGGCTTCATCGGCGGACATCTCGTGCGTCTTCTCGTCGAGCGCGGCGAGTCGGTTCGCGTGGTCGAGCGGCCGGGAGTCGCCGTGGATCGGCTGCCGGAAGGCGTCGAGGTCGTGTTCGCCGACATCCGCGATCGTGCGGCTCTCGCGCCCGCACTGGCCGGAGCGACGCGCGTCTACCATCTCGCGGCGAACCCGAATCTCTGGACGCTCCGGCGCGAAGACTTCGACGCCGTGAACCATCGAGGCGCCGTCAACGTTCTCGAGCTCGCGCTCGAGGCGGGCGCGGGGAGAGTCCTGCATACGAGCACGGAGAGCATCCTCACTCGGTCGAACCAGTCCGGGCCGATCGGTCCCGACGTCGAGATCAGCCTCGCGGATGCGATCGGCCCCTACTGCCGATCGAAGCTCCGGGCGGAGAACGCGGCGATGGCGATGGCTCGAGCCGGCGCCCCGATCGTGATCGCGAATCCGACGATGCCGGTCGGTCCCGACGACCCTGGGCTCTCGCCGCCCTCGCGCCTGATGCTCGACTTCTGTCGCGGCCGACTCCCGGCACTCATGGACTGTACGCTCAACATGATCGACGTCCGCGACGTCGCTCTCGGATTGATCGGCGTGATGGAGCGTGGGACGCCGGGGCGACGATACCTCCTCGGCGGGGAGAACCTCACGCTCGTCGAGTTCTTGGGCATTCTCTCGGGGCTGACGGGGGTCGCGGTTCCGCGTTGGACCGTACCGTACCCGGTCGGACTCGCGATCGCGTATGCGAGCGAGTTCTGGGCGGACCATGTCGACCACTGCCCTCCGCGCGCCACCGTGACGGGCGTGAGGCTGACGCGCCGGACGATGCACTTCGACGCGCGAGAGAGCTTGGAGGCGATCGGGCTCCGACCCCGGCCGATCATGCAATCACTGATGGATACGGTTCGCGGCTGGATCGAGAATCGCACGATCGACCCGCCTCGACCCGATCCCGTTTTGTTCTCGGGAGTTGGGGAGTACTCGGGAACGAAATCGCACGATGTCGAGGAAAATCTGTCGCGGATCGCGACACAATCCGGTCCTCGAGCCGTATGATTTCATCAGGGTCCTTCTCGCGATCGGTGGGGATCGGAGTTTCGAGCGTGGACGACTCGCGGGCGATTTCGGACGATTTCCGAGGCCGGCGGTCGACTTCGATGCTTGAGCGGCGGTTCCGGACCCGATAATCTACAGCGTCGGCTGGATTACGGCGTCGCACTCGGCAGCGAGTGGGTTCTGCCGGGAACGGCCGCCGGGCTCGATCAATCGCTCGCAGGTCCGCCCCCTCTCATCCATTCGCAGTCCCGCTCGGGGTGCGTCGTATTCTCAATGGACAGGATCGCGCCCATGTCGTCACGCCTGGTGGCTCTCGACGAAGGTCCTGACATCCCGTTGGACGGGTCGATGGTGGTCGTGGGCCGTCATCCCCAATGCGACGCGCGTCTCGACTCGCTCCGGGTATCGCGCCATCATTGTTGCATGACGAACGACAACGGCGAGGTCGTCGTGCGCGATCTGGGAAGCACCAACGGGATTCGGATCAACGGCCAGCGCGTGGAGATCGGCCGACTGCGTCCGGGCGATGAACTCTCGATCGCCCACATCCGGTATCGTCTCGAGTCGGGACAAGGCCACGACGCAACGCTTGCCGAAGGCAACGGCGTGCTCGCGGCGGTTCGGTCGTCGGCGGCTGCAGCCTTGCTCGCTCGGCCCGCGGCCGCCTCCAAGGCTGCGGCGGTCGAGCCGCGCCCGCTCTCGGTTCCCCTCGAGGAGTCCCTCGAGAAGCCGCTCGCCGCGATGATGCGCGAGATCTTGCCCCCGAACGTCGCCGACAAGTGCCGGATCCAGATCATCGTCCAAATGAACGAGGACGATCAAGCACCCGCAAATCCCGAAGGCGATCACTGATGTCCGCTCGGCTCACGCCGATCAACTCCAACATCGGCCCGGTCGATCTGCATCGTCCCGTGCTCTTGGTCGGTCGGCATCCCGAGTGCGACGTCCGCCTCGAATATCCCTCGATCTCGCGCCGTCATTGCTGTCTCGCGACCGCATACGATCGTGTGACGCTGCGCGACCTCGGAAGCCGCAACGGCGTGCGGGTCAACGGTCTCCGCGTCGAGGAGACGGTCCTGCGGCAAGGCGACGAGTTGGCCATCGGAGCGATTCTGTTTCGCGTCGAATTGCCTCAGCCCGTCGCGCCGCCTCCGTCGCCCGCGGCCGCACCCAGCCCCGGCCTGCTCCCGTCTCTCGACGAAGACGATGACCTGATTCCCATCGATCTCTGAGACGACCGATCCCGTTCAGTGTTGCCGGAACTCCTCCGCCCCTACGATCCTCTCGCTCGGCTCAATCGGACCAAGTGATCCGAGATCGGGCTTTTTTTGTAGAGTGGGCGACGCGGGTGGTTTGCGTCGGGCCGTCGTGGGGATTACTCTGGAATGCGGAAGGCATCGAGACCGGCCGAGGGTCGTCGTGGCCGCCGGCCGAGCACATCCCCTTGGGATTGATGAGGGCTCCCTCCATGTCGCGGAAATTCAGTCTTGCGTTGGGCCTGACCCTGGCGGTCCTCGGAGCGGGACGCGGGGCCGACGCTCAGTTCTTCTATCCGTACGGAATGGGCCTCGCGGGCGGCGGCTGGGGTGGATGGAGCTCGACCGCCTACGGCGACATCGCCCGGGGCATGGGCGCCTACGCGGCCGGCGCGGGCGTTTACAACTACCAGACCGCGGTGGCTCGCTCGATCAACACCGACACCGTCATGCGCTGGAACGAATACCTGTTCGAGTCGCAGCAAGAGACGAATCGTCGTTACGCACGCCGCATGGCCGCAAGGACCCAGTCGCGCAACGAGGCTTTCGAGGCCCGTCAGACGCGCCTTCGCGAGAACCCGAGCGTCGAGGACATCAATCGGGGCGACGCTTTGAACGTGTTGCTCGACGACATGACGAACCCCCGCGCCGTCAGCGGCTCGTCGCTTCGCGCGGCCGACCTGCCGATCGCGGGTCGCATCGTCCGCGCCATCCCCTTCTTCCATGCCAGCGATGCGGTGACCCTCTCGCTGAGCCGCCTCGCCGACATCGAGACCTGGCCCCGCGTGCTCCGAGGCGACGACTACGCGTCGGAGCGCGAGGCGCTCTTCAAGGCGGTCAAGGCCGCGGTCGTCAAGGATGAGGAAGGCGACCTCCGCGTCGAGGACGTGACCCCCGTCAAGGAAGCCGTCAAGGCTCTCAACGACAAGGCGGTCGCCCTGATCCCCTCGACCGACCGCACGAACTTCGTCGCCGCGACGAACTTCATCAAGGGGCTCGCAGGCCTGGCTCGAATGATGGACAAGCCGAACTTCGAGAAGGTCCTCCAGGATCTCGACCCCGCTCGTCAGGCGACCGTAGGTCAACTCCTCGGATTCATGCAGAATTACAACCTGCGCTTCGGCGTTGCCGAGACCCCCGAGCAGCGCCAGGCGTACGGCGAGCTGTTCAAGATGCTCTCGAGCCAGCGGACCCGAGTGCTCGCCGAAGCCAAGGAAAAGCCCGCGAGCCCCGACCTGCACACTTCGCCGGTCGAACTGTTCAAGGACGTCGACCCCAAGCACCTGATCCCCGCTCCGCCCGCCCCGGCTCCCCGCTGATCGGCGGCGAGACCGAGGCTTCGCAGCGACTCGACGCCTCTCTCCCGGGGCCATCCGAGACCGGGCGGACCTGAGGAGGAGCGTCGAATCGCGGCGGGTCACGCACAAGCAGATGCCGATACTTCGACCGCCGTCTCGTTGACATGCGACGCGGCCGGTTCCTATAATCCCGATTCGCTCGAGGCAAGGCGCCGGGTGCCCGGTCGAGCGGTCGATGAAGCGTGGGCGTTTCCCTCGCGTCGGCCGCGAGCTGCGGTCCCGCCCGAGACCCAATCCAGGAGTAGGACGAATGGCGGTTCGCGTCGGTATCAACGGTTTCGGTCGCATCGGTCGTTTGGTCTTCCGCGTCATGGCCGCGAAGCCGCAGGATTTCGAGATCGTCGCGATCAACGACCTCTCGGACGCCAAGCACCTGGCCATGCTCCTGAAGTACGACAGCGTCCACGGCCGATTCGACGGGACCGTCGAGGCGGGTGACGGCTGCCTGGTCGTCAACGGCAAGACGATCAAGATCACCCAGGAGAAGGATCCGGCGAACCTTCCCTGGAAGGCTCTCGGCTGCCAGGTCGCCCTCGAGTCGACCGGTTTCTTCACGAACAAGGCCTCGCTCGAGAAGCACCTGGAAGCGGGCGCCGAGCGCGTCGTCCTGAGCGCCCCGGCCAAGGACAAGCTCGATGCCACCATCGTGCTCGGCGTCAACGACCACACGCTCGAGAAGAGCCATCGGATCGTCTCGAACGCGTCGTGCACGACGAACTGCCTCGCCCCGATGGCCAAGGTCCTCCATGAGACCTTCGGCATCGAGAAGGGCCTGATGACCACGATCCACGCCTACACCAACGACCAGCGCGTGGCCGACCAGATCCACAGCGATCCCTACCGCGCCCGCGCCGCCGCCGTGAACATCATCCCTTCGAGCACCGGCGCCGCCAAGGCCGTCGGCGAGGTGATCCCCGACCTCAACGGCAAGCTGACCGGCTACGCCCTTCGCGTCCCGGTTCCCGACGGATCGGTGACCGACCTCACGTCGGTCCTCAAGCGCGAGGTCACCAAGGACGAGGTCAACGCCGCCCTCAAGGCCGCGGCCGACGGACCGCTCAAGGGGATCCTCGAGTACACGACCGACCCGCTCGTCTCGAGCGACATCATCGGCAACTCGCACTCCAGCATCTTCATGGCCGACTGGACGCTCGTCATGGCGGGCAACATGGTCAAGACCGTCGCCTGGTACGACAACGAGTGGGGTTACTCCTGCCGGACCGCCGAGCTGATCACCAAGCTCGCGCACCTCGGCTGATTCCGACGGTCTTGCAACGTTCCGAAGGCCCGCGTCCTGGACGCGGGCCTTCTCGCGCATCGAGGGAAGTTCCCCGTCCACTCTCCGCGTTGACTCGCCCCATCGACACGAGGACTCCGATCTTGGCCAAGCAGACCATCCGCGACCTCGCCCTGAACGGCAAGCGCGTGCTCGTCCGCGTCGACTTCAACGTCCCGCAGACGAAGGACGGCGAGGTCTCCGACGACCGTCGGATCCGCTCGGCTCTTCCCACTCTCACCTACGCCCTCGAACAAGGCGCCTCGCTGATCCTCGTGAGCCATCTCGGCCGTCCCTCGGGCGACCCCGCCGCCGACGCGCCGTTCAAGCTCGACAAGGTCGCCGCATGCCTCGAGGGACTGATCGGTCGACCGGTCCGCAAGGTCGACGACACCGTCGGTCCCGACGCGCAGGCCGCCGCCGCCGCCTTGAAGCCCGGCGAGATCCTCGTGGTCGAGAACGTCCGCTTCAACAAGGGTGAGAAGAAGGGCGACTCGGCCTTCGCCAAGGAACTCGCCTCGCTCGCCGACGTCTACGTCAACGACGCGTTCGGCACTTGCCACCGCGACGAAGCCTCGATGGTCGCGGTCCCCGAGCAGTTCCCCGCCGAGGCCCGCGGCATCGGATTCCTCGTCGAGAAGGAACTGCAGATCCTCGACACCCTGCTCGGCCGGCCCAAGACTCCGATGGTCGCGGTCATGGGCGGGGCGAAGGTCTCCGACAAGATCGGCGTCATCGAGAATCTGCTCCCCAAGATCGATCGGCTCCTGATCGGCGGAGCGATGACCTACACCTTCCTTCGCGCTCAGGGTCACGCTACCGGCAAGAGCCGCGTCGAAGAGGACAAGCTCGACGAAGCTCGTCGCCTGCTCGCGTTGGCGGGTGAGAAACTGGTGCTCCCCAAGGATCACCTCGTCGCGGCCAAGCTCGATGCAACCGCCGCGGAGACCCAGGTCGTCGTCGGCCCCGAGATTCCCGAGGGGCTGCTCGGACTCGACATCGGTCCGGGCGCGGCCGAAGAGTACGCCGCCATCATCCAAGCGGCCGGAACCGTGATCTGGAACGGTCCGATGGGCAAGTTCGAAGACGAGCCGTTCCGCAAGGGAACCATGCGCATCGCCGAGGCGATGGCGTCGTCCCCCGCGGTCACGGTCGTGGGCGGTGGCGAGACGGCCGAGGCCGTCGAAGAGTTCGGCTATGCCGACAAGGTCTCGCACGTCTCGACCGGCGGAGGCGCCTTCCTCGAGTCGCTCGAGGGCAAGTCGTTCAATTCGTTGAAGGTCATTCCCGATCGTTGATGGAACCGCTTTCGCCGTAGGGCGATGCGTGTTCGAGGAGTCGTGAGGATGACGGCGGAATCGATGGTCGTCCCGTCGCGCGAGGAGCGAATCCGGCAACGGAAGTCGCTCCCGCGCCCCGTCGTCACGCCGTCGCTCCTCAACTGCGACTTCTCGAGGATGTCCGAGGAACTCGCCGCGCTCGCCGCGGCGAACGTCTCCGCGGTGCACCTCGACGTGATGGACGGCTGCTTCGTGCCCAACCTCAGCTACGGCCCGCCCGTGATCGCCGACTGGCGGCGGAGTTCGGCCGCTTTCTTCGATACTCACCTGATGATCGCCGACCCCGCGCGATATCTCGACGCCTTCGTCTCCGCCGGGGCCGACTCGATCGTCTTCCACATCGAGGCCGTTCCCGAACCTCGTGCACTCCTCGCGGCGATCCGCTCGCAAGGCTGTCTCGCCGGAGTCGCCCTCAATCCGCCGACCCCGCTCGAGGCGATCCTCCCCTTCCTCGACGATCTCGACCTCGTTCTCGTGATGAGCGTGATGCCCGGATTCGGGGGTCAGAAGTTCGATCCAACCGTGCTCGAGAAGGTCCGCGAACTCCGCAGTCGGCGGCCCGATCTCGAGATCTCGATCGACGGCGGGATCAAGCCCGGAACCGCGGCCGACGCCGTCGCCGCGGGGTCGACCCAGCTCGTGGCCGGTTCGGCGGTCTTCCAATCTTCCGGAAACTACGCGGGAGCCTTGGCCGAGCTGGCCGAGGGCGCGGCCCGCGGTCTCTCGAGAGGCTACGCACCGGTCGGTTCGACCGGTACGCCGTCACCAGAATGACCCACGTGGTCCTGATCCGCCCCGGATCGACGGTCTACGACGAGCAGAACCGTGTTCAAGGCTCGCTCGATCTCCCGTTGAGCGACCTCGGTCGAGCGGAGGTCGCCCAACTCGCCGACCGACTGGGGAGTCTCGAGCAGATCCAGCTCTCCGCGCTCTACTCCGGCCCAAGCCAGAGCGCCTGGCGAACCGCCGAGTCGATCGGACGGGTCGTCGGCCTCCGCCCCAAACGGATCGACGAGTTTCGCAACCTCGACCAAGGGCTCTGGCAAGGGCTGCTCGTCGAGGAGATCCGGCGCCGCCACCAACGCGTCTTTCGCCAATGGATGGACGATCCGTTCGCGATCTGCCCGCCGCAGGGCGAAGCCTCCGAAGATGCCCTCGAGCGGGTGCTCAACGCACTCAGGCCGATCATTCGTCGACACCGCGACGAAGAAATCGGGCTTGTCGCCTGCGAGCCGATCGCTCAACTTATCGGTGCGCAGCTCCGCGGGTCGTCGCGCGTCGCCCTCGACGATGCGATTCCCGCCGCGGGCTTCGAACGGATCGCCGTCGCACCCGACTGGGGCCGCAACGGCGACCCCCACGCCTGACGCTTCACGGGCTCGTCGGAAACGAATCGCCGAGCTCACGAGACTCCCTCGAATTCCACTCCTCGACACGCCCGGGCGTGAATGGAGCGACCGATCAAGATGGCCCGAAAGAGCAGCGGATCCGCCAATAGCTGGCACGGCCACTTCGAGGCGAAGCGCGTCCCCGAGGGCGTCTGGATGCGTTGCGACGCCTGCCGCGCCACGCTCTATCGCAAACAAGTGGTCGAGAATCTCAACGTCTGCCCCGAATGCAACCACCACTTCGCCGTCACCGCATTCGAGCGGATCGTCCAGGTCCTCGACCCCGACACGTTCGAGGAGTGGTTCTCGGACCTCCAGCCCGGCGACCCGCTCGGCTTCAACGACCGACGCCCCTACCCCGAGCGCGTCAAGGCCGAGCAGGAGCGCACCGGCCTCAATGAAGCGGCGGTGGTCGGCCAGGGGTTCATCAAAGGCATCCGCGTGGTCTTCGGGGTCACCGACAGCAGCTTCATCATGGGAAGTATGGGGTCGGTGGTCGGCGAGAAGCTCACCCGAGCCATCGAAGAAGCGACTCGGCAGCAATTGCCGGTCATCATCATCTCGGGCTCGGGCGGAGGAGCCCGAATGCACGAGGGGATTCTCAGCCTGATGCAGATGGCGAAGGTCTCTGCCGCGATTGCGCGGCATCACGCCGCCGGTCAGCTCTACATCAGCGTGCTGACGCATCCCACGATGGGCGGAGTGGCCGCCAGCTTTGCGTCGCTGGGCGACGTCATCATCGCCGAGCCGAAAGCTCTGATCGGCTTTGCAGGTCCGAAGGTCGTGCAGCAGACCGTTCGCGTTCGTCTTCCCGAGGGTTTCCAGACGAGCGAGTTCCTGCTGCGACACGGCTTCCTCGACCGAATCGTGCACCGCAAAGAACTCAGGAGCCTCCTCGCGCAGTTGATCGACTACGTCTCGCCCGGATGAGCCTCGGGAGCGGGGCGGCTCAGACGATGCACGTCGCCCCGATCCTTCCGCCGCGTCCATCCTGCTCGAGGAGCTCCAGCAGGAGATTCGTTCGCGGGTAGGCATGGCCGAGATACTGGCGGAACCCCTCGGCTTGATCGACGCCGATCTCTCCGCCGCGATGCGACCCCCATCTCCGTTGGCTGTCGAGATACTCGTCCATGCCGTGGTGCGCGGCGAGCCAGGATCGCTGGCTGTCGTGACAGGCGAGCATGCGTTGCTTGATGGGGAAGACGCGCGTGACGTCGACGTGGAATCCCACCGGCTGAATCGCGGCGAAGTGGTCGATCCCTTCGATCGGATCCACATAATAGAGGTGGGGAATCCGTTCCGTGGGCGGAGCGGGGTCCCACTGCCGTGTCTTGTAATTCGGAATCGGCGCGATGAAGCAGGCGTCGCGTACGAGAGCGGCGGTCGCCTCGTGGTCGGCCATGTAGTCGACGGGCGAAGCGGTCAGCACCAGGTCGGGCCGGACCGCGCGCAGCAACTCGACGACCCGTCTTCGCGAATCGTCGTCCGAGAAGATCGCCAGGTCGCGGAATTCGAGACACCGATACTCGGCATCGATCAGTCGCGCGGCCTCGGCGGCCTCTTTCCTTCGAATCGCCGCGATCGCGACGGGGTCGAGCTCCGCCGAGCCGCAGTCGCCGGGAGTCATCGTCGCGATCGTCACGCGATGGCCCGCCTCCGCCAGGAGAGCGAGCGTCCCCGCGCAGAGGAACTCGACGTCGTCCGGGTGAGCGTGAATCGCCAGGATCCGCATCGGATCGGCCGCCATTCGTGCGTTCCTCTTGGAAACGAACCAGTCTCGAGATCCACCCGATTCTCCTCGAGTCCGACTCGATAGCAAGTGGTCCGCGCGCGACGCGAGAGGGTCTGCCGACACGGCTCGGAAAACTTGGAAAATGTTCTAGCGTGCGCTAGCCGACTTGTGTACATTAGCCGTCAAAGGGTCAGGAGTGATCGCCCGTGCGGTAACGCTTGTCGCGGTCCGTGTTCGGGTCTCCCCATGCGATCTCATCAACCAGAGGATCGACCGATGGCCGACATCGAATCGCTGACGCAACGCCAACGCGAGATCTACGAGTTCATTCGCGAAAAGATCCACGGACGCGGCTACGGCCCGACCGTACGAGAGATCGGTACGAGATTCGAGATCAAGAGCCCCAACGGGGTGATGTGTCACTTGAAGGCGTTGCAGAAGAAGGGCCTGATCCACCGCGAGCCGAACATGTCGCGTGCGATCCAACTTCTCGATGCATCGGAGTCGACGAGCCCGCGCGGGATCCCGCTCGTGGGCCGGATCGCCGCCGGTTCGCCGATCGAGGCGATCGAACAGCGCGACGAGACGCTGACCTTCGAGGAGTGGGAGTCGAGCGAGGAGACGTTCGCGCTCCGCGTCACCGGAGAGTCGATGATCGAGGCCCACATCGAGGACGGCGACTTCGTGGTGATCCAGAGACAGTCTCAGGCTCGCGACGGTCAGATCGTCGCGATCCGCGACGACGACGGTGAGGCGACCCTGAAGCGATTCTTCAAGGAGAAGAATCGGATTCGGCTCGAGCCCGCGAATCGGTCGATGAAGCCGATCTACCGCGAAAAGGTGAACATCCTCGGAATCCTCGTCGGGGTCGTTCGCAAGTATTGATGATCGCCGCCCGCGATCGAGCCCTGTTTTGGCCTGGCTCGTTCGGGCGTCGTCCATTAGGCTCTGGGATCCTCGTCTCACCGGTCGGCCGCGGATGCCGGCCGGTACCTGGGCGAGACCTCGACCCATCGGAGTGGACGATCGTGACCACGGATTCGACACCCTCGGTCGACTTCGTCCGCCTCTTCACCGACGGCGCATGCTCCGGCAACCCTGGTCCGGGCGGTTGGGCCTACATTCTCGAGCACCCCGCGAGCGGACGCTCCCGAGATGCCTCGGGCGCCGAACCGAACACCACCAACAATCGGATGGAGCTCCAGGGGGTGATCGAGGGACTCGAGAGCCTGAAGCGCCCCTGCGAGGTCGAGTTGGTGACCGACAGTCAGTACGTCGGCAAGGGACTCATGGAATGGATGCCCAAGTGGAAGGCGCAGGGTTGGCGGAGACGTGAGGGCCAGCAGTTCAAACCGGTCGTGAATCTCGACCTCTGGCAAAGGCTCGACGAACTCCTCGAGAGGCATCGCGTTCGAGTGACCGTCGTGCTGGGACACAACGGCCACCCCGAGAACGAGGCCTGCGACCGGATGGCCGTGGCCGCCTACAAGGCCCTCCGCAAGGATCAACGCATGGGTTGATCCCTGCGGACCGATCGTTCGATCGGTCAGATCGCGGAGATCACCTCGCGGGCCTTCTTGGTGAGCGGGTTGTCCGCCGCCGAGACCGTCGGGAGTTGGATCGTCGCCGCCGCGGCGATCGAGGCCCTCGACTTGGGATCCTCGACGAGCATCGCCTCCTCGAATGCGGCGATTCCATACTTGTAGTCGTGACTGTCACGGCCCTTGGTCAGGATCAAGCGACGAAGGACCGCGAAGAAGTCGGCCGAGAGGTCTTGCTTCTCCAGCAGCGCGGACGCCGCGCGAACCCCGGCGAGTCGGTCGCGCGCCGCGAGGTCGAAGACGGCGTCCAGGCCGGTCTCGTTTGGAGCCTCCTGGGTCGCTCGGTCGATCCGGAAGTCGGACTTCGGCTTGATTCGATCACGATAGAGCGGCAACCAGCCCACGGCCTGAAGCAACGCCAGCTTCCGCGTCGAATCATCAGCGGCGGTACGGTAGAGGGAGTGAAGCGCGTTCGCCGCGGTCATCGAGTGCAGCGCGATGATCCCGGGCGACTGAACCAGGAGTTCGCTGCCCGCCAACATGACGGCCCCCCAGATCGAGCCGGGCGAGACGCCGCGCCCGAGCAGTGCGGCCGCTTCCGCAGCGGACTTCTCGGAATCGGCGCTCCGGAGCAGGTCGAGCAAGTTCCGGGTTGCATCGGGGTCGGGCTTCCCGACCGACCATCCTTCGCGGATCGACTTCGCCAGCGCGACGTTCGAGTCATAGGGCCCCACGGCGACCGGGCGGGAATCGCCTTGGAGGTCGAGCAGCCCGTACACGACCGAGCGGAGGACCGGCTCGGCGTGCTCCCAGCCGATCGCCTCGAGCAGCCGGCGACTCTGTGCGACGAAGATCGGTTTGTGCCCGATGTTGCGCTGGTCGCGGATCGCGTACCTCAGGAGGATCTCGGTCGTCTCGCCGGCGCCCGCCGAGCGGCAGAGCCCGGCGATCGCGACGTCGGCCGCCTCGGAATCCCAGGCATCCATCGCCTGTTCGAAGGCCGCTCGCGCCTTCGTCGGCGACGGCACGCGGGCCTCATCCAGCTTCTCGAGGACCCAGTCGCCTTCCTTCACGTCCTGCGCCTGCGAGGCCTTGAAGTTGTCGAGCGCCCAGAAGAGCGGCAGGAGGCGGTCCTCGGGCCGCGCGGTGAGCGAGAGTTGATGAGCCGCGTTCATCACGAGAACGGCGTGGAACTTGAAGCCGACCGGTCGCGGCTTCACGTTGCGGATACCGGCCAGAAAGAGGCCCGCCAGGAAGTCGCGTTCGCTGAGCCCGGCCTGCAACTCGCGACCCGCGCGCTCGAAGATCCGATCTCGCGGAGTCTCCTCGATCCAGCGAACGACGGGCTCGATCTCGGGTCGGAATCGTACGGCTTCCGGAGTCACCCTCGGCGAACGAGCTTCGGCCACGTTCTTGCCGCCCAGGCCCGCGAGCCCGGTTCCGAGACCGAGCGCCGAGACGGTTTGCAGGAATCGTCGACGCGGATGATCATGGCTCATCGCCTTCTCCCTCGTCCCGAGATCCAGTCGCGCGAACACCCGGCCGACGCCTCCGTCGGACCAGTCGGGGTTCTCGCGCCATTATGGGGCGACGGTCGAGTCGACGATAGGGCTCGAATTCTCCGACCGCGATTCACCTCGGCCGGTTGCAACCAGGTAGATCCCCGAACCAACGAGGACTCCGCCGACCAACAGGGAAGCATTCAGGCTCTCCCCGCGCGCAAGATTCCCGAATGCGATCCCAAAGAGCGGGGTGAGAAAGGCGATCGTCGCCAACCGACCCGCGGGATACCGGTCGAGCAGGAACATCCAGAGGCTGAAGCAGAGTCCCGACACCGCCAGCCCTTGGTAGAGCAACCCGCCGATCGCCTCGGGCGTGAAGTGATAAGCGGCGCGTGGTTCGGTCGCGATGCTCGCGGCGAGGGTGATGGGGATCGCCAGCACGGTCTGGACGAGCAGGAGCGTCGCGGGCGGGACCCTCGCGAAGGTCATCTTCTGAGTGACGGTCTGCGTTCCGAAGATGAGCCCCGAGATCAGGACCACGACGTCTCCGACGAGTCCTCCGCCGCTCATGAGTCGTTGGTAGAGGATCACGGCGACACCACCCGCCGCTGCGAGGAGACCCAAGACGCCCCGGCGACCGAGGCGTTCTCCGAGCAACCACCAAGCCAAGGGCGCCACGACGAGCGGATGGATGTTGATGAAGACCGACGAGCGCCCCGCCTCGCTCCGGCTCGTTCCCCAGTTGTAGGTTCCGATCTGGATCGCCGTGATCAAGCCGTGAAACAGATAGAGCCCGAGGTCTCGGCGACGGAGTTTGATCGAGCCTTCTTTGCGGAGACAGAAGGCGTAGACGATGGGAAGCGAGATGACGAACCTCATGGTCGCGCAGCCGAGCGCGGGGAGCCCTTCGTCGGAGATCGCCGCCTTGACCGCGACCGAGTTTCCTCCCCAGAGCGCGCAGCAGAGCACCGTGCCTGCGACGCCCAGGAGGTCCAAGCGACGCGACGGTGGATGGGGTGGCATGAAGGCGACCAGTCGGAAGGGGCGGGCTCGAGATCGACCGGTCGAATTGTCCGAAGCGAAGGCCGGAGCTGTCAAGCCGTCGAGAGCCCGCGGTCGATGCGAAGGATCGACCCTCCCCCCGGGTTGCGATCCCGAGGGGAGGGTCGCAGTGCGGTCATGCGACCGCCTGCGACGTTCTCGAACGCGACTTCCCCACCGGGGAGGTCTTCGTGTTCCCAGAGGTCTCCGACCATTTCTCTTGCCGACGAGTGTGGTTGACCGAGCGGTTTCTACGTGCGGATCGCGCGGGCGTCGCCGGCTCTTCGACGGGTCCGGGCGTCTCCGCACCTGCGGAAGCAGCGTGATCCGCCGACCAATCTCCGTCTCTGAGCTGTTGGAGCGTGCGGTGCTCGATCTTGCGGATCCACTCGCGAGTGACTCCGAGCTTCTCGCCGATCTCTCGCAGCTTCATCTCCTCGCGACCGCCGAGCCCGTAGCGGAAGATGATGATCATGCGGTCGCGTTGCTCGAGCCGATCGAGCCGCTTGAGGATGAACCGGCGTTCATCGGCGCGATCGACCTCGGCCTCGGGGGAGTCGTGGCGATCGGGCGACGATTCGACCGTCCACCCGCCTTCCTCACTGGAGGCCGACTCGAGCCGAACCTGACGAGCCCGGCGGGCGTACTCGACCAGCGACATCTGGGCGTCGGTGATTCCGAGCTCGCGGGCGATCTCTGCGTCCGTGGCCGCCCTTCCCAACTCCTTGGCGAGCTTTCGCTCGGCTCTGCGCCATTTGTTGAGGAGTCCGACCATGTGGGAAGGAATGCGGACGAGCGGCGTCGTATTGATGAGAGCGTGCCGGATCGCTTGTTTGATCCAATTGCTCGCATAGGTGCTGAATCGCGTTCCTCGAGTCGGATCGAAGTCGCGAACCGCCCGGATCAACCCCAAGTTGCCTTCTTGGACGAGATCTTCTAGACTCAAACCACGATGTTCGAAGTCGTGAGCGATCTTGACGACGAGCCGGAGGTTCATGCGAATCATGCGGTCGCGGGCCGCCTGATCACCGCGTTTGATGGCGAACGCGAGCTCGCATTCCTCCTCCGCGGTCAGGACGCGATCTTCTTGGATCTCGTGGATGTAGGTGTCGCGTCCGTTCGGAGTGTTCGCATCCCTCTTGGCGATCGCGCAATTCATGGGGTGGCTCCCTGTTCCGGGTCCGCGTTCCAGGTCCCTGGTCGCGGAGTCGGCCGGCGGCCCGGTGAGCGAAGCGGCGAATTCTCCCCTGAATCCGCGGCATCCTCTCGAGCAACGCCTCCCGCCCGGTCCGGTGCCGGGCTCCTTGGCGACGCCCGGTCACCCGAGCAGGGATTGAGTTGCGAAATCGAGCGGCTGCAGGACATCGATCTCCGCATTTTTTTCGGATCGCCCTAACTCTTTGTCGCTGAACGACCAAGAAAGGCACGATCTCGGCTTTCGACCCCCCGGGAGCCCGTCCCCGCAGAGTTGACGCGAAACCTCCCACGCAGTTCCTGCTATACTGAGCAGGAAATCGTGTCGTCGCCGCAAGGCGACCGCCCTGGGCTGGGAGGCTCGGCACCGACGACAACGAGGTCGTCCCCTCGATGTTTCCCGTCCAAGACCGAGGTCGGTCTCGATGAACCCGAGACCCGGAAACCGGAGAGTGCGGTGATGCACACGACGAGCAATCTCAGCGAACTGGTCAGGCAGGCCCGATCGGGGAAGGACCCCGAGGCTGCACGTCGGATCGTGGAGCACTTCGAGCCGGAGCTCCGTACGCTCATCCGCCGTCATCTGCCGAGGTCGATCAAGAGGTTCTTCGACACGGGCGACGCGCTTCAGGACGTCATGAAGAGCTTCCTCCTGGTCGGCAAGAGCCCGGAGGGGGTCGACGAGATCGACAACGTCAAGTCGTATCTCTTCCAGATGGTCAAGAATCGGATCATGGAAGAGAAGCGCAAGCTCATGCAGACTCGAAAGTATGATCTCAAGCGAGTCCTACCCTTGACTCTCGACGGCGAAGGGGAATCGGCGGACTACCAGCTGACCTCCGACGATCCCTCTCCCAGCCGGCCGGTTCTCGAGGACGAGGCGTGGAAGCAGCTCTCGAGCGGTCTCTCCAGCGATGAGGTCGAGCTGATCGAGCGGCGCAAGGAAGGAGCGACCTACAAGGAGCTCGCCGCGTTGCGGAAGTGCAACGTCAAGACGATCCAGCGCTTCTTCGAGAAGCTCCGCGAGGAGCGGGGGTTGTCCTGATGAACCCGCCGGGCAGCTCGCGCGAACCCCACCCGCGACTCGGAGTCGGTTCCTCGCCGAGCGCATTCGATATCGATACGCTCGTCGTCGACCTCGAGAAGCGCTGGAGTTCGGGTCAGCGACCTTCGGTCGAGATGTATCGCGATCAATTCGAGATCGGCGATCCCACGTTCCTTCGCGAGTTGATCTACGCCGAGTACCACGCCGCGAGGCGCGCGGGCACCCCGATCCCCCCGGAGAGCTACACCTCTCGATTCCCGAACCTGCGCGACACTCTCACGAATCTCTTCGAACTCGACCGAGAACTCGAGTTGGAGAGCGACGATGTCGATCTCGCGTTCGATCGGTTCCCGCGTCCAGGCGATCACCTGGGTCAGTACTTCCTGGAGACGACACTCGGCCAGGGCAGCTTCGCGCGCGTCTTCCTGGCGCGGGACCGCCAGCTCGAGTCGCGAAAGCTCGTCGTCAAGATCTCACGCGGGCCTTCGGTCGAGAAGCAGATGCTCGCTCGTCTCGAGCATCCCAACTTGATGCCGATCCTCGACTATCGCGAGAGCAACGACGGTTCGTTTCAGGTCATCTGCATGCCGTATCGCGGCCGGCTCACGCTGAAGTCGTTGATCGAAGGGCTCGGAGATCCTCGGACGGGAGTCACTCGCGGTCGACAGGTCGTAGACATCATACGAAGCGCTGCGGATCGCGGAGTGCATTTCTCGTTCACCCGGCTCGAGCTGAGCGAGCTCGACCGCTCTCGCGCGATGATCTGGATCATCGCGCGGATCGCGGAGGCCCTGGCCTTCGTGCACGAACGCGGAACGGTGCACAACGACGTCAAGCCGTCGAACATCCTGATCGCCGAAGACGGTACTCCCCTGCTCTTCGACTTCAACGTCGCCGCCGACCGCGCGAGCCTCGACCAGCAGGGCGCGTCGGTGGGCGGGACTTACGCCTACCTCCCGCCGGAGCGAATCCTCGAGGTGTTGGGCAAGCAACCCGCCGCGGACGACTCGTTCGCTGCGGGAGTCCGCTCCGACCTGTACGCCCTGGCTCTCGTCTTGCTCGAGTGCCTCACGGGCCGGGCGACGCGGTTCGAGCCCGACCCGTTGATGGGTGCTCGCGCAGCCCTCGGCGACCTCGCTGAAGAGCGCTCTCAGGGTGCGGACGCGTTTCGGGGATCGCTTCGGCTCGTGAAGTCCGAGATCAGGCCCGTGCTCGAGAAGGCTCTCGAGGCGGATCCCGCCAAGCGATATCCGACCGCGGCGGCATTCGCCGAAGATCTGAACCGCATCCTCGAGAATCGCCCGCCGCGCCACGTGTTCACATGGCCCGATCCGCGACGATTCGCGCGACGGAATCGGCGTGCGGTCTCGGTCGGCGGCGTCGCGGTGCTGCTCGTGGTCATCGGCCTGGGCGTCGGCGGGGGAATCTTGCGCAACGAGTCGCGCACTCTCCTCGAGAGCATGCTCGACGACTCGGGTTTCGCAGCTGCCTCGATCGGGCCTCCGCTCACGACCGCGCGACCGCTTCTCCAGCGGCTCACGCTCTGCGGCGAGATCGAGACCGGGGATCTCTCGAACTGGCGTCGGACGATTCGATATCGACTCCTGGGAACGCAGGAGCGTGCCGCACTGGACGCGCTCTATTTCGGCACGATCCAGAGTTGGTGCCGTCTCTTCGGCACCCAGTCCGAGCAGAAGCGGCAGCTCGCCTTGAGATGGCTCGATCTCGCAATCTCCGTCGAGCCCGTCGAGAGCCTGGTCGAACTTCGCTCGGAACTCGCGTCCGACGGCGACGGGGCCAAGACGACGGTAGCTCCCGAGCGCGGATGGCTTCATGACTACCTTCGCGGGCTGGAGAGATTCCGCCTTCACGCCCGCGAATCGCTCGATTCGTTCGACCGCGTGCTCGCAGTCCATCCCGAACTCGTCACCGCACGGTTGGCACGAGCGGCGGCGGCACAACGGCTCGGTATGGGAGAGCGGGCGATCGACGATCTTCGAGGCTGCGTTCAGGACCATCCCAAGGCCCTCGAATTCCGACTCCGTCTCGCGCAGGCGCTCTCCACGGCGGGACGACTCGAAGAAGCCCGCGCAGTGCTCGTGGGCATCCCGCACGAACGCCTCGACGTCCGCACCGTCCTGACCAAGGCGGCACAGGGCCGAGCGGAGGAACTCTCGGCCATCCTCACGGAGTACATCGATCTCGCCGCGGACAACGTCGATCCCGCCTCGAGGCTGCAGTTGCTGCGAAAGCTCCAGGTCATCGCCTCGCGCGACGAGAACGGCGACTCCGACCTCGAGTCGCGGCTCGAGGCGGTCCGCGTGGTTCGGCGCGATCTGCCCGATCGACTTCTCGTCGCCTATCGAACCTACTTCGCGATGAAGGAGGCCGTGCTCCTCGAGAGACTGGAACGGTTCGAGGAAGCGGCAGGACTCTATTCGGAGGTCCTGGCAACCGATCCCGACCACCTGTTCGCTCGATACTCGCTCGGTCAGTTGCAGATCCGCAAGCTCAGACGGCCGAACGAGGGGATCGCGAATTCTCGGACCGTGATCGAGGATCCCCGATTCGAAGAAATGGTGGCGTTCGACCCTAGATTGATCAGCGTCGCCTTTCTCTACATCGACCGGTCTCTGAGGACGGGAGATCCGTGGGCCGCGCTCGCGGCGGCCTCTCGCGCCGTCGAGGTGTCCCACCTCCAGTCGGTGAGTCGCGCCGAGGCCCATGGTTGGTTGGCCACGGCGCTGTCGATGATCCACCGAGAATACCCCGAGCTCTCGGCGATCGGGGCCGCGACGATCGAGATGTCGGCGGCCTGCCACTTCCGACGGCCCGGCGACCGGCCCGCACCGGTCGATTCGCACCATCTCGCCCTCGATCAGTGCACTCCCTGATCGAGTCGTCGCCCAGCCGACGACGAGGGCAAGCACCGAAACGCAAGACTCCCCGGCGAGTCGGACCGCGGCCCGCCGGGGAGTTGCAATCATCGCGTTTCGATCAGAAGCCCCAGGGAGTCTCGGGGGGGATCGGCCCAAGCGGGTCGAACGGCGGTTCGGGCGGGGGCTCGTACGGCGGCAGCGGCGGGGGCGGAATCGGCGGATCGTACGGGGGCGGATCGTCCGGATCATCCATGCCGGAGATTCCATCCTGGGTCATGTCGACCGTGAACGAGTCGCCGACCGTTGCTCCCACCTGAACTGCGGCGACGAGGCCGAAGCTCGACGGGAACAGCTTTCGCTCCAACGACTCGGGCGCGTACCGCGGGTTCCGGATCTTTCGCATGCTCTGACTCCAGGCGCCAAGAATTTCGTTTTTGACCAGAGGACGAGAGTCGTTCTTCGACTGGGAGCACCGTCGCTCATCGAGCGGAGGACATCGGACCGCACACTAGATATATCGCGTTTACGGGACTGTCTCTCCCGTATTTCTCGGAAACCAATTCGGAATTCTCTGAGATCCGCCCTCCCGACCTTCCTCGATCACCCGCATTCGGGAGTCGCTGTGAGATCCTGCGGATCAGTGGGCCGAACAACCCCGAGACTCTCCCGGACCGTCACCTCCCGAACCACATCCTCCCCCGGACCCGCAACCACCACCCTCTCCGGATCCGCAACCGCTCCCGCAGTCCCCGCATCCCGATGTCGGATCGGCGCCCTCTTCGGATTCGGGCTCGGCGTCGCGCCCGACCGGCTCGAAGACCGCCTCGATCCCCCAACCCGTCCTCAGCGAATCCCGCAAGCCCTCGAAATCGAACCCGTGCGGACCGAGGTAGTAGATGACCGTGGTCCGGCCTTCGAGCAACGGCTCGACGTCGATCAGTTGGAACGGCCAGATGGAGGCCTCGAACAGCTCCCGACAGATCTCGAAGCGGGCGTCGCGATCGCTCCGCGCCCGCTGCGCCGCGGCGATCGCCTCGGAATCCGCCGCACGGAGGATCGACGGCAGACCGGGGGTCCATCGGGATCTCTCTTCCGCCCGCCCCACGATCGTACCGAGCTCGACGCCGCGACGGCTCGAGATCACCACAGGATCGCCCCTGGCGTGATCCGATCTGGAAGGCAGCTTGGCGACATGGCTCGGGTCGCCGAATCGGACGTAGAAACAGGCGAGATCGGAAGGTACGGCGTGTGCGTTTCCGAGCGATGGATCCGTCGCGGAGGACGGAATCGACTCGACGAGCCGGCTCATGGGGTGGGACTCCCGAAGTCGAGACCGACGGCCTTCATCAATTCGAGGGCGTTGCTGTGATCGACGACCCCATCGCGCATCCGGTAGTCGAAGATCATTCGGCCGTCGAACATGCGATCGGCGAAATGGACGTTGCGCGCCGCGGGAGCAAGTTCCTCCGCGATCTCGGCGAGCGCGAGGTCATGGGTCGTCACGACGCCGATCGCTCCCTCGCGAAGGAGTCCGGCGATGAGGGCGCGGGCTCCGACCGTTCGGTCGTGCGAATTCGTTCCGTGAAAGATCTCATCGAGAAGGAACAACAAGGGCTCGCCCCGCCGCGCGATGTCGACGAGCTGCTTGAGCCGTTCGAGTTCGGCATAGAACCGTGATCGCCCCTCCTGGATCGAATCCCGGATTCGCAAGGTCGCTCCCAGAGTGAATCGCGTGGTCCGAAATCCCGAGGCGCGGACCGAGGTCCCCGCGAGAGCCAGAACCATGTTGGCCCCCAGGGCGCGAAGGTAGGTGCTCTTGCCCGACATGTTCGATCCGCTGACCAACAGCAGTCGAGGGCGATCGCCGTCTCCCAAGGAAACGTCGTTGCGGACGCAGGTCGCGGCGGGGAGCAATGGATGTCCCATCGCTTCGGCCTCGACGAAGCGCCCGTCGTCCACGAGTTCGGGCAGCGGATCGCCCGAGTTCTCGAACCGATATTCGGCGAGCGAGACCAAGGCCTCGACCTCGGCGACCGCGTCGAACCACAAGCGAATCACTCCGCGCAGCCGGACGCGCCGGGCCTCGATCGCCATCGATACCAGGGGCATCCACATCAGGACCCAACCGACCGGGAGGAACATCTGATTGCGGCGTGCCTCGCGGAGATCGATCAATCGCCCGAGTCGCGCGACCTGTCGCGAAGCGGGTGTTCCATCGACTTCGAGACTGCGGGCCAGCCGACGCATCGGCTCGGAGTCGAACCTGGACGTCTCGAGGATCTCGATCATCCGGGAGATGACCGCCAATCGACCGACGCTCGCCTCCAGCCCCATACCTACGCGACGAATTCGCGGCTCGAGGGCGAGAGCGGAGAGTCGCCCCAGGAGAAACGCACCGATCGCGAAGCGTCCGTCGAGACCGAATGCGAGATTCCCGATGACGGCGGCGACCGTCGCCGCGGCGATCGCAGTCGTCGTATAGATCGTGAATCGCGAGAATCTGACCGCGGGGGCCTCGGCCCAGGCAATGGTCCGCGAAGAGTCGTCTTGGATCGGCGATTGGCCGGCGGCCACGACGACCGCCTCGCGAACGTCGTGTCGCTCCGCGAGTTCCCGAACCGCGGTCTGTCGCTCGCGACTGGTCTCTAGCCCGCCAGGCCGAAGCAGGAACTCGGCGAGGCGTGCGCGACCGCCCTCGGTCCGGGCTCGGCAGAGTCGCTCGAACAGCGATCGCACCCCGAAGAGATCGAGATCCTCGGCGAACGGATGATGTGGTTCGAGAAATCGCTCGCCGGTCGCCCCGTCGGTCGGACGGATCTCGTCGAGGTTCTCCAGGCCGCGTCGATGGTAGGCGACCCTAGCTTCGGCTCGCAGCCGACGCACTCGGAGACTCTCATGGAGGATCAGCAGCCCGATGAACAGCGACGGCGGCACCCAGAGCCAAGGAATCCAGCTCGGATTTCCTCGAGCGGCCACGAAGACCGATCCCGCGCCCGCCAGAAAGACCAACACACGGAGATTCGAGATCCATCCCTGTCGCCTCGTCGACTGCTGCAACTCGCGCATGGCGAGGTCGAGACGCGATCGATGGAACTCGCGTGGGTCGATCGAATGCGAATCCTGGGCAGCAAGCATCGAAGCGATCACCATCGAGCGGACTTCGGACCGAGAACGACATCCCGCACTCTAACCGCACCAACGGATCGTTGTCGATCGCACGCGTGCTCGAAGGCGTGGTCGAGACCGGCACGAAGCCGATTTCGCGGTTGTCCCCGCGCGGTCGGCGAACTATCCTGAGACCCGTCGGCCGCCGACCCCGCATCCCAGGATTCGACCGAGAGATCGCCCATGCAGCCTCGCATCGTTGCCCTGGCCGCCTTGTTCCTCGCCCCCGCGCCCGCTGATCCCGAGGCCACGCGCGAAGCGACCTGCCGTCGAGCGAGCGTGGCACCCGTCGTCGACGGTCGGCTCGACGATGAAGCCTGGAAGTCGGCGACGATCATCGACGTCTTCCCGGCCTTCTGGGCGGGAACCCCGTCGAACGGCAAGACGAAGGCCCGACTGCTCTGGGACGACCAAGGGCTCTACTTCGCGGGCGAGCTCACGGATCTCGACGTCAAGGCGTTCGGCACCAAGCGCAACGACACCCTCTGGAACGGAGACGTCTTCGAACTCTTCTTCAAGCCCGCCTCCGATGAGAAGCAGTACTACGAGTTCCAGGCAAATCCCAGGTCGACCACCTTCGAACTCCAGCTTCCCGGCGACTCTTCGCCCGATCGCCCCTCGCTCGGCGTTCGCGCGAAGGCGGTCGTCCACGGCACTCTCGACCAGTCGGGCGACGTCGACCAGGGATGGACCGTCGAGGGGATGATCCCTTGGTCGGCGTTCGAGCCGTCCGGCGGCAAGCCCAAGGCGGGCGACGTCTGGACCTTCGCGATCTGCCGGTACGACTACGGCCCCGGCGACGCCCCGCCCGTGCTCACCAGCAGCGCCCCGCTGCGCCGGCCGAGTTTCCACAAGACCGAGGATTACGGCCGCCTCGTCTTCGAGGCCGAAAAGCCGAAGCCTTGATCCCGCGGAACGCGTCGCGAACTCCGCCTCGATCCTCGGTCGATTCGACCTCGAAGAGATGACTCATGGAATGTTCGTCACGTCTTCGTGTAAGACATGCGATCGTCGCCCTGTCGATCGCACTCGTCGGTTGCGGCACGGATGAGCCGACCACGAGCCCGGCTCCGACCTCTGTGGGATCGACCCCGTCGGCAGCCGCTCTTCGCGTGGGAATGCTTCCGCAGCTCGCGGGGACCCCCTACACCGAGGCGCTCCGTCGAGGTGCGGAGGAGGCGGCGCGCGAGCTCGGCGTCGAACTGCGGTTCGACGCTCCCGCACGACCGCTTCCCGAACTCCAAACGGCGATCCTCGATGAATGGGTAGGACGGGGAATCGACGCGGTCGCGGTCGCCCCGAACGATCCGTTCGTTCTCGCCCCGGCCTTCGTCAGATCGACGAATCGAGGCGTCTCCATGCTCAGCTTCGACGCCGACGCCAGCCCGACGGGGTCGCGCAGGCTTCGATTCGTCTCCCCGGCGACCGAAACCGAAGTCGCTCGATTGCTCGTCGATTCCTTGATCGATGCGACGCAGGGCGTCGGCGAGGTCGTCATCGTCACCGGCGCCGCCGAGGCTCCCAACCGCAATGCCTGGACCTTTCGGATCCAAAGACTCCTCGAATCTTCACACCCCAAGATCCGGCTCCTCGATACGATCATCACCGACGAGAATGCGGAACGCACCCGCGAAGAGACCGAGTCGATCCTCCGCAAGCGGCCCGACCTCGCGGCGGTCATCTCGCTTGGAGAGACGACTCTGCCCGTCGTGGCACGAACGGTGCGCGACGCCGGACTCCGCGGCAAGGTCTTCGTCTCCGGCGTCGGACTGCCGAGCACGGTGAGCGAGTTCGTCGCCGACGGCACGATCCGTTCGTTCGTCTCCTGGAATCCGGTCGACCTCGGATACCTCGCAGTCCACGCCGCCAAGGCTGCTCGCGAGGGATCGCTGAAGTCGGGCCCGTCGACCTTCGGAAGGCTCACCGCGATCCAGGTCACCGACGACGAGATCATCCTGGGATCGCCGATCCGGTTCGGACGCGACAACGCCGGCCCTCCACCATACTGACCCCGACTCGCTCCGACTCGGCTCGAGGAACATCGATGTCCACGCTCGCCGCGCCTCGCCGCCGCCCCCCCTCGCCCCCCAGCGCGGGACTCCTCGGTCATGCTCGTCCCTTCGTTTCCGACCACCTCGGATTCCTCACGAAACTCTTCCGCGAGTACGGCGACGTCGTGGCGATGCGGCTCGTCCACCGGCCGATCGTCGTCGTGAATCATCCCGATCTCGTCGAGGAAGTCCTCGTCACAAAGAACAAGAGCTTCATCAAGCACTTCGCCCTTCGCCAGGCGAAGATGAACCTGGGCAAGGGGCTCCTCACCAGCGAGGGCGACTTCTGGCGTGCACAACGCAAGCTCGTTCAGCCCGCCTTTCATCGTGAACGCATCGACGGCTACGCACGTTCCATGGTCGCGCTCACCGACCGCGCCCTCGCCGGTTGGGCCGACGGAGAGACCCGCGATGTCCAGGCGGACATGATGCGCCTGACGCTCGAGATCGTCGCCAAGACGCTCTTCGACGCCGACGTCGCCGACGACTCGGCCGAGGTCAATCACGCCATGGAGGTCCTGCTCGACAACTTCTCGAGCGATGTCGGTCGTCTCTTCAAGCCCCCGAATTGGTTCCCCACGCCCCGTCGACGCCGAGGTCGCGCCGCGAGCCGTCGGCTCGACTCCATCATCTACCGAATCATCGCCGAACGACGCGCATCGCCCCACGAGGATCGCGGCGACCTCTTGTCGATGCTCCTTCGAGCCCAAGACGAAGAGAGCGGCGCGGGGATGTCGGACGCTCAACTCCGCGACGAAGCGATGACCCTGTTCCTCGCCGGACACGAGACCACCGCCAACACCCTCGCTTGGGCATTTTGGCTGCTCGCCCGTCACCCCGAGGTCGAAGCTCGGCTCCACGACGAAGTCGACCGCGTGCTCGGCGACCGCCTTGCGTCGCTCGCCGACCTCACCGCCCTGCCCTACACCAACGCCGTCGTCACCGAGACCCTTCGACTCTACCCCACGGTCTGGCTCCTCGGCCGCGAGGCGATCGAACCGATCGAGATCGGCGGCTATCCCATCAAGCCGGGAACCACGATTTACATGAGCGAATGGGTCATTCATCGCGACCCTCGCAATTTCGACGACCCCGAGTCGTATCGTCCGGAACGCTGGCTCGACGGCCTCGAAAAGCGGATCCATCGCTACGCCTACTTCCCGTTCGGCGGCGGCCCGAGGATCTGCATCGGCAACCAGTTCGCCCTCATGGAGTCGGCACTGCTGCTCGCGACGATCGCACGCCGCTTCCGCCTCCTCCTCTCCCCCAACGCCGACGTCGTCCCCCAGCCCACGATGACGCTCCGCCCGAAGCACGGCGTGGAAGTCGTCCTGCAGGCCAGGGCCTGACGATCGATACTCGAAATGTCGCGGCGTCGGTCCTCACCCGCTCGCCGCGACTCACCGAACGAGTCGGACTCAGCTCTTCAATTGTGCCGAGGGCGTGTGAGCGGCGAGATCGGCGATCATCTCGTCGATCGCGTCGACGACGCTTGCCTTCCAATCGGCACCGTTCTTCTCACGCGCAGCGGGCTTCTGATGGGCGAACGCCAAGCCGCGCGAGCTGTTCACGATCGCCCCGAGCCCGTCGGTTGCGAACGAAGGCGCGACGTCCGTCGCCGAACCGCCCTGCGTTCCGTATCCGGGAACGAGGAACCAGATACCCGGAAGCGCTGCGCGAAGTTCGGTCATCTCGGCGGGATAGGTCGCCCCGACCACCGCGCCCACGATCCCATATCCCGAGCCGCCGACATGAGGTGCCGCCCAACCGGCGAGACGATCGGCGACATGCCGGTAGAGCGGCTTGCCGTCGGCCTTCAGATCCTGGAACTCGCGTGCCGAGGCATTGCTCGTCCGCACGAGGCAGAAGATCCCCTTCCCTTCGCGGGCTCCAACCTTGATGAACGGTTGGATTCCGTCGGAACCGAGATAGGGATTCACCGTGATCGCGTCGGCCGACCAGCACGACTCGAACCGATCGACGACGGGCACCTTGCCCAAATAAGCTCGAGCATAGCCTTCTGCGGTCGAACCGATGTCGTTCCGTTTGCCGTCGAAGATGACGATCAGCCCGGCCGCCGTCGCCGCCGACATGGCATCGGCGAGCGCCGCAACCCCTTCGGGCCCGTAGGCCTCGAAGAACGCCGACTGGAACTTGACGACCGGCACCTTCTCCGCGGCGATCTCGATCAACTCTCGACTGAACGCCCCCAGCGCCGACGCCACGCCCTTCCGATCGGCGTCGAACCGCTCGAGGAACCCCTCGGGTAGATCCTCGGGCCGCGGATCGATCCCCAGGCAGACGGGATTCCCTCGGCCACGCACCACCTCCGCCAGTCGGTCGCCGAAATGCACGCTCGCGCTCCCCGTCGAGAGTTGGATTGACAAAGCCGTCGCCCATTCTACAATACTCGAACGAATGCGACGACCTCCTCGGAGATCGACGTATAGGTGTTCGGGGCGTAGCGCAGTTTGGCTAGCGCGCTTGACTGGGGGTCAAGAGGTCGTGGGTTCAAATCCCGCCGCCCCGACTGGCTCGAGAATCAAGGCCTTCGTCCGTCGCGACGAAGGCCTTTTTCGTTATTGCATCGATCCTCACTGATCGTCCAGCCCATCGAGGATCCGCATCCTCGGGGACCGACGACCGCCGCAAAGCCTCCCCCCCCTGTATCGCGTCGAGACGTGCCCATGGCAACGCATTCGGAAGCGATTCTCTCGGAAGAAATCTCTGCGAACATGGTCGGTTGCGCACGAGACGCCGCGGCTCTCCTCGACGTATCCCTCGAGGCCGATCCAAGAGCGATCGTCGAACGGATCGACGCATTCGTGTTCGATTGGCAATGCGGCAAGCGTCCGCCTCGAGAGGTCATCGATCCCGAAGACGCGCCTTTCGTCCTCGGGAGCCTCTGGGGCGAGCAACTCGTGCGGCGGTTCGGCTGGGAATGGCGCATGGTCACCTTCCACGACCACGACGACACCGTCGCTCCCGGTGTCCTCTCTCCCGATCGCGCTCTCGCGGTCTATCCGATCCATTTCCTCATCGGATGTTTGGCGGACTCAAGTGTCGACGCCACGATCCTGCTCAGCTTCAACATTCTTGCGGCCGGCGAGATCGGAGTGCTGCCACGCGGGGGCTACTGCAACCTGATGGACGGGGTGCAGCGCATCGTTCCACGCATCGCCACGACGCCCAAGAATCCCTGGTGGCGACGCATCATTGGATGAGACTGAGGAGACCGGGTCTCCCCCGTCTCAGAACGGCCCCGAGCGTCTTGGTACCATCGGGGAGGCGAGAGCGTCCTGGAATCGGCGTCTCGATCGCGGGTCGATTCCCAGGCATTTCCTCGACGATCCGTGGAGTTCGCGCATCGGTGAATCGCCTCGGCGCTCCAGAATGGTGAGCGGCCCAGCTTCCCTGAAAGAGGTCCATTCATGATCGATATGCACATTCACGCTGTGTATCCCAACCTACCGGGCGTCAAACCATTGACCGAGCTCTACGACGGGCCGGTCGAGAAGCTGGTCGATGCACTCACGGCCGAGATGGACCTCAGCGGGACGACCACACTCTTGGGGATGGGGCACCTAGGAGGCGAGGAGGGGGACCCACTCGGAGTCTCCTCCACCTTGCGCGTCGCCGAACGCCTTCCGGCTCTGAAGGCCATCGGCATCGCCGACCCGACGCGGACATCCACCGATCATTTGCAGCAGGTCGAAACACAACTGAAGTCGGGTGCAGTCGTCGCTTTGAAGGGATATCTCGGGTACGTGCATCAAGGCCCCGACAGCCCGGGCTATCTCCCCTACTACGAACTCGCAACGCGCTTCGGGCTTCCGTTCATCTTTCACACCGGCGACAATTGGTCTCGGAGAGCCAAGGTCAGATATGCCCACCCGCTTCATCTCGATGAAGTCGCCGTCGATCACCCCGACCTCCGCATCGTCATGGCTCACTTCGGCAATCCTTGGTGTATGGACGCCGCCGAGGTGATCTACAAGAATGATAACGTTTGGGCGGACGTGAGCGCGATCCTGGTCGGCGACTCCGCCCACTTCGAGAAGATCACGGCCACGGGCTATCTCGGCAGGACCGTCGCCCGGGTGCGCCATGCCGTCGAGTTCACGGAGCGTCCCGACCGGTTCCTGTACGGGACCGACTGGCCGCTCGCGCCCATGAACGTCTACCCCAGGTTCGTCGAACAGCTCTTCGACGAGCGGGATCATCAGGCCGTCTTCGAGGACAACGCGAAAGCGCTGTTCGGGTTGTGATCCCGAGGAAGGGATGGCGCCGTGGTCGCGTGCGATGCCCCCCTATCCTCTCGTCGACCGCGATCCTCCCTTCCCCATCGTTCGCCCAGGATGCGCCATGAGATTGCCCGCGATCCGCGGCGTCATCGACCGCCGAATTCTCATCAATTACCGGGTTGATCCGGCGATACTCTCGAGCACGTTGCCTCCGCCATTCCGACCCAAGCTCCAGAACGGATACGGCCTGGCCGGGATCTGCCTGATCCGTCTGAGCAGGGTCGGTCCTCGCTTGCTGCCATCCCGGCTCGGGGTTTCGTCGGAGAACGCAGCCCACCGAACCGCGGTCGAGTGGGATGAAGGAGGTCGAGTCCACGAGGGGGTGTTCGTACGCCGGCGGGATACGAGTTCAACCGTGAACTCGTTGCTCGGAGGCCGGCTGTTTCCCGGCATTCAGCATCGCGCCCGATTCGTTGTTAGCGAGAGCAGCGACCATCTCGAGGTCGCCATGCGGAGCGTCGACGGAACGGCGAGCTTGGCGGTGGTCGGTGAAGTCGGCGACCGGCTGCCTCCTGAGTCGGTCTTCGGCTCGCTCGAGGAGGCGTCGGAGTTCTTTCGAGCGGGTGCTCTCGGATTCTCGACGACTCAGGACTCCGAGCGGTTCCAAGGGATGGAACTCTGTTGTCGCACCTGGCAGGTCGAACCGCTCCAGATTTCGGAGCTCCGCTCGAGCTGGTTCGACGACCGATCGGTCTTTCCGACGGGGTCGATCGAGTTGGATTGCGCCCTGCTCATGCGGAACATCGAACACGAGTGGCTCAGCAGGCCCGACCTCTGCTGCTCGACCGGAATCTCTTGATCCCGGCTCGAGCGGTTCGACGAGGGGATCTCGAAATCCACCCAAACCTTCGACGACGCCGCCCCGCACGGATAGGATGCGGCACCTCGTGCGCCCGACGGCACGCGCGACGATCGTTGATCCCGGATCCCAGAGATCAGGACTCTCTCATGCGCATGGCTCTCTCCGTGATCGGCTCCCTGCTGAGTCTCTTGATTGCGGTTTATGCCGTCGGCATCTATGGATTCGGACCGGGCGCGGAGTACCTGCCCTCGGCGTTTCGAGCGAGCTTCCGCGCCCGATCGTTCGCCTTCTCCACTCACATCTATGCTTCGGCGACGGCGCTGTTGCTCGGACCGATTCAGTTCTCAGCATCGTTGCGGATGTCTCGACCGGTCGTGCATCGCTCGGTCGGGCGCATCTATCTCATCGTCGCGGTGCCGATCGGCGGACTCGCGGGGCTCTATCTCAGCGGCTTTGCATTTGGGGGGATCGTCACGAAGCTCGGCTTCGGATGCCTGTCGGTGCTCTGGCTCTTCACCGCATTCCAGGGCTACCGCTCGGCCCGCTCCCGCGATTTCTCCGCACATCGCCGCTGGATGATCCGAAACTACGCATTGACGTTCGCCGCCGTGACGCTCCGGCTCTACTTGCTCCCTTCGCTGTTCCTCCGCGTGCCGTTCGTCCCCTCCTACCAAGTCGTCTCTTGGCTCTGCTGGGTCCCGAATCTCCTCGCGGCCGAGAGCTACCTTCGTCGAACTTCCGAATCGCCGAGCCTGGAACCGTCGACGGCTCGCTCTGAATCCTGAATTCTCTTCCTGAATATCGCCATGCCTAGCTCATTTGGATTCCTTCATTATTGGACGTGCTGAGATGTCATCGGTCTCAACGGAATTCGAGCCACCATCCGCCGCGATCGATTTCCGACTGGGCATTGGATGCCCCTGCCCCATGCCGATCTCGCCTTCGGCCGACGATTCTCCGACCGTCCCTACTCGACGCATGAAGAACAGGGCAGAATATCGAGTCGTCGAACCAATTCGACGATCCGCCTCATGTGCGCTGTTCTCCGAGAAAGGACACCAGGATGATGAGAGTCCGCATCCGTCGAGACCAAACGACTACCTCTTTCGATGCAACCGTGCCGCCGGTCGCGGTGATCGACCCGGGCGACGTCGTGCTCTTTGAAACCGGCGACTCGGCATACGAGCGTTTGAGTGCAGGTGAATCCGTGGAAGCGATCGGTCTCGAGACGTTCAACGCGGTCACCGGTCCGGTCGCCGTACGCGGCGCCGAGCCTGGCGACGCTCTTCGGATCGAAGTGTTGGAGATCTCGATCGATCGCGCGTGGGCCGTCCGCATGCCGGATTTCGGCCCGCTGGGCGTCGGCATCGAAGACATCGAGGTGCGAGAGGTCGTCGTCGCGGACGGCAAGGCGATCCTCAGCCCGCGACTCGCTGTTCCGCTGCGCCCCATGATCGGTTGTATCGGGGTCTGTCCTGACGGAGAACCCGGCTCGACCTTCGAACCCGCGTACCCCTGGGGAGGGAACATGGACCTCAGGGAACTCTCCCCCGGCGCGATCCTTTATCTTCCCGTACAGGTTCCGGGCGCCCTGCTTTGCCTCGGCGATCTCCACGCCGCCATGGGCACGGGAGAGCCGACCTGGGTCGCTCTTGAATCGGCCGGACAAGCGGTGGTCACGGTCGGCCTGGAAAAGGGGCTCCGCCTGGAATGCCCTCGATTACGGATCGGGACCGAAACCCTGTTCGTCGTCGCGCTGGAAAAGCACGAACACTTGGAGGCCGCGCAGGAACGCGCCGTCCGCATCGCGCATCAATACCTGACCGACACTTTCGGGCTCGACGCCTTCGAAGCGTATTCCTACTGCTGCGCCTGCTTGGAGATCCGATTCGGCGGTCCGGCATCGCCGATCGTCGTGGCGGTCGTGCCCGACCCGATCATCGCAATAAGCGATTGATCGACTCTTCACGTGCGATGCTCCTCGCGAATCTTCTCGAGCGATCGATCGCGACGGAGCCTCGCACCGATCATCGGTGCGAGTTCGAGGGGACATTGTTCGAGGGGACTTGCCCGTCGAGCGATCGAAAGCGATGCTGGTCGAATCGTCTGAGTCGACGCCGCTGACCGTCATTACCGGAGTTCTTTTCATGTTCCTACAAACTTTATTCATCATCATCACGACCGCTGCAGGTGTTTCAGGACATGATCTCCAAGGAAGAGACAATCGTCCCCGGCCAGGCATCTTGATCGAAGAGCATTTCGAGGACACGAGATTCGAACAGCGGGGCTGGTACGACCTCGACGATCGCACGACCCTCGGCAACGGTGCGGCAAAGGGTCGGCATGCGATCCAATACCACTTTCCGAAGGGCAAGCTCACACCTTCGGACTCTTCCGGAATGCGCCGAGGCTTCGAGCCGACTGAGGTCGTCTACCTCCGATTCTCGATCAGGCTCTCACCGAATTGGAAGTGGACGGGAAAGCCGTATGGACCGCACTTGCTGCAATTCATGACGACCGAAAACGGCAAGTACCACGGGCCCGCCGCGAGCCGACTCACGCTCTACGTGGAGCCCATGAACGGCAAGCTGCGTTTGGCTTCTCAAGATATCCAGAACAAGGACTCCCCCCATGGTTTGACCCAAGGACCGCTGCGCGGCGGCTACAACGGCGCGTTCTTCGACAGTCGCGAAGTTCTGTTCGACGACGCCCGGTGGCACTGCGTCGAGGCGATGTTCAAGCTCAACACCCTCGATCTGGCGGGCGACAAGCCGAATCCCGACGGAGAGGTGCGCGGTTGGGTCGACGGCAAGCTCGTCGTCGAGCGAACCGACGTCGTTCTCCGGTCGACCGACCATCCTCGCATGAAGATCAACCAGTTCCTGGTGCTTCCCTACTTCCACGACGGCGTGCCGCATGACCAAACCCTCTGGATCGACGAACTCGCTGTCGGGACCAGCCGACTGGGACCGGTGGAGCCGAGTGACATTCGATCCGAAGCGTCCACATGGGACGGCGCTGGACGTGGGCGGAGATCGTTGCGCCGAGCCGTCTCGGTTCCGATCATCGAGGGTCGACCGAACCTCGGAATCGAACCGACGGTCGGGTCTCGGTGAGTGGACCTGAGAGGTGCATGCGCGGGGCTGCACCGCGAAGTTCACGAGTCTCGAGAGAAAGAAATGATATCAACATGCACTCTCGACGAAACTTCCTTGCCGCGGGCGCCGCGGCCTGCGGCGGGGCGGTTCTCGGTCCCGAAGGAGCTACGCCTCGAGCACAGGCCGACGCGCCGAGACAGGAGCGGCCTCGGATCGTCACGATTGGACTGGTCCAGTTACGGTGCGAGCCCTCGACCGAGCGGAATCTCGACCGCGCAATCGAACTCATCGGCAAAGCGGCGAAAGCCGGCGCCCAACTCGTCGTGCTCCCCGAGTTGTTCCGAACGCCTTACTTTTGTCGAGCGGGCTGTCCCCTCGACCAGCCTCCGGCCGACGATCTCTTGAAGGCGATTGCCGACGCGAAGCGCGACTACGCAATCTCCATGGATGGACCGGTGACGGAGCGGCTCTCGAAAGCCGCCGCCGAGAACGAGGTCGTACTCGTGGGCGGAAGCTCTTTCGAGATCGAGAAAACACCTGCGGGTGAGCATTACTTCAATACCTCGCCGGTCTTCGACGCAGACGGAAAGCTGCTCGGCACGTACAGAAAGACGCATATCCCGCATGACGAGGGGTTTTGGGAACAGCACTACTTCGAGCCCGGAGATCGAGGATTCCCGGTTTTCGATACGGCCGTCGGAATTGTGGCCGTTCAGATCTGCTACGACCAGTGGTTTCCCGAAGGTGCCCGACTCGCGGCACTCGCGGGCGCGGAGTTCCTCGTCTATCCGACGGCGATCGGCGATGTCGACGAGATCAAGTCTCCCGGCGAAGGGAACTGGCGCGAGATGTGGACGACGGCCCAAGCCGGTCATGCCGTGTGCAACCACTTGTTCGTGGCGGCCGCGAACCGAGTTGGTCGAGAAGGTCGCACCGCGTTCTGGGGAGGCTCGTTCGTGGCCGACCCATGCGGACGCGTGATCAGCCGGGGCGGAGCCGCCGAGGAGGTCTTGCTCGCGTCGTGCGACCTCTCGCTGATCGAGACGATGCGCGAGTGGAGGTTCCTCGAGGAGCGGCGGCCGGAACGATACTCCAGACTCGATCAGCCGGCCGCCCGCGTTCCGGATCGCTCGCGTGAACTTCTCTAACCGCGACTCTCCGATATCGACATTTGCTCCAGATCGCGCGCGATCTCCAAGCGATGCCTGGAGATCGCGCGCGGCTCAATCGCCTCTCGATTCGAGACGGATGGTCGCTCGTCATTCCATGGCGCGAGGTGGGTTATCCCGAAGCCGTGCTCGCTTCGCTCCGGGGCGAGCCCGGGGCGGCATGCCTACCCGGGTCGTCCCGAAATCGACCGCCGAGAAGTCGACGCGGGCCTGCGGACACGCATACTCGAGCGTCATCATATCCCACTAATCTCGGACGCATCGATGCCCATCAGCAAGGAAGCCAACTCGGATCGATGCGGCAGGAGCTCGGTCTCGACGGCACGGCGATTCAGCACGATTACATATCGCATGATTGCGAATGCAATTGCGCCGCAGCAGGCGACGACCAACCACGAAACCCATCCATCCTCTCTAGTCATCCAGCCGATCTGCAGCAAGAACGCCGAAGCGGCGAGTCCGACGGGAAGCAGCGCCCAGCGGAAGACGCCGGAGAGCAAGGCGACCTGATGGTCGACCTCGCTCAACGCAGCCTCCAGGTAGCCGCGGAGAGTGGCGCCCGCATCGGGGCGGCGCCGATGCCGCTGGATACGGTCCAGGCAAAGATATCCGCCGACCCAGACCAGAGCGGGCACCATCAGGTACCAGGTCCAGGGGAGCGTGAGCCGAACGCCGAGGGCGATCCAAACCGGTACGAGCAAGACGGCCGTGCCGACCTCGCGAACGTCGCGCCGGAGAATCGTCGATTGAAAGTCGCGAGCAAGGCGTTGGATCTCGTCGAGCCTGGGGTCGGCCGCATCCGGGTCGGTGTGTTGTTCGTTCCAAAGTCGCTCGATCTCACGAAAGTCCATCGGCAGTCTCCTTCGATAAGAGGAGGCGCAGCTCTTGCTTCGCCCGGTGCAATTTCACTCCAACGTGGTTCTCGCTGATGCCGAGAATCTCGGAGATTTGACGATATGTGCTGTCCTCGAGGGTCAGGAGGATGACTGCGGCATCGTCGGGGGAGAGGCTGCGAATCGCGGCGTAGAGTCGGTCGACGGCTTCTCGCCGCAGAGTGGTCTCCATCGAGTCGAGATCCGTTGATGGTCGATCGTCGATAGCCGTCAGCGGGCAGCGTCGGCGCCTCCCACGAAGATAGCGACGCGACCAGCCGATCGCCGTATTGAGCGCGACTCGGTAAAACCAAGTGAATGGATCGGCATCTCCTCGAAATCGAGGGAGCGCGCGCCAGAGTGCGAGATGGATCTCCTGGACGAGGTCGGATCGATCCTCCTCGGTGAACGCGTAGGCCCTCGAGACGCGAGAAACGGCGGCGCCGTGGCGGTCGATCAGGTCCAGGAAGCGCGACTCCAATGATCGGTCGGTCAATCGCGACTCCTCTGCGAGCGTTTGAGTAAGGCGTTTCGTCCGATCGCGCGGAGCCCTTGACCTGCGCGGAGCCAGCTCGAAGCGTCCGGAGCTTTACCGACGATCGCGTCCCGAAGTGGTGTGCCCCCAAAGATCGCCGTCGCGACGAAGGACACCGCTCTATTGGTCGCCGTTCATCGTGTGACATTACAGCGGAATCCGCCCGGTGTCGCGAAATGGCTGACCGGCAACCGTCCGAACCGAGTGCGATTTGTTAAACTTGTCTGTCGATACATATTGGCGGTTATTTTTGCATTAGTCAAAACATGAGTGGTCGAGTCGCACAACCGTACCTGGTTCCGTCCTTCCTTGCATCCAACGTCGCCATCGATTCGAGCACGATCCTGTTTCCGCCATGGGCGGATCGGTCCGCTACCCCGAGCGTGATACTGCGGGCGACCTCGGCACTCGTCTGGTAGCCAAGCGACATCAGCCGCCGTCCATCCAATGAATCGCACGCGACGACAAATCCCCGCGTGACGCGGTGGGCTCGACGGCCCGCGGCAGAGCTCGGAGCGTCGCTGCGGGTGGAGACTCACTTGGAGCAGCAAGAGTGCCCGCGTCCCTGCGGGCGTTGCTGTCGAGAGCTTTCATGCCCGCCTACGCTGTTCGGGTGGCATCGGCGGGCGCAAGCAGTTCGTAGCCGGTGAGATCCAGGTACGAGCGTCTCAGCTCTTCCCCAGGGGATCGACCGAGGATGGATCCTCGCGACGCCTTCGCAACGACTCTCTCTCCGTCGCGGCTCCGACTCGGCGAGAGCTGTTCCAACTCAGTTTCCTCGCCGGCGGCGCCATGCGGCGGCGACGGCCCAAAGAGCGAAACCTGTGCTCAGCAAACCGATCGTCGTCGGCTCCGGAACGGCAAAGGCCCTGAAGCCGCCGAAACTGCCATCGGGATTCTGGTAATACCCCAACACGGAGCCGTCGTCTCGCAAGTCGTAGCCGTAAGTTTCGAGTGCACCGGGGACGTTCAATGGGGTCAAGACGCCTTCGGATGCGTCGAATACGTAGCTGCTGACGTCACGATAGAATTCAGAAGCGTTCCCCAGGCCGAAGACGATCGCGTCGCCGGATCCATTGACGCTGCTGACGAGGTAGTTGTCGCCCGGCGTCGGTTTGGGGAGAGTCGTGAACGTCTCGGTCGAGATGTTGTACAGGAAAGGGGCGACTGCGCCGGCTGAGTCCCAGTATGCGCCGCCAACCAGACCGTGATCACTGAGAGCGAAGAGCTGGGTCTCCGCCGAGCCGGGGAACTCGACGGTCCGAGAGTAGGACCCCGAGAGATCCTGAACGAAACCTCGACGCCCCGAGGGCGTGATGTAGAATCCGCTCACCACGTCGTGATCGTTGATCCCAAAAAGGGATCGTGCCCAAAGCAGCAGGAAAATCGAACAGCGATTCGACATTTGACTAAGAGCGCATGAATCCTTCTGGCAACCCTCCGGCGAGTGGGATATTCACGCCAAGGATCGTTCCGGCGTTATTGATCGCCGTCGGGTAGACGAGATAGTCGGGAGTCGACCAGAACGAGGTCGATCCATCGGCGGATCGTTTGAAGCCGTCGAGGCCGACACCGGCTGCTCCCGGCACACTGCCGACCGTGTCGCCTTGGTCATTGGAGTCGAGGAGATATCGAATGGACCTGCCGTCGGCGGTCAGTCGCTCGTAGTGGTAACTCGCCGATGCGGATCTGGACGCGAACATCACGCAGGCGAAAAGAATCATCGAGGCCGTCAAGCGCGAGATCATGCTGTCTCCTTTGTTTCGATGAAGGGCGAGCCAGTTCGCAACCCACAGGAGTGGAGAAGCAAGCCGTCGACCCTTTCGACGCGACGGCAAGCCGGAGGACGCTCATATTGACCCGAATGGATGACGGACGGAATCGATCGACTATGTGGAGATCTCGGCGGTCTGCCGTACCGGGGGAATGTCCGCGGCTCCTTCAGACTCCCCGGTTCGGGCCGACCGCCGACCCCGTATGAGAGGCGAGCGGTCCCAACTCAACCGACAATCTCGAAGAAGCGACCATTCGAGGAAGGCCGGGGCCCACGATAGTGACACCGCGCTACGATGCCGTAGCGACCGCATCCCCCAGCAGCCCCCCAGGCCCGCCGCGGCGAGGCGGGATCCTGCGCGAGTCGCCGGCTAGCGCTCGTCATGGACGGCCGGCGACTCGAGCGCGCCGACTCCGCCACGCCTGACCGAGCAACGCCACACAACCGATTCCTGCCAGGATGAACGTCGAAGGTTCGGGAACGACATGAGCACCGAAGCCGAAATAGATCAGTCCGGCGTTGGTACCGACGAGACTCCAGGTGCCGTTCAACAGATCGAAGCGTGCAAGTCCACCGAGACGCTCACCCGCCGGCCCGAAATTGACGGCACCATAGAGCGTGTCGAAGACGCCGTCGGCATCCTCATCGGTGCCCGTGAGCGCGGCGAACCCCGAGTGTCCGCCGCCGTTGGAGCCGGCGACCGATCCAAGTGCACCGATGACGGAAGCCGCGCCGGTCGTCGGATCAAGAGAAATGAGGCTGTTGCTGTCGAGGTCGATGCCGTAGAGATTCGCCCCCACCGAGCCGAGGCTGATGATGAATGGTTCAGCGGTCCCGGGAGCAGCTCCGGCCGCCGAATCGATGGCGTCGCCAATCGCGGTCGCGGAACCGATCGGTGTCGCCGCAGCGGTGACGAGGTCGAGCGAATAAAGTTGCTGAGTCTCGAAGTCCGAATTGAACGGCAGCACGAATCCTCGGCCATCCGACATGATGTCGAACGCCGTCGAGTTGGAGGGGAGTGCCGCTCCGATTGCGCTAAAGGTGCCGCTAGCGATGTCGACCTTTCCGAGCCGGCTCGAGCGGATTCCGAGCAACTCGCCGCTCGACGTCCCGGCGAGCCCGGCGGGAGTGCTGCCTGCGAAGATCGGCGATGCGGGCGTCGCGATTCCGGTGGTGGTGTCGATCCGAAAGATCCGATTCTCCCGAACGTCGTCGTGTGTGCCGGGGTCGTTCTCGATCAGGAGCTGCCCCGACGCGTAGATCACGGCGGCGCGTGCAATCGAGGGGGAGAGCAAGAGAGCGAACGCAATCAGAATGGATGCGAGACGATTCATGACGATACTCCCTCATGGCTTGGGTTGAAGAGACGGGGACTGGTCAAGAACGAAGGCGTGAGCGGATCGCGAACGAGGCGATGCAGATGAAACCTGAGATCGAGAGCACGAGGTTGCTCGGTTCGGGCACAGCAGTGAGGACGAAAGCTCGGGTCTGCCCTGCGAACGTACCGAAACCGACGATCTGACCGGCGTCGTTGATCCCTTCCGCACTGAGAAGTCGCCAACCCGCGGTTTGATCGATCAGATCGTTGAGATCGAAGATCGCGCCGTTCTTCCAGAGAACCGCGGCTCCTCCGAAGCTGGGCGCGGTGTCGAACCTGGCCACGTACCCGAGGACGAGCCCTGGGTCACTCTCTGGGTCCGATTCCGCTCGAGCAGCGCGCACGAACCGATCGAAGACCACCGGCAAGCACGGCGGCAGTACCGACGAGGCCGAGCAACAAGCTGGAGGGTTCCGGAACGGTCGTGATCTGGAACAAGGAACCGACCCGAAAGGTCTCGCCGCTAGCCAGACTCCGATCCCACTGGAACGCGAAGGCCGAGTCGACGGCAGGATCCGGGAAGAGCACGCCGATACCGGGTGTGTCGTTCAGGGTGGTCGGGCCATCCTGATCGAGGAAGAACTTGAAGTAGAAGTCGAGGAAGCTCGATGCGGACTGATAATGCGTCGGTGCGGTGTCGACCGAAGCAAGGAGACCCAAGTCGGTACCCTCGCGGTGCTGGATCAGAGAACCGCGACTGAGGAACCGAATCTGATCTCGCTGATTCGACTGGTCGAACCTCAAGTCGAAGTCGCTGTATTGGAAGAGATGCAGGTCGAGGGAAGATGCGCTGAGATTGGTCAGCGCGATCGACGCGTTGACGCGGGATTCGAAGAGTCCGGCGGGGCCTCCGATCAGTGAATAAATGACGACAGCCTCAAGGATATCGTTCTTGTATGTGAGACTCACGCGATTGGTTCCATTCTTGACGATCGACGGAGTTCCCAGTGCGTCCTGGAGTGCGCGTTCGTTTCCCGTACCGCCGATCCGAATGTAGTAATTCGAGAGGAAGACGTTGTCCGCCGTCTCGTTCACCCGCCAAACCGTCATCCCGTTTCGGTCGTCAGCCGTCACGCGGCTGTTGGCATCCGTCAGGATCGTTGCGGCGCTCGTCACGCGAGCGCCGGGGCCGAGGAGGAGGGTCGCAAGGAATGCAATTCGACCGAGACTCATGGGAATTCTGCTCCCGAACATTGAACAAGGAATGAGAACCGAGAGAGCTTTCCGCTCTTCGGGACGAGCAAACCGCGAACATCGGACTCCGAGCATCTCACTCGGACTCTTCCAAACCCCATTCCTCGAATGGATCGTCGAGCTCGGGCCAAGAAGTCTCGCCCGCAGCCAACTCCTCGTCGCTGAGGAGACAAGCCTCGAGGGATAGCCTCAGGCCATCGCGATCGAGATCGCTGCCGATGAAGACGAGTTCCTGGCGACGATCTCCGAAACGATCATGCCAATCCTCGAGAATCGTCCGGCACTCGTCGGGGTCGTCCGGCCACTCGGACTTGGGAGTGGCGGCGAACCAGAGACCGAGCGGCTCGATCCGGCAGGCTCCGCCTGCTAGAGAATATGAGCATGCAACGTCAGGCCGAGATGCAATCCAGAACTGGCCCTTCCCTCGGAGCAGCCCTGGGAAACCCTCGTACATGAAGTCGTGAAATCGACTTGGATGAAATGGTCGTCGATCGCGAAACACGAGGCTGGAGATGCCGTACTCCTCGGTTTCCGGGACGTGCTCGCCTCGGAGTTCCGCGAGCCATCCAGGTGCTTCCGCCGCGCGTTCGAAGTCGAACCTGCTGGTGTGGAGAACTCGCTCGAGCGGAATCGCTCCGAATGAAGCTCGAACCAGCTCCGCTCGAGGATTCAGTCTCTTCAGCAGCGCCTCGAGATGGGCGAGTTGCACCTCCGTGGCACGATCGATCTTGTTGACGACGATCACATCCGCGAACTCGACCTGATCGACGAGCAGGTCGACCACGGTTCGGTCGTCATTCTCGTCGAGCGCCAACCCTCGATCCGCCAGGTCTTGCGTCTCGCGGCATTCGGCGAGAAACGCGCCTGCATCGACAACGGTCACCAATGTGTCGAGGCGGGCGAAGTCGCTCAGCGAGCGTCCCTCTTCATCCGCGAAGGTGAAGGTCTCCGCAACCGGCAAAGGCTCGGAGATCCCTGTCGACTCGATGAGCAGGTAGTCGAAACGGCCCTCTCTTGCCAGGCGACCGACCTCGATGAGGAGATCTTCTCGGAGTGTGCAGCAAATACACCCATTGGTCATTTCGACGAGCTTCTCGTCGACACGACTCAGTGCCGCCTCCTCGCGTACGATCTTCGCGTCGATGTTGATCTCGCTCATGTCGTTCACGATCACGGCGACGCGGAGTGCCTCGCGATTGTTGAGGATGTGGTTCAAGAGCGTGGTCTTGCCCGAGCCGAGGAATCCGGAGAGGACCGTGACAGGGAGTTTGGCTGAGGAGTCGACAGCTCGTTCGGATGCCTGTTGAGTGCTCGAGGCGGGATCCATGCGATTTCTCCGAGTGAGTGAGCAAGAGAATCGAGAGCGACGAGAAAGTGCGGCCTCCACCCAACGGGACCCGTCGCGAAACCTCATGCCGAATGTCGAATCAGAAGCTCCAGGCGGCGGTACCGTCCGGTCGAAGGCGAAGTATGGAACGGGGACCGAATCGGAACTCCCTCGCCACCTCCGGTCGACGAGTCAGTCGGCATTCGATGGAGATGATCCCGGATCGCTGGTCCGTGACCGGAACCAGATCGAAGCGTATATCGCGACCGCGCCAAGCGAGGCGATCCGCGGCGTCACTCACGAGCGAGTACCCGAGCGCGCCGAGTTGCTTCCCGAGCGCAACTCGCCCGGGCTCTGGTAGTGCGACGGTGAGACTGACGACGTCGTCGAGAAGACGCATCGGCCGAAATCGCGGATGCAAGAAGCGGGCTCGCGTGATTCCGAGACGACTCAGGTCGAGAGTCGGGTCGAGCCAAGCAAAGAAGTCGGGGTGATATTCATTGATCCAGAGGAAGAGATTCGGGTGCTCTGCATTCTCGACCCGATGTACCAAGTGGTACCAGTGCACAGGCTGATCGACATCTCTCGACCAGTCGACCAGCATACTCACGGCCTGCCCCGGGAATGCCCGGTCCAGTGCTCGCTCGACCTTGGAGATCTCGCCCCGAGATTCAACCGTCAGGCCGATTCCACACTTCCCGACCGGTTCTCCGAACCCGTTCTTGGGACCCATCAGTTCCATGTAGGTCGAGCGCCCGCGGACGTAAAGGATCTCGGACATATCTCCAGCAGGCGTGAATCGGGGTAGTCCCGTGTCTACCGACGCGAATTCTCCGAGAAGGAACTCGCTTGTCCGCAGATCGCGAATCGTCTCTCCGTCGAGGACGATATAGAAGTGATTGAGCATAACCTCGCTCGATTGGCTCGTCGACTTGGTTTCGATCGCGGTCGATCGCCCCTCGCCCGCATCGAGCCGACGGAGAACCGTCGCCGATACGTAGAGGACGAAGCCGATGGCGAGCACCCGAGCCAACATTTCTGACCGTGTATTCATTCGTGGATTCCCCGACTGATTCTGACATTCCTCGCATGTTCGCTCAGCGGCGGCTTCGAACCCCAATGATCGTTCCGCACCGATTCCGGAAGGGAGCGCCGAGTCTTCGATCCGTACATGAACCGATACTCGAGGCTGCGCTCGGCGGCGTCGCATCGACGATTCGCCCAGAGGCGATGCGAGCTCGCTTCGCCGAGCCGCCGCGGGCGGTTTCTCGGCAGAATCGACAGTGATGCTCTCTCTCCGGGACGCGGCAACTCGGTGGCTCCCAAACGGATTCCAGGAGCGCAACTGGATTGCACAGCGGCGGCCGAGGAATTCTCTCCAAAGAGAGGGCGAAGAAAGACCACGGACAGCCGAAGCCTCATCGTTTGGGTTCCATGTGATTCTCGAACCATCGGGCGATTCGATCGATCTGATCGATCAGATGAGCCTCCTCGCGCAATCCGTGACCCTCGCGCGGGTAGACGACGAGTTGGGACTCAATCCCGTAGTGCCGCAGCCCTCGGTAGAGTTCCCGTGATTGAGCCGCGGGCGTGATCGGGTCGGTCTCACCCTGGAGAATCAGCGTAGGCGTAGTTGCCTTTGATATGTGCGTGATCGGCGATCGTTCTCGATAGAGCCGGGGCACCTCGTACGGCAACCCCAAGAACCAGCGATCGTAATGAGATGTCGCGATCAGTTCATTTCCGAATAGGCTTTGGAGGTTCGACATCCCGGCACCAACCACCGCGGCCCGGAATCTGTTGGTCTGCGTGGTGGCCCATGCCGCCATGTAGCCGCCGTAAGACCATCCGCAGATCCCGACGCGATCACCATCGACGAGCCCGGCGCGTACCAGGTCGTCGACTCCCGCCATCACGTCTCGATAGTCGCCTCCACCCCAATCTCCCCGATTCGCCGTAAGGAACTCCCAGCCGTAACCGGTCGATCCCCGGATATTCGGCAAGAGCACCGCAAATCCCCGTGCCACGAGGCAATGAACTCGATAGTAGAACCAGTCGGCCCATCGTCCCGTGGGCCCACCATGCACGTAGACGACCAAAGGCGGCTTGAAGCCGGCGGGAAGACCTGCGGGGCTGTAGAAGGCCGCCTCGATCTGCCGGCCGTCGAAACTCGTGAACTTCCGGAGCCGCGGTGATTGGAGAGCCGCCTTGGGGTATTCGCGGTGGAGATTCGTCACGCATGCGGCGCGTTCCCCGTTTTCATCGATCAGCCAGAGCTCGCTGGGCTGAGTTGCCGTTTCTCCTACGAAGGCCACGAGACCGCTTCTCGAGCATGCGAGTCTCAACGGCTGGATCGCCGACTGTTCGACGCGTCGAAGCACGCGCCCTTGCAGATCGAGCATGACGATCGTCGATCGGAATCCAGTCTCCACGATCGCACAGATATTGTTATCCGCATTTCAATCATATGACATGATCGGACGGTCGATCGTCTCCGAGGTCAGGTTTCCGTTCGACCCATTCTCGAACGAGTGGTAGAAGAGGTCGTGCTCGATCGGCCCGTCCTCGCGGGATGCGAGATAGGTCAGTCCCTGCCCCAAGGGAGAGATCCGCATCTCGCTGACTGGGCCTTTCGGCGAGTGGATCGTCCGAATTCGGCCGTCCGTTGCATCTACCGCGAGAAACCTCCGCGTCCACCCTTCGACCTCGGGGCGATCGGAACCGACAGCATGGATCGACTCGCCATCCCGACCCCAAGCGACCTCATCGATGCGCCAGGGCGGTCGCGTCAATTGGTTCACCTGCCGTGTCTCGACGTCCAACAACCACAACTGCGACCCTCCAATGGGCTGGTCGCTGACAAGTGGATCCGGGGAGCCTGCGGAGCGTGAACTCCCGCCCACTCCGAGCTCCAGGTCCGGTACCGATGCCAGGAATGCGACTCGCCCACCCTCAGGAGACCAGACGAAGGCCGAGACGGAGTGATTCGTCAGGAGCAAGGGTGTGGCCTCGCCACCGTTGCTCGGCATCCGATGGATCGTGGTGGAACCACCTCGATCAGAAAGAAAGGCGAGCCAGCTTCCATCCGGCGACCACCTCGGATGGGTATTCTCCTCGCCGGTCGTCGTGAATGCTCGCGATTCTCGGCGAGCGACATTCAGCACGTGAATCTGCTTTGGTGATCGGCGGCCCGAGGGCGGCCCCTCGACCACGAATGCGAGTCGACTGCCGTCCGGAGAGAATTGGAGATCGGAGATCCAGCACACCCGGACCGCATCTTCGACCCGCAAGACCGACGCAGGTTCGCCGGCCGCGTGCGCGGCCTTCAACCCGGTCGTCGGGTCTTGGCAGCCGATTCCGAGCATGACAAGGATATGCAGTTCTAAGAGATTCACGCTCCGTCTCCAGTCGTTGTATCTTCTGCATTCGATCGTCGTTCTCTCACAGCGACCCGCACTTCTCGTCAGATCCGGATATCCTCGCCTGAGCAGTTGCGAGTGTTGTCCTCATCGGACTCGCAAGCTGCAGCCGAAGGCAATCGTCGGCTCCGACGATCGCACCCATCAACCGGGATGGCGAACTCTCGCGAAGCTCGCGATCCCGGGCTCAGGAGCAAAGGTCATTTCTCGGTCGCGACTGGAATTGCGAGCGTCGCCGTCAGAGAGATCTCGTCGACATACGATTTCATCTCTGCCGGTGCCGCTTGGCTGTGTGATGCGCTGAGAATCCAAGTGCCCGGCTCATCGAGCTCTAATTCCACGACACCGTCGGCACCCGAGTCGGCCTTCGTGGAGGCGCCGCCGTCGGGGTTGAGAGTCGTGCTCGCTGCGGACACCGTTACCCCAGGTACCGGAAGTCCATTTCGAAGGACGCGGACTCGGACAGGTTTCCCGATCGGGTATCCGTTCGCCCCCGGACTCTCAACCGGCTGCAACTCGAGGTCGTGACCGATTGGTGTGAACTTCACGCCCGGATCGGGCTTGCCGCTGATCACGATCGCCTTCGAGTAAGCCTGGAACCTGGACGTCGACTTCGGCTTTGCTCCCGAGGGGAGAGTCGCGCTCTTCTTGTCGCCACGCATGAAGCGGGTCTTGCCTTCCGCGTCGGTATAGGTCGTAAAGGACGCAGACTTGCGCGCGGCGACAATCTGAGATACACCAGGTCTTTCGATCGCGATCTCATGTTCCTGCAGCGAACGACCACTCGCCTCGAGTCGAACGCGCTCTCCACCCGGCTTGTGAAGGTCGTAAGATTCGAGGTCGTCGGCATTGGTCAATTCATCGACTGGGAGCAAGTGGCCCCAGCTCAAGAAACAGACGGTCTTCATCCCGGGCTGGACGACGGGTCTCGTGACGAGCACGCGCATCTCGTGTGCGGTGGCCGATCCGGTGAATGCAGCGAGAACGACCAGCAACACGAGAAAACGACGTCGGGTGGTCATAGGAGTACTCGATTCTGTTGAAGGTGATGGGGAGTATGTTGCGAACATCTCTCGTCCGTCGACGGATCGTCACTGAAGCTGTTCAAGTGCTCGACGCGCTTCGCGAACAGCGACCGGATCGAGCGCCGAACTGAACCGAAGGGCCCTGGCGAGGAGTGCCTTGGCCTCTTCCGGCTTTCCGAACGATTGGGAGATCGTCCCGGCATGGAAGAGGATCATGGCGTCTTGCGAGCCGAGTTCGATCACAGGCCGGAGGATCTCCCAGGCGCGGGCATCGTCGCCTCGGAGATGAAGCACCCATGCAAGGACATCTCGACTCGTCGTGTCCGGAGAGTCCTCGAATGTCGCCTCCGCGAGCGAGAGCGCTTCGTCTCGCGATTCCACGCGGCTCGCGAGCAGCAACGCGCGAGTCCGCCGATGGCCCGGCTTACCGGCGGTCAATTGAAGCGCTCGATCCAGAAAGCGCTTTGCGTTCTGGGCGTCGTCCTTGACCAAGAAGTGACCGGCGGCCATCAGAAGGATCCTGGGGTCGTCGACTCGCGTGGCGAGGCTTCGCAACCCACGCTCCGCCCGACGGTCGTCCCCTTCCAAGGCATAGATCCGCGCGAGCCCGGCAACAGCCCCACCAGCGAACATCCTTGGATCATTTTCGCTGTGGGGAATCCCCAACTCGTGGAGCTTTGCATGGGCTGCCCCGACCAATGCGACCGCCTTCTGAAATTCGGCCTTGGCCTGATCGACTCGGCCCGCGCGAAGCGCGAGTTCTCCGAGCAGCGTGGTATACTCCGCCAACGCAGAGGCTCCCTCGACGGATTCAACGGATTCGAGAGCGCTGCGTCGTGCATCGACAGCCTTCGACAGTTTCTCCAAGGCATCGTCGAGTTTCCCGCGTTCCTCCGCGATTCGCGCGAGTGTCGCCAGACGCTGAGGCTCGTGAGCCGGATGGCCGGCGACGGAGAGGACGCGCTCGGCGTCTGCATGACGGCCATTCCCAAGAAGCGCTCTCCCGAGAAGCACCCGATATGCTCCGTCATCCTCGGCCGGAGAGTCGGTTTTCTCGAGGAGAGCAAGGGCCTCTCGACTCTTGATGTTTTCGAGCAAGGCCGTCGCCTGCCCCGTGATATCCGCGGCTCGGCCGGACTGAACGATCGCGACGAGTTGGAAGAGGAAACTCGCCGAGCAGATTCCAAGAGACCTCTTGCAATGGCAACGATTCATGTTTCCATCTCCTCGATTGGTGATCTCAATAACCCGCGATTCGATACCGCCGCAAAACTGAGCGGCTCATCACGGCCAGCACCAGCGTCGGAAGCGTCAAACCGATCAGCGCGGTCCCCACTCGCCCGGCGACCGAACCGAGCGATTCCTCCTCGAATGCGAACGCGGGGAGGTCGTCCAGATCGTTCGCCTCGATCGGCTCCTTCCTCAGAATCCTTGGTCGAAAATAGTCTCGCCTGTGATCGTGGAACGAAGCGACTTGGCTCAGATAGAGGCGGTATCGGGCCGAGCCGACTCCCGCGACGTCTTGGAGTCCCTCGAGCGTGGCGATCGACGGCGAAACGAAACGGAATCGGTCCACCAAGGATTGTTGTCGAGAGAGTTGCCTCTCGAAGTCCTCGAGGATCTCCGTGATCCCCTGCTCCGTCGCCTCCTGAACCGCAAGCGACTGAACGGCGAACTCGTCGGCCTCGGCCGCGCCTTTCACCAATTCGGGGTGAGCCTCGAGGAAGCGGGAGCTGAGGCGCGGACCGGTCGCATGGGCGCGATCCGATGCTGTCCGGAGCGCGAGTGTCAGCTCGACGCGTGAAGGCATCGGGTGAGTCGATCGAACGACCACGTTCGCGATCGCAGGTACCACCGCGACGAGCAAGAGCCAACTCCCAGCCAGTGTGAGCGCATTCGTCGCAGAGCTCCAACCAAGGGCATTGACCAATGTCGCCAACGTGAACCAGAAGGCGCCGTAGATCGCGACGAGCGCCAGCCAGAGCAACAGCCGAACCAGCTTCTCGCCCGAAGGGACTCCCGCGGTCAGCAAGACTCCGCCCACCGAGATCGCCACCGCGATGCCGATGACCACCAACCCGCGCGCCGCTACCTTGCCGAGAAGGAGTGTCCGGAGCGTCACCGGCTGGGAGAGCAACTGCGCCAGAGTACCCGACTCCTTATCCGCGGAGAGCGAATTGTAGCTCAGCGCAAGGATCACCAACGGATAGAGCGTCACAACCACGAATCCCAGATCGAATCGGCCGGTGAGGAGGTGGGTGGGATTCTCGATCTCCACGTCATTCACCAACGATGGATGATCCGTCGTGGTAATCGAGGTCACATACGGAAGTATGTCGCTTTGACCGATCACCAACGCGGCGAGCGGCCCGGGAGGCAACCCCGCGAACCGCGTCCCCAATGTCGAACCGAACTGGTCGGCCGGAACCCCCCGCGAACCTGGGGCGGCCAATCGAGACTTCAGTTCCTGGAAACGACCTGCTTCCTCTCGAGCCGCGGTCGCGAGAGTCCTCCTTTGGAATTCAGTCCAGGCGAACCCGTTGGAGACCCCGTAGCCGACCGAGAGGGACAGAAGGAGCACGACGACCGCGAGCGTTCGATCGGCAGCGAGCAAGCGCAATTCGTATTTCAAGATTGTATACAGCAACATCAGCTCGTCCTTGGGAATTCGGTTCAATCGACTCGCATGGAATGGGTTGCGCCATTCAGCAAAACGATGCCGGCGGCGAACCACGTCACGAGCGAGACCCAGCCGAGCGTCTGCCTCGTGAGAATCTCGGGCAACTCCTGAGGCCGATGTCGAAATCGCGGCATGCTTCGCCACAAGTCGGGACCGGCCTGATACATGAAGCCGAGCCCCGCGCCGTTGACCTCGAGATCTCGATTCAACTCGCGAACGAGCTTGCGGCGATGAGACTCGGCCGCGTCGGCAAAGTCGCGGGCGTGGTCGTTGTCGGTGCCTGCCAGAGCCATCGAGAGTTCGCGGATCGCCAGCGTCGGGAACAAGATCCCCAGAGCTTTCCGCAGCGTATCCTGTCGCCCGAGAGTCTTCTCGAGGCGGCCGCGGTGCCTGTCGTGAACCTCATTTCCGAAGTCTTCGCTCGCTTGAAGCGCTACGCCCTCGAAGTTGATCGGCAATTCCTCGACCGTGTCGACTCGGTGCTTGGCGAGCAACTCCGATTTGAGTCGCTCGAGGCGTTCGTCTCCGACATGATGACCGTCGATCCCGGCCTTCAGCTCCGTCCCAATCGAACTCTGGAACTCCAGGGACGAAGGCGTCGGAAGCAAACGGCGCGACAAGTCGGTCGCAAATCTCGGGGCGATCGTCGTATTCATGATCCACAAAGCCATGAGAATGATCAGAGCATGCCTCGACGATTTACATCGAGCCGAGACCGCCATCGACACGACGACGAACATCCCCAAGTACAACGAGTAGGCCACTCCGAGAATCGGCGCGTGTGGCCAGGCCCGTTCGGAATGGAATCCGCCGGCGAGAAGCACCAGCATCCCCAGCGCCGCCGCGGGCACTACGATCAGCCCGAGCGCTGCGGTGACGCCGATCAACTTGCCGAGAACGATACTCCGCGGGGAGACGCCAAGGCTCATCAGGAGCCGAAGCGTACCCTGCTCACGCTCGGCGGCGATCACCGGGAAGACCAGAAAGACGACGAGGAGCGGCAGCAGAACCTGCAAGACCACGGCCGCCGTGAGTTCACCGAATCGTTGGATGGCGGTCGAGTCTCGCACAGGCCGATCCTTCGCCTCGTTACGTCGATGTGCCTCCAGATGAATGGAGACTCCCGTGTAGGGATCGACTCCCGGATCGAGAAAAGAGAGGCTCGGCTTTTGCTTGAACACATATAAACCATAGTGCGCAGCGGCATGCGGGTTCTTCTCCTCCTGTTCGTCGAAGTGCCGATTGGCCTCGGTCTGCGCGGCGGCGCGTTCCGCACTCACTTCCCGCCAGGAACGCCAACCGACTAGCGTCGCGGCCAGGAGCAACGCGGCGATGATCGCTCCGCACCAACGGAGACGCCCGTCCCGCAAGAGGTCTAGGAATTCCTTGCGTGCGATCTCGAACACCATGGGCTGTTCCTCCCTTCGTGAGTAGGAGTTCGATCAGTCGTGCATATGCTCGAGGTAGATCCGTTCCAGGTCGGTATGGCCGACCTCGGATGTATCGAGCGAAGCGACGAGCCTGCCGTGCTTCATGATCCCGACGCGGGTGCCCGTCTCCTTGGCTCGAAAAAGGTCGTGTGTGGCCATCAGAATCGCCACTCCTTCGGCTCTGAGCATCAGGAGCAATTCTGAGAACTCGTTCGAGGACTTCGGATCGAGACCCGACGTCGGCTCATCGAGCAGGAGGACTCCGGCGCGCTTTGCGATCGCCGCCGCGATCCCGACCTTCTGTCGCATTCCCTTCGAGTAAGTCCGAACCGGTCTTCCTGCGGTGTCGACCGTCAGCCCGACTCGCGAGAGGAATTCGAGGAGATCATCCGTCCCGAGGTCTGTCCGCCCCCCCAGTCTCGAAAGGTACGAGAGGTTCTCCAACCCGGAGAGATTCCCGTATAGGTTCACTTGCTCGGGGATGTAGGCCAGATGACGTTTCGTCTCCAACGAATGCTCCGCGACGTCCATTCCATGGATCCGAGCCGTCCCGGACGACCGCGGAATGAAGTCGAGAAAGAGATTGATCGTCGTCGTCTTCCCGGCTCCATTGGCCCCGAGGAGGCAGTAGATCTCTCCCGGGCCGACGTGGAGACTCAATCGATCGAGGACGGTGTGGTCGCCGTAGGTCTTCGTGAGTTCGATCGCTTCGAGCACGGGAATTCCCTCCGGTCTGCCAGAGAACGCAAGGGGCTGTGGAATCGATCGTAATGCGTGCGCTCGATGATGCTCTCAGCCTATGGAGGCTTTGCGTACATGCGGACTCCAGGCCGAGCAATCCTCACGGTTCTCGGTCAACTCGATGCGCATGTCGTCGTTCATGTTCGTCGACCGAGTGACGGATCCGATCGATCCGAAGGGGCACGACGCTCCGATGAGCAGTCGTGCTTCCGGCGAACCGAGATCGCGGGTCCTCCGGGAACCCTATCGATGGATGTCCTAGACTCACCAAACCGGAATCGGGAAATCCCGGCAGAGCGTGCCGAAGGATCGTCGCACGATGCAACTCGACCACGAAGGAACGTGGCGGATCTTGCGAATCCCCTTGCAGGTCGATCGTCGGTGATGCTCGGTGACTGGACGCACATTCGAACCGATGCAGGCGACGAGCTGTTGCCTACAGGATCGCGTCGACCAGCCCGGCACCTTTGCACCCCTCGCAGTGCGGCCCGCTCGACTATCGCCTCATCGAGCGCGACGTTCAGCGGACGAACACATTCTCAACGGGGATGCACCACGATCAGTCGCCTGGTCGATCCGACGGACTCATCAAACGAGGCCCCACGGCGGTGCGCGGGCCGAGATGGAACGATCGATGGCCCTGACCCAAGCTTGCGAGTCGGCGATCGCCACAGAGAGAGATGGTGGAAGTTTGCTTTTGCTGTCTGATCCGACCGCCAAGACTTGGTTCAAGCTGAGAAACGTGCAAACCGGGCAGTCATCGCTGGAGTGTAACGCTGTCGAGTCGGAGCGGTTTTCAGTTGAGTGACCGCTCTTGCTTCCATCTTCAGACCGAGCGGCACCTGCTCGCGACGTACCATGGTCGTCGCATCCGAACCAATCATGCAGCGCAGGTCCGGGCAGCGATACGGCCCCATAGAGGGCCAAGGCGACGACCAGGACTATCCTGCGAAAACGCTGGTACAAGGGATCCGCCTGACATCGGGTGCTGCGAGCGAAAACGAATCGAAGTTCTGATACCGCAGAGCTTGATCGGACGCCGATGGGTCGAGCTGCGAAGACTTGTAAAGTCAAGCTTCACCAACCCCCCAGCTACACCGTGGTCATATACACGGGTTTGTTGGACGATTCTCAACCTACAGGAGCGTTCGTCGACTTGTCAATGATTCGTCGGTGAGAAAAAAATCACCGAAAGTCGGCGCGGTCGCTCGGAACTTTCAGGAGAGATCTCGGCATCGGCGCACCTCAAATGCGAGCGTCATCGACGGCCGGTGTACTCCGAGTCTGTTCCATCGCAGCTCGGAATCAGGCGGTAATCCGTCACTTCTGTAGACTGGAAATGGCCCAGCGACCATTCGTACTTGCATTTGTGTTTTGTACGAGTTTGTTGATGTTCCTCGTCACTCTCGATCGTGGCCGACCACGATCAGTCCTCATGAGTCCTCAGACGGGCATCGCCGTGGATCGGAATGAGGATCGGTTGCCGACTCCGATCGTGTCCGAGGGGATTGCTCGGGGAGTGCCGATTCGATAGCCTCGACCCCATGGTACAGGCACTACGACTCGTCGGATCAGGAGGATTCCGTGAAGCTCTCCCTCCCTACAAAGATCCCGCAGCGCAGGCAGTTCACGATCGGCGGCTTGCTCATCGCAATTGCAGCCGTCGCCCTCTTGATCGATCGGCTCCGGCCGATCTCGGATCTCGAAGCGGTCCAGATCGCTGAGCAGCGGTTCATGGAGATACCTGGTGCTTCGGCATGGTCCGGCCGAATCCAATCACGTCCTCGTCGCGGGGATGAGTCTTGGTTCGTGAACATCGTCGATACCGCGAGAAATGAAACCATCGCTCAGGTCTCGCTCGATGATCGCGGTGGCCTGCAAGCATCGGTCGTGGCGCTCCCCGGGCAAGCGTCGCCGATCCCGATCGAGCTCATGACCTCGCCGCTGCCCGCTCCGGATCAGTGGAAAGTCGATCCGAACGGCCCTCGTTCCGAGATGGCGGTCGCAACGCCTTCTACGCATCGCCCCTAGCCTGTCGAGCCGCCGTGGCCCGATCCGAATCGCGGACACGGCACCTCGGCGGAGAATCGCACGGGGGGATTCTGATGGATTGCGGAGGAATCCTACGACCATGCGGCTCAGACGATTCGGCATCTGGTTTCTCGGCTTGCAGGCAGCGGGATCGGCCATCTGGTGGGGCCTTCTCCTGGGATGGCCCGCATCGCGTGAACCGTTTCTAGCGCAAGGGGCGCCGGATTCGACTCTCCTTGCGTTCGGTGCGGCGGACGGCTTGCTGTTCATGGCTACATCCGCCGCATGTGCATATGGAATTCTGTCGGATCGGACTTGGACATGGCCGCTCCTCTGCGTTCATGCAGGCGCGGCGGGATACGCGGGATTGTATTGCTGGGGATTGACGATCATCACCCACGGCGACGGACTCCTCGGCGCTCTGATGATGTCGCCATCGCTCGTCATCCCGGGAATCCTGGTCGTGGGGCTCAGACCGAGAATCGCATCATGCTAGGCTATATTCGCGGCCGGCCCGCTCGGCCTTCGTCGCCCGGTTGGCTGGTTCTCAAGACGCTGTACCAGACCGTGGTCTTTTGGACGATCTTCCTATTTCTCATTCCCGCCGCGCTCTTCGTGCTCGAGGAACGGGCCGGGTTGGGATTCTTGCGATTCAGGAGTGCGCTCTCCGTCTGGAGCGGCGCGACTGTCTTCGTTCTGGGCGGTTCTCTCGGGCTGACCAGCGGATTGGTCATGGCCGTTATCGGACGAGGCACACCACTGCCCTCGGATTGTTCACGTCGGTTGGTCATCATAGGTCCATATCGATACATCCGCAATCCAATGGCTGTCGCCGGGCTGACCCAAGGAGTTGCAGTCGGGGTCTTCCTCGGCTCTCCCGCCGTCGTCGTCTACGCCGTCCTCGGCGGCCCCGTGTGGCATCTACTCGTCCGCCCTTGGGAAGAATCGGACTTGGAGCGACGATTCGAAGAGCCGTATCGCTCCTATCGAGCCGCGGTTCGTTGCTGGATTCCCCGACTGTCCGGTTATCGGCAGGAGAGCGAAGGCTCGGGTCGGACGGCCAAACAACACGAGGATTGATCGTCCACTCGCTCCCCGTGTCCGGCCGCAGCGTCAGACGCTCGACAGTTTTTTCGATGCTTCACATGAGTCGGACTCGCGGTGACCTCTTTCTCCTTGCCGATGAATCGGTGTCGAACCGCGTCAGACCCATTTGATCGAGGTCGATCCCCATGCAGATACGCAATCCACGAGTCGACGAAGTCGGGGATATCGAACGGGTGCTGCTCGCCGCGTTCTCCGCCGACGAAGGGCCGACGATCGTGCGGTTGGTCTCGGAGTTGCGACGCGACCCTTCGGCGCGACCGATCTTCGAGTTCGTGGCCGAGGAAGCGGGAGAGGTCGTCGGCGTGGTCCTCTTCACCAAAGCATCCATATTCGACCATGCCGGAGTTTCCGCATCCATTCTTGCTCCGCTCGCGGTGTCGCCCAAGCGGCAGCGATCGGGGATCGGTCGGATGCTCGTCGAGCATGGGCTGACAGCCATGCGCGAGTGCGGGGTCGACCTCGTCTTCGTACTCGGAGACCCCGCGTTCTACTCGCGATTCGGGTTCGACGCAAAGCACGGAGTGAGCCCGCCGCATGAGCTGCCGTACCCCGAGGCCTGGATGGTCCGCGAACTCACGCCTGGGGTGGTCGCGAGCACCAGCGGGAGCCTCGCATGTGCGCGGAGCCTCGAGCCTCGCGAGTCCTGGTGATTCGCGGAGGACGAGGTCCGCGATCCTACGGTGCGAGTCTCATCGCGGCGTGATCGGTAAGGGCAGCGACTCGCGGACCGAGCCCGTGTTCGACCGTCGAGAGCGTGTGATCGTCTCAGCGAGTTCGCGCGTCAGGCGCTCGACATGTCCGCGAAGCGCATCGGCCTCGTCGCGACGTCCGAGCGCCTCGAGGGCTCGGATCATCTCGCGTTCGAGGAGGACTCGAACGGGCGGCGGTGGATCATCTCGCAAGATCTCCGCATACCGCGCGAGCGCGGCCGGGTGGTTTCCCAGCAACATTTCGCAACGTGCCAGCGACCACGCCTCGCGAGCCTGAGCAGGCTGTTGAGGCAGTCGCGAGAAGCCGGTCGAAGGCGGGGGCGCGACGAGCGAATCTTGGATCCGAGCGATCTCGGCGTCGATGTCGACGGGCTCAGCCGGCTCGACCGAAGCTCGCCGGCGATTGCCCAGATCGGCCAGCAGCAGACTTGCGATGATCAGCCGGGAGAGCCCGGAGCTCTGAGCGACTTGCTGCGTACTCTCATCATATGTTCGTTTCAAGGCTTCGGCAAGCGAGACGTGGTCGATCCTTGCCGACGGTTCGGGCGCCAACGGATCGAGCCGATCGATCAGACCGCCCATGATGACGTTCGTGGTGCCCTCGACGACTCGGGCGTAGCGCCTGGCCTGAGAGAGGGCGAGAAGCGAGAAGACGAGTCCGCCCACGATCGCAACGACCACGGCCGCCGAGAGAAACGCGATTCAAGGCCGGCGGGCGGTCCAGAGTTGGAGGCGCCGAAGCCCGCCGACGCGACGCCCCTCGATGGGATAGCCTTCGAGGAATCGACCGAGATCGTCGGCAAGTGCGTAGGCCGAGTCGTAGCGATCGGCCTGCGAGTTCTCGAGGCATTTCAGGCAGATCGTCTCGAGGTCGCGAGGGATACCGGGATGCGTCCGGCGAGGCGGGGGCGGGTCGTCGATCACGATTCGCTCGATCGTCACGGCTGTCGAGCTCGATCCGAACGGCGCCTGTGCGGTCGAGAGAGCATAGAGGATGGCTCCCAATCCGTAACCGTCGGAAAGCGTGTTGACTTCTTCCGCTCGACCGAGGCAGGCCTCGGGCGACACATAGGGAAGACTACCGAGAATGTTCCCGGTCGGGGTGAGGTCGCACGGCTCGCCGAGCATCCGGGCGAGCCCGAAGTCGGCGACCCTCGGTTCGCCTCGTTCGTCGAGAAGGATTTTAGAGGGCTTGAGATTGCGATGCAGGATTCCCCACTGATGGGCATGGTGAACCCCGCGCGCGGCTTCTCGGACGATTCGGGCCGCCTCGCGCGGGCGATGGGTGAACCGCGAGAGCTGCTGGTCGAGCGACCCGTAATCGCAGAGCGGCATGGTGAAGTAGGGACGTCCCTCGTGATTCCCGAAGCTGGAGATCGGAACGATCCGGGGGTGATCGAGGTGGGAGAGCGCCTCGGCTTCGCGGCGGAATCGACCGATCTCGACCAAGTCGGCCTGCCGACCGGGACCAAGAAATTTTAATGCGACAATGTGACCGAGCTCACGATGCCGGGCCCTGTGAACGACTCCCATCCCGCCGCGACCTACGACATCGAGCAGCTCATACTCGCCCACGAATCGATGAATTCGATCGTCGGGAGACTCGGAGGAGTGGTTCGAGTCGGATCGGCGATCCTCATGCTCGTTCGACATCGTGGTCGCTCGCCTCGCGGGATATTCTGGATCGGTCTCATCCGGCGTCGGAGATCCCGCAGCGATCGAGCATGAGTCGGAGTCGATCCTTCGAGCGTCGATATCGGTTCGAGGCGGCCGACTTCGAGATTCCGAGTCGTCGGGCGCATTCGTCGTTGGGAACTCGGTGGATGTCGCGAAGTTCGAGGATCTCGCGGTCGAGCGGCTCCAAGCGTTCGATCAGCGCTCGAACCCATTGGCGCGTCTCGCGACGGGAGAGCACTCGGCTCGGGGTCTCGAGACCCGCATCGCGTCGTTCGCGGTCGGAGACTTCGTCGAGAGAGGTCTCGCGCCTGGCGTCTCGAGTCGATGCGCCGAGATGCCTTCGGAACTCCATACGGAGTCGCTGGATGACCGCGAGTCGGAACCAGACGCGCGGCGGGAGATCCGTCGGGGCGGTTGTCCAGCCCGGGTCGTCGACCGATCGCGCTCCGCGAAGGTCGATGAATGCATCTTGGAGGATATCGGTCACGTCGACTCGCCCGACGAGGCGCGGGTGCATCCGTTCTCGGGCGACTCGCGAGAGAAACGGACGATAGCGCTCCCAGAGTTCGACGAGCTCCATGTGTTGCATCCAGTGAGCCTCCACTGAACCACGCAGCCGATCGACGAACGACTCGTGCCGCCCGGGGCGAACCCGTTGCATCCTCAGGAAACCTTTTCAGTGTAATCCCGCGCATCGGCGGTGCGTAAGGGATCACCGCGACCGATGCCGAACGGGTGGGTCGACGTCGGAAGAGACGGGCTTCAACCGATTTTCACGCGAGTCGCAAAGGACGTTGCGAACGGAGCTTGGAACCCGATCACGAGAATTCGATCGTCCGGCGAGTGTGCTCGGCGAGTTTGCTGCATGAAGTCGAGACGAGGCTCCTTTGCGATCCGAGAGTCGACTCCCGCACGCGCCGGAGTCGATCTCATTCGTTTGTCCCTCCTCGACCGTCGTCGACCGAATCCGAGCGTGTCGCAGCCGTCGCCGACGCTCTCCGGGGTCAGTCGACGCGAAGGGGCCGCCGCGCGCCGAGGGCGGCACGACGCGACCCGAGCCGACGATCGATCCGTGATCATCATCTACACGGAGGTCTTCATATCATGTCGCGGCTCAACTCTCGTCCGTCTCATTCCGGGTGGAGATCACGCGTTCGCGAAGAGCGTCGGCGGTCGAGCTCGAGACGATTGCTCTTCGACCTGCTGGAGGCCCGCCGGCTGCTCGCCGCGCCCGAGCCGTTCCGTCAGGTCTTCCAAACGGTAGAAGGCTCGAGCCAATTCAACAACGGGGTCGGTCGGACCGAGTCGAAGGTCTTCTACGGCGCGACGTTCGATGAGTCGGTCGGGGTCGGCGGGTTCGTCTCGACTCTGTTCGGCGACGTCGGCGGTCGGCTCGACGGCCGATTCCAAGGCAAGGCGGGCTTCGAGGTCGGGTACTACATCGACACGGGCTCGGTCTCGGCGACTTACGACTCGACCTTGGTGACGAACTACGCCGAGCCGACTTCTTATGAGTCGATGGTCGTGTTCGACCCCCGAAACACTTACATCACCTACGGCGACGCCATCTCTTTCCAAACGACCACGCCGTCGGCCGGGGCGTCGGTCGACCTGGTCTTCATGCTGAAGGTCACGCTTCGGCCCGAGGTCCGCTTCTTCGGCGCCAATTCATCGACGACCTTCGAGCTCGGAAGCACCGACGTGTCCATGAATTCGATCTTCGACTTCGACTTCGCCGCGGGAGAGCTCTCGCTTCTGGGGATCCCCTGCTTCTCGGACGACAACTCGCCGACGTCGTGGTTCGACCTCCTGGGGGCCGAGCCCTCGATCGAGTTGGCGATCCCATTCAATGATTATGTTTCGCTGGTGACGACCGTCGGGCTCGAGAGCGTCAACACTCTCACTCAGTCGATCGATCTCGAGTATTCCGCGAGTGCTGCGTTCAAGAACTGGGTGAAGTCCCCGAGCGCTCAGCAAGCCCTGGATTATGCCGAGGATCTCGGACTCCTTCCGACGATCTCGCGGAATCTCGCGTCGGCGTACCAGCGGGTGCCGACGATCGAACTCGATTCGGGCGACGTCTCGGCGGCCGCGCAGTCATCCGGCGTCTTGACGGCGAGCTCGAACAAGGAAGACGCCACCTTTGCCGAACTCAGCCTCCAGATGGGCAACCTCCTCGGCGCGGTCAATCCCCTCCTCGGAGCTCTTGCGACCACGACGACGTTCTCTTCCGGCCCGTTCGAGATCTCGGTCACGCCCATCAGTTATCAATTGGCTCCGAATCTGTATCTCGACCAGCACGCGACCGCGAAACCGGTCAATCACGTCACCTATGCCTTCCAGCAAGAGGACGCCCAAGGCAACTGGGTGAACTCGACCGAGTGGGTCAGCCTGAACGGTTCGCCGATCTACCAGGCCTCCAGCGTCACCTTCCTGCCGGGAGTCGACACGCTCACGGTGAAGTTCGGGACCAAGCCGATCAAGGTTCAGCGCTCCTGGGATTTCGGGATCAACTTCGAGAACACGGTCGACCTCAAGAGCGACCTCGAAGGACGGCTCACCGTTGGCCGGCTCGACTACGACTTCGGGATCGTCGAGGACACGCTCGTGCCGATCGTCCAACACAGCGACACGTTCTTCACATATAAGCTTGCGCACGCATTCGACGGCCAGTTCGATCTCGACCTGCAGGGCTCGAACGCGAGCAATCCCATGCGCAGGTCGTTCGCGCTCGACTCATTCCTCATCGGCGACACATTCATTCCCGATACCGACGTCACCAACACGTCCGACGGCACGAGCAGCGGAGCGTTGCGCACCGCCGTCATCACGGCGAACAACCACGTCGAGCTCGACCAGCATGGGCAAATCATCCCGGTCGTGCTCGAGCTCGAGGAAGGAACCTACACCCTGAACATCGGCGAGCTCGAGATCACCCACCCGGACCTGAGGATCATCGGCAAGGGAGCAGCAAAGACGATCTTGCAACAGACCGGAGCGCGTCACTTCCGCGTCGAGAACGGAGGCGGCCTGACCCTCGAGGGAGTGACGCTGAGATACGGATCGGGGCGAGCGCATCCTTCGATCATCTCGGACGACGACGACAACGGCGGGTCGATCCTGGTCGACGGAGGCGGGTCGCTCGCTTTGCGCGATTCGATCGTCCGCGACTCGAACGCGACCCTCCTCGGAGGTGCGATCCGCGCCATGGCCCGAAGCTCGCTGATCGTGGAGGACAGGGTCTTCTACTCCAACGTCGGAGGTTCCGGCGGCGCGGTCCACACCGCGGGTTCGCTCGCGACCTTCAGGAACACGACGTTTCAGAGCAACAAGGCCCGGTTCGGGGCACGCCAAGGCGGCGGCCTCAGGAGCTCGGCCGCATCCCTCTTGATCGACTCATCGACATTCCAACACAACAGCGCGGGTCAGCCGGGTTCCGGCGGAACCGCTCGAGGCGGCGCTCTCTCCATCTCGGAGGCGGCACGGCGACCAACGGGAACTCGACCGTCGCGGGGAACTCGGCCGACTTGTTCTCGAGCACGAGTAGCACCAACGGCAACGGGCAAGGCGGCGGGATCGTCGTCGCCGCCGGGACGCTCACCCTGCTCTCGAGCACGATCGCCGACAACCTCAGCCGCGGCAGCAAGCGTGACGAGACTCACCCGCTCACCGTGGAACGCGCTTCGGGTCTCTGGATCGAGACGGGCACCGCGCGCGTAGGGAACACGCTCTTCGCGAACAACACCAAGGAAAGCAACAACGTCGACAACGGCAACGGCACCACCTCGTGGATCATCGGCCCGGCCGACGTCGAGGGAGTCTTTGCCGATCTCGGCGGGAATCGGATCGCCTCGCAAGTCGGCGGCGACCCCAAGCTCGACAACCTGAGCTTCAGCCCCGGACCGAAGGTGTCGCCTCTCGCCTATGCGGACAGCCCCGCCCTCGATTTCCAGTCGGGAAACGCCTACTTCGCCGTACCGCGAAACGTCACATCCTCGACCGCCTCGACCGATCTCCGCCCGGCAGCCCACCTGATCAACCGGTCGGGGCTGGTTCCGCTCTCGACCTCGGGCTTCGCCCCGGCATCGGCCGGGAATTGGTCGCATGAAGTCGCGACCGACGCCAATTCCTGGGTGACGACGACCACTGGAGGCGGCACCGACTACTTCGCCTCGGGCGGAGCTCCGCCGGTGCTCACATTCGCGATGAACGGTCGCCATGTCGTCGACTCTGCCTACCACTGGCCCTACATCCTCGTCTCCAACAACCAGCCGACGTTCTGGAATTCGAACCCCAAGACGATGCGGTTCGAGTTCTCTCACGACGGCGGTCTCTCGTTCCCCGACGAATACACGACGAATCTCGTGCGCTTCGGTGTCTCGACCGGCACGCTCATTCCGTTCGATCGGTCGTACGTCGCCGACACGATCCGGGTGACGATCCTCGACAACTGGTACACGCCGGGCCAGGAATCGATCGGCGGCGACCGGGTCGGGCTCTCGGAATTCTGGTTCGCGAGCCACTCCGGCGGCGAGACCACGAACACGATGATCCCGGCCTCCGACGGCTCGGGGGTCGACGCGGGCGTGTCGATTCCCTTGGTGATCAGCCCGATCAGTGTCGACTCGTCGACTTCGTCGACCGACTCCTTCCATGCGGCTCGGTTGGTCGACGGCTCGGGCCTCTCCGCGATTCCGTTCGACCCCGCGACCGCGGCTAGCCCAACCGCGTCGACCGCATCGGCCTCGAACTCGTGGCGGACGAAGAGCACAGGCGCGGGAACCGACTACTTCGCCGACGCCTCGAGCATCGCGCCGGCGCTCTCGTTCGACCTCGGCTCACGCTATTTCCTGACCGACCTCGTCGTCTGGGGAATCGACGACCCCACCCGCGCCGGCGATGAAGCGAAGACTCTCGAGCTCTCGTTCTCCGAGGACGGCGGGGCGAGCTTCACCGCGACCCGAGTCTTCACACACGCCCGAACGGCCGGGGCAGCCGAGAAGATCAGCCTCGGGAACGTCTTCGCGGCGAATCACGTGAAGATTCGAGTGCTCGACAATCACTTCGGAGCACCGCTCGGCGGCGGCGATCGCGTCGCGCTCGGCGAGGTCAGGTTCATCGGCTCCGTCGGCTCGGACCAGCGCGGCTACGCGCGACTGGTCGGGTCGATCGACTCGGGCTCGATCGAGCGGCAGTCCGACCTCGAGGTCGCGGGCGGACAGAGCTTCGACGCGGCGAACAACCGGCTGACCACCGGCTTCGGCGTCTCGAGCAACGGACCGGAGGGACCCAACTCCCTGACCCTCGAGGTGACGTTGCCCGAGAACGCGACGTACGTTTCGTCGAACCGGCCGACGGGTTGGACGAGCTCCTACTCCGAGTCGACGCGCGTCGTCACCTTCACCACGAGCGGCGGAATCGTGGGGAACATCGCGAGCTTCGAGGTCGTGGCGACGATCACGCCGGGATCGAGCGTCGCGACGCGGGCCGTCGTCGGCTCGACCGACCTCGACCCGACAATCGGCAACGACTCGGTCTTCCTCACGTTCGCCGCGCCGAGCGCTGGGCAGTCGATCATCCAGGTGCTCCATCGATTCGCCTCGCCGTTCGCCGGGGCGGCGGCGGGCGACTTCACGGCGACCGTCGACTGCCGCGACCGATCGGTGAGCACCACGATCGACGGTACGGGCGACCTCACGATCGTCGCCGTCGCCGACGGCTTCGAGGTCGTCGGCAGACACGTGTATCTCTTCAACAGAACATCTGAACAAACGATCATAGTTACCGGTCCGAACGGATTCAGCACGGCGCCGGGGCTGTCGCATGGGTACCGGATGGAGGGGAACGTGCTCGACGGAGTCGGAACGTCGGCCGGCTCGATCGTCGGCTCCCCGACATTCTCGACCGGCGTCATGGGGCAAGGGCTCGCCTTCAAGGGCAACGGCGGCTACGCAGTGCTCGGCTCGCCCAAGCTCGGAACGCATGATTATTCGCTCGAATTCTGGTTGAAACCCACAGCCGAGCGGCGGATGACAGTGCTGGGCAATCGCGTCTCGGGAGACGGCAACTTCCTCTCGGTGCGCTACGGACGGTTCGGCTACGCGTCGTCGCAGACGACGTTCGACCCCGTGCTGGTGGTGGAGGCGAGCGAGGATGGCAACGGGACGAACTCGGCGACGATCGTCTCCTCCAAGCCTCTGAACGACGGCCAGTTCCACAGCATCGCGATCGTCCGCCAAGGCAACCTGCTGTCGCTCTACATCGACGGCATCTTCGACGCGTCGGCCACGACCGCGAGCGTCACCAACCTGAACTCGGGGACTCCGATCGTGGCGGGCTGGGAGCCGTACAACGACGTCGCGAGCTACGACGTCGCCCCCTTCGAGGGGACGCTCGACGAAGTCGCGATGCACGACCGGGCCCAGGGCTACGCCGAGATCTACGCGAACCATCAGACGGCCCTCGCGCGGCGGTTGACCGTCGCCTCGAGCACCTACGTGGTCTCCGACGGCGCGATCTCCGCCGTCGCCGAGGACTTCACGCCGCCGGTCGCGACCGAGAACCTCGCGTTCCGTGGAACGACGCTGCTCCGATTCCTCGACGCCAGCCCTGGAGCCACGACCTCCGACTTCCAAGCGACCGTCACCTGGGGCGACGGCCTGTCGAACACCACGACCGACGGTTCGGGAAAGCTCACGATCATGACCGACGCCGAGGGCGGCTTCCTCGTCGTCGGGAGCCACACCTACGCCGATCCGATCGAGAACGCGACCTTCTCGGTCACCGTCGCCGACATCCGCGGATCCGCGCCACTGAGCTTCACCGAGTCCAGCTTCACCGCGTCAAATCCTGTTGTGCACATTCAAGGGCGCGTGAACTCCGCCGCTGTTGGAGTGCCCACCGGGATTCTCGAGCTCGGAACATTCTTCGACCCGGGCGGCGAGGAGTCTACGGGTGCGTACCTCGTGACGATCGACTGGGGCGACGGGTCGCCGACCAGCGTGGCGACGCTCTCGCGCCCGACGACCCTCGACGGATCGCCCGTGACCGCGACCTGGAGGATCGAGGGCGGCCCACATGTCTACGCGTCGACCGGCGAGAAAACGGTGACGCTCACGGTCGCGCACGGGGCGACCCTCGCCACCCTCACCACGACCATCGACGTCGTCGCGGGCGCGACGTGGACGGGCGGTGCGTCCACCGACTGGAACGATCCCGCCAATTGGGGCGCCGGAGCAGTCCCATCCACGACGGACACCGTGTTCATCAGCGCGGGTGCCGCGAACGTGCCGACGCTCGACACCACTCGGACGATCCTGAACCTCGTCATTCAGTCCGGGGCCACGCTCATTCTCGGAGGCAGCGGCCTCACCGTCGGCGGCAGCTTCGTCAATCAAGGGACGCTCGAACTCCAAGGCAACGAGGTCTTGTCCCTCGCCAACAACGCGACGCAAGGGACCTGGAGATACGTCGGCGACGGTAGCGGGTCGGTCATCACGATCGCCGACTTCGGCTCGACCGACTACTTCGACCTCGTCATCGACGATCGCAACCCCTCCCCGAACACCTTTCGACTCGCGAATCCGCTGTCGGTCGCGGGCTCGCTCCAGGTGCTCTCGGGAACTCTCGACGCCTTCGGACATCCCACTTCGGTGGTCGGGCAAACCCTCGTGTCCGGTCACTACCAGGGATCGACCGTCGCGCAATCCCTCGACGGCGGCCTGCTCCTGCAGGGGGGCACACTCTCGACGGCGGGTGCGGGCAGCTTCGAGCTGAGCCGAGATCTCGTCGTCGCCGCACATCCGATCACCGCCGCGATCCACGGACGGGTCGAGTTGGGAGGGGCGACCCACACGCTCGAGGTCGCTCGAGGGACATCGCCTACGGGTATCGACTTGAACCTCGCCGGCGCGGTCGTGAACGGCACGCTCACAAAGACCGGGGCCGGTGTGGTCGCCTTGACCGGTTCCGACGACAACGCGGGGCTGAAGCTCGCGATTTCCGAGGGAGGCGTTGTTCTCGGAAAGGCGAGTTCGCCGACGATTCACGCGGCTGCATCGATCACCGACCTGGCCGCAGGCACTGCACTCGGACTGTCGGGAACCGGAGGCGACCAGATCGCCGACGATGCCGGGGCGGGCCTGAAGATGTCGGGCGGCACCCTCGACCTGAACGGGTCGAACGAGTCGGTCGACATCTTGTCCGGTACCGGGCTCGTCGTGAATTCCGCGCACGGGATCGCGACGATCACCGTGGGCGGCGGCGGCGGAACATCGACATTCGCGGGTTCTTTGAACGATCTCGGAGCCGGAAAGGTCGCCTTGGTGAAGGCGGGCGCCGGCGACTTCACGCTCGGTGGATCGCTCTCGACCTTTCCGGCGGCCTCGTGGTCTTCGAGGGTCGGGTCGTCTCCTCGAGCCCCGAGTCGGTCGGGACCGGGCCGATCAACCTCGCCGGCGGAACCCTCGAAGCGGCCTTCAGCACTCCCGGCGCCGGCTCCCTGGCCTCCGGCTTTGGAGGCGACGGGCTGGGATGGACCCTCGAGAGCAACACCGCCTTCTCCAATCCGATCGTCGACGACGCCCTCACGCTCACCACCAACCTGAGCAGTCAAGCGCGGGCCGCCTGGCGCAGCGATCCGGTGAACGTCGCGGCGTTCACCACGCGATTCACCTACACGGCGAGCGGCAACGCGGCCGCGGACGGCCTCGCCTTCGTCATCCAGAACTCGGGCACTCACGCCCTCGGCGAGAACGGAGGCAGTCTCGGATATCGAGGCATCGGCACCAGCGTGGCCGTGGGTCTCAATCTCTACGCTCCCAACACGCCAAGGGCAAAGATCTTCACGAATGGAATCATCTCCGGCGCGTTCTCCTCGATCGGCTCGGTCGACCTCGCGAGCGGGAATCCGATCGACATCACGCTTCGATATGACGGCACGCATCTCTACGCGACATATGCCGAGCGCGGAACCGATCATCTCCACCACGCGCCCGCCTTCGCGATCGACATCCCCGCAATCGTCGGCGGGGCGACCGCCTTCATCGGCTTGACGGCCGGCACCGGAGCCGGCGTCGCCACGCAACAGATCAGTGACTTCCACTACGTCGAAACTCCCGCGCACTACGGCAACGTCATTCGGACCACGGCGAACACCAGTTCGACACTTCTCGTGACTCCAAGCGCCGGTCTGCCCTTCGCGAGCTTCGGAGCGTTGAGCCTCGGAGACGGCTCCACGATCTCGATCGCTCCGAGCGCGAGCGTCGCAACCGGCTCGACGTACCACGCCCGGTTCTCTTCGACGAGCTTCGTCGGCACGAGCACCGTCGATGTCGCCCGGAATGGTGACGCAGCCGCAATGTTCGACCTCGGATCGCTCGGCGACGAAGGCGCGGCGGCCACACTGATCAAGAGCGGAGACGGTGATCTTTCGTTTATGTCGCCGACGCATACGCTCGTCTCCGGGTCGCGGCTGAAGTTCTCCGCCGGGACGGCGACCGCCGTTGCAGGCCCCTATTCTTCCAGCCGCGACATCGAAGTCGACCCCGGCGCGACCTTCCGCCTCGCCACGGCTACCACGGCGCGGAGCGTCGTCGGAGGCGGTACGGTCGCTCTCGAGGGCTTCATCCTCACGCTCGGCGGATCAGCCGACGCGGACGCGACCGCCGCGATCACCGACGACACCGCCGCCGGCGGGTTGATCAAGATCGGCACCGGCACGCTGACGCTCTCCGGTGCCAACACCTACAGCGGTGCGACGACCATCTCGGCGGGCACGCTTCGCATCGGACACGCCTCGGCGCTCGGAACCACAGCGGGCAACACCGTCGTCGTCGCCGGAGCTTCGCTCGACCTCAACGGCTTCTCGATCGCCGAACCGCTGCGTCTCGCGGGCGCGGGCCTCGGCGCCGGCGGAGCTCTCATCAACAACGGCTCGCAGGAAGCGACCATCTCGGCCAACCTCTCGCGGGCCCCCGGCCAGGACTTCAGTATCGGAGGATCGGCGAATATCACGGTGATCGGCTCGATCAGCGACAGCAACGCCTTCACGATCACCAAAGTCGGAACGAATACGCTCACGCTCGGCGGCACGGGCGACAACGTCCAATTGGGACTGCTCAACCTGTCGGGCACGACTGTTCTCGCCAAGTCGAGTACGGCGGTGGTCCACGCAATCGGAGGCACCGGACTCACGATCTCCGGCGGCACCGTCTCGCTGGGCGGACCAGATCTACAACGGCGGCCCCGTGAGAGTCCAAGGAGGCGCGCTCGATCTGGGCACGCGTAACGAGACGGCGAACTCCGTCGCGTTGATCTCCGGCTCGATCTCTGGCTCGACCGGCGTCTTGACGTCGAACACGGCCTTCGACCTTCGCTCGGGCACCGCTTCGGCGATCCTGGGGGGCAGTGCCGGAATCGTAAAGACCACCACGGGCGTCGTGACCCTTGCCGGTGTCAACACCTATACCGGGACGACCACCATCACCCAGGGAATCTTGCAGGTCGACGGTTCGATCAACGGCCCGGTGGTCGTCGCGAGTCCGGGCACTCTGGCCGGGAGCGGCTCGATCTTCGGGGCCGTATCAGGCACGGGCACGGCCCGGCCCGGCCCGCTCGGAGCCGGAATCCTCACGATCCAAGGCAATCTGACGTCGATCGGCTCGCTCGCATTCGAGATCCGACCTCAGGGGCTCGAACCGACCGCGACCCGGCTCGTGGTCAACGGAACCGCGAACCTCGCCGGAACCTCGACTCAGATCACCTCGACCCCCGGAGGGATTCCCGCCGGAGCGAATCTCGTCCTGCTCCAAAACGACCTCGCCGACGCCCTGACGATCAACGGGGCAACCTCGCCGACACCGGGCAGCACAGTCACCCTCGGAGCAACGCCGTTCGTGGTCGGATACTCCGGCGGGACCGGAAACGACCTCGTCATCACTGCGAATCCGACCCCCGCCGCGACCTTGACGATCGTCTCGGGAAACGCCCAATCGACCGTGATCGGGTCGCCCTTCGCCGCTCCCTTGGTCGTCCAAGCGCGTGACGCTCTCGGCTCGCATGTGGTCGACGCCGACGTCATCTTCGTCGCGCCGGCCGCCGGAGCGAGCCGGACAGTCACAGGCGGTACGACCACGCGACCTCGCCGGGTTTCGCCGCGAACTTGATGAGCGGCGGCTACGCCGTGACCGCGTCGACGTTCGGTCCCGTGAGCCCGACCGCCCTCTTCCTCTCGAACACCAAGGCCGTCCCGACATGCTCGGGTCTCGCCTCCGCCTCGATCCCGTACGGCGCGCCGAGCACGACGCAGACCGGCCGAATCACCGCCGCCTCGATGCTCCCGGCGGGTGGAGAGGTCGTCGTCACGGTCGCTGGAATCGCCCGAAGCACCGTGATCGACGCCTTGGGCGACTTCTCGGTGACCTTGGATACGTCGCGACTCTCCGTCGCCGGCTCGCCCCATTCGGTGCAATTTACCTTCGCGGGAGACTCTCTCTTCGAAGCCGCGTCGGTCGGTTCGACGAGCGTGGTCGTCACGCCGGTCGGCCTCACCATCCGTGCGAACGACGCCTCGAAGGTCTACGGAGAAGAGCGGGCATTCTCCGGCCTGGAGTTCACTGCCGAAGGGCTGATCAACGACGACTCGGCGGCCTCGGTCTCGCTCGCGAGCGCGGGAGCCGAGGCGGGCGCAGGGGTCGCCGGATCGCCCTACCCGATCGTACCGAGCAGCGCAGTCGGGTCCGGGCTCGAAAATCACACGATCACATATGTCTTGCGATCGCTCACGATCGACAAGGCCGAGCAATGGATCGACTGGTCCGACCCTGCCGATATCCCATTCGGTACGGCCCTCGGAGCGGCTCAGCTGAACGCAGCCGTGAGCGTCCCAGGCCCGGCGGCCGCGGGCGCGACCACCTACCTTCCCGGGATCGGCGTCGTCCTCCCCATCGGCTCGAGTCTGCCGTTGACCGTCGAGGTCGCCGAGACGCCGAACTACCTCCCCGCATCGAGAACCGTTTTCATCGACGTCTTCTCGACCGTCGACGTCACGCCGCCCTCCACGTCGGTGACCGCCGTCGACGACGCGACGTCGCTGTGTACCATCCACTGGACCGGGCTCGACCCGAACGGGTCGGGCGTCGAGACCATCGAGTTCTTCGTCGCGATCGACGGCGACGAACCGGTGTCGATCGGGCTCTTCCCCGCGGGCAACCCGGTCGGCGGTGTTCACTGGGGGTCGGCGATCTACCAGGCGATCCTCGACGGATCGACCCACTCCTACCGGTTCTTCAGCGTAGGCACCGACGCCGCCGGAAACTCCGAATCGCCCCCCCCGAACCCGTCCGACCTGGTGGTACAGGCCCAGTTCGCGCCATTGGGCACGCTGCGGATTCTGGGGATCACTCCCTTCCAGTCGGGTTTCGTAGTGCGATTCTCCGAACCGTTGGATCCGATCGATATCAATGCCCGACCACCCCGAGTTCTCGGCCGACGCCGTCATCTTCCAACCGGGCGAGATCCGCTTCCGGATGACGCTTCCCAAAGGATCGTCTCTCCCCGCCGGACGAGTCCGCTTGTTGCAGATCTCTTCATCCGTCCCCTCTGGAGCGGCCCACGGAGCCAAGGGCCGGGTCCATCTGGTCACCACGCGCCTCGTGGGTTCCGGGGCGAATCTGCCCGCCGCCGACGATTCGTCGGTCCACCTGCTCGCATTCATGGGAGACTCATCGGGCGACGGCGTGGTCGACGCGCTCGACTCCCTCTTCATCAGCGAACTCTCCGTCGGCAACCTCGATGGGTTCGACGCCTTCCAGAATGCCGATCCCAACCTCGTCGGCGACCTCACGTACGACGGCTTGGCCGACGCGCTCGACGCATTCGTCGCGAGCGAACTCGGCATGGGGACCCCGTTCCATTTGACCTTCCCCCCATTCCGGCGACGACTCCCGACTTCTTCGGCGGTCCCGACCTGGTGCTCTCGCTCCCACGCGACTTCGAGTTCACCCCCGGCCGGGTCCGCGCGCTGCCGCTTCGGCTCGACTACACCGACCGCCGATCGGCGATCCTGATGAATGCCGACCTGCTCGTCGGCTTCGACTCCCGCCGATTAGAGGTCGTCGGCGTCCGTTCGGGGGCGATCGGCGGCTCGCTCTCGCTCCGGTGGTCGGTCGACGGGGGCACGCGCCACGTCGCGCTCGGTGGTCGCCTCTTCGGCGAACGCCTCCGTCTCGGCGACTCCGGCGTCATCGCCCACCTGTTGCTCCGCGCCAAGCCCGACGCCTCCGGCGTCGCGAGCCTCAACCTGCTCGAGCACGGCACCGTCCAAGGCCGGACCGTCGGCACGCGCCTCAACTCCGGGCGTCTCACGCTCGTACCCGCCCCGACGAACGACGACGACGACGCGAACGACGGTTCGATCCGGATCACCCTTCCCGGCCGAATCCGCCCCGGCGCGAAGTCTCCGCCCGTGATCATCCCGGTGGGGCCGAACGCCGGAGTCACCTCGTTGGACATCACCGAACCGAAGCGCCGCTCGCCGACGCGACCGGCACGAGCGGGTTTGGAGATGATCGCGGAGAGCGCGTCGGGTCGACGACGAAAGCACGACTCGATCGAGGTTGCGCTTGGACCCGAACGCGGCTCAGGGTCGACGGCACCTCGGACGACGCTCTGAGGCTTGAACTGCGAAGTTGAGTCGTGCCTTTGCTTGGACTCGAGACGAATCTCGGCCGGGCGAAGACTGCCGCACGGATTTGTGTTCCACTATTTTCCGTTAACGATTCCGGCTCGGCGTCGGCATACGGAGTGGAGCACATCAGTCGGCGTGGTGGATGATGCCTCGAGATCGCTCAAGAGAAGACTTTGCCAGACGCTGGATCGAGGTCGAGCCCGCCGTCTCGGCTTATGTCTTTGCATCGATCTCGAGTTTCCACGACGCCGAGGACGTGGTTCAGCGGGTTGCCCAAGAGCTCGCGCGACGATTCGACGAGTACGACCCGAGTCGACCGTTCAGCGGATGGGCGCTTTGGATCGCGAAGTCGCGCGTGGTCGACTTCTACCGCGTCAATCGGCGCGGTCGGCTGATCTTCTCGGACGACCTCCTGCAAAGACTCGCGGAAACCATCGCGGAACAGGCCGCGGGTCGGAATCATCGACGCGAGGCATTGGAGACCTGCCTCGAGAGGCTACCGGAGAAATCACGGCGGATGCTCGAACTTCGATATGTGGACGAGTTGAGCGCCGCCGAAGTTGCCCGCGAAGTCGGTTCGACGAGCGGGTCGGTACGAGTCCTCCTCACTCGAATTCGCTCGGCGCTGGCCGATTGCATCCAACGCCGACTCGCCGGAGAGTGAGCCCGATGTCGATCGACGACGAACTCATCGACCGCATCCTCGACGGAGAGCCGTCCGATGCCGAGGTTGCGGAAGTCCTGCGGTGGCTGGACTTGCCCGGCAACCTCGGGCAGTTCGCGCTTCGAGTCGAGATGCACGCCGACTTGCGGCGGTCGCTCCGACGCAGGAAGATCCAAGCCGAGTCGCTGCCGACGGGGGGCGAATTTCTCGGCGTCGCGCCCGATTCCGAGGCTCGATCGAACCACTCGCGATCGCTCGTGCGACGTCGTCTGTTCGTCGGCATCGCCGCGCTGGTCGCCGCCCTCGCTCTCACCCTCTCTCTCGACCCATGGAAACGCCATCGGGCCCCCGGTGCCCCCTCCTCTCGGACCGCCGCGATCGTTCGCGAAGTCGATGCCGTGCTGACGACGCGGGGCGGCCGGCGCTGGAGCGGAGCTGAACTGCTCGCGGGGGAATATCGGCTGGAGCAAGGCCTATTGAATCTTCGATTCGACAACGGTGTCTTGGTCTTTCTCGAAGCTCCGACGCACTTCGAAGCCGTGAGCGGCAAACGGCTCGTCCTGCACGCGGGACGTCTGTCCGTCACCGTGCCGCTGGAGGGGATCGGCTTCGCGGTGGCGACGCCCGAAGCGGACATCGTCGACTTCGGGACGGAGTTCTCGGTGGACGCGCGTACGGGAGCCAGCGAGGTCCACGTATTTCAAGGTCTCGTCCGCGTTCATCCCAGGGCGCGAATCGGCGCACCGGCCGGCGAACCGGTCGACCTCGAGACTTCCCAGGCGATCGTGATCGACGAGACCGTCGGAAAGCCCGTTGAGATCGACCTGGCGACGCATGGCTTTATTCGGAGCTTCGACGAGCCGCAGCGGAAATTCTGCAGGGCCGTCAAAGACCTGAAGCCCGCGGCCTATTATCGGATGCCGATCAGCAGGGGGTTTCCCTGCGAACCGCCCGAATACGGCGGCGATCTGCTCGGAGATCGGAATCGAGTCCCGCGCGCCCCGGGCTTCCTGGGCGGTGCGTTGCTGGTCGGAGGTCGATCGGCGGGGCGCGGGGCCGTCGTCTCGACGCCGCCGGTCTTGAACGCGGGGCGACTCTCGATCACGGCTCACGTGTATCTCGAGAAACCAACCGACGGCTCTACGATCGTCACCAACTTCGATGGCGACCAAGGCAACTTCGCCTTGACGGTCGACGAGCTCGGTAGGCCGCGGGCAACCGTTCGTCCGCGAGGTGGAGGATTGATCACATGCTCCGGCGACGATCCCTTGCCGACGCGGCGGTGGTGTCATCTGGTCATGACCGCCGACGGCGACCACATCCGCTTGTTCGTGGACGGCGAACGGGTCTGGATCGAAAAATGCCCCGCGATCGCCGCCGGCGAGTCCCAGCCGATCTGGTTCGGAACGGATCGAGGCGTCCGTGCCTTCTGGGACGGCCGGATCGACGAGCTGGCGTTCTTCGAGCGTTCGCTCAGTCGCGACGAGGTCCAGGAACTTCATGCGGCCGTACTGGATACCATCCGAATGAAACGGCAGTCCAACTGACCGGCACCCTTCCCACGAGGAACAGACCGGATGAACCGCATTCGCATCGCAATCCTCCTCTCGCTGTATTGTGCGTCTCCCGTAGGCGCTGCGGACAAGGACAGGCATCTGTTCATTCTCTCAGGCCAGTCGAACATGGCCCGACTCGACCCCGACGTCTCATTCACGCCGACACTCGTGAAGGCATTCGGGAAAGAGAATGTCGTCGTCGTGAAGGATGCTCGGACGGGACAACCGATTCGGCGTTGGTACAAGAAGTGGAAACCATCGAAGGGCGATGCAACGGCGGCGACCGGCGATCTCTACGACCGGTTGATGGAGAAGGTCCGCGCCGCGATGAAAGCCGATGAGTTCGCTACGGTCACCTTCATCTGGATGCAGGGCGAACGAGATGCTCGGGAAGCCCACGGAGACGTGTATGCGGCCGCCCTGAGAGGCTTGATCGCGCGAGTCTCCGAGGATCTCGAGCGGACGGACATCCATCTCGTCGTCGGCCGCCTGAGCGACTTCGACCTGGCCGATAGGAGGTACCCGCACTGGACCAAGGTTCGAAACGCCCTGGTCGAAGTCGCCGAGGCGCATCCACGCGGTTCCTGGGTCGATACCGACGACTTGAACGATGGAGAGAACGATCGAGGCAAACGGATCGAGAACGACCTGCACTACACCGCAAGAGGGTATGAGATACTCGGCCGACGGTTTGCCGAGAAATCGATCGAATTGATCAAGAATCGTGCCCACGAGGGCAACTGAGCCAAGCTCGGCCGCGCCACTCGTCATCTTCATCTCACGGGCTTGCGATCGAGCCGGCGAACTCGCCTCCCATAGGAGAACTTCCCATGCGTGCGCATGCACTCGTCATTCTGCTTCTGCTCGCCGTCGTCGACTCGTCCTTCGCCGCCGATAAGCCGAACGTGGTCTACATCCTGTCGGACGACGTGGGATGGGGCGACCTGAGCGTCCACGGCGGGGGGGTGCCCACGCCGAACATCGACAAGCTCTTTCGGCGCGGCGTGGAGCTATCGAACTTCATGGGATGGTGCGTCTGCTCGCCCACCCGAGCGATGCTGCTCACCGGTCGCCACCCGATTCGCGTGGGCACCGGGCCGGAGGTGGGCGGTGAACTCGACCCCGCCGAGACCACCATCGCCGAGGGGTTCAAGGCGAACGGCTACCGCACGGGCGTGTTCGGCAAGTGGCACAACGGCAACGACCCGGACTCGCCCGAGTTCCGCGCAGCGTTCGCGGAGGCGTTCAAGGCCATGCCGAACAAGAAGCCCACTTTCGGACACGGCGCGAATGCACACGGGTTCGACGAGGCCTGGATCTACTACGGCGGCGGCGCCGATCATTTCAATCGCAAGACGGTGCAGGGCCGCGGACCGGTCTCCTGGTGGCACAACACCGAGTTCCGCCCGAATGACGAGGGGTACACCGACGACCTGGTGACGAAGCATGCGATCGAGTTCATTCGTGCAAGCAAGGACCAGCCGTTCTTTTGCTACATCCCCTTCCACATCGCCCACGCCCCGCTCCAGGCGAAGGAGGTCGACCTGGCCGGCGTCGACCCGGCGAAGGCCGGCAAACTACCCGCCGCCAACCCGAAGGCGACCGCCGAGGAGAAGCGGGTTCATGCGGCGATGCTCCTGTCGATGGACGAAAACGTCGCCGCGATCATCGCCGAGTTGACGAAGCTCGGGCTGCTCGACGACACCATTCTGGTGTTCACGAGCGACAATGGGGCGATGGAAGCGGGCAGCAGTCTGCCGCTCCGCGGTCACAAGCACACCATCTACGAAGGCGGGGTGCGGCTGCCGACGGCCATCCACTGGCCTAAGGGCGGCTTGGTCGGGGGAACCAAGTGGGACGGACTCTGCGGCGGGCTCGACATGTTCCCGACACTGATGTCCATGACCGGTTCGTCCATGCCGAAGACCCGCCCGCTCGACGGTCGCGACGTCTGGCCGGCCCTCCGCGACCGCAAGACCAGTCCCGTCGAGAGCTACTACTTCATCTGGCGGGACGAGGACGCTCTCCGCACGGATCAGTGGAAGCTGCATCGCTTCTCCAACCGCTTCGAGTTGTACGACGTCACCAAGGACGAGAGCGAGACGAGCAACGTCGCCGAGTCCCACCCCGAAGTGGTCGCGCAACTCACGGCCAAGATGGACGCCTGGGCCGATTCGATGGGCGTCGCCGTCGGACATCGACCCGCACCGTCCAAGTACCACGCCGAGCCCGCGCCTGAAGGGGAGGTCCTGGCCGTCACCGTCACCATCACCGACAAGGCCAAGCCGAAGGACCGCCTCGGCGTGACGGTGGCGAACTGGGCCGGGTCGCAGTCCGCCACCGACTGGGTCGAGTTCGACATCGCCTTCTCGCCCGGGAACCCGAAGCGGCACCCCTATTTCTCGACTCTCGAAGGGAACAACTCCAAGCCGTTCGGCCCCTTGTTCAAGCCCGGCACGGCGGTGGACCAGTACGGCCGCGATCAGAGCACCGGGCCCGGCATCGCCGACGGCAAGAGCACCTGGGAACACCGCGTCGTCGGGCTCTCGAGCACCGCGCCCGGCCCTCTGGGCAAGCACGGGGTGGAATTCACCGGCGGAACTCCCGGCACGTTCACCGTATACCTGGACAACCTTCGCATCCGCCACCTCGACGGGACGACGACCCCCCTTTGGACGAACGGGAAGGACACCCGCACCGCCAAGTTCGGCGCGAACGAGCTGTTCAAGGACCTGAAGGTCCGCACCGTCCGGGTGAATGACGTCGGCAAGTGATTCCTCGCGAACTGATCGCCCCGAAGGAAACCCATGCGCACCACGACGCTTCTTCCGGCGCTCGCGGCCTGCTTGTTGGCTGCTCACGCTGTCGCGGCCGCCGACAACCCGAACCTCGTCGTCATCCTTGCCGACGATCTCGGGTACGGCGACGTTCAACGTCTCAACCCCGATCGTGGGAAGATCAAGACCCCGAACCTCGACAAACTCGCCGCGCAAGGGATGACGTTCACCGACGCGCACAGCGGGTCGTCCGTCTGTACCCCGACCCGTTACGGCCTACTGACCGGGCGCTACGCTTGGCGGACCCGCCTCCAGAGCGGTGTTCTCGACAACTACGTCGAGCCGCTCATCGCCGAAGGTCGCCTCACACTGCCGCGACTGCTCCAACAGAAGGGATACCACACCGCGTGCGTCGGCAAATGGCATCTCGGGTTCACGATTGCCGAGCGGGGCGAGGACGGCGGCAAGAAGCAGAAGTTGAACGGAGCGCCGGTCGGATCGATCACCCGAGACGGCCCGACGACCCGCGGGTTCGATCACTTCTTTGGATTCCACCACGCCCGAATGATGAAGTCCGTCTTCGAGGACGGCCGCGCCACACAACTGGTCGAACCGGTGGACATGCTCCCCCTCTTGGCCAGGCGGGCGAGCGCCTATGTGGCCGACCGCGCGAAGACCGGCAAGCCTTTCTTCCTCTATCTGCCGCTCAGCGCGCCCCACACGCCCATCGTGCCCTCCAAGGATTGGAAGGGACGGAGCGGGCTGGGCGACTACGGCGACTTCGTCATGGAAACCGACTGGGCCGTCGGCGAGGTGCTCGCGTCACTCGAGGACGCCGGCGTCGCGAACGACACGCTGGTGGTGTTCACGAGCGACAACGGGTGTTCCCCGGCCGCCGACACGACCGCGCTGGAGAAGCAAGGACACTTCGCGAGTGCCGGTTTCCGCGGATACAAGGCGGACGTCTGGGACGGCGGACACCGTGTGCCGTTCATCGTTCGCTGGCCGGGCGTCGTGAAGCCCGATTCACGAAGCGACCGGCTGATCTGCCTGACGGACATGCTCGCGACGTTCGCGGATATCGTCGGGGCGAAGCTGCCGGCCGCGGCGGGCGAGGACAGCGTCAGCTTCCTCCCGGAGTTGCTCGGCAAGCCCGGCGCGGGCCGAGCGGCGGTCGTACATCACAGCATCGAGGGGCGGTTCGCGATCCGCGATGGGAAGTGGAAGCTGTGCCTCTGTGCCGGGAGCGGCGGGTGGAGTAAAGGCGGCGGGACCGAGTCCCCGCAACTCTACGACATGGCCGCCGACCCAGGCGAGACCAAGAACCTCGCCGCCGCACGGCCCGAGGTCGTGACACGACTGACCAACCTGCTCGAGTCGTTCGTCTCGGAGGGGCGCAGCACCCCGGGCGAAACGCAGAAGAACGACGTGGACGTGAAGATTCACAAGCCCGCGAAGAAGTGACCCCGGGAGTACCATGACACGCCTGATCATCTTGCTTGTCGCCTTCGTGGTCGCCGCGAGCGGCTCGGCCTCCGCCGCCGACGCGAAGGGGCCGAACATCCTGTTCCTGTTCGCCGACGATCAGCGGGCGGACACGATCGCGGCACTCGGCAACCCACACATCAAGACCCCAAACCTCGATCGCCTCGTGAAGCGAGGGCTGGCCTTCGACCGGGCATACATGCAGGGCGCGTTCCAGGGAGCGACGTGCGTGCCGTCTCGCGCGATGCTGCTCTCCGGGCAGAGCCTCTTCCGGGTCGATGAGAAGCTGCTCCGCGACGAGACTTGGCCGGAAGCGTTCGGCAAGGCCGGATACACGACATTCATCTCGGGCAAATGGCACAACGGGGAGAAGTCGCTCATCCGCGCGTTCCAGGAGGCTCGCGGTATCTTCTCGGGCGGCATGACGAACCCGCTGAAGGCCAGACTCTCCGACCTGGCCGACGGCAAGCTCGGCACGCCGAGGCCGGCTCTCGAGCACGCTTGCGCAGTGTTTGCGGACGAGGCGATCAGCTTCTTGAACCGGAAGCACGACCGTCCGTTCTTCTGCTACGTCCCATTCGACGCCCCGCACGACCCGCACATCGTGCCGGACGACTTCCCCTTGATGTACGACCCCGACAATCTGCCGCTGCCTGCGAACATCCTACCTCAGCACCCGTTCAACAACGGCGAGATGACCATCCGCGACGAGGCCCTCCTCGGGTGGCCTCGCGACCCCAAGAAGTTGCGCGAGATGCTCGCAGAGTACTACAGGTACGTCTCGTACCTCGACGCCGAGATCGGCCGTGTCCTCGACGCACTCGAAAGATCTGCTCACGCGAACAACACGATCGTCGTGTTCGCGGCCGACTCCGGCGTCGCCCGCGGCAGCCACGGGCTGATCGGCAAGCAGAACCTGTACGAGCACTCGGTCCGGGTACCGCTCGTGATCGCCGGTCCGGGCGTGGCGCCGGGCCGGCGAACGGCCGCGATGTGCTACCTCTTCGACGTTTTGCCGACCCTCGGCACGTTGTGCGGGGTGCCCGCACCGCCCGGCAGCGAGGGGAGCGAGTTCACCGCGACGCTGGCGGACCCCGGCCGCGCCGGCCGAACGAATCTGGTCTTCGCATACAGGAACGTCCAGCGTGCGGTCCGCGACGACCGGTGGAAGCTGATCCGATACCCGCAGATCGACAGGACCCAGCTCTTCGACCTGACGGCCGACCCGGACGAGGCGACCGACCTCGCCGGCAAGCCGGAACACGTATCGAAGATCAAAGAGCTTCTCACGTTGTTGGAGGCCGAACTGAAGAGATCCGGGGACAAGTCTCCCCTCACGGTCGAGAAGCCGTCCCCGGCGGAGTGGACACCGCCCAAGAAGGGCAAGAAGTGACTCCCGAAGGACGAACGAGGACGCGGTTCCTCGCGTGCGTGGTTTGCTGGGCTGCAGTCGCAGCCGCTGCCGTCGACGGCCGAGCGAACCGCGATGAGGGTCCGGCCCATGCCGGGTGCGGCTGGAACCCATCGACGAGAACTGAAAATCGCAACGGCCGCTTCTCCGGGAAACTGTCTCGCCGATAGTTCGAAACCGATTCGATCGCGGAACAGTTCGGTCGCAATCAGTACAGCCTCCAGGACACCCGCGCCACCAAGTTCGCGACGAACGAGCACTTCGAGGACTTGAGGATCCGCTCGGTCGACGTGAGCGACTTCGGCAATCCACCCGATCGACCAACCACGGAGCACCGACGTGACTGCGACCACTCTTCGATGGATCCCTCTCGCCGCGTTCCTGTTGTGCGCGACCAGTCCGCAAGACGTTGAGGCAACCGGGGCGCCGAGGCCCAACATCGTGCTCGTGATGGCGGATGACCAGGGCTGGGGGCAGGTCGGATACAACGGCCATCCGCATCTGAAGACGCCCAACCTCGACGCGATGGCCGCCAACGGCATCCGCTTCAACCGCTTCTACGCCGCCGCGTCGACCTGTTCCCCGACGCGGGCGTCTGTCCTGACGGGGCGCACCCCGCATCGCGCCGGCGTGCCCGGGATCGGGAATCGACTCTGCCTCCAGGAGAAGACGCTGCCGCGAGCGCTCGGATCGGCGGGGTACGTCACTGCGCACTTCGGCAAGTGGCACCTCAACGGCGTCGAGGGGCGCGGCGTTCCCGTCCTTGGGGACGACCCGAACCATCCCGGCCGCTACGGCTTCGACGAATGGCTGTCCACCACCAACTACTTCGACATGGATCCGTTGATGGGGCGGAACGGCGAGTTCGTCGCCCTCGAGGGGGATTCGTCCGAAGCGATCGTGAAGGAGGCTCTCGACTTCATGAAGAAGTCGACCAATGAACCGTTCCTTGAGGTGATCTGGTACGGCTCTCCACACTTTCCCTGGACAGCCGAGGCCGACGACACCCGCGGGTTTCCGAAGGGATCGAAGGGCCGGCTCGCCAACCACCTGGGCGAACTCTCGGCCCTCGACCGCAGCATCGGAACCCTGCGGAAAGGGCTGAGGGACCTGGGCCTCGAGAAGAACACGCTGATCTGGTTCTGCAGCGACAACGGAGGTCTCCCGGAAGACCCCCATTCCGTGGGCAGACTGCGGGGACACAAGGGCAGTCTCTACGAGGGCGGGATCCGAGTTCCCGGCATCATCGAGTGGCCCGGTCGCATCCGGCCGGCCGTCACCGACTTCCCCGCTTCCACGATGGACATCTTCCCGACGATCGTCGACCTCCTCGATCTCCCCGAAGACTCCATGCTCGAAGTGCGCGACGGAGAGAGCATCCTGCCCCTCTTCGACGGAATCCTCCCGCAGCGGACACACGCCATCCCGTTCACCGCGAAAGGCACCGCCCTGATCGACGGGGACTACAAACTGGTGAGTCTCGGGCGAGGTAAGGACCGAACCTGGGAGCTCTTCGACCTGAAGAACGATCTCGGCGAGGCCGACGACCTCTCTGCCGCGCAGCCCGAACGCTTCAAGAAGATGAAGGCCGACGCGGAGAAGTTGATCGCTTCAGTGGCCGCCAGCGCAGAAGGTGAGGATTACCCGGAAGGACGCGTGATCCAGCCCCAACGAAACGAGCGGTGGACCGAGATGGAAGCATACAGGAAGCACCTGGAGACGTTCTCCAAGTACGAACGCGGTCTCCGAGTGAAGCCATGAAGGCGGGAATTCGCGTGAGCGCCGTCGACTCGACCGGAACGACAACCGGAGTCATTCCATGAAGAAGAGTATCTTCGTTCGGATCTCGATGCTGTTCACACTCTCGGCGTGCTCGGCCGCGGCCGCAGGCGAGAATCGGCCGAACGTTCTCCTACTCATTGCAGACGACCTGAATACGTGGATTCTCGAAGACTCCGAGCGCTACGCCGGCAAGGTGATCGCGCCGAACATCGGGAAACTGGCCGCGAGCGGGATCGTCTTCCGACGAGCCTACACCGCCAGCCCTGTTTGTTGCCCATCACGGACCGCGTTGCTCTCTGGAGTCCGTCCCTGGCAATCCGGTCTCTACCTGAACGGTCTCGACGCCTCCGGAAGTGCCGCTCTGAACAAGGCCGTATCGCTGCCGGGATTGTTCAAAAAGGCCGGCTACTTCACTGCCTCTTATGGGAAGGTCGGCCATGGATGGAGGTTGAAGGGCGTCTGGGACGACGATCTCCCCCACAAACGAGATCCCGCGCCGCCGAACGCACCACTGCTGCCCTTCACTCGGGGTGAACAGGATTGGGGACCGACGCACCTACCGGAAGAGAAGATGAACGACACCAAGATGGCGGATGCGGCCGTCGCACAGTTGCGCAGGAAACACGACAAGCCGTTCTTCATTGCGTGTGGGTTGTTCCACCCGCATATGCCGTGGTATATCCCTCAGAAATACTTCGACATGTTTCCGCCGGAGGATGTGAAGCTTCCGCCCATCCTCGAGAACGATCTCGACGACCTCCCCGCCCTCGGCCGGGAAGTCCCGAAGTCGAAGCGCAAGTTCGTCGATCAAGTGATCGCCAACGGTATGCACGAGCAAGGCGTTCGAGCGTACCTCGCCGCCACCGCATACGTAGACACTCAAATGGGTCGAGTTCTGGATGCTCTCGAACGGAGCGAATACCGGGACAATACGATCGTGGTGTTCATGAGCGATCACGGATTCCATCTCGGCGAGAAGCACCACTGGCAGAAGAACACCCTCTGGGAAGAAGCGACCCACTGCAACCTGATGGTCCGCGCGCCCGGCACGACCAAACCGAAGGGGGTGTGCGAGCGGTTCGTGTCGCTCCAGGACGTTTATCCCACCCTCGCGGAGCTATGCGGCCTCGAACCGCCGGCGTACGTCGAGGGGCGGTCGTTGGTTCCGCTGCTCCAGAACCCCGGAGCTCCTTGGGACAGCACGGCGATCACGTCGTGGGGCGACAGATATCTGACCATCCGAACGGAGAAGTATCGCTACATCCGTTATCGCGAGGACCAAGAGGAGTTGTACGACCACGCCGCGGACCCGCACGAGTGGACGAACCAGATCGACAACAAGGCTTACGCCGCCGACCTCATCCTCCTGCGATCGAAGGTCCCCGCGCTGAGGGACATGGCCCCGAAGCTGAGATCGGGCCGCGGAAACGGCGATGAGTAGGATCCCGGTCGCGCATCACTGTCATCGCGCAGCTTGGTGGACCGATCCCCATTCGGTCGCCGACGGACTCGACGAATCCGAGCGCATTCACTCGAGGCCTGAGCGCGCGACGACGGACGAGGATGCACAGGCATTCCTCGTCCGTCATCGGGGATTCGGGATTGATGTCGAGTCGGCGAGGTCAGCTCGCGCGACGACGCAGACCGATCGCCAGGCCGACGATGCCGACGCCCGCGAGGATTGCGGTCGAAGGCTCGGGAACGGCCGTGACCGAGCCGAAGGCGGTGATCGAAGTGTCGATCAGTTCGTACTCCGCGTCGCCGGTGAGGTCGCGCCAGATAGTGGCGATCAGCGACGTCGACGGCGCGAAGTCGGAGAGTTGCGGGACACCGCCGACGGCGACAAGGGCTCCCGTGGCTGTTTGCTCGGTATGTCCCTGGATCTCCAAGGTATTACCCGGACCGAAGATCATCTCCACGTAGAGTCCGCCCGGCTCGGTGAAGAATCCAGCGAACGACGAATAGAACGCGATCGGGGGCATCGCGAAGGTTCCGTTGTTCGCAGCGAGCCCCGAGCCGCTGATCGTGATCATCGGATTCGCAACGGGCACGGCCGGGAATCCGAACCGATTGACATAGACCGAGCCGTCCGGAATCTCGAAGGTGATGAGAACGGATGCCCCGTCGAGCATCATCTCATCAGTGCCGACGGTCAATTCCAGAGTCGTCTCGTAGTTGTAGGTGATCCCCGCCGAGGCGGGAGCAACGATCGAGAATCCCAGGAGCAAAGCCGATACGAGCAGGTTTCGCTTCATGAGTCGACGATTCCTCGAAGTCCATGGTAATCCCGGCGCCCGCCTCGGATCCGCTTCGAAGATCATGGCACCGTACTTTGGAAACCACTATACCCACTCGCCGTACGCGCGAGTAGCGATCATTTCAACGATCACGGAAACGATGTTGACGAATTCCAACATGTCTCAGCCGATCCAGCCGAGCGGTCGGGGGCGGGCGGGTCGTCGCTCGGGTGATTCGGGAACGGGGATCGATTACGATCAGGTCGGCCGGTTCATCCCGACCAGTGCCGTCCACCCAGTTCTCCGACTTGGGAATCGCCACATGACGTCCTCACGCTTGCTTCTCGATCGCATGCTTCGTGCCGTCCTCCTCGCGGGGAGCTTGGCGGGGGGGGCGGTCGCCTCGGCGGCCGAACCGGCGCTCTTCGCGCATTACATGCCCTGGTACGAAGCGAAGCCGACGAGCCCGCGCTGGGGATCGCACTGGACGATGGGGCGGTTCGACCCCGATCAGGCTCGCTGGGACGGCGTCCCCCAACTCGCCGCGCACGACGCCCCGCTGATCGGTCCGTACGACTCGGGCGACGACCACGCGATGGAGTGCCAAGTCCTTCTCATGAAGATCGCCGGAATCCGAGGCTTGATCATCGATTGGTACGGCATGGGCGATCGCTTTGATCATCCGATGATCCATCGCAATGTTCAGAAGCTGATCCCTTGGCTCGATCGCGCGGGGCTGGAGTTCGCGATCTGCTATGAAGATCGATCGACCGCCTCGCTCCCCGAGGGCAAGGAGCGCGAGCAAGCCCGAGCCGACCTCGACTTCCTCGAGTCTCACTGGTTCCCCGCTAGGAACTACGCGAGGCTCGAGGGCCGCCCCCTGCTCCTCGTCTTCGGTCCGCAACACCTCGTGGGCGGCTTCGAGACCTCGAGCAAGCCGATCGTCTTCGGGTTGCCCCATCTCGCCAAGGAGCGGGGTTGCGAAGGGATCTTCGCATGGCCGCCGGTGACCGGCGGAAAGACCCTTGCCGAACCGGCCTGGCGTCGTGAGCTCGAGTCGATCTACAAGCGTCCCGCGCCCAAGATCGCGGTCGCGTTCCCTGGATTTCATGATATCTACGCGCAGGCAGGCGTTCGCGCGAGCTACGGGCGGATCGAGTCGGGCAACGGCCGGACGCTCGCCGCTTCACTCGAGCAGGCGATTGCGAGCGGAGCGCCGATCGTTCAACTCGCGACATGGAACGACTACGGCGAAGGGACCATGATCGAGCCGACTCGCGGCCGCGGCTATCGCTCGCTCGAGCAGATCCAACGAGCGGTCGGCAAGGGAAATCCAGCCGACCTTCGCCTTCCCGTCGTGCTCTACCAGTTCCGCAAGCGCGGCGGCGACGCGGCCGCTCTCGACCGCGCGGCCGCCGCCCTCTTCCGCGGCGAGTCCGTCGCGGCCGAAGCACTCCTCGCCGCGGTCGGTCGCGACTTGGCGAAGCAACCGCTCGACGCGAACTATCGTCTGCATTCCGAGCTGCTCTATCGCGAGGAGCCGGGAATCACCCCCGCCATGAACCAACGCTGTCGGCTCGACGTCTACGCCCCGGCCGAGAAGAAGGCGTTCTCGACCGTGATCTGGTTCCACGGCGGCGGGCTGACTCAGGGAGAACGCTCGATACCGCCGGCGCTCCGCAACCGAGGGATCGCCGTCGTGGCGGCGAACTATCGGCTCGGCCCGGAGGCCAAGGCGGTCGACGCAATCGACGACGCAGCGGCGGCCGTCGCCTGGACGCTCGAACACATCGACGACTTCGGCGGTGATCCCGACCGCGTCTTCGTCTCCGGCCACAGTGCGGGGGCGTACTTGGCGTTGATGGTCGGGCTCGACGAGCGACGCCTCGCAGCGCGCGGCGCCTCGGCCGATCGGATCGCCGGCTTGATCCCGCTGAGTCCCCAAGTGATCACGCACTTCGCCGTGCGGAACGAACGGGGGCTCCCCGAGACGCGCCCGCTCATCGACGAATTTGCACCCTTGTACCACATCCGTAAGACGGCGCCGCCGATCCTTCTCGTCACGGGAGACCGCGAGATGGAGATGCTCGGGCGTTACGAAGAGAACGCCTATTTTGCGCGAATGATGAAGATCGTGGGCCACACCGAGACGACGCTACGCGAACTCGACGGCTTCGGCCACGGGAACATGCCCGAGCCCGCCTTCCCGCTGCTGCTCGAATTCGTCTCACGGAAGTCGAAACGGGACTCTCGCTGACCGATTCACTCCGATTTCAATCATCCCTGGGTCGCGGAAATCAAGGATCGAAACATGAAGCATCATCACGCTATTCTTGGCTTTTTATTGATCACGATATCACAGATTCTTCCGATTCCGAGGGCGGAGTCGGGCGAACTCGACCACCGCGCGCTCCTCGAGTCGCAGACCTTTTGGGACAACCGTGATTGGTCGTGGTTTGAACGGAACATTCCATTCTTCGACTGCCCCGATCGCGACATCGTCACCACATATTACTACCGATGGGAATTGCTCACGAAGCATCTCACCTACGGCTCCCCGAATACGGGGTACGTGTTCACGGAATTCATCGACCGACCGTTTTGGTCCGGAACCTACGGCGCGATCAGTTGCCCGGCGGGGCACCAACTCGCCGAGGCTCGCTGGCTCCGAAACCCGCGCTACGCGCGCGACTATCTCCGATACTGGTTCCGCACCCCCGGCGCCCAACCGCGAAACTACTCGACTTGGCTCGCGGATGCCGCTTGGACTCTCCACCAGGTCCACCCCTCCCCCGCGATGCTCGTCGAACTCCTGCCCGATTTCCTTCGCAACCATGAGGAGTGGGAGAAGAGACACTTCAATCCGCAGGTCGGTCTCTTCTGGCAGACCGGGCACGACGACGGCATGGAGTTCAACATCGCGAGCCGACAGACTCGAGACATCCTCCGAGGCGCCCCGAGCTATCGACCTTCATTCAACTCTTATATGTGGGCCGATCAGCGAGCGATCGCACGGATCGCTCGACTCGCGGACCAAGACGCACTCGCTCGTCGATTCGATGCCAAAGCAGACTCGTTGCGCAAAACCATGATCGATCGGTTGTGGGATCCGAAGCGCGAGTTCTTCTTTCCGATGTTCCGTGACGACGAAGAACGCGACGGCCATCGAGTTCGAGCACTCACGCGCACCTATGAGTCGGGACGCTACGCGGGCGACCCTCACGGCCGTGAACTGATCGGCTACGTCCCTTGGCAATTCGGGATGCTCGACGACGATGCCCGCTTCGACGTTGCCTGGAGAAAGCTGACGGATCGAGACGGATTCTTCGCGACATTCGGCCCCACGACCGTCGAACGCAACGACCCGATGTTCCTACTCCGAGACAGCTGTTGCTGGTGGAGCGGGCAGTCGTGGCCCTACGCCACCACCCAGACCCTCCAGGGTCTCGCTCGGTTGCTGCAAAGGGGTCCAAATCCTCATATCTCACGTGCAGACTATGTCGACGCGTTACAGCGATATGCGCGATCGCATCGCAAGGACGGCAAGCCCTATCTCGCCGAGGCACTCCATCCCGACACCGGCTCGTTCGAGGGCCATGATGCTCGAGGCCACTCGGAACACTACTTCCACTCCGCCTTTTGCGACCTGGTGATCACAGGTTTGGTCGGGATCACTCCCCGCGACGACGAGATCCTCGAACTCCGCCCCCTCGCCCCGGAAGACTGGGCTTACTTCGCACTCGACGACCTGTCGTACAAGGGTCGATCCATCTCCGTGCTCTGGGATGCCGTCGGCAATCGCTACGGCCGCGGTCGAGGACTGCACGTCGTCGTCGATGGCCGACTCGCGGCGTCGACGCACGAACTCGGCCCGTTGCGCATCGAGCTTCCGCCCGCCGTCGAGCGACCTGGAGACCGACCCCTCGACCTCGTCGCGACCAACTTCGCCGTGAACAATGACGGAGACTACCATCCGAGAATCGAGGCGAGCCACACTGCGCCGGGGACTTCGCCGGCCGCACTGATCGACGGAAATACCTGGTACCACCGGACTCCCGCGAATCGATGGACGACGGAGGGCTCGCCGAACCCCACGGACGAGATCATCCTCGAACTCGGTGCTCCACGACTCGTTCATACACTAGCTCTTGCATTTCTTGATGATGGTATCGGAGTCGTTCCACCCGCATCGTACCGCCTGGAGGCGATCCGAGGTGGTCGTCGATTCCGCATCGAGCATCAGGAGAACGAGCCCGCCCGCCCGACGGGCCGTCGAGTGAATTCCGTTCGCTTTCCCGAGCAACCCCTCGAGCGGATTGCCGTGGTCTTCGAGCATGCTCCCGGCGGCCGAACGGGGCTTTCTGAGATCGAACTCTGGGGAGACGCAAAGCTCCCGGTCGCGGCGGCTCCTCCGCCCGCAGGCAATCTCGCGCGACGAGCCGCCAGCGCGACCAACGCATTTCCGCGCATCAGAGCCTCTCACACCTCGAGATTCGACCGCATCGAGTCCGTGAATGACGGACGCGTCGTCTTCGCGGCGAATCCCAACAACCGGTGGACCTCCTACGAGTCGCCGACTGAGTTCGACCACCTCGAGGTCGAGTTCGGCGAGCCGACCGAGTTCCGTAGGATCGATCTCGCGATCTACGACGACCGCGGCGGAGTCCAAGCTCCAAGGTCCTACCGATGCGAGTGGTGGGACGGGTCGACTTGGCGCGCGGTCGAGACGCCGACCTTCGACCCACGCGAGCCTGCCGGCGGCCGCTGGAACTCGGTGCGATTCCAACCAGTGACCGCCGTCAAGGTCCGAGTCGTCTTCGAACACCGAAGTCCGGCACGCAGCGGACTGTCCGAACTGATGATATGGAACGACTGACAGGGGGACAATCAGAGCGACACGATCGCATGTTCATGTTCGTAGTGTCATTCCACGGTTCGAAAGATCTCAACCCGCCTTGCGCTGTTTCGGCCAGGGGTAGGCGTTCGATCCGGCGTTCTTGTCGAACGGCCCGGCCGGTAGGGTTCGCTGCCACTCGATCGCCTGTTTGCGCAGGCGTTCGACGATATCGGGGTGAGCCTCCGCGCGGTCTTTGGTCTCGCCGGGGTCGGCGGGGATGTCGTAGAGCTCCGCGCGGCTTCCGTCCGGATTGAGGAGTAGTTTCCATCGGTCGTCGCGCACGGCGAGAATCGGGCTGATGTTCGAGACATGTCCGGCGATGTTGAATCGCCATTCCCAGAACAATGGTCGCTTGCGCTGCATCGAGGCGCCGAGCCAGACGGCGGAGCGGTCCTCGCCGTCGATCCTCGAGGCGTCGGGGACCTTGGCGCCGGTCAACGCGGCGATGGATGGGAAGAGGTCGACGCCCGAGACGATCGCGCGGTCTTCGACGCGTCCCGCGGGCACGCGCCCGGGCAAGCGCAAGAGGAAAGGCACGCGAATGCCCCCTTCATACAGGCTCCGCTTGCGACCTCGGAAGGGGCCGGGGCTGCCGACGCCGCTGTGGCCCGCGTTGCGAATGAAGATCTCCTCGGGTCCATTGTCGCTGCTGAAGATCACGAGAGTATCCTTCGCAACTCCGAGGTCTTCGAGCCCGCGGAGCAAACGGCCGACCTGTCGGTCGAGGTCGGCCACCGAAGCGTAGTAGATCGAACGCGCCGAGTTCCGGCCGCCCGCCTGAACCCCGGGATCGAGACTCCGAAACTGCTTCAATTGTTCAGGCGTCGGATTGAGCGTCGCATGCGGCACGAGCATCCACAATTGGAGATAGAACGGTTTATCGCAGTTCGCCTCGATGAATCGCAGGCCTTCGTCGACGAAGAGCGCGGAGGACTTGGCTCGGAAGTAAGGGTCGTCGTTGGTCTCTTTCCAGGTGTCGTTCGACGACGTGCAGGCGCGGACGAAGTCGAACCCGTAGGCAGTCGGCGCGGGAGACGACGCACTGTGTCCTAGATGCCATTTGCCGATATGAGCCGTCTTGTATCCCACATCTCGGAGCGCTGCCGCGAGAGTGGGAATCGCAGGATCGAGCGAGTCGGGCATGCCTCGACCGCGGTTGAGATCATCCGTCGCAAAGTGCCCGTGGATCCGATTGACCGCAGGATAGCGAGCCGTGAGGAACGCGCTTCGGCTGGGAGAGCAGACCGAGCCGCCGACGTAGAAGTGCGTGAAGAGCGTTCCTTCGGCGGCAAGGCGATCGAGGTTCGGCGTGGGCAGGGCTCGGTTTCCGTAGCATCCGAGGTCGCCCCAGCCGAGGTCGTCGGCAAGGATGAACACGACGTTGGGCGATCGGGCAGGTTCAGCGCCGGCCGCCGTTGCCCCGACCGTGATCACGAATGCGGTCATGAGGGAGAATTGCCGCATCTTCAGCCTCCGGGGAGAAGGATCGATGACCGCCGATACGCAATCGTCCGGTCATCGACTCGGTGAGAACTTCCGGCGCACGCTTGCCCGAATCCCGGGCACGACCGGCGATTCTCGTTCGCCGAGACGTGCTCGGCAACGGTCTTCCACCCGATCAACTCGCTCGGCGATGATCCCTTTCTTGGCTCGTGATCTCTGCATATGCGGTTGCGTACCTTGCGCGGAGCTCGAGACATTGATGGGTGATCGGGCCGATCGATCGCCCCAAGAGCCGCTCGAGTCCCGGAAGTTCCGAGAGGATCATGTCGGAGCCCGCGCGATGGCGGCAGATGCAGCCGACGACACCATTTCCGATGGTGGCCACCTGCTCTGTGCCCTCGGCACTGGTCTCTTCGTACCAGAGCCACCCGTCCCCCGTTGAGGACCTAACCGGTGTGTTCCGGAGCGTGCCCGGGCACCGGGGGAGCCGACAGGCCGCCGCCGAGGTCCGTTGGTCGGCTCGATCCGATCGCGATGAGTCGGGTGAGACGCCCGCGCCGCGTCGAACCAGGCGTGTGCATTGGGATGATGCGGCGAGATTTGCCGGTAGGCGATTTCTCCCGCGGCGACTGGCACCGCTGCATTTGGGAAGACCGCCGTCCCCACATCGACCAGGCATCCGATATGGTCCACGCGCAAGTGCGCAATGAGCACGAGATCGACATCCTCCGGACGGACCCCGATCCGTGGCGGATTCTCGATCACGATCCCAGCGGTCGGGATCAACTCTCCACCCACGGAGTCGATCAGTACGAGACGCTTATTATCATTGCCTCTGCATTCGTTGATTGCCTTTCTGGCGTACCCGGCGCGGGGCGGAATCTCTTCACTGAAGACGCCGGCCGGCCCGCTTTCGTCGATCCTCGTCTAGACCGCGTCGGGCAGCTTGAAGCAACCGTCCGACACGGCGGTCACTTCGACCGTCCTCACCTTGCGCTGAAGCATGATGCCCAACGCGTCAATGTTCGCTCATTGCTCGATTTCGTCTCGCTGAGCATCGACCCGTTCCCGACTCGACTCTTCGAGGCAGTCTTGCACGATGTGGCCGATGTTCTCCCTTGTCGCGCTCAACCGCTTCCTCGGCCCGATCCCCGCGACTCGTGGATGAGGATCGCCGACGCTCGAGTCTCGTTGGCGAGACGATCGCACCCGCGAGTCCGATCCGGCGCGATCGGAATCCCGGAGGACCGAGCGCCGGCGCACCGTGTCGCAGTCTTGCGCCGGAACCGCAGATGCCGACTCGATCTCCACGAGAACTCGCCCTCGGCGCCCCGCGTTCGCGGCCGATCGGGACACGTCGGGAAGGAGAGACACGCTGCGTCGAATGGTGGGCACGACAATCGGCTCGACTACCGCGGGGCGGAGGGTGGACATCCCGGTGGGGCCTCGACGCGGATAGCGTGCTCGCGCGAAGATGTTCCGAAGAGATCCGACCCGAGATATCGAGTCGGTGTGACCCCACCCTTGGGCGAGACGCACGTGCCTCACGAAACTACCCTGATCTCGACCGTAGCGGTCAGCCTTGCATTCGCTTTCGCAGGTGGATGGACGGCGTGGAGAGTCGGACTTCCGCCGCTGGTCGGCTACTTGGCGGCCGGGATCGCGGTCGGTCCGTTCACACCGGGCTTCGTGGCCGACGTCGACCTCGCGCCTCAGTTGGCGGAGATCGGCGTGATCCTGCTGATGTTCGGCGTGGGGATGCACTTCTCCGTCGGGGATCTGCTCGCCGTGCGTGCCACAGCTCTGCCGGGCGCGATCGTGCAGACGACGGCCGCCACCGCGCTGGGCGCGGGCTTGGCGTTCGCGTGGGGTTGGGGACTCGGAAGCGGTCTCGTGTTCGGGCTCGCGCTCTCGGTGGCGAGCACGGTCGTGCTCCTGCGTTCGCTCGAGGCTCGCGGGCTGCTCGAAAGCGAGGACGGGCGGATCGCGGTCGGCTGGCTCATCGTCGAGGACTTGCTCATGGTCCTCGCCTTGGTGCTCTTGCCCGCCGTCGGCGGCTTGCTCGGTGCACCGAGAGTCGGAGAGGCCGAAGTCGGGTCGAGTTCGATCCTCGTCGAACTCATCATCACATTCGCGAAAGTCGGAGCATTCGTCGTTACGATGCTGGTCATCGGCAGGCGCGTGTTCCCCTGGCTCCTGCGTCGAGTCGATCGAACGGGTTCGCGCGAATTGTTCACGCTCGCGGTGATCGTGCTCTCGCTTGGAGTGGCGTTCGGCTCGGCGAAGCTCTTCGGGGTCTCGTTCGCCCTCGGCGCTTTCTTTGCCGGGGTCGTCGTCCACGAGTCGGAGTTCGGAGATCGCGCCGCCTCTGAGCTCCGACCGCTTCAGGACCTCTTCGCCGCACTCTTCTTCGTCTCGGTCGGCATGCTCTTCGACCCCGGCGTACTCCTCCGGAAGCCGGTCGAGGTCCTCGCGACGCTCGCCGTCATCGTCCTCGGCAAGTCCATCGCGGCGTTTGGGATCGTACTCGCGCTTCGGAAGCCGATCCGCACGGCGTCGATCGTCTCCGCCGCACTCGCTCAGATTGGTGAGTTCTCATTCATTCTCGCAAGCGTCGGCTCGGAGATGGGCTTGCTCTCTTCCGAGGCGCGCAACCTCATCGTCGCCGGGGCGATGCTCTCGATCACTCTCAATCCGTTTTGGTTCCGCCTGCTGCCGAAGCGGTCGGAGATCGCGATCGAAAGCAGTGCAAGCTCGGCAATCGAGTGATTCCCCCGATGGTTGCCCCTGGGCCCTCAGACGCCGACCTTCTCGCCCTTCAGGCTCCGTGCCACGATCGTCTGGATCAGCGCGGCGACGGACTCGGACTGGAACACCTTGCTCACGATCGCCATCAGCTCTTTGCCATTCTTGGCTCGCGGCCACTCGGAATCGCCCGCACGGTCGCGAATGAAGTGGATCGACCAAGAACCCGACGACTCGGCCCCGACTTCCGGCACGGCACGCCCGGCTTGATTCGGATCGACCAGTCCCGCCGACTGAACCGTGACTGGATAGAGGCGTGTTTCGGCATGGCTCACGGCCATGATGCAGTGCCGCGACAAATTCAGCTTTGGAGCAACGAGGTCGAACAGGTAGTAGATGAACCCGTCGCCGCCGCTCCAGGTGAGGATCTCGCCTTCGATGAGCCCCTTGGTCAGTTCCTTGATCGGGGCGATCTGCGAGCGAAGCACGCTGATCGGTGCCGGTTGGTCGGATTCGAGGCCCTTCGACCAGAGTGAGGGAATCGCATCCGACATCGAAGACCCCCGGACAGCGGTGATGACGAAACAGCCTGCGGTCGACTCGACCGCCACCACCACAGATTAGCAGCGCGGGGACGAGACACAAGGCCCGGCTTCGCAGGAAACCGGAGATGGAAATGCGAACCCCCCGGCCGCCGCTAGCGACGACCGGGGGGACGCATCAATCGAATCTCTCACGAGTCGATCGACTCCGACTCGATCACTTGATGAAGAGCATCTCTTGATAGGTCGGAAGCGGCCAAACGTCGTCGGCAACGATCGTCTCGAGCTTGTCGGCCGCCGCGCGAACGGCGTTCATCGCCGGGATGATCGTATCGCGGGAGTACTTCGCATGGGCGAGCGAATCGCCTTCGGAGTGGTCGTCGGTCACCTTGTTGAGCTGGGCGACTGCCGACTGCAGCGAGGTCAGGGTGGAGGTGATCTCACCGAGCAGCTCGAGTTGAGCCGGGGGAGGCGTGACTCCCGCAGCCTTGAGCTGGGCGATCGAACCGGCGACCTCGCCCTGGTAACGAATCACTGCCGGAATGATCTGCCGCTGAGCGATCTGCAGCGTGAGCTGCGACTCGATGTTGATCGACTTCTTGTAGTTCTCGAGCAGGATCTCGTAGCGCGAGTGGATCTCACGCTCGGAGAGCACGCCGTACTTGCTGAAGAGGGCGATCGACTTCGGGCTGACGAGGTCGGGCAGGCTGTCGACGGTCGAGCGGCGGTTGGGGAGCCCGCGCTTCTCGGCTTCGGCGTGCCACTCGGCGCTGTAGTTGTCGCCGTTGAAGATGACGTGCTTGCTCTCGGCGATCAGCTTGGGCAGCAGCGTTTGGATCTCGGTGTTGAGGTCCTTGCCCGCGGCCACGGCCTGCTCGAGGTGCGTCGCGATCTCATCGACCGACTCGGCGACGATCGTGTTGAGCACGACGTTCGGTCCGGCGATCGACTGGCTGGAGCCGACGGCGCGGAACTCGAACTTGTTGCCGGTGAAGGCGAAGGGGCTGGTGCGGTTGCGGTCGCCCGCGTCGCGCGGGAGGGTCGGAAGCACGGTGACGCCGATCTGCATCGTGCCGCCGCTCTTGGTCGACTTGGCCCCGCCCTTCTCGATCTGGTCGACGATGTCCTGGAGCATGTCGCCGAGGAAGATCGAGATGATCGCCGGAGGAGCCTCGTTGGCGCCGAGGCGATGGTCGTTGCCGGCATGAGCGATGGCGACGCGGAGCAGGTCGCCATGCTTCGAGACCGCGCGGATCACCGCGGCGAGGAAGACGAGGAATTGCGCGTTGTCGTGCGGGGTGTCGCCCGGCTTGAGCAGGTTGTTGCCCAAGTCGTCCGACATCGACCAGTTGAGGTGCTTGCCCGACCCGTTCACGCCGGCGAACGGCTTCTCATGGAGCAGAAGTTGCAGGCCGTGGCGATCGGCGACGCGCTTCATCGTCTCCATGACCAGCATGTTGTGGTCGGTGGCGACGTTGGCGTTCTCGAAGATCGGCGCGATCTCGTACTGAGCGGGCGCGACTTCGTTGTGGCGGGTCTTGACCGGCACGCCGAGCTTGTAGAGCTCGTTCTCGGTCTCGAGCATGCAGGCGAGGACGCGCTCGGGAATCGCGCCGAAGTAGTGGTCTTCCATCTCTTGGCCCTTGGGCGGCTTGGCGCCGAAGAGCGTACGACCGGCGTTGAGCAGGTCGGGACGGGCGTAGTAGAACTTCTTATCGATCAAGAAGTACTCTTGTTCCGGTCCTGCGGTGGTGTAGACCTTCGAGGCTTCCGATCCGAAGAGCTTGAGGATGCGGACGGCCTGGGTCGAGAGCGCTTCCATCGAGCGAAGCAGCGGGGTCTTCTTGTCGAGCGCCTCGCCGGTCCACGAGCAGAAGGCCGTGGGAATGCAGAGCGTGGTGCCGTCGGGCGTCTCGAGGATGAAGGCGGGGCTCGTCGGGTCCCACGCCGTGTAGCCGCGAGCCTCGAAGGTGGCACGGATGCCGCCCGAGGGGAAGCTGGAGGCGTCGGGCTCGCCGCGCACCAGTTCCTTGCCGCCGAACTCCGCAATGGCGGTTCCCGCCTCGGTGACGACCAGGAACGAGTCGTGCTTCTCCGCCGTCAGCCCGGTCATCGGCTGGAACCAGTGCGTGTAGTGGGTCGCACCCTTCTCCATCGCCCATTCCTTCATCGTGGTGGCCACGACGTCGGCGACCGTGGGATCGAGCGGGACTCCCTTCTTCAGCGTATTCCGAAGGGCCTTGTACGTGTTCTCGGGGAGACGGTCGCGCATCACGACGTCGGAGAAGACGTTCGCGCCGAAGAGATCACGGAGGTTGGCCTTCTCCTTCGTCGCGGTGCGAGAACCCAAGGAGGAAGCGGCGATCGATTCGATGGCGTCTTTGCGGGCGTTCGAGTGGCCCATGGGGAACCTGGCTCCAAGCGTGGTGGTCGGGGAAGTGGGAGAAGGCCGTTCCATGATCGGAGAACGCTCGGTCGGGACCTACCGGCCGAGGTCGGCTCCTGCCCATGCGAGGTAAGGGAGAATGGCCGCGCGAGGTGGGCCGCGAACTCGTCGGCGGGGGCCGGCGAGACCGGTGTCCGGTCGTTTCCCAGGTCGGATCCATTCGCAACCGAGGCCGGTCGTCGTGGATCGCGATCCCAACACAGCCGCGCGAACCGCCCAAGGGCTGGACGACTTTCATCCCGGGGGAGAGCCGGAGCGGAGCCAGGAGCGAGATCCACTCCAAGTCCTGAGTCGTCGAGGCGGCGAAGCACTGCGTCGGGAGACACCGCATGAACGAAGATCGTTCCTGCACGGACCTTGCATGCTCAGGGCCGAATTATATCCGGCGTCCCCCCCCCTCGCCAGTACCCTCTCGCCCCGGCGAAATGCCCCGATTCGAGGCTCCGCGACCGGTCTCGGAACTCCGCTCCTCAACGCCCCGCGGCGTCGGAGACTCTCAACCTCGCCAGGTACTTTCCCGGATTCTTCTCGAGTTCCGGCCGACAGGCCTCACAGCAGAGGAACACGGAGACGCCCTCGACGGTCGCCTTCACCGGAACGCCCATCCCCTCGTCGCCGAGATGCCCCTCGCCGACCGGGCAGACCTTCTGAGCGAGAGCCGCGGCGCGATCGGATTCGGGGAGCTTGGCGATGTTCGCTCGCTCGATCTCGGTGAGGGGGTCCGCATCGACGACGGCGGGAGCCGGGGCCGAGGGACCTGGAACGACGCTCGGCGCCTCGGCGGCCGTCGGAGGAGTCGGCGACTCGCTGCAGCCGACGCAGGTCGTGATGGCCAAGCAGCCGGCGACCCAGAGACCATGAGTTCCTTCGGGTCGAATCCTCGGCGTCTTCATCAGACCTCTTCCTTCTTCAAGGGCTCGGCGGCCGGCAGGCGACGGTAGAGCGTACGGTTGTCGAGCGGGCGAACCGGCTCAGTGAATTCGGACTCGCCTCGAGCGGCGGCGAACGCCTTCACGGCCGCATTCACCTTGGCGTCGAGATCATCCGCGAACGACAAGATCAGTGCTTCGAGCGTCTTGGGCACGACGGGCGAGGCGAACTCGAGCCGACCGTGGTGCGAGAGGATCGCGTGTTCGAGCAGGAGCAGGAGCTCCCCGGGGAAGTCGGGCACGCGCGCAGCCGCTTCGCGGACCATGTCCCGGCCCAAAACGATGTGCCCGATCAACTGGCCCTCGACCGTGTAACTCACATCGAACGAGTCGTACGCGAGCTCGCGGAGCTTGCCGATGTCGTGAACGATCGCCGACGTGAGCAACAATTCCTTGTCGAGCGGCGGGTCGAGGTCGCCGTAATACTCGGCGTAGTGGTCGGCGAGCCACGAGCAGATCTTCGTCAAGCTCCACACATGCTCGAGCAAGCCGGCGTTGTAAGCGTGATGAAAGCTCTTCGCGGCGGGCATCGCCATGAAGAGCACGCGATTCTCACGGAGCAGTACGCCGATCAGCTTGAGAAGAAAAGGATTGCCGATCTGTTCCTGAACGAGCTTGAGGAGATCATCCCAGAGCTTCTCGCGCGGGATCTCGCTCGAGGGAAAGAGCCCGTCGGGGTCGTAACCCTCGTCGGCGTGCTCGGGGCCCGCCGGCTCGACCTCGAGAATCTTGAAGTCCGAACCGTAGCTCTTGTCGCGATCCTCGGCTTGGATGCGCAGGCGATAGTGACCGCCCGGGGGCGCATCGGCGAAGAACTCGAAGAATGGACTATCCTTCCACACCTTCGTGGTCCGTTCGGCCTGGCCCGCGCGGAAGTGGCAGACCTGGTAGGGATCGCCGCGTTTCGTGAGCTTTTCCTCGCGCGACCTGAGGATCGCAAAGCAGACCGCGGTCCTCCCGACCTCGATCTCGCCGAGAGGGAGCACCGTCGCCGGAGCCGAGGCCATCGCACCCATCCTTTCACCGAAGCGTCGAGCGATCATCGATCCGGTTCCGCCGCACGCGATCTCCGAGTATAACACGAAGGAACGGCGTCCGGATCTTCGCAAGCACTCGCGCGCGATGCGCGGTTTCCCCGAAGCGGCGCCGACTGTTCCCGGGGAACGATCGATGGGTCTCTCGAATCATGCGTCGACGCGGTCGGTCTTGGGTCGTCTCGGGCTGCCGGAGCCTGTGAGTGCGCTCGCCGCCCGCGAGTGGGACGCCATCGTCGTCGGCGGCGGGCACAACGGCCTGACCTGCGCGGCATACCTCGCGAGGGCGGGCAAGTCGGTGCTCGTGCTCGAGGCCCAGGAACGAATCGGCGGCGCCTGCACGATCGACGAACCCTGGCCCGGCCACTTCGTCTCACCCTGCGCCTACCTCGTGGGCCTACTCCATCCGCTCGTCATCGAGGAACTCGGGCTCGCCGCACGCGGCTTCCGCTGGGTCCCGGCGACCGCGGGGATGTTCGTGCCGTTCGACGACGGCTCGAGCCTCCGGCTCAGCGACGACGACGACGAATGCGAGGCCGAGATCCGCAAGCTCCAGCCCAAGGACGTCGCCGGCTGGCGTGCCTTCTGCGACGTCAAGCGCCGGCTCCGCGACGCGCTCCGCCCGGAAGGCGACGGCGACCTCTGGATCGGCCCCGCGCCCTCCCGCGAACTCCTCGAAGCCCGCATCGGCAACGACTCCGAAGCTCGCGCCCTCCTCTTCGACTGGTCGATGGTCGAGTTCGTCGAGCGATACTTCGACGACGAGCGGATCCACCTCGCCTACCTCGGCCAGGGCGTGATCGGCACCAACGCGAGCCCGCACGACCCGGGGACCGCCTCGATCCACTTCCACCACAATTCCGGGCGACTCGGCGGCGTCCCGGGGACTTGGGGCTACGTCGAGGGCGGCATGGGAATGGTCTCATTCCTCCTCTGCGACGTCGCCCGAGATGCCGGCGCGACGATCGCGACGGGCGTCCGCGTCGCGCGGATCGAACCCGGCCGCGGAGTCGTCCTCGAGGCCGGAGAACGGATCGAAGCTCCCATCGTCATCTCCAACGCCGACCCCAAAGTCACCGCAAGGCTGCTCGGCGAGGCGGCCGACTCCGAATGGCTCGCACGCGTCGACTCGGTCCCGATCGTCGGCTGCACCGTCAAGATGAACATCGCCATGGATCGCCTCCCCGACTTCCGCGCCCGGCCCGGAACGCGGGAGCCGCATCACCTCGGCCAGATCAACACGCCCTTGACCAAGGCCGAATGGAAGCTCAACCCCGAGATCGCGCGACGAGGAAACCTGCCCGAACGGCTCTGGACCGAACTCTACTTCCAGACCGCGCACGACCCGAGCGTCGCGCCCGAAGGCGTCCAACTCATGAGCGTCTTCGCCCAATACGTCCCCCACACCTTCGCCCAGGGCGACTGGGACAGACGGCGCGACGACGTCCGTCGCATCGCCATCGGCTCGATCGCGCGGCATTGCACCGGTTTCGAGGAGTCGATCCTGCGATCCGAGGTCCTTGGTCCTCCCGACATCGAGAAGAAAGTCGGCCTCACGGGCGGACACATCTTCCAGGGCGAATGCTTGCCCGCCTACATGTGGGACCGCAGGCTCTCTGCACGCACTCCGATGGAGGGAGTGTTCCTCTGCGGCGCGGCGACTCACCCGGGGGGGAGCGTGATCGCGATCAACGGCCGGAACGCCGCCATGGCCGCGCTCGGGCTCGATCAGCCGCGGTCGTCGTAACCCTTGGGTCGGCCCTCGTGCCACCTCCAGGCGGTCGCGACGATCGCGTCGATCTCGGGATAACGCGGCGTCCATCCCGTCTCGCGTCGGAGTGCGTCCGACGACGCGACCAACGCCGGCGGGTCGCCTGGGCGACGCGGCTGATCGATCGACCGAATCGGTCGACCCGTCACCCGCCGCGCGGCTTCGATCACCTCGCGGACGCTGTAGCCCCGCCCCGTCCCGACGTTGAACGTCAAGCCCCGTCCCGGCACGATCCGCTCGAGAACGAGGCAGTGCGCCTCGGCGAGATCTTCGACGTGTATGAAATCGCGGATACATGTGCCGTCGGGCGTGGGATAGTCGGTGCCCGTCACCGAGATCGATTCGCGGACGCCGAGCGCGGCCTGGAGGATGATCGGGATCAGGTGGCTCTCGGGCGAGTGATCCTCGCCGATCGAGCCGTCCGCAGAGGCGCCCGCGGCATTGAAGTAGCGGAGCACGGCATAGCCGATCGGATAGGCCGCCGCGTAGTCGGCCAGAGCGCGTTCGATCGCCAGCTTGGTGAATCCATACGGATTGATCGGATTCTTGGGAGCGTCCTCGGAGATCGGTGAGCTCTCGGGCACTCCATAGACCGCCGCCGTGCTCGAGAAGACGATTCGACCCACCCCGCGATCGCGCATGGCGTCGAGGAGATTCAGAGTGCCCACCACGTTGTTCCGATAGTAGATCGCCGGATCGCGCACGCTCTCGGGCACCGAAGCGTGCGCGGCGAAGTGCATCACCGCTTCGATCTCATGATCGCGGAGCGCGGCGTCGAGAGCCCCGCGATCGGCGAGATCGCCCACGATCAGTCGTCCCGCCGGCACGGCCGCGGCGTGTCCCGCAATCAGGTTGTCGAAGCAGGTCACCTCGTGACCGAGTTCGAGCAGACGCCGAACCGTATGGCTGCCGATGTACCCCGCGCCTCCGACGACGAGCACTCTCATGAACGGGTCGCTCCGCGTGAATTCTGATCGCGCCTGGCTTCGTTGAGGATCGACGCGAGGAACGCCGCCGTCGCCCGCGACTGTCGCTCGCGATCGAAGAGACTCGATTCGGTCGGAACCGCCGCCCGCAGTGCGTGCAGCTCTTCGGCCCCGAGTCGATCGACCCAAGCTGCGAGAGCCTCATGATACCGCGGATCCCAAGGCGCGGCCCCGGGGATGCGTCGGATCCAGCCGCCGTCGAGGTCGTAGGCGAACGGGAGTTCCCCCGTCACGATCGGCAGGCTCGCCGCCATGTACTCGCTGATCTTCGTCGTGTACCGGAACGCCCCGACGCCGTCGAGACTCTGCGGCAGGCTCGCGACGTCGAACGCCGCCAGCAGCCGCGGAACCTCTTCGCGCGGCACACGCCCGGTCAATACGCAGCGCCCCGCGCAACGCTCGGCGATCGCTCGCTCGAGATGGGGCCGGCCGGTGCCGTCGCCCACGATCAGAGCCCGGACGTCGCTCCGTCGAACGCGGGCCATTGCATTCACCAGTTCCCATCCGTAGCAATATCCGCGGCGCGGCGTCCAGGCGAGCGAACCGACGATGCCGATCACGAGCGCATCGCGCGAGATCCCCCAGCGATCCCTCGCTTCTATTCGAGCCGCCTCGCGCTCCGACGCATCCAGCCGGAAGGGAGCCCACCCCGGCGCCGTCATCGCTCGTGGAGCGCCGAAGCTGAGCGCGCGGCCGACCAGGTAGGGAGTCCAACCGATGAACCCCGAACACCGTCGATAGAGCATATGCTCATACGCAGTGAAGGCCGGCCCGAGCACCGGTCGGATCGCCGCGACGAACGGCCCGACCGCGTCGCCGCTGCTGAAGACGAATCGTGTTCCGAAGAGGGTGCGGGCGGACAGCAGCGCTGATCCACCCGCGATCCCCGTCCCCTCCATCACCACGAGGTCGGGTCGCTCGGCGCGGATCCGACGGAACAGCTCGCGACCGCTGCGTTTCTTGTCGGCGCGATCGAACGCGAACCACTCGACGCCCTCGACCCGCTCGAGCAAGGCGCGAAGGCGCTGCTCGTCGTCGCCGCCGGCTCCCTGAGTGGCGAACGCGAGGATCCTCGGAGGGCGATCGGTTCCCGTCATCGCGGTGCTCAAAGGACCGAGCGGAAGTAGTCGAGCGTCTTCGCCAGGCCCTCTGCGCGGTCGATCGTCGGATTCCAGCCGAGGATCGTCTGGGCACGCGTGATGTCGGGCCGGCGACGCTTCGGGTCGTCCTGCGGCAGGTCGCGGTAGACGATCGTGCTCTTGGTCCCCGGCACCATCGCGATGATCTCTTTCGCGAGTTCGAGCACGGTGATCTCGACCGGGTTGCCGATGTTCACCGGGTAGACCTCCTCGGAGAGAAGGAGGCGGTAGATGCCGTCGACGAGATCGGTGACGTAGCAGAATGAACGCGTCTGCCCGCCCTCGCCGAAGACCGTCAACGGCTCGCCCCGCAGCACTTGGCTCATGAACGCCGGGAGAACGCGGCCGTCGTTGAGGCGCATCCGAGGGCCGTAGGTGTTGAAGATCCGCACGATCCGCGTCTTGACGCCGTGGAAGCGGTGATACGCCATCGTGATCGCCTCGGCGAATCGCTTGGCTTCGTCGTAGCAGCCGCGGGGGCCGATGGTGTTGACGTTCCCCCAGTAATCCTCGCGCTGGGGGTGGATCTCAGGATCGCCGTAGATCTCGGACGTACTCGCCAGCAGGAACCGCGAATCCTTCGCCTTCGCAAGCCCCAGGGCGTTGTGGGTGCCGAGCGAGCCGACCTTGAGCGTCGGGATCGGGTGCGCGAGGTAGTCGGCCGGGCTGGCCGGGCTGGCGAAATGCAGCACCGCGTCGACTGCGCCGTCGATCCGGACCGGTTCGGAGATGTTGTGCTCGAGGAAGGAGAACCGAGCGTGACTGAGCAGATGCGCGATGTTGGCGCGGCTGCCCGTGAGAAGGTTGTCGAGACAGACGACCTCGTGCCCCTCGGACAGGAATCGCTCGCAGAGATGCGAGCCGACGAATCCGGCCCCGCCGGTGATGACGGTTCTCAAGTGATCGATCCCCCGACTCGTTTTCGATGCCCGCGCCGCTCCATGAGATACCTAGAACATGCAGCGGTTGTCAAATCGAGCGTGAATCTCGCGGACTTGGGAGAGTCAACGTCGAGTCGAGCTGTCCCCTCGCCCGAAGAGACGCCCCAGCATGCCGAGCCAGCCCGGCCGGGACGATCCCGTCCGCGAATCCGACTTGCGCGGAGCTCCGAAGGGAGCGAGCACGGCGCGGTAGCCGAAGCTCTTGAGCTGGAGCATCATCATGTAAGCGGCCGATGCGTTGTGGCTGTGGATGTAGAATCGCGTCGACGCCAGATGCTTGCGCGGGGGATTGATCAGCCGGCGGACGATCTCCATGCCGCAGTCGTCGCGAGAGATGTCGACATACATCTCTCCGTTGAGGTCGTGGTCGAGATGAACCTCGTCCCAGGTCTCCTCGAGGCGGGCGAGGCAGTCGGCGACGTTCGTCACCCATACAGTTCCCGGATGCTCGCGCAAGAATGCTTCGGCACGAAGAGGATCATCGTCGAGGAAGAGCCGACGCATCGCGTTCACTCCGTGCGGGATCGATCGAGACGCGCCGACGGGGCTCAAGCCTCGACGTCGACCGCCGAACCCCGTCCGGAGCTCGACTCGGTCGCCCATTTCGCCCGAACTTCCTCGAGCGGGTAGTCGATGATCGCCACGTCGCTGTCGGCCAGCTCGCGGAGCCTGCGATACCCGCGCGTCACGCGCCGTTCCTCCTCCGCGACGAACTCAGGGTCGAGCGCCGACTTCGAGAAGAATCCCTCCACCACCACCGGAGGAAAATCGTCGTCGACGATGAATTGGGCGAGGGTGGGGTTGCATCGGAGATGACGTTCGGGAACGAGGTGGAGCGACTCGGGGTCGACCTCGCCGAGCACGTAGCGTAGGTAGAGGTCGGAATCGACGATCGACTCGACGTCGAGCCCGCAGACCTCGCAGAGATAGCCCTGTTCGCAGCGAACCATACCGTCGCCCCTTCCTCACTCCCTGGACGTTCTCGCGACCGCGATCTTCCCTGGAACCGGATCGCAGCCGCTCAGCCGAGGACGTCGGCCATTCCGTAGAGTCCTGCGGGCTTCCCGGCCAGGAACTTCGCCGCCGCCAACGCGCCGAGCGCAAAGCCGTCGCGGTTCAGCGCCCGGTGGGAGAGTTCGAGGCATTCCCCCATCAACCCGAAGACGACGGTATGCTCGCCCGGATTGTCGCCGGTCCTCAACGCGTGGACGCCGATCTCGCCCGGAGTGCGCTCGCCGGTGATGCCCGACCGACCATGGATCTGCTTGGCGCCGGGGACGGAGGCCGCCGCGACTTCGGCCAAGCGCAGCGCGGTGCCGCTTGGAGCGTCTTTCTTGAAGCGATGATGTCGCTCGACGATCTCGATGTCGGCCGTCGCTCCCAAGGCCTTCGCCGCCTCGCCCACGAGCCGAAACAGCAAGTTGACTGCGCGGCTCATGTTCGGCGAGATCAGGATCGGGATCGAACGCGCGAGCTCGGCGAGTTCGTGCTTTTGCTCCGGTTCGAGGCCGGTCGTGCCCACGACCAGCGGCGTCCCGAGCTCGACACACGCCCGCGCGATGCCGAGCGTGGCGACGGGGGTCGAGAAATCGATCAATGCGCCGGCTCGAGTACGGTGGCGGTCGGAAAGGGGCAGGCCGATCGGTCCGAGTCCGATCAGTGGGCCGACATCGCTTCCGATGCCCGGGTGATCCGCGCGATCGATCGCCTCGACGACCTCGAGTTCGGCATCGGCGCGGCCGAGGGCAATGAGACGGGCTCCCATCCGGCCGACGGCACCATGAATCGCGATCGTCGTCGTCATCGAAACGGATCTCTCGGCAAGGCGATTTCGGGAACTCGGGGATTCTCGGCGATCCGAGAAGCGAATGCAAGCTGCCGGGGCTGGACGAAGTCGCTTATGGAATCAAGGCATCGAGACGTGATCAGGAGCGCGAATCGACCGCCTCGAGGATCGCTTGGATCTCGTTCGGCACGACGATCGGACGATTCGCGTGGATCGCCTCGCGAACCCCTCGACTGCCGAGGACCGCCTCGAAATCGGCGCGGTTGGTTCCGTGATAGGCGACCGTGGCCGTCGGATCCTTGAGCTGATGCCCCGTGAGCACGCAGACGACGCGATCGCCGGGTGCGATCACGCCCTCCTGACGGAGCTTCTTGGCACCCGCGACGCTCGCCGCGCTCGCCGGCTCGCAGCCGAGCCCGCCCGCGCCGACGAGAGCCTTGGCGTCCATGATCTCCTGATCGGAGACGCGCCGGACCACGCCGTCGCAGAAATCCAAGGCGCGCAAGCACTTCTCCAAATTGACCGGACGATTGATCTCGATCGCCGAAGCAATCGTCGAGGCCTTCACGCCCTCGCGATCGAGCGCTCGGTAGTACTCCTCGGCGATCCCTCGGTCGGGCAGGCCGTTGCGCCATCGCAGTCCGTGCTTGCCGTGGAGTTGGTCGAGCGTGCGGGCGCCTTCGGCGTTGATCACCGCGAGACGCGGCACTCGATCGATCAATCCGAGATGCTTCAACTCGATGAACGCCTTTCCGAACGCACTCGAATTGCCCAGGTTGCCGCCGGGAACGACGATCCAATCGGGCGGCTCCCACCCTCGCGCCTCGAGCACGCGATACATGATCGTCTTCTGCCCCTCGAGACGGAACGGATTGACCGAGTTCATCAAGTAGATGCCCAGCCGATCCGCGACCTCGCGGACGCGATTCATGGCGTCGTCGAAGTCGCCCTCGATCTGGATCGTGATCGCGCCGTGATCGAGCGCCTGAGCGAGCTTGCCGTAGGCGATCTTGCCCGACCCGATGAAGATGATCGCCTTGAAGCCGTAAGGCGTCGCCGAGCAATAGACTGCGAGTGCCGCCGAGGTATTCCCCGTACTCGCGCAGGCGACTCGCTTGGCGCCGACCATGCGGGCGTGCGTGAACGCGGCCGCCATCCCGTTGTCCTTGAAGCTCCCCGACGGATTCATCCCCTCGTACTGGAGCTGGAGCATTCCGGCGTCGAGCCCGACGAACGCCCCGACGTGATCGGCGGTTTGGAGCAGCGTCTGGCCCTCCCCGATCGTAACGATCTGCTCGATTGGGGCGAACGGCAGGAGTTCGCGGAACCTCCAGACCCCGGAGAAACAGAGCGGATCGTTTCGGCGGGTCCATTTCCGCTCGAAATCGCGGAGCGAGCGGGGAACCTCGAGCCGGTCCCAGTCGTAGACGACATCGATCAGGCCGCCGCACGACGGGCAGGAGAACGCGGCCTCATCGACCGAGAGAGTCCTTCCACAGCCGGGGGCGAGGCACTGCTGATATGCGACGTCGGTCGAGGTCGAGAGATTCGCGGCCATCGGCGTGCTCATGAGTTCCGGCGGGAGAGTCGGCCGGGACTCCTTCGCGATCGCACTGCGCGAGGGTCGGCGGCCATTCGGCGCTCTCGCGTGCCGAATGGTCAATGTATCGGGCCGGGACGATCTCCGACAAGGTGAATCCTGCCGGAGGCCCAGTCCGGGCCCGGTCTGCGGCGGATTCAGCGCGGAGCGGCGGACCGATCCACGGCGTCGACTCCGGCCTTCCCACTCGCGTCGCTTCCCGGTTGGGTCCGGAGGTAGACCTCTTCGCGATGGACGGGGACGTCGGCCGGCGCTTCGATCCCGATGCGAACCTTGTCGTTCTGGAGCCGAACCACCGTGATCACGATCCCGCCGCCGATCCGAATGCGTTCGCCGACCTTCCGGGTGAGCACCAGCATGACAGACTCCTGGGTGTGGAGAGGACTCCGGCCGACGGCTGAGCCGGATCGGGCGGTGTGGGCGATCGTCCTGGGCGATCCGTTCCAGGCGATTCGGCGATCGGAGTGCCCCTCGATGGGTTCTACGCCGACACGCGTGCATCCGTGACGAATCGAACGCACGGAATCGGCGGCGAGAGTTCCGGATCGAATCGTCCCCAATCAGGTCGGATCGCGCGATATGCACGCGCAGTCGAGTCTCGATGGACGAAGAACTCGAGCCTTCGAAGGGTGCTCAGTCTTGACGGAAGCATCTGAGATCATATTATTGTGAGAACGCGGCCCGCATGCGGCCGCCTTCCGCCCAAACAGATTCCCCTCCGCCCGTTGACCTCGTCCGCGTTGGACCCGTCCCGAGGATCTCCATGGCCGCATCTTCTCCGAAGTCGTCTCCGAAGAAATCGTCCGCGAGTCCGAAGACCGCCGTGAAGGCCGCCCCCGCCCCGGCCCGTCCGTCTCCCGAGATCCGTCGCGTCGCCGACCTCCTCAAGCAAGTGTCCGACCCCACCCGGCTCCAGGTGTTGATGCTCCTTTCCGAAAAGGAGCGCAACGTGTCCGAGCTCTGCCTCGAGCTCGGCACCCAGAGCCAGCCCGCGGTCAGCCACCACCTCGCGCTGCTTCGTCACGGCCGTCTCATCGAGCCGCGCCGTGCCGGAAAGCACAACTTCTACGGCTTGACCGACGCAGGCCGTGAACTCACCCAGGTCGTGAACGAGGTTCTCGGCTGATCCAGCCGCGAACGTTCGTTCTCGCGCAGACCCCGACGAGCCCGCTTCCCCATCGGTGAGATGGAGACGCGGGCTCGCTCGTTTTCCTGCAACCGGACTCTCAGGCGAGGCAGCTCCGTACGACCTCGATCCCCCGACGAATGTCCCGGATGCGTCCCGCCTGATCTCCGACTTCTCGCTCGATCATCAGGGGACCCGCGTAGCCCACGCGCCTCAAGGCATCGATGAATGCGGGGATGCCGACCTCGCCCTCTCCCAGCGGCACCTCTTCGCCCCAATTCCCCGGGGTCGTCGGCCGACGCGCATCCTTGACGTGAACCGACCGAATATCGGGACCGAGGATCTCGACCGCGCGGATCGGGTCACCCATGTCGTACAGCAACATGTTCGCCGGATCGAAGTTGACCTTGAGATTCGGCGCGGCGAGCTCATCGAGCGTCAAGCGGAGGAGGTCGGCGGTCTCCTGCCCGGTCTCGAAGGCGAGGGTGATGCCCGCATCGGCCGCCATTCGACCCGCTTTGGCGAGCGTGTCGAGCATCGGCTTGCGGTCGGAGTCTCCGGGCTCGGGGAGAAATCCCGCGTGCAGCATCAGGTCGGTCAGACCGAGCGCCTTGGTCCGCTCGAGCGCCCAGGCGAGGCGATCGAGGCGTTCCGGTCGAGTCGCCGGATCGCCGAAGCCGCCGGTGGCCTTGATCGTCGCCGGCGTCGTGTAGTCCTCGCCGGGAAATCCGAGCATTGCGCCCGAGAAGCTCATCCCCGATGCCAGCGCGACTTCCGGCATCGCGTCGCCCTCGGCCCAGCTCGCATGATGGGGGTCGCCGCAGGCGATCTGGGTCGCATTCACGCCGAGGTCGGCGAGAAGTCGCGTGAGTTCGGGAATGCTCCCGACCTGGAGGCTCCAACTGCAGACGCCGATCGTGAGCGGAGCGAGCTTCGCGGGAGTTGCGGGCACGATGGATCCCTCGTTCGCGTGCCGCGTCGGCGGCGAACGACCGACCCGACCCTCGGGCCCCGTTCGCCTCGACGAGGTCGGAGAGATCTTAGCGGCGAGGATCGCGAATCGCGATCAGAATTCCTGGGGAACCGCCGTCTGGATGTCCCGGGGTCTGAGCCGGACCTCCGGTCCGAAGACGACGCGATTCCTTCCGGCATTCTTGGCCTGGTAGAGACCTTGGTCGGCCGAACTGATGAGAGCGGCGGCCGTCTTGGGCCGAGTCGGCGAACCAAAGGCGAGCCCGAGGCTCGCAGTCACTCTCAAGCGGGTTCCGGCGACGTGGATCCTTCGATCGGCCAGACTCGCACGGATCCGCTCCGCGCGTTCGGCGGCTTGGTCGGGGGTCGCTACCGGCAAGGCCGCGACGAACTCCTCGCCGCCGTAACGAGCAATCAAGTCGTCGCCGCGCAACGACTGGCGCAGCACGTTGGCGACCTCCCGCAGTACCGCGTCGCCGATCGGATGCCCGTACTGGTCGTTCACACGCTTGAAGTGATCGACATCGAGCATGATCACCGCCAAGCCCATCCCTTTCACCGCGTTGCGATCGGCCAGCGGTCCCACCTGCGACAAGAAGTAGGCGCGATTGTAGAGTCCCGTCAACGAGTCGCGCACCGTTCGCTCGAACATCTCGCGTTGAAAACGCTCCTCGCACGGATCGGGCCGAACCAGCTTCACCACGATCTCGGCGCCGAATTGGAGACGATCCCCGTCCTTCAAGGGAACGGGCGTATGGGGAGGCAGGCGCTTTCCGTTCACGAAGGTGCCGTTCGTGCTCTCCAGATCGGAGAGTCGGACCTGGCCTTCGTCGTCGGTTTCGAGCAATGCGTGATAGCGAGAGATGCTGGAGTCGGCGAGTTGCAACGTATTGTCGCTCGCCCGGCCGAGCCGCGTCTCCTGCTTCGAGACTTGCAGCATCGCGCCGGGGATCCCGCCGTTGAGCATGATCAAGTAGAGCGGCGAGGGACTGGTCGGAGCGGGAAAGCTCTCAGCGCTCTCCTGGGCAACGGTCAGGCAAAAATGCGTGGCGCAACTCTTCTCTTCCATGGTTCACTCGTGGAAGTGAAGACCCTGGACGGCGCGACCGCGAAACGGACGCCGGAACCGGGATCGGTTGTCGAAGGCTCCCTCCGTAAACCTAGGTCGCCGATGCGGCCTGTCAATTCGCGCAGGGCGATCGTGTTCTATCGAGCGCGTTCGGCGACCGGCCGCAGGCTCTCCAGCACTTCGGGATTCTCGATCGTCGAGACGTCCCCCCGCGGCTCTCCCGTCACAGCCGCGCGCAGCACCCTCCGAACAACCTTTCCGCTCCGAGTTCGGGGGAGTTCCGAGATCTCCCAGATTCGTTCGACGAGGAACGCCTTTCCCACTGCTTCGTTCATCAAGGAGTCGACCTGGTGCAGCAGGACGGGCCCATCGATGGCCGACTCGTCCTCGAAGACCACGACCGCGCAGATCGTCTCGCCCTTCACTTCATCCGGCAGCCCGATGACCGCCGCCTCGCGGATCGCGGGGTGGGCGATCAGGACGGTCTCGATCTCGGCTGGACCGATCCGTTTGCCCGCGATCTTGAGCGTATCGTCGCTGCGACCATGCAGGAACCAATCGCCGTCCGCATCGATCGAGGCCCAGTCGCCCTGATACCAAGCCGAATCCCCGTGCGGCCAATAAGTCGCGAGGTAGCGCTCGGGATCATTCCAGAGACCTCGGGTCATTCCGGGCCAGGGTTTGGTGCAGACGAGTTCGCCGACCCCGCTCTCGATCGGCCGGCCTTCGGCGTCGAAGACGTCGACCGCCATCCCCAGAGCCGGCAAGCCGACGCTGCACGACTTGATCGGCATGGCGATCGAGGTGGACAACAAGCATGCACCGACCTCCGTACCGCCGGAGAAGTTGATGACGGGGCATCGGCCCCCGCCGACTTCCTCGAAGTACCAATTCCACGCGTCGCCGTTCCAGGGCTCACCGGTCGAGCCGAGGATCCTGAGCGTGGAGAGGTCGAAGGAACTCGGCGGCGTGCATCGCCCCATCAGGCTTCGAATCAGAGTCGGCGAGGCTCCGAAGATGGTGACGCCGCGATTCTCGATCAGGCTCCAAACGCGGTCGGGAGTCGGATGATCGGGAGCACCGTCGTAGAGACGTAGTGCGGCGCCCTGCGAAAGCCCTCCGACGATCGTCCAAGGCCCCATGATCCAGCCGAGGTCTGTGAACCAGAAGAGGAGATCCTCGGGGCGAACGTCGGTCTGGTAGACCGCCTCGGCTGCGATCTTCACGAGGAACCCGCCGTGCACGTGCACCGCTCCCTTCGGTTTCCCGGTCGTTCCCGACGTGTAGGCGATCAGAAGGGGATGCTCCGAGTCGAGAGGCCGCGGCGCAAACTCCGTCGACTCGCCCTCGGTGATCGCCGCCCAGGTGTGATCGCGGCGGGGATGCAGAGACACGGGAAGAGCCAACCGCTCTCGAACGATGACGTGAGAGACCGCGGGACAGAGCAACAACGCTTCGTCGACCACGTCCTTGACCGCGATCGGCCGCCCGCGGCGGAGGAAGCCGTCGACGGTGATCAGGGCCTTCGCGCCGGAATCCGTCAGCCGGTGGGCGATCGCCTTGGCGCCGAAGCCCGAGAAGATCGGAACCGAGATCGCGCCGAGCTTCGCGAGGGCGAGGAAGGCGATCACCGCCTCGGGACACATCGGGAGATGGATGCCGACCCGGTCGAGAGGGCCGATTCCCAGCCGTTCGAGACCGTTCGCGAGCTGAGCCGTCTCCTTGGCGAGCTCGGAATACGTCAGCGATCTCGAGGTTCCGTCTTCGCTCTCCCAGTGGATCGCCGGTCGATCGCCGCGCCCCGCGATCACATGACGATCGAGACAGTTGTGAGCGACGTTGATCGACCCGCCCACGAACCATCGAGTCCAGGCCTGCCCCGCCGAATCGTCCATGACGCGCTTGTAGGGCCGAAACCACTGAATCCCCAGCGCGACGTTGACGCCGTGCCAGAACCATTCGGGATCGAAACTCGCCTGGCGAACGAGTTGCGCGTAGGAGTCGACCCCGTGTCGCTTCATGAACTTCCCGAGGTTGCTCTCCGCGACCCGGTCGGGCGAAGGGATCCAACGGTGAGAACGAGCACTCGATGAGGACGCCATGGTGTTCGCCCCGGGCGGATGGTTCGATTCGGCGATCGGTCGAGGCACGCGACACGTCTGGGAAGCCCGCCGAATTCGACCTGGAGTGACGTCGGCGATCGCTCGAGCCTCGGTCGAGTATACACGCCGGAGCGACCCTGGGCGGACGAAGACCTCGCCCGGGGTCGGGCCGAGTCGACCGCGGGCCAGTCAAACGAGAAGCTCTTGCGAGCCCTGGGGCTTCTGTTAAGATGGAGCAGTTACAACGTGCTTCGCGATTGAGCAGCGGATCCGACCACGGCCCTGCCCTGGTTTCACGCCGTCTCCACGAGCCGGGTGTGATAGACTGGGGTCGAGTGTCGGGTGGGTCGAGTGCTCAGCGCGTCGTCGCAGTACGGCACGCGGTCGATTCTTCAGTCTCCTCTCAGGATCGGGAGGAGGATTCGATCGCGCTCGAGCGAGGAGGAGGATTCGAGATGCACGTCCTCGAAGATCGACGAAGCATGTTCCGCCACGGTCTGCCCTGGTTGCTTCTGGGAGTGTCGCTCGCTTGGATTCTCGGGATCGGTCGCGGCCCGACGGTCCAGGCCCAAGCCCCCGCGACACCCCACGACGCCTCGGGAACGATCGCGTTCACGTCGACCTCTCCCAACCAATCGACCCAGTTCCTCTATCTCATCGATACGAAGGCACAATCGTTCGCCGTGTACCGAGTCGAGCCGTCCGGGAACCCTCGTGGTTCGGGAACGGTCAAACTGGAAGCGGCTCGCCGCTATCGCTGGGACCTGCAGCTCACCGAGTACAACAACCTGGCTCCCGAGGTACGCGCCGTCGAATCGATGGTCAAAGCCGTCAGTAATCGCAACTAGCATCCGAGGGTCGTGACGAGGTGTCGAGGCACCGCTCCACGGTCCTTGGATGGAACCGATCTCCCGATCTTCCACCGATCCACGGACCCATCGCCCGGCTCGAGGCCGAGAGTCGACCGATCGCGAGGAGCACCTCCCCATGGCACAATTCTATACGTTGGAAGAAGCCGCGAAGGCGCTTGGGATGAATCCCGAGGACCTCAAGGCGAAGGCGCAGCAACGCGAGATCCGCGCGTTCCTCGACGGCGGCTCCTGGCAGTTCCGCGTCGCCGACATCGACGAACTCGCGCGGCGCCGCGGGCTCGGAAGCGACCCGGAACTCCTCCTCCAGGATCTCGACCTCGACAGCCCGATGGGTTCGGGAAGCGGCGAGTTCGACCTCTCCGAATTCCAGCTCGGGACGAGTCCGACCGACCAGGGCCGCAACCCGGGCGATCTCTCGTCACCGGGCACCGGCGAGCAGGACGTCCTCCTCGACGACCTGACCGTCCCCGGCGACCTCGTCTCCGGTTCCAGTTCGAGCTCGACGATCCTGGGACTCGCCTCGGGCGGCAAGCGCCCCTCCGATTCCGACGTCCGACTCGTCCCCGACAACGTCAAGGGTGCCAGCGACTCGGACGTCCGCGTCGCCCCGGTGGTTTCGAAGAAGCCGAGTGATTCGGACGTGACCCTCGTGAACGACGATCCTTCCTTCGCCGACTTCCCGGCCGCCAAGCCGGACGACACGGCCGTGCGCAAGAGCCCGATGCTCGGTTCCTCCGCCGAGGTCCCCTCGGCCGGGAGCGACTTCGACCTCTCGCCCTCGGGCATGATCAACGCCCTTCAGCCCGAGTCGGGCTCCGACTTCGAACTCACGGCGCTCGACACCAGCGACGAATTCGAGTCGACCCCGCTCGTCGGCCCCGGAGACTCCGACGTCACCGCCGCCGGTCCCGCCGCTTCGGGGATCAACCTCTCCAAGCCGAGCGACTCCGGGATCAATCTCGGCGGCCCCGGCGGCTTCGACCTCGACATCGAGTCGATCGAGCTCGCCCCGCTCGACGACGAACAGGACACCCCCAAGCGTCCCGCCGCCGCCCCCGCCAAGCCCAGCCCCTCGCTCTCGGCGACCCCGATCCCCTCGGCCGCCAAGGGTGAGAAGGACATCTTCGACGATACCGACTTCGAGGTCGACGCCCTCGACTCCGACAACGACGATCGCACGATGCAGCTCCAGGCAGGCGGCAGCGACTTCGAGCTCGAGGAATCCGACTCGGCGTCCGAGGTCTTCGCCATCGACGAAGACGACGTCGACGAGAACGCCGCGACCTCGATGTCGTCCGCACTCAGCGACGAGGACGACGCTTCCGACGAATTCGACGCTGCCGAGATGACCAGCGGCTGGGACGTCGAGAACGAGGGAATGGGAGCCGCCGCGGCAGCCGGCGCGTCGTCCGCACCCGCCGCCATGATCAGCCGAGGCGACTCGGCCGAGTGGGGCGGACTCTGGGTCGGCTTCCTCGCCGTCTCCAGCGTCCTCGTCCTCCTGCTCGCCTTCGTCTCCATCGACCTGATGCGCAACCTCTACGACTTCCGAGGTTCCAGCAATCCCGTGAGCTCCGGCCTCGTCAAGACTCTCGGCGGCCTCCTGCCGAAGTGATGCCGGGCGCCTGACGTCCTGCTTGGTCTTGCAAAAGCCCCGGTCGAGCCGTATCAAGGTTCGGCCGGGGCTTCGACCGATCCCGCTTCGTCCCGAAAGGAGTCGGACGAATGCCTCGATTCACGATCTCGACAGCTTCCCGTCTCGCCCTCCTCACGCTGCTCGCCGGGTCCGGTTGCGCGTTCGTGCCGAAGCAACGGCTCGACGACTCGCAGCGCGTCATCGACGGCCTCCGCGCAGAGAATTCGCGTCTCAAGGATTCCGCGCTCAGCTTGCGGACTCAGACGCAGGACCTCAATCAACGCGCGGTCGACGACGCACGGAGGATCTCGATGCTCGAGGAGTCTCGACTTCGTCTCGAGAAGAGCGTTCAGGCCTACATCGACGAACGCGAGACCCTCAACGAGGCTTTCCAAACCCTTCAGCGCGAGACCGCCGCTCGGCTCGAGGCCGACGCCGCTCGATTGCGCTGAGCCGCGCCTCGCCTTCAACATCTCTTTGAACTCACGCGACGCCGGCCCTTGACGCTGCCTTCCGGGCATGCGGATAATCTTGGCTGCTGGTCGCGATGCGCCCCCTCGAATCGCGCCTTACAACCCACGAACTGACCCAAGGGAGCCCGGACATGTTGCGCAACCTGGCCGCATTCTGCGGAATCTTGGTCGTGGCGGGAAGTTCGCCGGCGTTCGCCGACGGGATCCGCGGCGACTACGTCGAAGCACGAACCAACGACGTCTTCACCGGTCCCTGCTTCTCGAATGCGGAGGTCTTCATCACCGGGCACCAAGCCGTGCTCGCATGGAAGATCGACCAAGGTTCGTACAAGGGCGTCGACCTCTCCGGCTTGACCGTCGCCGCAGCCATCCGCGGCAGTTCGACCTTCACCGAGGACGATCCCGCATCGGCTCGTTCGATCATCCTCGTCGATCACGTCGCCACCGACGCCCAACGCGATGCTCTCGTCGCGCTTCTCAAGGAAATGGTCGGCGATCGACTCCGCAACGTCGTCGACGTCCGCCGCACCAAGATGATCCTCACGGTCGAGGCGCATCACGCGTCCGAGAGCGACTCGATCACCGACACCGCGAAGGCCAAGGATCGCGCCCACTCCGGACACGGAATGCCTAAGGCGCCCCGCGCCCTCTTCTGGGCCCCCGGTCTCGCCGAGATCGACACCCGCCCCCTGAACGAGAACGACCACTTCTGCGGCAACGAGGTCGTCGCCTACGCCCCGCTCGCCAAGGGCACCGACGTCCTTCCCGCCTACACCATCGTGAATTCGTTCCAGGGCAAGGGACTCGACACCACTTGGAAGGCTCCTTTCGCCCGCAGCAGCTTCGTGGGTCGCTTCACCTTCTGATCCACCCTGCTCTCGAATCGAATCCTCCCCCGCGCCGAATCCCGACCGACCGACCGACCGAAACCCCGGCCGGTCGGTCGCCTCCGTTTCTCCCGCCCTGTCCTCCAGGCACTCTCGACGCCCCGCAACGAGGATCCCCATGCTGCTCCGTGCTCTCGGCCTGCTCGCGATCGTGCTCGGCTCTACTCTGAGCGTCCACGCCGAGGACTACACGATAGAGAAGCTCGAACAGGAAGCGCCCAAGGAACTCGACGCCGCACTTCGCGCCGCCATGGCCAAGACGGGATATCGGGTTCTCAAGGACGGCAAGGCATTCGCCGAGTTCTGGTGGCTCGCCGCCGCGCCCGCCGCGAGCAAGCCCTCGGGCCCGAACGGGACGATCCTCTTCCCCGTCCTCGAGGAGGGTCAACTCCTCGGCGCTCTCCGCTACGTCGCCGAAGGTCAGGACTATCGCGACCAGGCGATTCCCGAGGGTGTCTATACTCTCCGCTACGGCCTTCAGCCGATCAACGGAGCCCACCTCGGCGTCAGCCCGTTCCGCGACTACGCATTGCTGCTCCCCGCCTCGAAGGACAAGTCGCTCGACAAACTCGCGAAGAAGGGTCTCGAGGAGCGAAGCGCCGAGGCCGCGGGCACGTCGCATCCGGCGGTGCTGATGCTGCTGAACCCGCCTGAAGGCGAACCCAAGTCGCCCTCGATGGCGTTCGACGACACGAAGCAGACCTGGGGAGCGGTCGTCGCCCTGCCTCTCGCCGTCAAGGGCGGAGAGGCCGCGTCGTTGAACGTCCAACTGGTGGTCTCGGGCGCGGCGGCGCCTTGATCGCGGCGCCGCATCGGATCGCTCGCCGCGAAACTTCGCCGAGCGATCCGACTCGCGAGCGGTCGATCGTTCGACCGGCATCCCGCACCAACATCGAGTAGACTCGCGATGCCGTCGATCTCGCTCATCGTCGCTCTCACTCTCGCCTTCGCCGCCATCGAGAACAGCGCACCGATTCCGATCGATGCCGAGCGGATTCCCTCCCTCGTTCTCCAGGTGATCACCTCGCTCCTGGCCGTCGCCGGCCTTGCACTCGGCTGCGGAATCGGGCTCGCCACGAGCATTCGTCGACGCGGCGTCCCTCGCTCGTCGTCCATCCGCCTCCATCAGTCGCTCGCAAACCTTGTCTCGATCGTCGATCTCGCCGCATTCGCATGGATCCTCCATGCCTTGGAGTGGCCGGCAGTCGTCCGATCGCTCCTGGGTCCGGATCGCGCCGGATTCGTCGTCGAAGAGTTCCTCGTGATCCTGCCCTACTTGCTCTCCGAGACGGCGAGCTGGGCCGGGCTCTACCCGGCCTCGCGACGACTCGGCATGACCGGAACCGAGCTCGGCCTCGCGCGGTTCCTCGGGCTCCGGGCTCGGCTTTCTTTCGGCTTGGTGCTCCCGCCCCTCCTGCTCTTCTCGGGCTTGATGGGTCTGGTCGAGACGGCCTGGGGGACCGAGGTCAGTCGGACCTGGTGGTTCGAGATCGGCTCGACGATGTTGCTCGGGCTCGCGATCCTCGCCTTCGCCCCAGCGTTCGTTCGCCTGGCGCTCCCGACCCGCCCCCTGCCCCCGGGTCCGCTCCGCGATCGGCTCGTCGAGCTTGGTGAGAGGCTCGACTTCCGAGCGACCGAGATCCTCGTCTGGGACACCCGGGGCGCAGTTGCGAACGCCGTGGTCACCGGACTCTTTCCCTGGTTCCGCTACGTCCTCTTGAGCGACGCCCTCGTCGATCGCCTCGAGATCGAACAGATCGCGGCGATCCATGGTCACGAGATCGGTCACATCCGACGCCGTCACTTCGCGATCTTCGGCGGCTTCATGATCGGAAGCTCCGGGATTCTGGCCCTGGTCTTCTCGCCGATCGCCGCGAATCTCGAGGCCCTGCTCTCCGACATCGCCACGCGCGACCAGATCACCGTCGTCCTCGAGGCGATCGCACTCGCCCTGCTGGCGGGCTACTTCTACTTCGTGTTCGGCTCGCTCTCTCGACTCCTCGAGCGTCAGGCCGACCTGCATGGGGCTCGCGCCGTGTCTCTGAGCGACGTGTCCGCGAGCGACGCGAGCGACGCGGGCGACTCACCCGAAGAACCGGCGGCCGCCGAGCCAGCCCCTCGTTTCGACGACGCCGCCCCACCCTGCCCCGCCGGGATCCGCACCTTCACCGAAGCCCTCCTGCGCGTCGCGGCGATCAACGGGATGGATGTCGACAAGTACTCATGGCGTCACGGCAGTATTCGCCAGCGCATCGTCTTCCTCGAGTCGCTATCCGATGATCCGACGAGAGCGCGTCGCTTCGACCGCGGCGTCACTCTCTACACCGTCGCACTGCTCTCCGCGCTCGGTCTGGCTCTCGGCGTCGCCGCGTGGACAGGCGCGCTGGGCGTCGCCTCCGGGCTCTGACGCTCTCGAATCCCCGCGCACTCGCGAGACACGAAGCCATGCAGCCTCGAATCCTCCGCCTCGTCCCGATCATCGCGGCTTGCCTGTTCGCGTCGGCGCCGACCGTCGCCGCCGAAGATCCGCCGAGCTTCCGCTGCGGCTTTGCGCGGCTCGACATCACCCCGCCGCCGGGTTTGCCGATGTGGGGCTACGCCGCGCGGCACGATGCGCTCGCCGCCGGAACGCGCGACCCTCTTTCGGCCAGCGCTCTGGTGATCGAGGCCGGCGGGCGCAAATGCGCGATCGTGGCCCTCGACCTCGGTCGCGGGCCCACTCCCCGAATGATGGCGGCGATCGAGTCCGAGGCCCGCGAGATCCCCGGCATGGGTCCGATTCTCGTCTGCGGCAGCCACACGCATCACGGTCCCGTCATCGAACTCGAGCGAATCGCCGAGCGGGGCGGCAAACGATTCGAAGCCGCGGTCGACTATGCCGAGCGGCTCCCCAAGCGCATCGTCGAGGCGATCCGCGCGGCCGACTCCCAGCTTCGTCCGGCCCGGATCGGCTCGGGCCACGCGGCGGTCGACTTCAACCGCAATCGCCAAGCCAAGAAGCGGCCCAAGCTCGTCGACCCCGAGCTTCGCGTGGTGCGGATCGACGACGCCTCCGGATCGCCTCTCGCACTCCTCGTGAACTTCGCCGCGCACCCGACGATGCTCCCGGCGGAACTCCTCGAATACTCGGCCGACTTCCCCGGCGCGCTCCGCAAGGAGGTCGAGAAGAAGTGGGGAGCTCCTTGTCTTTTCTTGCAAGGCGCGGCGGGCGACCTCTCCGCGAAGCCGGTCGCCGGCGGCCCGCCCGGTCCCGACGGCTTCGGAGCGGCCCTTGCGACCCGGACCCTCGAGCTGGCCCGCGGCGTCGTGACCTCCACCCCCGCGCGGCCGTCGATCGCCTTCGACTCTCGGGTCCGCCGCTGCCGACCCCGCATCGACCTCGCCAATCCGCTCGTGCAGGCGCTCTACGGCCGCGCCTTCTTCCCCGAGCTGATCGCCTGCGCCGCCGCCGAACACGGTGCGGGCGTCGATGCAAGGCTCACGACCGTGCTCCTCAACGGCGACCTCGCGCTCGTCGGCGTCTCCGGGGAGTTCTTCTCCGAGCACGCCGTCCGTCTCCGGGCCCGGCTCGACCTCCCCGAGACCCTCTTCCTCGGCTACTGCAACGGCCACCACTACTACTTTCCGACCATCGAAGCCGCCTCCGAGGGAGGCTACGGAACCGAGCCCGGCATCTGCCTCGCCGACCTCGGCTCCGGCGAACTCCTCATGAACGACGCCCTCCTCGCGCTCTACAGGCTCATGGGCCGCTTGCCCGACGAGTCGAAATGACTCGAGGCCGAACTCGGCTCCAATCGCCCTTCCCGCGATTGTTTGACTTTGCTTGAACCCGGGCGACCATTAGGTTATGGTTGACCCGATCGGCACCGCGCGTGTCGCATGATCGATCCAACCCGCCTGAACGCACACCGGGGCCGATTCGTATCGCGTTTCGCCCTCGGATGCGGCTCGCCGACCGACCTGCCTCAATCCGTGTGAGAGGAGCGTACAACGATGTCACGAATTCGTGGATTCGCCGGGCCTTGCCTGCGGCTGGTCGCGGTTCTCGTTCTCGCCGGCATCGGCGCGACGAACACCCGTGCGGCCGATACCCCGGTCGACCTCGTCGGGGCTCCCCGCTCGGTCGAGATCGAACCGAAGAACCCCGTCCTCTCCGGGCGTCGGGCGTTCGCTCAGCTCGTCGTGAGCGCGACCTACAACGACGGCACCGTGCGCGACCTCACCCGCCAACTCGACTGGATCAGTCTCGACCCGAAGATCGCCGAGGTGAACGCCAAGGGCCAAGTCGCCCCGCGCGGAAACGGCAAGGCGACGCTCGTCGCCCGCAAGGGGAGCGTCGAGGTCAAGACCGTCGTCGAGGTGGTCAAGATGGACCAACCCGCCCCGGTCAGCTTCGCAAACGACGTCATCCCCGCCTTCAGCCAGGCGAATTGCAATATGGGTGCCTGCCACGGCACGCCGACCGGCAAGGGCGGCTTCAAGCTCAGCCTCCGGGGCTATCTCCCCGACCAGGACTTCGTGACCCTCAGCCGCGACGCCGGAGCGCGACGGATCAACACCTTCGCCGCCGAGACGAGCCTGATCCTGCGCAAGCCGCTGGGAGAGGTCGCCCACGAAGGCGGCCTCCGCCTCGCCCGCAACACCAAGTCGTACGAATTCCTCCGCGATTGGGTCGCCGAGGGGGCCAAGGCCGACGTCAATCCGCCCAAGGCGGTCAAGCTCGCGATCGTCCCCGGATCGCGCGTCCTTCACAATCCGGCCAAGAATCAGCAGATCGCCGTCCAGGTCACCTACGCCGACGGCACCACGCGCGACGTCACCCCGATCTGCTACTTCGGGTCGTCGAACCCTGAGATCGCCGACGTCGACGCCGAGGGCTACGTCACCTTCAAGAATCGAGGCGAGGTCGCCGTGCGGGCCCAGTATCTCGACCTGGTCGCGAACGTCCGACTCACGCATCTCGTCGAGGTTCCGGGCTTCGCGGCCGCGCCTGTGCCGACCGACAACCTCGTCGATCAGACCGTCTTCGCGAAGCTGAACCGAATGCGGATCGCCCCGTCGGAACTCTGCACCGACGCCGAGTTCATTCGCCGAGCCCATCTCGACCTCATCGGCACCTTGCCGACTCCCGCCGAAGTCGAGCAGTTCCTGAAGGACGACCCCAAGACGCGTCGCGCCTTGCTGGTCGATCGCCTGCTCGACCGCCCCGAATTCCACGACTTCTGGACCCTGAAGTTCGCCGACATCCTTCGCGCCAACGGCCGCTTGATCCAGACCAAGGGCGCCAATGTGTTCACACGTTGGATCAAGACGAACCTCGAGCGCAACCGCCCGATGGACGAGTTCGTCCGCGAACTCCTCACGGCCGAGGGCTCGGCCTTCCGGAATCCCGCCGCGAACTACTTCCGGATCTCGCGGGATCCCGAGAACTCCGTCGAGACCACAGCCCAGCTCTTCCTCGGCGTCCGAATCCAGTGCGCCAAGTGCCACAACCACCCCTTCGAGCGCTGGACGCAGGACGACTACTACGGCTTCGCGGCGTTCTTCAGCCGGGTTCGCCAGAAGAAGGGAATCCTCCCCGACGATGAAGTCGTCTTCGTCGCGGGCGACGGCGAGGTTCGCCAGCCTCGGACCGGCCAAACGATGAAGCCCAAGGCTCTCGGCGGACCCGTCTACGAGGACAAGCAGGAGGCCGCCGAACGTCGCGTCCGACTCGCGTCGTGGCTCACCGCGCCCGAGAATCCGTTCTTCGCCAAGAGCTTCGTGAATCGGATCTGGTTCCACGTCGTGGGACGCGGGATCGTCGAGCCCGTCGACGACTTCCGCGACTCCAACCCCGCCGTGAACGACGAACTGCTCGACGCCCTCACCGCCGATTTCGTCGCCCACCGCTTCGACCTCAAGCATCTGATCCGGCGCATCACCACCAGCCGGACCTACCAGCTCAGCGCCCGGACCAACAGCCTCAACGCCGACGACAATCTCTATTTCTCCCACGCCGTCACGAAGCTCTTGCCCGCCGAGGTCCTCCTCGACGCGATCTCGACGCTGACCGAGACGACCACGAACTTCGACGGCCTGCCCAAGGGGACCAAGGCGACCCAGATCCCCGACGGCAAGATGGAGAACCCGTTCCTCAAGACCTTCGGCCGCCCTGCTCGCGAACTCGCATGCGAGTGCGAGCGCGAGAGCGACTCGAACCTGTCCCAGGCGCTCCAGCTCATCGGCGGCGCGACGGTCAACGGCAAGCTCCGCGACGACAACGGCCGGATGGCCGCACTCGCCAAGAGCACCAAGTCGCCCGAGGAGATCACCAAGGAACTCTATGCGGTCGCCCTCTCGCGCGAGCCGAACGCCAGCGAACTCGCTGCGGCCTCCAAGCACCTCCAGAACGCCAAGGATCGACGCCAGGCGGTCGAAGACCTCGGCTGGGTCTTGATCAACTCCAAGGAATTCCTCTTCCGGCATTGATCGATCCGAATCGTCCACGGCACACTCGCGGCCGGTTCGCGACCTCCTCCCGAGGCGCGGACCGGCCGCGTGGCATTTCATTCTTGGGCAATTCAGGCAATTTTGCGCGAGTGATGCTTTTTCGCAACACGGCAGCTTCGGCTCGGTCCGGATCGGGCTTGAGCTTTTCCTCGAGCACGATGAAGATCCCGCGAACGGCCGATCCGACCTCGTGAGCTTGCGAGGTCCAACGCGAGACCACCGAGCGGCATGACGCCTGCTCGACGAGAACCCGATCCCTTCGGCCGGCAAGGAGGCGAACGCCATGGCGCGATGGTTCATCGATCGTACGCCGCGGAAAGCGGCCCCGTCGGTCAACGCGAGACGACTGCTCGCGGGTGCCCGCTTCGCCCGCGCCGAGTTCTCGATCAGTGCTTGCACGACCGACGCCGAGGCGGTCGTGCCCGGCCAGGTCTTCTTCGCGACCTCCCGAGGCGATGACCGAAACGAGTCCGAGTCGGTCATCTCGGCGCTCCGGCGCGGGGCCTCGAAGGTGGTCGTCGAGCGGGAATGTCCCGCGGCGGGCCCGAATCAGGTCGTCGTCGACAACGTCGCGGCGGCCCATGCTCGGACGGTTCACGCCCTGGCGGGCGACCCCGCCGACTCGATGCTCGTCGTCGGTTGTACGGGCTCCCAGGGAAGCGGGGCGGTCGGGATCTTCCTCCGCTCGATCCTCGCCGCGGCACATCGTCGCCACGCGATCATTGGTCGCAGGAGTTGGACCGACGGCTCCGCGACACGTCCCCTGCCCGCCGCGCATCCCCGACCGGAGTCGCTCGCAACGATGCTCGCGGCGATGAAGCGGCAGACGGTCGAGACGGCGATCGTCCAGTTCACCCCGGAGGACCTCGCCTCGACTTCGATCGCCTCGGGCTTTCGGCTGGCCGGCGCCGTGGTCTCCCAGGTCGCCGACGACCCCGACGAGCCCCGCGACCTGACCGTCGAACGGCGTCGCGCCGCGGCGAGACTCGTGCGGGCGGTGATGCCCGGCGGATGCGTGGTACTCAATGCCGACGACCCCGACTGCCTGATCCTGGCGGGCTCGAACCTCGAGGCGCGGGTCCTCACCATCGGCGTCGACCAGCCCGCCGACCTCACCGCCGAGGTCGAGCGCCTCGACCCTGCCGGCTGCCGGCTTCGCGTCCGCGGATTGGGCGATGAACGAGCCGTCGACCTCCATCTCCTCGGCGTCGACCGGATCCGCCAGGCACTCGCCGCGGCGGCCGTCGCCTGGGACGCCGGAGTCGAGCCCGAGGCGATCGTCGAGGGTCTCGAGTCGGTCACGCATCTCCCCGGCCGGTTCGAGGCGATCGACGAGGGCCAACCGTTCGACGTCCGCATCGATCAAGGATGCACCTCCCTCGAGGTCGCCCACGCTCTCAATGTCCTGCGCTCGCTGCACCCCGGCGGCCGCATTCTCTGCGTCTTGGGAGCGGAAGGGCATCGACCGCGCGAGGAACGACGAACCCTCGCCGCCGCAGCCGAACTCCGATGCGATCAACTCGTGTTCACTTCCGACAATCCGCGCGGTGAGGATCCGAACGCAATCCTCGACGATCTGCTCTCGGGTTGTCGGAGTCCCGGACAGGCGATCGTCGAGCCCGACCGCCGCGCCGCGATCGAGACCGCGCTCGCGCTCGCGGGTCCGGGCGACGCCGTCCTGATCGCCGGAAAAGGCCGCGAGGCGTTTCAGATCCTCTCCGACAGGGTCGTCCCCTTCGACGACCGCCGGATCGCCGCCCGCTATCTCCGCGAACGATTCGCGCAGCTTCGCCGCCACTCCGCCTGAGCCGGCTCCGCGGCTCGCTCGCCGTCGTGCGAGCCGCGGACGCTTCTGCTATCATCCGTCATCCTCGCGCTGCGCGAGCACGACCCTCGGCGGAGCACCGAGCATGGCGGGTTATCGGCTCGAAGGCCCCAAGTCGGCCAGGATGTACGAAGTCATCCTCCCCAAGAAGCTCGGCTACTTCGGAAAGGTCCAGGAAGTCCTCGAAGACCTCTTCGACGAGGCCGCGCTCCGCGAGATCCCGTTCGTCCGCCGCTCCATCGCCCGCCAACGCCGCGACAACCCCGAGTTCGACGAGGCCGCCTGGGTCGCGACGCTCTGCAGAGCCTCGCGCGGATACTCGATCTACGAGATGGACGGACGATACCTCTCGCCCGCCGGACCGATCGATGAACGAGTGCTCGTCATTCGATTCATTTTTCACGACATCCCCTCCCCCTCGGGCGAACTCTCCGACCTCACCTCCGTCTCGCTCGAGGTCGTGAATCACCTCGTCGCGCATCGATTCGCCGAAGAACTCGGCGTCGAGGACGAGATCTGGTTCCTCGAATACACCAACACCCAGCTCGCCATCTGGCGCAAGGACCTCGAGTCCAACATCGGGGATACGCACTGACATGAACGCGCGTCTCAAACTGATCGAGCGCTACGAGGCGGGAGGTGCGTTCCTCGTCGCCGCGATCTCGCTCCTCGAACCCGAGGACGCCGCTCGACCCGTCGGCCCCGGAACTTGGTCGATCGCCGAGATCGTCGTCCATCTCCTTCAGAGCGACATGGTCGACCAGGACCGGCTCGAGCGCGTGCTCACCGAGGAATCGCCCACGCTCGCCGAGTTCGACCCGAATGCCCGCCTCGCTCGATTCCCCGCCGCGAAGCTCCCGATCACGGACGCCGCCGATCTCTTCAACGCCGCGCGCCGATGGACCGCCGCGCGGCTGCGTCTCGCCGCCGACGCCGACTTCGCCCGCGCCGGCACGCTCGGCGATCGCGGACGAGTCACCCTCGCCGAACTCCTCTCCTCGGGGTGCAACCACCTCGACCACCACCTCCGTTTCCTCTACGCCAAGCGCGGAGCGATCGGACGAGGGATCCCGCCCCGTTTCACCAGCAACTGATCGACTACCGCTCGCTTCGGAACCTGCTCATGCAACGACTCTTTTCCGGAACCAAGTGGGATCGCCCGCCCGTCTGCGAACGCTGCGGCTTGCTCGAGTCGGAATGCAAATGTCCGCCCCCCGTCGTCGAGCCGACCCGCATCCCGCCCGAGAATCAGACCGCGCGCATTCGCGTCGAGAAGCGAGCCAAGGGCAAGATCGTCACCACGGTCTCCGGCCTCGATGCCGACGGCAACGACCTCCCCGCCCTCGCCGCGACCCTCAAGACCAAGTGCGGCGCCGGCGGGTCGCTCGTCGAAGGCGTCGTCGAGATCCAAGGGAACCACCTCGACCGAATCGCCGCCGTGCTCGCCGAGATCGGGTACAAGGTCAAACGGATCGGATGAAGATCCTCGCCGATCACCGCTTCATCAAGAATGAATCGATGCAGATTTGAGACCACGTCTCGAACTCGTCGCGGATCGCCCCCAGCGCCCCGAGTTCGACGAACTCCGCATCGGCCAGACCCGCCTCGCGCGCGAAGAGCGCGGGGCGATCGATCCGGTAGTGGTGGATCACGCCGAGATGAACACGGCCCACGGGTGTCGAATCGTCATTGATCAAACCCACTCGAAGATTCTCACCCGTCGCGAGCAGTTCGACCTCTTCGTCGAGCTCGCGTCGTAGGGCGAGTTCGTAGCCCTCGAGCGTGCTCTTGCCCTGGCAATCCTCCTCGGCGACATGCCCGCCGACGCCCAGCGATCGCAGATGGTGCAGCCTCGCCTCGCCTTGCGACTTGCCGCGGCGATAGCAGAAGACGGCGGTCGGCGTGGTGAAGACGACGTAAGGGATGATCTGCTTGAGCGACGGGTCGTCCTCGACCTCGAACCGCGGCCGAAACCCCGCGACCCCTGGAGCCAGGAGCGTCTCGAGGTAGCGATCGACCTCCCCCGAGAACCCCTGAAACCGCCCGATCCGGTCGAACTCCGCGCTCGGCACGACCAACACCCGCTCCTCGAGCCCCATTCCCCCACCTCCCCGCTGAACCCGGTTCCGCACCCACCGACCGCCCAGGATACTCCCCGGTCGGCGCGCACGATACCCGCGTGGTAGCGAACACGGTCGCGATCCCTTGTGTCGCTCTCGGGGTCCGTTCTGGTAAGCTCCGAGTTCGTGAGCGAGCTGGTGGACGGTCATTCGTCCTCTTCCCCCCCGAAGAAGTTCCAATCATGAATGAACTCACGATCGAACCGCCCTCGATCGCAGTCGAGGATCGCGCGAACGGCGACTTCATGCTCTCGGTGGTCTACGACGAGCTCCGCAGGCTCGCGGCGCGGCATCTCGCGCGGGAGAAGCCGGGGCAGACCCTTCAGGCCACCGCGCTCGTCCATGAGGCCTACCTTCGTCTCGCCGACTCGGCCTCGCCCGGAACCTGGCACAGCCGCGGCCATTTCTTCATCGCGGCGGCCGAGGCGATGAGGCGCATCCTGATCGAAAGCGCACGACGAAAGCACTGCCTCAAACGTGGCGGAGCTCGACGCCGGCTTCGTCTCGAGGAGGTCGATCCCGCCGTCATTTCAACTCGCGACGACGACCTGCTCGATCTCGACGCGGCCCTCGAGAAGCTCGAGGCCGAGGATCCGGCCAAGGCCGCGCTGGTGAAGCTCCGATTCTACGCCGGTCTCTCGCTCGATGAAGCCGCCGACGCCCTCGGAATCTCCCGCGCAACCGCTTCCAGGCATTGGCGTTACGCCAAGGCTCACCTCTTCTGCGAACTGAATTCGCCCGACGACGCCTCGACACCCTCGGAATTCGCCCTCGACCGCTGAGGCGCGGCCGGCGCAAATCTCGCATGGATCTGATGAGCTCGGTCGCACCAATCGTTCGACCGATCCCGAGCAGCCTTCCTCGCCGATCAGGCGATCGACGCAGATCGAGTCGAACCCTGATTCGCACCGACCGGAAATCAGAACACCATGAGTCGAATCCTCCTCGGTCTCGGCTTACTTCTCGCGCTCGCATCGTCCTCGAGCGCGGGAATCGTCATCGACACGCAGAGTCTCGCCGTGCAGACGCTCGAGTCGCCGCTGTTCGGCGGCGCGCCGATCGTCATCAGGTCGCCCGGCACCCAGCGGTTCACGCTCGACCTCACGACCGGTCAAGCGAATGTGGCGTCGAGCTTTCAGGGCAACGACTTGCCCGATCCGCTCAATCCCGGCGGCTTTCTGTCCTACGACCTCTACAACACGCCCGCGAGCACCACGGGAACCATCGTTCTCAACGGCTCGGGGACCTACGACCTCGTCTTCACGCTTCTGTTCGAACTCGCCATCACCAGCGGGCCGCTGACCGGCCAGACCTTCGAGACCATGCAGTTCGCCACCTTCGCCGCACTTGGCGTCCCGACGATTCCGTTCGGGCCCGGCACGATCTTCACGGATCCGGCTCGCCCCGATCCGGTCGTGATCTTTGCGAAGACGGCGCTTCCTGGGGTCTACTCGGTTGGTGATCCGCTCGGTACGAGCACGAACCGCACGGTGACGGTGCTCCAAGTCGTTCCCGAACCGTCGACGCTGGCGCTCGGCGGCCTGGGCGTCGCGGTCGGTCTGGGTCGTCTCGCGCGGAATCGAAACCGTCGCGACTCTTGAGATCGCGCCCTCCCTCCCGCGCGGGGCCGGGATCAGATCGGCGACGCATGCCGATGGATCGATGAAGATCGCCCGGCTCTCATCCGAACAAGACGGGTCGTTCCCGAGGAATCGATCGATGAACACCGAATCGATGGACCTCGAAGCGATCTTTCACGCCGCCCTCGAGATCCCCGATGAGGCGGCGAGATCTGCGTTCCTCTCGGACTCCTGCGGCTCGGATGAGCATCTCCGTGCACGGGTCGAGCGGTTGCTCGCGGCCGATCTCTTGGCCGACCGCTTCCTCGAGTCGCCGGCCGTGCCGAGGCCGAGCTCACACGACCTCGAACCGATCGATCACGCGGGGGCGGTCATCGGCCCCTACGAACTCATCGAAGTGATCGGCATAGGCGGAATGGGCGTCGTCCATCGCGCGTCGCAGGTCGCGCCGGTGCGTCGGCAAGTGGCGCTCAAGCTGATTCGCCCGGGGCTCGACTCGCCGCAATTGACCGCCCGATTCGAAGCCGAGCGGCAAGCGCTTGCGCTGATGGATCATCCTCGGATCCCACGAATCCTCGACGCGGGCGAGACGTCGACCGGTCGCCCCTACTTCGTGATGGAACTGGTCGAGGGCGAGCCGATCACCGACTTCTGCGAGCACCTCGCGCTCTCGATCGAGGAGCGGCTCCGGCTCTTCGTCCAGGTCTGCGACGCCGTCCGCCACGCTCACCACAAAGGGATCATCCATCGCGATATCAAACCGGCGAACATCCTCGTACGCATGAGCGGCGACGGCCCGATCCCCAAGGTGATCGACTTCGGCATCGCCAAGTCGACGGGACCCGCCTTGTCGTCCACGCCTTGTCGAACGGCCTCCGCGCAATGGTTCGGGAGCCCGCTCTACATGAGCCCCGAGCAAGCCGCGCTCGACGGGACCGACATCGACACGCGGAGCGATGTCTATTCGCTCGGAGTACTGCTCTACGAGTTGCTCACCGGCACGACCCCGTTCGACGCGGCGAGCTTCGAGGAACGAACGCTCGATGAGATTCGCCGAGTCATCCTCGAGCGTGATCCACCCGCGCCGAGTTCGCGGCTGGCCTCGAACGGGCCGAGGATCGCGGACGTCGCCGCGAGTCGGCGAATCGAACCGCGACGGCTCGTCCGGCTCGTTCGCGGCGAACTCGACTGGATCACCATGAAGGCGATGGAGAAGGATCGCGATCGTCGATACGACTCGGTCGGAGAATTCGCCGACGACGTCGCGCGTCGCCTCGCCGATGAACCGGTCGAGGCCGGTCCACCCTCGCGCAGATATCGAGCCGGCAAATTCATGCGTCGGCATCGATTTGCAATGTTCATCGGTTCGCTCGTCGGCCTGATCCTGCTCACGGCGACGGTGGTGAGCTTGCGTCAGGCCTCGTGGGCCATGAAGGCGGAGGCACGCGAGGCCGTCGCCCGCGAAGCGGCGGAGCGGTCGCGACTTCTCGCGGAACGATCGTTGGTCGCGGCCGCGGTGCGCCAGGCGGCCGCCGCCGCGGCACGTCGGCAGTACGAGCGGGCTCAGGAATTGCTTGCCTCGGCCGAACCGGCACCCGGCGAACCCGATCATCGCGGTTTCGCCTGGAGCTATGTTCGCAGGATCGCGCGTCGGGAGATTCGGCTGTTTCGGGGGCATCAACCCGAAGGCACGCGCATCTCCGCACTCTCCCCCGATGGATCCTGCTTCGCGACCGCCGATCCTCGAGGAACGGTCCGGCTCTGGGACGTCGGGACCGAGCAGCTTCGCGCGACCCTCTCGGCTCATTCCGTCGGACTGATTCAACTCGTTTTCTCCGCGGACGGGAAGCGACTCGCCTCCGTCGGCTCGAGGAGTGGTCGAGTCGAGATCCGCGTCTGGGACGTCGACGGCGGCCGACTCTTCATGGGGATCGACCCGAACCCCGACATCTTCCACGCGCAAGCAACTTTCGCATCGAAGGGCGACCGACTCGCCGCGCTGCTCGTCGGACGGGATGGACAAGACCGACGGCTCGAGATCTTCGAACTCACCGGCAACGACTCGTCCGCCGCACCCTTGAAGACGATCCCCCTGAGTTCGGACTTCAAGGTGGCGCTGGAGAATGGAGTCCTCGCGGGCGTTACCCCGACGCACCAGGTCATTGTCTTCGACATTGCGAATCCGGATCGAATCTGGACCCCGCCGAGAAGACGCGTGGGCATGGTGTGGGTGGTGCTCTCGCGCGATGGGCGACAACTCGTGATCGAGGACGGGGAGGACGCGGATCTGTTCGACGTCGCGACCCGCAAGGAATTGGCGCGCAGACGCGTCCGTCTCCCCGGGCACGACGTCGAGACATCGATGCCGAACAATGACGGTTCGAAATTCCTGATCCACTACAAGCCGGACCGGCTGGCGCTCTCCGATACTCACGGAGATGCGCCGGCGATTCCCGTGAAGGTCCCGATCGACCCGCACAACGATCATGCGTTCCGGCTCGCCGAGTTCTCTCCCGACGGCACGCGACTCGCCGTCGTCACGAACGGCAGCTTGGGGAGCTCGGACGGATTGTCCATCGTCGACGTCGCCTCGGGCGAGCCGGAGAACGTCTATCCAGGGCGAAGGGGTGCCGTCTCGGACCCCCAGTTCACACCCGACGGCCGGTCGCTGCTCCTCTACGGCGGCGGATATGTCCAACGCTGGATCCTCGACCCGAGCGACCGCGAGCCGCCCGACGCCGTCGAGGGGCACAGCGACGAAGCCTGGGCCGCGGCCGTCTCTCCCGATGGTCGCATCGTCGCGACCGGCAGCGACGATACCGAGGAATCCCACACGATCAAGCTCCGCGACCCCGAGACCGGGGCGTTGCTCCTCGGTTGGAACGCGGGACGCGGAACGGTCGCTTCGCTCGGCTTTTCGCCTCGCGGAGATCGCCTCGTGTCGTCGCATCTCACCCAGCGGGACAACGTCCGGCTCTGGAATCCCCGCACCGGCGGCCTCACGGCGACCCTCGGCGGACACACCGCCTCGGTTCGCTCGGCGGTCTTCAGCCCCGACGGAGCATGGCTGGCCTCGGCGGACGACGCCGGCATCGTCCGGATCTGGAACGGCTCGACCGGGGCGTTCGTCCGCGAGATCTCGGCGCATCCCGGCAAGGTGAGACAGGTCGTCTTCAGCCCCGACGGTCGCCGACTGCTCAGTTGCGGCAACGACGACACCGCGCGACTCTGGGAAGTACCCAGCGGCAGGTTGATCCAGCTGCTTGCAGGCGCTTCGCACTGCTCGGCCGCGGCGATCGCACCGAACGGAGAAACGGCGGCCGTCGCAGATGAGAACGGCACGGTCACGCTCTGGAACACGACGTCGGGAGAGGTCGTGCGTCGCATCCGCGCCGACGACGCACCCTTCCGAACGCTCACATTCGCCCCCGACGGCCGATCGCTGGCGGCCTCGGGCGAGGGCAAGGCGATTCGGCTCTGGGACGCGGCGACCGGTCAAGATCTCCTGGAACTCGAAGGTCACGAAGCCCAGGTGAACTCGATCGCATTCGTCCCCGACGGAGAAACGCTCGTCTCCTGCGACCACTCCGGCATCGTCCGCTTCTGGCGCGCCCGCGAACCGCGTTGACAGGTCGAGGAACCGCACATCCCCCCATCCTGCGACGATCGTCATTTGCGTCGAGCTTGACATGATCGGCGGGAGCGGTAGAGTCTGGCGGGCGCGGCCGACGGAACGGCGCGCGGGGGGAGTGGACGGAGCGAAGGGGGTGGAGTGGACGATCGACTGCCGAGCCACCGGGCGGTGCACCGGCCCGTCATGCTCGACGAGGTCGTCGAGGCCCTCCAGCCCAAGCCCGGGTCGATCATCGTCGACGGCACCGCCGGAGCCGGCGGACACTCGCGGGCGATCGCCGAGCGCGTCGGGAACGACGGCCGCGTCATTGCGTTCGATCGCGACGCGCGGATGATCGAGCTCGCGCGTCGTGCCGTCGAGGGCCTGCCCGTCGACCTCGTCCACCGCCCGTACAGCGAACTCGTCGATGAACTCGACGCACGGGCCGTCACCGCGATCGACGGCGTCGTCCTCGACCTCGGACTCTCGTCCGACCAGCTCGCTTGGGAGGATCGCGGCTTCAGTTTCGCCGCCGACGGCCCGCTCGACATGCGTTTCGACCGCGACGACGGACCGACCGCGGCCGACCTCGTCAACTCTCTCTCCGCGGAGGAGCTCGCGAATCTCATCTTCGAGTACGGCGAGGAACGATACAGTCGAAGGGTGGCGCGTCGGATCGTCGAGGCTCGGAAGCTCGAGCGGATCACGACCACGGCTCGCCTGGCGGAACTCGTCCGGTCGAGCATCCCCGGCAAGTGGGGGCCGATCGACCCGGCGACCCGAACCTTCCAGGCGCTCCGGATCGCGGTGAATCGCGAGCTCGACCACCTCGACCGCTTCCTGGAGACGATCGCCGAGCGACTGAAGCCGGGCGCCCGCGTGGCGATCATCAGCTTCCATTCGCTCGAAGATCGCAAGGTGAAATGGGCCTTTCGCGAGGATCCGAGACTGGAACCGCTCACACGCAAGCCGCTGACCGCCCGCGCTGAGGAGACGAACGCAAATCCGAGGTCTCGAAGCGCCAAACTGAGGGTCGCCGAGCGATGTCAGGAACCGACTGGAACCCCGAACCCGAAGCCCGGGAAGACGTACCGCTGACGCCGGAGTCCGCGTCCGGTTTCGAATCCGCGGCTCGGGATGAGCCTGCGGAGGCGACGGCGGATGCGGTCGAGGTCGCTGCACGGAAGCGCGGCGGTGGGCGGGCGAACGTCGTCGAGGCCCTGGGACGTGTGAAGCGAGTCCGCAAGGAGACCCGCGTCGGCCTCGCCGCGATGCTCTCGTTCGGATTCGTACTCACGGCGTTCATCGTGAATCGCGGCCGGTCGCCCAAGCCGAGCGACAAAGGTGCAGTCGCCGACGCACCCGAGGCGCCGAACTCCTCGGATGAGAAGTTGGTGGCGATCCGCTATCCGAACGAGGCGGGAGGCGGAGGCGTCGCCGATCCGCCTCCCGTGGTCGCAGCGGTCGAGGCCGTGAGCGATCCCGATGCCGCCGTTGAACTTCCGGCATCGCGGGTGAACGACCCCGACCCGGCGGCGGTCGTCCGCGCCAGCATCGACGCCCCGCCTTCCGGCGGAACCGATGATCCTCCGCAACCAACTCTGCCGTCGCCGACGGCCGAGCCGCCCAAGCCCACCGAGCCCGCGCCCGCGCCGGAAGAGAAGCCGAAGGAAGAGCCGCCGAAGCCGCTCGACCCCGCTCCGGTTCCGCCCACGACACCCGAGCCGACGAAGCCCGCGGAACCGACGCCGGAACTCCCCGATCTACCCACCCCGGCGCCGACGCCCAAACCTTCGGAGCCCGCGGCCGGCGACCCTCCGGCTCTACCCGACCTGCCGAAGCCGGGAGACTCCCCGCAACCGCCGAAGACCGAAGCTCCGGTCGCGGACGATCCGCCCACCCTCCCCGACCTCCCCTCCGCGCCCGCGCCGCCGACGACCGCGCCTCCAGTTCCCGAAGGCGGCGGGCCGACGCCTGCTCCAGCCGGCGACCCCGCGAAGCCCGCCGATGCTCCGCCGCCGTCGGTTCCCACGCCCGGGCCGGCACCGGCTGCGTTGGATCCCCCCGATACTGCCGTACCCGACACCACCCCAAAGCCGGCGGAACCAGCGAAATCGCCGGAACCGACCAAACCTCCAGAATCCTCCCAAACCCCCAAAGACCCGCCTCCCGCGCAGCCCGCCGCTCCGCCGACGCTCGCCCCTGTCCCGGTGCCGACGCCCGCGGTCGGAGCCGACCGACCCGCGACGCCGGAGACGATGAAGAGCCCCGCGAGCGAGGTTCTGGGCGGACCGGATCCCGTGGGACAGGCCCCACCGGCTGCGAGTCCCTTTCCCGACCGGGTCGACGAGGCCCCCGTCCGCTCCGCTCCCAGCCCGTTCGACGCCTCCGCGGCGGCAGGTGCACGCAAGCTCGACCCGGGCCCTGCATCAGCTTCCTCGCCGAAGGAGATCGTCAGCACCCCGAAGACGTCGATGAAGCCCGCGGCGCCGCTCGGTCCGGGATGGAAGCCGCTCAAGCGGGTGGTCCCGTCCTTGATGGCCGGCGCCGTGGCAGCCGACCGTCTCATCGACGACAAGCCGACCATTCCCGACAACCCGATGCCCGCGCGTGAGCCGCGACCCACCGAGGAGATCGAACCGGTTCTCCACACCGTGCAACGCGGAGAGAACTTCTGGACGATCTCGCGGCTCTACTACGGCTCGGGACGGTATTACAAGGCGCTTTGGTCGAGCAACCGCGCCAAGGTGCCGAATATCCGCGAGCTGTACATCGGCACCACGATCAAGGTGCCCCCGCCCGAGTTGCTCGACCGCTCGCTCATCGAAGCGCCGACGCGCCCCGAAGAGCCCGACGGCGGACGCATCGATCGGACCCCTTCGCGTTCGAGCTCGACGACCGAAGGCGCGCCGCTACCCAGGGTTCGCCGAACGAACGAGACCGAGGCGGATCTCTCGATTCCGCCTCGAGGTCCCGCGAAGATTCGCGAGGAGATCGACCCGCCGAGCCGCCCGACCTATCGCGTGCGGACTGACGACACGCTCCGGAGCATCGCCCGCGACGTCCTGGGCGACTCTCGGCGCGACCGCGAATTGCTCGAGTTGAATCGCGCCTTGATCTCCGACCCGAGACGACTCACCCCGGGACAGGTCCTCGTGTTGCCTTCCGACGCCGTGATCCGAACCCGAATTCGCTGATCGGGATCGATCACTTGCCCGCGGGCTTCGTCTTGGTCTTGGCGCGTTCGGCCGCCTCGGCGAGAACCGCCTTGGGATCCTCGTTGAAGAGGTCCTTGCAACCCGAGCAGCAGACCCAGTAGGTCTTGCCTTCGTAGGTCACCTGCGTGGTCCCCCGTCCGCCCGTCACGATGCAGACCGGCGCGGAATCGGCCGCGGCAAAAGCCACACCGACGCGGGTGTAGCCGACCTCGGCGAGCCGCGTGAACCGCGCGTCGGCGTCGAGTCGACCTTCGAGCAGCATCAGGAATCGCGTGTCGTGCAGCGGGGTCAGCGTGATGCGACGAACGCCGTCGCCGCTCGATTCATCCGCCGTGAACACCGCCTTGACGCCCGCCGACTTGGTCAGCTCGCCCCGGAATCTGCGCTCGGAGCCGTCGGCGAGGGTCGCCTCGATCGCAAACGCACCCTCCTTGGTGAGCGGCTGAAGGATCGCCTTGCGGAGGTACTTTCCCTTGGCGACGTCGAGCTTCAATGCGGCGGACTTTGCCGTGAGCGTCCAGGTCCATTCGCCCGTCTCGACCCAAGAGCCCTGAGCACGCCCGCGCTGGGGCTGCCCCGTCCCCTTCCACGGGCCGACGAGACCGGCGAGCGGCTCGAGCGCGGCCTGGTCGCGACGCCGGGCCGAGGCGTCGTCCTGCTTCGCACCGGCCGGATCGTCGGAGCCGATGCAAGCGGCCACGAGGATCAAGACCGTCGCGAATGTCGGGAAGCTGCGGAGAGCGATCATCGATCGGGGCCTCGCAAAGGCGTCTCGTGGATCTCGGCCGGGGTCGTCCGTCGCAATCTGATCGAACACCGCCGTGGTAAAGAGGTGTCGCGAAGACTCATTCCGGCGGGGCTTGCCCCTGCTTGGGTGCGTTCGGATTCCGCGTTCGCTTGCTGCGCAGCAGTGTGGAATGCGTCTCGGACCAAGCGAGCGGCTCCGATTCGACGGCAACGTCCTTCGTCCAGGGGTCGACGACGTTCTTCGCCTCGTAGACGGCGTCGTCGGCCGCGTCATCGGCGGGCTCCCAGATCCCGATCGGTGTCCGCTTCCAGCGCCCTCCGCAGCCGTCGCAACGATACCAGCGATGGCGGAGCTTCTGCACGGCCACGCGTCGGAGCCGAGAATCGCCGCATTCGGGGCACGAGCGGCCGACCAACCCTTCAGTGAGGGCGTTCATCGCCGTGACGGCCAACCCGAGGAAGAGCGAAACTCCCAACAGCGGCCCGATCAACGACCGGGTCGACTGCGCAAATCCGACCAAGATCACCAGACAGATCACCCCCAGCAGAGCGATCCCGCCCGAGATCGTGTAGCGGAGTTCGCCGGGACGCATGCGCAGGCTCCTGCCGTTCGATGTTCAGCAACCCTCGACCCGGCTTCATCATCGAGCACCCGCGATCGCGCCGCAAGACCGCCCGGTCGCGCGAATCATTGCATCGAGGCTTGTGTACCCGCCCGCTCTCCGGCGATGATCGTAGGCGGACCCGCCTTTCGGAGGATGCACGGACCGAGAACGGAGTAGCCGGGCCTGACGAGCGGTCGGCGACGACCGAAACCCATCGTGATCGGCAGCACCCTCAACGCTCGCTATCGACTCGAACGCGAACTCGGCCAGGGCGGCATGGGTTCGGTGTTCCGAGCCACCGATCTCGTCCTCGGACGCGGCGTCGCGATCAAGATCCTCCGCGATCGCACCGGCGATGAAGTCGCGAGCAAGCTCCGCCTCGAGGCGCAGATCCTGGCGCGGCTCGAGCACGGATCGATCGTGCGGATCTACGACTTCGGTGAACACGAAGGGCTCGCCTACTTCGTCATGGAGGAGGTTCAAGGCTCGAATCTCCACCGAAGGCTCCGATCCCTGCCGATCAGCAAGCGTCTCGCCGTATTGGCCGAGACTGCGGACGCCCTCTCATATGCTCATCAACAGGGCGTCATCCATCGCGACATCAAACCCGCCAACATCCTCCTCACGCCCGACGACCGCTGCCGACTGTCCGACTTCGGCCTCAGCGTCCTTGCCGAGGAGCAGTCGAGCGAGACCAGGCGCATCCGCGGCACTCCGACCTACATGAGCCCCGAGCAGGCCAAGGGCCGCCGGCTCGATCATCGCACCGACCTCTATTCGCTCGGGGTCATTCTCTACGAGGCGCTCACGGGCGACCCTCCGTTCAGCGGCCCGCCGCTCGGCGTCGTCGCCGCGCACGCCTCCTCGGAACCCGATCGTCCGTCTTCGCGCAATCCGTTGATCACTTCCGAATTCGAGGCGTTCACGCTCGCGCTCCTCGCCAAGGATCCCGCCGAGAGGCCACCCTCGGGCGTCCACGTCGCACGCGAACTCCGGGCATTGATCGACCTCGCGGGTCCGCTCGACCTCGCGTTCGTCGGTTCGGTACGCGACGCCCGACCCGAGATGACGGTCGGCTTGCTCTCCCCGACCCACGCCACCGGCAAGCCGACGCTCGTGCGGCCCTCCGTCGACATCTCGGCGCCCACCCCGATGTCGTTGCCCGGCGAACTTCCCACCGAGCCCGATCGGCCCGTCGCCACCCGACCATCGAGCGACCGATCGGCGGTCACGACCCCGCCCGGCGATCGCCTCTCGTCCGCCCGCGCGATGTTCCTCGACGTCGTTGCCGAGCCGGTCGTCCTCACCCCCGTCGAACGCTACCTCACGGGACACTATCTCGCCTATCTCCTGGGCGGGGCTCGACGCAAGGGGCTGCTCGGCTCCCGACCGCTCGACGAGGTCAACGCCGACCGCGCCCGATTGCTCCTCGCGATGAGCTGGCTCACCCTTCGCGAACCCGACGAAGACGATCTCCACCGCGCAGGCGCCATGCTCGACGACCAGGTCGAGGTCCGCCCGCTGCTCAACCCCGTCGTCGTCGTCAAATACCTCGCCCAGCGCGCCGAGCCGGCCGCACGCCGACGCTTCCGGAGGATCCGAAAGTCTCTTCAAAGCGTCAGCAAGCGTGCGAGCGAACATCTGACCGATGCCAAGGGCACGCTCAACCCCGGCCTGATGCCGCAGAAGCTCGACGATCTCCGCCGCGTCGCCCCGGAGAAGTCCGAGGTCGACGACGAACTCGTCTCGCGCTGGAACCGCGTGTCGGAAGCCTGGCGCGGCAGCGACGACCTCCGCACGGCCGTGCTGCGATACGCGACCAAGAACGGATGGAAGAACCCCGCGAGCCTCGACCTCTGGCCCGAAGTCGTCTATCCCTTGATCGAGCGGGCACGCCGCCAACGCCGCCTCAGATCCGTCCCCGAGGCGATCCTCGATACGATCTGCGGCGTTCTGCACATCCCCGATTCCGGGATCCGGCTCGATCGCGCCATCGCCGCTCGCGTGCCGATCCCCGTCATCGAGAAGATCGACCTCTCGGTCGAGCTGATCGCCGACGAACCCGTCATCGCCGAACCCGATACCGAGATCCAACCCCGACCCCGGCGCCTCCGCGACGGCTCGAGCTCGCTCGTCCTCGATGAACTCGCCGCCGAGGTCGAGCCCGATCGACTCCTCATTCGCCTCGTCGAACCCGACCCGATCCGCGTGTCGATGGATCAGCTCCACCAACTCTGGCGCGAAGCGATGGCGGCGCTCCAGACCGCCGACCCTCGCGCCCGCGCCTCGCTCCGCCACCACGCGGTCGGCCCCTATCGGCTCTCCGTCGTCGCATCCACCCGCGGCAGGAACGCCGGCCAGGTCGTGCTCCAAGGGATGCCCAAGCAAAAGCAGATCGAGATGCTCACACCCAGCCTCCGCGTCGGGTCGCACCGCCCCGCGATCGCCGTTTGGGTCTATCGCGACAACAGCCTCGCCATCGCATACGTCGACTTCCGCGGAGTCACCCGATACATCTCCTGGCACGCGCCGACCGCCGTCCAAACCAACTACGAAGACCCCGCCGAACTCACGCACGACCTCTACCAGTCGGGCCTCGAGACTCCCGACCAGCTCGGAGTCGTTCTCACCAAGAGATTCAAGCCCAAGTTCGTCTGATGATCGCCGACCTGATATCATCATCAAACGATCAACATGGCATCTCCATAACTGTAGAAGCGATACCCCTCGCGGACCGCCTCGCGATACGCCTCGAGCACGAACTCGCGACCCGCGAACGCACTCACCAGCACGAGCAGACTCGACCGAGGCAGGTGGAAGTTGGTGATCAGCGCGTCGAAACCGAGAATCTCGCGTCCCGGCAGGATGTAGGTCGAGGTCTCGCCTTTGAACGCTTCGAATCGGCCGCTCGACGCCGCCGTCTCGAGCGTCCTCGCCGAGGTCGTCCCGACCGCCACGATCCTCGAGCCGCGAGCACGCGCCGCGTTCAATCGCTCGGCCGCCGCGGCGGAGAGCTCCGCGTGCTCGGCGTGGATCCGGTGCTCCTCGATCTCCTCGGCCTCGATCGGTCGAAACGTCCCCACGCCGACGTGCAGCGTCGAGTCGACCGTCTCGATCCCCCCCTCGGCGAGACGTGCCATCAGCTCCGACGTGAAGTGCAGGCCGGCCGTCGGCGCCGCGACCGAACCCGCCTCGCGTGCGAAGACCGTCTGATAGCGTTCGCGATCCCCCGGACCTTCCTGACCCTTGCGAATGTAGGGCGGCAGAGGCAGTCGTCCATGACGCTCCAGCAGACTCACGACGTCGAGCGTCGAATCGGGCCGAACCAGCCAGGCGCCGTCGCTCGAGCGCTCGATCAACTCGAGCTCGAGCCCTTCGCCGACGCGGACCCGCTCACCCGGTTGGAGCCGTCCGCGCGTCTTCGAGAGGATCTCCCAGATCGCACCGCCGTCGACCGAGCGCAGGAAGAGCCCTTCCCAACGGCCGCCGGTGGCCGCTCGGACGCCGATCAGTCGCGCCGGGACCACTCGGCTGTTGTTGCGAACCAAGAGGTCGCCCCGTGCCAATCGATCGGGCAAACGATCGAACCGAGAATGCTCCCAACGCCCCGCGGCACGGTCGAGGACCATCAACCGCGAGTGATCGCGCGGCTCGACGGGATGCTGCGCGATCGAGCTCTCGGGAAGGTCGAAATCGAATTCCGAGGTTTTCATCGGGACAATCGACCCACTCGAGGCGAGGATACCTGATGGAGGGCTGCGCGCCGGCCGAACGCTGGTCCGCGAACCGCCCCGCGGCGCCGACTTCGGTCGGCCCCACTCCGCCTGCTCTCACGAAACGAACCCATTCTACCCCGACGGGAAACCGAGTCCGTGCGATCGATCGCCCAGCGACTGTCCGACGAAACGAAGCCACTACTCGCGAAAGGTCCGCTTCCGATCACTTTTGTGATCACCGACCTCGACGTGGGTGGTGCCGAGCGCGCGCTCGCCGCGCTCGTCTCGGGGCTCGATCGTCGCCGCTGGACTCCCTCGGTGGTCTGTCTCGACAAAGAAGGAGCGCTCGCCGAGCCGCTCCGGCGGCAAGGGATCGAAGTCGTCTGCCTCGACGTCGATCGTCGACGCCCTTGGCAAGCGTTCACTCGAACGGCCCGGGTGCTGAGGCGACTCCGCCCACGACTGGTCCAGAGCTTCCTCTTTCACGCGAACATCGCCGCCCGAATCGCCGCGCTCGGGTCCGACATCGAGTGGGTCGTCGGAGGGCTCCGGGTGGCCGAGCATGGCCGACGCTCGCACCTCCGACTGGAGCGGTTCACCCAATCTCTCGGTGCTGGATGGGTTTGCGTCTCCGAAGGAGTTCGTGGACACGCGATCGCGTCGGGGCGACTCGCACCCGACCGGCTCGTGACGATCCCCAACGGAGTCGATGTCGCCCGCTTTGACGAAACGAACCCAATTCCCCGCTCGACCCTCGTGCCGGGGCTCGGCCCCGAGACGACCCTCGTCGGCTTCGTCGGCCGGATCGAACACCAAAAAGGCGTGGACACGCTTCTCGAGGCAGCTCGCGGAGCCTGGGCCGACCGTCACGACTGGGCTCTCTTGATCATCGGCGACGGCGCGAAACGAACCCATTTCGAGGCGGAGGTCGCTCGCGATCCGCGTTTGACGAAACGAACCCATTTCCTCGGCAGGAGGTCGGATGTGCCGGAGATCCTGGCGACGATGGATCTGCTGGTTCTTCCGTCGCGCTGGGAGGGTATGCCGAACGTCGTGCTCGAGGCGATGGCCGCGCGGCGCGCGGTCGTGGGCACGAGCGTCGAGGGAACTTCCGAGTTGATCGAGGACGAATCGACCGGGCTGCTCGTCCCCCCCGACGATCCCGAGGCGCTCGGTCGCGCGATCGAGAGGCTCGTCCGCGACCGGCCGATGCGCGAGGCGTTCGGTCGAGCGGGCCGCGCGCGGGTCGAGGATCACTACTCGCCGGCTGCGGTCATCCGAGCCTACGAAGAGCTCTGGTCGGCATTGCTGGGCATCCGATTCGGGGACGACCAGCTGTAGAGTCCCGATCCGATCATGTCTGTTGGAGTTGATTGATCTTGTTGTAGAGAGTCTTGAGGCTGATCCCGAGTTCCTTCGACGCCGCGGGCTTGTTGCCGTTGTGCTTCTCGAGAACGAGTTGAATATATTTCATCTCGATATCTCGAAGTGTCGGACTGCCTTCCGGCAGCGCGAAGTGCGGTCCCGCGACCGCCGACGACTGAGCGTGCGTCGAGGCCTGGCCCGGACGTCTGACGGGGATCTGCATGGGCAGATGCTCGGGGAGGATCGATCCGCCGCCCGAGAGGATCAGGGCTCGCTCGATCGCATTGGCGAGTTCGCGGATGTTGCCGGGCCAGTCGTGGGCCATCAGGTGCCCCACGGCTTCTTCGCCGAGAGTGGGTTCGGGCTGCCCGCGTCGCTTGGAGTGGCGAGCGATCATATGTCCGGCCAGCAACGGGATATCGGCCCGGCGATCCCGCAACGAGGGCAGATGGATCTCGAACGTGTTGAGCCGGAAGAAGAGGTCTTCGCGGAACTGGTCGGCCTCGATCATCTCGCGGAGGTTGCGATTGGTCGCGCAGAGCACGCGGACGTCGACCCGGAACGGGTCGTTCTCGCCGACTCGGCGGATCTCGCCCGACTCCAAGAATCGAAGCAGCTTCACTTGGACACTCTTGTCGAGCTCGCCGACCTCGTCGAGGAAGAGCGTGCCGCCGTTGGCGACCTCGAAGAGCCCCTTGCGATGGGTATCGGCTCCGGTGAAGGCTCCCTTGCGATGCCCGAAGAGCTCGCTCTCGACGAGGTTCTCCGGCAGCGCTCCGCAGTTGACCGGGATGAACGCATGGCCCGCGCGGCGGCTGCGATCATGGAGATTCCGGGCCACGAGCTCCTTGCCCGTGCCGGTCTCTCCAAGGATCATCACGGCGGCATCCGTCGGTGCGATCGTCTCGATCAATCGGCGGACCGCCTGCATCGACGCCGTCTCGCCCACGATCAGCGGCGTCCCCTCCACCGCCTTGAGCCGGGTCTCGAACGCCTGCGCCTTGTTCGCCATGTCGCGGCGCTCGGCGATCCGATTGAGGATCACCTCGAGCTCGGCCCACTTGCACGGCTTCGTCAGGTAGTCGAAGGCTCCGAGCCGCAACGCCTGCACCGCCGTATCGACGGATGCCTGTCCAGTGAGAATGATCACCTGCGTGTCGGGGCTGAGTTGACGGATCTTGCCGAGCACCTCGATGCCGGTCATTCCCGGCATCCTCAAGTCGAGCAGCGCGACGTCGTAGGAACCTTTCTCGAGCGAGCGGATCGCGGAGACGCCGTCGGGGCAGACCGTGACCTCATGGCCCAGCCGAGGGAGTTCCATCTGCATCAATTCACGCAACGGCGCTTCGTCGTCGGCGAACAGGATGCGGAGTCCGCCTTGGGGCGTCTTGTCCATCACCATCGTCTCCTCGGCTGCAAGCGGTGCCTCGGCCCGCCGCCTTCGGGGCGACACGGGCGGAATGGACTCGTGTTCTTGGATGGTTTCGGGAAGCGATCGCCGTCAGGCGGCTCGGTTCGACTTGGAGCCCGAGGCTTGCTCGGGAGGTGGATCCTGGATCGGCAGTCGGACGACGAATGTCGCCCCCTTGCCCTCGCCGGCGCTCGCCGCAGTGATCTCTCCGTGGTGCCGACTGACGATCCGGTTCGTGATCGACAGGCCGAGACCCGTGCCCTTGCCGCCTTTGCGCTTCGTGAAGAACGGCTCGAAGATCGTCTCCAGCAACTCGGGTGCGATCCCGCAGCCGTCGTCGGCAAAGACCATCTCGGCCTTCCCTTCGATGCAGCGGAGATCGATCCGCAAGACCCCTCCCTGCTCCATCGACTCGAGCGCGTTCACCACCAGGTTGAGCACGACCTGCTTGATCTCCTGCGGATCGACGTGCGCCAAGATCGCACCGCGCGGTTGGAACGTGATCTGTTTGCCTCGGTATTTACCGATATGCCGGATCATGTCGACGACGCCCTGGATCAAGCCGCCGAGCTCCGTACGCTCGCGCTGGATGTCGCCGCAGCGGGAGAAGTCGAGCAGCTTCTCGGTGATCGACTTGCAGCGAAAGGCCTCTTCCTGAACCATGCGCAGGTATTGTTGGATCACTTTCGCGTCCGCCGCCGAGGCCTTCTCCAAGGCGGGGCGCAGGCGATTCTCGAGCGCCTCGGAGCAGAAGGCGATCGAGGCGAGCGGGTTGTTGATCTCGTGCGCCACCCCCGCCGCGAGGAATCCGACTCCCGCGAGCCGCTCCGAGCGAACGAGTTGCTTGCTCCGCTCCTCGACCTGCCGCTCGAGATCGCCGTACATCTCCTTGAGCCGCGCCGTCATGTCATTGAAACCGTCGGCGAGAGCTTCGAGTTCGTCGCCGGTGTCGAGAGTGATCCGCTCATCAAAAGATCCCCGCGCGACGCGGCGAACGCCTTGCTCGAGCCTTCGAATCGGCAGGACGATCCAGCGGTAGAGCATCACCGTCACCCCGACCAGCAGCCCGAGCACGATCGGCGCGGTGACCCAGACGATGAACGAACTCGCCTCGTAATGCGCTTTCGAGTCGAGCAAAACATCGTAGAAGTCGCGGTGGAGCTTGTCGGGGAGCTGCATCACGGTATGGTTCAGTCGGACGATCCGCATCTCGAGGTCGGCCTCGGAGTGCGCCCTCATCAGCGCGGGACGATCCGTGATATACTTGAGTGTTCCATTGAGCGCGGGCTTCACCGCCTCCTCGGGCTGAAGCGCCGCCAAGATCGCGGTGAGTTCATAGTCGGCCTCGAATGCGATCCCCGCCGCATCGAGCGTCGCGCCGTGGAGAGCATTCTTGCGGAGTTCCTCGAAGTAGCCGGTGAGCGCGGAGCGAGCTTCCTCGGCGCGTCGGCGCGCCTCGTCGTTCACCTCGGGCACGCCGAGCCGCACGACGTCGAGCCGGATCACCCGCTCGAACAAGTCCTTCGCCGCCCCCAATTCCCGCAGCCGATTCGCCAGCCGAAAATAGGTCTCGCGCGACGATTGCAGCCCCAAGATCGCCCCGCCGAGCAGCGTGAGCATCATGCCCACGACGAGGATCAACCCCAGGATCAGCTTCACGCGTATCGGCCAACGCATCTCGAACGACCTCCCTGTCGTCCCGCACATCGTCCCTTCGGCAAGCGATCTCTCCCGCCGGCCTCTGGACGACTCGGGACTATAGCAAAGCCCGCCGATCCGACAACCGCGAATCGTCCAGTTTTCAGGGCCATTTCATTGTCGTCCGGGTTTTTCCAGAAGTGCCAGCGCCTTCTTGGGATGCAGGCACAGATGGCGCATGACCCCGGCTCGACTCCGATTCTTCACCTTCGGCAGCGCCGCCAACGCCACGTTGCGGAGC
>JANRKW010000024.1:0-33480 GCA_033763215.1 Isosphaeraceae bacterium | reverse complement strand
TTGCGGGCTTCGCGCAAGTCTTGCAACCGTCTCTGTTTGCGGACGTTCTCGATCCGTCGGACGATCGAAGTGTGCGGGCTCGACTCGGGAAGCGCGGCGACTCCCGCGGCGACCGGATTCAGGTCGATGTACGCACATGTTGCGAGCAACGCTTCTTCATCCAAGACCGCGATGCTCTTGAACCGCCCCTCGAAGAAGGCCCCTTTGACGCCGTCCTCGCGGTTCGCCATGCGTGAGAGCGGCTCCTTGAGGCACTTCATGAACCAGCCGAGATTGCACAGGCGATCACGTGTTCGCGCAACCCAACCGGGATCGGCGAGCTTGGTCTGGACCCACTCGTTCGTGACGGGCAACGCCATCCGACCCGCACCGCGAGGCGGAAAGAGCCTGCCCCAGCGTCGCACGACTTCTTCGTCCGTCCATCCTTCCGCGACCTTGGGATCGAGCCGCACCAACAAGTGCAGGTGATTATCCATGATCGCAAACCCGCCGACCCCGATCGCAAAGATATCCGCAAGTTCCCGCAACCGCCGTTCGATCCAATCCTTACGGCTCGACGCACCTTCGCCGAGCAGCAGGGCATGCCGCACGCACCGGGTGATGCAGTGATACCAGCGGGTCACCGAAGTATCGACCAACCGCGAGCGGGCCATGGTCATCGCGCAATCCTCCCAGGTGCTGCAACCGACAAGATTGAATCAAGACCGACCGGGCATTGTCAAGGATACATTGCCTGTCCTCTGTTTTCTGTCCTCTGTTTTCCCTGTTTTCTGTCCTCCGTTTTCTCTATGACATCACCGTCGATCAAGCTCAGCAACCGCCCAACCAAGGAATCCTGAACTCAAGACTCGCCATTACGCCCCGCCGTCGTCGAATGCGCCGGTTCCGTCTACTTTTCTTGCCCGCCCGCTGGAGTCTCGGGATCCTGAGCAGTACCCGCCTTTCGGCCGATCGCGGTCCCCGCCAGTGCCGGGACCACGCCCAGCATCAGGAACGGGAGGGCCACCCCGAATCTGCCTCGCATCAGAAAGATCAGCCCGATCAGAGCGAACGGAGAGCCGAACAGGAGTCCGATCAACCCAGGATTCTTGGTCTGCACCACTGCGCCATCTCCTTCGCCGAACCATCAAGCTCACCCAGGCCGGCCGCCGGGTGTTGGTACCAACGCAGCTCACCAGGATGCAGCCGGCATCCGATGCTGCACTTTCTTGGATCGCTTCGGCTCGGCCCAATTTACCAGAGACAACCGAGAAGTGAACACTTCGTCGCCCTACCACTCGCCTCGACTTGCCGGCGCGATCGGGCGGAGTGGCCCGCGGTGCAGCACTCTCATCCACACATCGGCAATCTATTTCTCGTGCGATGTGAATGGAGAGTGCTGGAGAAGAAATCCCGCGACGACGCGGTGAGGAAACGATCGTCGCCGACGAAACCACCGTTCCAAGGCATGGCTGACCCGATGGCACGACCTGCGCCTGACCCGCGAGTCATTGCGCCTTTTCTTTCCTCTAGTTCTTCGCAAGGGGTGTTCGTGCCTTCGTTCCTGCCCCTGCAAGGTGTTTTTTTCGTGTCAGAAATTTGAAACATGCACGAAATCCATTTGTCATGAGCGTCTCGGGATCATTAGCATCCGGCAGTTCAGTTCGAGAGTCGGTCGACCACGTGGTCTTCTCACCCATCGAACAGCCAATCTGCGCAGCGACGACGACAGTCTCCGCCGGCGCAAAACAAAGGCAAAACACATGAGGAATTGGCTAGCACGTTCGTTCTCCCTGGTCCTCCTGCTCGGCCTGGCCGCGCCCGCTCAGGCCGGTCTCGCCTTCGACGCCCTCGGTGGAGGCTTGGGTTCGTACAGTGGAACTGGCAGCGCCGGCTACACCTTCAAGGTCAATGCCTCGATCGTGGTCACGGAGCTCAACATGTACGCCGGTGTGGGCCTGGCGAGCGCCACGACTCCCGTCGGCATCTGGGACTCGGTCGGGACCCTGCTGACTTCGGCCGTGATCGACAACGTCACGCCACAAACGACCACGCCGTCCGCCGGCGGCGGCAATTTCAACGGCGCGTTCATTACCCAGATCATCCTGAGTCCGGGCAACTACACCATTGCTGCGTTCGGCAGCGGCGCTGACACGGCTCGAGTGAATCCTACATTCCTGTCGATCCCCGAGGTCACCTATGGCATTGGGGTTGGTGACGCCGGCGCCTCGCTAGCCTTTCCGACGAGCTCGCTCGGCTTCTCTCTACTCGGTCCCTCCTTCCAGGCGACCGCCGTCCCCGAGCCGAGCACGCTGACGATGCTCGCGGGCGGCACCCTTGCCTGCATCGTGCCGATCCGTCGCCGGCTCGCCACGCGCAACCGCTGAGCCGATTGAACGCGTTTGGAAACCACCACACGGGGGCAGCCCTCATCCCTTCAACCGGGATGAGGACTGCCCCCCTCCTTTTCGTGATCACTGCTGGCAAACAAGAGAAGAACAAGGACAGAGAAAAACAAGCAAGGACATGCAATGCAATTTGCCTCCACTACTCCACGTCCGAGCGGTCTCGATCCTCAACGGCCGAAGAACAAGGACATGCAATGCAATTTGGCTCCTCTACTCCACGTCCGAGCGGTCTCGATCCTCAACGGCCGATGAGGGGTTCGATTCGAGGCGTATCCCTCGACGCGTGTCTACTTTGAAGACTCGCTCGACGTTCATCACAGTCGCCGGCCTCCTATCCGTCGTTTGTCGCCCCAAGCTCGCTCGTCGCTCGAGAGCCTCGAGGTTCGACGAACGGAACGTCGGAATCCCTCGCCGGCTTGGGCGTCTCGGATCGTTGATGGTTGATCCTCGTCGATGCGGCTGGGTCGGTCGATCGATCGTCGACCGGCCCCTCCGTTGGTTCGAGTCGTGAGAGGTCCTCGGCGTCGTCGAAACACTTGCCGGTCGGTTTCTCCGATTTCTTCTCCAAGGAATCCCCCGCTCGTGCGTGATCGAGGTGGAGGGGGAGTATGATCGGGCCGAGGAACCTCCCCCGCGGAACGGGCGTCCAAGCACTCGGTGCGATGGTCGGGATCGATCTCGACGCCTCGCGCCGGCCCGCCATCCGTCCACTCGTCTCGGCGTCTCGGTCCTGGAGAAGAGAGGATTCGCCATGTCGCACCGCATCGCATCGGCGTCCTGGATCTTGCTCGCTTGGCTCGTGCCCGCTTCGACGGGACTCGGCCAGGGGTTTCTCGTCGACCGCCACGGCCCGCGGCCGATCCCCCGCAGTTTCGAGATCCGCGAAGTGACGATCGACTCGGTCGTTCGCGACCAAGTGGCGCAGGTCCAAGTCTCCCAAGTCTTCCATAACCCCGGGTCGACCACGATCGATGCAGAGTTCCTCTTCCCTCTTCCCGAAGAGGGCGCGGTCCAGGGGTTCGTGTTGCTCGTCGACGGCAAGGAGCTGCCGGGGCGGTTGATGGAGAAGGAGGAGGCCCGACGGATCTACGAAGAGATCGTCCGCACGAAGCGCGATCCGGCGCTCTTGGAATATGCGGGCCGAGGCCTCTTCCGGACGAGCGTCTTCCCGATCCCGCCGGGGGCCGACCGCAAGGTCACGATGCGGTACGCGCAGGTCTGCAAGCGCGAACGCGACGTCGTCGAGTTCGTCTATCCGCTCGCCACTCAGAAGTTCACCGCCAAGCCGATTCGAAGGCTCGCGCTCGACGTGAGGATCGAGAGTCGCGACCCGATCAAGTCGCTCTATTGCCCCTCGCATGACGCCAAGATCGTACGGACCGGCGACCACGAGGCGAAGGTCGCGCTCGAGCTCCGCGACGTCGTCCCCACCACCGACTTCCGCCTGTTGAGCACACTCGCCAAGGGCTCGATCGGCGTCTCGGTCGTCAGCCGTCGCCCGAGCGCGGGGGAGGATGGGTACTTTCTGCTGCTCGCCGCTCCCGAGGTCAAGGCGAGCGAGGCCAAGCCGCTGCCGAAGACGGTCGTCTTCGTGCTCGATCGTTCGGGTTCGATGGCGGGGAAGAAGATCGAACAGGCGCGCAAGGCGCTCCAGTTCGTGCTCGACAACCTCCGCGACGACGACTTGTTCAACATCGTCGTCTACGACGACCGCGTCGAGACCTTCAAGCCCGAACTCCAGCGGTATTCCTCGGCGAGCCGCGAGGAGGCGGCCCGGTTCGTCTCGAACATCCGCGAAGGCGGCAGCACCAACATCTCGGCGGCGGTCGAGGCGGCGATGGATCAGATCAAGGACGAGTCTCGCCCCGGGTATGTGCTCTTCCTGACCGACGGCCTGCCGACGGCGGGCGTCACCAATGAACTCGAGATCGCCGAGATCGCCAAGCGATCGAATCGGATGCGCGCGCGTCTCTTCGTCTTCGGGGTCGGCCACGACGTCAACGCCCGTCTCCTCGACCGAATGAGCGGCTCGAATTCGGGCACGAGCGAGTACGTCAGGCCCGACGAGGACATCGAGTCGCATGTCGCCGCGTTCTACTCCAAGCTCACCCGCCCCGCGCTCTCGAGGATCGGGATCGCGTTCACCGGCACCGACGTCAACCGGACCTACCCGCGCGACATCCCGGACCTGTTCGAGGGCGGCCAACTCGTCTGGGTCGGCCGGTACTCCAAGTCGGGCAAGTCGACCTTGAAGCTCACCGGCAAGGTCGGCGGCGAAACGTTCGAGCTCCAGGTCCCCGTCGAACTCGCCGACGTCGGCGATGGGACGCGTTACGACTTCGTCGAGAAGCTCTGGGCGATCCGCCGCGTCGGCGACATCATCGACAAGGTCGACCTCCAAGGGCGCAACTCGGAGCTGACCGAGGAACTCGTCCGACTCAGCAAACAGTATGGGATCCTCACGCCTTACACGTCGTTCCTTGCCGATGAACGCGTCGACCTCCACGCCTCGGTCGACAATTACCGCGTCGCGGGCGAGAACTTGAGACGGCTCGCGGTGGTTCAAGGCAACGACGGCGTCGCGCAGCGTGGGGCGAAGCAGGGTTACCTCCAGATGGAACGAGCCGACACCGCTTCGGCGTCGAGCGCGGGTCTCGCGGCGCTTCCGCCCACGAGCGCTCCGGCGCCCGCTCGAGCCGGCTCGCAGGTGATGCTCGGGCGCGGTCTTGCCGCTCGCCCCGCCGCCCCTTCGGCACCCGCTCAGCTCTATGGTTCGAGCGGCCCCGCCGCGGCCCCGATCCAGGACGCCGAGAGCCGCGACCGCCTCGATTCGAACGTGCGTCGGGTCGGCACCAAGACGTTCTTCCGCAAGTGCGACCGCTGGGTCGACTCGGCCCTGAAGCCCGAGGACGAGGCGAAGGCTCAGGCCGTCGAGCAGTACAGCGAAGAGTTCTTCCGGATCGCTCGGGGGCTCTCGCCCGAGTCGAGCCAGTATCTCGCGTTCGACGAGCCCGTGACCGTCATCCTCGAAGGTCGCGTCTATCGCTTCGACAAGCCGAAGTCGGGACGCTGACCGACCCGCGACTCGTCGCCGCTCCGGACCTCGGATCGCCGAGGTCCGGGAGCGGTCGACTTCCGGACTCAGCGCTTGGTCGCGGCTTTCTCGGAACCAAAGAACGGGAACATCTTCAAGAGCTCATCTTTGGACGGCTGCGTGCCGTACTCGCAGAGCTCGAACGCCTCGGCGGCCTTCACCGCCTTGCCGCGTTCTTCACCGAGCAGCTCGACGAGCTTGCCGCGGAAGCGGTCGGCCGTCGGTCCGTATCGCGCGAGAACCCGCTTGCCGGTCCATTCCAGCCGCGCGGCCTTGCCTTGGGGCACGGTGTCGAGATAGCCGAAGAGCCAGGGGTTCCATTCGTAGAATTGCGACTCGAGCGCGTCGAAGCAGGCGATCTTGCGGTCGAGCACCGGGTCGATGGGCACGACGACGTCGGCCTCGAACGGATTCGGCTTGCGGAATGAGTCCTCGCTGTACATGAAGACCGGGTTCTTCCGGAGCGCGGGGACGTCGGGGCAGAAGCTGGGGACGATCACCATGAAGGCGGCGTCTTGGACGAGGATCGCGGTGTAGCGATGGTCGGGGTGGTAGTCGTTGGGACGGTGCGAGATCACGAGGTCGGCCTTCCACTCGCGGATCTTGCGGGTGATCGTGCGGCGATTCTCGAGCGTCGGCATCAGCTCGCCGTCGTGGATATCGAGCACTTCCGTCTCGATCCCGAGGATCTCGGCGCACCTCTTGACCTCGGCGGTGCGTCGCCGCGCGAGCGGTGCGCCGGCGATCTCGTGGTGGCCGATGTCGCCGTTGGTGACGGAAACGAACTTGACCTTGTGTCCGAGGTCGGCCCAGCGTGCGGCGGTGCCGCCGGCGTCGAGTTCGCAGTCGTCGGGATGCGCCCCGAAGACGATCACGCGGAGCGGCTCGGCGGCCGGCGCGCTCGACGCGGCGGCGACGAAGCCGATGATGAGGATTCCCCAGAAACCGATGCGACCGCCCATCTCGGTGCCTCCCTCGCGTTCGAGTTTTCCGCGACTGATTCGAATGATCTTCGCTCCGGAACGAACCCCTTTCTATCGAGCCGGTCGACACGCGTCGATGGTCCCGCGCGGGGCCGCGCGCCGATCCTCCGACCGGCGACCTCGACGGGGTCCCTGTCATGTCGATCGAGAACGCCGAATTCACGCTCTACATCATCAGTGCGATTGCACTGACCGTCTGGATCGGCTCGTTCGAGTATCTCCGCCGCGTCGCGATCCGAAGGCGGAGCCGCCGCGCGGGCTCGGCGGAGAAATTCGTGATCGAGGAGGTCGGCAACTCGCCGGCCGAGGCGGGCCGCGTCGAACTGAAGGGTGAGTCCGATCATCTGGCGGCGAAACTCGCCTCGCTTCTGGCTCGCGAGGGCTTCGGCTTTCTCGGGCCCGTCGAGTTGACGCACGTCGACTCCGGCCGCGTCGCGTTCAAGGCCGCCTGCATCACGCCCGGCCGCGCGAAGGCCGCCTTCCGCCTCGCGGGCGACGTCGAGTTCCGTCCCGTCGGCTCCGGCGCCACCGCCGCAACCTGGACCGTTCAGGCCCCCGGGAGCGACGGCCTCCTGACCGCCGCTTGGATCATCCAAGGCGTCTCGCTCGCCGTGGGGATCCTGCTCTTCGTCTTGATGCGGGGATTCGTGGTCGAGAATCCCAACTCGGCGATTCGCGGCCAGGTTTTCCAGATGATCCAGATCGTCCACTTCCTGTGGTTGCCGTTCCTCTTCGCCGGGCTCTCGAGCTGGCGGGAGCGCGTGGCCGAAGAGCGCGTCCGCACCATGATCTCGAACCTGCCCTATCTCTGACCCGGTTCGACCGCGGCGCGGCGGCGGTTTCTCAACCGCCGTCGGCCGGGGGCTTGGGCACGGCGTACACCGCCACGATCTCGGGCCGGATGATCTTCTCTCCGGCCTGAAACCCCTTGCGGAGACGCTCGGCGACCCGTTTCCCCAGCGCGGGGTCGTCGTTGGCCACGGTCGCGAAGGCCCGCTGCCGGCGAGGGTCGAACGATTCCTCCGTCGACTGATACGGCTCGACCCCCTGGCGATACAGGATGTCCTCGATCCCCTGCTGAAACCCGCGCATCAGCTCGATCAGTTGCGCGGGGTCGGCCGTGGAATTCGTGCCTCCGTGCGCCGCGACGATCTTGCCGATGTCGTCGTGGAGCTGGATCAGATCGATGAATACCGGCTTGAGCGTATTCAACAAGAGATCGTTCTTGTATTCCTGCAACTCGGCATGGAGCCGGTCGACGACCTTCTCCCGCGTGCTCTCGGCGCGGACCTCGCGCTCGAAGGTCGCCTGGATCTGGTCGAACCGCTTCTGCATCGCGAGGTCGAGCACCGAGATCGCCTCGAGGATGAACGGCAGCGAATTCTGCGTGTCGGGTTCGACCGGATCGGGCACCGGAACCGACGCGGCGGACGCCGGCTGTTCCGACAGATCCGCCGACGCGAGCTCCAGCTCCGCGACTCCGGCCGACGATTCCGTCTCGGCCGCGGGCGCGGACTCGGTCTCGCCCGCCGCCTCGTCGACCTCGACCGCCTCCGCCTCGCTCCGCGACTCCTCGAACTCGCTCATGGCATTCGTCTCGCCTCGGGGATCGCCGGTCACAGCCAGATCTTCAAGCGTCCGCGCAACGATTCCGGCAACCTCTGTTCGATCGTCCGCTGGATCTGGTCGGGATGCAAGCGCGTGCTGAAATGCGAGGCGATCACCACCTCGTTCTCGAACCGTGCCGCCCGGGCGATGATGTCGTCGAGATGCATGTGCCCGTGCTTGTGGATCACCGACGGACGCTCCCCGGGAGCCACGAACGTCATCTCCAGGATCAAGATCTCCGCGCGATACATCGGCTCGAACTCGTCGAGCCCCGCCGGAGCCGAGTCGCCCAGAAAGCCCACCTTCGGGATCCGGATCTCCGTGGAGACTTCGACGCCCGAGAGTCGGATGTCGCGGATCTGTTCGCCCGTCAAGTGCTGATATTCCGACTTGAGCTTCTTTCGACGCTCCCAGACCAGGTAGCCCAACGAGGGGATCGTGTGCTTCGTCGGAAACGGCGTGACGACCAGCTCGCGCGAGAGCTCGATCTCCTTGTACGGCTCGACCGGGATCAACTGAACCGGCAACGCGCCCCGATCGAGCTTCGCCACCGCTCGAAGGAGTTGCTCCACCGGCTCGACCGCGTGCTTGGGAAGATAGATCGTCGGCGGCTCCATGTTCATCAGCCGACGCCGCGAGACGTAGACAGGCAGGGCCGCGATGTGGTCGAGATGCGTGTGCGAGACGAACCAGTTCGGCGTCGACATGAACGACCAAGGCTGGAGCCCGAGGTCGAACCCCAGCTTCATCTCGGGAACCCGCCAATAGGTCTGCACGGCCGCGCGCGAGTATCCTTCGACCGTCAAGCCCTTGTGCACGAACGAACGCACCGGCGCGTTGTCCACGGGGTGGTCGAGCGACTCGACCGTCATCTCCACATCCGACGCCACGACAACCTCGCTTCCGACGATCGATCGACCGAAGACCTCGCCCGAGCCGCCCCGCGGCGCGGCCGCCGACCCGTCCTCGCGTCTCCACGCCGACGTCGGCAATGCTGTAGTATACTCACCGCTCATCGGACGACGGAACCGCGAACGGAACCCGCCCATGCCTCGACTCCGATCCGAAGTCCACGGACCGGCCTACCTCGACCGCGTGCTCCGCGTCGACCGACCACTGATCGACCCCCGGGTCGGCGGCGTGGTCGACCGCTCCGCGGGCGGTCGCATTCGCGAGCAGCCCGGCGCGTCGACTCTCCGGATCGCCTGCCTACCCGGGCTCGACTTCATCGTCTCGCCTCTCCCCGAGGGCTGGCCCGGACCCTTCGGCCTCATCGTGCCCGCCGCCGCTCCCGACCGCTCCAGCCCCGACACGCCGGACCCGACGACGGTTCGCCGGCTCGAGGGCATCGCCGCGCGCGACGACCTCGGCGGCATGGGCGCCGGCTACGCCAAGGCTCTGGGTGCCCGACTCACCTGGCTCGCCGGAGCGGCCGACGACCCCACCACCGCCGCCGTCCAGAAACTCCTCGCGGATGAAGGCATCCTGAGCCGACCGATCCGCCTCCCCGACAAGCCCGGCGAGTGGACCCTGCTCGTCACCAGCGGCCCCCACGGCGACAAGCTCGCCGTCGGCTTCCGATCCTTCGGAGACTCCGCGCCTCCGCTCGAAGCCGACGACCCGGCCGAACCGCCCGACCTCCTCGTCGCCGCGTCGATGACCAATCGCCGGGTTCGCGACATCCTCGCCTCCACCTCCGCGCGGGTGCGGATGTTCGCACCCTCGATCCGCAACATGCTCGACCGCGACCCCGCCGTCTCGTCGTTCGCGGGCTCGATCGACATTCTCTGCTGCAACGCCTTGGAGTGGGAATCGGCCGCCGATCGCGAAGAGATCGCCTGGCGCGTCTCGATCCTCGCGGTCACCGACGGCCCCCGAGGCGCGGTCGTCCGTTTCACCGATCCCGTCGGCGAACCCGGCCGGATCACCGTTCCCGCCTTTCCGAGGACCAACCCGCCCCGCGACACCAACCGCGCGGGCGAAGCCTTCGCATCGACGCTCGTTTCGACCTTGATCGAACAGGGCTGGACCCCCGGCACCGCCGAGGCGAGCCTCGTCGCCCTCGCGGCCGAACGCGCTTCCGCCGCCGCCGCGCTCGTGCTCGACCGCCTCGACTTCGGATTCCCCACCTCCGAAGAGATCGACCGCGCTCTCGCCGAGGGCATCGTCCGACCCCGCGCTCAGACCACTCACGACTCGACGAGGCCCGAATCATGATCTTGCCGCACGACGACCTCGGCGATCCCCAGGCCCCCGCCCTCGTTCTCCTGCACGGGCTCGCGCTCGACGGATCGATGTGGTCCGAGATCGCCTCGGGCCTCGCCGAACGGTGCCGCCTGATCCTCCCCGACCTCCGCGGTCAGGGCCGCGCCCAGGTCCCGACCTCGGGGTACGAGATCGACGACCTCGCAGACGACGTGGTCGAGACGCTCGACGATCTCGGCATCGACCGATGCGTCTTGGGCGGTCTGTCGATGGGCGGCTACGTCGCCCTGTCGATCGCCGTACGTCGGCCCGACCGGCTCCGCGGACTCCTCCTGCTCCAGACCCGCGCCGGCGCCCACACCCCGGCCGCCGCCGAAGCCCGACGCGCCACGGCCGACGCGATCGAGCGATCGGGCGACCTTCGCGACTTCGCCGATTCCCTCACCTCGAAGCTCTTCGCCGAATCGACCTACACCGCGCAGCCCGCTCTCGTCCAACGCGTTCGGGACGCGATCGGTCGCACCGACCCCTCCGGCCTGGCTCGGACGCTCCGTGGACTCGCGAGTCGACCCGACCGAACCTCCGCCCTCCCCTCGATCGACGTGCCGACGCTCGTCGTCGCCGGCATCGACGACCGGATCGTGCCCCTCGAGGAAGCCCGAGAACTCGCCGCCCGCATTCCCGGCGCGGGGTTGGTCGAAATCGATCGGGCGGGCCACCTCTCGCCGCTCGAAGCCCCCGAGCCCACGTCCCAGGCGATTCGCGACTATCTCGAACGTCTCTGAATCGAGACTCTCCGGCCGGCCGATGCCGAGGTGCGTCGGGCGCTCCCTTGTGGCGACCGGCACGCGCGCGGATAATCGTTGCGACGCTTCGGGATGGAGTCGGTTCGTTTCCGAAGGGGGTCACGGCGGCCCCGCCGTCTTCGAGACCCCATTCGGAATCGCGCCATGGACGACTCGAACGGCCTCGAGCCGATGATCACCTCGAACGATCGACTCGACGAACTGGTCGATCACATCCGCGCGATCGGCCGCTTCGCATTCGACACGGAATTCGTGTCGGAAGACACCTTCGAGCCGAATCTCTGCCTCGTCCAGATCGCGACCGACGAACGGCTCGCCGTCGTCGACCCGCTCGCCCCGGGGCTCGACCTCAGCCCCTTCTGGGGCGTCGTCAACGACTCGTCGATCGAACTCGTGATGCACGCCGCGGGCGAGGATCTCCGCATCTGCCGCCTCAAGACCGGGCGCGTTCCCCAGCGGGTCTTCGACGTGCAGATCGCCGCGGGATTCGTCGGCTTCGGCTATCCCCTTTCGCTCAACAACCTGGTCCATCAGCAGTTGCGCATCACCCTCGCGGGCGGCGAGACCCGGACCGACTGGCGCCGTCGCCCGCTCTCCGCCGGACAGATGCGCTACGCGCTCGACGACGTCCGGCATCTCCTCGAACTCCATCGGACCCTCGCCGCCGAACTCGAGCAACGTGGGCGAACGCGATGGGCCGAGGATGAATTCGCCGACTTCCTCGCCTCGATCGATCTTCGCTCCGAAGAGGAACGCTGGCGCAAACTCCCCGGCCTCAACGGTTTGAATCGCCAAGGTCTCGAGGCGGCCCGCCGGCTCGCCGAGTGGCGGCGCGAAGAGGCGCGGCTCTCGAACCGCCCGCTGCGGCACCTCCTTCGCGACGACCTCCTCGTGGCGATCGCCAAGCGGCGGCCGACCTCGAGGCGCGATCTCGAAGCCCTCCGCGACTTCAACCGCCCCCATCTCCTCAGCCGCGCCAACGAGATCCTCCGGATCATCGAGGCCGCCCAGTCGGTCGATCCCGACCAACTCCCGGAACCCGCCGCGCGTCACGAGGATGGCCCCGGACTCACGATGATCGTCAGCCTCCTCGCCGCCACTCTCGCCCAGTGTGCTGCGCAGCATCAGGTGGCGGTCGGCCTCGTCGGCGGGTCGAGCGATATCAAGGAATTGATTCGCTGGCACACCGCGGGACGCCCCGCCGATAAGTCGCCCTCGCTCGCAACCGGTTGGCGGGCCGAGATCTGCGGCAAGATCCTCCTCGACGTCCTCGAAGGGCGTCGTTCGCTCCGCGTCGTCGATCCCGAGGCCGACGTCCCCGTCGCCGTCGACCTCGCCTGAGATATCGATCCCCGCCCGCGTTCCTCGTCATCCGCTCGTCGAGAGGCCCCGAGCCATGACCCTCCTCCTGCTCGCCTCGCTGCTCCTCGCTCCCGCCGCGACCCCCGGATCGGCCGAGGACCCTGCGCCCAAAGCCAAGCCTGCGAACGACTTCGAACTCGTCACCCTCACCGGAGAGGTCGATTTCCTCGCCGACGTCCTCTCGCGACGCGGACTCACGCCCGACCGCAAGCCGATCGCCGAGCAGGTCGTGCTCGTCGAGAAGGACGGCGCGATCACGCCGATGCTCAGCGACGACGCGAGCCGCGCCTTCTTCCTCGACGACCGCGTCCGCCGACGAAAGACCGAGGTCGTCGCACGCCGATATCGAGGACTGGCGTATCTCCAGGTCGTCACGTTTCGGATCGAGGACGAGGGTCGGCTCCGGACTCCCGAGTATTATTGTGAAATCTGCTCCATCAGTGTAAGATTCCCTCAGGATTGTCCGTGCTGTCAGGGCCCCTTGATCTTTCGGATGAAACCGGACGAACGCTGAACGACGCCTCTCGTCGCTTCGCCGTCCGCGTCGACGCCCGTCGACCACCGAGTCGGTTGCCCTTCGACCCGGCCGAAGCCGGTCGCGCGGAGGATCGGGCCTCCCATTTCCGTCGGCGGCGGGTTCCGCCGGGAAACGGTTCGCCATGGAAACGCTCTCGGACCACCTGCTGCTCGGATGCATCGCCGCCTTTGCGGTCGTCACGACGCTGTTCTCGACCGTCGCGCTTCTGATCCAAACGCGTCGACCCCGCGGGCTCGCCCTCGACCACACGCCCCCCGTCACGATCTTCAAGCCGCTCAAAGGCCATGATGAAGGGCTCGAGGAGAACCTCCGCTCCTTCTTCGAACTCGACTACCCCACGACCCAGCTCCTCTTCTGCGTCGCCGACGAGGACGACAAGGCGATCCCCGTCGTCCGACGGCTGCTCGACGAATACCCCGACCAGGACGCCGAGCTGATCGTCGGCACCAAGGTCTTCGGCCTCAACCCCAAGGTCGAGAGCCTGGCGATGATGGATCGCCGGCGCAAGCACGACGTGATCCTGATCTCCGACTCGAACGTCCGCGTCCGCCCGAACTATCTCCGCGAGACCGCCTGCTACCTCGCCGACCCCGGCGTCGGCCTCGTCTCGAACATCTTCGTGGGCGTCGAGGAAGAGTCGCTCGGCGCGGCGATGGAGAACCTCCAGCTCAACGGCTTCATCGCCGGCGGCGTCGCCATGGCCAACGCCTTGCGGATCACCTGCGTGGTCGGCAAGTCGATGCTCATGCCCGCGCATGTTCATGAAGCGATCGGCGGATTCGCCGGAGTTCGCAACCTCCTCGCCGAGGATCAAGTCATCGGCATGAGGGTCCGCAAGGCGGGCTACTCGGTCAAGCTGAGCCGCCACGTGATCGAGAACGTCAACCGCAATCGCGGTCTGAGCTGGTTCCTGAACCGGCACTCGCGCTGGTTCAAGATCCGCCGGCGGCTGGCCTTCCCGTCGTTCATCATCGAACCGACTTCGAACCTCGCGGCGGTCGGGATCGTCTGGGCCTTGTCGGGCGAGACCGGCCTGGCATGGGGCGGCCTGCTCTTCCTCGTCGGCCTCGGGATCTTCCGCGACGCCTTCTCGACCTGGTGGATGCGCGGCAGCCTGCCGAAGTTGCGGCACCTCCTGCTCAGCCCGATCAAGGACGTGATCCTCCTGCCCGTCTGGTTCGACTCGCTGGTGAATGATCATGTGCAGTGGCGAGGCAACCGATTCGTGATCGGACGATTCACGCGGCTCCGTCAGACTCGTGTGTCGTCGATCGTCCGCAGACGCGTGCGCCGCGTCCGCTGGTTCCGTTCCCGGCATCACCAGGCGTGATCCGAGAGCTCGTCCGCCCGACGTGAAGGGCGCGGTCGCCGCGACCGCGCCCGGGGTCGTTCCACGTTCCTTCGCGTTCCCTTCCGGGAAGAAAGAGGTCGTCCTGATGGAAGAAGAGCCGTCGCCCCCCCGCATCGCCCCGCGGCTCGCCGCCCGCTCTCCACTCCCGCCGCTCGCGATCGCCTTGGGCTTGCTCGCCGCCGCGATCCTCGGCCCCCTTCCCCACGTCTCCTCCGCCGACACGCTCGCCAAGGTCCGCGCCGCGGGCAAACTCGTCTACGGCTCCGACGACGAAGGCGGCGCCCCCTTCATCTACCTCGACAAGAACCCGCCCCACGCCCGTGTCGGCTTCGAGGTCGATCTCCTCGCCGAACTCGGCAAGCACCTCGGCGCCGAGCCCGAGTTCCACTGGGGCCTCTGGGAGAATCTCCTCCAGATCCTCGACCGCGGCGAGGTCGACCTCGTCGTCAACGGCTACGAGCTGACCCCCGTCCGCACCCGTTCGTTCCTCGCGACGCGACCCTACTACGTCTACCAGCTCCAGCTCATGGCGCCGGTCGGCGGGCTCGTGCACTCGATGGCCGAGCTCAATCTGCCCAAGCCCGGCGGCGGTCGCTGGCGCGTCGGGGTGCTCGGCAACTCGGTCGCCGACAACTACGCGCAGAAGCTCGACCCCGCACTCGTCTCGGTCGTGCGCTTCGACGGCGCCACCAACGCGATGACGAGCGTCCGCAACGGCAGGCTCGACGCCACGATCCAGGACCTCCCCGCCGCCCTCTTCTACGTCAAGCAGGAACCCTACGCCGGCTCGCTCTTCCTCGCCGGTCCGCCCGAGGGATGCGGATATTACGTCATGTACGTCCGCAAGGGCGACGAGGCGCTGCGCGACGCCGTCGACTCGGCGATCGACGCACTCGTCGCGTCGGGCAAGCACCGCGAGATCTGCGAGAAGTACGGTCTCTGGAACCCCGCGCAGGAGGTGCTCTCGGGCTGGAAGTCGGCCGATCCGGCGTCGACCGCCGCGACGTCCGACGACACGCTCGACTTCAGCCTCATCGCCTCATTCTCCGAGCCGCTGCTCTGGGCGTCGCTCACCACCATCGCGCTCGCCTTCGGTTCGATGCCGATCGCGATGCTGATCGGCATGGTCGTCGCGCTGGGGCGCGAATTCGGCCCGCGACCGCTCGGACGACTCTTCGGCGCCTACGTCGAGGTCGTTCGCGGCACCCCGCTGATGCTCCAGCTCTACCTGATCTTCTTCATGCTGCCCGAGCTCGGCATCAAGCTCAACCCATGGGTCTCGGGCATCACCGGTCTCGCTATCAACTACTCTGCATACGAAGCCGAGATCTACCGGGCCGGGCTCCAGGCGGTTCCCGTCGGCCAGATGGAGGCGGCGCTGGCCTTGGGGATGACGAAGTGGACCGCGCTTCGGCGCGTCATCGTCCCGCAGGCGGTACGGATCGTGATCCCGCCGGTCACGAGCGACTTCATCGCGCTGTTCAAGGATACGTCGGTCTGCTCGGTCGTCACGCTCGTCGAGCTGACGCGTCAATACTCGATCCTCTCGAACAGCACCGGCGCCGCGATCGAATTCGGCCTGGCGACGGCGGTGATCTATCTCGTCATGAGCCTGCCGCTCTCGTGGTTCTCGCGGTGGGTCGAGCGGAAGTTGGACGACAAGGGTGCCTGACCAAGCGAACAGGAGAATGCACATGAACGAAAGCGATGGTGGTTGTCGAGGCGCGGCCTCCGACGCGGCGATGATCGAAGTCACCGGCCTGGTCAAGCGCCACGGGCCGATCGAAGTGCTCCGGGGCGCGAGCCTCGACGTCCGCCGCGGCGAGGTCGCCGCGATCATCGGACCTTCGGGATCGGGCAAGAGCACCTTTCTCCGCTGCCTCAACGGGCTCGAGCGGTTCGAGGCGGGCACGGTCCGCGTCGACGGGCTCGACCTCCACGCCCAGCTCGACGGCCGCGACCGCTCCGCGCGGCTGCTCGCCGTCCGACGCCGCCTCGGCATGGTCTTCCAGTCGTTCAACCTCTTCCCGAACCGAACCGTGCTCGAGAACGTCATCGAGGCCCCGATCCAGGTCCTCGGCCGTCCGCGCGACGAGGCCGTCGAAACCGCCAAGCAACTGCTCGACCGCGTCGGAATGTCGCATCGGCTCGATGCCCGGCCCCAACGCCTCTCCGGCGGGCAACAACAGCGCGTCGCCATCGCCCGCGCCCTCGCCATGGAACCGCGCGCCATGCTCTTCGACGAGCCCACCAGCGCGCTCGATCCCAGGATGACCGGCGAGGTCCTCGCCGTGATGACCGACCTCGCCCGCGAAGGACTCACCATGGTCGTCGTCACCCACGCCATGCGCTTCGCCCGCCAGGTGGCCACGACCGTCCATGTCTTCAGCGGCGGCCTCGTCGTCGAGTCGGGACCGCCCGACTCGGTCTTCGAGTGCCCGACCCAGGAGGCGACCCGCTCGCTCCTCGCCGAGGCTCACGCCGCCTGACGCGATCGGCCGCCCGCCCGCGAAATCGTTGCAACCGGGCGACTCGTTCTGCCGATGATCTCCGAAGGAGAACGCCCGTCGCCCGCCGCGACGGGTCTCCTTCGGGAGCCCGCCGATGGATCCGCGACCGACCGAGCCCGACCTCGCCTGGAACGAGGTCGTCGCCCTGCTCCGGCCCGACATGAAGGGCGATCGCTGGACGAACGTTCGCTGCATCGCCCGCGAATACGCGGGTCTGACCGCCTCTCTCGCGCTCGCGGCCCTCGCACTCGACGCCTGGAGCACGGGAGCGATCGGAACGGCCGGATTCGCTCTCGCCGCGACTCCCCTCATCGCGCTCGTCGCCGCCTTTCAGCATCGACTCTCGGGACTCGCCCACGACGCGAGCCACGGCGTCCTCTTTCCGAACCGTCTCGCCAACGAGCTCGCCTCCGACCTGCTCCTGCTCTTCCCGCTCGCGGCGATGACCCAAAAGTATCGACATGCTCACTTGGGCCACCACCGTCACGTCAACGACCCCGAGCGCGACCCCGACTGGATCCGACTGCAATCCTCGGGCCCGCTCGCCTTCCCCATGAGCAAGCGCGAATTCCTCCGCCGCTTCGTCTGGGACGCCCTCCGCCCGCCCACCCTGCTCCGCTACCTCTTCGGACGCGCCCGCGCCGCCAATTTCGACACGGCCGGCTCCGCCTCACCCGCCGGCCCGCGCCCCGAGGTCTACCGGGGACGCGTCGCCCGCTGTCTGCGAGGCGCCTACTGGATCAGCATGTTCTCGGTGATTCATCTGTCGAACAACTGGGCCCTCTTCGCCCTCTTCTGGGTCGTTCCGCTCCTCACCTTCTACCCCTTCTGGATGCAGCTCCGCGAGATCGCCCACCACGCCAACGCCCTCGATGCCGGCGACTTCACGAACTCGCGCGTTTTTGATGTGCACCCCTTGACGCGTTTTGCGATCTTCCCCTACGGCCAGGACTTCCACCTGACCCACCACCTCTTCGATCGGATCCCTCACCACCGAATCGCGCGGGCTCATACGACGCTCCTGCGCTACCCGCCCTATCGCGAGAGCGTCGTCGTCTGCCGGGGCTACTTCGCGCGCAGGTCGGGGACCACGGGGCCGAGTCTGCTCGACCTCGTGTCGACGCCGCCGAGCCCTCGCTCGGCCTACGCCGGCCCGCACCGCGCAGCGGCGTCCGCGCCTCGATCGTCCGAGACGCGCGCCGACGTCGCTTCCTGAACGTCTCGACCGCTCAGTTTCGCAGCGAAGAGAGAGGCGCGGGGATCCGGCCGCCGTGGTGAACGAAGGCCGCCGAACCGCTCGCCGCGTGGATCGGCAGGATCACCATCTCGCCGAACAACCCGCCGAACACCGCGCGATCGCCCGCGCGCTTGCCCGGGACGGGGATCACGCGCACCGCGGTCGTCTTGTGGTTGATCACGCCGATCGAGACCTCGTCGGCGATCAGCGCCGCGAGCGTCTCGGCGTCGGTATCGCCGGGCACCGCGATCATGTCGAGCCCGACCGAGCAGACCGCCGTCATCGCCTCGAGCTTCGCGAGCGTGAGGTCGCCGCGCTCGACCGCCTCGGCGAGCGCCGAGTCCTCGCTGACGGCGACGAACGCGCCCGACAACCCGCCGACCGACGACGACGCGAACGACCCGCCCTTCTTCACCGCGTCGTTGAGCATCGCCAGAGCCGCCGTCGATCCCGGCGCACCGAGTCGAACGACGCCCATCGCCTGAAGGATCTCGCCGACGCTGTCGCCCACTTGAGGCGTCGGAGCCAGCGAGAGGTCGACGATCCCGAACGCCACCCCCAACCGCGAAGCCACCTCGCGACCGATCAACTCGCCGACGCGCGTCACGCGGAACGCCGTGCTCTTGATCTCCTCGGCGATCTCGCCCAGGGTCGCCTTCGGATTCACCGTCAACAGGTCCTCGACCGCCGCCTTCACGACGCCCGGCCCGCTCACGCCGATGTTCACCGCACAGTCGGCCTCGCCCTCGCCGTGGAACGCTCCCGCCATGAACGGATTGTCCGTCGGCGCGTTCGCGAACACCACGAGCTTGGCGCACCCGAACCCGTCATGATCGGCCGTGCGCTCGGCTGTTTGCTTGAGCACATGACCGATCGCCAAGATCGCATCCATGTTGATGCCCGCCGCCGTCGTTCCCACGTTGACGCTCGAGCAGACCCGCTTCGTCGTCGAGAGCACGTCGGGCAAGGCCGAGATCAAGCGGCGGTCGCCGTCGGTCCACCCCTTCTGGACCAGCGCGGTGAAGCCGCCGACCAGGTCGACCCCCACCTCGCCCGCGACCTCGTCGAGCGTCTTCGCGACGGCGAGATACCCCTCGGCCGACTGCGAGGCCGCCACGCGGGCGATCGGCGTCACCGCGATCCGCCGATTCACGATCGGGATCCCGTATCGCGACTCGACCTCTTCGCAGACCGCGCGGAGGCGACCCGCGAACCGGAGCAACCGCTCGCGAATCCGCAACTGCAACGTCCCCAGGTCGGGCGATGCGCACGGGAGCAGGTCGATCCCCATCGTCACCGTGCGGACGTCGAGCTTGTGTTGCCGGACCATTCCGAGCGTCGAGAGAACATCCTCAGTGCGGTACAACGGCGGCTCCTTCACGGCTCGACGACGCTCCGACGCGGACCGGGCTCGGCTCGGTCGTCGCCAAGAAGATGTTCTCATGTTGAACGAAGCACTCGAGGCCGAGTTCGCGACCGAACTCCTCGAGATCGGCCCGCAGCTCGCGCGGGGAGAGGTCGTGCGGCAGGAAGACCTCGGTCACGAGCGAGAACCGAGGACCGTCGGCCCGCGCGTGGAGGTCGACGATGTTGACCCCCCGCTGCGAGAGTCGACCCGCGATCCGGTGGATGTTCCCCGGGTGGTCGTTGCCCAGCACCGTCAGGATGAACCGCTCGCCGTCGGCGACGGGCGGCGGCACCGCCTCGACCGGAACCTCGATCACCGCGACCGTCAGGTCGAATCGGCTCCCCTCGGCGATCACCGCCGCGGCGAGGGTCCGCGTATTCTTCGCCTCGGGGAATTCCACGGCCAAGATGATCGTGAAGAAGTCGCGGAGCACGGTCTGCGAGAGTTCGATGACGTTTCCGCCTTGGCGGAAGATCGTGCCCGTCACCGAGTTCACGATCCCCACGGCGTCGGCCGCCGTCACAGTCACGATGTAGGTGGGCATGCCGAGTGCGCGGCTCCTCGTCCAAATCGAATCGGCGATGAAACCGTGATTCTAGCCGAACGAGCACTCCCCTGTGTAGTCCCGATTCCGCGAGACGACGCTCCCGCCCCGCCGACCCGGCCCTTTCTCGGGCATCCGCCGGCGAGTATCATGCCGAACGTCGGGCGGCTCTCCCTCCGCAACTCCCACCGCAAGCGAAGGAATCCAAACGTGCGCCGAATCATCATGCTCGCAATCGTCGCCGGATTCGCCGGCCTCGCTCTATCGCCCCTCCCGGCCGAGGCCGCCGATCGCTCGATCTTCAAGGGCTCCAAGGGCCCCGGGGCCGGCAAGAAGGTCGTCCTGATCTCGGGCGACGAGGAATATCGCTCCGAGGAAGGGCTCCCCCAGCTCGCCGCCATCCTCGCCAAGCACCACGGATTCCACTGCACGGTGCTCTACGCTCTCGCCGACAACGGCGAGATCGACCCCAACCGATCCGACAACATCCCCGGCCTCGAAGCGCTCGACGACGCCGACCTCATGATCATCCTCACGCGCTTCCGCGACCTCCCCGCCGACCAGATGAAGCACATCGACGCCTACGTCCAGTCGGGCAAGCCGATCATCGGCCTCCGTACCGCCACCCACGCCTTCAACGTCAAAGGGAAGAACAAGCCCTACGCCGCCTACTCCTTCAACAGCAAGGAATGGGACGGCGGCTTCGGACGCCAGGTCCTCGGCGAGACCTGGCTCAACCACCACGGCAATCACAAGGTCGAGAGCACCCGCGGACTCGTCGCCCCCGGCAAACAGGATCATCCGATCACGCGTGGATTGAAGGACGGCGACATCTGGGGGCCCACCGACGTCTACGGCGTCCGGCTCCCCCTCCCCGGCGACAGCGAACCGATCATCCTGGGACAAGTCCTGGTCGGCATGAAGCCGACCGACCCGCCCGTGACCGGCGAGAAGAACGACCCGATGATGCCCGTCGCCTGGACCAAGACCTTCACCGGCAAGTCGGGCAAGCCCGCCCGCGTCTTCGCGACCACCATGGGATCGTCGACCGACCTCGAGAGCGCGGGGCTCCGTCGACTCATCGTCAACGCGGCCTACTGGGCTCTCGGCATGGAAGCGGCGATTCGGCCCGACTCTTCGGTCGACATCGTCGGCGACTTCCAACCCACCCCCTACGGCTTCAACGGCTACATCAAGGGCCGCAAGCCCGCCCCGGGCGCCGAGTATTGATCGAACGAACCGCCGGGCGCGCCCGCCGACCCCAGGCGCGCCCTGGACAACGCCGTCGACCCCATCGGGCCCCGCCATCGCTTCGCGTTCCCAGGAGGTTCCCATGACGACCGCTCGTTCGGCGCTGCTGTTCGGATTCGCCCTCACCGCCCTGCTCTCCCTCCTCCCCGCCGCGGCGCACGCGGGCGAGTTCGCCCTCCGCCTCCGCTCCAGGTCGCCGATCGAACCGGGGAGCAACGCCTACACGGTCGTCGAGAAGCCCGCCTCCTGGGATCCCGCCAAGACCGCCGTCATCGTCTGCGACATGTGGGACCTCCACCACTGCAAACGCGCCGTCGACCGAGGCGCCGAGCTGACGCCGACCATGGACCGAGTCCTCTCCAAGGCGCGCGAAGCCGGAGCCCTCATCATCCACGCGCCCAGCTCCTGCATGGAAGCCTACGCCGATCACCCCGCCCGCAAGCGAGCCCAGGCCGCACCCCTCTCCAAGAACCTGCCCGAAGCCATCGGCGAATGGTGCTACAAGATCCCCGCCGAGGAACGCGGAACCTATCCCATCGACCAGACCGACGGCGGAGAGGACGACGAACCCGCCGAACACGCCGAGTGGGCCGCCAAGCTCGCCGCCATGGGTCGAAACCCCAAGGCCCCCTGGAAGTCGCAGACCAAAGGGCTTCGCATCGACCCCGAACGCGACTGCATCTCCGACTCCGGAACCGAGATCTGGAGCATCCTCGAACAACGCGGAATCGATCAGGTGGTTCTTCTCGGCGTTCATACGAATATGTGCGTACTCGGTCGACCGTTCGGGCTCCGACAGATGGCGAAGAACGGCAAGAAGGTCGTCCTGATGCGCGACATGACCGACACGATGTACAACCCCGCCATGCCGCCCAAGGTCAGCCACTTCGCGGGGACCGACCTGATCATCGAACATATCGAGAAGTTCGTCTGCCCGACGATCACCAGCGACCAGATCCTGGGCGGCAAGCCGTTCCGATTCGCGAACGACCGCCGCCCGCGCATCGCGCTCGTCATCGGCGACGACGAGTATCGAACCGAGACCACGCTGCCCGCTTTCGCCGCGGCCGACTTGATCCGCAAGGAGTTCCAGGTCGAACATGTCTTCGCATCCGAGAGCGACAAGAACGACTTTCCGAATGTCGCGGCGATCGACGCGGCCGACCTGCTCGTGATCTCGACCCGCCGGCGATTCCCCCGCGCCGAGCAACTCGCGGCGATCCGGGCGCATGTCGCAGCCGGCAAGCCGATCGTCGGCATCCGCACCGCGAGCCACGCCTTCGCGACGCGTTCGGGACAGGCCGTGCCCCCCGGACACGCCGCCTGGAACGAGTTCGACCCCGAGATCCTCGGCGGACACTACGTCGGGCACCACGGCGTCGGACCCAAGACCCGGATCACCCGCGCCGAGAAGGCGGGCGACCACCCGATCCTCGCCGGCATCGACGTCGACGCATTCGTCGGCAACGGCTCGCTCTACCGGGTCGCGCCGCTCGCCGGCTCCGCCACGCCCTTGCTGATCGGCACGATCGACGGCAAGCCCTCCGAGCCGATCGCCTGGATCCACCGATCACCCGCCGGCGGCAAGGTCTTCTACACCTCGCTCGGCCATCCCGACGACTTCGCCGACCCGAACTTCCGCCGACTCCTCGGCAACGCACTCTCCTGGGCCGCCCTTCGCGACTGACCGCGCACCGCACACCGATCCGGGAGGTCCGTTCATGAAGTCGCTCGCCGGGCACCTCCTCATCGCCGCGCCCGAACTGCTGACCCCGTTCTTCACGAAGACGGTCATCCTCATGCTCCAGCACGACGAGACCGGCGCCATGGGGCTCGTCATCAATCGACCGACCGAGGCAACCGTCGCCGGGATCTCCGAAGCGGTCCTCGGCGAATCGTCGGCCTGGGAGAAGGTCATCCGTCTGGGCGGACCCGTTCCCGGACCGATCGTCGCCCTGCACACCCGCGAAGATCTCGGCGACGCTCCCGTCATCCCCGGACTCTTCTCGACCGTCGACGCCGAGAGATTTCGGACGCTCGTCAGGGAACGACCCGAGCCCTCGCTCGTCGTCGCCAACTACTCGGGATGGGGCCCCGGCCAGCTCGAGAGCGAATTCGCCGAGGATTCCTGGGTCACGCTCCCCGCCGATCTCGACCTCGTCTTCACCGACTCGCTCGACGAACTCTGGGAGAAGGTCGTCCGCAAGTCGGGCTCGAGGCGGCTCTATCAGCTCCTCGACATCAAGGAGATTCCGCCCGACCCTCGACTCAACTGAGCCGGCGGGCGGAACCGAAACAGCACGAGGGCGGCCGCCGCGCGAGACCCGCGCGTCGGACCGCCCTCGATCGCATCCGGATCGACTCGGATCAGATCGTGATCAGATCCTTGATGATCTTCGCCGGTTCGACGCCCGTCAGCCGAGCCTCGAGACCTTGGTGGCGGAAGCTGAATCGCTCGTGATCGAACCCGAGGAGCCGGAGCACCGTCGCGTGGAAGTCGCGGATGTGCACCGGATCCTTGATGATGTTGTACGAGAAGTCGTCGGTCTCGCCGTGGATCACGCCGCCCTTGGCCCCGCCGCCCGCCATCCACATCGTGAAGCAGCGCGGGTGGTGGTCGCGACCGTAGTTGTCCTTGGTGAGCCCGCCCTGCGAATAGATCGTGCGGCCGAATTCGCCGCCCCAGATCACCAGCGTCTCATCGAGCAGTCCACGCGCCTTCAGGTCTTGGATGAGACCCCAGCACGGCTGGTCGACGTCGCGGCACTGGTCGGGCAGGCGACCCGAGACGTTCGAGTGCGTATCCCAGTTGTTGTGATACACCTGGATGAATCGGACCCCGCGCTCGACCATCCGCCGCGCCAGGAGCACGGTGTGTGCGAAGGAGCCGGGCTTCTTGATGTCGGGGCCGTAGAGCTTCTCGGTCGAGGGGGGCTCGCCGCCGATGTCGGTGAGCTCGGGCACGCTCGACTGCATCCGGAAAGCCAACTCGTATTGTTGGATCCGTGTATGGGTCTCGGGGTCGCCCACGGTCTTGTAGTTCATCTCGTTGAGAGCCCGCAGACCGTCGAGCGTCTTGCGGCGGATCTCCGAGGGAACGCCGGGCGGATTGTTGATGTAGAGGATCGGATCGCCGCCCGAGCGGAACGACACCCCCGCGTGCTCGCCCGGCAGGTAGCCCGACGACCAGAGCCGCGCCGAGATCGCCTGGACCTGCTCGGTGTTCGAAGGCTTGGCGACCAGCACCACGAACGTCGGGAGATTTTGATTCTCCGATCCCAGACCGTAACTGACCCACGCTCCCAGGCAAGGACGCCCGGTCACCTGGTTGCCGGTCTGCATGTAGGAGATCGCGGGTTCGTGATTGATCGCCTCGGTGTTCATGCTTCGGATGAAGCACATCTGGTCGACCATCTTCGCCGTGTAGGGCAGGAGTTCGCTCACCCACATGCCCGACTGGCCATGCCGCGCGAAACGATACTTCGAGGGAGCGATCGGGAACCGCTTCTGCCCCGAGGTCATCGTCGTGAGCCGCTGCCCCATGCGCACGCTGTCGGGCAGGTCCTTGTCGAACCACTCGCCCATCTTCGGCTTGTAGTCGTAGAGGTCGAGCTGCGACGGTCCGCCGACCATGTGGAGATAGATCACATGCTTCGCCTTGGGGGCGAAGTGCGCCAGGCCGGGGAAGGCGCCCAGCCCGGCGGCCGGGTCGCTCGCTCCCGGCTTGCGATCGGCGCCCGACGCCGATCGGCCCAGGAGCGTCGCCAACGCCGCCGACCCCACCACATTCGCACCCCGGCTGAAGAACTGCCGGCGCGTCTCGTAGCGAACATATTCTTCGAACGGAGTCATGGGCTTGCCTCGATTCTCGCCCCGGAGGTCCCGGGGCGTTCAGGTATTATTTGTTGATGACTTCATCGAGGTTCATGAGCTGATTCGCGAGCATCGTCCATCCCGCGAGGGTCGCCCGATCGAACGCTTCCGACGGCTTCGACGCGCCCACGGCGAGCAACTCGCCCGCCTCCTTGGGGTGCCCCTTGTAGAACGCCGAGAGGTCGTCGAACGAAGCGCGGATCACCGCGACCTCCTCCGGCCGGAAGCTTCGCGACACCAGGCGTCGAGCCATCGCGTCGAGCGTCTTCGAGAAGTCGCCGCCGCCCGCCGCGAGAGAGACCTCCGCCAGCTTGCGCGCCGCCTCCACGAACTGCGGGTCGTTGAGCGTCACCAAGGCTTGGAGCGGAGTATTCGTCCGCTCGCGACGAACCGTGCACGTCTCGCGATTCGGCGCGTTGAAGATCTCCATCGACGCCGGAGGCGCGCTCCGCTTCCAGAACGTGTACAGGCTTCGTCGATAGAGTGCGTCGCCCGAGTCGGCTCGGTAGTCGCGCGTGTTGCTGCCGATCATCGCCACCGCCTCCCAGACCCCTTCGGGCTGGTACGGCTTCACGCTCGGACCGCCGAGCTTCGGCGAGAGCAGGCCGCTCACCGCGAGTGCCGAGTCGCGGACCGCCTCGGCATCCATCCGGAACCGAGGACCGCGCGCCAGCAGGCGATTCTGCGGGTCGCGCTCGACCTTCTCGGGCGTCGTCGACGACGACTGGCGATATGTCGCCGAGCAAACCACCTGCTTGATGAACGCCTTGATGTTCCAACCGTTCTCGCGGAAGTCGACCGCGAGCCAGTCGAGCAGCTCGGGGTGGCTGGGCATCTCGCCGTTGATCCCGAAGTCGCCCGAACTCCGCACCAACCCGGCGCCGAAGATCTCCTGCCAGATGCGATTCACATCACGCGGGCGGTCAAGGGATGCTCGGGGAGCAGCAGCCAGCGGGCGAAACCGAGGCGATTCCTTGGGAAATCCTTCGGCATCGGCGGGAGCACGGCGGGCGTGCTCGGCTTCACCGGGTCCCTCCGCTTGTCGTACTCGCCGCGATGGAGGATGAAGGCCATCGCCTCCTCGGGCTTCTCCTGCATCACGTGGGCGATCGTGCCTCGCCCCTGGATCGCCGCCTTCTCGGTTTCGAGCTTCGCGAGCTGCGCCGAGAGGTCGCGCGACGCGGAATCGGTCGACCGGAGCCACCAGCCGAAGAGTTCCTCGACCTCCTCGGCCTTGCGTTCGGCCGGCGGCTTGGCGACGAGCCATCCCGCCTTGGCGTCGATCGAGAGCTTGCGAATCTCTTCATCCGCCAACGCTCGGTCGTAGATCCGCAGATCCTGAGCCGAGAGCCCGGGGAGCCCGGCGCCGGTGCTCCGCTTGCCCACTTGCAGAGGCACCTTCGTGCGGATCGTGTCGGTCAAGGTGCTCGCCTGGACGTCGACCGGTTGGAGCACGCCGTTGACGTAGACCTTCAACCCCTCGACCTTCGAAGAGCCGTCGTACGTCACGAACACATGATTCCACTCGAGCGGCTTCAATTGATTGCGCGAAACGACTTTGAGCGCGTTTCCGGGCCATTTCGAGATCACATGCGAGCCGATCTTGAAGTTCTCGACCCAGAGATCCCATCCGCGGTGCTCGGCGCCCTCGTCCATTCGGGCGATGATCGCGCCGCTGCCGTCCTGGCGGCCGAGGTTGACCCACGCCCCGAACGAGAACGCCTGATTGCGCTCGAAGTCGCCCGCGTCGGCCAGCACGAGCGAACCGCTCGACTTCCGACCGCCCTTCTTGGCCGAGTCGAGGGTCGGGTTCACCTCATCGAGCCGCGCATGGAGACGGAGCCCGGCGGTCGGCAGCGTCGCGGCGATCGTCTCGCGCTTGGCATCCTTCAGCCACGACTCGAACTCCGGCTTCGCGGTCTTCTTGCGTTCGTCGACCTTCGCATTCACCGCGGCGATCTCTCCCGTCAACGCGTTCCAACGTGAACGATCGACGCTGCTCGGAACGAACACGATCGGCGGGGTATCCTTGATGTTGCCGTCCATCGCCCCCTGCGTCGTGTTGTTGAAGAACGCCGCCATCTCGTAGAATTCCTTCTGCGAGAGCGGGTCGAACTTGTGGTCGTGGCAGACCGCGCAGTTCGCCGTCAACCCCATGAACACCGCGGAGACCGTCTCGGTGCGGTCGCGCGTGTAGTGGACGAGATACTCTTCCGCGATCACGCCGCCTTCATTCGTCGTGATGTTGCAACGATTGAATCCCGATGCGATCTGCTGATCGAGCGTCCGGTTCGGCAGCAGGTCCCCGGCGATCTGCTCGATCGTGAACCGATCGAACGGCATGTTGCCGTTGAACGCCTGGATCACCCAGTCGCGATACGACCACATCTCTCGATAATTGTCGAAATGGATCCCGTGGCTATCCGCATATCTCGCGGCATCGAGCCAGTACCTCGCGCGATGCTCGCCGTAATGCGGCGAATCGAGCAAGCGATCGACATATTTTTCATAGGCGTCGCTCGATGTGTCGGCGACGAACCGATCGACCTCCGCGGGGTCGGGCGGCAGCCCGACGATATCGAGGCTGAGCCGGCGAGCCAGCGTGCGTCGATCGGCCTCGGGCGCAGGCGTCAGCTTCGACTCCTCGAGCTTCGCGAGCACGAATTGGTCGATCGGATTCCGAACCCATCCGGGAGTCTTCACCTCGGGTGGTTTGGATCGAACCGGAGGAATGAACGACCAGAGCGGCTGGTACTTGCCGCCCTGTCGGACCCACTCCTGGAGGATCCGCCGCTCGTCGGGTTTGAGCGCCTTGCCCGACTTGGGAGGCGGCATCACCTGCTCGGGGTCCTTCGACTCGATCCGCTCGACGAGCAGGCTCGCCTCCGGATCCCCCGGAACCACGGCCTCGGAGGCCAGAGCGCTCTTGGGGTCGTCGAGCCGCAGGTTCGCCTTACGGCTCACGCTGTCGGGACCATGACATTTGATGCAATGCTCATTCAAGATGGGACGAACATCTCGATTGAATTCGATCGCATCCCCCGCGAGCGACTCGGCGGCGGCGACGCCCATCGAACCGACCAAGACCGCCCAAGCCGCGAACCCGATCCGCGACCGGATCGAAGAGTGAATCATGGGGCCTCCTCTGAGAGAGAATCGACGGTTCCGGCCGGACCGGTCCGTCGCGAAGCCGTATCGATCGACGCCGAGGCACCCGGAAGCGCCCGGCTCCAGTAACGTTGACCAACCCGAATGTGCTTCGCCATCGCCAAGGTGGCGCGTCGGCGGTCGCACGAGAGCAGACCGTCGACGATCGCCAGGTGCTCCCGAGCTTCACCGGTCAAACGCGTGAAGTCGTCGCGGAATCGCTCGTGATCCCAGGCGATGTCGCGAAACGCACGGAACAGGATCTCGAGACGCCCGAGCTCGTTCGCCAGGAAGGCGTTGCCGCATGAACGAGCGATCAGGTCGTGAAGCGATGAATCGACCCGCCGCGCCTCATCGAGGAGCGCCGACCAGTCGGTCGCGGGTGCGTCGACCAGGGCGAGCAGTTCGCGCCGGAGCAGTTCGAGTCGATCGCGTTCGATCCGCCCGCATGCCCCCCGAACCGCCTCGCACTCGAGCGTGCGCCGGACCTGGCAGAGATCGCGGATGTCGCTCCGCGTCACCGGTCGTACCATCGCGCCGCGATTCGGCTCCAGTTCGACCAGTCCGATCCCCGCCAGCGTGATCAGCGCCTCTCGGATCGGGGTGTGACTCACTCCGAACCGCTCGGCGAGTGCTCGAGTGACGAGGTGTTGACCCGATCGCACTCGGCCTTGGAAGATCTCGCGAAGCAACGACTCCACGATCGCGCCGCGCCGCCGACCATGCTCGGCCTCGGGCGTTCGTGGATTCGAGAGTGAAGAAGATGATGAGGCCAAGGCGACCTCCCGAGCGGGGGCGACGGAGTCGCGAGCGAAACCGGGGCGGAACCGATCCGAGGAACGATCAGCAGGCAGGCGGACGATGGCGGGTGCCGGGGGGGCGATTACGCACGACGGAGGCCCACCTCGGAGTGGGACCCTCGAGGAGATCCGGGCGATCTCCTCGTTCTCTTCTCTTTTTGTTTATACGCGAGTTCTCAGGCGATTGAAAGGCGCTTCCACCCGAAATCGGACCCGGATTCTATAGAATCTTCGCTCTCGACCGAAACGGCGAGACGTCCCGCATGCGTCAGATGCGCTGGAGCCACCAGTCGCGCAGGGCGTCGCGCGGGTGGGTGAAGTCGGGGCGGCCGAGCTCTTCGCGAACCCAAGACCGCTCGTTCTCGGACAACTTCCAGCTCAAGGAGACGTCGCCGCCGCGCGAGAGCTCGAACGTGGCGATCGCGAGGAAGTCGTCGGCGAAGCCGGCTCCCTCGTACAGCTTGGTGAGGAGATGGAGCATGCTGTCGTTGCGGAACGAGTTCGACGCGGTCCGCGCGGCCCAGAGCCCCTCGGGCGGACTGGTCAGCCACTGAAGCCCGCGGGCGTGGATCGGCGGGAAGGCGTCGTCGACCCGCTCGCGCTTTCGGCTCGCTTCGCTGGCGCCGTCGCGGATCTGGATGACCACCACGCCCGACGCGTTCTCGCGCACCCAGTCGATGTGGTTCGCCAGCCACGAGCCCGCGATGCCGACACCGTAGTTGTCGTAATACCCGGCGTCGACCACCCGGCGCGGCGGGTTGGTCGGCAGGATCGCGGCGGGGAGCACGAACGGGAAGCTCGCACTCATCCGCGCGGCCGTCCCGACCTGGAACCTCTCGCGAGCACTCGGGAAGAGGTCGAAGAAGTGGACGCCCTCGCGAGAGAGCAGCCCCCTTCCCGAATGCCCGGGGATCGGCGGCGATCCCAGGATGTGCGCCTCGTTCCGGGTGACCGATTGCAGGGCGAGGTTGCTGATGAAGAGTTGCCGTCCATCCTCGACGAGCATCGGCGAGAAGATCAACGAGGGCCGCCAACCCTCGAGTTCGCCCGCGCGGAGATCGGAGAAGGTGCGGTCGAGTGCTCCGCCGAAGGCGCGGCGCCAGGATTCCTCGATCGCCCAGCCGCGATCCCCTTCATAGCGGCTGGGGGTGAAGAGATTCCAGAGGTCGCGATATCCGAGTGCGTGGACGGTGTCGTCGAGGAAATCCATGCCCGAAGCCTCGATGAGACGCCGCAACGAATCCCCTTGACCGAGATCCATGCGTCGCACGGAGACATCGTCCCCTCCGGAGATCGGCCCCGAGGGAGCCTCGAGCGCCGCGACGTAGGCGGATGCGCCGAGCATTCCGCCCGACGCGCCCGTCACGAGTCGCGTGTGATAAGGCAGTGCGATCGGTCCGCCCTTGTCACGATCGATCGCCAGGAACGACCGCTCGAGCTCGGCGAGGACGTTCATCGTCCAGTAGCAGGCTCGGCTGCCGCCGCCGCTCGCACAGATGATCGCGATCGGGGCCTTGCGGCGCACGCCGTCCGGCGCCGAGGGCCGCTTCAACTCACTCGCGAGGATCAGATGGGCGGGCGACCGATCCACCGACTCTCCCCGTGCTTCCGCGGCCTCGAGGTGCGCCGCACGCGCGTACGCGGCGGGCAGCGAGACCGGTTCATCGCCCGGTTCGAGATTCGGGAATCGGAGCTTGTAGGTACGTCCCGCGAGGACGATCAGGGCGACCACGACGACGACCAGGAGGTTCAAACTGAACGGCACGAAGTACGATGCAAAGACGGCCAGGAAGACCGCGGCGTTCATGAAGAACAGGAGCCATCCCGCCGGAGTCAGGATCCGGAAGCGCTCGCGAAAGCCCGCCATGAGGGCGGTGTAGGCGAGTACGCCGAGAAAGGTCGTCAGGAAGAGTCCGTAGACCGCGAAATAGGGAGAGAGCGAGGCGAGATACTCCGCGCGATCGCGCCCGGCAGCCTGCTCGCCGACGCCTCGCGCGTTGCGGATGATCGCCTCGAGTTCGGAGGGCGAAGGAGGCCGTCCCTCGCTCGCCGCCCGGAGAATCTCCTCATCGATGAGACGCTTCGCCTCGCTCACCTTCGCTCCACGAGCGACTGCCAGCCCCCAGCCTCCCAAGTCTTCCGCCATCCACCAACCAACGGTGTGGAGACTCAGCTTCTTCGATCCGGGAAGCGGAATCGCGGCATTCTTCGAGAGCAGGATCTCCCCCAGGCCGCCGACCAAGAGGAGCCCGACCACGATCCCGAGCGGCAGATACCAGGTGCGAACCGGCTTGGGCCGGTCGACGGGGCCCTCGGCGGCGAGACCGACCGCGGCGCGTGAGATCACGCCCAGAACGGTGGTCGGGCTCTCGACGTCGTGGCCCCGATACGGCTTCCAGGGCTTGGAGAATGGGGCATAGCCGCCGAATCGAGACACGACCCATACGAAGATCCGCGCGACGACGAAGATCGCCACGACGGCGAGCGCGAGACTGAACGCATATCGCGCGACCGTGACCATGCTCGACGGGACGTATCGGAATCGAGAGTACTCCCCGTCGAGAGGGATCCCCAACTCGGGAGGATCGACGCGGACCTCGCAGAAGGGCGAGCGGTCGACCGTGTAGTTCGTGGCGAACTCCTCGCCGATATAGCCCGCGAGCACGATCTGAATCAGGAGCACGCCGATCCCGAGGCCGACGAGGAACTGACCGCGCCGGCGTTCGTTCGGAGTACCGTCGACCCAGAGCAAGAGCGGGAGCCCCAGGCCGCGACCGATGACGTTGAAGAGCAGGCCCGCGAGCAACGCGGCCACTACCGGAAGCGTCATCGTCAGCAGAAAGCCGTTGATGAAGACGCCCCAGACGTCGTCGACGAAGAATCGCTTCAAGACTTCGAGGATCGTCTTCCAGGTCTCGGGCATGGGGGGTACTCCTGAGAAGGCGCGAGCGTTTCACTCCTTGGCGTTATCAGGGCCGACGGGTCGCGGGTCAAACGAAAAGGGCGCGAGGAAGACGAGAAGCCGGGAATCGGCGATCCGAGCGGTGTCGGGCGCGGTGAGCGATCGGGCACCGCGAGACCCCGCCGGTACGGGGTCTCGCGTTCGGATCTCATCCCTCGGGGGTGAAACCGATGACGACGTCGAAGTTCGCGGCGAGTTCGCCCAGCTTCGACTTCTCGATCGGGGTGAAGTCGACGCAGACCGAAGCGCGAGCCTTTTCGTCGCGAATGCCCCGGAAGACGCCGTCGCGGGGGTTGCCGGGGTGATCCTTGATGTAGCACTGGGTCGTCAGGAGTTCCTTGCCGCCCTTGTAGATCTTGTAGTGGATGTGCGGAGTGCGGCCCGGGTAGGGAACCGGCTTGATCGTCCGGAAGTAGTACTCGCCCTTCGAACTCGTCGTGAACCGGCCGAAGCCTTGGAAGTGCTTGTCCTTGTTGGCCGTGTTCGTGTCGCTGGTGTGGAGGTAGGAGCCGCCGCCGTCGCACTGCCAGATCTCGACGACGGCGTTGCGGATCGGGTCGCCCTTGGCGTCGAGGATCCTGCCGGTCAGGTGAGTGATCTCGCCGACGGCGGGAGTGATCGAGTCGTTGATGACCAAGAGGTCGTTGTCGGTGTCGAGGGGAAGCTTGTTGGGATAGAAGGGTCCCTCGGTCTGCGCGGGGGTGCGCGTGAGCTCGTCGGCGAAGGCGCCTCGGACTTGCCAGGCGGCGGCTCCCATTGCGAGACGACTGATGAAGATCCGACGATTCGATGCCAAAGCACACCTCCCCCAGCGGGAAAGAAGGATCGGAGCGGAACCCATCGCCGGAAACGCTCGACACTCGCAGGCGTCGACAAGCGCCGGGACGATTCATCCTACTGAGATGGGGCGATGGAGTTGAACTCTCCGGCCCGGTCGATCACGATTCCTCCGAATTCCCACCCGTCGCGACCCATGATATCCTTCCGTTCATGGGATGCAAGAGTTCACTGAACATTTTTCTCGTATCGCTCGAGAGCCACACAAGATTTCGCCAAATTCTCCAGTTTCACGAGATTCTCGATCGGCTCGGGGCGATCTTTTCAGATGACGGCATTCTGTTCTTGCCCAATTGGTCACGATTACCTGGTTTTCCACTACGAAGAGATCCACCATGGAAGTCTCCGAACGCCGGCTGGCGGCCAATCGCGCCAATGCGCTGCGGTCGACCGGCCCCAAGTCGCCCGAAGGCAAGCGTGTTTCGCGCGCAAATGCCATGACGCACGGCCTTTGCGCCGAAGTCGTTCCGATGCCGCATGAGAATGAGGAAGAGCTCGCCCTCGAGCGCGAGGCCTGGGTCCGCGAGCTCGCGCCTCACGGCGTCGTCGCCGCGCGGTTGGCCGAAGGTGCGTTCGC
>JANRKW010000023.1:0-25167 GCA_033763215.1 Isosphaeraceae bacterium | reverse complement strand
CCGAACGAACCGAAGTCAAACCCGGCGGGTCGGGGCGATCGTATCGATCTTCCGATCGGCCCCGTCCCCCCGCCGATCGCCCGACCCAACACCACCCCCGCGCCGGACCGTCTCAAACCCCGCGAATGACCCGTTTCGCGGCCGAGAATCGCTCCCAATTCCCAGGGGAAGCGCCGGAGTGTTCGCCCTGCGCGCCGAGGTTACCGACGAGCAACAGGAAGCGCAACGAGCAGTCCGACGTTCCTCGATCGCTCCGGGATCCCGGTCGGAAACATCGGCCGACCCAGGCCCGTACCCCCCCCGAATACCGGCTTTGCGAACCATCTCCGCCCGTCTCTCCCCTTCCCGTGCCCCAGGGGAACTGGATCAAAGGCAGTCATGGATTCGTTGACTTCTTGCTTTCCGGTCGGGAGAATCGATCGAGTGAGTCGAATCGTCGGCGAGGTGCATCTCGCCCGAAGCCCTCGACTCACACCATCCGCGAATCAATCGGCACTTGGCGATCAATCGATTCAAGAGGCGTCATGATGCACGCCGAGGAGACGCGCTTCCGTCGCCGCAATCCTTCTTCATCCAGCCTGCTGCTGAAGAGCTGCGCCATCGTGTGGGTCTCGCGCTACCGCGGTTGGGCGTCCCCCCCAAGCTCTACTTGACCAAACCGAGCTGCATCCATGGATTTCAAGAACTGGTTCGGTCGCCGAACTCCGCTGCAATCCGCACTGAAGCGGGGCCTCCGGCGCGGAGGAGACCTGGAAGCGGAGCTGAAGCGACTCGGCTATTTTCGACTCACTTCTAGGGCCGACGCCGAATCGTTTTGCGATGGATTGGAGCACATTCTCTCGGGCGACTCCCAGGCCGGCGGCAAGACTTCGGCTCACTCGTTGCTTCGACTCTATCTGGGCGTCGATCGTTCGGGAGGCTTCGCGTTCTCCGTCATGGCGAGGAGGGGAAGCGCCCTGCTCGCACGGATCGTCGAGGAGGCTCTGAGGGATCAGTCGCGGTTTGATGAAGAAACGGTGCTCTATTCTCTCAGGATGCTCGCCGTTTACGAAACAGCCGCAGGAACCGACCTGGTGATTCGCGCCGCGCTGCTGCCTTATCGTCCCGACGAATTCCTGTGGAGAAGCATCCTCGGTTCCTACACGCCGGCTCATCCCGAGTCGGAGAGATTCTTCGATGCGATGAGGGAGACACTTCCCACCGGCGCATTGGGAGTCCACCTACTCGATCAGGCCAATGCCGCGGCGCTCCAGGGTGTTTCCTGGACACATCCTTATGACTCGGGATCTGGAAGGAAGCAGCTCGAGTCCTGGTTGAGCGATAAGGACGAAGCTCGATTCCCTCTTGCAGTTCCGGCCGCGGTGGCGCTTCTGTTCCTAAGGTCGCCGGATCCGCTCCTCTCTCGAGCTCTCGAACATGAAAGTGTCGATGTTCGCCTCGAGGCTGCCTGGGTGGCCGCCAAGTTGGGCCGCGACGATGGGGTCGACTCGCTGGCTCGGGCTTGCCTCGACGTCAACCTGTCCTCGCGTGCCAAGGACTATCTGTCGGAAGCCGGACGCGCCGATGCCATCCCCTCTCAAGCGGAAGAGGCCGATTTCGTCGCCATGGCCGAGTTCGCCTCGTGGTTGGCCCACCCCATGGAGCTGGGTCGGCCTGCCGACGAGCTCGAGATCCTCGATCGTCGCGAGCTGAGCTGGCCTCCAGACCATGAGCCGACGTGGATGTGGCTCGTGAGGTACCGCGTGAAGGACAAGACGGGATTGGCCGAGGACGAAGTCGGTGTCGGTCTCGTGGGCAGCACCACGTTTTGCCTGTTCTCCGACAAGCTCGAAGAGCGCCCGCCTGAGGACTGCTACGCGATCCATTGTTACTGGGAGATGAGCGGGCTTGGACTCATCGAGGAGAACGAGGTGGAAGGTGAGTCGTCGGAGTATGATCAGATGCTGCGAGGATGCCCCGTTGCCGGCTCGAGCGAGGCACGGATCATTCTGGTTTCGGAGCTCGCTCCTGACTTGGGGTATCCTCGGAGACTCGTTGCCTTGGCCAAGGGGAACCGTCGGGATGAAGCCGGCTGGATCGTCATCGACGGCCCGCGCAGCCGCTGGTACGCCGCGACCGAGATGCCCGAGGACGTGGACGACAAGACGGTGATCATGGTCCATGTTGGTCGGGTCCTCCTTGGATTCGAGGAAGAACCCGAGCGTCGCAGGTACCTGCGGTCCGCGGGATCGCCCAGGGCTCCCGAGCAGATCGTCGAGGCCTATGAAAGACTTATCGACGCGGCCCGTACCGATCCCAAGCAGGCCGCGAAACTTCTCGGCGAATCCAAGAGCGTGCTGAAGTCGGCGTTCGCCAAGTACACCGCCGCTCGGTCATCGATCCTGTCCTTGCCGATGCCCCTGTGCATTTGCGACGCCTACGAGGCACTCTTGGCCGCATGCGAACAGACGGAGTCCTCGTCGAAGGGTGACTTCCTCAGTACCTCGTCTCCTCTCGGGGAACATTTCGATACTTATGTTGACGCGATGATCGAATTGGGTCGGCAATCCGACGTCCCCGCGCTGATCGAGAGGTTCCGCCGGCATTGGGACCACAACCTCGGTTGCGGGCGGCTCGGCGCCGCTGCGTTCCGGAGCGGGCACGACCGAATCGCGGAGCAGTTCTTCCTCCAGCTACGCGACTCGTACGAGGGTTGGAGTCGCGGCGAGGAGGTAGGCTTGCTCGCGGCGATCTGGAAGAAGCTGGGTCGTTTCGAGGACGCACACTCACTCCTGGTCGACGCAATGCGCGCTCTGCAGGAGGAGAGTCGATCCGACGCAGGGAGCGGCCACGAGGCGTTGGAGCGATGGTTCCAAGGGCATCGAGCGGCGTATCTCGCGCTCTTTCCGGAGCACGGCGAGCCGGGGTTGCGGCGAATCGGAATCGCGTCCACTCTCACCGTTTCGTGACTCGAACCGGATCATGCAGATGAATATGCGATGAGTCATTTCCGAGGCCGATTCTTTGAGACTCCGATGCCTACATGTCTCGATGAACGTCTGGTGCGTCGAAATCTCATCCCCCCCCCTTCGAGGCCGCGGACGATGACCCTCGCCCGGATGACGGTGATCTCGGCCTTGGCGGCTCTGGGGTGCCTGAGCCTGCGGGATCATCTGTACGGGACCACGTCGGGGATCCTTCATGCGTTTGGGTTTGGCCTGTGGCCGCTCGTGAGTGTGCCGATCGCCCTCGGGCGTTGTCCTCGATTTGGACCGGTGAGGCGGGGAGTGTGCTATGGTTTGTTGATCTGTCAATGGTGCCTGCTCGTTCAGACCGGCTTCGGGGTCGTCTCGTGTCCCTCTCCGCCGGGTCATGAGCTCCTGAAGCGGGGATGCGTGGACGTTTCGATCCTGCTCGCGGCAGCCTTGTTCGCCGGCGTTCGGCGTGGTGGTCCTGGAGTCGAATCGAAGAGCGCGAGTTCGTGAACGGCGCTTCGCGGATGAGAGTGTGCTCCGGGAAGCCGAAGGACGCGGGTCGGGTTGCACCGTTCGGAACTCGACGGTTCTTCTCGAGCGCTTCTCAGCCCGGTGACGTGTAGGCCCGATGAGGAGTCGTCGCCGCGATTTCCTTCACGAGCGATGTCGAGGATGGGGCGCAGTGTGCCGGGTGGGATCTGAGTCGTCGCGTCGCGACCGGCGATCGAGGGGAATGCAACCGGGATCGGCGTCGGAAACGGTCCGGAGGGTCGAGTCTTCCCGGCAGGATGATATGCTCTGAGAGTTGGTGGGCTCGGCGCTCGCGAAGGTCGGCATCTCGGTGTTCGCGCGGATCGATCCACGGCCATGCGAGCGAGGGCCTCGACCGGCGGCCTCGAACCGCGTGTTCTTCGATATGTTGACGCCTGATCCGGGACTCGGGCGGCCCGGCCGACGAGGACGTCGGTTCGTCGTCTGGAGCAATGAGTCGAGAGATCCACATCAAGAGAGATGGTCATCATCGAGTCGGCTTGCCGAGACCTGGTATGCCGGCGTTGGAGGAAAGGCTCATGACGGTGATCCGCGGGTTCATGATCGTGCTTGCCGGAACTCTCGGTTTCGCGGCGCTCGGGGGTGGGGTCGGCTACGGGCTTGGGGTGCTCCTGCCGGAGTATTACCGAGGGGTCTTCCATGCGGCGGGCCATCCGCACTTCAGCCCGACGGCGGTGGGGCTGGGACTGGGTCTGACTCAGGGGGCGATTGCCGGGTTGGTCGTCGGGTGTGTGGTCGTGGTCACGGTGGGTTGGTATCGATCGCAGATGAGCGGCTCGGGAAAGGCCGGGCGGGCGTCGGAAAGCACTCGGGGAGACGGCGAGGCATGAGTCGCGATCGAGGCGACTCCGGGCCTGGACCATCGATCTTCGGGTCGTCGTGTTCGTGCCGACCGAGTCGGTCCTGGCGCCGCGAGTCGTCTGCGACTCGTGCATGGCTCACTCCCGCGAAGAAACGGGTCGACGAGCCTTGGCGAGAGTGGACGATCTGAAGGGATCGAATTCGGAGTGAATCGATGCGAGGCGCGGGGTGTCGCTGATCGAGTATTCGATTCCCGAGGGGATGTCGCAGGTTCGCGGAGCTGGGTGGATCGATCTCTCGAGGGCGGTACGATGGGTGCGGAGAGCGGGGTCGAGGCTGCGGCGGGGAGTCGGTTCTCCGGCTGGTCGAGGGGCGCCGCGTTGCAGAGGTCTCGGATTGCGGAGGAGGTGTGCGGTCGAGCGGCGGTCGCACCCGGCGGGCGGGTCCGCCGGGATTCGGCGTTGGTTCGAGAGAGCGGGGCGAAAGGTGGAAGACGAACTCATCATCGTGCGAAGATACACGGATCGACTGAAGGCCGAACTCGCTCGCGGGCGGCCGGCCGAACAGGGTGTGCGCTGCGAGGTCGGCTCGACGCGAACTTCGCGGCACGGAGACCCGATCGAGTTCGGGATTCTCGTGCCCCGCGATCAGTCGCGCCTGGCGGCGGAGTTGTTGGGTCCGGAACCTCGACCGGACGCGGGAACGATCCGCCGGGGGGAGCGGTCGCTGCAGGTTGCCTTGGCGGTCGGCGGTCTGATCCTGCTCGTGCTGCTCGCCGAAAGACTGTTGCGGGGATGAGGTCGTCGCTCGAGTGCCGGGGGCATGTGAGCGAAGTGTCCGACGTACCGATCGGACGGGAGACTCGATCATGATCACGGCAATCGATGATTACTTCGCGATGGGATGCGGCCGATGCGAGCGGTTCGCGACGGCGGACTGTTCGACGCGGCAGTGGGCGGTCGGGCTGGCGGAGTTGCGGCGGATCTGCCTTGGCGCGGGGCTGGTGGAGACGGTCAAGTGGGGTCATCCGTGCTACATGCACGCCGATCGGAACATCGCGATCATTGGAGCGCTTCGGGGCGATTTCCGGCTGAGCTTCTTCGAGGCCGGGCTGATGAAGGATTCGCGGGGGGTGCTCGAGCGGCAAGGCCCGAATACGATGCATCCGGATATGATCCGATTCACGGACGAAGGCCGCGTCTTGCATCTGGAGGAAGTCATCAAGGCATATCTGGCTGAAGCGATGGGATATGCGGAGGCGGGGATCCGGGCGCCGAGGGATGCGGGCGAGGTGGAGCTGCCGGAGGAATTGGCGGAGGCCTTGGGATCGGATCCGGAGTTGGCGGAGGCGTTTGGGCGGTTGACGCCGGGTCGTCGTCGGAGCTACGTGATCCAGTTGAGTTCGGCGAAGAAGCGGGAGACGCGAGTGGCGCGGATCGCGGGCTTCCGGGATCGGATCCTTGCGGGTAAGGGGGCGATGGAGCGTTGATGCGAGGGGCCGAAGGCTCGAGGCGGTTGGGTCGTGGGTTTCGAGGCGCATACGAAAGCCGGACGCTCTTTCCCGGGGTTCGGGGGTGGGAGCGTCCGGCGGTTTTGAGCTTTGGGTCGACTGGGTCGAGAGCGACAGGGAAGCACCTTGGAGCGGAGTCCTCGGTGGGATCCCTCGCCATCCATTGGGAGGATTCAGTTCCCCTCGTTGCGGACGCGACGGATGTCGCGCCGAAGCGGTGGGCTGAGGTTTTCGACTTGCCGTGCTTCCTGGGGTTCCAGTCGGCTGGCTTGGCGATTCTCGCGTTGGATGGCTTCGTACACTTCTTGCCTGTGTACGGAGATCTCGATGGGGGCCGCGATCCCCAATCGGACCTTGTCGCCCCGAATATCCACCACGGTGATGACGATATCGTCACCGATGATGATACTTTCGTCGCGGTGTCGGGACAGAACCAGCATCTTCGGGCTCCTTCCTCCTGCCAACGAGAACCGTGACCATCCTTGATCACGCTGCCCGGGCGCTCGGATACCACGACGGGGCTCGGGATGGTACGTCGCCGGTGTCGTCCGCCGGCAGCCGGTTTCAGGCCGTCGCGCGAAGCGGGGCCGGAACGAGCAGCGAGGCGGGCGCAGGGGCTTGACCTGACAATGGGAACCGAACCGCATGACGGCTGGAGGTCAACACGAGCTGTCGGCCGAGGCGTCGGCTCAGGTTGAAGACCAGCGGCCCCTGGAGGTTGGCGGTGAGGCCGCCTCCTTCGCCGCGGTTGAGGATCACGTAGACGAGCGCGGAGCGCTCTTCGTCCAATTCCAGCGCCGACCGGTCGCCCGGACGGAGCTCGACACGGTAGTCGGGGACCGCCAGGGGCGGGGCGATCAGCCCGAAGGCGAGCTCGGGCGCGGTCACGGATTGCAACCACGTCAAGCCGCCGGCCACCGCATCAGGCAGCAGGACGTACTGCGTGAATGATCGGAACCCGACCAAACCATCGGGAATCCGGATGATCTCCGACTCCGATGCCTGGATCAGGCCGAAGCGGGTGGTGATGATGTTCACTTCCTGTATCCCTCCGTAACGTCGGGCTAGGCGTCGCCAAAGCCCGGCGCGACACCTGGCGCGCTTCCAGTCGATCCGGCTCCCTCCGACGACGGTGGGCGCGATCTCCGGCCGAGGCCGAATCTCAGGCCCGTCGTCGTTGCTCGCCCGACCGCTTTGAGCGGCCAAACGCGGCCACGACGCATCCCGCGGCTCTACACCCACCCCGACCCAACGGTTCCTACCGAGGCCCCGAGGCAGGTTCGACCGCAAGGATTTATCGTCCCAACTTCTTTCTGAATCTCGCGCTCCGTCGCCCATTCCCGCCCCTCCGCGTGCTGTTGCACGGCCCGCGCCGGTTGGTCCGGTCGTGCCGTGAACGCCGTCGTCCGGTTGGACGGTTCACGCCGATCGCATGGCCGATCGGGCGCGGAATCGAGCCGGGAGAGCCGGACCGGCGGGCGTGGGCGGCCAAGGGTCGGAGGGGTCCACGTAAGGGATCGAGCCCGCCGCGCGTCGAAGGTCGTACCGAACGCCCGAGGCGCGTTTGCCCCAGGCGGACCATTCGATTCGATCAAGGGATTCGGCACGATGCGACGATTCGATGCAAAGACGGCACTCGTCACGGGCGGCAACAGCGGCATCGGCCTCGCGACCGCGCAACTCCTCGCCCGCGAGGGCGCGCGGGTCGCCGTCACCGGTCGCGACGAGAACGCGCTCCGGACCGCTGCCGAAGCAATCGGCCCGGGAACTCTCGCCCTCCGCGCGGACGTCTCCCGGCTCGAGCAGATCGACGCGGCCTACGAGCGGATTCGCAGCGAGTTCGGCGGGCTCGACATCCTCTTCGCCAACGCGGGCGTCGCCAAGACCGCGACGCTCGCCGAGGCCGACGAAGCCCACTTCGATCACATCTTCGACATCAACGTCAAGGGGCTCTTCTTCACCGTCGCCAAGGCCCTCCCCCTGCTCCGCGACGGCGGCTCGATCATCCTCAACAGCTCGGTCGCGGGCTCCAAGGGATTGGCGGGCTTCTCGGTCTACAGCGCGACGAAGGCGGCGGTTCGCAGCTTTGCGCGAACGATGGCCGCCGAACTGGTCGAACGCGGGATTCGCGTCAACGCCGTCAGCCCGGGACCGATCGTCACGCCGATCTTCGACAAGATGGGCTTGCCCGCGCAGGCGGTCGAGGGCATGGCCGAGCAGATCGGCTCGATGGTGCCGATGAAGCGATTCGGGACGCCCGATGAAGTTGCGGCCGCCGTCGCGTTCCTCGCGTCGACCGAGTCGTCCTATCTCACCGGGCAGGAGATCGCGGTCGACGGCGGCATGTTGGATATCTGACACCCGAAGGGAGTCGACTCCGATGGACGGTCCCTCGCAAACCCCGGCAGGCGCTGCTCGGGTCGTCTCGCTCCAGGTCGGGCTGCCCCGAGAAGTCGAGTACCGCGGCAGGATCGTCACGACCGGTATCTTCAAGGAGCCGGTCGATCGCCCCCTCGAGCTTCGCCGGTTCAATCTCGAGGGCGACGGCCAGGCCGATCTCTCGGTTCACGGAGGACCCGATAAGGCGGTCTATGCCTATCCATATGAGCACTATCCCGCCTGGAGCGAGTTCGTCGGTCGCGAACTCGCTCCGGGAGCGTTCGGGGAGAACCTCACCACGGAGGGCCTAATCGAAACTAGTGTTCATATCGGTGATCGATTTCAAGTCGGCACCGCGGTCCTGGTCGTCACCCAGCCGCGCATGCCCTGCTTCAAGCTCGGTCTGCGCTTCGGCGACCCATCGATCGTTCGTGCCTTTCTCGAGGCCGGGCGACCCGGGATCTATTTCGGGATCGTGGAGGAGGGAATCGTCGCACCCGGCGACCCGATCGAACGGCTCGAGATCGATCCGCAACGGATCAGCGTGAGCACGATGAACCTCGCCATGAATGATCGCGATGCGCCCCGAGAAACGCTCGAGGCGCTCCTGCGAATTCCGGCGCTGGCGCAGACATGGCGCGAGGAGTTCGAGGAGCGCCTGGGGCGAGTCGACGGCTGAGACGGTCCGAGGCGCGACCGATCAGTCGGCCGACCGATCGATCCGCGCCCGCGCCTCGGCGAGCGCGACGAGCATCGCGCGGCCGATGTCGTCGCGGCGCTCGGCGTAGCGCTCGGCTTCCTCGGCCGTGTCGTCGTGCTCCTTGGGATCGGCGTACGGCATCGAGAGTCGGAGCCCCGCGCCTGGGACGAACGGACACCCGGCGTCGGCCTCGTTGCAGACCATGACGGCCGCGAATCCCGTCCTCGGATTCGCCGGGTCGTCGAACCGCTTCGAGAATTCGAGCATCTCGAGCGGACCGCCCTGCCCGCCCCACCGCACGCGGTGGATCGGGTTGGGCGTCCCCTCGTCTCCGCGCGGAGCCTCGGTACCGGTCGCCTCGATCTCTACGCCGATCGCGCGAAGCGCGGCGATCGTCCGCGGGTTGAACGCACTCGGCGCCGTCCCGCCGCTATGGAACCGGACCTCGGGGATGCCGTGGAACGCGGCGGCGAGGTTTCCCATCGTCGAGCCGAGGATGCTCCGTCTCGAGTTCCCGGTGCAGACGATGATCACGCCGAGCGCGCGACCAGGCGAGTGATTCTCTGCGATCCATCGGCCCAATTCGAGCGCCGTCGCGCGGTGACGATCCTCGATCCGATCACCCTCGCCCGCCAGGCGAGCGAGGTGGACGCGGATCTTCGGATCGAGCGCCGAGGCGGTCGTCGAGGCAACAGCGTCGTCGAAAGCGTTCATGAAGTCGCTCACTCAAGAGAACGGGTCGTATTACTTGAACGCCTTGATGTCGACGCTGAGGAGGTGCTCGACGCCCGGCGGCGGAGTGTTGCCCGAGACCTCGATCATCGTACGCGCGGCTTCGGGGTGTCTGGCGACCTCCACGCGGGAGAAACCGGCACGAGCGAGCCGGGCGACGTAGTCGTCGAGCACGAGAGCGCCGCCGATGCAGCCGACGATCGACTCGAGGTCGCGTCGGACCGATGCCTCGGGCTCGACCGCCCAGGCCATGTCGGAAACCGCGAGTCGACCGCCGGGCACGAGAACCCGGTGGATCTCTCGGAAGGCGCGATCCTTGTCGGGCACGAGGTTGAGCACGCAGTTCGAGATCACGACGTCGACCGACTCGTCGTCGACCGGCAAGGCCTCGATCTCCCCCTTGCGAAACTCGACGTTGGCGAATCCCTTGGCCGCGGCGTGTGCGCGGGCCTTCTCGAGCATCGCGTCGGTCATGTCGACCCCGATCGCCTTGCCGGTCGGGCCGACCTCGAGCGACGCGAGGAAGACGTCGAGCCCCGCGCCCGAGCCGAGGTCGAGGACCGTCTCCCCTTCGGCGAGTTCGGCGATCGTCTGCGGATTGCCGCACGAGAGGCCGAGATTGGCTCCTTCGGGAATCGAGGCGAGTTCCTCGGCGGAGTATCCCAAACCGACCGCGAGGTCGGCCGCGTTGGCCGTGCAGCCGCAGAGCGATCCGCAGGTCGCCGTGCCCTCGGCCACACCCGCGTAGCGCTCGCGAAGGGCTTCCTTGAGTTCCTCGCCCTCGAGCGGCTCGGCTTGTCCGATCGTCACGATGTCCATGATCGATGTCTCCAGTGATCAAGATCCGAGTGAATGCGGCTGAGCGAATACAGTAACCGCGATCGTCGGCCCCGGGGGACCCGGGGCTCAGCAACAGAGCATCCGCTCGAGGCGGTCGCGGTCGCGAGCGAAGGCCGGGAGGTCGACGAGCGACACGAGCCCGGCGATCAACCCCGCTCCGACCGCATCGGCCGGCGCGGTGAGACGATAGTAGACCCAGAGCCCCTGCTTCCTGGTCTCGACGATCCCTGCGGCTCGAAGCGAGGCCAGGTGCCGCGAGACGGTCGGCTGCGGCAGCTCGAGCGCCTCGTGGAGGTGGCAGACGCAGACTTCGCGACCGACGAGCAACGTCAGGAGACGAAGGCGCACGGGATCGGCGAACGCCTTGTACAGGCGGGCGACGGAGTCGAGAGTGCGCGGGTCGGGCTTCTTCATGCGTCTTCCCGAATATAGTGTCGTGCCCGCGACAAGTCAAGCCGTCGCCTCGAGGGGACTTGTTCCGGTCGCTCGCCTCGATAGGATAGGTGCACGAGGGTCGCCCGGGAGAGGGCGGAGCCTCGCCGACGGGAGGGAGCGAACGTGAGCAGAGTCGACGACCGGGCGGGCGGCGTGATCCAAGGCGACTGCGTCGCGGCGATGTCCGGCCTCGCCGCGGAGTCGGTCGACCTCGTGTTCGCCGACCCTCCGTTCAATATCGGATATGACTATGATGTCTATGAAGACAAAAGACAATATGCCGACTATTTGAATTGGTCGAAGAGCTGGATCGCGCAGGTCCACCGGGTGCTGGTTCCTCACGGCACATTCTGGCTCGCCATCGGCGACGACTTCGCCGCCGAGCTCAAGATCGCAGCACGCGAGGCCGGTTTTCATCCCCGCAGTTGGGTGATCTGGTACTACACGTTTGGAGTCAATTGTACTCACAAGTTCACGCGATCGCATACGCATCTCCACTACTTCGTGAAGGATCCGAAGAAATTCACCTTTCGCGGCGACGCTCCCGAGAACCGCGTCCCCTCGGCTCGTCAGCTCGTCTACAACGACTCGCGCGGCAACCCCGCCGGCCGCTTGCCCGACGATACCTGGATCCTCCGTCCCCAGGATCTCGAAGACGGCTTCCGACCCGGAGAGGATACTTGGTATTTCCCTCGGGTCGCGGGAACGTTCCATGAGCGTGCAGGCTATCATGGATGTCAGATGCCCGAGCAGCTCCTCGGGCGGATCATCCGTGCATGTTCGCATGAGAACGATCTCGTGCTCGACCCCTTTGCCGGCAGTGCGTCGACGCTCGTGGTCGCCAAGAAACTCGCCAGGCGCCACCTGGGCTTCGACCTCTCTCCGGAGTATGTCGAGCGGGGGAACGCACGCCTGGCGGCGACCTCGGTCGGCGAGGCTCTCGTCGGCGCTCCCGAACCATTGATGAGCGCGCCTCGGACCCCGCGCGAGCCCGGGCGACATCGCGCGGTGGGAGGCGCCGCGGGAGTTCGACGACGCTCGGCCACTCGCGGATCCGAAGATCCGCAAGGCTGATCGGTCCAGGGGGGTCGAACGAGAACGACCCCGGCGGATCGCTCCGTCGGGGTCGCGTGTCGTGTCGTCGATGATCGCCGTGGTCCGCGGCAACGGCCGTCGGCGATCATCCAAGGACGCTCTGGATCAATACGCGTCGGACGAGATGACCTCGCCGCTGTCCTTGGTCCCGAGGGCCCAGTAGGTGAGCTGGTTGATGCTGTCCTTGATGAACTTGACCGAACCGTCGGCCATCAGGACATTGACGCCGCCGGGGTGGTTGCTCATGGCGTTGACGTAGTGGGCGTGTTGCGCCTGGACGCAGCAGTCCATGCGGCACGCGGACCAGCGGGTGGCGTTCGGGGTGATGACGGTGTTGAACATCGAGTAGCCCATGGCACCGCAGCCCCAGCGCGAGCCGTTGCCGCCGCCGAGCGTGCCGGACGGATTGGCGACGACCGCGGGAGCGGTCAGGTACTTCGTGGTGCAGAGCTGCGCGTCGTTCTTGACGCGGGCGACGGCGTTCGCGACGGTCGAGATGTCGAGCTGGTTGGCGGCCTGGTTGCTGCCGATGTTGCCCGTCACGTTGCCGCGGATGCCGAGGCGGGGCGAGGCTTCGCTCGTGAGGCTCTCGGAGAAGGCGATCGTGTTCGAGGTGCCGTCGGTGATCTTCGCGATCGGGTTGCCCCGTTCGTAGGCGAAGATGCCGGTGGCGTTGCGGGCGTTGCCGTTGCAGCAATTGTAGGTCGTGGTGCCCTGGCTCGAGAAGTAGTTGTTGATGTTGCCGCTGTTCACGCCGGTGTTGCCGTCGGACGGGCAGATGAATGCCGCGAGCAGGGCGTTGTAGGCGGTCGTGTTCACGGCGTTCGCCGGACCGCGGGCCGAGCCGAAGAAGAAGTTGATCGACGCATAGAGCGGGGCCTGCTCGAGGTAGGGGAGCATCAAGGCCTGTGCGCTCCAGCTATCCCACGACGGGTCGCTGTAGCCGCCGGCGAAGTTGTAGAGGTTGCGCGAGCCGCCGAGCGGGAAGGTGTCGTGCGTCGAGTGGTAGTTGTGCATCGCCAACCCGATCTGCTTGAGGTTGTTCGTGCACTGCGAGCGGCGAGCCGCCTCGCGGGCCGCTTGAACGGCGGGGAGCAGCAGGGCGATCAGAACGGCGATGATCGCGATGACGACGAGCAGCTCGATCAGCGTGAAGCCGCGACGATGAGTCCGACGAAGATCGGTCATGAAACAGCACTCCTCGAAGAAGACGAAATGACGAGAGGACGAACACGAACCTGCGAATCGCCCCCTCGACATCCTCGAGCGGCCGATTCGGAGAGGGATTCAATGCAATGAGGCGAAGGGAGAGGACGAAGGGACGTCGAAGCGCTCGAGAAACCGCGGGATCACTTCTTGGCCGGTTCCTTGGCCTGCTTGTTCATGAAGTCTTCCATATTCTTGTTCGCGTCGACCTGTTGCTGCGCCGGGGGGACCTGGGTCTCCGCGGGCGGGCTGTCGCAACCGGTGAATACGACGCAGAACACGGGGACGAACACGAACGAGGCGATCACTGCGCGCACCGACCCGGAATTGCCGCGAAGCATGGAATCGACTCCCGAAAGCGAGTTGCGAACACGACCCGACACTCTCCGCGATGATAGCAGCGGAGTCGAATCGACTCGATAGCCCTCTCTTTCGATTTTTTCGACATTTTCCATCGAATCGCGACAATTCGCCCCAACCGATTCCTCGAGGGAACCGTTTGGCCCGGAATCGCTGTTCGAGCACGACGTTCGACCGTTCAATCGGCCTCCGGCGAGTGGTTCTCCACCATTTCGAATGGAACGATCACCGTCTCCTCGTCGAAGAGGAACGTCGCGCCCCCCGTCGCGAAGTTGGGGACGTCGGCGACGGCGGCCCGGCCTTCCGGCGAGTCGAGCAGTGCTTCGAGGTCGGCACGCGACTTTGCGAGGATCCCGACGATCATGTAATAGGGCGGAATCTCCCCCTCGGCGATCGGTTCGCACTTGCCGATCGTCCAGCCCTCGATCCCCCGGATCTTGCGGGCGAGCGGCAGGTGGACTTCGTGGTAGTAGCGGTCGAAGGCGGCCGGGTCGGTCGGCCGGCCGTAGAGCACGGTGAGTCGATACATGGGGCGGGACTCGGAATGCTTGGCGAAGCGCGCCGGGAGCGTCGCCCGACCCCCGGGCGACCCGACGCTCATCTTCGATCGAGCGATCACCCGATTCAAGTCGTCGACGCGCTTCGAATCCGGCGCGGGTTCTGCTACGTTCGTGACCCCACCGCGAGACAACAGGAGCCTTCGATGACTCACGAACCCGAGCCGAACGCCGCCGCGGCCGATGCGGCCTCCGACCTCCTCCCGAAAGCCGGTGCCTCGAACACCGCGATCCTGCTGCTCGCCGCGTTTGCGGGCATCGTCGCGGGGGTTGGTTCGTGGGCGATCGGTGAGTCGATTCGCGAGTTGTTCAAGCCCGTATTCGTTGTTCAAAAAAGCGACTTCTCGAACGAGAACGCCTTGATCGAGATCGCCGCCCTGGCGCGCGAGGCCCGCGCGGGCTACATGATCCTGGGCGCGATGACGGGGCTCTGTCTCGGACTGGCGGGCGGGATCGCGGGGCGGTGCGGACGTTCGGCGGTCGTCGCCGGTTTCCTGGGTCTCGGCCTGGGGGCGGCCGCGTCGCTCGGTCTCTCGCTCGGATTGATCCCGGTCGCGACCTCTCAGCCCGCGCGCATGGTCGACGACATCGGCTTCGCGATCGGCGTGATCGCCGGGCTGACCGCGCCGCTTGGTCTGGTCGGGGGCGCCGCCTTCGGGCTCGGCCTAGGAAGGGGGGCGATCGGCCCGATCGTCCGCGGCGGGCTGGCGGGACTACTCGGCGCCTCGATCGGCGTCGTCCTCTTCCTCGTGGTCGGCGCGGCGCTGTTCCCTCTCGATCAGACCTCGGTGCCGTTCCCGCCGTCGAGCCTGGCGCGCGCAGCCGGACGGCTCGCGGTCGCGCTTCCCGCGGCGGTGGTGGCTGCGCTCATCGCGGTCGACGCTCGTCGACCGCGATGAGCGCGGGGTCGCACGTCAGCTCGGCTCTTCCCAACGGAAGGTCAAGGCCGTCGCCCCCGCAAACGCCGCCCCGAAGCCGAAGAGTGCGAGCAACGCCGGACGCGCCTCGCCGAAGCTGAACCCGCGCGAGAAGACGCCGTCGAACCCATCGACCGCCCAGCGCGTGGGAATCGCCGGGTTCACCGTCTGCAGCCATTCCGGAAAGAGGAAGCTCGGGATCCAGCCGCCCCCGAGCATCACCATCAGCAGCACGCAGAGGACCGACACCGATCGCGCCCCCTGGGGCGACCGGCCGAGTGCAGCCACCAGCAGACCGAGATTCGCCGCGGTCCACGAGAACGCCAAGGCAAGCGCCACGAGCGCGGCGAAGCTCCCATTCACACGATATCCGAAGATCAGCGCGCCCGCACCAAAGACGCCGGTGATGATCAGACATGAGATCATCATGCTGCCGACGACCTTGCCGCCGAGCATGGTGAACCGCGAGACCGGGGCGAGCCGCATCCGCTTCCAGATCCCTCGGCGACGCTCGATCAGGAGGTTGACTCCCCACTCGACGGCCGAGAAGAGCACGAACTGGACGATCATTCCCGCGAACGCGTGAGCCGCGAGAGCCTGATGCTCGCCCGCGGTACCGCCCACGAGGATCGAGACGTCCCTCGGCGCGTAGGGCATCGAGACCCCGCGCGATTTCGCTCGCGGCTTCGGTGCGGCGCGGGCCGCGCTCGAGCCGAGTTCGCGCGGCGGATTCGGGCCGAGGTCGGGCAACGTCGCCGGGCTCTCGGGCGAATCGAGCAAGTCGGCCAGCCCCGGGAAGACGCGGGTGAACTCGGCGCGATCGGCTCGCGCATCGGCGTCGTCCTGCTCCTCGATCGCGTCGTCGAAGCCGACGAGCGCGAGGAACTCGTCGCGAGCCGGGTCGGCCGCTCGAGCGCCGCCGGCGACCGTCGCGGATCCCGAGCGCGGGGCGTCGGTCTCGAATTCGCCGAGCAGGTCGCCCACGCCCCCGAGCGAATCGGCCGCGACCGACTCGAGGATCAATCGCGTGAGCAGACCTTGCACCATGCGGACTTCCGCCTGATGCGTCGGATCGAAATGAAAGGGAAGCTCGGGCGGGTCGTCGTCGCCGAGGAGGGCGTCGGCCGCTCGTTCCCCGAATCCCTCGGGGATGATGACGGTCGTCGTCGATTCCCCGAGCCGGACCCGCGCCAGGGCGGCCTCGCGTGGTTCGAGCCGGACGCGGAGCCGGCTCTCGGCCGACGCGGCATCGACGATCGCTCGCGAGATCACGCTCTCGTCCTCATCGACCAAACAGATCTCGATCCGCGAGGGCTTGGACGTTCCCGCGCCTCCGAAGACGGTCGCCATCAGGCTCGCGAGCACGATCGGTGCGACGAACGCGAGCACGACGGAATGGCGGTCGCTGAAGAAGACCTGCAAGTCCTTGGCGACCACAGCGAGCAAGGGGCGTGTGATCATCAGTCGCGCAAGTCCTTTCCGGTCAACTCGAGAAAGACCGTTTGCAAGTCCATGCGTTCGGTGGCGAGGCTCTTGACCGACCCGCCCGCCTCGCCGATGGCGGCGAGCAAGCCGGGCACGATCGCCAGATCCTCGAGGTCGAGCCGGAGCCGGCCGTCGTCGAAATGCGCCGAGGTCACCCCTCCGACCTTTCGCAGCGGCTCGATCCAGCGCGGCTGGGGCGGCGGCTCGAGGCCGACGGTCAGGCGATTCCGCGCGGGGAGCGAACCGATCAGCTCATGAAGATCGCCATCCGCGGCGACGCGTCCATGATCGACGATCACCACGCGGTCGCAGAGCCGCTCGGCTTCCTCCATGTAATGCGTCGTGTAGAGCAGCGACTTGCCGAGAGCCCGCAGCTTCTCGAGCCCCTCGAAGATCGCGTTGCGGCTCTGAGGGTCGACCCCGACGGTCGGCTCGTCGAGGATCACCAGCCGCGGGTCGTGCAGCAAGGCCGAGGCGATGTTGAGCCGGCGCTTCATCCCGCCCGAGAAGGTCCGGACCACGTCGCCCGCTCGCGCCGAGAGCCCGACGAGCTCGAGCGAGCGCTCGATCGCTTCGGAGAGTGCCGGCTTCGACATTCCTTGAAGCGAGCCGAAGAATCGGAGGTTTCGCTCCGCGCTCAGTTCTTCGATGAGCGCGAGTTCCTGCGGGACGAGCCCGAGCAGCCGCTTTCTTGGGTCGGCATCGCCGCGAACCGGTCGACCGTCGATCAGGATCTCGCCGCCGTCGATTCGCGTCAGCCCGCAGATCGACGAGACAGTCGACGTCTTCCCTGCGCCGTTGGGTCCGAGCAGCCCGACGACCTCGCCCGCTTCGACGCGAAACGAGACGCCGTCGACCGCCTTCACGCCGCCGTATCGCTTGACAAGGCCGCGAACCTCGAGCATCGGTGCGTTCCTCCAGGGAGATCGACTCGGTCGCGACTCGCTCTTCGCTCCTCAGCGCGTCGAGCCCGCTCGGGCTTCGGCCTCGCCCGCCTCGGCCAACTCGGCCGACGACATCACCGAAGTCACCGGCCGCCGCTCGCGCAGGGCCTCGAGATAGGCGGTGAAGTCGCCGCGGAATCGCTCGCGACGCATCAGGTCGTCGCAGAGCGCTCGCATCACGAACAGTTCACGCTCGGCCTCGGGGCTCGTCCCGCGTCGCGACAGCTTGGCGCGGAGATCGTTGGTATCGAGCGCGCGCTCGCGGCGGAGCAACTCGGGCAGCTCGGCGGTCCGCCATCGCTCTTCGAGGCTCCGCGTCGCGAGGTCGGCCGCTTCGGGCCCGAGCTTCGCCCGCGCCTCCTGCATCACGAGCGAGCGAATGATCATTTCCTTGAGCACGTCTTTGGCTCGCGCGATGATCTTCCTGCGCGTCAACTTCTCGCCCGCGGGCATCTCGGAGATCCGCGTCTTGACGGCGTCGGTGAGATCGCGAAGGTTGACGACCTCATCGCCGACCCGCGCGACCGTCCGGCTCGGGGGCGTGTTCGGCTCGACCGCCGCCGCGGCGATCTCGCTCGCGGGACGGGGCGCGATGGGCGGAGATCCCGTCGGGGCGCTCGCGGGGCGTTCGGTCGGAGCCGGCTCGACGATCGAGACCGTCGGCTCCAGTGCATCCCCCTGCGCAGGTCGCGTCGCGGCCGGCGGCGCTTCCAGGAACAGATTCGGTGCCGACGCCGGAGCGATCGGAGTCGATCCGGCTGGACGCTCGACTGCGGCTGCGGGAGCCGGCAAGGTCGTGGGAGCCGCGGTCACCGAGCGAGGAATCGACCGAGGAGCCGGCTCGGGGCCCAGCAGCGGCGGCAGGGATCCGCGAGTCGCCTCGCCGCCGGCGACAGGTGCCGGAACCGCCGGAGCGGGCATCGAGGCCGGAGCGGGCATCGGGGCCGGAGCGGGGAGCGCAGCCAACCCCGTCGCGGTCGAGGATTCTCCGCCGCGCGCACTCAGCAGCGGACGATCGATCGGGCGGATCGGATCGTTGACGATCTCGGGGAGAGCCGTTGCCGGCGTCGTCGCGGCCGGAGCGATCGTGCCCGTCATCGCCCGAGTCTCGAGCCCGGAGGTCGGAGTCGGCGGGACGACGGGTGCGACGGCCGGAGTCGTCGGCGGAGCCGCCGCTGCGGCGGAAGGTTCGAGAACGTTCGGCGTTCCCGGGATCGGAGTCCGGTCGGGGGCGTGCGTCTCGAGTTGAAACTCCGCGCAGCCGCAGACCGCAAGTGCGAGAACCGCGCAGCAGCGCCGAATCATGGCGGGGGTATCCATCCGTGGATCGAGATCGAACGGAGACGCGACCATTCGCCGTCGGGGTCCCTCCCTCCGCGCGAACGGCTCCCGAGGCGGCCGGGAGTCGGCCCGAACGATCGCCGAAACTCGTTCTATGCCGACTCCCCCGCCCCGTCAATCCGAATCTCGACCTTCGAGGTCTTCACTTCGAGCCGACTGAGCCGGCGGCGGGCCAGTCGGTGTCGCCGAGACGGCGGAGTTCGAGTTCGACCAGGAGTTGCGGGGGGCGGCCCTTCTCGATCCGTTCTCCGCGCTCCTTCCAGACGCCTTTGTCGATCGTCGCCGTGTAGCGGATCGTGGCGGGGCCGGCGGGGATCTCCCAGTCGAAGCCCTTGTCGGTCTTGCGGAACACGAAGTCGCCCGAGCGGCCCGCGCTGTGGGACCGCATCGAGTAAGAACGCTTGGACGTGTCGTAGGAGAGCACGGCGAAGGCCTGGAATGCGAGCGAGCCGTCGGCTTCGTAGCCGCGACCCTCGATGACGCGGAGTGTCCCGTCGAGCATGGTTCCGACGCGTTCGGTCTGCACCATTTCCTTGGTGGTGCCGTCGTGGAGGTGACGGATCGCCTTGCCGCGCCAGAGTCCGTCGAGCTTTGACAGGCTCTTCATCGCGTCGCGCTGCATCGACATGAGGGCCTCGGGCGAGACCCACTCCTGGGCCGAGGCGGGACGACCGGCGAAGGCGAGGCCGCAGATCACGAGGGCTGCGAGCAGGTGCGATCGAGACGGCGGTCGGGTCATGGGCGGGGCTCCAATCAGGGACGGGCCGCCCGCCGATCCACTTCGGATCGAACGATCGGCGGCCCTGGTCCGAGGGGGAATTCGAGCGAACCCGCGGGATCTTCCCCGATTTTCAAGGACGCGGCGGGATGACGGCGACTTCGACCGGCTCGGCGAAGTCGCGCCAGACGCGTTCGTCTCGGTCGCGATCGGGCCGGCCGTCGTGGACCAGCACGCGGTAGCGAAAGCGGCGAGGCTCGCCGGGCGCGAGGGTGAACGCCTTGTTGTGCGTCTGATGCGAGGGGACGTAGGAGAAGAACGGCAGGCTCGTGGGATGGATCCGCGCGACGGTGGGGTGATTGATGTTCGAGGGGTGGTCGGCGATCATCGCGCCGAGGTATTCGTTGGAGCCCTCGGCGCTCGGGCCGGTGAGGTCGACCCAACGTGCCGGCTTCTGGTCGCCGTCGACGCGGCCGCGGCCCTCGCTGGTGAGGACGTCGAGCTTGCCCTTCACGAACGGTTCGGGGCCGCGATAGGCCATGCCGCCGTAGCGATAGGGAGAGAGCTCGACCGGCGTCTCGCGCGCGATCTGGGTCGAGGTGATGTCGAACAGCCAGTAGGGCGAGCCGGGTACGTCGTAGACCTCGACGTCCCAGGTCTCATCGAGGAAGGGCCGTTTCTCCTTCGTCTCCCAGCGATGCCGCGTCGAGAATCGCGCGGTCACGGGCCCCGCGGTCGGACCGACGAACTTCTCGTGGTGGATCTTGCCGCCCGCCTTGGCGTTGTGGATGTTCCATACGTCGACGACGTCGTCCTTCAGCTTCATCTTCGCGTAAGCGAGGAAGATGCCGCGGTGATGCGTATGGAACTTGGAGAAATCGCCCGTCGCGAGCAGTCCCGACGGCGTATAGACCGGGTGGATGTAGGCGTCCCGCCGCTGGATCTCGGGCCAACCGGCCTCGAGCACGGGGGCGGAGTTGTATCGGAAGACCTTGCGCTCGCCGCGAGCGAGGTCGACGCCGCCGTTGGGATCGTTGCGGAAGCTCCAGGGCGAGCGAGTGTCCGCGGGCGTCGCGGTGTCGAGGGTGAGCCTCGCTTCGGCTCCCGCGGGGATGGTGCCGGGGTGGACCCAAACGAGTTCCACGCCGTCGCGATCGGAAGCGCGACGGGCTTCGGCGATGATCGTGCGGTCGCCGGAGCGGAGCGTCAACGCGGTGGGACCTGCCGCGAGGCTCCGGCGGATCTCGGCCGAGAACGCGTCGGGCACGATCGCATGCACCACGGCATCGCGACGCTCATGCGCCCCGGAACGAAGCACCAGCTCCACCTCGCGCGGAGGAGAGTCCACGGGACCGGCACTCAACGCCTTCATCGCAACGATCAACGCGACCAACACCGACGCCGTCGACTTCTTCATGGTGCTGTGCTCGGTTCGAAGTCAGGGGAGCTGAGAGATCGATCGGAGGGCCGTCGGCGCGAGTCGACGATCATTTCAAATCAGCCCGCGCCGTTCCGGCCCCGAGCGGGGCCGGAACGGCACAGGTGTCAGGAGCGGTAGTTCTCCTCGAGACCGGCCAGCCGCGTGAGCTGCGAATCGCGCTTGCCGGGTTCCCACTTGTAGATCTGAATCTCTCCGAGCGTTTCGCCGGGCGTCACGGAGCAGGCGTTTCTCCGGGCCTCGGCCGCGCGAAAGATGCTTCCGAGATGATCGGCGCAGGCAAAGCCGTACGTCTTCAACTCGTTGAAGCTGCCGTCGCTCCAGCGCGCGGCGATCTTGTAGACGACCGGTTCCTCGCAACCGGGCCAGGAGCAGCGAACGTAGGTGTAGGACATGGAGAAGACACCTCATCGCGGGGCGGTGCCTCGCGACAGTCCATCGATCTGGAACCCATGACGCACGCCGATCGAATGTTCGGCGCAGGCCGGGGAGAGACTCGGCCGCCCCAAGAAGATGCGCCAAGCGGAGGCCCGAGGCCAGAGAAATCTCCAGCAATCGGGCGCCGTCCCGGGATCTCGGTCCCATGAGCGCCCCGAGGTGCGTCGAGGCCGCCTTCAAAAACGCTGGAACGCGTAATTCGGGTTGGCGGGATCGAAGTCGAGCGCGGTGAGCGGGACGTCGACCTCGAGATCGGCGTAGGTGTAGCGTTCGGCGAGCGCGCCGACGACCTGACCGTCGGCCGGCGGGTCCTGCCAGTCGAAGTTCGAGATCCGCATCGGGTAGAGCGTCGCAGGGTCATAGAGGACCTCGACGCGGGCGAACGGTCGTTCCGGGTTCTTCCGAGGATGGGTGTGGACCGAGCGGAGCCAGACCTTGCCGCGTTCGTCGGTCCAGCGGTCGAGTACGGTGGCGGCGGCCTCGTCCTCGAGGTCGAGCTTGCGGAATCGAGCGAGGCGATGGATCAAATTCGCCAGCCCGGCCTCGGTCACGGGGTGTCGCGAATCGGCCAGGGCGAGCGGACCCGTGGGGTCGAGCGCCAGACGCGGCACGAGCAGGCGCGTGAGTCCCCCGCCGGTCGCGATCACCTTGTTCCCGTGATGCCCCTCGGCGAACACGACCTCCTTGCCCGCGCGGGGGGCGAGGAACTTGCCGTAGAACGCGAACGGTCGGTGACGAACCTTGATCGCCAGGGTCTCTTCGTCGCGGAGTACGCCGGAGATCCGTTCCTGCTTGCGAAACGTCGCGGTGTAGCCCGTGACGCGATCGATCCGCGACTCGGCGTCGAGCAGGACCTCGAGCAGCAATCGCTTCGCGGGCGGGCCGTCGAGAGTGCCCACCGGCCACTCGAGCGCCGTCGAGCGAAGCTCGCGCTCCGGCTCGGGGGCATGAGGAGCGCGGGCTTGGTCGAGCGTCCGGAGCGCGGCGACGTCCTCGGGCTCCAGAGGCTCGGTGAGCCAGATGCTGATCGCCGCGATCGCCGCCGCCACGATCCCCAGGCCGGACAAGGCCCAGACCCACGGCCGCCGCGCTCTCGACTCCTTCGACCCGCGACCGCCGCTCTCGACCAGCATGTCCGTGCCTCTCCCTGGCTCGCGACTCGACCGACGATCCTCGGCCGATCCCCTTTCCGGCCGACCCGCCGCTCCGTGGAACGACGGCGAACCGACTCGGTTCGATCGATTCTTCCAGCATTATCGAAAACCGGCCGCCGCACAATTGAGCCGATTGTGGAAATCCCAGCCGCGGGCGTGCGTTCCGCCGACATCGAGGTTGAAGGTCATGGCCGCGTGCATAGAAAGTACACGTGGTGATGGAGGTTTCGCCGGTGTCGAAATCCTCGCTCCGATCCAGCCTTCAACCGGGGTCTCTCTGATGGCGTTGCGCGAACTTCGAGTCTTGGTCCTCATCGTGGTCGCGTGGGGAGCTCTGTCGGGCGGTGCCGCGGCGGAGGGAGAACGGATGCTGTTCGACTTCTCGAAACCCGAGTCGGCGAAATCCTGGCAGCCGGTGAACGACGGCGTGATGGGCGGGGTTTCCCAGGGTCGATTCGAGATCACCGAGCAGGGGACGATGAAGTTCCTCGGGACGCTCTCGCTCGAGAACAACGGCGGATTCGCGTCGGTCCGCACGCGCCGAACCGCGCTCGGGCTGATGTCGGACGACGCGATCACCGCCAAGATCAAGGGTGACGGTCGTGAATACCTCCTCAACCTCTACGTCCCCTCGGGTCGCACCGCGTATTCCTACCGTGCGCCGATCGCCACCAAGGCCGGTGAATGGATCGAAGTCCGCATTCCGCTCAGAGACCTTCGCGCTACCTGGTTCGGACGCGATCTCCCCAACGCCGGCCCCGTCGACGGCGCGAAGGTCGACTCGATCGGCCTGATGCTCGCCGACAAGAAGCCGGGACCGTTTGCACTCGAGGTCGCATGGATCAAGGCGACCGCGAACGCCTCGGCAAAGGATCCGAGCAAGGCCGGGAACTGAACTACTTTGAACGCATTGAGATCTCACGGTAGTAACGCAGCCGCACCGTAGCCGGAATCGACTCTTCCCCGCTTTCCAAAGGGGGTGAGTGTCGATTCCTCGCCACGTCTCGATGGTATGCGCGAGGCGGAAGAGAACCGAAGCCGCGCCGCAAGCTCTCCCCGTTCTCACTCCGCCTCGTCCTGATCATCAACGCAGAGCAGCCGCTGCTGATGTGCTGAATCGATCGATCGAACGATCGTTCGTGCTCCTCGCCGATTCGCGAACCTGGATCCGCTTCGTTGGAGCGGCGGCCGGCGACTCGAGGAGTGGACCACGAATGGCGGTTCAAGGCTGGGGCTCAGCGACCCGCCTGCTCGACGTGGCGAGCGAAGTTGTCGAGGATTGCCTGCCAGCCGGAGCGCTGTTGCTCTTCGGAGAATGTGGTCTCGCCATCGAAGGCGACGGTCACCGTGACGCCTCCTTCTCCGTCGTTGAACTCGACGACCGCCGCTCGGTCGCCGAAGTTGTACTCGATCAGCTCATGCGGCACGACCTTGGTGTATTCGCCTTCGAAGTCGAAGCCGAAGGAGCCGTCCTTGGCCTCCATCTTCGAGCTGAACTTGCCGCCGGGACGAAGGTCGACCGAGGCGGCCGTGGTATGCCAATCGGAAGACGCCGCGTTCCAGTGCTTGATGTCTTCGGGAGTCGTATATGCGCGCCAGACTTCTTGGATGGGAGCCTTGACCAGGGTAGAAACGACGATCTTCATGCCTGCTCCGAGGAACGAGTGGTGACGTGATTGGTGAGGCCGAGCGATCCGGCTCCGCGAGCCGGCGCACCGAGACGCGCGTGACGCGACGCGAATCCGGAAGGAAACTTCCGACTCGACCGGCGCACGAAAGCAGATCCGCTTGCCTCGACATCGGAAACCTGGAATCCTGCCGTCGGCACAACGGCTGGTCCTGGATTCTCACCCCACTACGACAAGAGAACAAGGGAACAGGGAAAAGGGATTGCGAGAGAGATTGAGCAGGGTTAAGGAAAGAGGAAAGGGAAGAGAAAAGGGAAGAGGACATGCAAAGTGCCGCACGCCGATGGAGGGGAAGAGGACATGCAAAGTGCCGCAAGCCGATGAGCGATCTTTGGTTCTTCAATTCGAGTGACCTCGACGCGGAGGGACGGGCGGCCTTATCCGAAAGGGGAAAAAGGACAAGGGGAAAAAAGGGGAAAAAGGACATGCAATGAAGGGGAAAGAGGACATGCAATGTGCGAGACTCTGATGCGAGATCTTTGGTTCTTCAATTCGAGTGACCTCGACGCGGAGGGACGGGCGGCCTTATCCGTGGACTACCGGTCGACCATTGCCTCGACTGGAGTCGACTTGCGCATGCGCGATGGTGTGATCGATCGCGTGCGCATGCTCCAAACCGCAGCCGGCCCGGAGGCCGACGCGGCGGCGAGAGTCGTCGGGTTCGGGCGAGCCCCGCTCAGCGGGTGGGGCAGGCGGCGAGGTTGGGGAGGTGGTGGAGGCCGAGTTGTGTGGCGGTCTCGCGGAGTTTGGCTCGGCTCGAGGCGAAGCAGCGGCCCAGGAGGCGCCCGCCGTGCAGCTTTTCGAGCTTCCGGTGCCAACTGGTCGCATCGGTGTCGAGTCGCGTGAAGATCTCGGACAATCCTCGCGAGATCGACGCCTTCCCCTTCCGCAACAGCCGCGCGGTGTGGTCGACCAGGAGCAGG
>JANRKW010000022.1:0-5226 GCA_033763215.1 Isosphaeraceae bacterium | reverse complement strand
TGCGAGGACGTTGACGGCGCCGCCCTCATAGTTGGTGACCCCGGAGAGGTCGACACGTGCGCCGTTGTAGGCGCGGATGGCGAGCTGTCCGCTGTCGGTTCTGCCCCAGAGTCTTTCGACGGCGGCAAGGTTGATGCGACTGCCAGCGTCGTTGGCCTGGATGACCGGGTTGTAACCTCCTCCGGCGGCGGAATAAGACACCAACGCCGGCAGGGAAAGCACTCCCCCGCCCGAGGCATAGAAGGAAGCACTGTCGGCGACGGTCGGACCGGTGGCGGTGAGGCTACCGCCCGAGGCGTTGAGATAGGTGCCCGGCGCTACGAAGAGGCTTCCACTGAGCAGCGAGGCACCCTGCGTGACATTCAGCGACCCCGATGTGAGCGAGATTCCGGCCGTGCTCGTCAGGCTCTTCACGGTCACGTTGCCCGATCGAAGTGTCACATTCGTGCCCGGCGCCAGGATCGACGCGTCGTCGTTCCCACCGGGGACGCGGTCGCCTTCCCAGTTCGCGGCGAGGTCCCAATACGGATTATCGGCACCCGCGCCACCGTCCCACTGAATGGTCGCGAGAGCCAATCGCCGCTCCAGGTGCTCGAATGCGATCGTCCGGCGCACCTTCCGCGCGGCTCTTCGGGAGGCAAGACGCGCGCCGGCTTCGGCATGAGTGGAGGCGTGATCACGCTTTCGAATGATATTCATGGAGGTTGACTCGCGATGAAATCCAGGGGCGATCGAGCGGAAGAACCGGTCGACGATTCGTGGGGGAACGAGCCGGGAAATGGGCGGAAAAGCAGAGCGCGTGAGGACCCCGGGACGGCCCTGGCGGGCGATCCTCCTGGTCTCCTCACCAGTCTCTACGCGGGGGTCTTACGGAAAAATCTCAACGACCGAGGAAACCTCTTCCAACGGCCGCGCTGGGGGCGTTATGCTCGGTCGCATGAAGGGATGGCATCCTGCTCTTCGTTTCGATCCGTCCATGATTGCGAGTCGCTCGAAGATGTCCGCACTCGACCCCCCCACGACCTGCCCTCGTCTGCTCTCGCAACTATTCCTGCCCGACTCCGACGCGGCCTGGGCCGTGTTCATCGGCCGGTACGCCCCTTTGATCGAGGCGCGCTGCCGCAAGGCCAGGTTGCAATCGGCCGACGTGGACGACATCCGTTCCGCCGTGTTCACCGCGCTCTTGCGTGCTCTGCGTGACTTTCGTCACGACCCAGCGCACCGGTTCCGCGGCTACATCCAGACGATCGTCGACAACGCGATTCGCAGCCACTGGCGGGTGCTCAGCCGTCGGCCCGGCTGGGTCGGCAACGGCGGCGACACCGCCCTGCCCGAACCGCTGGCCCGGCTCTCCGGAGAACTCGACGACCAGATGCGCGAGGGATTCAAGAGTTACGATCAAGTGATCGACACTGTTCGCTTCGAGGTCGGTCCGGTCGCCTGGGGAGCTTTCTGGCTGACCACCCACGAGAACTTGACCGGCGCCGAGGCGGCTGAGCAACTGGGCATCAGTCCGTCGGCGGTCTACACGGCGAAGAGTCGGATCATCAAGACTCTTCGCAAACGCGCGTCGGCCTCGACGTCATCTTGATCCAACGGGAGCTGAGATGATCATGGATCAACACCCCAGCGAAGCCGCCCTGAGCGACTTTCTCGCGGGAGAGTGCGACCCGGCCGCGCGCGATGCTCTCTCATCGCATCTGGATCGATGCGCTCTTTGTCAAAGCGTCGCCGAGCGTCTGACTCGGATCGATCCAGAGTTGGCGGCTTCGGTCTTCGTCGCGAAGAGCCCGCTTGCGGCTGATGAGCAAGCCGCCGTTCCGTCGGTGCCGGGCTACGAGAACCTCCGGGAGCTGGGACGCGGCGGTTGCGGTGTCGTCTATCGGGCGCGGGAGACCTCGACCGGACGAGAGATCGCCATCAAGGTTCTTCGTGGCGGCGTTCTCGCCGGCCGATCGGAACGCGACAGGTTCGTCGCCGAAGTCCGCGCCGCGGGAAAGCTGCGTCACCCCAACATCATCACGGTCCTCTCGGTCGGAGAGGCTGCCGAGCTGTGTCACTACACGATGGAGTTTCTCCCGGGAGGTTCCCTTGCCGACAAGCTCGACGGCACCCCGATGCGACCAAGGGCGGCTGCCGCAACGGTCATGGCGACGGCCGAGGGGATCAGCCACGCGCACGACCATGGTGTGATCCATCGCGATATCAAGCCCGGCAACATCCTGCTCGACGGGCCTTCCGACGACCCGGACGCCTGGATTCCCAAGGTCAGCGACTTTGGCATGGCCAAGCACGACGAATCGGGATCGGCCGTCACTCCCAGCCAGGCGGTCCTGGGCACTCCCTCCTACATGGCTCCCGAGCAGGCGTTCGGCAAGAGCCGGCAAGTGGGCCCCGCGGCCGACGTCTATGCCCTCGGCGCGGTGCTCTACGAACTGCTGACGGGACGTCCTCCGTTTCGAGGCGAGACACATTACGATACGTTGCTCCTTGTCCGCGACACCGAGCCCGTGCCGCCCCGGCTCTTGCTGCCCAAGCTGCCCAGGGATCTGGAGACGATCTGTCTCAAATGCCTCGAGAAGGAACCCTCGCGCCGGTATGCGACCGCGAAGGATCTCGCGAAAGACCTGGGAGCTTTCCTCGCCGGCCGACCCGTCGCCGCTCGACCCGTGGGCCGGCTCGGTCGCCTGGTCCGTTGGGCCCGACGCGAACCCGCTCTGGCCGCGCTCTCGACCTTCACTCTTCTCCTGCTCTCGACCTTGCTGGTGTACGTCACACTCTCGTTGCGAACCGCCAGGGAACAAGCGCGAAAGCTGGCCGATGCCAATTCGCTCGCCGAGGATCGAGGGGAGAAGCTCCTCGAGTTCGTCGTGTTCGCCGCCGATTCGTCCAGCCGACTGTTCAACAATCCAGGTCTCGTGTCGGAACTCGACCGCCAATCGATCATCGAGTACGTGGAGCAACTCGGCGAGTTGCCCGACCTCTCGGGCTTCCCAGAGAAAGAACATGAACTGGCTTACGCAATTCTTCAGATGACGAATGGGCTACACAATTTGGGTGAGTACCAGAAAGCGACCCGACCGACCGAACGCGCCGTGGCGATCCTCGCTCGTCTTGCGAAGAGCCATCCCGATCGGCCGATGTATGCCTATCATTATGCCGAAGGCTGCATGCAGGTGGCCGGGCTCGCCAATCAGGCAGGACGGAGTGATGATGGCATCGCCGCCCACGAGGAGGCCGTCAGGGTCGCGACCGATCTCACGGAGCGCTTTCCCGAAGTCCCTGGATTTGCGATGGATCTCGCAAGCTTCCGCGGCCAACTGGCCCAGGATCGGCTCGATCGGGGACGAATCGACGAGGCGGAGACATTGGCGCTGCTTTCATTGCAGGGCCAGCGCCGTGCCGTTGCGAAGTTTCCCGACGACCCGACTCGCTACCGCTTCTACTCGAGCGCGAGTCGCGGCTACGGTAAGGTCTTGCTGCGTCGAGGTGATCGTAAAGACCAGTACTGGAATCTCGTCCAAGAACGGATCGAGCTTTGCGAACAGGCCCGGAAGCAGAAGGATTGGCCCTTGATGGCGATGAAGCTGATTGACTTGGACGAGTCGACCCTGCTGAATGATGCCGGCATGAGCGCCGAGTGCAAACAGCTCACTGCCTATGCCTTGACGGTCTATGGCGAACTTGCTGGTCGCGACGAAGCGAACCCAAAGGTTCAAGAGGATCTGGCGCGGTGGTTCATCGTCGATGCACATCATCGTTGGGGTTCGGACCCCGCGGCGGCCCGCCGAAACTTCCGGCGGGCGATCGAGATCCTCGATCGGCTCCAGGAGGACTCCTCCCGGATCACCGCTGCCCGCGGTCTGGCCAACTTGTTGAGTTTCTGCCCCGACCCGACGCTGCGCGACCCCAAGAAGGCCCTGCAATGCGCTCGAAAGCTGCCGACCAACGATCCGGAGGATGCATTGCTCCTTGGAATGGTACTCTATGACAACGGGCAAGCCAAAGCAGCATGCGAGCAAATCAAAGCATTTTTGCTGATCGACAAGCACTCTCCTACGGATTCCTGCCAACGGACGGCTCGGCACTACCTGAGCCTGGCCCGCAAGCAGTTGGGCGAGCCGGAACCCTCGGACGCTGTTCGTTGAAGTCTTGCAGTCATGTTGTCTCTTGAATGCAGCACGGCATCTTATTGGCCGGGCCTGCATCGTCCCGGCGACCGGGCTCAGGAGCCTCCACTCACACGAGTCAGGCTCGAGGTCTGGGACCCGAACTCATCACTCCAGATCGCCGCCCAACCTTTGGACGACATTCAATCGACAGACCTTGCAAGGAACATTCTCCTGGGGCGTCGTCCACGAGATACCCAAACGTGTTTATGTGACGCGGTTGGTAACGCCCGGATTCCAGGGTCGAAGGCAATACTCGAAGAGCCGCACCGCGACATCGAGAGAGTGTTCGGCGTGTCGGGCCCCCAGTGCGACGACCTCGTCGAACCGCTCGCTCTCTCAGGAGCTGTGAAGCCGCCTTCTCCGCTCGCGGATGCCCAGAATCAACGAGCGGCGTCGAGTCGAATGTCGAACTCGACGAGGGCATGCGCAGTTCCCACGTCGGCGATATTCACCCTCGCCCTGGACCCGTGAGGTTGCGGAGTCCGAACGCGATCTGCCTCGTGACTTCTCGGAATGGCCGGTTCGGGTGTCGGCTCGATGTCGGTTGGCGACGGCAGGATGAAGCTGATATCCAGCTCGGGCGGGCGATTTTCGTCATCGGCATCTCGGTCGAGATGTTTCCTCTCGATCCGGCCGAGCGTCCGAGCCCGCTGAGGACTCTGACTTCCCGACCAGGGGTCGATACCGATCGTCCGGCTTTCGTGATTGAGGTCGACCAACGTCTGACGTTTCGAGTCCTCGATTTCACTGTGGTTCGCCACTCATTCGTCGGGGTTGAAACTGGTCGCGGCCTGCGTGGCTTGGTCGGATTCCGAGCATCTTCCCGTGCCAGACGAATCCCAGTGTGCTTGTACGAACGTGCTACCATAGACGATCAGACGCACGATGCGATCGCAGGCCGCGGCGGAACCCTCGGAAAAAAGGACGACGCCCCGGCGGAGGAATCCACCGGGGCGTCTCGAGTGTCGAACGATCTCGTCCGGTCGTATTGGGAAGCGATCAGACGCTCGCGGTGCGACGACGGAAGCGAACGATCGCGGCGAAGACCAAGCCG
>JANRKW010000021.1:0-37476 GCA_033763215.1 Isosphaeraceae bacterium | reverse complement strand
GCGCTTGGCCTGATACGCGAGGTCGGCATAAGCGAGCGCTTCGTCGTTGCAAGGCATCAACGCATCGACGAACCGCTCGCGCTCGGCCTCGATCTCGGGGCTGGTCTCGCCCGGCGAGACGATGATCTTGCGAAATCCATGTTTCGTCGCGTTCTCACGCGATCGCAACTTGCCTTGTTCGCTCGTCGGCCCGGTCGACCGCTCGGCATTCTCGCGATTCTTCCGGATTTGCCACTCGGAGGCTTCCCTGCGCGCAGCTTCGCTCGGGACTCGCTTGTCGACGTTCATGATTCACTCCAGATCCAAGTGTTTTCGTGTTCGCTTTTGGAAAGATCACCAAGTCGTTCGGATCCACCTTCACTGCTTCGTACCTTGCGCCCAAGCGCATTCACCTCTCGTCATCGACCATCGTCGACCTCGATCTTTGGGGAATCCGCGCGGATTACGAAAGCCAGGGAGAGGGCGGGGATTGATCCGTCGCGATCCGTTCATCTCTGAAACCGCACTCACCGACACACGAGCCGCGCACATCGTGTCGCTTCGATTTCAGCGATCCCAGGTTGTCTCAATGACGCCTCCGATCCGTGTCCCCCGGCGAACCAGCGTGCTCAGTGGTTCGCCGTTTTCGGCTGGTCTTGTTCAACGACCGCGTCGGAGGCGTGTCCGCTTCGACGGCTGAGTCGGAGAGCCGCGAGATTTCCAAGAACCGTCATGAGAATCGTGTGGAACACGAACCATGCGACGACACCCGCCAAACCGCCGAGAACCAGGACCCCGGGCCGCCACCATCCGCGGATCAGGAGCACGGCGACGATCGCCCCGGCCGCCCCGAGAACGCTCACACCGATCTCGAAGAACCGCGAGTTGGTCGTCCAGGACGGCAGCGCACGGTCGATCTCCTCTGCCGTCACTGAACCGGCCGGCTGCTTTTCTTCATCATCGTGCACCAAAGTCGTCCTTCTCCCACATTGCATGTCTTCGAGATGACCCTTGCAGATGCCTCGATGGTCGGCGAACCACGCACTGCGTTTCGGCTCGTACCTACGAGGCTGATACCTGTCTCACGATCCCGATCGCGTATCGAACCGCCCCGATCAAGATGGCCGCCCCCACCGCGAGCATGATGACGAACACGGCGCCGTCGACGGCGTTGCCAAGCGGATCCTCGAGGAACGCGCGGAGCTTCGAGCGAACGAAATTGAACAATCCACACCTCGTCATTGGCTCGAGTGAAGAGTCGTTACAGACGTTTCACGGCTCGACGACCCGCGGAGTTCCACGGTTCGCGTCCGTTTGCTCGAGAGTGGTCGCAGAGGCGGGGGCGGGATTGTCCGGCGGTCGATATGTAACGGAGTCGAAACCATCCACCGACACGAGGGATTTCAATCCCCCATCATGAGTGTGCAGGAGCGCGGGAGAGTCGCCGGGGTGCGATCCGACGACGATATGAAGAATGAGCAGAGAGCTGGGGAGAAAGGAAGGGGCGTACGCGGCGCGAACCGGGTCAAGGGCGGGTCGAAGGGTCGGACGGGCCGGCGGGCGGAGTCGGGAAGAGCATGGCGCCGAGGAGGTTGCCGAGAACGACGCCGATGCCGATCATGGCGACGAACGCGAACGGACCGAGCCACTGGGGCAACTCGACCCGGGGCTTGACCACGAAGAGCGCCAAGGCGCCCCCGATCGCTCCTCCCACGGCGCCTGTGAGACGAATCCGCCAGTCGGCAGGGTATAAGATCATTGGATTGCCTCTCGATCGAGATGAGCGCCGGCGGCCGAACGCATTGACGAACGTCGGGGCGATGGGGAGCTTCGTCGCAGTTTGGCTCAGCCGCGGCGGCTTGTCAACTCCCATCCATGGAAATCAGAGATGACATGAGAAAAGGCTCCAGTGTTCGTCGATTCGATCTCGGGCAGCGTCGGCGGCTGAGCCGGACGCCGTCCGGATTCGGCGTCGCTCGGAGCGCCCGCGCGGCTTGACCCCGGGACGAGGAAGAGTCAAACTCATGCGAGGTCTCGACTGGTTCTTCACCGCGTTCTCGAGGATCGCGCCTTGAGCGGTTCCGTGGCCGACCGCAAGCGACTCGTGCGGATCACCGCCGAGAATCTCCGCGACGATACGATCGACCTCGCGAGTCATCTCGACTTCCTCGAGCCGGCCGAAGGCTCGGGCGCGATCGAGATCGATCCGCGGGGCGGGTCGGGTTCGATCCGGGTCGACGTCGGTGGAGCAGGGGGGAGCGCGGAGGGCGGCTTGGTGATTCGCGGAGTCGAGATCCGCGCGTTCTTGGATCGTCATGCGATCGGCGTGGGCGACTTGCTGTCGCTCCGCAAGACGAAGGCGGGCCGCTTCGGTCTGGCTCCGTTCGAGACCAAGCGGCGGCGCTCCGACGAGCCGCGGGTTCCCGAGTCCTCGATCTCGCGGCGAACGGGCGGGCCGACGGTGCTCGAGCTGTTCGCGGGTTGCGGAGGCATGGCGCTCGGCTTCCAGGCCGCGGGTTTTCGGACCGAGCTCGCGGTCGAGTGGGACCCCGCCGCCTGCGAGACGCTGCGTGCGAACGTCACCGACCGGGTCGCGGCGTGTTCGATCCAGGAGGTCGAGCGGTTTCCGGAGGTCGACGTCGTCGCGGGCGGACCGCCGTGTCAGGGGTTCAGCAACCTGGGCGAGAAGATGCCGCACGACCCGCGCAACGCGCTCTGGCGGCATTTTCTCAGGGCTCTCGAGCAGGCGCGGCCGCGGGCGTTCGTGATGGAGAATGTTCCTCCGTTGCTGGAATCGGCCGAGTTCGCCGCCTTCGCCGTCGAGGCAAGGGCGCTGGGGTTCGAGCTCGAAGCGCGAGTCCTGAATGCGGCCGATCATGGAGTCGCGCAAACACGCAAGCGCGCGATCATCATCGGATTTCGCGATCGGTCGCCGCAATTCCCCGCGGCCTCGCGGGTCGCGCCCGCCGCGCGGGGGTCGGACGACGCTCGACCCGCCTGGAGGACCGTGCGCGAGGCGATCGCCGATCTTCCCGCGACGCCGGACGGGCGCAACTGGCACATCGGCCGGAACCCGACCGCGATGTCGCTCGAGCGCTATCGCCACGTACCGCCCGGCGGAAATCGCTGGAATCTGCCTCCCGAGCTCACGCCCGAGTGCTGGAAGCGCAAGACGAAGGGGGGGACCGACCTGTTCGGCCGGCTCTGGTGGGACCGGCCGTCGGTCACGATCCGGACCGAGTTCTACAAGCCCGAGAAGGGCCGCTACCTCCACCCCGAGGCCGACCGACCGATCACCCATCGCGAGGCCGCGCGGTTGCAGGGGTTTCCCGATTCGTTCGACTTCCGCGGCTCGCGGATCCAGGTCGGCGTGCAGATCGGCAACGCCTGTCCGCCGCCGCTCGCGGAGGCGCTCGCCCGCGCGATTCGCGAGCAACTCCCTTGATCCGCGACGCCGATCCCCGACCGAGCGAGACCCGCCCTTGGCCGACAGCTTCGACCCCGAACTCCGAAGCGCGGTGATGCGCAGAGTGCGCTCGACCGACACGCGGCCCGAGCGGGTCGTGAGGTCGTTGCTGCATCGGATGGGCTACCGATTCCGGCTCCACCGCAAAGGGTTGCCCGGGCGGCCCGACGTGGTGTTCCCCGGGAGGCGGAAGGCGATCTTCGTTCACGGCTGCTTCTGGCACGGACACCCCGGATGCCCCCGCGCGGGACGGCCGGCGACGAACCGCGCGTTCTGGGATGCAAAGCTCGATCGCAACCTCGAGCGCGACGCCCAGGCGCTCGCGGGGCTCTTCGAGCTCGGTTGGAGCGTGCTCGTGGTCTGGGAGTGCTCGGTCAAGCGGCTCGACGCTCTCGAGACCGAGCTCCGGCGCTTCCTCGAGAACGACGCATCGATCAAATTATGATCCGATGCCGGCATTTGGACGCGATTGTTCGACATGCCGGCGCATCGCCTCGCGAAAGGCGGGGTCGACCCGCAAGGTCGATGCTTCGAGCCGCTTGAAGAAACCGGCCGAGGCGCGATGCGAGAGGGCGGGCGCGGGGAATCTCAAGAATTCGCTCAAGTGCTGATATTCGACGGATATGGGGAAGTGCGAGATCTCGGCGGCGGCTCGGCGGCGGTCGCGTCCCCAGGCGGCGGCGGGCCAGGGGGCCCCGGGCGGGAGGTCGCGATCGCGCGCGGAGTCGTAGCGGGCGGGGAGGCGGAAGCGACTGCCGATCCATGCGGCCATCGGGACGCTGACGGCGTTGCCGACGAGCCGCCAACGCATCGAAGCTCGCTCGCCGGCGTCGGTCGCGGGCGCGGTCCAGTCGGCTTCGAAGCCCTGGAGGCGTTCGGCGTCGCGAATCTCGGGTCGGACGATCGCTCCATCGGAGCCGCGGAGCCAGATGGCGGGGGGCGAGGGGATGCCGATCGTCGAGCCCCCTTTGAGCGTGGGCACGGCGTCGACCGCCCAACCGAGGCCGCGACTGCCTTCGGTCCAGAAGAAGCCGCAGGCCGAGTCGACGTCGTCGATCGCGGGCGGGTGTTCGGCGTCGTCGGCGAGGAGGATGTCGCGCGGGTCCTCGCCCGTGCAACGCGACGCGGCGAGGAGGACCCTTCGCCGGCGCTGGGGAAGGCCGAAGGATTGGGCGTCGACCACCCGATAGGCCCAGGCGAAGCCGGCTCGCTCGAGCCGCTCGACGAGCACTTCCATCGCTCGCCCGCGCTGGAGTTGGAGCATGAAGGGGACATTCTCGAGCAGGAGGCGGTCGGGTCCGCCGCGCTCGATCAAGCGAAAGAGTTCGCCGACGAGGCCCGACTTCGCGCCGTCGATCCCGGCGGTGCGGCCGGCTTGGCTGAGGTCCTGGCAGGGGAAGCCGGCGACGACGAGATCGACATGCGGGAGTTCGTCGATCGATCGAACGTCGTCGACGCGGTCGACCCCCGGAAACCGCGCGGCGAGCACCGCGGAGGCGGCTCGATCGACTTCACAGAGCAGTTCGCAACGATGCCCCGCGCGATGGAGCCCGAGCTCGAGCCCGCCGATCCCGGCGAAGAGCCCGGCGACTCGGAGCGAACGCCCCTCGGCGACCGGGGTCGCCTCGGCTCGGGGGCCGCTTGCTCGTGGGCGATCGCTTCGTGCCATCGATCGGTCCTTCCGCGACCCGGCGCGGTCGGTCGCATTCCGTGCTCGAGTCTTCGAGAAGCCGGAGTCTAGCGTTCGCGGGCTCGACTCACAAGGCGCGCACCCATCCGAATGATTGCGTGGAGGCGTTTCCGCGCACTATACTCGACGCACGTGCGAGGTGAGGCGTCGATCGAGGCTCGTGTGAAGGCGAGGTCGCTCGTGTTCGTGAATCGCATCGTGTGCAGGTTGGCCGGCGTCGTCGTGATGCTGGGGATGGCCCCCTCGACCGAGGCGCAGGAGTCGGCTCGAAGCGCGGCCTCGGCGCCCGCGGCCGACGGAGCCGCGCGGGCGCTCGGATTCCTCGCGACCTACTGCGGCAAGTGCCACGCGGGGAGCGAGCCCAAGGGCGACTTCCCGATCACGCCCGAGGCGCTCTCGACCGACTTCAACCGGGTCGACGCCCGCGAGAAATGGGGCGAGATCGTCGACGTGCTCAACTCGCACGACATGCCGCCCAAGAAAGCACCCCAACCCAAGACCGAGGACACCGCCGCGGTGGTCGACTGGATCACCGGTCGACTCGTCGAGGCCGAGGAATCCGCGCGGTCGCGGACCGTGGTGCTCCGTCGCCTCAATCGCGCGGAATATGCGAATACGATCCGCGATCTGATCGGAGTCGATTTCGATCCGTCGGGATTCCCCGAGGATCCGGCCGCGGGCGGCTTCGACAACAACGGCGGCGCCCTGACGCTCTCGCCGCTCCATCTCGAGGTCTATCTCGCCGCGGCGCGCGAGATCCTCGACCGGGCCCTGGTGGAAGGGCCGCGTCCTCGGCCGATCCGGTGGAGGTTCGACGTCCGCGTCGTCCCGCTCGACTCGCGTCGCAAACGGATCGACCAGCGCAACAATGTTCTCGTGAACGGCGGCAACAATGTTCAAGAGGGCGACTGGGTCCGCATCCACCACCAGTCGTGGGATACGGGAGCCGGCATTCGCGACTTCCGCGTGCCCGAGCCGGGGCTCTACCGGATCCGCCTCGAACTCGCGGGGCGAACGCCCGATCGCGCGGCGGTCGTCGCGTCGGCCCGCGCGATCCTCGAGAAGCGGCGCGACGACCAGACGGCGAAGGAACCGAAGCGCAAGCAGTGGCACGACCGACAGTTCGCCGAGGATCTCCGCCACTTCGAGACCGACCGGATGTACGACTACGGCCCGCCCAGAGCCAAGCTCACGCTCCAGCTCGGGTCGCAGCCGCGGACGCTCGCCGAGTTCGACGTCGATGCGTCGCCCGAGAAGCCCGCCGTCCACGAGTTCACCACGCGCTTCACCACCGAGACCGCCGGCATCGGAATCGAATATGCTTACTCGATCCCCAAGGTGCTCGAGAACTTCTGGCTCCAGACCGGGGCGAAGTTCGCGCGGCCCGAGCTGATGGTCCGCTCGATCGAGATCGAAGGGCCGATCCACGATGCCTGGCCGCCGGCATCGCACCGCGCGATCCTCTTCGAGAGCCCGCTCGCGCGGACCGACGAGCCGGCCTACGCCCGCCAGGTGCTCGAGCGGTTCATGCGGAGGGCGTATCGCAGGGCGGTGCGGGTCGAGGAGATCGACGCGAAGCTGGCGCTCTATCGCGATGCCCGCAAGCGCGAAGCGTTCCGCCAGGCGATCATCGTCGCGCTCTCGGGCGTGCTCGTCTCGCCGAGCTTCCTCTACCTTCCCGAGAGCGAGACGACCCCGGGGGGCACGCTCGGCCCCGACGAGATCGCGTCGCGGCTCTCCTACTTCCTCTGGTCGAGCATGCCCGACGAGGCGCTTCTCTCGGCGGCGGCGGCCGGCAAGCTGAGCACGCCCGAGGAGATCCGCGCTCAGGTTCGGCGGATGCTCGACGACCCGAAGGCCGAGGCGTTCACGGAGAACTTCGCGGGGCAGTGGCTCGGACTCCGCGCGGTCGGCACGAATCCGCCCGCTCCCGACCTCTTCCCGCGCTACGACCGGCACCTCGAGACGTCGATGATCGCGGAGGGGCAGGAGTATTTTCGTGAATTCTTGAAGAGCGACACCGATGTTCGCGCGATGATTCGCTCGGATTTCGTGGTGATCAACGAGAGGCTCGCGCGGTTCTACGGGATTCCGGGCGTGAAGGGCGACGGATTCCGCCGCGTGTCGGTCGGTCCCGATTCGCGCCGCGGGGGGTTGGTGACGCTGGGTGCGATGCTCACGACGACCTCGAACGGCACGCGGACCTCGCCCGTGAAGCGCGGGACATGGGTGATGAAGAACCTGCTCGGGGTCGACCCCGGTCTTCCGGTCGCCAATGCGGGCGAGATCTCGCCCAAGGTACCCGGGATCGACAAGGCGACCGTGCGCGACCGTCTCGAGCTCCACCGCGCGCTTCCTCAATGTGCCCGTTGCCACGACAAGATCGACCCGCTCGGCCTGGCCCTCGAGAACTTCAACGCCGCCGGCGAGTGGCGCGATCGCGAGGGGTTCGGCTGGAAGGGTCGGATCCAAGCCGACGACCCCTTGATCGACGCCCGCTCGAAAATGCCCGACGGCTCGCCGATCGACGGCGTCGCCGGCCTCCAGGCCGCGCTCCTCGCCCAGGAAGACCTGTTCCTCGACTGCCTCGCGACCAAGCTCTTCACCTACGCCTGCGGCCGCGAGATGACCCGAGGCGACCGCCCTGCGATCGCCGCGGCGGTCCGCGAGATGAAGTCGAATCGTTATGTGTTGCGTTCCTTGATCGAGGCCGCGGCGGTGAGCCCGGCATTCCTCCGGAAGTGATGGTGGAATCATGCGTTCATTCGCTTCGTCTCCGCTCTCGCGCCGGCACGTGCTCCGCGTCGCCGGGGCCTCGGTCGCCTTGCCCCTGCTCGACGCCATGACGCGATCGGCCCGCGCGGCCGACTCGAAGTTTCGCCCCTGGGAGCGGTCCGACGTCGCCCAGCCGCGGTTCCTGGCGTGCTACATCCCCAACGGCGTGAACATCAAGGAATGGATCCCGTCGGAAACCGGTCCCCGCTATGCGCTCTCGCCGACCTTGAAGGTCCTCGAGCCGCATCGCGACGAATTCACCGTGATCTCCGGCATCGGCCACCCGAATTCGCAAGGCGGACACTCGGGCGCCGATACCTGGCTGACCGCGGCCGACCTCCAGGCCAAGCCCGGATCGGACTACGCGAATTCGATCTCGGTCGACCAGCATCTCGCCGAGATCCACGGCAAGCACACGCGCTTCGGCTCGCTCCAGCTCTCCGACGCGTCGGGAACCGGAGGCGCGGGGCACAGCCACACGCTCTCGTTCGACCTCAACGGCACCCCCTTGCCCGCGGAGAACTCTCCGCGCCGGCTCTTCGAGCGCCTCTTCGTGCCCGACTCCGCCGGCGACCGCGCGGCGACTCTCCGACGCTATGCCGAACGCAAGTCGATCCTCGACGGCATCGCCGCCGAGGCGAAGTCGCTCGAGCGCAAGCTCGGCGCGGGCGACCGGGCCAAGCTCGACGAATACCTCTCGAGCGTCCGCCAGACCGAGGCCCGCGTCGAGCGGCTTGCCGCCTGGGTCGATCGCCCCAAGCCGAAGGTCCCCCCGACCGACCTCCAGCTCGCCTCCAAACCGGGCGACGCCCACGACCGCCCGATGTGGCTCGACGTCATGCTCGAGCTCGTCTACCTCGCCTTCATCACCGACACCACCCGCGTCATCACCTTCGAGTGGTCGCGCGAGGCCGGCGGATACGGAGGAGCGGGCGAGAACCATCACGAGCTCTCGCATCACGGCGGCGACGCGGGCATGCTCTCCAAGCTCGCCGCCATCGACCGTTTCCACCTCCAACGCCTCGGCCGATTCCTCGGCATGTTGACGGCCACGCAGGAGGCGGGCGAACGCATGCTCGACCGCACCGTCGTGCTCTACGGGTCGGGCATGAACTCGGGGCTCGGCGGCGAGCATTCGCCCAAGAATCTCCCGACGATCCTCGCGGGCGGCCGCAAACTCGGCATCCGCCACGCGGGGCACCTCGCCTTTCCCGTCGCCTCGCACCCGCCGATGGCCAACTTGCTGCTCACCGCCGCGAACGCGGCCGGCGGCGAACTGCCGCGATTCGCCGACGCGAGCGGCACGCTCGCCGGACTCTCCTGATCGGCTCGACGACCCGGAAGTGATTGCATCCCGCGGCGAGATCGGCGACCATCGGCGCATCACACCCGCGCCGAGTCGTCCGCCGAGATCGACCATGAGCGACGAACCGCCCGAGGACATCACGAACCTGATCGGCCACGCACGATCGGGCCACGTCGAGTCGCGCGAGCAACTCGCGCGCTGGCTCACGGCCGAGATGCGCAAGATCGCCGCGGGTTTGCTCCGAGCGCGGCAGGTCGAGTCCGACCTGTCGCCTTCGATCCTCGTGCAGGAGGCGATGGTTCGTCTCATCGACGATCAGGTCATGGAATCGGCGCCGAATCGGAGATATCTGATCGGGGCGTCGTCGCTGTCGATGAAGCACGTGCTCGTCGACATGATTCGGCGCAAGGCCGCCTTGAAGCGCGACTCGGGCGGTCGGCGGGTCGAGATGACCGACACCGAGGATCGCTCGAAGCGACCCGAGACGATCGACGTGATCGCGATCGGCGAGGCGGTCGACGAACTCTTCAAGGAAAACGAGCGACAAGCGCTCTTGGTCTCGCTCCGCTTCTTCGCGGGGCTCTCGATGAACGAGATCGCCGATGCGCTCGACGTCTCGCTCGCCACGATCGAGGGAGACTGGCGCGCCGCGCGGGCCTGGCTCCGCGCTCGACTCCAAGGCTGAGCGCCGGCGCGGATGTTGCAATGGATCAACATCGATTGGGTTTGGTGTGATGCGATTGCTTGATTTCCCGACGCGTTCGACTATGCTCACGGGTCGTGTTCATCGACTGCTCCGAAACATCCTCCCCACGATCAGGCGGCCCCCTTCGATGATTCGACGCACCATTTTCGTCTCTGTCTTCATGATCACGGCTTGCGCGGTCGACGCCCGCGCCGGACTCGTTCAACCGACCTCCGCCACGGCGGAGAGCGAATTCAGCGGGTCTTACGACATCGGCAACGCCATCGACGGATCGGGCCTGCCCGCGGGCTTCACTCCAGCGAGCGCCCACGCGACCTACACGACGCACAACCACTGGACCACCAAGGCGGCCGCGGTCAACGAGGGCAAGGCGAACGCCTCGTTCTTCTTCGCCGACCCGGTCCACCTCGACGCGTTCCACCTCTGGAATCATCGCTCGAACGGCATCGCTTCGAACGCCTTCTATGAAGTGACGAGCTTCGACCTCGCCTTCTACGATTCGGGCGGCATGCTGTTGCGGTCGATCCTCGGGCTCTCGGCGCTCGGCGAGACCGCGACCGCGCAGACCTACCACTTCCCGATCGTGATCGACGTGAGTCGCGTCGACTTCAAGATCGTCGCCAATCAGGGGCTCCCGCGCGGAACGAACCCGAACTACACCGGGGTCGCCGAGGTCGCGTTCAATGCGGTCGCCGTGCCCGAGCCGTCGACCATCGCCCTCGGTCTCCTCGGCGCCGGCTTCGGCCTGGCGCGAGCGGCTCGCCGCCGTCGCGCCTGAGGCTCGGATCGCCCGGATGGATCACCCCGGCGGACGCAATGCGATCCGCCGGTCCGAGATTCGGGGCGAAGGGCGGTCGAACTCGGGCGGAACCGGCATTCCGAGCTCCTTCGGGTCGGGAGCGAGGTAGGTCGACTCTCGCCCCTCGATCCGCATCTCGCCCGCGACCGGGTCGATCGTCATGAACGCGAAGAGCGGGTCGCGGTAGGGGATCGTGAAGCGTGCGTAGGGAAACGCCTTCTCCGTCGCCTCGTCGTAGCGGGCGCGGGGATATCGCTCACCGACCCAGTAATACGAGAGACTGTTGATCTGCAGATACGTGATCCCTTGGATCTCGGCCCGGTAGTCGATGTGATGGTGCCCGCTCAGGCAGGCGACGACTCGGCCCGCCCCTTTGCTCCGCGTGTTCGCCTCCTCGAGCAAGGCGCGGACCTCGGCCCCGTTGCTCACTCCGCCCGGATTCTCCAGGCTCTGGTGCGAGAAGACGAACGTCGGGCGGTCGAGCGACTCGAGCTCGGTCTTCAGCCACGCGAGTTGTTCGCGACCGATATGCCGCGGGTATCCGGGCCGGCGCGGAGTCTCCTTCTCGTTGCCGTCGAGGATCAGGAACCGGCAGCCGCCGACCGTGAACGCCTCGTACGGTCGCTTCATGCCGTAGTAGGCCATCGTCTGTTCCCAGGCGAAGCCGCCGTCGACGTCGTGGTTGCCCAAGACATGCCGGCGCGTCCCTGGATACGACTCCCAGATCGCGAGGAAGTCGCGATTCGCGGGCTTCGGCTGACAGAAGTCGCCCATCTGGATGATGAAGTCGAGCGGACGGGCCTTGGCCGCATCGATGAACGCCTGTAGACGTTTGTTTGCGTCGGGGATGACGTCCTTGTGGGCATCGGCGACGATCCCGATCCGCACCATGGCTTGCTCCTCCGCGCCGATCGCGCCCGGGGTCCAGGTCGCGGCGACGACTCCCGCCGCAAGGCCGGCTCCCAACGCCTCGCGACGCGAGAGCTTCGAGACTCGTTCACTCATCGCACACCTCGTTCCAACGATTCCGCTTTCGCGGACGAACACGCGGCCGCCGCGGGAGTCTATCCCACGGCGGCCGCGTGCGGAAGTCGGTCGCAGGGCGCGAGTCAGCGAGGGCGGCGGGCGGCGGCTTCGATCTCGGCGGCGTGGTCGCGAATCGCGTCGTCATGCGGCGCGAGCTCGAGAGCGCGGGCGATCGCACGCGCGGCTTCGTCGATGCTGCCGGCCTTGAAGGCGACCCATGCGAGCGTGTCGTGCGCCTGGGCGTCGGGGCGGAGCTCGAGGTCCTTGCGAGCGAGCTCGAGCGCGGCGGGCAGGTCGACTCCGCGATCGGCGCAGAAGAGAACCCAGTGACGGTCATGGATGCGAGGAAACGACTTGGCGAGCCGCTCGAACCGCTCGGCGGCGGCCTTCGCCCCTTCGGAATCGCCGAGCTTCCCGCAAGCCTCGTAGAGGATCCTCATCGCCTCGGGATTCTCCGGAGAGAGTTCGAGCGCGCGGGAGGCTTGCTCGCGAGCCTCGCTCCAGCGTCCGCGGGCGACGGCGACCTCGGCGAGTCCGGTCACCGCGCGATGGTCGCGCGGAAAGATCTCGAGCGCCAGCAGGCAATCGCGCTCGCCTTCGTCGATCCGTCCGGAATCGATCAACGCATGACCGACCATGGTTCGATACCACGCGGCGGTCTCGTGCGGCAGGTCGTAGAGTGCATCGGCGAGCTCCGCGGCTCGTTTTCGAGCCTCGATCGCGCGATCGGAGCGCCCGCGGGTTTCGTGGAGCCTGGCCTCGAGGGCGAGGCGATTGGGGTCGTCGCCGGCGTCGGGCGCGAGACGGGCGATCGCCTTCTCGGCGTCGTCGATGCGTCCGAGTTCGAGGAGGACGTCGGCGCGGAGCCGCTCGGCGTCGGGGTCGAGCCGGACGGCTTGGTCGGCCGCTTCGAGCGCCTCGGTGAATCGATGCTGGGCGAGCAAGGCCGAAGCGAGCCGGCTCCAGGCCGACGCCGCCCCTCGGTGCGACTTGGCGATCGCGGCTCGCGCGGCTTTCTCGGCCGCGACGGCGTGCTCGATCGCCCCGGTCTCGCGATGGAGCCGGAGCAGGGCGGCCGCGAGTTCGCGGTGCGCGATCGCTCCGGCGGGGTCGAGCTCGATCCGCTGCTTCCAGAATTCGACGGTCCGCGCCGAGGCGTCGGGAGCGTATGCGGGCCGCTCCACCTTGGCGCCCGGATCGTCGGCCCATGCGACCGACGCAACCCATGGCGTCGTCGCGCAAATCCACATGCTCAGGCTCTTGTTGATCTTCATCGTCGACGCTCCTTCATGCTTCCGATTCGACGCGCGTGACGGATCCACGCGCGTCGAATCGGTCGCGGGATCTCAGCGCGGGTCGCCGAGGTAGGGGAAGTTCGCGAGGAAGTGCTTCGCGTCGGGGCCGACGTTGTCGCTCGTGAGCGCGGGGATCTGTTGGCCGTCCGCGGGGGCGAGGCCGAGGTCGGAGATCGCGGTGCCGAAGATCAGGCTGCACGAGAGGTCGACGACGTCGTCGTCGAGCGCCCGACCGCCGAATCGACCGCCCGTGAATCCGCCCGTCTCGACGCCGAGGTACGACGCGGGGTCGCTCGACGCGAGGTCGGCGATCATGACGTCGGGAACCGCCACGGCCTTGAAGATGTTGCGGATCGCGGGCGAGCGGCCCGCCGGGAAGGTCAGGAAGCTCTCGAGGTCGCCGGCGAGGATTGCGGGGTCCTGGGTCGGCGTGCTCTTGTTGTTCGCCTCGTGGCGACGGTTGCTGACGGTGACGAGGACCTCATTGATCAACGGGCGTGCGAGCCGTTCCTGTTGAACATAGCTCGACCCGATGGGGCGTCCGGCGGGGATGCTCGTCGTCATCCAGACTCCGATCCGGCCGGGAACCCCGCCCGTCGGAGCCAGCAGTGCCCTGGGCATCTCGATGACGATGGAGAGGACGTTGAAGCCGGCGAGGAAGTCGCGGGCGACGCCGTTCGGCCGCCACGAAACGGCCTGGGGCGCATTGGGATTCGGGGTGTCGACGTGCATGCCGGTGAGCGGCGTCATCCGATCGGGAAAGATCGTGTAGAACTGTTCGAGGTCGAGGAAGAACGGCTCCTCTCGAACACCCGCGAAGACCTGGATCCCGGGCGCGGCCTGAAAGGTCTGGTTGATCGTACCGACTCCGGGCTGCCGGCGGCCGAAGACGTTCCGCGTGCCGATCGACGACGGCTTCGCGGGTCCCGAGATGTGCACCTTTTGCTGCGGGCCCGCCCCTTGGAATCGAGCCTGGATCACGAGGTCCTCGACGGAGTCGCCCGTGTTGTCGATCTTGAACTGATAGAGCGCGGAGGGATCGAACGAGGCGGTCGCGCCCTGTCCGGTGGGGATCAAGCCGCGAACGCACATCACGAACACGACCTTCGACGGATCGGTCGCGCTCGGGAAGATGTAGAGGTCGGTCAAGTCGATCGAGATCCTGTTCACATTCTCGGCCGTGTCGGCATGATCCGAAGCTCGGGCCGAATCTCTCGAGGGAGCGGCATGGAGGACCATGCTCGCCGCCAGCGCGGCCGTAAACCAAGTCGCCCGCATTCGACGCGTTTGCATCCGCATGTTCTCGATCCTCGATGAATGGATGATGAAGAGTGCCGGTATCACTGCGTCGGACCGAGCCCGATCAACCCAATCGCCGCCGACGTCGGACGATGGCGGCGAGCCCGCCGGCCGCGACGAGTCCGAGCACGAAGCTCGACGGCTCGGGAACGGCCGAAGGAGTGAGCACTTGTCCGGGAATGTCGAGGAATCCGCCGCCGACTTCGTCGAAACCGCGGATCAAGGAGTCGTTCATCCCCGGTCCGAAGAGGCTGCGGATCGAGAACATCCCGACCGCGCCGGGGGCGATGTCGGTCATGGGCGACGACGAGGCGAACTCGATCGTGGGGTCGCCCGCGAGGTAGAACACATCCCAACCGGCCGGAGCCGTGATGTCGAAGAGCGCGGCGTCGCCGCTCACGCTCAGGAAGAGCGACGAAGCGCCGAGGGTGCTCATCGGATCATTCGTCAACTTGTAGTCGAAGACGAAGGCGTTGCCGACGCCGTTCACGATCGCCTCGATCTCCGCGATCAACCCGGCCTCGGCTCGAACCGAGCATGTCGCGAAGATCACGAGTGCGAACGCCCATTTCTTCCACCCGAATCTCGATCTCTTCATCTGAAACCTCCCGGATTCCGTCGAGTCGAATCATCCACGACGACCAAGCGCGCACGACGAGGCCCCCGCGCGGATCGCGCGGTGCGCAACGGAATCGCCCGCAGCCGGAGCTTGCTGCGCTCATCCGCCTCGAATTCGCAAGTGCACGGGCACCGACCTCATGAAGCGAGATCGAAGACCGAGGCCGGTCGGCCAGGAGCCGACGAACGCCCCGCGATGCCGCCCGGCGACCTCGGCATCCGGCCGATCGCGGGGCGGCTCGTACCCAATACTGCACGCTCGCGAACCGGCGGATTCAACCGATTCGATTCGTCGAGAAGAAAGCGGTGCGGCGGGTGCGGATCGGGCTGGCGGCGGTCAGTCGCGGAGCAACGATCGGTGGTTGCCGACGGCTTCGCTGGTGCGGAGGGCTCGGCCGTAGATCCGCAGCCTGCCGACCGCGGCGTCGATGCGGGCGTTCGAGCTTCCTCGCGGGGTGCGGAGCGTGGGGCTGTAGCGTCCCCAGCCGAATTGGCGGGCGTCGCCGCCGTCGGAGAGCACTCCGTTGATGACGAAGGTGATGATCTTCGGTCCGCCGTCGACGGTGACGACGACATGCGCGGGACGCCCCGGGGCGATCGATCCGGGGTCGGAGCTCCACGCGCAACTCTGGCGGCCGTCGTCGAGCACGATCTTCACGGCGCCGGAGTCTTCGGCCGTGATCGCGATCCCCGCGCCGGTCTGGTCGCGGGTGTCGAGGAGCGTGCGGCCGGTCTTCAGTCCGGTCGGCTCGAAGGCGAGCTCGATGCTGAAGCCGGCGCGGAGGTCGAGCCCGCGGAAGTCTTCGGACTTGGTGTCGCGGCGATTCAGGTCGGGCAGCTTGGGCATCGCGACGGAGCCGGTCGCGAGCTTCGCTCGGTCGGCATCGAGGAGGAGGCCGGCGGCGGCGGGGCGATCGTTCTCGAACTGGGCGAAGAGCCCGCCGACGAGTTCCGAGGGGATCTCGTGGACCCGACCGATCGACTTCTGCGTCTCGGTGAGGAAGAACTTGCCGCCGTCCTCGATCAGGTCGGGATAGCTCATGCGGATATAAGGATCATCATCGTAAAGGACGATCTCGGGCTGCGACCACTCGATCATGCGTCCGGCGGGCGTGTCGACCTCGCGTCCGGCGGCGAGCCACGCGGGGTTTCGGTCGTCGTAGGGGCTGCGTCCGTCCTTGCCGCCGGCTCCGAGTTCGCCGACGAAGCGTCCGCCGTGGTTGTGGAACCAGTAGAGGAAGCGTCCCTTCGAGCAATTCCAGGCGAAGTTGGCGGCGCGGGGGTGTTTGATGCGTCGCCCGCCGGGGGTGTAGGAGGCGTAGGCGGGTGTCGACCAAGTGCGTCCGCCGTCTCGGCTGTAGGAGGAAGCGGGCCAGCCGTCGATGGTCCTGTAGACGCAGTAGAGCGAGCCGTCGCCGAGCACGACGAGGCTCTGCTCCTCGGCGACGCGTCCGCCGCCGGGCGGAGTGCGGAGGCCGACTCGGCCCTCGGGCAGGGTCTCGAAGACGATCTTGGTCGGGTCGGTCTCTGTGAGGATGTTGCGGCTCTTGAAGAACGCCCCTTCGGACCGCGCGAAGAAGCCTTCGCCCATCGCGCCGACCTTGTGGAGGATCATGGTGGCCGAGTCGCCGTGGATCAGGGGGCGGCCGACGTTCCAGAAGAAGCGGAGCTCGCCGCCGTAGATGTTCTCGCGGTCGATGTCGAACTCGCGGATCGGAACTTCGTACCGCCGGGGCGACCACGTCTTGCCGCCGTCGTCGGTGAATTTGAAGACGTGATGGCCCAAGGAATCGACGCGCTTGTACACTCCTCGATCCTCGCGCTTCACTTCGGCGACGCGGTCGGTATTGTGGTTGTAGAATGCGTAGATCCGTCCCGAGGGCACGCGAAGCAGCACGGCGTAGCTCGCCTCGGGCCCGTCGGCCGGTTCGAGGCTCACGGGCGGCTCCCAGGTTCGTCCTTGGTCGCGGCTCCGCATCGACACGACGTGTTGCCCCGCCGCGCCCTCCGCGCCCTTTCCGGTCGTCATCACGCAGAGCCAGGCGCCGTCGTTCGTCTTCACGATGTAGGGCTGGTCGGCGTAGCCCTCGCTGGGGATCGGTCGGCCCGATTGGATCCGCCTCGGGTCGTCGGCCGCCCGTGCGAACGAGGTCAGCCCCACGCACAGACACGCGGCGGCGGCGAAGATGCTTCGAAGGATGGGGGACATCGGCGATGGCTCCGAGCGGGGAGAGGTTGAGGGAGCGACGCGCTTCGAGGCGACCAACGAGGCGAGCCGGCGCAACGACCGAGGAAGGATCACGAGACTACCACCGCTCGACCTCCCACGCCGGCGGCGACCGACGCGGCCGAGGCTCGAGAATCGCGGGGCGGGGGGGGTTGCCGCGAGCGAGGATTGCATAGAATATGGCGACTTTCCGCCGAGTCTCCCCGCAACACGAGAGCCGGGTCGTCGATGAGCGTTCGGTCGATCGTGATCATCCATGAGCGAATCGCCCACTGGCATCGACGGCTTCGTCCTCGCTTTCTGAGTTGGGACGCGGAGCTCGAGTGGGCCGAGACCCGCTCGGCGGCGGATCTCTCGCGTCGGGTTCTCGGGATCGCGCACCCCGTGATCCTCGTCGATGCCGCGGATTGGCCCGCCGCGGCGCTCGAAGCGGTGGGAACGGCTCGGTATCGCTCGCCGGGGGCCTCGATCCTGGTGCTCGACGCACTCGACCGCGCGGGGTTCGCGCCTGCGGCCCGTGAAGTGGGCGCGACCGAAGTGATCTCCGGCGCGGTCCGGGTCTCCGAGATCTTTGCGATCTTGGTAAGATGGACCGAAGTCGCCCGCGTCCGGACCGCGGGCGCGGGTTGGTCGGCGCCGCGTCCTCAGATACCCGAGCCCTGGGAAGACCCGACCGCGTTCGCCACGCGCTGGTTCGAGGGGCTCAGGTGGTCGGGGCTCTGACGCGGAACGCCCGAGCTCGAGATACCTCCGCCCGCCGCACCACGGGATCGCCCTCTCGGCCCCCGTCCCCATTTTTCCGATCGAGGATCGCCCCGCCATGTTCGGCAAGAAGAACCCCGGGATGACCGAGAAAGACGTCCTCGCCGCACTCCAGGGCGTGAAGGACCCCGACCTGGGACGCGACCTCGTCGACCTCGGAATGATCAAGGATATCGTGATCGCCGATCGGTCGATCAAGCTCTCCGTGAATCTGACCACGCCCGCCTGCCCGATGAAGGCGAAGATCGAGGCCGACGTCCGCCAGGCGCTCACCTCGCGGATCGGCACGGACTGGACCTTTCAGATCAACATGACTGCCGACGTTCGCGGCAAGGGAGTCCAGGAGAAAGGCGACATCCCGGGCGTGCGGAACGTGATCGCGGTCGGTTCGGGCAAGGGCGGCGTCGGCAAGTCGACGATGGCCGCGGCGATCGCCTACGGCTTGAAGTCGTACGGATCGAAGGTCGGCCTGATGGATGCCGACGTCTACGGCCCTTCGATCCCGCATCTCGTCGGAGCCGAGGGGAGGCCCCAAGCCTCGAACGAGCGGATCCACCCGATCATCACGCCCGACGGCCTGAAGCTGATGTCGATGGGCTTCCTCCTCGAGCCCGAGAAGGCCGTGATCATGCGTGGACCGATGCTCCACGGCATCGTGAACCAGTTCCTCCATCAAGTCGAGTGGGGCGAACTCGACTACTTGGTGATCGACCTTCCGCCCGGGACCGGCGACGTGCCGCTCTCGCTCGCGCAGTCGCTCCCGTTGACGGGCGCGGTCGTGGTCTGCACTCCCCAGGAAGTCGCCCTGCTCGACGCCGTCCGAGCGATCGCGATGTTCCGACAGCTCAAGGTGCCGATCCTGGGGATGATCGAGAACATGAGCTTCTTCGATCTCGCCGCCTACATCGCCGAGCGCGGCAGCCCGACCGCCAAGACCGCGCTCGCCGAGCCGGGATTCTTCGATCGCCCCGGCGACGAACGCGTCTACCTCTTCGGCCGGGGCGGAGCCAGGCGCAAGGCCGAAGCGATGGGCGTTCCCTTCCTCGGCGAAGTTCCTCTGAATATCAACATCCGCGAACGCGGTGACGAAGGTCGCCTGCGCGACGCCTACGCCCTGGGCTCGCTCAGCCGTCCCTACCTCCTCGCGCTCGTCGAGCAGCTCGCCGCGCAGATCTCGATCCAAAACATCAAGACTCCGAAGTTCCCCAAGCTCGAGATCCTCGGCTGATCCTCTCCGACGGTTGACCGCGGCGAGGATCGCGGCCGACCCATGGTTGAACCGGGCAACGGTGGGGCGTACCGATCAGCCGTGCGGCGAATCCCCGTCGCGGACGCGAAGCCGACAGGCGCGTCGTGGATCGGGCAGGAACGCCTCACGGGTCGCATGCAGCCCCATCCAGTCACCGGAGTCTTTGGATGCCGGCTTCTCTGGATTCACGCCTCCCTTCGCGTGCTCGTCGTCGTTCGTCGTCTCCAGGGCTCGAAGCTCTCGAGCGGCGGTTCGCGGTCGTCGACACCAAAGGCCGCAAGGTGAAGAGCACGAACACGGCCGGCGTGTCCGCCTCCTGATCCTCCCGCGGTTTCCCACCCTCGAACCCAGTCGCCGCCGTCGGGCTCGCCCGATGCGCGGCGTTCTCTTGCGCTCAGCCGCGCGCAATTACCGGGCGATCGCTGCGTCTTCTCTCTGGTGGGTCGGACATCTCGAGGCTCCACCGAACCCGACGCCGATTTCGGTGTCCATCATCCCCGGCGGAAAATCCGGAATCCGGTAGCCTCTCATCCATGGATCTTCTTACCGAAAAGGTGTGGAGTCAGCGATGAACCCAAGCCCCCCCCAGGGTCTTCCAAGCGCGAGCCAGTTCTTCGCAAGCCGTCCCCCGGTTCAGTCGAGCCTGGCGTTCGCCGCGGTCGCCTACTGTCTGGGCCAGAGCGGATGTTCCTTGACCGCGGGCCCCTGGACCGAGGTTCGTTCGATGGCGCGAACGGCCGGCTGCTGGGCGGCATGCCTCGGACTCCCACTCGCACTCTTCGCCGCGGCGATCGCATGGAAGCTCGCCGGGCGCGTCACGCGCTTCCGCCTCGGTCCCTTCGAGTTCGACTGCGCACCCGCCGAGAAGCCGACGCCGGCCAAACCCGCGACGCCGACGGCGTCGACCGCGACCACGTCAACGGCGACGGCCGCGACGGCAACTCCCCCCACACCGGCGGCAAACGCTTCGCCTGCCACCAGTGCGACGGCCTGACGACTCGTCGCGACCGCCGAAGCGAAGCGGCCTCGGCTCCATGACGGGCGATTCGTCGCCCCCTTCCGACCTCGCCCATCGACCACCCCGAGCCGCAGGATCCCCTCTCCCGACGACTCGAGGGTGCATCCGCGCGCCCACCTCGCGTCCGACCACATCAGGTGATCGACTCGTGCCGGCTGGACAATTCCAACAGCCCAAATCGCCCTTATTCCGCAGATCAGCCGGCCTGATCGCGCCATGATGCGGAATCTCGACGAGATCGTCGAAATCGAACGACTTCCACCCGATTTTTTTCCCGCGCAATGCGCGTGAGAGGACGGGAGGATTCCGTCAAGGTTCCCCAAATTCGATATGAAGAAAAAATGAGGCCCCGCGTGTATGACGACACGAGGCCTCGGCGTCAATGTGCCCCGGATATGAGCAGCCTTGACTTGGACAGATCGTGCGATACGCCGAAAAGTGAGTCGACTTTTCGCGGTTTTTTCTCGACTGCGTTCCAACCCGGCACGAACTCCTGTCCGACCTGGAGGCGAACCGGCTCGAGATCTCGGCAATTCTTTGACGAATGTTGGAGATTCGAGAAGGCCTCGCGGTCTCGCATCGCTCCGTTCCGCGGACACCTCTCTCGGACGACTGCTCGAAACGGAGCAGCGTCATTCAGCGACTTCATGCATTTGGATCCGACCGAAACGGCCAAGTGAGCGCGAGGTACGGGCTCAGGCCTTCATTATTACGAGTCGAAGCGATCGTCTTCATGTAGAAACCTATTCGTAGACTTCCGGCCGTCTTCCGACTTCCCTCACATTCGATGGCTAACCTCCTCGATCGTTATCGATCGGACGCGGAGAGCGCGACTCCGCGTGTATGACCAGTCGATGACCGTGTCCGTTCGCGAATGTTGCCCCGGAGCCTCGATTGCCGTCTCCAAACTGGGAGATCGTCATGAGCAGTTCGATGGGCTTTGCTTCCACATCGCAGCCGCCGCAGCAGCGTCCGCCGTATTGGCTGACGGTGTTGCTCACGGCCATCGGTCTCGGTGCCCTGGGTCGCTCGCCGCTGCCGCGGGTTGATCCCTCGTCCTTTGGATGGGTCGCCCCGGTCGCGGCGGCCCTGTTCCTGGCGTTCGTGATCCTTGTCCTCGTCATGGGGTGGAGGATCCTGAACGACCCGAACTCGACGATCGAGTTCAGACTCGGCAATTTCTTGCGAATCCGTCGCGGTCCGAATCGCGACGATTCGCCCCCGGCCTCGCAACCCATCGCGAGCGCCCCGGAGCCGGCACCTCCGGCCCCTCACGTCGTCTCCGGAGCGGTGAAGCCGGCGGCTCCGGTTCAGCCTTCCTTGCCCGCGGAGGGCGAGGCGGCCTCTCGCGAATCGTGATCTCCCGCCCCGGCGAACGGCTTCGGTCGTTCGCCGGGGTTTCGGCTTTCCTCCAGTCGCGAAACGAGACCGACGTGAGTTCCATATCTCTCTCGCATTCACAGTTCCCCGATACTTCATCCGTTCACTCGTGCTCCCGGTTCACTCCGAGCTTGCTGATGCGATTCGGCGGATTGCCCGCGCTCAGCGACTATGTCGAACGCGTGGCACGCGCGATTCTTCGGCCGGTGCCGGGATACGAGACCGCCGACCTGGTCCAGTCGGTCTGGCTCAGTGTGCTCCGCAAGCGCAGGCCATTTCGGTTTGTGAACATCATGCAGCTTCGTGCATTTCTTGCGGCTGTGGCTCGGAACAAGGCGCGGGATGTCCTTCGCAAGGCGGTCCATCGAAAACGCGTCCAAGCCTCCTTACTCGAGAATCTCTCGGATTTCGGCCTCGCCGAGCCCGAGCGGGAGTTGGTCTCGACGGAACCGAGCCCGCCCGAGCAGGCGGTCATCGGCGAGATCGAGCGCAAGCTCGCCGCGCGACTCTCGCCGCGCGAGTCGGCGGTCCTCGAACTTCGGCGCGACGGCACGAATCTCGCGGCGATCGCGCGGGCCGTCGGCGTCCATCCCCAAACGGCACGCGACGACCTCCGATCGATCCAGGCGCACATCCGACGTCCGAGGCGGACCGAGGTCGTGGGTCGGGCGGGTTGGACCTCCGAGTGGGATCTCGATCTTCGTCGGTCGCGCGGGGCTCGACCTGCCTTGCGCAACGAGCGCCTGGGCGTTCGAGAGACTCGTTCGCGGCGGCACGGCGAGTCGAAGTCCGTCCCCGAGGCTCGCCTCGAACCCGGCGATCGGATCGGCATCTATCGGGTGTTGGCGGAGTTGGGGCGGGGGGCGGTCGCGCGGGTCTATCTGGCCCTGGCCGATGGGGCCGAGCGGCGGCTCGTCGCGCTCAAGGTGTCGCAGCGGCTCTCGGGTGAAGCGGCGATCCTCGAGCGGCTCGACCATCCTCACATCGTCGACGTCGTGGGGCACTCAATCGACGCCAAGCGGTCGCTTCAATATCTGGCGATGCCTTACGTCGACGGAGCGGGACTCGACCGGATCCTCGAGCGCATCCGCGCGTTCGACGCACCCCTGGAGAACGGCCGAGCCTTCCTCGACGTTCTCGACCAGGAGGCGGCCGCCGTCTTCCGGAGTCTCGAGATCCCGGATCGCCCTGCGCCTGCGGTCGACGCCAAGACCCGCGTCGCTCTCGAGTCGGCGACATATCCGCAAGTGGCGATCTGGATCGTCGAGCGGATCGCTCTGGCGCTCGATCACGCGCGAATCCAAGGGATCGCCCACGGCGACCTCAAGCCGTCGAATCTCTTGATCTCGCTCGATGGCAGCCCGATCCTCCTCGACTTCAACCTCGCCGTTTCGACGCGGGCGCGCTCGAATCGGAGGAGGTCGTGCGGCGGAACGCTTCCCTACATGGCGCCCGAGGTGCTCCGGAGATTCGTCTCGGCGAGCACGTCGGTCCCGATCGATCCCCACCGCGCGGACCTGTATTCGTTGGGGATCATCCTGCTCGAGTTGCTCACACGTCGGCAACCTTCGATCCCAACGGTCGAGGGCGGGCCGAGGGCGATCGCGTCCGCTCTTGCGGAGGCCCGCGAGCGCGAGCCGGATCTGGCCGATCTCGACGTATCGACAGACGGCGACGCGATACGCAGGATCCTCACCAAGGCGCTCGCGCCCGATCCGAGCCGCCGCTACGCGCGGGCTTCGAGGATGGCGGCAGACCTCTACGAGCTGCTCACACCCGCATTGCAGGGCTCGCTCGACGCGCAGGTGTCGAGTGCGGCGACCGCTCCGCCGCTCAGAGGTCGACGTCGGAATTCGAAGAAGGGGTGAGCCGGCCGACGGCGGATCAGGAATCGGACCGGCGGGCGATGGCGAGGAGTCGGTCGCAGGCGTAGGTGTATGCGGCGAGGCCGATGATCGAGCCGGCGACGAGGTCGTCGCGGATCGTGCGGCCGGCGGGGTCGGAGACCCGGACCAGCACCAGCACCGCGGCGATCAGGACGCCGGTGATCGCCGCGGAGACGACGGGGGGACGCCCGAATCGTCGGAAGATCGCGTGGATGCCGAGCACGATCGCCGACCAGAACAAGCTCACGCCGAAGGTCGGCAGGATCGGCCCGGCGATCAGGATGAAGAGCGCCGATGCCGCCAGGAGGCTCCGGCGCGAAGGTGAGAGCGTCATCGCATCAATCCGCGAGGATGTCGGTACGTGCACGTCCGACGGCGTTGGGAAGTGAAGTTCCCAAGATGTGGGCAATCGTGGGTGCGAGGTCGATGTTGTCGATCTCGTCGATCGTGCGTCCCCGCGCGATGCCGGCTCCCCAGGCGACGAACGTCGCCCGCATGTTCGGCAGGCTCGAGAGGAATCCGTGAGCCCCGGCGCCGGCGTCGTTGCGAGAAACATGGGCCGAGCCGGTGAGCGTCGAATCGACATCGTACCCTTCCTTGGCGGCGATGACGAGGTCGCCCATGTTGCGGTCGGCGGTCGGGAGCGGGAGGTGGTAGCGGCTGTAATCGCCGGGCTCGAGCACTCGGTCGACGCCTTCGGCCTTCTCCAGGAGGCGCTTGATCGCCGCACGGTCGGCGTCGGGGAGGTCGTGGGCGAAGTAGACCTGGCCGATTCCCCCTTCGCGGACGACCTGAGCGCGGGCCTTGGTGATCTTGTCGTCGAGAACTTCGAGATAGCCTGCGTCGCGGAGGATGAGGTTGGCGTTGATCGATTGGGGGATGCCGGCGAATCCGTGGTCGGAGACGACGAAGACGGTGGTGGAGTCGCGCAGGCCGGCGGCGTCGATCGTGCGGAGGACGTCGCCGATCAAGGCATCGGCGAGCGCGACGGCCGTAGCCCCGGGAACGGTGCGCGGGCCGTGTTTGTGATGCGTGGAATCGACATTCAAGAGATGCAGACAGGTGAGCGACGGCTTGCGCTCGGCGAGGATCCGGCACGCCGCGGCGGCCCAGATCTCGTCCTTGACGACGATGTTCCCGGCTTCGAAGCGTCGGGCGTCGCCGCTGCGTTCGAGCTCTTCGCGGAGCCGGGGCGTGGTCTGCGCCAGAGCGCGCGGGGCGTCGGGCAGATTATCGGCGATCGACTTCGAGCCGGCGGTGCAGGGCCAGTTGATCGCGGCCGAGGTCATCCCCTTTTCCGCGAGGACGTCGAAGAGAAGGGGAACCCGAACGAGCTGGGCCTGCGTCTTGTCGGGTTCGACTCGGACGGGCAAGGACCGATCCTTCGACCACTCGAGGGCGCCGTTGTAGAGGACGCCGTGGCGGTCGGCCTTGACGCCGGTCATGAGCGAGGTGTGGTTCGGCCAAGTGATCGTCGGGTCGGTCGCGATCATCCCGGCGCGGGTGCGAACGCCCTCGGCCGCGAGCCTGCGGAGGTTGGGCATCGAGGTGTTCTGGTCGTCGAAGAGGTAGTGGGGCAAGCCGTCGACCGAGATGACGACGACGTGGCGCTCGGCGGCCGGAACTCGTTCCGTCGCGCAGACGAACGAAGCGATGAAGAGAATCATGAGTCGACAAGTCGTCATCATTCGCATCCACGAAAGCGATGCCGAGCCGTGTTCCCCCCGCCCGCGCGGGCGGAAGCTTCACGGGTCCGGCGATTCCCCGAGGATATCGATCGAGCGATCGAATCGACAGGACCCCGAGGCTGGTTCGGGGGAACTTCATGGAAACTTCGAGAACGCCGCGGAATCGGCCTCGGTTCGATTGCCGTCGGTCTTCCGCACTGATAGCCTCGATCGAGTGGGGTGGGCTCGAGGGAGCCTGGATCGGCTCGCCCCGATCGACCGACGATTCGACCGAAGGGAGGCCGCGCCGTGACGATCGATCGCAAGAGCTTTCTGTGGGGCGTCGGGGGTGTGGTCGCGGGAGGAGCGCTGGGGGTCGCGGGGGGACGGGCTTCGGTTCCGGAACCGCCGCCCGCTCCGCCGCCGCCGCCGCCGAGACAGGGCGAGCCGAGCTACGCACAGTGCGGCGAGGATCGCATCGTCCACTTCATGCTGGGATACCTCGGCATCAAGACCATGGACTATCTGGACATCGGCGCTTATGAGCCTGTTCACATCAATAATACATATCTGTTCTACGAACTCGGCCATCGCGGCGTGCTGATCGAGCCGAACGTGTCGATGTGCCGCAAGCTGAAGCAGGTGCGCCCGGAGGATACGGTTCTCGAGGCGGGGATCGGCATCACGGCCGAACGCGAGGCCGACTACTATGTGATGACCGACGCATCTTGGAATACGTTCTCGAAGGAGGAGGCCGAGCATCAGGAGAAGGTCAGCAGCGGTCGGATCAAGATCAAGGAAGTGATCAAGATGCCGCTCTTGGATATCAATCAAGTGATGAAGGATCATTTTCCGTCGGCACCTGCGTTCGTGTCGGTCGACACGCAAGGTCTCGAACTCGCGATCCTGAAGACGATCGACTTCGATCGGTTCCGCCCCAAGGTGATCTGCGCGGAGACGTTGGTGACGGGGACGAAGAAGATGGTGCCGGAGGTCGGCGAGTTCATGGCTTCGAAGGGCTACGTCGTCCGCGGGATGTCGTTCGTGAACTCGCTCTTCGTCGACGGAAAGCTGCTCTGATCGCCGGCCGGCTCCGGACCGATCGCCCGTTCACCCATCCGCCCCGGCAGTTCCCCATGGTGGAGATCTCGCGATGAAGATCCTGTTCTGGAATGTCCAGCGTCTGGGGAGTTCGACTCCGAGTTCGCGGTCGCAGATCATGGAGGGGGTGATCGCCGAGGCGTTCTCGGTTCACAACGTCGACCTCGCGTTTCTCTGCGAGGTCTCGGGCTCGACGGCGATGGGCGGCATCGGCATCAGCAAGCAGGTCTCGGTCGTGCGTCGTGGAGCGAACGCAGCCGCGGCGCAGCTCGGTTACGCGAGCATCGACTCCGATCTCAACGAGGTTGCGCTCGAACGGTTCGAGATGCCCAACTTCAAGGATGTGTTCGGTCGCCCGACGCATCGCAAGGGGGGCAACGACTTCACGAAGCTGAGCAAGCGGTTCGTCGCCTTCGCGGGCCAATTCGACGGCGTGAATATCTACGTCTATCATGCGAATGCGAGCGCCCGCGCGTCGTATCTCGTCGCGTGGGTCGCCGAGGCGCTTCGGCTCGAGGATGAGGACTTCTTGCTGGTGGGCGACCTGAATTGCAGCCCGGCGTCGGTGGTCACTCAGCTCCAGCTCCTGGGAGCCGACCCGGCCGACTTCGAGTTCGGCGACGACGGCGCGACCCACAACGCCAAGACCGGTCTGACCAAGACCTACGACTACGCGATCGGCGGGTTCAGCATCGTGCCCGACGTCACCAAGCTCGACATCTCGGCGACGATCGCGAACTTCTCGACGACGCCGAATGAGGATATGTCGGACCACTTGCCGATCATCGTCGACTTCTGACCGCGCGGCGTCGAAGGAGTTCGAAACGAGACGCTCCCGGTCTCGACGGCGGGCGGCCCATACGCCCGATCGCCGATCCGGGAGACGCGCGGTCGCGCTTCGGGGAGGTCGTCAAACTTCCATGCCTTCTCCTTCACATGCGAACGCAACGCACGTTCGGATATCTTCCTCGGTGAGTTCGGGGTGCGCCCGGAGGATATCGGCCCAGGTCCAGCCGTCGACGATCAGCGAGACGAGATGGCTGACGGTGACCCAGGTCCCCTTCACGACGGGCGACGACTCGGAGATCTTGTAGTCGTAGACGAGCCGGTCCTGCCAGCGGGGCGATTCCTCGAGAGTCGCGGCGGGGGAGGCGGAGAGGTCGGTGCTCCACCGGCTCTTTTCGGACGTGGAGGAGCGGTGGGGGGTCGGCTCGGGTTCGAAGGCGATCCGAGGGGCTTCGCGCGGGTCGGTCTTGGTCGCCTTGCCCCATTGCGGAGCGCGGCGGGAGCGATGCGTTTCGAGGTTGTCGATCGCTCGGCGGAAGCCGCGTTCGGCGGCTTGGGAGTCGCGTCGGAGATCCTCGAGCGGCTTGCACTGAACGCGCTCGGCGATGAGCAGATGTTGGCCCGTGGCTTCGTGGATCGTCCAGATCTCCTCGGCGCGGAGGGCGGTGCGCATCCGCCAGGCGGAGAGGATGACGCGGTCGACGAGCATCTCCTCGAGGGCGCCGGCGGGGGCGAGTTCGTCGCGGACCTGGTCGGCGAATTCGCGGTAGCTCGCCGCGGCCGGGCGCTCGCGCCAGGCCTCGAGTGCGGTGGCCGGGTCGTCGGTCCGCAGGATCGACTCGAGAGCGGCGACGCCGTCGGTCGCGGTCGCGGCCGCGGCTTCATGTGCGAGCAGCCTGCGACCGTGCAATGTCGAGACCCGGGAGGTGACCGGGACGTTGCTCGACGATTCGACCTCGAACTCGGAGGAGTGCTTGGACATGAGAGCCTCGATTCTCAACGACGAGTGGCCCTGGGATCGCAACACCGGCAGGCGTCGAGCATCACAACTTCGTGCTTTCTTACGCCTGACACTACTATCCATCGTCGCTTCGAGGAGGCGCGTTGACCCAAAATGTGGTTTTTTTTCGCCGACACTGTTGCCGATCGGCTAACCACGTCGTATAGCACGCCCCGGCGTCTTTCCGGTCGGCTCGCCCGAATCGAGCACGACGACCCCGTTCACGACGACGTAAGCCATTCCCTCGGCGAGAGTTCGGCCCGATCCATAATCCGCGCGATCGATGACCGTCGCCGGGTCGAAGATGGCGATGTCGGCGGCAAAACCCGGTCTAATCAAGCCGCGATCGGTGAGTCGAAATCTTCGCGCGGCGTGTGCGGAGAGGTGGGTGACGGCTTCGCTCCAGGTGTAATCCCCGAGTTCTCGGGTGTGGCGACCCAGGAATCTCGCGAACGCGCCCCAACCGCGCGGGTGGGGAGATCCGCCTCGAAAGATGCCGTCGGACCCGGCCATGTGGGCCGAGTGGCGGAGGATGGCGCGGACGTCGGCCTCGGTTCGATCTCCAGGCCGGTAGCCGACGATCCCCACCGCGAGCCGACTGGCGACCAGGATCCGCGCGATGAAGGTCGACGCCGGCAAACCCGCCTCCAGCGCGGCCTCGGGAACCGTCTTCCCTTCGGCCCAACGCCACTCGGGCGCGGCGACGAAGGCGAGCGTGATCCGTTCGAGCGGGTAGGGGGTCGGTTTCGAGAACCACTCGGCATCGAGCCGCCGCAGCACGGATTCGTCGGCCAATCGAGCCAAAGTCGGCTCGACACCGCCTTCTTGTACCCAAGGCGGGAGGCTGACCATCGCCAAGATCGTGCTGCCGGCGAGGTAGGGATAGGTGTCGTAGGTCAGGTCGAAACCGCGGGCGAGCCCCTGGTCGATCAGGGGGAGGAGAACGTCGGCCCGGCCGTTGAAGTGCGAGATATGGGCGGCGACCCCCGAGCGTTCGATGATGTCGAAGACCTCGGCCATGCCCGCGGGCGCGTCGGGGCCGTATCCGCGCATGTGCGTCACGAAGACGCCGTCGACGGGAACGATCGCCTCGCAGAGGGCGGCGATCTCGCGCGCGTCGGCGTATCGACTGGGGATGTAGTCGAGCCCCGTCGAGAGTCCTACCGCGCCCTGGTCCATCGCCTCGCGGACGATGCGCTTCATCTTCTCGAGCTCGGAGTCGGTCGCCGGGCGGGGGTCGTGGCCGATCACCTCGAGCCGCACGTTGCCGTTCGGAACGAGGTAAGCTACGTTGAGTGCGGTCTTTCGGTCGAACCGGCGGAGGTAGGAATCGACGTCGTGCCAGGTCGTGGGGACTTCTTCGGGGTCGCCGTTGAAGCCCGCGGTGTAGCGCCTCATGTAGGCGATGGTGTCGGGCGAGCCGGGTGCGAACGACGATCCGTCCTGACCGAGGATGTAGGTGGTGACGCCTTGCCGAAGCGCCGGCAGGTGGACGGGATCGGCCAGGAGCATGAGGTCGCCGTGGACGTGGGCGTCGATGAATCCGGGGACGACGTAGAGTCCCGTCACGTCGATGCGCCGGGCCGCGGCGACGCCGTCGAGCCGACCGACGGCCGAGATGCAGGTGTCGACGACGCCGACATCCGCGCGAAAGGGCGGCCCGCCCGAACCGTCGATCACGAATCCGCCGGAGAGGATGAGGTCGAATTCCAAGGTCGGGCGTCCTCGTGAGGAGAGATGGGAGCGGGTCGGGTCGCGTCAGGAGTTCGGGCCGTCGAACTCTTCCCAGAGGTACCACATCGCGATCGTTCGATACGGGCGGGCGGGTTCGGTGAGTTCCCGGCAGAGTCGAGGCGTGGGGAGTTCGTCGAGTTCGTAGTGGTTCTTGAGGGCCATTCGGATCCCGAGGTCGCCGGCGGAGAGCACGTCGGGTCGGTTGAGGCAGAAGATCAGGAACATCTCGACGGTCCAAGGACCGATGCCCTTGATCGAGGTCAAGTTCTTGATGATCTCGGCATCTTCCCATTCGTGAACCCGATCGATCGGTGCGGCGCCGGTCTCGATGGCTTCGGCGAGGTTGAGGACGTAGCGGGCCTTCATGGTCGAGAGCCCGACGCCGCGCAAGCCTTCGACGCCGAGCTCCATGAGACGTCTCGGCTCGTGGGGCTCGCCGCCGATCTCGCGGAGCTTGCGATCGATCGCCCGCGCGGCCTTCGACGAGATCTGCTGGCCGATGATCGCGCGGACGAGCGTGCCGAAGCGGTCGGGCCGGGCGGTCAGGCGGCAGGGACCGATGCGGTCGATCTTCGACCGCCACTTCTCGTCGAGCGCGCGGAGGTGGTCCAGGGCGGGGGCCCAGGGGTCGGACGGCTCGACGAGGGGCTTGCGACGCTTGGCCATGGTCGATTCGATCGCGAGGGAGTTCAAGTGGGATCGATCAGATTTCGTCGGGGCCGAGTCGGTGCTCGGGATGCGCGTCGAGATAGGCGGCGAGCCGACTCTCGCGGGAGAGCGCCTCGGCGATGAAGGCGACGGCTTGGTCGATGCGTTCGTCGGACTGCGCGCAGCTGAATCGCAGGAAGCCCGCGCCTGCGTCGCCGAAGCATTCGCCGCCGAGGCAGGCGACTCCGAAGCGGTCGTCGGCCCCTTCGAGGAAATACATCGCGAGGCCGTGCGAGCGGATTCCGAACCGCCGGCAGAGCGGGCGAACGTCGGGGAAGACGTAGAACGTCCCCGCGGGCACGGGCGCGTCGATGCCTTCGATCCGCGAGAGCCCGGCCGCGAGCCGGCGCACGGTCGCGCCGAAGCGGGCCATGTCGGCGTCGCGCGCCTCGCGATCGTGCTCGAGGGCGGCGAGCCCGGCGAGCTGCACGAACGGCGGGGAACAGGATGCCGACGTGTTGATCAGTTTGCCGATCGCCTCGACGACCTCGGAATGTCCGACCGCGAACCCCAGGCGCCAGCCGCTCATGCTGTACGACTTGCTGAAGGTGTAGGCGGCGAGGGCGTGGTCGAACATCCCCGGAATCGCGAGGATCGACTCGTGGCGGCCGTTCCAGACCATGTGGCAATAGGGCTCGTCGGAGAAGACCTGGATCTCGGTGCCGCGGATCAGGTCGGCGATCGCCTCGAGATCGGCGCGAAGGGCGACTCCGCCGGTGGGGTTGTGCGGTGAATTCAGGAAGATCGCGCGGGGGCGGGGATCGGTCTCGAGGAAGCGGGCGACGGCCGCGGGGCTCGGCCGGAAGCGATCCTCGGCGCGGAGCGGTTCGATCACCGCGCGGGCGCCTCGACGCTCGAGGTTGGGAACGTAGGTCGGGAAGTGCGGGCTGAAGAGGAGCACGCCGTCGCCTTCATCGAGAAACGCCTCGGCGAAGTATTGCTCGAACGGCTTGGCCCCCGAGGCGACGACGACGTTTCGCCGATCGGCCGCGATCCCGAATTCGTCGCCCACGAAGCGCGCGGCGGCGTCGCGGAATTCGGGCAGGCCGAGGCTCGGTCCGTAGCCGGTCTTGCCCGCCTCGATCGCCGCGATTCCCGCGGTCCGCGCGTGCGGCGGGGTCGGGAACGGGCTGTCGCCGATCTCGAGCTCGATCACTTCCTTGCCCGCCGCCTGGAGTTCGCGGGCTCGGGCCAGGACCGTGAAGGCCGATTCCGAGGTCAAGGCGCCTGCGAGTCGGCTGAGGCGGGGCATGGCGAGAGTCTCCCGGGACGCGACGGATCGGATCGGCGGTCGAAACTCAGCGCGAGGCGATCGCGCGGGCGAGCGGTTGGACGACCCGCGGGATCACCGAGTTCCGCACCATTTCCTCGCCGATCGCGAGCTGCTTGCGGAACGCCTCGACGAAGCTCGACTCCGAACCGCTGCCCCAGTATTGGCGGATCGTGAAATAGACGCTGATCTGTTCATCCTCGAAGTCGCCGGTGCGGATCTGGTAGGCGTTGGTGCGGGTCTCGACCGAGAGCCGCGCCTGGAGCCGGCAGGTCGGGTCGAGGGCGAGGGTGATCGAGGGTTCGTAGTCGAGCACTCCGGTCTCGGGATGCTCGAGCAGCGCTTCGAGCCCCTGTCCGACGCCGAGCGCCTCGGCGACGACCTCGTCGTGGTTGCCCTCGAAATCGAAGTCGAAGCCGAACATGACGTCGAGCGCCTCGCAGTCGAGCAGGCTGATCGTCAGCAGATGCGGGGCGAGTTCGAGCACGAGCTCGTGCTGCCGCGCGACTTCATCGAGCGAGGGGGGATTGACCATGCCCGAGCAGAGCCGCCGCGGCTCGATCGCGAGCCAGCGGTACGACTCCTGCTCCTTGTCGCCTTCGAGGACGAGGTCGCCGTTCTCGCGCGTGTAGAAGTTGCGCAGGTCGGGGAAAGCTTTGCGCATCTGCTCGAAATAGTGCAGAACGGTATCGCGATTGGTGGGCAACTCCATCTCGGTGTTGAGATTCAAGTTGATGTAGAAATCGTCTGCGCCAAGTGCTGGGGTGTTCATCCTGGATCCAATCCTGAGCCGAGGCGGGACCGCGGTCGAGGCCCCGTGCCCGAAGCGGTCCGGCAGCGGTGCGACATCGTCTTCGAGCCGGTGTTGGATGATACTCGAAGGCCGGCGAAATCGAAAAGGGCTGACGGCGGCGTGTCGAGGCGGCGGCGTCCGTCGTCGCTTGCTCGGGTCGCCCGAATCGACTACCGTCGAGAGACGATGATCCGCTTTCTCGGCCGCCCCCAGCGCGCCTGCGACGGCCCGACACGTCGCGAGATGCTGAGAGTCGGCGGGCTTGGAGCCCTGGGGCTCGCCTGGCCCGACCTCGCGCCGGCGTACGCCCCGGCCGCGCGACTCGACGCCGCCGCTCGGCCTCCGGGATTCGGCCGCGCGCGGGCGTGCATCCTCGTCTATCTCTTCGGTGGTCCCAGCCAGCTCGAGACGTTCGACCTCAAGCCCGACGCGCCGAGCGGTTTTCGCGGCGAGTTCCGACCGATCGCCACGAACGTGCCCGGGCTCTCGATCTGCGAACACCTGCCGCGCCTCGCTCGAGTCGCCGACAAGTTCACCCTGCTCCGCGGCATGCACCACGAGCACCCGCGTCACGGATGGGGGCTCTATTACATGCTCACGGGGCGACGCCACGATCGCCCCGACCTCGACGCTCCGCCCACGCCCGACGATTTCCCGGGCCTGGGCGCGCTCGTCAATCGGCTCGCCCCGCGCGGGAGCGGGCTTCCGGCCGCCGTCACGTTCCCCCGTTGGAACCGGTTCAACGACCTCCCGAACGACTACGCGGGCGAGCGCGCGGGATTCCTCGGCTCGGGGTTCGACCCATGGCTCATCCGTTCCCGGAATCGCGAGGATCTCGTCCCCTCGCTCGCGATCGATCTCGACGTTCCCGTCGCCCGGCTCGAGGACCGCGAGACGCTCCGCTCGAAGGTCGACGCCGCGATCGGGCGATGGAGCGATTCCGACGCCCACCACGAGGCGATCCATCGGCAGGCGCACCGCCTCGCCTGCTCCAAGGCGACGCGCGCGGCGTTCGACCTCGCCTTGGAGACCGCCGCGCTCCGCGAAGCCTACGGCCCGCACCCCATCGGCCAGGGGCTGCTCCTGGCGCGGCGGCTCGTCGAGGCGGGGATCACTCTCATCCAGGTCAACTGGCATGACGACGGCAGCGACGTGAAATCCCCTTTCTGGGATACGCACAAAGACAACTTCAACACCTTGCGCAACAAGCTGCTGCCGCCGGTCGACGCGGGTCTCTCGACCCTGCTCGCCGACCTCGACGCGCGCGGTCTGCTCGACTCGACGCTCGTGCTCGTCATGGGAGAATTCGGGCGAACGCCGAGGATCGGCCAGGTGGTGATGAACGCGGCGACCGACGCCGCGGGTCGCGACCATTGGCCGCACGCCTACACCGTGCTCGCGGCCGGAGCGGGGCTGCCGCGTGGGGGCGTCCATGGAGCCACCGACGCGCGGGCGGGCGAGGTCGTCGAGGGACCGATCGCCCCGCCCGACCTCCACGCCACCGTTCTCCATCTCCTCGGGATCCCTCCCGAGTCGACCGTCCGAGACCGCCGTGGTCGCAGGCACCCCGCCGGGCTCGGACGCGTCGTCGCCGAGATCTGCTCTTGAACGTTCCTCGATACGAGGATCACGCGGGCGCGATTCGTCGCTTCGAGTCGATTCAGGTCACTTCACCGTCGCACCCTTCATGATCTCGGGGTGCGCGGCCTCGTTCTCCGGCGTGATGTTCGACATCGGCGCCTTGGGGTCGACGTTCTGCACGGGGACGGAGGACACCGGATCGGTGATCTCGATCTCCTTGCCGTCGTCGCCGCACCCGCCCGAGCCGAGGATCGTGCCGACAACGAGTGAGAGCGCGAGGATGTGGATCCGAGCATTGGGGAGTTTCATCGAGAATCGATCGCCTCGTGCAAGGAGGAAATGGGAGCCCGTCGAACGATGCGCCGCCCCGCGGCTCGGTCGTCGAGCGCGGGGCGATCGCACCTTCGCAACGATGGATCAATAGCTGTCCGCGCTGATGACTTCGGCCCCCGCACGGGTTCCGAGGCCCCACCAGGTCGGTGGGTTGATCGTGCCCTTGATGAAGCGGACCGAACCGTCGCAGAAGAGCGAGTTCACACCGCCGGGATGCAGGCTGCGGGCCGTGCAGAGCGCGGCGTTGGCGTTGTAGGCCTCGCAGTCGGCGTGCCTCGAGTTCGGCGGCAGCAGGTGGTTCGTGAACGAGCCTTGACGGGCGCGCGGCGAGGTCCAGTAGCGGTGCCGATCGTTGGCCTCGCCCGTCCGGGCCGCGGCGAGCCGATCGCATTGAGCGATGTAGTTCACCAGGTGACCCTGGCCGGCGGGCATCGTCTGCGTGATGCCTTGACCGTACGGCTGGGCTTTGCCGTCGGGCCAGGCGAGCGTGCCGTAGACCTCGGCTCCGTTCTTGGCTCCCGCCGAGTTGTCGCCGATGAGCTGCTCGTTGAAGGCGACGGTGTTCGAGGTGCCGTCGACGCAGTCGCGAATGCCGAACGAGACGGGCGTCGCGAACATGCCGACGCCGACGCCCGCGTTGTCGCCGTAGTCGAACCGGAACTGCGGGCCGCCGCTGGCGCCGTAGCTCGTCCCCGCGCGGAAGACGTTCCCGCCCGGATCGGACGGGCAGAGGAACGAGGCGACCGACGCGTTGATCACCGTCGTATTCACCGGATTCGGACATGCCGAACATCCGATGATCGCCGAGAGCTGGAAGTTGAACGAGTTGTAGAGCGGATTCCCCTCCATCGTCGACGTCAGGTAGACCAGGATGCCCGGGCCCCACCAGATCGAGCGACCCGTCGTCGGTGCGTCGTTCACGCCGATCCCCGCGCCGCCCAGCGGCGGAAACGAGCCCATCGACGACTCGTAGTTGTGCAGCGCCAAGCCGATCTGCTTCAAGTTGTTCGTGCACTGCGCCCGCCGAGCCGCCTCGCGCGCGGCCTGGACCGCCGGAAGCAGCAGCGCGATCAGCACCGCGATGATGGCGATGACGACGAGGAGCTCGATCAGCGTGAACGCACGCACGCGAGCCCGCCTCCCCGATTGGGGGGCCGATACGAATGTCCCGATCATGATGGAATCCCTGTCTCACGATTGGCGCGGACGCGCCGAGAATGGAAGTGACGACGAATCGCCGACGTGAAGACGTGCGCGACGTCGAGAACCGAGCCGAATGTGCATGAGAGGGATTCGCACGAACTTCACGACTTCCGCATCCTAACCCACCCATCGGTGTTCGCAAGAGACTCGTGAGCTTTTTTCCGAGAATCTCGCAGGGCGCACGAGACGACCGGCGAACCGCTCGGGGGGGGGTGAGCGATCCGCCGGTCTCGGCGCGAAGCGATCTGGCGAAGCCTCGCGATCAGCGATCGAGCAGGAGCTTCGCCTTCTCGACCATCTCGACGAACTCCGCGCGGTAGCCGCTCGGGTCGACGAGGCTCGCGGGCTTCGCGAGTTCCGACACGCCCGAGAAGGTCAGCGACCCCTTGTGAGGCGAGTCGCGCAGCAACATCCCGAAGCCGGCCACCGCCGCGGCGAACTTGAAGTCGTTCGACGCCCGACCGTAGCTCAGACCCGAGTCGACGACCCCTCGCTCGAGCTCGAGCGCCTTGTCGCCGTCGGGAGCCTTGTAGCGAAGGAACACCGTGAGCGACTCGGGGCTCGACTCGGCCGCGGGCGCGGGAGTCTTGACCTCCTTGGCGACGTCGGTCTTCGTTCGGTACTTCAACGGACCGACCGCTCCCGCACCGGGAACCGCGCCGGCCGCGACCTCCACCGCGACGGGGTCGTCCTTGCCCGCCGGTTCGATCTCGTAGAGCGCCGTCACGCCGTGACCCGCTCCGATCTCGCCCGCATCCTTGGCGTCGTTTCGGAAGTCGGCCGCCGCCATCACGCGGTTCTCGTAACCGATCAGGCGATACGACCGGATCTTCGCGGGGTTGAACTCGACCTGGATCTTCACGTCCTTCGCGACCGTCACCAAGGTCCCGCTCATCTCGCTCACCAGGACCTTGCGAGCCTCGGCGATCGTGTCGATGTAGGCGTAACGACCGTTCCCCTTATCGGCGAGTTGCTCCATGAACGCTTCTTGGAGATTCCCCTCGCCGAATCCGAGCACGGTCAGGAAGATTCCGCTCTTCGTGCGCTTCTCGCTCTCGGCGAGCAGCTCTTCCTTGGACCGGCCGACGTTGAAGTCGCCGTCGGTCGCCAGGATCACGCGGTTCGTCCCCCCCTTGATGAAGTGTGCGGTCGCCTCCTGATAGGCCAGGTCGATCCCCGCCGCGCCCGCGGTCGAACCGCCCGCCTGCAAGGTATCGAGCGCGTCGATGATCGGCTTCTTGCGGTGGCAAGGCGTCGACGGCAGATGCACGCGCACGTTTCCCGCGTAGGTCACGATCGACACCCGGTCGTTCTCCGAGAGCTGATCGACCAGCAGCTTCATTCCCGCCTTCAGCAGGGGGAGCTTGTTCAGGTCCGACATCGATCCCGAGACGTCGATCAGGAACACGAGGTTGCTCGGCGGACGATCGGCCGGGTCGATCGACTGCGCCTTGATCCCGATCCGCGCGAGGCGATTCCGCGAATTCCAGGGGCAATCGGCGATCTCGATGTTGAAGGCGAACGGCTTGCCGTCCTTGGGGCCGGGGTCGCCGTAGGGGAAGTAATTGAGCATCTCTTCGATCCGCACCGCATCCTTCGGCGGCGCTTGGCCCTGCTCGAGGAAGCGCCTGACCATGGGATAGGATCCGGTGTCGACGTCGATGGCGAACGTCGAGAGCTCGTTTCCGACCACGGGCAAGAACGCATTGTCGACGATCGGCGCGATCTGGGGCAGCGCGGGGGCCTTGGCGAGCATCTCCCGCTGCTCGACTTCGGCGAGCTTCGCCTCGAGTTGGACCGGCGGCGGAGTCGCCGCCTG
>JANRKW010000020.1:0-68858 GCA_033763215.1 Isosphaeraceae bacterium | reverse complement strand
CGTTGCTCCGCAACGTGGCGTCGGCGGCGCTGCCGAAACTGAGGAATCGAAGTCGAGCCGGGGTCATGCGCCATCTGTGCTTGCATCCCAAGAAGGCACTGGCACTTCTGGAAAAACCCGGACGACAATGAAATGGCCCTGCCACTAAATCGAAATGGAATTGACGACGAGGATCGAATCGGCTAGAAAAAAAGATCATTGATCGGGGAGATTTGCCGGCGGGGAGGTGAGGATGATCAAGTTCTCGACTCCAGTGAAACTCCTCGTGTCCTGCACGCTCTTGCTTCTCTTCGCCCACGCTCAACGATTGAGTCTCTCTCGTTCGTGCGTTTCCACCTCGAATCACGATCTCGCCGTCGAACACTTCGATTTGTCGATCATGCATGTCGAGGCGATTGCTCCCTCTTCAACGCAGGCGGCACTGTCCGACTTCTTCCAGGCCGAGGTCGCGGAAGAGACCGAGTCGGAGACCTTGGTTTCCCTGTTCGATCAAGCTTCCATCGCCTTGTTCGTACCGGATGGCGGGGGGCGAACTCTGGCGCTTAGTTCCGCATGTCGACCATTCCTCTTTTCTTCGCTCATGTCGCTCCGCTGTTGATCTCGCTCCCTCCACGCCCAGCCCGTCGGCGTCTCCGTTGCTCCATGCGAGCAAATCCCCGACGCCGCTGCGAGCGCTCCCACTCGATCTCCTCGAGATGGTGAGTGTTTCGGGTCAATTCCCTCGGTTGGTCGCCCTCGTGCCGGTCGCTACTCGACTGGAAACGCGAGACTCCGTCCAACCGTGATTCTCCAGCTTCGACGATTTGCCTTCCCGGCGTCGCACCTAGGGAGCGTCGCGGCTGATCCCGACGTTGCGTCCACGCACATTCATTGAAAGAGGGATTGTCACATGGGTGCAATTGCGCGCGCTTCCCGCCGACTGAGCATGGTCTTGTTGGCGATCTTCGTGGGGGGGGCTGGTCTCTTGATCGCGTGCCGGTCGATGGGGATCACGATTCCGATGGTCGAGACATCCGGAGTCGGGCCTTTCATCGACCGAGCGCAGCGAGTCGCGATCGATGGGTTCCGAGGCTTGATGGCCGAGAAGAGCGCTTCCGCGGAATCCGTTCATCACGGGGACTACAAGATCGTGGTGACCAGTCCCAAGGCGATGGACGTGACCGTGACGGAGCGGTTCGTTTGTCAGATCCATTCTCGTAGGAACATCGAGGTCTGTGCGATCGAGAGCGGATATCTCGGCGAGGTCCTCATCAAGGAGGGGCAATCGGTCAAGAAGGGCGATCTCATGTTCAGGATCGTCCCGACACTCTTCGAGGCGAAGCTTGCCGCCGAGGCGGCGGAGGCTCAGCTCGCAGAGCTGGAGTTCAGCAATGCCGCGAAGCTCGCCGAGAGGAACGTCGTCTCCCCGAACGAGGTCAAGCTGCTCGAGGCGAAGCTGTCGAAGGCGAAGGCAAAGGTGAAGCTGGCTCAGGCCGAGCTCGACTTCACGAACGTCGTCGCGCCGTTCGACGGCATCGTCGACCGCATCGAACAGCAGTTGGGTAGCCTGATTGCCGAGGGCGACGTCCTGACGACGCTGTCGGACAACGAGGTGATGTGGGTCTACTTCAACGTTCCGGAAGCTCGCTACCTCGAATACATGGGAGAAGGGAGCCGGAAGAGCCAGGACCGCATCGAACTCATGCTGGCGCATGGGAGGAAGTTCGAACATGAAGGCTCGATCGGCGCAATCGAGGCCAAGTTCAACAATGAGACCGGAAACATCGCGTTTCGCGCCGATTTCCCGAATCCGCAGGGACTGCTTCGCCATGGTCAAACCGGCACGGTTCTGCTCAGCAGGGTGCGGGAGAAAGCCGTCGTCATTCCGCAGCGAGCGACGTTCGAACTGCTCGATCGGCGGTACGTGTTCGTGCTCGACGAGAAGAATATCGCTCACAGGCGGTTGATCACGGTCGATTTCGAGAAGGACGACATCTTCGTGATTCGGGAAGGACTGACCGGAGCCGACAAGATCGTGCTGGAGGGTGTCCGGGAAGTGAGCGAAGGGGCGAAGCTCGAATACGAGTTCCACGACCTGAAGGACGTTCTCGATCACCAGAAGTTCCACGCGGAGTGATCTCGCGGCGAGCGACACCGGTTTCTTCCCACCAGATCGCGAGTTGAATGAATATGTTCACGAAGATTCTCCAACGACCTGCCATGGCGATCGTGATCTCGATCATCCTGCTCTTCCTGGGGGTGCTGGGGATCGAGACGCTCCCGGTCGCGCAGTTTCCGTCGGTGGCTCCCCCCACGGTGATGGTGAGCGTCTCGTATCCCGGCGCGAGCGCGGATGTTCTCGTCGACTCGGTCTTGATCCCGTTGGAGCAATCTATCAACGGTGTTCAGGACATGCGCTACATGACCTCATCCGCCACGAGCGCCGGCGAGGCCGCGATCACGATCTACTTCGAGCCGGGGACCGATCCGAACATCAACGTCGTCAACGTCCAGAATCGCGTCAACATCGTGTTGTTCCAACTTCCGCCGCTGGTCGTGCGCGAGGGGATCCTCGTGAGCCAGGTCGTCCCAAGCATGCTCATGTATGTGAATCTCTACAGCAAAGATCCGGACGCCGACCAGAAGCAGCTCTTCAATTTTGCGAACGTGTACGTGATGCCCCGCCTGAAGCGGATCCCAGGGATGGGTATCCCTCGGAACCTGGGGAACCGGATCTTCGCGATGCGAGTCTGGCTCAATCCCGACCGCATGCGTGCCTACGACATCTCGAGCGAAGACATCATGAAGGCGATCGCCGAGCAGAGCATCATCGGCTCTCCCGGGCGACTCGGACAGGCAACGGGAAAAACGTCGCAGTCCAAGGAGTACGTACTGACCTATGTCGGCCGATACAGCAAGCCACAAGAATACGAAGCCATCATCATTCGCTCGAATCCAAACGGCGAGATCCTCAGGCTCGGCGCCGTCGCCGAGGTGGAGCTCGGTCCGCAGTTCTTCGACATCTACTCAGACATCGACGGTTATCCGGCCTCCTCGATCATCCTCAAGCAGGCTCCCGGATCGAACGCATCCCAGGTCATCGAGAACATCAAGCGCGAGCTCGAGGCGATCAAGAAGGAGTCATTTCCGCCGGGCATGGATTACGAGCTGGCGTATGACGTATCCAAGTTTCTGGACGCATCAATCGAAAAGGTGCTCCACACCTTGGTCGAGGCGTTCATCCTCGTCTCGCTCGTCGTCTACCTCTTCCTCGGCGACCTGCGATCGACACTCATACCGACGCTCGCCGTGCCGGTATCGTTGATCGGGACATTCTTCATCCTCCAGGTCCTGGGACTCTCGATCAATCTGATCACGCTCTTTGCGATGGTCTTGGCGATCGGCGTCGTGGTCGATGATGCGATCGTGGTGGTCGAAGCGGTGCACGCCAAGATGGCGGAGAAACACCTCGCTCCCTACGCCGCGACGAAGGAGGTTCTCCACGAGATCAGCGGAGCAATCATCGCCGTGACGCTGGTGATGACCGCCGTGTTCGTGCCGGTGACGTTCATTCCGGGGCCGGTCGGTCAGTTCTATCGAGAATTCGGGATCACGATGGCGACGTCCATCGCCCTCTCAGGGATCGTCGCATTGACGCTGACGCCCGTCCTCTGCGCGATGATCCTTCAGCCGCACGCCTCCGCCTCCGGCAAGGAGGTTTCGCAGGACGCGCCCTCGGGTGATCTTGGGAAGCCTGCTCGGCGACCGCGACGCATCGTGAGACGGCTCGTCTTCGCGATCGTCGGGCCGGCGGTCTTGGGCGGCGTCATGTACCTGGCGTACGAGTTGTGGGGGCCGATGGGTTTTGGGCTGATCCTCCTGCCCGTGGTTCGCCGGCCGTTCGATCGCGCCGTCGAATGGGTCACGGCCCGCTATGCCGCGATCCTGCGAGGAATCACGTCGCGGCGGGTATTGACGATCGCGGTGATCGCGGCGTTCAGCGCCGGCATCGTGAGAGTGAATGCCGACCTACCGACGGGTTTCATTCCGGGGGAAGATCAAGGGATCATTTATGCCGTTCTGCAGACACCCCCGGGCTCGACGTTGGAGTACACCAACGCCAAATCCCACGAGCTCGAAACGATCGCGAAGACGATCGAAGAGGTCGCTTCCGTCACCTCACTGGCCGGCTACGAGGTCCTCACCGAAGGTCGAGGGTCGAATGCGGGAACGTGCATCATCAATCTCAAGACCTGGTCGCAGCGCCGGAGGACCGCTCGAGAAGTCATCGAAGCACTCGAGGTGAAGTCTCGACGAATGAGCGATGTCAAGCTCGAGTTCTTCGAGCCGCCCGCCGTCCCAGGTTTCGGCGCCGCGGGTGGGATCTCGCTGCTCGTCCTCGACAAGACCAATTCCAACGACTACCAGCGGCTCGGAGTCGTGACCGAGCAGTTCATGGCCGCGCTCCGCGAACGTCCGGAACTGTCGAATCTCTTCACGTTCTATGCGGCGAATTATCCGCAATACGAGTTGATCATCGACAACGACGTTGCCATGCAGAAGGGCGTGTCGATCAAGGCCGCCATGGACAACCTCAATATCCTCATCGGAAGCACATGGGAGCAGGGCTTCATCCGCTTCAATCAGTTCTTCAAGGTCTTCGTACAGTCCAAGCCGGAGTTTCGGCGCTATCCCGAGGACCTCGCGAATCTGTTCGCGAAGAACGACAAGGGTGAAATGGTCCCGTATTCCTCATTCATGAAGCTCGTCAAGAAACAGGGACTGAACGAGATCACGCGCTTCAACCTCTACACGTCCGCCCCGATCCAGTGCGCCCCCGCCGCGGGCTTCAGCAGCGGTCAGGCCATCCAGGCGATCACTCAGGTGGCCAAGGAGAAACTGCCGCGCGGCTTCGACATCGACTGGGCCGGACTCTCTTACGACGAGTCGCGCAAAGGAAATGAGACGATTGCGATCTTCCTGATCGTGGTCGCGTTCGTTTACCTCGTGCTCGTGGGGCAATACGAGAGCTTCATTCTCCCCCTAGCGGTGATCCTGTCGCTGCCGATCGGCATCTTCGGTTCTTTATCTCTTCTGAAGTTCATGGGGTTGGCGAACGACGTCTACGCCCAGATCGGATTGATCATGTTGGTCGGTCTCCTGGGGAAGAACGCGATCTTGATCGTGGAATTCGCCGTTCAGAAGCGTCAGGAGGGTCAGTCGCTCGCGCATGCCGCCATCGAGGCCGGGAGGCTCAGATTCAGGCCGATCCTCATGACCTCCTTCGCATTCATCGCCGGACTCGTTCCCTTGGTCATCGCGACGGGGGCCGGCGCCATCGGAAACAGGACCATCGGCGCGACCGGAGCCGGCGGGATGCTGGTCGGCACCCTGGTTGGAGTTCTCGTGATCCCGGGGCTCTACTTCCTGTTCGGCAAGCTTTCGGACGGCCGCAAGCTCCTTCAGGATGAGACGTGCGAGCCCATGAGCGAGGTTCTCGAACACCCCGTCGAGGACCATCCCGCGCCCAGTCATGGAGCGAAATCCTGAGGCATCGCCGATTTTCGGAGACCTCGATCGGCGAGGAGGGCCTTGCATGGGGGATTCAACCCGTCGCGGAGTTCGCGCCGATGGATGCCGCGGCTCCATGTCGACGAGACCGACGTAGCGTCCATGCATAGCTCATTTCGATGTCAGCATTCATTTAGCAGCGATGCCTGCCGGGCGGTCGTCCACGATCGGTCTCGCCGAGTAAGCGCGTCCGTGGGGGGTGATTGCGTATCGAAAACGATCGGCAGGCAGGGTCGTTCTCGGTTCGGTCCGCGAATTCACGAGAATCGCCATGATCGGAACCACCGGAACTCAAGGAAAACTCGACGCGACCCGATCGATTACCCATGGCTCTTCTTGCGCCCTGCTCGCCGTTGGGCGGCACGGAGGACCGGACCCTCGGCGCCTCCGCCGATTCCAAGAGTTCGGCTGCCGGCACGGAATACGGGAAAGTTGGAGGGATCCATGATCGCCAGGTCGGGTAGTCGCCACACTCGGAAATCGCCGTCGCGGCTCCCTTGGGTCATCGCGTGTACCGTCGTTCTCGGCTTCTCGGGCTGCGGAATCCCCGCGATTCGCAAGGCGGAGCCGCCGCCTCCCCTCCCCGCGGATTTTGATGGAGAGACGAGTTCGGAGAACTCGTCGGATCTTGGCCTCGCGGAGTTCTACCAGGACCCGATGCTGATCGGCCTCCTCGAACAAGCCCTGGCGGATAATCGGGAGTTGAAGATTCAGAACGAGGAGGTGCAGGTCGCCGCTGCCGAGATCTTGTCGCGATCGGGGACATACCTTCCCTTCCTGACCGCCGGTCCGCTGGTCGGCCTGAGCCGGGCGAGCAATCGCACGCTCGAAGGCGCCGCGCTGCGTGTGGACGAATTCGTTCCCGGCCGGCTCTTCTCCAATCCGCACGGGAACTATTTGATTGGGACCAACCTCACCTGGCAGCTCGACATCTATCGTCAACTCCGGAACGCCCGGGACGCCTCGGCCCAGCGCTATGTGGCGGCGATCGAGAACCGAAACAGCACGATCAATCGACTCGTCGCCGAGATCGCCGAGAATTACTTCCGTCTCATGGCGCTCGACAAGCGGCTGGAGAACCTCGATCAGATTATCGCTTTCCAGGAACAGAGCCTGCGACTTGCGAAGGACAGAAAGGAATTCGCCCGAGATACCGAACTCGCCGTCCTGCGGTTCGAGGCCGAGGTCAAGCGGAACCGGAGCGAGAAGCTCATCGTCGCTCAGGAGATCATCGAGACGGAGAATCGCATCAACTTCATCGCAAACCGTTTTCCTCAGCCGGTTCCGCGCGATTCCTCGAGGTTCTACGAGTTGTCGATCAACTCGATCTCGGTCGGCGTTCCGACGCAACTGCTCCAGAATCGCCCCGACATTCGAGAAGCCGAACGACGCCTGACAGCGGCGGGTCTGGACGTGAGCGTGGCTCGCGCCAACTTCTATCCCCAGCTCATCCTCAATGCGGGCGTCGGGCTCCAGTCCTTCAACATCGCCTATCTATTCATGCCGCAAGCGGTTCTCGGCGATATCGCCGCGGGCTTCGTCGGTCCCCTCGTCAACCGCAGGGCGATCAAGGCCGAGTAACTCGCCGGCAACGCTCGGCAGATGCAGGCCATCTACGATTACCAACGCACCGTACTGAACGCCTTCACGGAGGTGTTCAACCGCCTCACGGAAGTGAAGAACTACAGCCGGAGCGTCGAGATCAAGAAGCAGCAGTTGACCTCGCTCGAATCGGCGGTCGAGGTCGCCAACCAACTCTTTCAGTTCGCACGCGTGGAATACCTCGACGTGTTGACCGCCCAGCGAGACCTCCGAGACGCCAGGTCGGATCTGATCGAGAGCAAGGAGTTGCAGCTCACCGCGACCGTACGCGCCTACCAAGCTCTCGGAGGCGGCTCGCTGCTCTCGATGCTGAAGCGAGAAGAGCTTCTCCACCCCATTCGCTTCACTCACAAGCCCTTGACCGACAAAGACTATTGGACCATGTCGCAGATCCATTACGGGTCTGGGAGATACTATAGGGCGCTTCGCGATTCCCTCCACGGGATCGTACCGTACCGCGAGGCCCAGCCGACCGCGATTCCGCTCGTCGTTCGTCCGGTCGACGGCCCCTCCCGCGACGAGGCGGAATCGGGAGGCACACCGACCGAAGCCGCTCCGAATCCGCCGCCCGCCGGGGGCGCGAGCCCCTTCGGACCAGGACAAGCGCGGATTCCCACCACGGAGGCCACCGCTGTCGAGGCCGGCGGAGCTCCGGTGAGTCGGGAAGGACCGGGATGATCGCGGAGCCGGGAGCGCCCGCTCGGAGGTCGCTCCACCTCGCGATTCCGTGCGGGGAGTTCAACGAACGACTCCCGCACGGAGACGAAGGCGTTTCGCCTCGGTGAATCAGCCGCCGCGGCGATCGAGGAAAGCCGTGGTCCCCCGGCGGCCCAACCCGTTCACCGCGGAGTGAATCCGTGCGTCGCTCCCGGGACGTGTCGTTTCCGTGCAGGGAGAGCCTCCAGGCTCGGTTCCTCGTGATGCGGGGATTCACCAGGGGTCATTCCCCACCCGCGACGGGGTCGTCGCCTGGGTAAGGAACACTCGAGAGAACGGGCTCATGGGGCCGAGCGGTTCGCCCGAGTCTGGTCCACTCGCTCGGAGACCGAATCCATCGCGCGGCCGAGGTCGGCGAAGAAGAGGTCGCGGAGGCGGTCGAGGATCTCGATCAGGCGAGGGTCGCGGAGTCGGTAATGGAGAAGGCGGCCGTCGCGCCGGCGCCGGATCAGTCCACGCGATTGGAGCATCTCGAGATGCTCGAGCACAACCGACTCCTCCAGCCCGAGATTCTCGCAGAGTTGGCCGACGTTCATCTCGCCGTGGCCGAGGAACTCCACGATCGCGACCCGCGCGGGGTGGCCGAGGCACTCGAAAACGCCCGCCTTGAAAGCTCGCATCGAGTTCAGCATCGTCGAAATGCTACGCGTACGACCGCGACGCGGCCGCACCGCGCTCCTGTGGTCCGGGCAGTCCCTGCCTCGCACCGCGACGATCGAGGGCCGGCGGCACACCGATCTCGCTCTTTCGTGAGTCTAGTGCGAGGTCTTCCCTTTGACAATCGTGCTTCGGCATCCCTACGATGAGGATTCTCCGTCGGTTGGTCGAGCCGCAACGTCGTCGTCGCGGGACCTTGACGATTTCTCTTGCGACGCCGCGGCGTCGGACGCATGTCGAACCCCATGAGCGATTCGCCGAACGTCAAGGCGACCTTCTCCTTCATCAGTTTGGGTTGTCCCAAGAATCTGGTCGACTCCGAACGCATGCTCGGGCTCCTGGCGCAAGACGGTTACGTCCTGGTTCCCGATTCCCAGCCCAACGATTTCGTCATCATCAACACCTGCGGCTTCATCGACGCGGCCCGGCGCGAGTCGCTCGGCGTGATCCGCGAGATGCTCGACCGCAAGAAGTCGGGTGAACTCCGCGGCGTCGTGGTCGCGGGCTGCCTGGCCGAGCGCGAACGCGAGCTCCTCCTGGAGGAAGTTCCCGAGGTCGATCACGTCGTCGGCGTCTTCGGCCGCGAGGAGATCGTTCGCGTCGCCGATCGCCTCACCGGTCGACTCCACGAACAGCGCACGCTCTTCCGCCCCGCGCCCGTCCAAGCTCAGGACGACCGCGCGCGGCTCCGGATCACCCCCCGACACCTCGCATACCTGAAGGTCTCCGAGGGCTGCGACCGGCTCTGCACCTTCTGCGCCATTCCTTACATGCGCGGGAAGCACGTGACCAAGCCGATGGAGATGGTGGTCGAGGAGGCGCGCGAACTCGCGGCCGACGGCGTTCGCGAACTCAACCTCGTGGCGCAGGACATGACCTACTACGGGATCGACCTCTACGGTCGGCCCCGGCTCGCCGAACTCTTGACCGCACTCGGAGAGGTCGAGGGGATCGACTGGATCCGCGTGCTCTACAACTATCCGAACTTCTTCACCGACGAACTCTACGCGGCGCTCGCGAACACCCCCAAGGTGATCCCGTACCTCGACATGCCGCTGCAACACATCAACGACCGCATGCTCAAGGTGATGAACCGGCGTCACACGCGAGCACAGACCGAATCGATCATCGAGCGGCTGCGCCGCGAGCTCCCCGAACTGGTCCTGCGGACGACGTTCATCGTCGGCTTCCCCGGCGAGACCGACGCGGAATTCGAGGAGTTGCTCGACTACGTCCGCTCCGCTCGGTTCGAGCGCCTCGGAGTCTTCCCCTACTCGCTCGAGATCGACACGCCCGCAGCGCGCCTGCCCGACCATGTGCCCTCGGAGGTCGCGCTCTCCAGGCGGGATCGGATCATGGAAGCCCAAGCGACGATCGCCGCGGAATGCAACGCGCGCCTCGTCGGCAAGCGGCTCGACGTCCTGATCGACTCGCCCCACCCCGACCATCCGGGCATCTTCATCGGTCGGACCTACGCCGATGCGCCCGACGTCGACGGCACGACGTTCGTCCGCGGCAACGGGCTCGAACCGGGCGACCTCGTCGCCTGCGAGATCGTGGGAGCCGAGGGCTACGACACCGCGGCGCGGGTCGTGGGCGACGACGGCGACGGCGACGGCCGACCGAGTCGTCGCAAGCGGATCCGCCCCCGGCCTCGCAAGAAGCCGAACAATCCGTTCACGATCATTCAATGAGCCCCGGCCGACCATCGTCCGAACCCGCCGCGTCGTCGGCTCCCGCCCCTCCGAGACTCTCCGCGATGACCGAGTCGGCCGTTCCCTCCGAGCCGTTCTGGAACGTCCCCAATGCGCTCACGCTCAGCCGGCTCGTGCTCGCCGCGGTCGTGCTCGCCCTGATCGCGCGCGGTTGGTTCCTTGGGGCCTTCATCCTCTTTCTGATCACGGCTCTGACCGACGCGCTCGACGGTTGGTTCGCCCGCAAGCTCGGGCAAGAGACGGCGCTCGGCCGACAGCTCGACCCGCTCATCGACAAGGTCGTCGTCGCGGCGCTCTACGTCGAGCTGCTGACGATCCCCGACACCGGGCTCCAGCCCTGGATGGTCCAGGTCGTCATCGCCCGCGAACTCTTGATCCAAGGGTTGCGCAGCCACCTCGAGGGTCGCGGACAGGCCTTCGGGGCGAAGTTCGCGGGGAAGCTCAAGACGTTCTTTCAATGTGCGTCGATCGGTGCGATCCTGCTGTTCGCCTCGCTTCGGCCCTCGAATGAGTGGCTCCTCCTCCGCGACCTGATCACTTGGATCGCGGTCGGCGCGACGATCTATAGTGGAATCGGATACGCGGCGGCCGCGCTTCGGCTCTCGAATCGCTCGAGTGCCGGCGCGACCGAACTCCCCCGCACTTCGTGAGGGCTTCATGCGCTGGCTCGATGCGATCATCCTCGGCGTCGTTCAGGGGCTGACCGAGTTCCTCCCCATCTCGAGCGACGGCCACCTCTCGGTCGCGGAGAAGGTGCTCGACGGCCTCTCGGGCGTGCCGCGAAGCGGCGGAGCGAAGCTCTTCTTCGTCGTGATGCTCCACCTCGGCACGCTCGCCGCGATCTTGATCCACTACCGCCGCGTCGGGCTCGACGGGGCCCGCGGCTTCCTCCTCGACGCCCAGGACGTGCCCGAGTCGCTCCGCCGCGGATCGGTCTTCAAGGCGGGGCTGCTCGCCTGTTTGGCCACGCTCCCCGCGGTGCCCGTCGGACTCTTCCTCAAGGGGCCGATCGAGGCGGCCTTCGACAGCCTCCCCGCCGCCGGGATCGGGTTCCTCGTCACGGCGTTCGTCCTCGGACTCACCATGCGTCTCAAGGGCGGCGAACGCGAGTTGGCCGACACCACCTGGCTCGACGCCCTCCTCATCGGCTCGGCCCAGGCGCTCGCGGTCCTTCCCGGAGTCAGCCGCTCGGGGATGACCATCTCCGTCGCCCTCGCGCTCGGCTTCTCCAGGACTTGGGCCGTCGGATTCAGTCTCTGGATCGCCGTCCCCGCGATCCTCGGAGCCACCGTTCTCGAGATCAAGGATGTGGATACCACCGCCCTGACCCGCGAATACCTCGGGCCGCTCTTCGTCGGGATCTTCACCTCGGGCGTCGTCGGCTACCTCGCGATCCTCTGGCTCGTGCGGGTTGTGAAGCGCGGACGCATGTGGTATTTTTCTGTATACCTCGTCGGGCTCGCGGTCGCGATCTTCACCTGGCTCTGGATCTACGGGGGCGCGGCGAATGGACCGGCGACGACTGCTCGTGAGCGGCCCGCGCTCCAGCGATCGACTCTCGAGGTCGATCGAAGCGATCGGCGAGTCGACCTCGGCCGCATGGATCGTCTCGCAGCCGCTCACCCGGCGCCTCTTCCGCACCGCGCTCGCTGAACGCGGCCGGCACGGCGACCTCGTCGCGACCTGGGACGACGTCTGGATCATCCTCGCGCGAAGAATCGGCGAGATCCCGCCCAAACGACTCTCCCCCGCCGCACGCGCCGCGGTCGTGGCGATCGCCGCCGACAGGGCCCGCGACGCCGGCGACCTCCGCGTCGCCTCGGCCGCGGCGGCACGCCCCGGTTTCCTCCGCGATCTCGAGTCGCGACTCGACGACCGCACCCGGCTCGAGCTCTCCCGCACGCTCGAGTCGGACGACGACCCCCCCGACGAAGCCAACCCGCTCGAACGCGACCGCGACGCGATCCATGCCCGCTACCTCGACCTCCTCCGGGAGCTCGACGCGGTCGACGATCCGGGCTTTGCGTCTTTGGTTTCGAGCGGCCTCGCCGAGTCCCCCATGCGATTCGACGAACGGTTCGCGACCACCATCGTCGTCGAGCCTCGTCTCGAAACGCCCGCGGTGCGTCGAGCGCTCGAATACCTCGATCGAAACGCGACGCGGCTGGTGATCGATCGCACTCGACGCGTCGACGAGCGAGGATATGACCGGATCCTCGCTTGGGCGAACGAGCATGAATTCGAGATCGATACACTCGAATCCGACGCTGTTGCCGACGCGATTGCGCGTCTGGAACTCGACGACGACCTCGAGGACGAGGATCGTGCGATCCCGACGCGAGGTCTCAGGATCGTCGCCGGGCCCGCCGAGGAAGGTCAAGCCCGGCTCGCGGCGCGGGAGTGGTTCGATGCGTCGGAGCGATCCGACGGACCGGCGATGGTGCTCGTACCGAGCTGGACCGAGTCGACCCGCGCGGTGATCGACCACCTCCGCGACTTCGGACTGCCGATCGCCGCTCCGCCGCCGCGCTCGCTCGACACGGCTCCCGCGGTGACGTGCCTGCTCGCCGCGCTTCGGCTTCCCGTCGAGGGATGGACCGCTGAATCGATCGCCCCCCTGCTCCGCCACGGAGCGCTCGCCCCGGACCATCCGGAACTCGCCGATCCCCTGCGTCGGGCCGAGGTCGCCTCGCGTTTCGCCGCGATCGCCCCGCGACGCGGGATCGCCGCCGTCCGACAAGCGCTCGAGACGACGAAACGCGGAGGCGACGCCGAGCTCGACCTCCGGATCGCCGCGCTCGCCGCGCTCGACTTCCTCGTCGACGCCGTCGGTCGGTCCGACGATCTCGCAACCGAGCCCCGACACCGTTCTCGGCTCGAACGCGCTGCGCGTCTGCTCGGGCTCGCCAACGATCCCGCCGCGGCCGCGCTCATCGACGCACTCGACGAATCGGGCGAGATCCGCGACCGACTCGGCGAGGACTCGGCGGAGATTCGGTGGTCGACGCATCTCGCCGGAGCCCGCGACGTCGCGCACCGAGAGCTCCATCCCGCCGATCCCGACACCGCAGCGATTCCCGTCGCGACGATCGCCGAGTTCGATGCCGGACGCGTCGACACCATCCTCGTCGTCGGTCTCGCCGAGGGCGTTCTGCCCTCCGAGGCCGAAGTTCGAGGCGACGATCGAAACACATTCGAATCCAAAGAAGCGAGCGGACACGAATATGCTCGCGCGCTGGGGCGATTTCGATCGCTGCTCGGCGCGGCCGGGAGCCGGCTGATCCTCGCGTCGCCCTCGGTCGACGCCAAGGGTGAAGAATTGCTGCCGTCGGGATTCGTCGACCTGCTCCTTCGTCGCATCGAGCACGCCGGCCTCGCCGAACGGGTCTGCTCGAGGAGGACGCGGCTCGACCCGACCCTGCGCGGTCGATCCGAACTCGCCTTCACCGCGGCCGATCGCCGAGTGCTCGCCATGGCCGAGGCTCTGATCGACGGCGATCCCGCGCGACTCGATCGCGTCGCGGCCGACCCGGCCGATCGCCCCGTGATGCTCGCCGCGGCCGCGAGTCTCCGCGTCGCTCGGGAGCGGCTCGAGAGCGATGGCCTCGGCCGATTCGAGGGACGGCTCGACCCGGCGCGAGTCGCCGCCGCGATCCTCGATCGCTTCGGTCCCCACCAGGTCTTCAGCGCCAGTCAACTCGAATCCTACATCTGGTGTCCTTTTCAGTTCTTCATGCGATACGTCGTCTCGGCCGCGGCCGAAGGAGGGCTCGACGAGCTCCGCCTCGACCCCGCCCGCTTCGGCTCGCAGGTCCACGACCACCTTGAGAAGATTCACAAGATCATTCGAGCAGGCGACGATGCGACGACCTCGCTCGCCGATCGCGTCGAGTTCGTCACGCGCACGCGCATGTCGGTCGAATTGACCGGCGGCGCCGAGGATCCGCTGACCGATCGCCTCGCCGAGATCGAACGCGGCCGCGTCCGCCGGCTCCTCCTCGGATACGCCGCCGACTTCCGCCGATACTCCGAGGCTGAAGGACGCGGAGCGCGGCCGTACGCATTCGAGGTCGAATTCGGAATGTCCGATCGGAGCGCGGCCGACGACGTGCTCGAGATCGGGTCGGACCGATCGCTGATCCGTCTCCGCGGCAAGATCGACCGCATCGACCTCGTCCCCGGCGACGACGGTCTCATTCGGCATCGAGTCATCGACTACAAGTCCTTCGGCGTCCCCTCGACCAAGGACGTTCTCGCACGTACGATCTATGTGCAACTTCCGCTCTATGCGCTCGCGGTCGCCAAGCTCGGCCTGCTCGAGGGCGCGGCCGAGGAGATCGCCGACGTCGGTTACTGGGGCCTCGCAAAGAAGGGCTTCACCCGCATCGCCCCCAAGCCGGGAGCCGGCGGTTGGGAAGCCGTCCTGTCGTCGGTCGAAGAGAAGTTGCAGGAACAGATCATGCGCTTGCGCTCGGGGATCTTCACGGTATCACCCGTGAAGGACGATTGCACGCGAGCCTGTGAGTTCTCGAGCGTTTGCCGAATCGCCGAGGTCCGCCGCGCGGGCAAGCTCGATTCCGTTGCGCCGCCCGAGAGCGATCGACCCGAAGTGGAAGCGAGGGACTGACCGATGGATCGGCCGCGATTCACCGAGCAGCAGCGACGGGCCGTCGAGACGCGCACCGCGAGCGTCGCGCTCAACGCCGGCGCCGGTTGCGGAAAGACGTATGTGCTCGCGCATCGATTGCTGGCCGAGATCGCCCCTCCTGGAGGTCGGCCGCTCTCGAGAGTCGCCGCGCTCACCTTCACGAACAAGGCCGCGCGCGAGCTGCGCGACCGCGTGCGCGCCTACTGCCGAGCCGCCGCGCGATCCGAGACCGACCCGTCGCGGTCCTCGGCCTGGCGCGGCGTCGTCCGCGAACTCGAAGCCGCGCCGATCAGCACGTTTCACGTCTTCTGCGGCAAGATCCTCGAACGATTCGGCATCGAAGCGGGGATCGATCCGGCGTCGTCTCTGCTCGAAGGGACGCTCGGCCTCCTCGAACGTCGTCGAGCCCTCGAGGACCTCGTCCGAGATCTCCTCCGCGCCGGCGACAACGACGCGATCTTCCTGGGCATCGAGTTCGGACTCGACTTCGTCATCTCCGCGCTCGCCGACATGATCGCCGACGCCGGATTCGACGACGTCGCCGCGGTCACTCCGCGGGCCTCCACCGCCATCTTCGATCACTGGCGAAAGCTCTGGAGCGAGGAGGTGCAGCGACCCGCTCTCGCTCGGCTGGCCGACTCGTCCGCCGAACTCCTCGCTCGATTCGAGAGCATCGGTCTCGACGATCTCCCCAAGATGCGAGCACGCGTCGATCGGCTCGGCGAGCTCGTCCCCCGCTTCCTCGCCGATCCCTCGGTCGAAGCCTACGCGCAGATCAACGAACAAGTGTCGATCGCTCATGTTCGCTCGTTCGACGAGGCCCGGAAGCAGGCGTGCAAACAGGCGGTCGAAGCGTTTCGCGCGGTGCGCGAAGATTCCCTCGCCGATGTCGAGATCGACCCCAACGACTCGCACGCTGCGGCCGCCGTCGTCGAGCGATTGATCCGGCTCGCCGAGAGGGCTCGCGCCTCGGCACGCGACCGAAGACGTGCGCGCAGCCGCCTCGACTTCAACGACCTCCTCCTCGAGACCCGCGATCTCCTTCGCGCTCGCCCCGAGACCGTGAGGCAGCGACTCGCCGAGGAGCTCGACCTCATCCTCATCGACGAATTCCAAGATACCGACCCGATCCAGGAAGAGATCGTTCGTCGACTCGTGGGCGACGACCCCGGCGGCGGCGGCCTCTTTCTCGTCGGCGACGTCAAGCAATCGATCTACGGTTTCCGAGGCGCGCGACCCGATCTCTTCAGCAGGCTCGAGCGGGAATTCCCCCCCGAGGGGCGGCTTCCTCTCAGCGAGAATTTTCGCAGTCTGCCGGGCGTGCTCGACTTCGTGAACACCCTCTTCGCCGACGCATTCGGCGGTGAACATGAGCCGCTCTCCGCCGCGCGTCCCCTGCCGCGGGAGCTCGCGGGCGAGCCGACCGTCATCTTCCTCTGGGACGACCCTGCGCAGCCCGACGCCGAGCGGTCGCTGGTCTCCGAACGCCGACGCGCGGAGGCCGGGAGGATCGCGCGGTTGATCGCCGATCTGATCGCGTCGGAACGACCGGTCCGCGACCGCAAGACCAACGAGATCCGCCCCGTCCGTCAAGGGGACTTCGCCCTCCTCTTCCGAAGTCTCGGAGATCTCGCCGCCTACGAGCGTGCCCTGTCCGAACGAGGGCTCGATTACCACGTCATCGGCGGTCGAGCCTTCTACGCCCAGCAAGAGATTGTCGACATCACCAACGCCGTCTCATGTGTCGAGGATCCTTACCATTCGATCTCGCTCGCGGGCTTCCTTCGCGGTCCGATGGTCGGGCTGAGCGACGAGGCGCTCTTCTGGATCGCCCAAGCCGGCGGCGGCAATCTCGCGCGCGGCTTCCATCGCGCGATCGATCTCGATCGATCGGAGCTCGCCGACGACGACCGCGAAAAGGCCGTCCGCGCGCGAGCGCTACTCGAGACGTGGTCCTCGATCCGCGATCGCGGCTCCATCGAGGCGCTCGTGAAGTCCGTCCTCGAGACTTCCGGGTTCGAATGCGCGATCCTCGGCGAATCCCTGGGTGATCGAATGCGGGCGAACGCGCGCAAGCTCCTGGGACTCGCGCGGGAGTTCGACGCCGCGGGAGGTCTGAGCACCGCCGACTTCGCGGCTCGGCTCCGCGAAGACCTGCGCAACCCGCCCAAAGAAGCCGAGGCCGCGACCACCGACGAAGAGGGCAACGTCGTTCGCCTGCTCTCGATTCATCAATCGAAGGGCCTCGAGTTCCCGGTCGTCGTCGTTCCCGACCTGGGACGGGAGGAGCCTCGCGAGCGCTCGGCGATCGCTCTCGACCCCGTCGTCGGGCTCGTCGTTCGGCGCGAGCCGGCGGGCGACGATCCGACCGAAGGCGACGGCGGTTCCTCGCGGAACCTCGGCAGAGTCGTCCACGACCGACTCCAGGAACGCCGCGAGCGAGCCGAGGCCGAGCGGATCTTCTACGTCGCGACGACCAGAGCTCGGGATCTGCTCATCCTCTCATCGGCCGATCCGATCGAGAAGCCGGCGAAGTCCGCCGCCATGAGCCTCCTCGTTCAGCGATTCGACCTGGCGACCGGCGAGCCGCTCGTCGAGACTCCCCCGGGAGAACGGCGGGCCCAGGTCGAAGTCGTGCGATCGAGCGACGTACCCGAACACGCACGGCCTCGACGACGAGGACCCGATGCGGCGGCCGTCGCCGCGCGGATCGAACGGCTGCGACCGCGACTCGCCCCCGATTCCCCACCACCGCCGACACCGCGCTGGATCGATCTCGACGCCGCGGCGTCCTCGCGTTACGGGCGCGTCGCGAACGTCGTCCGCGCGTTGCTCGCAGACCCTGCGGTCTGGGATCCCGACTCGTTCGAGACCGCTCTCTCTCGCGCGATCGCACTCGAGCCCGCTCGGCTCGCGCACGCCGAGATCGAGCGCGTTCGCTCCTCGCTCGCCTCGATCCTGGGAGATCGCCGATTCCGCGCCGCGGCCGTCGCCGGATCGTTGACGACCTCGGTGCCGTTTCAGCGGCGAGGCACCGACGGTGGTACATACGTCGGAATCATCGATCTCCTCGCACGCGATGCGAGCGGCCGCTGGAGTCTCTGTTCCATCGGCGTCGACGACGGGTCATCGCATCATCATGAATGGCGATTGAGACTTCTTCGCAAGGTCGCACGCGACCTCGGCTACGCCCCGATCGAGAGTTGCAGTACGCTCCTCGTGGGAGAGGAGCCGCGTCTCTTGGAGCTCGAGGGTCGCGAGCCCGACGGCGACTGAGTCGACGCCCGAGCGATCAGTCGGAGCTTCGCGCCGACGACTTCGCGCGCTCGCGGGCCGCGGCGAGCCACTCGGCTTGAAGAGCCTCGATCGACGTCACGCCGTACACTCGCTTCAACTCGCGTTCGAGCCCGCGGCGCTGGACGCCCTGGAGGAAGTCGATGAATCGTGCGGGGCCGCCCTTTTCGACGAGATGCCGCGTGACCGAGACGCTCTGAGCGTAATAGAGCGGCCAGTCGGGACCTTCGGGATAGTCCATCTTCATGAGGTCGGCGAGCTTGAACAGTCGACCGCTTTGCAACGGTTGATCCAGGTCGTGCAGGCGTTTCTCGACTTCCGCCGCGGGCTCGGAGAGCACGGCGATCCCTTCGTCGGCCCAGCGGGGAACCTGCTGTTCGAGGAAGAAATCTGCGAGGACCACATGGGTGATCTCGTGCGGCAACACGACGTCGACGATGCCGGGGTGGTCGACGCGGAGGTTGACCAGGCGCTGGACGACCTTTCCCTGATTCATCCCGATCGTCGAGAATCCGGGCGAGTCGGGCGTCTGCTTGGTCGCCGCGGCAAAGGCGTCGGCGGTGGGGAAGAGATAGATGTCGCACGCGGGATTCCAACGCGCGGGAGGTGATCCACCCCAGCGTTGAGCATATGTCGATCTTGCTCGTTCGGCGGCTTCGGCGACCTGGCGGGCGAGCGCGTCGTCTTCGTGATAGATGCGAAAGTTCGTGGATTCGAGGATGCGCCAGGAGCCGGTCGCGGTGGGTGCGGGCGGCTCGCCGCCCGGGAGATCGCTTCCGGGAAGGGCGACCGGCTTGGCCGGGGGACGTCGAGGGGCTGCGGGAAGCGCGGCGACGGGCGGCAGCGGCTGCTCGATGGCGAACTGATCGCTCGGGGGCTGAGCCCCCCGCGGTTGCGCGGGCGCGACGAAGTCCGCCGCGGGCCGGCGTGAACGCTCTTCGGCCAGGTTGCGCAGATAGCCGGCGACCCAACTCGTGGGACTGAGGCGTCGAATTCTCTCGATCTCTTCATGGATCTCCCGCCACTCGGCCTCGCTCGCAGGCTTTGCGCTGATGCGGGAGGCGACCACCGAGGCGCGGCAATAGCCCCAGTGCTCTCGGCGGTTCGCGGGGAGCTTGTCGACCTTGGCGAGTGCGGCGTAGATCGTGCCCGCCGCGATGTAGTCCTTGGCGATGAAGAGCGCATCGGCCTTGGCGACGCTCGGCGCGTCGGGGCCGGGCTCGGGCCGAGGCTCGGCGGCGGGCGCGGTGCGCGGATCCGAGGGCGGCTCGACGGCGGCTCCCGTCTCGGGCGGTGCGGGATTGGTCGCCGGCTTCACCGCTTCGTCGCGAGGCGGAAGCGGATCAGGCGCGGGAATCGGCGCCGGGCGTTCGACCGCCTGCGGCCGCGGACTCTCGGGAGCGGCGGTCGATGCCGGGGGCGATTCGGGAGCGCGATCGAGGATGCGGCGATTCTCGAGGAACTCCTCGGCTTCGTCGATGCGTCCATCACGACGCGATCGATCGGCGGCCGCCTCGTAGGCCCGGCGGAGGAGGTCGACCGCCCGCTTGCGATCGATCGAGGGCTGGACGAGCGCGTCCTCCAGCAGACCGACCGCGCGTCGCGGATCGCCCGCATCGAGAGCCGCGGTCGCGGCGGCCAGGGGATCGTCGGCTCGAGTCTCGGCGATCCAAACCGACATCCCGACGACAACGACGAGCCCGAGCAGGCGCCGCGATCTCGATCGAGGGATGTGCATGGGACCGTCTCGTACGAGTGGGTGCGAAATCGGGTGGATTCGAGCGGAAGCTTCGACCGAACGGCTCGGATCGCGTCCCGCGACTCCGGAGCGCGGGGAATCGGATCCCCGAATGAGCGCGGGGACTATGCTCGAAGCGCCGGGATCCGTCAAGCGGACTTCGGCTCGGCGTCGATGCGAAGTCATGAATGCGTGAAGCCTGGGATCGCGGATGGGCTTGGGGTGGGGGATCGAGAAACGGTACGATGGTGCTTCGAAGGGTCGAGAGCCGTCGGCGGTGCGTGGGGGGATCGGTCGAGATGCGGATCATCGGAGGGGAGAGTCGGGGGAGACGCATCGAGGCGCCGGACGACGATCAGACGCGGCCGACGAGCGATCTCGTGCGCGAAGCGATCTTCAACATCTTGGGCGACCGCATCGTTCAGGCCCAGGTGTTCGATCTCTACGCGGGGTCGGGCGCTCTGGGGCTCGAGGCGCTCAGCCGAGGTGCGGCGCGTGCGGTGTTCGTCGAGATCCAGCGCCGGAATGTCGCCTTGATTCATCGAAACGTCCAGTCGTTGGGATACGAAGACGTGAGCAAGGTCTCGCTCGCGGATGCGCATCGATTCGGCCGATCGTTCGAGCCCGAGCCCGACCGACCCTGCGTGGTCTTCCTCGACCCGCCGTACGTCGAATTCCTGCGCCATGCCGACAAGGTGTCCGACCTGCTCGAGAAACTGACGGCGAAGTGTCCGTCGGGGTCGACGCTGGTGGTCGAGTCGGGGAAGCACTGGGACGACGGATTGCTCCCCGAGCGCGACCGGTGGGAGCTGCGTCGCTACGGCGGCACGGTCGTCGCGTTTCGGTTCATCGATCGTGAGGAGTCGTGCAGCGAGGCCGTCGTCGAGCGGCCGGCGGCGGAGACGTCGGAGGCCGTCGATGAGTGACTCGGCATCGCTCGTCGCGCGGCGGAGGCAATTCGCGATCGAAGTGATCGAGCGATTGCGGAGTTTCGGATATCAGGCTCTGTTCGCGGGCGGATGCGTTCGAGATCTCCTCATGGGCCGGGAGCCGTCCGACTTCGACGTCGCGACGGATGCTCGTCCCGAGGAGATCCTGCCGATGTTCCGGCGGGTCTGCGAGGTCGGGGCGGTGTTCGGCGTGGTGCGGGTGGTGGGTCCGCCGGGCGTGGGCGAGGTCGAGGTGGCGACGTTCCGAAGCGACGGGGCCTATCTCGACGGCCGCCGGCCCGAGAGCGTGGTCTTCTCGTCGCCCGAGGAGGACGCCTCGAGGCGCGACTTCACGATCAACGGCATGTTCTACGATCCCATCCAGGACACGGTGATCGATCATGTCGGAGGACGAGCCGACCTGGATGCGAAGGTGATCCGAGCGATCGGCGATCCGTTCGCCCGCTTCCGAGAGGATAAACTGCGGCTCCTCCGCGCCGCGAGATTCGCGGCACGGTTCGGATTCTCGATCGAGGCCGAGACCTGGTCGGCACTGCGGGCGATGGCGCCCGAAGTGGGAGTGGTCTCGGTCGAGCGGATCGCGCAGGAGCTCGAGAAGATGCTCACGCATCCCTCGCGCAGCAAGGGCTACGGACTCGTGCGCGACGCCGGGCTGCTCGATGCGATCTTGCCGATGTCGGCGCGCGCGGCGGAACTCGAGGGGTCGTGGGAGCGGACTCTGCGGATCCTGGCCGCGCTGCCCGAGCGGGTCGACTTCGCGACGGCTCTCGCGGCGGCCTGGATCGACTGGGGACGGATCGAGACGCGCCGGATCGGCGCAACGGGCGCGGCCGAATATCCCGGCCATGCGGAGTGCGCTGCGCGGCTCGCTCGGCTGGGAGGGCGAACGCTGCGGCTCTCGAACGAGACGATCGCGCGGACCTCGCGACTCCTCGAATTCCAGGAGGCGCTCTGGGCGGCTCCGGAACTCTCGGATGCTCAGTTGAAGCGACTCTTGATCATCGATGAAATCGACGACCTCTTCACCCTGCATCGAGCGGAAGCACGGGCGACCGGTCGCGATCCTGCGCCTCTCGACTGGGCCGAGCGATATCGGATCGAGCAGCCTCGCGGCCCGCTCGATCCTCCGCCGTTGCTCACGGGCCATGATCTGAAGCAGGCGGGATTGCGACCGGGGCCGAAGTTCGCGGAGTGGCTCGACGCGGTCCGCACCGCGCAGCTCGACGGCGCGATCGCCACTCGGGAAGAGGCGATGGCGCTCGTCGAGCGATTGCGGGGCGAATGAAGGGGCGCGGCGACCTCGGCGTCAGTTCGATCGCTCGGGCGCGGGCGGAATGATGCTCGGCAGCTCGAGGCGTTGCGACGAACCCTTGAGCATTTGATGCTTCGCTTGCGTCGTCTGCGAGAGGCCGTGGATCTTGATGAACCCCTGCGCGGCGGACGCGTCGTACTGGTCGCCATCCTCGTAGGTGGCGAGCTCGTGGCGATAGAGCGAATGCTCCGACTTTCGGCCCACGATCATCGCGTGGCCCTTGTACAGCTTGATCCGGGCGACGCCCGAGACGTACTGCTGATTCGAGAGCACGAATGCCATCAAATCTTGATGCAGGGCGCTGAACCAGAGGCCGTTGTAGATCAGGTCGGCGTATTGCTGGCTGACGAGCGTCTTGAAGCGGAGCGCGTCCTTCGAGAGCGTGAGGAATTCGATCTCGCGATGGGCCTCGTGGAGGACGACGGCGGCGGGCGCCTCGTAGATCTCGCGCGACTTGATGCCGACGAGGCGATTCTCGATGTGGTCGATGCGGCCGACGCCGTGGCGTCCGGCGATGGCGTTGAGTTCCTGGATCAGTTCGGCGCCGTCGAGCTTGGTGCCGTTGAGGGCGATGGGACGACCGGAGGCGAACTCGATCTCGACGACCTCGGGCTCGTTGGGAGCGTCCTTGGGGTCGACGGTCCATTGGAAGGTCTCGGCGGGCGGCTCGGTCCAGGGATCCTCGAGGATTCCGGCTTCGATCGAGCGGCCCCAGAGATTCTGGTCGGTCGAGAAGATCGACTTCTTGGTCGCCTCGACCTCGATGCCGTGCTGCGCGGCGTATTCGAGTTCTTGGGTGCGGGTCCACTTCCACTCGCGGACGGGCGCGATGATCTCGAGGTCGGGCGCGAGGGTCTGGAAGGTGACGTCGAAGCGCACTTGATCGTTGCCCTTGCCGGTGCAGCCGTGTGCGACGGCCGAGGCGCCGTGTTCGCGGGCGACGCGGACCATGAGTTGGGCGATCAAGGGGCGGCCGAGAGCGGTGGCGAGCGGGTACTTGCCTTCGTAGAGCGCGCCGGCCATGAGCGAGGGGAAGGCGAAGAAGTCGACGAAGAGGTTGCGGACGTCCTCGGCGATCGCCTCGACGGCGCCGGTGCGGAGGGCCTTTTCGCGGATTGCCTGGATGTCCTGCCCTTGGCCGAGGTCGCAGGTGTAGGCGACGACGTCGTAGCCGTAGGTCTCGTTGATCCACTTGACGGCGACCGAGGTATCGAGCCCGCCGCTGTAGGCGAGAACGCATTTTTTGCGGGACATATCGGTTCCTGTTCTTCCGAGTGGTTGAGGATCTCTGGAGCCGGCTGCTCGATCTCAGGCTTCGTCGGCGGAAGGGAAGGCCTCGCGGAGGGCCTCGAGAGCCCGTCGGCCGACGGCGTGGTCGGTGGCGACGTTGATGCGGACTTCGCTGGTGTTGATCAAGGAGATGTTGATCCCGGCGTCGGCGAGCGCGCCGAACATCTTGACGGCGACTCCGGTGTGCGTCCGCATTCCGACGCCGAGGACCGAGAGCTTGGCGATCGCCGGCTCGACGCGGACGGTGCCGAGGCCGATCTTCTCGGCGGCCGCGCGGGCGCGGTCGGCGTGTCTCGTCGGCGTCGTGAACGACAGGTGAGTGAATCCGGAAGTGCTCACATTCTGTACGATCATATCGACGAAGACGTCGTCGTCGGCGATCTGTTCGAAGACGCGGGCGGCGATGCCGGGCTGGTCGGGGACGTTGAAGAGAGTGACGCAGGTCTGGGCTTCGTCGAGCTCGACGCCCGAGATGACGAGGTCTTCCATGCCGGCGGCGGCCGCGTCGTCGGCGGTCTTGACCGCGCTCGCGGGTCCGCGCGCGGCCTTGGTGGCGGACCAGTCGCGCGGGGCGTGCGCCGGGGAGTCGACGACGGGTCGATCGAGCTGGAAGGCCTGGTGAACGATCCGCAGCGCGTGGGGGCCGACCTCGCGATCCACGAGCACGCTGATCTTGATCTCGCTGGTCGTGATCATCTGAATGTTGATCCCGGCGTCGGCGAGCGCCTGGAACATCGCTCGGGCGACTCCGGTGTGGGTCCGCATGCCGAGTCCGACGACGGAGACCTTGGCGACGTCGGCGTCGTGCGACACGCCCGCAGCGCCGACGGCCGCGGCGGCCTTGCGGGCGACTTCGAGCGTCTCCTCGAGGTCGCCGGTCGAGACGGTGAACGAGACCTCGGTGACGCCGTCGGTCGCGACGTTCTGGACGATCATGTCGACCACGATGTTCGCCTGGGCGATGAGCCCGAAGACGGTGCGGACGACCCCCGGCCGGTCGGGTACGCCCGCGATGGTGATGCGGGCCTCATCCTTGGCGAGCGCCGCGCCGGTGACGTGGGCGCCGAGGCGGTGCGCGTCCTGCTCGGAGACGATCCACGACCCCTCTTCGGGCTTGAACGAGCTGCGGACGTGGATCGGCACGCCGTACTTCTTGGCGAATTCGATCGAGCGGCTGTGCATCACGCCGGCGCCGAGCGACGCGAGCTCGAGCATCTCGTCGAAGCTGATGCGGTCGATCTTGCGGGCATGCGGCACGACGCGCGGGTCGGTCGTATAGACGCCGTCGACGTCGGTGTAGATCTCGCAGGCATCGGCGCCGAGGACGGCGGCGAGGGCGACGGCCGTGGTGTCGGAACCGCCGCGCCCGAGCGTCGTGATGTTGTACTGCTCATCGACGCCCTGAAAGCCCGCGACGATCACGATCCGCCCGTCGGCGAGCGCCTGGCGCAGCCGATCGGTCGAGATGTCCTTGATCCGGGCCTTGGTGTGGTAGCTGTCGGTCACGATGCCGATCTGCGCCCCCGTGAAGCTGATCGAGGGGACGCCCTGCGCATGGATCGCCATCGCCATCAGCGCGACGGAGACCTGTTCACCCGTCGACAGCAGCATATCCATCTCTCGCGCGGGGGGGCGAGGGTGGATCTCCTTGGCGAGATCGATCAGTTCGTCGGTGGTGTGTCCGCGCGCGGAGACGACGACGAGGACCTGATTGCCCTGCTCGCGGGCCTGGATGGCCCGCTTGGCGGCGGCGATGATCTTGACCGAATCGGCAACGCTGGTTCCGCCGAATTTCTGCACCACGAGAGGCACGGTCGAGGGACTCCGATCGATCAAGAGGAGAGAGTATGTCCCGAGGAGAAGGTCGTCGAGGCGAGCGATCGCGGGCGGAGCCGTCGGAAGCGACGCGGAGGGATCCGCCGAGCGATCGATGCGACTCGACTCGACCGGGATCGCCTCAGGCCATGAAGATCTCGGCCATGAGCCGATGTCCGTGCGGCAGGAACGGCCCGTCGGCGGCGAGCGCCGAGGGTTCGTCGTAGGGGAAGCCGCTCGGAGCGAGGCCGGTTCCGGCCATGGCCCAGGGGACCCAGGCGCGGTCGTGGGCCTTGGTTCGGATCAGGGTGGCGTGGTCGGGGGAGATGAAGATGCGTCCGGAGTCGAATCGCGCGAGCGCCCTGCGGAGCGGGCCGACGATGTGACGGTCGATCTGCTCGAGCGCTTCGACCTTGGCGTCGGCCCAGCCCTTGTGGCTGGCTTCGTCGGGGGCTTCGATGTGGACGCAGACGAGGTCGTGGGTCTCGAGCGCGGCGACCCCCGCGCGGCCCTTGGCGGCGTAGTCGGTGTCGATATAGCCGGTCGCGCCGGGAACGTCGATCCGATCCCAACCCGCGAGCATGCCGACGCCCCGAACGAGGTCGACGGCGGAGATGATCGCGCCGCGGACGCCGTGAAGGTCGCGAAACTTGGTCAACGCCGGCGCACCGCCCTGGCCCCAGAGCCAGATCGCGTTGGCGGGAGAGAGGTTGCGAGCGATCCGGTCGGCGTTGATCGCATGGTCGCGGATCGATTCCGAGCCGCGCTCCATCAAGTCGCGCAGCAGTTCGGCGCCTCGACCGCGGGGGAGGTGGTCCGCGACGGGCTCGTCGGGCTTGTCGTGCGGCGGGGTGGTCGACGTGGAGGCATCGAACGGGATGTCGTCCGGCGTGCCTCGGTAGACCATGATGTTGCGATAGCTGACGCCGGGATGGAACTCGACGCGTTCCGAGCCGAGCCGGGCCTGGAGCAGTTCGATGAGAACGCGAGCTTCCTCGGACGTGATGTGGTCGGCGGTGAAGTCGGTGAGTCGTCCGTCGCGCGTGTAGATGGTATTGCAGCGCACGGCCCAGTCGAGCGGCCCGAGCTCGATCCCCATGGCGGCGGCTTCGAGCGGAGCGCGACCGGTGTAGTAGCGTTCGGGGTCGTAGCCGAAGAGGCTGAGCGTCGCGACGTCGCTGCCCGGAAGGAACCGTTCGGGGACGTTGCACGACCGCCCGAGCACGCCCTCCCGCGCGACGGCGTCCATCTCGGGGAGATGAGCGGCCTGGAGCGGGGTCTTGCCGCCGAGCGACTCTTGCGGCTCGTCCGCCGCGCCGTCGGGGATGACGATCACGTATTTCATGGGCAAAGGGGGTCGCGGGCTCCGGCGAACGACCGTCGGCGACGGCGAGATTGCGAGCGCATCATCATAGCCGAGACGGCCGACCAATGCGAGTCCGGCGCGGAGCGCGTCACTCCTCGACTCCCAGGCGGACGCTGGGCGATTGGACCACGTCGAGTCGGTCGATCTCGGCGAGTGCGGCGTCCAGGTGGGCTTCGACGGCCAGGTGGGTCATGATCACGAGCGGAACGGTTCCGTCGGGACGGGCGTCGTCGCCCGGGTCGTGCTGGATCACGCTCGCGATGCTGATCCCGTGGCGCCCGAGGGCCTGAGCCAGGGCGGCGATCACGCCGGGACGATCGGCGATGGTGAACCGCAGATAGTAGCGCCGGCGGATGCGGTCGCTCGGAGTCTTCGAGAGGCCCGGCGCGTCGGCCGACCAGAGATCGAGCACTCGCGACGTCAGGGCGGCTCGGCCGATGACGACGTCGATCAAGTCGCCCACGACGGCCGACGCCGTCGGCATCGCGCCGGCGCCTCGGCCGTAGAAAAGGGTGTCGCCGACGGCGTCGCCGACCACGCGCACCGCGTTGTAGGGCCCCTTCACCTCGGCGAGCGGCGTTCCTCTCCGGACGAGGCTCGGGGCGACGCGGAGCTCGAGACCATGCTCCGAGTGGCGCGCCAAGGCGAGCAGCTTCACGGCGTAGCCCAGTTCGCCCGCGTATTGAATGTCGGCGGTCTGGAGCCGGTCGATCCCTTGGCGGGGGATCGACCGCGTGGTCACGCTGGCGCCGAAGGCGATCTGGGCCAGGATCGCGAGCTTGTGCGCCGTGTCGGTGCCGTCGACATCGAGGGTCGGGTCGGCTTCGGCGAATCCGAGCTCCTGCGCCTTCGCGAGGGCGACGTCGTACGACAGGCCGTCGTGCGTCATCGACGTCAGGATGAAGTTGCACGTGCCGTTCACGATCGCCGCGAGCGACTGGATCTGATTCGCCGCGAGACCGACCTCGAGCGCTTGAATGATCGGGATCCCGCCGCCGACCGCCGCCTCGAACGCCAAGGCTCGGCCGCTCGCCCGAGCCTGCGCGAAGAGCAACACGCCGAGTTCGGCGAGAAGCGCCTTGTTCGCCGTCACGACGTCCTTGCCGTGCTCGAGCGCGGAGAGCACCAGGCGTCCCGCGTGATCGATGCCGCCCATCGTCTCGATCACGACGTCGATCTCGGGATCGGCGACGATCGACTCGGGGTCGGAATCGAGGCGGATCGCGGCGGGCAAGGCGATCTCGCGAGGCTTGCGAGGGTCGCGCACGGCGACGCGCGTGAGTTCCAGGCGACGACCCGCGCGGCGGGCGAGCCGATCTCCCTGCTCGAGCAGGAGCCGAGCGACACCGGTTCCGACCACGCCCATTCCCAAGAGCCCGACACGCACCGGCCCGCCGTCGATCGTCATCCCGTCGTCCTTCCGCACGCTCGCCGAAACCATGTCCATGTCGACACGGCAAGAGCGCATGAAACTACCCGATCGACTCGGGATCCGGCAAGTCGAGCCGAGCTGCCCGATCGAGTCGAAGGCTCAGCGGGCCTTCGACTTCGACGCGTCCGCCTCCGCCGTTTCGATCAGCCGGTCGAGGCGAAAGAGCGAGCGCTGGGCCGAGACGTCGAGCGGGTCCTCGGCGATGACGAGCCCGTACCACGCGCGAGCTTCCTCGAGCCGTCCCACCGCTTCGTAGGCCGCGCCGAGTTCCTTGAAGAAGGCGGCGGTTCGCGGGATCGCCTTTCCGGCGAGCCGCTCGATCAATGCGCCGAGGGCGTCGTAATCCTTGGTGAGTCGCTGGAACGGCTTCGCCTCCTCGGCCTTGCCCAGCATCGAGAGCGCCTGCGCGAGGCCGTTGAGCGTGTCGCGATGATCGGGCTCGAGCTCGTGAGCGATCCGAAACTGCCGAAGCGCCTCCTCACCCTCGCGACGATTGAGCGCCAGCCGGCCGCGGAGCCGGGCCAGGCCGGGGTGACGCTCGGGACCGGGCTTCAGCATCGCCTCGGCGCGGTCGGTCTCGCCGCGTTCCATGGCGAGCCTGGCGATGAAGGCGAGGACGTCGGGATCCTCGAGCGGCAACGACGCGACCGCCTTCTCGGCCTCGTCGACGTACTGCCGACGCGAGAGATTCTCGGCGAGCGCCAGACGCGACCAGCGATCGTCGGGGTCGGCGTCTGCCCAGCCCTGGAGGTCGGCCGTGATCTCCTCGGGTCTCCACGTCACGCTCCGGGTCAAACACCAGAGGATCACGTCGTCGACCTTTACCGCGCCGAGCTTGGCGAGCCCGCGAAACTGCGCCGCGAGTTCCTTCCAGCGCGACTGCATGCCGTAGATGTAGATCAGCTCGCGACGCGGACGCACGCCGTCGGGTTCGAGCCGGATCGCCTCGAGATAATGTTCCTCGGCCTTGCGGACTCGACGGCGACGCAGCTCGAGCCGACCCATCTGATACTCGGCCATCGACGCCAGCGGGTTCGACTTCGGAATCCGCGAGAGCGTCGCGATCGCCTCGTCGACCTGCTCGCGCGCGATCTGCAACTGCCCGCGCAGCATCAAGTCCTCGGGCGTGGGATCGCGCAGGCTAGTCAGACGCGCGATGTCCGACTCCACCTCGTCGAGTCGGTTGGCTTCGAGAGCCTGATTCGCGCGGATCCAGATCGCGCGCGGATCATTCGTCGGGCGCGAGGCGAAGATCGCGACCCCGGCCATCGCCGCGACGCACACCGCGCCCACCGCCCAGACTCTCCAGCCGATTCGCTTCCTCGGCGCCGTCATGACGATCCCCGACTCCTGACCCGCGTATCGTGCCGCTCGAGCCGTGACGCGGCGCTCGACCCTCCTACCAACCTAACCGCGATGCCGCTCGGCTTCCACCCGGCCGAGTCGGATCAACCGAGAGCCGGTCGACCACGCACTTTCTCGAGGAAGGCGGCGACCACCCCCGCGAAGTCGCGATCGCCCCAGCGGAACCGGAATCCATGCGGAGCGCGAGGAACCTCGATCGTCTGATGGAACACGCCCGCGTCGGCCAGCGCGCGGGCCAGCCGCCTCGATTGCGAGATCGGCACGATGGTGTCGCCCGTTCCGTGGATCATGAGCATCGGCGCGGTCTCGCGATCGACCCGCAGCGCGGGCGACGCGGCGCGGGCAGCCTCGGGCAGCAACCGCGGCGGACCGCCGAGCAGTTGTCGCAAGGCCGCGCGGCCCGCGCGACTCTCCTCGTCGAGCGTGAAGAGATCCGCCGGCCCTTGGAGATCGATCACCGCATCGACGCGAATCCGAGGAGCGTCCGGCGACGTCGACCGCGGCTCGGTGCCCAGCAGCGCCGCGAGATGCCCGCCCGCCGATTCCCCGATCGCCGCGACGCGATCGCGATCGAATCCGAAGACCTCCGCGTTCTCGTCGATCCAACGGAGCGCGGCGTGCAAGTCGTCGAGGACTCGCGGCCACGACGGCCGCCGAGGTCCCGAGAGTTGGTAGTTCGGCGCGACGACGATCTGACCGCGAGGCACGAACTCCGCCGCGACCGCCCCGCCGAATCCCTCCTTCGAGAAGCGCCGCCAACCGCCGCCGTGCAGCGCCAGCAAGACGGGACGCGGTTCGGTCGAACCGTCGGCCGCGGGACGGTAGACGTCGAGCGCTCGAGCCGACCCGCCCGCCGCAGTGTAGATGATGTCGCGATCGACCCGAGCCCGCGCGGAGTCGTTCGAGCGGACCAGGGCCGTCTCCTGCCGCGCGATCGGAAGCGGTGACATCGATGCGGTCGGTCGCCGCGGTTCGAGCGGTTCGATCCGCAGCGCGTGGCGACGTCGGCGGTGGGACATCTCGGTCTCGGGTGCGGGCTCACGTTGCGGGCGCCATCCTCCAAACATGCCCCGCGATCGGCCGGGAGGCAAAATCGCCCCGCGAGATTTCGACGCGCCCCCCCGAAATGGAGCCGGGTTGCCCCGGCCCGCCCGCTGTTGTCAAATCATTGTCGAATCGAAGGCCGGGCGATCCGAGCATCGACCGAAGATCGCGCCGGGGACCCGAGACGAGGAGAACATGCGATGAAGCGATCGATCAGAGGCAGGATCTTCCTCGGGCTCGCATCGCTCCTGATGCCCGCCGCGGCGCGCGCCTTCGAGGCCGATCCGGCCGTCGCCGCGGCGCTCGCCAAGCCGGTCGTCTCCGCCGATCTCACCCGCGACGAAACCCGATCGTTCGTCGAGGCTCGCATCAAGAAGATGCCCGAGGCGAAGACGCTCGAGGAATGGACCGCCGCCGCCGACGCCATGCGCGAAAAGGCGCTCGACGAGGTCGTCTTCAAAGGGGCGGCCCGCGCCTGGCGCGACGCCGATGGACGCGTCGAGTTCCTCGGCGAACTCGCCGGCGGACCGGGATATCGAATCAAGAAGCTGAGATATGAGGCGCTTCCCGGATTCTGGATCCCCGCCCTGCTCTACGAGCCGCTCGAGCTCGGCGGCAAGCGCGTGCCCGTCGTGCTCAACGTCAACGGCCACGGCTCCCTCGGCAAGGCGACGGCCTTCAAGCAGGAGCGCTGCATCAACCTCGCGAAACGGGGAATGCTCGCGCTCAACATCGAATGGGTCGGCATGGGCCAGCTCGAAACGCCCGACAACGCGCACTGGATGATCAACCACATCGATCTCTGCGGCGCGAGCGGCGTCGGCACCCATTACCGGATCATGAGCCGTGCAATCGATGTCCTGCTGGCGCATGAGAACGCCGATCCCAAGCGCGTCGCGCTCACCGGGCTCTCCGGCGGCGGCTGGCAGACGATCTTCCAGAGCGCCTTCGACCGTCGGATCACGCTCTCCGTGCCCGTCGCAGGATATTCCAGCTTCTTCACGCGTGCACGCTTTCCGTCCGACCTCGGCGACTCCGAGCAGACGCCCGTCGACCTCGGCCTCGTCACCGACTACGCCCCCATGACCGCCATGCTCGCCGACCGCGCGGCGATGCTGATCTTCAACGCCAAGGACAACTGCTGCTTCGCGTCCGACCACGCGCTGCCGCCGCTCGTCGACGCCGCACGGCCGATCTTCGAGCTCCACGGCCGCGCGAATCGATTGATGACCCACGTCAATCACGACCCGGGGACCCACAACTACCTCGTCGACAATCGCGAGGCCCTCTACCGAGCGATCGCCGCGGTGTTCTACCCCGACGACCCGAAGTTCCCCACGCGCGACATCGACTCGAGCGCCGAGGTGAAGTCGGCCGCCGAACTCCAGGTCCCCCTGCCCGACGACAACCTCAGCCTGCACGCGATCGCCCGCTCGATGAGCCGCGACTTGCCGAGGCCGGTCAAGCCCCGGGCCGATCGTTTGCTCACGCTCTTGCGCGCCGATCGACTCGAGGTCGACCCCGAAGCCGCGGGCGAGGAATCTCTCGACAAGCGCCGGATCCGACGCTGGAAGCTGCGCATGGGCCGCGAATGGACCGTGCCCGCGGTCGAGTTCGTGCCGTCAGGCGAACCGAAGGGAGTCGCGCTGCTCGTGGCCGACGGCGGCAAGCGCAGCGTCGCCTCGGCGGTCGAGCGGCATCTCGCGGCGGGCCGGCGCGTACTCGCGATCGACATCTACAACACCGGCGAATCGACATTTCCCTCGCATGCTTATCTCTGGTCGCTCTTCGTGGGAACCGTCGGCGAGCGCCCGCTCGGGATCCAGGCGGCGCAGATCAACGCCGCCGCGCGCTGGGCGGGCCGCGGGGGCGACTCGGTGATCCTCGAGAGCGCGGGACCACGCGTCTCGGTCGCCGCGCTCTGCGCCTCCGCGCTCGAGCCCGACGCGACCGCCGAATTGATTCTCGAGGAAGCGCTCGGATCACTGCATACGCTGATCGACGAGCGCGTCCCCTACGATCGAGCACCCGAGCTCTTCTGCTTCGGCCTGCTCGAGTCGTTCGATCTCGACGACCTCGCGCGGCTCTCGCAGCCCAAGCCGCTCGAGCGGCGGATCGCGCGCGAACCGTTTCCCGCGAAGAAGTGACGTCTCCGAGTGAAACGGGATCGCGCGCCTGCGGCGCGACTCAGCCGAGCTCGGCGAGGCGTTCCGAGAGGATCGCGGCGGAGCGGCGGAAGCCGTCGCGTTCCTCGTCCGACATCGGGATTTCGAGGACCGCTTCGATCCCGCTCGCGCCGACGATCGACGGCAGGCTCAGCGCGATCCCCTCGAGACCGAGCCGGCCCCGCATCGTCGAGCAGACCGTGAGCACGGTGTGCTGATCGCGGAGGATCGCCTCGACGACCGACAACAATGCCAGGCCGATCGCGTAATATGTCGATCCTTTGCGCTGGATGATCTCGTAGGCGGCCTTGCGGACCTGTTCGAAGATCGCGTCGAGCGCGGGGCGGTCGTATCCGCGGCCGGAGCCCGAGACGAAGTCCTCGAGACGAACGCCCGCCACGTTCGCCATGCTCCAGAGCGCCAGGGCGCTGTCGCCGTGTTCGGCGACGACGTAGGCGTGGACCGAACGCGGGTCGACGGCGTAATGCCCGCCGAGCAGGAATCGGAGCCGCGCGGTGTCGAGCGTCGTGCCCGACCCGAGCACGCGCCCGGCCGGAAGCGCGGCGACGTCTTCGGCGATCTGGGTGAGGATGTCGACCGGATTCGTCGCGACGACGATCGTCGTCTCGGGGCACACCGCCGTGATCTTGGGGACCACGTCGCGGATCACCGCCGCATTGCGCTGAAGGAGATCGAGCCGAGACTGGCCCGGACGCTGATTGGCTCCCGCCGTGATCACGACGACCTTGGCGTCGGTCAGATCCGCATATTCGCCCGCGCGAATGGTCATCGGGCGGACGAAGGCGAGGCCGTGGTTCAAGTCCATCGCCTCGCCCTCGGCACGGCCGCGGTCGGCGTCGATGAGCACGAGGTCGCTCACCAAGCCGCTCTGCATCAAACAATACGCAAACGACGAGCCGACCATGCCGGTCCCGATCAGTCCGACCTTGCCCGAACGGGGATCGCGCTTCATGGAGATGGGACCAGGATCGAGGAGGCGTCGCGAGCGATCACCCCACGAGGGTGGTCGACCGTCGACGCGGCATTCATTCGAGAGGCAAGGGAGAGGTTCCGCGCGCCGCGAGTTCGCCGCCGATGAAGACGCTCGATACGGGCGCGTCGTGTTCGAAGATCAATCGATGTGGATCGGCCTCGTCGCGGTCGGGAAGCGGGATCACCGCGAGATCCGCCGCCTTGCCCGGAGCGAGGCTGCCGCAGACGTTGTCGAGCCGCAACGCCCAGGCGCCGTAGAGCGTGCCCATCGCCATGAGCAAGGGCAGCCGCAGGTCGGGATCGATCCGGTGCAGGAATCGCAGCTCGTCGAGCACCGAGAGCGACGCCGCGGTCGCGCGGCTGTCGGTCCCGATGCACACGACGATGTCGCGCTCGAGCATCGATCGATAAGGATGCGTTGCGTGGCCGAATCGATGGTGCGTCCGAGGACAGTACGCCACCGCTACGCGTTGACCGCTCGGCGCTCCGCCTGGGCGGAACTGCCAGTAGTCGCTCGGTTCGAGGTGATTGCCGTGCGCCACGATCCAGTCGGCCTGGCGGAGCTCGCCTTTGCGGATGTAGTCGGCCGCGCGGTCGCCGAGCGGCTGCCACTCCTCATCCCAGACGCCGAGCTCCCGGAAGAAGTCGCGCAGTCGGCCGTCGCGAAGCGCGAGCAGCTCGACCTCCTCGGGAAGCTCGGCGAGGTGGGTCGAGAGCGGCAGGTGGGCCGCCGCCGCACGCTGGTAGATCCAGCCCGCGGTGCTGTACGGGGCGTGCGGGCTCAAGCCGGCGCGGAGCCGAGGGTCGGTCTCGGAGATCGTCGGGCGGACCTTCGCCAACCACTCGAAGGCCGCCTCCGTCGTCTCGAGGCCGCGTCCGCGCGAGAGCCCCAGCACCTCGCTGTACACGGTTCCACGCAGGGGCGAAGCGATGATCGCGTCCCAGCTCGTGCCGCGGGTCGTGATGTCGGCCAGGGCGGTCGTGCCCAAACGGATCGAGGCGTCGACATTCGCTTGGGCGTTCCGCCTCATCGCCTCGGGGGTCGACCCGCGCCGCCATTCGATCATGCGGCGGAGCCAAGCGATCTGATCCTCGGGCTCGGTGCGCTCGCCCCCCGCTCGATCCTCGGGCAAGGGGCCGAGCTCGAGATGTGTGTGCGCGTTCACGAATCCCGGCACGATCGCGACGTTGCCCAGGTCGACCGCCCTCTCCGGAGGACGCCCGCGACCGAGCGCCGCGATCTTGCCGTGCTCGATGCGAAGCCAACCCTCCGCGATCGGCTCGCTCTTCACCGGAAAGAGGTAGCGGGCGAGCAAAGTGAGCCGCGGTGACGCCTCCATCGAACACGAGCCCCCTCGAGCCGGGCGGTTGGAAGCGAAAGAGAAAGGCGAGTCGATCCCCCGCCCCGCGCGAAGACGCGGGTCTCACTCGACGGCGCGCGAGCGAAGACCGCGGAAGAGCAGGCCGAGCAGCACGATCGACACCCCCGCGCTGAGCACGACGATGATCGGATTGTACAGACCGTTCGTCGCGTCGCGGAAGAGGAATCGACCGAGTCCGCCCGTCGAACTCGTCAACGCGGGGGTCACCACCGCGAGCGAGTTGTTGATGAAGTGGAACACGATTCCCGGCAGGATGCTGTCGCTCCGCACCGCGAGCAGGCCGAGCACCACGCCCAGGATCGTCGCCGGGAAGAGCTGCTGATAGACGCTCAAGAGCACGTGCATGAACCCGAACAGGAAGGCCGAGAAGAAGAGCGCCGAGCGGAGCCGCTGCCCTTTGCGCAGACCCGAGAGGATGAACCCGCGGAACGCGAACTCCTCGGTGATCGAGGGGATCAACGCGAAGACGAGGATCCCCACCGCGAGGTTGGGGATCTCGCCCGTCATCTTCTGGATCAGCTCGCGACGCGCCTCGGGCAGCGGGAAGAGATGGTCGATCACCGCCCCGAGCTCGCGCACCAGCGGGTTCAAGGCCGGAGCGAGCAACGCGGCCAGAACCAGATAACCGACCGACGGCATGTTCAAGCGAAGCGTCCGACGAGGTGAAGACGTGAGCAAGAGCGCCATCAAAACGGGCGGCAACAGGATGAACCCCAGGTGCCCCGCCACCATCTCGATCAAGGGATTGCCGCTGCCGCCGATCGCCAGGCTGATGAACCACGAGAGGCTGATCATCACCGCGAAGCAGAAGAGCGCCTCGCCGCCCGTCGGCGTCGGCTCGCGGTCGCGGATCAAGTGCCGCACCCAGAGCCCCAGGTCGAACCGCTCGGATTCTCGGAACAACACATCCTCGCGCTCGAACTGGTCGATCGCCCACCGCAAGGCCACCAGGGCGTAGAGCACCGTGGGCACCAGCACGAACAGCGAGAACTGCCGAGCCTTGTCGTACTCGCCGAGGATCAACGAGCGGAGCAGGAGCGAGACGCCGCTGATCGGCACCATGCTGTAGAAGAGGTTGAGCTCGATCCCCGGCATCAGCGTCAGGAAGATGAGCGGCAGGCTCACGAGATAGAGGGGCGTCATGTAGTACTGCCCCTCCTTCATGCTCTTCGCCAACACCGCGAGCGCGACGCACACCGCGCTGAAGAACATGGCGACGGGGATCAGGAGGAGCACCATCCAGGTCGCCGCGGCGACCGTCGGAGGAGCCATCACCGACGCGACCGCGCGCTCGGCGCCGTCCCCCAATCCCGCCCGAGCCACCAGGAAGAACCCCGTCACCGCCATGCTCACGATGTTGAACAGCGCCGTGAGCATGCTCGCGAGCATCACGGTCAGGAACTTGCCCAGCACGATCTCGGCGCGCGACGCGGGGGAGATCAGCAGGGTCTCCATCGTGCCGCGTTCCTTCTCGCCGGCGCAGAGGTCGATCGAGGGATAGAAGGCCCCGGTCAACGCCATGATCACGAGCAGGAACGGAAAGAGCCGCGCCCAGAGCCCGGCGCCCGCCTCGACCGCCGAAGCCACGTCGGTCGCCTGCGAGGCCACGGGCGCCACGAAGCTCGCCGGCTTGTTGGCGCGTTCGAGACGCTCCTGGACGATCTGCTCCTTCCAACGAGCCAACACCTCGCGCACGCGGAGATAGGTGACCTGGCTCTGCTCCTTGGTGCTGAAGTACTCGATCGGGATCGTCGCCGACTGCGACTCCTTCTCGAGCCTGCCCGCGACGTCGCCCGGCACGATCACGATCGCGTCGGCCCGGCCGTCGCGAAGCGCAGCGCCTCGGAATTCCTTGTGCGACCACTCGCTCGTCGCGGGCTGCGTCTCGACGCCCAATCGCGCCGATTCCGACGGCGTGTCGAAGAGGGCCGGCAGGAAGGCCTTGCCGCGATCGTCGAGCAGCCGAGGCGTCTTCGGCAGGAACTCCGCGCCGACCATCACGACGAGCCGAGGCTTCTGCTCGAACGCCGTCGTGAACTGGAGCATGCAGAGCCCCAGGATCGGGTAGAGCAGCACCGGCAACACGAAGACCATGAACAGCGTGCGCTTGTCGCGCACCTGGTCGCGGACTTCCTTCTCGAAGATCGTTCGGATGTTTGAGAGACGCATGCGTGCCGACCTTCGCTCAGGGGGGTCAATGATCCGCCGCGCCGCCGTGCGAAGCCTCGGCCTCGGCTTCCGCCTTCTCGACGAGTGCGAAGAAGAGCTCCTCGAGGTCGTCGTGCCCATGAGCGGCGAGCAGCTCGTCGGGCACGCCTTCCGCCTGCAGCCGCCCCTTGTGGATGATCGCCATCCGGTCGCAGAGCTTCTCGACCTCGTGCATCGAGTGCGTCGAGAAGATGATCGTCTTCCCCGCCGCCCGCAGCTCGACGATCTTCCGCAGGACCACGCGCGCGACGAGGACGTCGAGCCCCGAGGTCGGCTCGTCGAAGATCAGGACCGGCGGGTCGTGGATGATCGTCCGCGCGATCGACACCTTTTGACGCATCCCGGTCGACATCTTCGAGCCGAGCACGTCGCGGAAGTCGTTCATCTGGAGCCAGTCGAAGACCGTCTCCATCCGCTCGCGGAGCAACTCGGGCGTCATGCCGTAGAGCTTGCCGAAGAACTCGACGAGCTCCCAGGCCGACATCCGGTCGTAGATGCCCGTATTCGCCGACATGAAGCCGATGTTCGCGCGAACCTCGGCCGCTTCGGTCACGACGTCGTGGCCCGCCACCCAGGCGCGGCCCGAGGTCGGCTCCAGCACGGTGCTCAGCATCCGCAGCGTCGTCGTCTTCCCGGCGCCGTTGGGACCGAGAAGACCGAAGATCTGCCCCGGCTCGCACCGGAAGCTGACTTCGGAGACCGCGGGAACCCAGCCTCGACGGTAGTCGAGAAACTGCTTCGAGAGTTGCTCGACGAGGATCACGACGCACCTGGGTTCGAGGGCGGGACGGCTGATCGAGACATCATCTTGCGGTACCGCCGCGGTCCCGACAAGATCCCGCCGCCCCGCTCTCGAACCGCGGGCGGTCAGACCGCGACGGCGGGCTCGAGCGCGACGGTCGGGTCGGCGTCGATGTACTCGTAGAACACGTTCCTCTGTCGAGGAATATAGCCCGACTCGCGGATCGAGCGCTTGATCTCGTCGAGAGTGAGGTAGTACACCGTGCCCGCCGACGCGACCACGTTCTCCTCGATCATCAGGCTGCCCATGTCGTTCGCGCCGAAGTAGAGCGCGAGGTGGCCGATCTTGGGACCTTGAGTGACCCAGCTCGACTGGATGTTCGGCACGTTGTCGAGGTAGAGCCGGCTGATCGCCTGCACGCGGAGGTATTCGAAGGCCCCCGCCGGAGCGACGTCGGCCATCTCGGTGTTCTCGGGCTGGAACGTCCACGAGATGAACGCCGAGAGTCCCCGCGTTTCGTCTTGAAGAGCGCGGATCCGCTCCATGTGCTCGATCCGCTCCTCGAGCGTCTCGATGTGGCCGTACATCATCGTCGCCGACGAGATCCCGCCCAGCTCGTGCCAGGCGCGATGGACCGCGAGCCAGTCGTCGGTCATCACCTTGCCGGTCGTGATCGCCTTGCGGACGCGGTCGACCAGGATCTCGCCGCCGCCGCCCGGCAAACTCCCCAGGCCCGCCTCCTTCAGCTTCGACAGCACCTCGCGCAAGGACATCTTGAACTTCTTCGAGAAGAAGTGGATCTCCGGCGGGCTGAAGCCGTGGATGTTCACGCTCGGATAGTGCGACTTGATGTCGCGAAGCAGGTCGATGTACCAGTCGAACGGCAGGTCGGGGTTGAGCCCGCCTTGCATCAGGATCTGGTCGCCGCCGATCTCGACCGTCTCGCGAATCTTCTCGAGCAACTCCGCGCGGTCGAGGACGTAGCCCTCTTCATGTCCCGGCTTGCGGTAGAACGCGCAGAAGTCGCAGGTCGCCGCGCAAACGTTCGTGTAATTGATGTTGCGATCGATGTTGAACGTCCGGAACGGCTCGGGGTGCATCCGCTTGCAGACCGCGTCGGCCGCGCGACCGAGCGAGAGCAGATCCCCTTCGCGGAGCAGACGAACGCCGTCGTCGAACGAGAGCCGTTCGCCCTCAACGACGCGTTGCAAGATCGCGGCGACGGTGGAAGACAAGTCGTGCTCCTTCGGGAACCAAGGACAAGGCCGCCGCCGAATCGGCGAACCGGTGCAATCCAGCCAATTCCGAAACGCCCAGGTCGTAGGAGAGGACGTTCGTGAGGTAATCGACGCAATGCTCGACCGAGAGCCCGAGCCGAGGGCCGTGCTCCTCGGCGATCGCCCGGGCATGGCGCAGGCCCGACTCGCGACTCGAGGTCAAGTGCTCCGCGAAGTCTCCGAGGTCGACCCCGGCCCGCGTCGCCCAGAGCGCGAACACGAACGGAAGCCCCGTCCAGGCGTTCCAGGCCTCCGCCAGGTCGATCACCGAGTGGAACCCGTCGTCGGGAACGAGCATCGCGCGGTCGCCGATCAGGAGAACCGCGTCGGCGGTCGACTCCTGCACGGGGACGCCCATCGGCAAGGGCTCGACGTCGGCGGGGCGAACCCCGTACCGCTCGGCGAGCATCACTCGGGTCAACGCCTGACTGGTTCGCGAGCCCTCGTCGAGCGCGAGTCGATGGATCCGATCGGGCGACGTCCGGCAGAAGAGCTTGACGCTCCGGACCGGTCCCCGCGCCGCGATCGCGAAGCCCGGAATGATCTCGTAGCCTTGGACCGATCCGCGGAGGTATTCGACCGACGGGATCAGGGCCACGTCGAGATCGCCCGCCGCCAACCGGTCTGCCAGCCGACTCGGGTAGTCCATCGTCAGCTCGATCCCCGGCGCGAACTCCTCGAGCCGGTGATAGAGCGGCTTGGCGTTGAGATAACTCACCGCCCCGACGCGGAGACCTGAGTGGGACGACATGCTCGATCACCCGAATGCCGTTTCAACCGGTTCGTTCAGACGACATTGAAAGTATAGTCGGATCGCCGGGAAGAGCAAGCACGGACGAGCCGAGTCGGAACCTCGGCTCGGCGTCGCCTCAGACCTCGGGCACCGGCGCCTTCTTGCCTCGGGCGCGAATCAGGGCCGATTCGGCCTCGCGCTTCCCCTGGATCCAGCCGCCGATCGCCCCGCCGACCCACGCCCCCAGCGCGATCCCGAGGACCCAGGCAGCCCGCGAGCGGTCGCCCAGGAGCATGACCACGAACTCGCTCCGCGCCGCCAGGGCCAGGACCGAGCCGAGTCCGATTCCGGCCACCGCGCCGATGGTCACACCGGTCAGCACCAGAACGAGGCGGATCCCGAACCAGCGTTGGGCGCCCCAGACGATGAGATACGGCACGACGGCGCCCAGGATCGCGGCGCCGACCACGCCGGTGTAGAACCGAAAATCGCTCATCTGGAGCGGCGACAGAAAGGACATTGCGAGCAGGCCGAAGTAGGGCCAGAGATTGAGGATCACGATCATCGACGGCTCGTCGGTCTCGGGCCCTCCGATCATCGGGATCCCGCGTCGGCGAAACGCCTCGAGGAGTTCCTTGCCGCCGCTCTGGAAGAACAGGGTGATCTTGCTCTCGGCGGTGTGGAGCATGAGGTAGGGGCCGCCGCGGGTCTGAGAGATTCGCGCGGCGATGATGTCGTCGACCGAGCATTCCCAGACCGGGTCGACCGACTTGGTGAAGCCGCGAGCTCTCCGACACCCGCGACAGACGACCCGCCCGGTCGACGGGTGGTACTCGAGAGATTGCGGAGTGCCGAGCAGGGGTTGCGACTTCGCGATGATCGGCGGATCTTCACCCGGTTCGACCGCGACCGCCTCGCGCCGGGGTCGACGCGCGACGCGAACCGTGGTGAACGCCCCGGCCGTGATCGCGGTGAGCAGCACGATCCAGATCAGAGGATTCAGGATCCCGTTCCTCGATTCACCCGGAAGCGCGGCCCAGACCCCGATCGCGGGCAAGGCGATCAAGCAGGCGACCGCGACCGCGATCAGCAGTCGTCGGCCGCCGCCGGCCTTGCTCGGGGTCGGTTTCTCGACGATCGGTTCCGACCAGTCGGGGGGGAGACTCTTCATCGCTGAACCCTTTAGAACTCGATTCGCTGAAAGGCCCGGATCCCGATCCGGAGCGGCACGATCGTCGCGATCGCGCCGATGACGAGGCTCGCCGCCCCGGCGACGCTCACCCAGAAGGTGAACTGAGCGCGATCGATGATACCCGAACCGAGGCCCGAATCGTCCTGACCGACGAAGTAGAGGTGGCAAGGAATCGCGAGCGCCGTGACCACCGAGGCGATGAAGACGAGGCTCACGAGCAGGTTGAGCGTACCGCCGAACCCCGCCGCGATCTTCGACGGATCCTCCTCCTTGAAGTCGGGCATCTTGGCCCCGAGGCCGACGCTGATGCCCGAGAGTCCGAAGCAGAGGATCGCCACCATCCCCATGTGGAGCAACGTCATGAACGTGCCCATTCGGAGCATCGAGTCGCTCAAGACGATCAGGAGTTCCGTCGCCGGCAGCGCGATGCCCGCCGAGAAGACGAACTTGCCCCAGAGGATCGACTCGCGCTTCAGCGGCAGGAGCCCCAGGATCCAGAAGTTCCGCCCCTCGAGCGAGAGCAGCGGATAGATGAACCGGCTCGTGAACGTCGAGAGGATCAACGACGTGACGCCCAGGTTGAGGAAGCTCACGAGATTCCGCCAGTAGGGCTTCTGGAGGTCGTAGCTCAAGCGGCGGATGTTGATGAAGTAGAGGGCGAGCAGACCGAAGAAGATCAGGAACTGCGACCACTGCGCGGGGTCGCGGACGAACGTCCGGAGATCCTTGAGGATCAGGAGCCGGATCGGCCGGCCCAGGAACCAGAATGCGCGGTGGAAGAGCGCGTCGAAGCCGTACCAGGCCGTCTTCCGCTTCGCCGTGCGGTCGCCCTGGACTCGGCTGTAGGCGGGGCGGTAGAGGTCGCGTGCGACCGTCGAGGCGAACAGGTAGAAGAGCCCCGCGTGCGCGGCGACGACGAAGAAGTAGAACAGGGTGTCGGACGCGTTGCCCGCGGCGGCTTCGACCAGACCCTTCGCCATCCAGCGGCTCGGCAGCAGCGGATGGCGGCTGAACGAGAGCCGGCCGAGCAGCGAGTCGAGCCACTCCGACGTCAACCCTTCCGACGGAGCCTGCCAGACCTGAGAAAGCCGCGCGATCCCGCCCACGACCACCACCAGCGCCAACCCGATCAGCACCGTCTTCTTCCGCCTGGGTAGGAACCGCGCGACCAACAGCGCGGTCGCAGCTCCCAAGCTCCCCGGGATCAAGACGAATGCGAGCAAGTACGCGAGCGACGCGACGTGGTAACCCAACGGCGCCCGGCTGATCAAGCCGTAGGCGACGAGCATCGGCGTACTCAAGAGCATGAACGCCCAGCTCGAGAACGCGCTCGCCTCCGTGAACTTGTGAGCGAAGATCCGGTCGGGCGCCGAGGGAGTCGCCAGCAGGAACGCCGCTTCCTTCGACTGGAAGAGCCCGGTGTAGACCAGGATCCCCGACGAGAAGAAGAGCATGATCAACAGCGACAAGAAGAAGAGGCTGAAGATATACTCGACGAACTCGCCGGAGAGCGCTCCATACGTGTCGATGAACTCGAACGACCCGTAGAAGAGCCCGAAGAGCCCGACCCAGAAGACCCCCGAGCAGAACGCGATCATCCCGAACCGGAGCCGCGATCCGCGCATCATCGAAGTCAACGTGTTGCGGAGCACGCGATGCCGCAGGAATCGGAAGGCGCGGACCGCGTCGCCGCGGCGCTCCGCCGCCGGTGCCGCCGGAGAAGGGGCGAAGGGCGTCATCGGTCGACCTCCTCTCCCGTCGCGCTCGCGGCGAGGACGCCGTCGACGCGCGGCGGCTCGTAGGCATGGATCGGCCGGTCGCCGCCCGTCAGCTTGAGGAAGAGGCTCTCGAGCGGTCCTTGGTGCGCCGAGCGCTCGCGGAGCTCGTCGAGCGTGCCCACCGCGAGCATCTTGCCGCGCTCCACGATCCCGATCGTGTCGGCCAGCTCCTCGGCGATCGAGAGCAGGTGCGTCGACATCAGGACCGCGACCCCCGAACGCGCCAACGACACGAAGAGATCCTTCACGATTCGCGCCGAGCGCGGGTCGAGACCGACCAACGGCTCGTCGATGATCATCACCCGCGGCTCGTGGATCAGGGCCGACGCGAAGACGACCCGCTGCTTCATGCCGTGCGAATACGACTCGCAGAGGTCGTCGACGAAGTCGCGCATCTCGAACGTGTCGACCAGCTCCTCGAGCTTCCGCCCGGCGCGGCTCGGGTCGAGCCCGTACATCTCGACGACGAACCGCAGGAACTCCCGACCCGTCAACTTCTCATACAAGTACGGCTGATCCGGGACATACGCGATCAAGCGTCGAGCCTCGGGGCTCCCCGCCGGGAAGCCGCCGACGCGCACGGTGCCCGACGTCGGAGTCAGGAGTCCGCAGACCATCTTCATCGTCGTCGTCTTCCCCGCGCCGTTGGGCCCGAGGAAGCCGAAGAGTTCGCCCGCGCGAACGTGGAGGTCGAGCCCGTCGACCGCGAACTTGTTCCCGAAGCGCTTCGTCACGCCGATCAGGTCGATCATGTGCGGTCTCGTTTCGATTCGAGGGGAGAAGAGGGAAGCGGGCGATCGCGGGAGATCGGCCCGCGCTTCAGGGTTGACGTTCGAGCAAGAGCTTCACGAGCGGGAGCGGCAGCTCCTGCCGCAACACCAGGCCGTCGGCGCGAACCCAAGACCGCGCGGCGATCGGCGGCATCTTCTGAACGACCACGAACGTCTTCACCAGGCCGCGATCCCAGTAGATGTCGGCCTGGCGCTCGACCTCCACGCGCACCACGTCGGCCTTGCCCGTCAGCGGGCTCACGACCTTCGTCTCCCACCGCTGGCCGACCTGGAGGCCCGGCATCCGATCGATCGGCGAGAGGGCGTTCTGCACCATCGACTTCGGATCGTACGGGATCGTCGCGGTGCGTCGGAGTTCCGGAATCGGCCCGCTCGTCTTCAAGCGGATCGACTTCTCCTCGAACAGTCCCTCCACGGTCAGCAAAGCCTCCGTCGAATTCGCCTCGCGAAGCACGGCATTCAATCGCTCGGGTCGCCCCGAAGGGTCGATGCTCAAGGAGTTGTCGATCACGAGCCGCAACCCCTCGCCGAGTGCGAAGGGCGTCGCCTTGGTGATCGCTCCCGAGTCGAACGACACGCGCCCGAGCAGCTCGAGCGAACCGTCGTCCGCCCGCTTCGTCTCAGTCGTCGCGGTTCCCACCGAGCGGAACCGCTCCTCCTTGCCGCCGGGTACGAATCGGCTCTCGACCACCTGGATCGACCACCGCGTCGGGCCCGCATCCGCGTCCGCGGCGGTCGCCCCGAGCCGAGGCGGTTCGCCGATCCAGATCTCGGGCAACAGGTCGCGTCTCACCAGCGCAAAGCCGGCGACGGTCCAACAGATCACGATCGCCAGACTCATCAGTCGCGTGGGCATCGGCCGAACTCCCCGGGCTCCGAGGGATCTCTCGACACAACAGCTTCGACGCGGCGTCCCGCGCGGAGTTCCCAAGGTTCACGACAATTGTCGTTGGCGTGCCCGAGCAACGCGTGCGGATCGCGGTCCGGGGCATGAGCCGACCTTGACCGATCCGCGTCGCGATCGTAGGCTCGCTCGATCGGGCAAGATTGCGCGGCGGAGCCGCGGCCGCCCGCCCGCCTCGATCGCGAACCGATCGTGCGGGACCCTCCTCGACGGATTCGGAGCGAGGCCGGACATGCGTCCATCGACGAAGCGGATCCTGATCGGTGCGGCGGTCGTCCTCGCGGTCCCGGCGATCGTCGTCGTCGGGCTCCGGCTCTCGCTGCGGCACGAACCGAGATTCTACCGCCAACTCCTCGCCGCGCCTCGCGCCGAGGTCGAAGTCGACGCGAAGCGCTTCGAGCAGGACAGTCTCCAACTTCGCAACGACATCGTCAACGAGCCGACCTGGGAAGGCGTCTTCACCGCGCGAGAGGTCAACGCCTGGCTCGCCGACGGCTTGAGCAAGCACTTCGGCGACCAGATCCCCTCCGAGCTTCGCGACCCCCGCGTGCTCTTCGAGCAGGATCGCATCCTCCTCGCGTTCCAGTGGACCGCCAAGGGGATCACGACCGTGGTGAGCGCCGAGCTCGAGGTCGACGTCCCCGAGGACAACGTGCTCGAATTCGTGATCGGATCGGTCCGCGCGGGCGCTCTGCCCCTTCCGACCGATCGCTTCCTCGAACCCTTGCGGGCCGCCGCGGCCGAGCGCGGCCTGCTCATCGAATGGGACGAGGTCGAAGGGCGTCGCCGGGTCCGCGTGGCCGTCGGGCCCGAAGCCGAGAAGCCCTCGGTCGCGCTCGAACGCGTCGACGTCGCTCCAGGCCAAATCCGACTCTCGGGCCGTTCGATCCGCGCGACCGACGCTCAGCCCTGGTCTCCCGATCGCGGCTCGAACTCCAGGACCCAGCCCGAGCCGGCACCTCCCGCTCCCTCGGAGGTCGTCCGAAGCGCGACCGACCCGCGGAGATGATCGCCTGAGAACCGGACCTCGAGCCGATCCGGCGCTTCGGATTCGACCGCGCAGAGACCCGCGTCCCACCGAGTCGCGACGCCTCGACCGCCCGAGACGGGGCCGTCGTGGTCGAGATAGACGCGCCGATGGTCGGCCGAGCGCCGGCAGGCGACCGGACCGGGCCGAGTCGGTTCCGACTCGAGCGCCCAGGTCAGCAGCGGGCCCGTTTCGCTCGACTCGATCATCAAGTCCCAGTGCACTCCGTTCCAGCGGTGCTCGAGCACGACGAACCGGGCGACCCGCATCTTCCACCTCGTTCCCGCGTGCGGGTCTGGCCCGACCCGCCTCCATCCATTAGTCTGACCACTGGAGCGTCGTCGAGGCCCTGAACGAGGCCGATCCCGAGGCGCCCTCGATCGTTGGGAAAGGAACGGACCGCCGTGACGCCGAAAGAAGTCCTCGCCAAGATCCGACAGAGCGAAGTCACGACCGTCGACCTCCGATTCATGGACTTCCCCGGCGTCTGGCAACACTTCTCCATCCCCGCCGAAGCCCTCACCGAGGAGACCTTCGAGGACGGTATCGGCTTCGACGGCTCGAGCGTCGTCGGCTGGCGCGCCATCAACGAGGCCGACCTCCTCGTCGTCCCCCAGTCCGAGACCGCGCTGCTCGACCCCTTCTCGACGCAGCCGACCCTCACGATGATCTGCAACATCCAGGATCCGATCACCCAGCAGGATTATACCCGCGACCCGCGGAACATCGCCCGCAAGGCCGTCAGCTACATGAAGTCGACCGGCCTCGCCGACATCTGCCGGATCGCCCCCGAGCTCGAGTTCTTCATCTTCGACCAGGTCCGCTTCGACCAGACCCAGAACGAGGCCTTCTACCACGTCGACTCCGCCGAAGGCGCCTGGAATCGCGGCAAGGCGGGCCCCGACAACCTCGGATACAAACCCGGGCCCGGCCTGGGCTACTTCCCCTGTCCGCCGACCGACAGCCTCGCCGACCTCCGCACCGAGATGTCGCAGAAGATGCTCGACTGCGGAGTCGCCACCACCGCGCACTATCACGAAGTCGCCACCGGCGGCCAGTGCGAGATCGACCTCGCCAATCAGGGGCTCGTCGAGAGCGCCGATCAGGTCATGCTCGCGCGTTACATCATTCGCAACGTCGCTCGTCGCCACGGACGCACCGCCACCTTCATGCCCAAGCCGCTCTTCGGCGACAACGGCTCAGGCATGCACACCCACTTCTCGCTCTGGCGCGGAGAATCCCCTCTCCTCGCGGGAACCGAATACGCGGGCCTCAGCGAAACCGGCCTCTACGTCATCGGCGGGCTCCTCCAACACGCCCGAGCCCTCTGCGCCTTCGCCAACCCCACCACCAACAGCTACAAGCGGCTCCGACCCGGTCACGAAGCACCCACCAAGCTCGCCTACAGCCGCCGCAACCGCTCGGCCGTGATCCGGATCCCGATCTACAGCCCGAGCCCCAAGAGCCGGCGGATCGAATACCGTTGCCCCGACGCCGCCGCCAACCCCTACCTCCTCTTCAGCGCCATGCTCATGGCCGCGCTCGACGGCATCCAGACCAAGGCACGCCCCGGCGAGCCGCTCGACAAGGACGTCTACGACCTCCAGCCCGACGAGCTCGCGAACGTCCCGCCCACCCCGGCCTCGCTCGAGGAGTCGCTCGACGCCCTCGAACGCGACCACGAGTTCCTCCTCCGCGGCGACGTCTTCACTCCCGACGTCATCTCGACCTGGATCTGGTACAAACGAACCCACGAGGTCGAGGCGCTCCGGGCCCGGCCGCACCCCTACGAATTCCAACTCTACTACGACGTCTGACCCCGCCTCCCGGCGCCCGCGGCCTCAGACCGAGGTCGCCGGCTCGACGACCTCGCCCCCGGGCGTCTCGCTCGCGGCGGGAGCCGTCGGCTCGGGTCGAAGCGCCAAGAGCATCAGGATCACCGCGCCGGCGACGAGCATGTTGTCGGCGAAGTTGAAGATCGCGAAGTCGAAGCCGATCGCGTCGACGTGGAAGTGCACGAAGTCGCGCACGTAGCCGAAGACGAGCCGGTCGTGACAATTCCCGATCGCGCCCGCCATGATCAGCGCCAGGGCGATCGTGAGCGTCAGGTCCCGCGCGCCTCCGCGGACGAACAACCACCAACAGATCGCGACCCCCGCCACGCACGACAAGAGCGCGAAGACGAGGCTCGAATGCTCCCAATCGCGCCCGAAACCCCAGAGGGCTCCCGGGTTGTGGCTGGTGCGCAGCTCGAGGACGTTGCCGATCACCGAGAGCGCGGGGCCGGTGTTCGGCGGACCGAGCTCGCGGAACACCCACCACTTGGTCGCGAGGTCGAACGCCGCGCCGCCCAGAGCGATCGCGAGGAAGAGCACGAGCCGTCCCGCAGGTGCCCGGCCGCTCATCGAGGTTTCTCCATCGCGCGGGCGCAGTCGATGCAGAACGGCGTGTAGGGGATCGCCTTCAAACGCTCGCGACCGACCATCTCGCCGCATTCCACGCACTTGCCGTAAGTCCCCGCCTGGACCCGGATCAGCGCGTCCTCGATCTGCTCGAGCGTGAACTGCTCGTTCTCGATCAGGCTGAGCGTGAACTCCTGATCGTAGTTCTCGGTGCCGACGTCGGCCGGCTGCGGCGGAACATTCGTCAGGTTTCCCGACGCATCGGGACCGGCGCTGCCGAGCGCCTCGTCGGTCATCTGGTCGAGATCGCCGCGGAGCCGGGCCGACAGGGCCTTGAGCTGTGAGCGAAACGAATCGACTTCCTCGGGCTTGAGGGCGTGGGCCATGTGAATCTCGCTTCGACTGGGTACGCCCGCGCAGGACGCGGCACGACATGACCGAGGGGAACTAGATTCCCCTTTGGACGATTTCCGTCAAGTGGACCCCGACCGCCCCAAGCCGGCGCGGCCGACCGAAATTCTTGGGAACCTCCAGTCTATCCCCACGGTGCGCGGCGCGACCAGCGGGCACCCTCCGAAATCGTTCATCGCCGGCCTCCCGGACCGCGGCCGAGCCGTGAGGGTTCGGTGAGAAGTCGGGTTTTCTGCTTTACGCCGGCGCCGAATCGGTTAGTCTCTGCGCACCGACCGCGAATTCTCGCGGATGCACTCGCTTCGATTCTCGAAGGATCTCTCCGGAACCTATGGAAGACGGTTCATCCAAGTTGATCTTCATGACGGGGGCGACCGGCCTGGTCGGCTCTCACGCCGCCGAGGAAGCGATCCGCCGCGGACATCGTGTGCGTGCCCTCGTGCGAAGCTCGAGCGACACGCGGTTCCTCGATGCCCTCGGCGTCGAGAAGATCCCGGGCGACCTCGAAGACGCCGCCGCTCTGCGCCGAGGCGTCGAAGGGGCCGATTGGGTCTTCAACTGCGCGGCCAAGGTGGGCGACTGGGGCACGCTCGAGGAATTTCGACGACTCAACGTCGAGGCGCTGCGGCTCCTCCTCGACGCCGCGGTCGACGCGCGGACCGAGCGATTCGTCCACGTCAGCTCGCTCGGCGTCTACGAAGGCCGCGACCACCGAGGCACCGACGAGACCGTCCCCCCCGCCGCGCAGGCGCTCGACGGCTACACCCGCTCCAAGGTCGAGGCCGAGGCGCTCGCCCTCGAATACCATCGCGACAAGGGGCTTCCCGTCTCGATCGTTCGCCCCGGCTTCATCTACGGCGAACGAGACCGGACCGTCCTCCCCAAGCTGCTGACGAACCTGCGGTCGGGCATCTTCCGCTACTTCGGATCGGGCGATCAGGCGCTCAACTGCATCTACGTCAAGAACTTGGTGCACGCGATCTTCCTCGCCGCCGAGGTCCCGGGCGCGGTGGGCGAGGCGTTCAACGTCACCGACGGAGCGCGGGTCTCGAAGAAGGAGTTCGTGGGAACGGTCGCCACGCTCGCCGGGCTCCGCCCGCCGCGCGGGCACATCCCGCTCTGGCTCGCGCGCTTCCTCGCGGGTGTCCTCGAACGGCGGGCGATCCGCCGGAAGTCGACCACGCCCCCGCTCATCAACAAGGCCAGATACAAGTTCCTCGGGCTCGAGCTCGACTTCTCGATCGAGAAGGCCAGGCGCGTGCTCGGCTACGAGCCGCCCTACACCACCCAAGCGGGACTCGAGGCGGCCGTCGCAGACCTGACCGCCGCCCCCAAGCCCTGACGCCGTTCGCCGACCGACCGCCCCACACCCACGAGAGACCTCCTCACCATGATCGACGTCGCCGGCAAGCGCGTGGCCGTGCTGCTCGAGAAGTTCTATGAAGACTTGGAACTCTGGTATCCCGTTCTGAGACTCCGAGAGGCGGGCTGCGCCGTGAAGATCGTGGGGCCCAAGGCGGGCGAGACCTATTCGTCGAAACACGGCTACCCGGCCAAGGCCGAGGTCGCCTCGGCCGACGTCTCGGCCGACGACTTCGACGGAATCGTCATCCCCGGCGGCTACTCCCCCGACCACATGCGCCGGCACAAGAGCATGATCGACCTCGTGACCACCGCAGCGCGGCAGGGAAAGGTCCTCGCCGCGATCTGCCACGGCCCCTGGATGCTCTGCTCGGCGAAATGCCTGCAAGGCAAGCGCGTCACCGGCTTCTTCGCGATCCGCGACGACGTCGAGAACGCGGGTGGGATCTGGGAAGACGCCGCATGCGTGCGCGACGGCAACATCGTGACCAGCCGGACGCCCGACGACCTGCCCGCCTTCATGGTCGGCATCTTCGAGGCGCTCGCGGCTCGGTCGTCCTGATTCGACCCGACACCTGCGCGGACGCGGTGGATTGTTGCGAAATGTCGACATCTCGCCCAGTCGGCCGACGCTTGACGCATGCGTGGAGGTGATGAGATATTGGGATTCATCGATTTCTGAGTCGCTCGCGCCTCGTCCCCATCATTGCGACGACTCTCCCGATCGATGACCCGGATTCCGCTCAGAACGCGTCGCGGATCGTCTCTCCGAGTTCTCGGAGGCGATGCGTCGACCGTTCGCTCCCCCCCTCAGCTCCCCCAGGAGTTCTGGGGTTCGACGGTCCGGCACTTCTCTCGGAGGTATCGTTCGATGCATCGGTCGCTTTCCGCCTGCACCCGCGTGCTCGCTCTGTTCTCCACTCTCCTGCTCGGATCGCTCAGCGGTTGCGGCGAGCCGACGGGCGAGGACGCGTACAGCCAGAAGTTCGAGAAGTCGGCCGATCCCAAGGCGGCCGGCGCCGCCCCCGACGTCGCCAATCCCTACGACGAGCGTCGCGAGGACATCAAGAAGGCTCAGACCGAGCCGGCCAAGAAGGCGGCCCCCGCGAAGCGTTGAGTTGCACCCCCGCCGATCGGCGAGGTGTTCGTCGGTCGGATATCGTTCCCCGCGCCGTACCCTCTCTCGGCCGGAACCCCTGGTTCGTCCCGATCCATAGGAGATGAGGAAGAACATGATTCGATCCCGCATCGGAAAGAGCGGCTCGCGCGGCTTCACTCTGATCGAGCTGCTGGTCGTCATCGCCATCATCGCGGTCTTGATCGCCCTGCTGCTCCCCGCCGTCCAAGCGGCGCGCGAGGCGGCCCGCCGCGCCCAATGCATCAACAACCTGAAGCAGATGGGCCTGGCGATGCAGAACTATCACGACGTCAACGGGTCGTTCCCGATGGGCGACAACTTCGGCCTCCGTCCCAACGGAAGCTGGGTCCGCCAGCACGCCGGCCCCTTCCTGGCGATGACCCAGTTCTATGAACAGGGCAACATCTACAACAGCTTCAACTTCAACGTCTTCATCTACATCGCCGAGAACAGCACGGTCAACGGCTTCGGCGTCAACATGCTCTGGTGCCCCAGCGACGGCGACATCGTCGGCAAGCGCTACCAGGGTTCGCCCGGCGACGGCTGGGACGACAGCCCGATCCCGATGACCTTCACCAGCTACTGCGTGAACTACGGCGTGCTCTACTACCACGCCGGCCGCGGCGGCGTGCCCCAGAACCTGGTCGACCAGAACACCGGCCCGTTCATGCACATCGGCCGTCCGCCCGTTCCGGGTCGCAGCGAGCCCGCCGGCCGCGTCGTCGGCATCGCTCAGATCACCGACGGCACCAGCAACACCATCCTCGTCGGCGAGAAGTCGTACACCAAGGCCGCCCAGATGCCCGGCGTCAACTGGTGGGATCCGAACTGGTGGACCACCGGTCTGCTCGGCGACGGCGCCTACGCGGCGATCTTCCCGCCCAACTACTTCAAGACCCCGGCCGCCGCGGCCGCCCTGCCCCGCTACTTCCCCGAAGGCAACAACTTCACCGGCACCGCCAGCAGCCAGCACCCCGGCGGCGCCAACTTCGCCTTCGCCGACGGCTCGGTCCGCTTCATCAAGGACACCGTCAACTCCTGGAACCCCCTGCAGGTCCAGTACCCCGGCAACCGCAACTCCCCCTACATCGGCCTCGCCCCCGGCGGCGGCCTGCCCCAGCAGGGCGTCTACCAGTCGCTCCACACCCGCGCCGGCGGTGAAGTGATCAGCGCCGACGCGTTCTGATCTCGGCCGCGTCAGCCGCTCTCGACATGCGTCGAGAGCGGCGATCTCGCTCAACCGCTCGAGCGTCGGGCCGAGCCTTCCCGGCTCTCCGACGCTCGCTTCCATTTCTCTCGCTCGCCTCCAAGTCCCCGCGAGGCGTCGACCCGTTCGCCGAGGGCTACCCATGCGGGCGCGTCTGATCGGACTCGCACTGGTCGCGGCGTCGATCGCCGGAGCGACCTGGTGGTTCCTCGAGTCGCGCGAGTCGGCCCGCGTCGAATCCGAACTGAAGTCGATCGAGGCCGAGATCGTCGCGGGAAGGTCGGGCACCGCGCGTTGGCGCCTCGACAAGCTCCTCGAATCTCGCCCGTCCGAGCCGCGAGGCCTCTATCTCCTCGGCGTGCTCGATTGGGCCGACGGTCGCCGCGACGCTGCCCGGCGCGCCTGGTCGAACCTCGGACCGAACGACGCCCCCTGGTTCGCGCTCGCCGCCTTGCCGCTCGCCGAGAGCGACCGCGCCGAGGGCCGCCTCGAAGCCGCCGAGACCCGTCTCCGCGCCGCGCTCGCGTCGGCCGGTGAACATGAACATCGCGTCCGATGGGCCCTCGCCGAGCTCCTGGCGATCGAAGGGCGAACCCGCGAGGCGGTCGAAATCTACCGAGACGCCCTCGCCACCCATCCCGACTCGCTCGAGGCCCTCCGCTCGCTCTACAAGCTCGAGCACGACCCCTACCCCGCCGAGTCGATCCGCGTTTTCCTCGAAACGGCCGAGAAGCGCGAGCCGAACGACAAGCGCGTCGCGCTCGGCCTCGCGATCAACGCCCTGAAGCGCGGCGATCTCGAAACCGCCGAGCCCCGTCTCGCCGCGCTCCGCGCCTCGACCCCCGACGACCCCGCCGTGCTCGAAGCCGAGCTCGAGTGGGCGATCGCCGCCGGACGGCCGGACGTGCTCGCCCGCGACCTCGCAGCGCTTTCCGACTCTCCACGCGTTCGCAGCTATGTCGATGAGATTGCGCTTTGGTCGGCTCGCCGCCGAGGAGATCGCCGCGACGAAGGCAGTCGTCTCGACGCGCGACTCGAGGCCGCCCCGCGCGACGTCGTCGCGCTCGAGGCGGCGGCGGCTCTCGCGCTCGAGCAAGGCAACCCGGCGCGAGCCGCCGAACTCCGGCGTCGTCGCGAGGAGGTCGAGCGCGACCGCGCCGCCTACCTGCGGCTCCTGGGCTCGTCGAAGGTCGATCGGCCCGACTCCGAGGTCGCCGCCTTGGCGGCCCAGGGCGGTCTCGCCTTCGACGCCGCGCTCTGGTCGGCTCCCGGGGCGACTCTGCGCGAAAAGGCCGCGCGTCTGCGTTCCGAACGCGCCGAGGTTCGTCTCGGAATCGATCGCGAACTGCTCGCGGAACTCGCGTCGATCCCATCCGAGCGACGACTCGACCGCGTGCGCAAGACCGCGAGCTTCGTCGACCGCGCGGCGGACGTCGGCCTCGCGTTCGAGCACACGAGCGAAGCGGCCCCCGCGCTCGGGCGTCGCTTGACGCCTCCGATCACGATGTGCGGCGGAGTCGCCCTCCTCGACGCGAACGGCGACGGCCGGCTCGACGTCTACGCGGTCCAGGGCGGGATCTTTCCTTCGGGAAGTGCGTCGACCCCGGGCGATCGGCTCTTCGTGCAGGACGCCTCGGGGCGATTCGCGGACGCGACCGATCGCGCGGGGCTCGCCGCGCCCGGGCGCTACGGGCACGGCGTCGCCGTGGGCGACTTCGACTCCGACGGCCGCCCCGACCTCTTCGTGACCCGCTGGCGATCCTATGCACTCTACCGCAATCGCGGCGACGGCACCTTCGAGGACGTCACCGCGCAGGCCGGGCTCGGAGGCGATCGCGACTGGCCGACGAGCGCCGCGTTCGCCGACCTCGACGGCGACGGCGACCTCGACCTCTACGTCGCGCACTACCTGAAGTGGTCCGACGACGATCCGCGCGCCTGCGTCGACCCCAAGGATCCGTCGATCTACAACTGTTCGCCCAAGGATTTCGACGCCCTGCCCGACCACCTCTTCCGCAACGACGCCGGGCGCTTCGTCGACGTCACTGCGCAAGCGGGGATCGTCGACCGCGACGGACGCGGGCTCGGCGTCGTCGCCGCCGACCTCGACGGCGACCGGCTCGTCGACCTCTTCGTCGCCAACGACATGTCCGCGAACTACTTCTTCCGCAACCTCGGCGGCATGCGGTTCGAGGAGATCGCCCTGAGCGCGGGAGTCGCCGCGAACGCATCGGGGGGATATCAAGCCGGCATGGGTGCCGCGTGCGACGACCTCGACGGCGACGGCCTCCCCGACATCGCGGTGACCAACTTCTACAACGAGTCGACCACGCTCTTCCGCAACCTCGGCGGCGGCTCCTTCGCCGACCGCACGGCCGAGGTCGGCCTGGCCGCTCCCAGCCGCTTCCTCCTCGGCTTCGGCGCCGCGTTCCTCGACGTCGACGCCGACGGCTGGAACGACCTGATGACGACGAACGGTCATATCCACGACAGTCGTCCACGCGTGCCCTATGAAATGCCCTTGCAACTCCTGATGGGTATCGGCGAGGGGCGATTGGTCGACGTCTCGCGCTCCGCCGGGCCGCCGTTCCAGGTCGCGCGGCTCGGCCGCGGCTTGGCGACCGGCGACCTCGACGGCGACGGCCGCATCGACGCCGTCGTCCTGGCGCGCAACGCACCGCTCGCCTATCTCCACAACGAGACGACCCCCTCCGGCCGGGCCTTGAGCCTGGAGCTCCAGGGGGTGCGATCGAACCGCGACGCCGTCGGGGCGGTGGTCGTCGCGACCGTCGCCGGGCGCAGGATCACGCGGTTTCGCATCGGCGGCGGCAGCTACCAATCGGCCTCGGCGGGCCGGATCCATATCGGCCTCGGCGCCGCCGACAAGGTCGACAGCGTCGAGGTCCGCTGGCCCGCGGGCGGCGTCGACCTCCATCGCGACCTCGCGGCGGGTCGATATCGGCTCGTCGAAGGATCGACAGAACCCTCCCCCGTTCCCATTCCGTTCGAGACCTCGAGGTTCAGCCCATGAGCGAGCAGGAAGTTCCCCAAGCGGAGAAGTCGTCGACGCCGGCCGGGCTCGGCCGGATCATCTCGATGGACCAGTTCCGCGGCTACACCGTCGCGGGGATGTTCATCGTCAACTTCCTGGGCGGGCTCCAGGCGGTGCACTCGATCTTCAAGCACAACAACGATTATTGCAGCTATGCCGACACGATCATGCCGAGCTTCATGTTCGCCGCCGGCTTCTCCTACCGCTTGACGATGCTCCGCCGACGCGACGTCGAAGGGGCCGGCGCGGCGACCCGGCGAGCGATCGGGCGCTGCTTCGGCCTGGTCCTCGTGTCGCTGGTCGTGTACGGATTCAATCAAGAGGTCAAGTCGTTCTCCGAATTCTCGCGCACGCAGGTCTGGGAGTTCTTCGCCTCGCTCCTCAAGGCGAATCTCTGGGAGACGCTCGCCATCATCGGCATGGCGCAGCTCGTGATCCTGCCGGTGATCGCGCGGTCGGCATGGGTCCGGCTCCTGACGCTCGTCGCGTTCGCGGTGGGGCACGTCGTCATCAGCCACTTCTTCAACTGGAACTTCGTCAACGGCCTGCCGAACCCGCTCGACGACTACTGGGGTGCGGCGGGCAAGACGGCCTGGGACGGCGGCTTCTTCGGCCTGATCGCCTGGGCGATCCCGATGCTCGCCGGCTCGCTCGCGTTCGACGTCGTCCGTGCGCATACCTCGGGAGGAGCGGCGGCGCGGCTCTTCTTCATCGGCCTGCTGGCGATGGGGATCGGCTGGGGCGCCTCGTGCCTCACGCGGCTCTACGACGGCGAGCCGCCCGCGGTGAAGGGCAAGCTCGCGGCGTCGCCGGTGATCCCGCCGCTTGAGAAGATCGAAGGCCGCGACTGGAAGGATCTCCTCGCCGAGCCCCCGTTCGTCCCGCCGCCCCCGGCCTCCGAGCGCCCGCACAACTACTGGATGATGGGCAAGCGGATCGTGAGCTCGACGTTCACCCTCTTCGTCACGGGCTACGCGCTCTCGCTCTATGCGATCTTCATCTGTCTCTGCGACATCGGGCCGCTCCGAGTCGGTCTCTTCCGGACCTTCGGGCAGAATCCGCTCGCGGCCTACATCATCCACCACCTGGTCGAGAACCTGATCCATCAGGTCACGCCCAAGGACTCGCCGCTCTGGTGGTGCATGGTCGGCCTGGCGATCTTCTTCGGGATCACCTACTTCCTCGTGCGCTCGCTCGAGAAGCAGAAGATCTACCTGAGGCTCTGATCGACGATCGACCGTCGGGAAAATGACGGCGAGCCGCCGAACGTGCCCGCATCGGGTCGTTCGGCGGCTCGCGATCGTTCAGAAAGTGCGCCCGGCAGGATTCGAACCTGCAACCTTCGGATTCGAAGTCCGCGACTCTATCCGTTGAGCTACGAGCGCATCGAGACTCCGATCATAAGTCGAGAACGAGCGTTCCGCAAGAGTACGGCGGAACCGGCGTCCGGCGTTCGCCTTGTCGAGGGGCCGACGGGACCGGATAATCGAGGGTCGATCCGTCACCCACTCCGAGATTGGACTCACCCCCTTGGCTTCCGCACTCGAATCCTCGAATTCCGCCCAGGTCGCGTCCCAAAAACCGGAACTCTTGGCGCCGGCGGGTGATCGGACGTGTCTCGTCGCCGCGATCGAGAACGGGGCCGATGCGGTCTACTTCGGGGTCCAGGGGCACAACGCCCGCGCCCGCGCTGCGAATTTCGAGATCGATGCGCTCCCCGAGGTGATGGACCTGCTCCACCGCCGCGGGGTTCGCGGTTACGTGACGCTCAATACCTTGATCTTCACGCGCGAGCTCGACGACGTCGCGCGGTTGGTCGGTTCGGTCGCGGCGGCGGGGGTCGACGCGGTGATCGTCCAGGACCTCGGCCTCGCTCGCCTGATCCGCGAGATCTGCCCCGACCTCGAGATCCATGCGTCGACGCAGATGTCGATCACGAGCGGCGAAGGACTCCGTCTCGCCGCCGAATTGGGTTGCACTCGGGTGATCCTGGCACGCGAACTCTCGCTCGACGAGATCCGCCGCACCCGGAGCATCAGCCCGCTCCCCGTCGAGGTGTTCGTCCATGGCGCCCTCTGCGTCGCCTACTCGGGCCAGTGCCTCACGAGCGAGGCGCTCGGCGGCCGGTCGGCGAATCGCGGCGAGTGCGCCCAGGCCTGCCGGATGCCCTACGAGATCGTCTGCGACGGCGAACGCGTCGACCTCGACTCGACCAAGTACCTCCTCTCGCCGCAAGACCTCGCCGCGTTCGACCTCGTGCCCAACCTCATGGAGATCGGCGTCGCGAGTCTCAAGATCGAAGGTCGCCTGAAGACTCCGGAATATGTCGCGAACATCACGCGACACTACCGCAAGGCGATCGACGAAGCCTGGGCGGGTCGCGAGCCCGAATTCTCCAGGCGCGAGATCCAGGAGATGGAGCTCTCGTTCTCCCGAGGGTTCAGTCACGGCTTCCTCGATGGAAACGACCACAAGGTCCTCGTCCGCGGCGACTACGCCAAAAAACGCGGCGTGCTCCTCGGAAGGGTCGAGCGGGTCGCGGGCCGGCGCGTGCGGCTCGAGATCTCGGCGCCGATCAAGCGCGGCGACGGCGTCGTGTTCGACGGCGACGAGGATGCCGGCGTGCCCGAGCAGGGCGGACGCGTCTTCGAGGTCGCGCGGGTGCGCGGCCGGTCGGTCGACCTGGTCGACGACGAGGTCGCCTCGGGAGTCGTCGAGCTCGGATTCGGACGCGACGACATCGACCTCGCCTCGATTCGGCCGGGCGCGCGGATCTGGAAGACCGACGACCCCGAGTTGACCAGGCGGCTCCGCAAGACGTTCGAGGGCGCGCCCAAGCGCCGAGTGCGGCTCGACGTCGAAGTCGAGGCGATCGCGGGTCGACCGCTCCGGATCCTCGGCAGGACCGCTTTGGGCACGGTCGCCGAAGTCGCCGACGACCAAGCCCTGCCCGTCGCCGAGACGCGCCCGTCGACCGAGTCCGCGATCCGCGAACAGCTCGACCGGCTCGGCGACACGCTCTACGAACTGGGAACCTGCACGGCGCGGATCGAAGGCGGCCCGATGGTGCCCAAGAGCCTCTTGAATCGGATGCGTCGCGAACTCGTCGAGAAGCTCGACGCGATCGACCTCCGCCCCGGGCGCCGAATCAGCGATCCCGTCGTCGCGCTCGAGAAGCTGCGGGCGAGCCTCGTCTCGCGCGGAGATCGACCGAGTCCTCCGTCTTCCCCCGCGCTCTCGGTGCTCTGCCGGACCACCGAGCAGGTCCGCGCCGCGCTCGACGCGGGGATCGACGAGATCCTGGTCGATTATCAAGACATCAAGGAGTATGTCCACGCGGTCGAGGCGACCCGCGGCCGCGCTCGGCTGTTCATCGCGACCCCGAGGATCCAGAAGCCCGGCGAGGCGAACATCTTCCGCTACCTCGCCAAGCAAGGCGCCGAGGGGATCTTGGTCCGCAATCCCGGCGGGCTCTTCTACTGCGCGGATCACGCGATCCCGTTCCTCGTCGACTTCTCGATGAACTGCGCCAACGAGCTCACGCTCGCCTACCTGCTCGAGCAAGGGGCGATCCGAGTTGCCGCCTCGTACGACCTGGCGTTCCAGCAGCTCGACGACCTGCTCGCCAAGGCGCCCGCCGAACGGATCGAGGTCGTCGTGCATCAGCAGATCCCGATGTTCCACATGGAGCACTGCGTCTTCTGCGCCTTCTTGTCGCCCGGCAACGACAAGACGAATTGCGGCCGACCGTGCGACGACCACCGCGTCGAGCTGCGCGACCGCGTGGGGATGGAGCATCCGCTGACGGCCGACGTCGGCTGCCGGAATACGCTCTTCAACGCCGTGCCGCAATCGGCCGCGGAGTATCTCCCGAGGCTCGTCGCGCACGGGGTGGGGCGGCTGCGGATCGAGTTCCTCCGCGACGACGCCGCGAGCGTCGCCCGAGTGATCGCCCTCTATCGCGACGCGCTCGAGGGGCGCCGCGACGCCAAGAACCTCTGGCGCGAACTCAAGGCGACGAATCAGTACGGCGTCACCCGCGGGCAACTCGCCGTTCTCCAGTGAGCGCGCCCCGCGTGCTACGATGCTCTCGTCGGCGGCGAACGCCCGAGGTCTCGAGGAGTCGGACGGCGACTCGGCGGGCCTCGAAGGCGATCGCCCCCTCTCCCCGGAGCTCCTCGCGATGAAGCCGATCCTGATCAAAGGCGTGCCCGCCCCCCTGCTCCACGACCTCGCCGAACTCCGCTCCCGCGCGGGCTCGATGATGATCGTCGGGATCCTCACCCTCGTGCTCGGCGGCTTCATGATCCTCGCGCCGATCGCCACGAGCATGGGCACCATGATGTTCCTGAGCGCGATGCTGATCGTGAGCGGGATCTCCAACATCATCGGCGCCTTTTATGTGCGCTGTTGGAGCGGTTTCACGCTCCAGTTGCTCGCGGGCGTGCTCAACCTCGTGCTCGGCGTCCTCACGATCGACCGACCGCTCGAGTTCTCGGCGATCCTCACGCTGCTGATCGCGTCGTTGCTCTTCGTCGGCGGGATCTTCCGCGTCGTCGGCTCGTTCTTCACCCAGTTCGACGGCTGGCTCTGGATCTGCATCAGCGGCGTGATCTCGATCGCCCTTGCCGTGATGATCTGGCGGCAATGGCCGATCTCGGGGACGTACGTCATCGGGCTGTTCATCGGTCTCGATGTGATTGCGCTCGGATGGACCTGGGTGATGCTCTCGCTGGCCGTGCGCAAGCTCCCGAAACCGGTCGAAGCCGCCCAGGCTCGAGGCGTCGCTTAGCGGGCGGACGGCGACCGACCGCGGGGCTTGTCTCCGTTCGGCCGATCTCCTAGACTCACGATTCCGTCCGCCGGGTCGGCGGCACCACTCTCGTCACGTCAACACAGGGCGACACGTTCCGATGTCCGAATTCTTTCCCGGTGTGCCGAAGATCCAGTACGGCGGCCCGCGTTCGCGCAACCCCTTGGAATTCAAGCACTACGACGCCGACAAGCTCGTCGGCGGCAAGACGATGCGAGACCACCTGCGGTTCTCGGTCGTCTACTGGCACACGTTCGCCAACCCCCTGACCGACCCGTTCGGAGCGGGCACGGCGGTGCGGCCGTGGGAAGACGGCACGAACAGCGTCGCCAACGCTCAGCGGCGCGCCCTCGCCGCCTTCGAATTCTTCGAGAAGCTCGGCGCTCCCTACTACGCGTTCCATGATCGCGACGTCGCCCCCGAAGGCGCGACCCTGAAGGAGAGCCACGCCAATCTCGACGCCGTCGTCGCCGTCCTGAAGGAACAGCAGGAGCGCACCGGCGTCAAGCTCCTCTGGGGCACCGCGAATCTCTTCTCCAACCCCCGATACATGCACGGAGCCGCCACCAGCCCGAACGTCGATGCGTTCGCCTACGCCGGCGCTCAGGTCAAGAAGGCGATGGAGGTCACTCACCTCCTCGGAGGCGAGGGATACACCTTCTGGGGCGGACGCGAAGGCTACGCGACCCTCCTCAACACCGACATGAAGCGCGAGCTCGACCACCTCGGCCGCTTCCTCCAGATGGCCGTCGACTACAAGAAGGCGATCGGCTTCACCGGCACCTTCTACATCGAGCCCAAGCCGAAGGAGCCGACCAAGCACCAGTACGACTCCGACGCCGCCGCCTGCCTCAACTTCCTGCGCACCTACGACCTGCTGCCGCACTTCAAGCTCAACGTCGAGACGAATCACGCGACCCTCGCGGGCCACGAGATGCTCCACGAGCTCCGCGTCGCGGCCGACGCCGGGGCCCTCGGTTCGATCGACGCCAACACCGGCGACCCCCTCCTCGGCTGGGACACCGACCAGTTCCCCACCAGCTTCTACCTCACCGCCCAGTGCATGCACGCCATTCTCGACATGGGCGGGTTCACCACCGGCGGCGTCAACTTCGACGCCAAGGTGCGCAGGGAGAGCTTCGAGCCGATCGACCTCTTCCACGCCCACATCGGCGGCATGGACGCCTTCGCCCGCGGCCTCGAGATCGCCCACGCCATCATCGAGGACGGCCGGCTCGCCGCGTTCGTCAAGGAACGCTACCGAAGCTGGGACGGCGACCTCGGCCGCAAGGTCGAAGCCGGACAGGCGACCTTCGCCGACCTCGAAGCCCACGCCCTCGCGACCGGCGAGGTCCGCAACTCCAGCGGCCGTCAGGAGATGCTCGAGAATCTCATCAACGAGTTCATCTGACGCCCCGCGCCGCAGATCCCCGAACGCCTCTCCCCGCGCTCCCGGGGCGAGGCGTTCGCACCCGACTCCGCACGACGCTCCCGTCGAGCCTTTCGCACATATCTTCATCCGCGACGGCGTGATTCCCGCCTCCACTCCCTCCTTCCGCCGCCGGCCTCCTCCACACTCGAGGATCACCCGATGATGTTCCGCACTCCGGCGTTGCGAGTCGGCACCCTCCTGATCGCAACCGCGCTCGCACTCCCGGCGCTCGCCGCGCCAAGGGATGCGAAGACGGTCCCGGACTTCACCCAGGGCGGGAAACTCCCGAAGAACGCGAAGCACGACTGGAACCTCGGGCCCACGGGCCTGCGGGGTTGGATCCATTGCGACCGACTCGTGACGACCGACGCCCGGCAGATCCTGGTGACGAAGGTCGACAAGGGATCGCCGGCCGAGAATCTCTTCCAGGTCGGAGACGTCATCCTGGGTGTCGGCGGCAAGCCGTTCTCGTTCGACCCCCGGAAGGAGTTCGGCAAGGCGATCACCGCGGCCGAGTCGACAGCGGGCAAGGGCAAACTCCTGATCCGCCGATGGCGCGCGGGCAAGACCGACGAGGTCGCGCTCCAGCTCCCGGTCCTCGGCAGCTACGCCGCGACCGCCCCGTTCGACTGCGAGAAGTCGAAGCTCCTGCTCGAAGCCGGATGCAATGCGTTGGCCGCTCGGATGGAGGAGCCGGGCTACGCCGACATCGACGCGATTCCTCGGTCGCTCAACGCGCTCGGTCTCCTGGCCGGCGGCGGCGCCGAGCACCTGCCGCTCGTGAGGCGGGAAGCCCGATGGGCGGCCGGCTTCTCAGTCAAGAGTATGCAGACATGGTACTACGGTTACTGCATGCTGTTCCTCGCCGAGTACATCCTGGCGACCGGCGACGACTCGGTGCTTCCGGGCCTCGAGCGGCTCGCGCTCGCCGCCGCCAAGGGGCAGAGCGCGGTCGGCTCGTGGGGCCACGGGTTCGCCCGTCCCGACGGCCGCCTCGGCGGATACGGAATGATGAACTCCCCCGGGGTGGTCCTCACGATCGGATTGGTGCTCGCGCGAGAAGCGGGCGTGCGGGATCCCGCGGTGTCCGCCGCCGTCGAGCGCAGCTCGAGGCTCCTGCGGTTCTACATCGGCAAGGGGGCGATCCCCTACGGCGACCACGCCCCCTGGATTGAGGGCCACGAAGACAACGGCAAGTGCGGCATGGCCGCCGTGCTCTTCAACGCGCTCGGCGAGGCGAAGGGCGCCGAGTTCTTCGCCCGGATGAGCGTCGCCGCGCACGGGGCCGAGCGCGACTGCGGCCACACCGGGAATTATTTCAACATGCTCTGGGCCATGCCCGCGGTCGCCCTCTCCGGACCGAACGCCGCCGGAGCGTGGATGAAGGAGTTCGGCGGCTGGTACTTCGACCTCGCGCGACGCTGGGACGGCGGCTACCCCCACCAAGGCCCGCCCGAAGATGAGGAAGACAGCTTCGCGGGCTGGGACGGCACGGGCACCTACCTGCTCGCCTACGCAATGCCGCTGAAGAAGATCCGGCTCACCGGCGCCGGCGAGTCCGTCGTCCCCACCCTCGACGCGGCCGCCGCGGACTCGCTGATCGCCGACGGCCGCGGCTGGGACAACAAGGATCGCCACGGCACATACGACAAATTCACCGACGAGCAACTCCTCGAGCGACTCGGAAGCTGGTCGCCCGTCGTCCGCGAACGCGCGGCCATGGCGTTCGGACGACGCCGAGACGTACCGGTTGCGGCGATCGTCGAACTGCTCGACTCCCCCAGCCTCGACGCACGCCTCGGCGCCTGCCAGGCCCTCAACTCCCTCGGCTCGCGAGCCGCGCCCGCCGTCGAACCCCTCAGGAAATGCCTGACCGACAAGGACCTCTGGCTCCGCCTCCAAGCCGCCCAGGCTCTCGCCTCGATCGGGCCGGCCGCCAAGTCGACCGTGCCCACGCTGCTCGAGATGCTCGCCCAGGTCGACCCCGTCGACGACCCGCGCGGCATGCAACAGCGCTACCTCGCGTTTTCACTCTTTGATGGCGGCGGAATGCTGAACGGCTCGCTCGACGGCATCGACCGCGAGGCCCTCTACAAGGCCGTGCGGGCCGGACTGAAGAACCAGGACGGACGAGCGCGCAGCAGCCTCGCCTCCGTCTATCGCAACCTCTCCGCCGAAGACATCCGGCCGCTCCTCCCCGCCATCCTCCGCGCCGTCGTCGAGCCCGCCCCGAGCGGCGAGATGTTCGCCGACGCGATTCGCGTCGAAGGCCTGCGCCTCCTCGCCCAGAACCGCATCGAGGAAGGCATCCAAGAATGCGTTCGCTACACGCGCCTCCAGAACCCCTGGGCGAGCGAGTTGCGGACCCCCGAACTGATGACGATCCTCCGAGGCTACGGCACCCACGCCAAGACCGTCATCCCGGAACTCGCAAAGATCGCCGACTACTTCGAGAACGACGAGCCCGACTTCCCCAGAGAACTCATGGCGCGGAAGGCCAAGGCCGTCCGCGAGACGATTCGAGCGATCGAGTCGTCCACGGAGACACCCGAGCTCACCCGACTCGACCAAGACCCCGCCGCAAAGCCGCCGACGGCCGCACGCGCCAAGGCCCCGCTGAAGGTCTTCATCCTCGCCGGACAGTCGAACATGCAAGGACACGCCGGCGTGAACACGTTCGACTCCCTGGCCGCCGACCCCAAGACCGCGCCGCTCTTGAAGCAGATGCGCGGACCCGACGGCAAGCCGCGAGTCTGTGAGAATGTCTGGATCTCTTCGGTCGGCTGTCTCGGCGACGCCTACACCGACCTGACCGAGGCCAAGGGAAGGCTGACCGCCGGCTTCGGCGCACCCGAGAACAAGATCGGACCCGAGTTCACGTTCGGCCTGACGATGGAGCAACGGATCAAAGCGCCCGTGCTCATCATCAAGACGTCATGGGGCGGCCGCAGCCTCCATACCGACTTCCGCCCCCCCAGCGCCGGGCCTTTCGTCCTCGCGAAGGAGACCCAGGAGCTCTGGGACAAGCATCCCGAAGGGGCCCACGGCATCCCTCGACTCCAGGATCGGCCCAAATTCTACGCCGAGAAGGTCGCCGCCACCGGCGTCTATTATCGAGAGATGATTGCGCACGTGCGCAAGGTACTCGCCGATATCGAGCGAGTCGTCCCCGACTACGACGCCGCGCAAGGCTACGAACTCGCCGGCTTCGTCTGGTTCCAAGGGTTCAACGACTACGTCGACGGCGTAGTCTATCCCAGGCAGGACGAGCCCGGAGGATACGACCTCTACGCCGACCTGCTCGGCCACCTCATCCGCGACGTGCGCAAAGACCTCGCGGCCCCGAAGCTGCCGTTCGTCATCGGCGTCATGGGCATCGACGGCCTCCGAGGCAACGACAAATCCCCGATGAAGCACTTCCGCGCAGCCCAGCGCAAGCCGACGACCCTCGACGAATTCCAAGGAAACGTCGTCGCCGTCGAGACCGCGCCCTTCTGGGACGACGACCTCGACGCACTCGCCCAGAGGAAGGACCGACTGTTCGACAAGCTCGAACAAGCCTTCCGCAAAGCAAAGCCGACCCCCACCGAGCCCGAAAAACAGGCCGCCCGCAAGAAAGCCCTCGCCGACGCCTTCAACCCCGACGAACTGGATCGCCTCTCCACCGGCGTCTCCAACGGAGGCTACCACTACCTCGGAGCCGCCAAGATCCTCGCCCCCATCGGAAAATCCTTCGCCGAAGCCCTCCTCGCTCCCAAACCGGCCAACTAGCAACCTGTGCATTCGGCGAGCAGCTCCCCCCCTCTTCCCCCACCCAAACCCCAACCCCGCTCACCCCCGACGACCTCCACCTCTCCCCCATCAAACGTCCCCGTCCATCTCCCCATCCAACTCGACCACACAAAGCCTCGATCGATCCTGCGGAAAGTCGCACTCCTCAATAAAAGCCACAGCGCAGGGCCGAGCAACGAGTCGCGCTTGCTCAGCCCTCCCGGCCTTCAACGGCCGGAGACCCGTCCGACACTCTTGCACTCCTTCATCATCGAAGGACAGCCCGCCAAGATCGTTGGCAATACTCTTGCCGGAGTCTTCGTCAACCGCGGCAAACGCCCCGCCCTTGGAGGTGGTATTGGCTGCCCGTTTCTTCTTCACGTTATTTCAGTAAGTGAACGAGGACTGAGGAATTGCTGCGGCCTGCCTGTTTCTCGATCCCTTGATCGAATGTCAAGAGGATCGACTGTCGGCCGACGGCGAGTTCCTCGGCGAGTGCGAGAAAGATTCCATCAGCCGACCGACTGCACCCAAGACCTTGTCGAATCCTCTCAGCCGAACGGACCAATGTACGATCCCCTCCAGGAGGCGGTTCGATCATCTGCAAGAGCTCGGAGAGCTTCTCGATCGCGCTCGAGTGCTCTTGCGCCGAGAGATTCCCATCGATTTGTTTTTTGCAAAGAACATACAAGCACTCGCCGAGAACAACTCCTGGCGAATGGAACACGAATCCGCGCTCTGCGTAGTCCTCGAGCTCCTTCATCGCAATATCATGACGTCCGCTCTCCCTCGAACAGACGGCGATCAGTACGCTCGAGTCGACGGTCACTCTCGGCGCGTCAGTCCTCATCCGTGTGGTAACCATACATACCCCCGTCGCGTGCCTCTCGGATCAAGTCGTCCGTGCGTCCGGGATCGGTCATTCTCTCGAACGGATCTCGCTCACGAAGCGCTCTCAAGATCCTCAGCGCACGAAGATTCGGCGCAAACGACGCTCGGGGTACCGGACGCTCCGCTTCGATGCGAATGCCTTCTTTCGAGACGCCCACGTGATTCGCGTCGTCGGATTCGCGCGAGTGCGAATCCTGAGTCGTCGCGGAGAGCCCGTTTCTGCTTGGGCGATGCTCGGGCGGGGCCATCAAGGAGGAATATTGATCCAAGTGAATAGAGTGGTCGCTCCGCCACCAGCCTTCCCCCTCGAGGATCTCGGACGCACGATCGACCGCCACCCGGTCCGAGGCGACGAGCGTCCGGCAGTCGGATGCCGCTCTGGGAAGAACTCCTGATGCGCAACTGGCGGCCAGCAAGAGAACCTTCGTTCCTCGCGTGCGAGAAGTCCGCATTCTCGCGATGTTTGCAAGGACTTCTCCGCTCAAACTGTTCAGCATCGATGCTCCTCCAACGAAACCGTAAGATCCCATCTCTCATTGATGATCATCGGAGAGTGGGTCGCCAGCAAGACGTCGAACGGAGAGATGGCGATCACGCTCTGAAGGTCCTCGAGGAATTGGAGCTGCCAGTCGACATGCAGAGAGAGCTCCGGCTCGTCGATGAGAAAGAGCGTGTTGGGCTTGGTACGGAACAACAACTCATTGATGAGCACTAACTGATGCTGTTCTCCCGAGGACAATTGAGATGGATTCAGTTCCTGTTCCGTTCGGGTGGAGACGAGGGTGAACCCGCGCTCCTTGTCGATCCTCAGCGTCTTGCCTGCAAAGTGATCCTCGATGAATTTCCGGAGCAGTTCGATCGAATCGACCACCGAGTCGAAGACGTTCAGCTTCTCCTCGACGTCATCGGCATAGACCGCCAGGACTCGCGCAGTCTCGGCGTCGATATCGTCGGGAACCGGCAGACTCAGGTCGCCGTCGGCTTTGCGATCCAAGACACCAGCGGCCTGGAGCCGCTTTCGCTTGTCCTCGAGCGAGGCGAGCCTGGACTTGAACTGATCCACCGAGACGGCCACCGAACCCGGTCGCTGCACGACCCGCATCGGAAAAGAACGGTCGAGTCGTTGCGACACCGCCGCATATTCGGCTTGAGTCCGCTGGATCAGCGCGGCCAGGTCCGAAGAGTAACGAGCGACCGCCGGGCTGAGGACCCCGGAGGAATCATACCTGCTCTTTATCGTTGGTCGGGCCGGCGCTACGAGACGCTGGGTCTCGATGAAGCGAACATTCAATCCCTGGACGAACTCTCTCAACCACTCGGGCGTTGTTCGGGCGACGCTCTCGGAGTCGATGCGCGACCCCGAGTAACGAGGAGCCAGCAGTTCGGAGTGGTTCTCGATGACCTCCTCGAGCGTGAGGATTTCTCCGGAAGGGAGACGTCTCCAGGTTTCCGGTCCCGCGCGGACCAGGTCGGGGATCAGTTCATCGATCATTCGCGATGGAAAAGCGAAGTCTGCTATTCCCCTCGGTGCCGTGATCGGGTCTTCCAAGATTCGACCATCCGTGCGCTGTAATGCAATGTTGAGATCTCCAGTACCTTCTTCCTTGCTCGCGAGCTTTCTGACTCGAATCGACGACCCATCGTCGAAATCGATACCGAACTCGGCATAGGGAGTCGAGCGGAGGCTGGAGAATCGCAACTGGAAGAGTCCATGGATCATTCGAAGAATCGCAGTCTTGCCGATCCCGTTCGCTCCATGAATGATCGTGATGCGCTCGTCGAGATTGAGGTCAATGACATGATCGTACACATCGAACAGCCCGCGCACGGTGACTCTCCGAACGCGGAGCTTGGAATTCGACTCTGTGGTCATGGCCTTAGCCCTCTATTCGGTGATCGTCACTTGCCATGTTATTGCCGTTCGAATCGCGAGTAAAGCACGCGAGTGCCGCTCTCCTTCTGGGCCTCGACTACCCCGGGACTCAGGATGAGAGCGATCGATGAGGACAGCCGCCTCCGCCACCTCGAAAAATGCTCTTGAAGGACAACTCGAGAGACAAGAAGCTGAAACTCGCGGTTCGAGGGAAGCGGCAGGGCTCTCGCCGGACAACTCCCCGCCGTCTCTCTGAATTCCGCAATCCGCGCGGATTCCCCAAAGATCGAGGTCGACGGTGGTCGATGACGAGAGGTGGATGCGCATGGGCGCAAAGTGAGTAGTCGGTGCAGTTGGATCCGAACGACTTGGTGATCTTTCCAAAAGCGAACGCGAACACACTTGGATATGGAGCGAATCATGAACGTCGACAAGCGAGTCCCGAGCGAAGCTGCGCGCAGGGAAGCCTCGGAGTGGCAAATCCGGAAGAATCGCGAGAATGCCGAGCGGTCGACCGGGCCGACGAGCGAACAAGGCAAGATGCGATCGCGTGAGAACGCGACGAAACATGGATTCCGCAAGATCATCGTCTCGCCGGGCGAGACGAGCCCCGAGATCGAGGCCGAGCGCGAGCGGTTCGTCGATGCGTTGATGCCTTGCAACGACGAGGCTCTCGCTTATGCCGACCTCGCGTATCAGGCCAAGCGCCGGTTGATGCTCATTTACGATGCCGACGATGCGGGTCGCGCCGAGCGGATGAAGAACGCGACGATTCGGCTGATCGAGGAGCGTTCGGCCGAGGTCAAGCGGGCCGAGGAA
>JANRKW010000019.1:0-29910 GCA_033763215.1 Isosphaeraceae bacterium | reverse complement strand
GCGGCGGCTACAGCGGCGGCGGCGGTGGCGGCTACGGCGGCGGCGGCGGCGGCTACGGTGGTAGCGGCGGCGGCGGCTACGGTGGCGGCGGCGGCGGTCGCGGCGGCAGCGGTGGTCGCGGCGGCTACGGCGGCGGCGGCGGTGGTGGACGCGGCGGCTACGGCGGCGACCGCTACTGAGATCGATCACACGATCGATGACGAATCATCGTTGACTACCGAGAAGGCCGGGCTCGATGCCCGGCCTTCTTGCGTTGAGTCGGCCGCGAAGTGCTCCCGGATCGTCCAAGTCGAAGCGGCCGGTTCTAATGCGCTCGGACCAGAGTCCGGTTGCTTGACTCGACCGCGCTGCTAGACTCAAGGGGAACTGCGGCGATGCCTTCGTGCGCCTCGGCGTCGGTTCTCATCGAGGGGCTCCCCCCATGACCGAGATCGATCCGGACACCTTGATCCAGCAGGTCGTGCTCCTGGGTCTGGCAACCAAGCAGGAAGCACTCGAGGCCAAGGCCGAGGCCGACGACGGATCGACCGACGCGATCTCGCGCGTGCTCTTGCGCCGCGGGATCCTGACGCGGTGGCAACTCGATCGACTCTCGAAGGGCGAGGCCTCGGGCTTCTTCATCGGGGGCTGCAAGATTCTCTTCCACATCGCCGAGGGCTCGTTTGCCCGGGTCTATCGCGGCGAGAAGATGCCCGGCGGACAGACGGTCGCGATCAAGATCATGCGGCAACGCTTCGCCTCCGACCCGGAAGCGGTCGCGCGCTTCAACCAAGAGGCCGAGGCGGGCATGCGGCTCATCCATCCGAACATCGTGCGCACGTACGAGTACGGCGAAGATGACGGTCGCTACTACATGACGATGGAGTTCGTCGAGGGGTCGAATCTCCGCGACTTCCTTCGCGTTCGCGGTCGCGTCGCGGAGAGCGAGGCCCTCCCGCTGCTCCTGGGGCTTTCGCGGGCCTTGGCCTACTCGCTCGAGCACGGAGTGACCCACCGCGACATCAAGGGTACGAATATCCTGATCGCTTCCAACGGCACCGCGAAGCTCGTCGACTTCGGGCTCGCCACCGTGGAGGGCGACGGCAAGGGAGGGCATGGTCAGAACCAGCGCACGGTCGACTACTCGGCGCTCGAGCGGACCTGCAACAGCCCGAAGGGCGACCCGCGCTCCGACATCTTCTTCCTCGGATGCGTATTCTATCAGATGTTGACGGGTCACTTGCCGCTTCCGGAGGTCGAGACCTCGGATCCGCTCGCCAAGATGCTCAAGCGCGGGATCAACAGCATCAAGCCGTTGCACGAGCTGCGCGAGGCGCCCTCGGCCGAGCTCTGCTCGATCATCGAGCGGATGATGAAGGTCGACCTTCGCGCGCGGTATCAGTCGATGAGCGACGTCGTTCGCGACCTCGAGGCGTTCTCGGACCGGCTCGCGGGAAAATCGGAGTTCGACGACCTCTTCCTCTCGCGCGACGGCGCGTCGAGCGAGGCGTCGCTCGACGATGAGGATTGGTCCGACGCCGTGCACGAACCGAGCGGCGAGATCCGGATCGACCGTACTCGCAAGGTCCTCTGCGTCGAGGTCCAAGACGAGATCCAGCAGGCCTTCCGAAAGACGCTGAGCGCGATGGGCTACCGCGTCCTGATCGTGGGCGACGCCGAGCGTGCGGTCGAGCGATTCCGAGAGGAGTCGGTCGACGCCGTGATCTTCGATACCGACGGACTCGGCTCGGGCGCGGTCGACGCGTTCCTCGAGATGCACTCGCACTCCGCGGATCGCGGTCGCCGGCTCGACGCGGTCGTGCTCTTCGCCGCGAAGCGTCAGGCGCTCGCCGAGCGTCTCCCCAACGACGACCGCCTGATCGTGCTCCACAAGCCGGTCAAGATGAAGCAGGTGCAGGACGCGATCGCTCGACTGCTCCCCATCGAGGATTGACCGCACGGGCTGCGGCCGCGGCGTCCTCCTAGCTCTTGCGTCTTTCGGGCGTCTTGAGTCCCATGGCGTTCATGAGCATCTGCAGGTCCTCCCAAGTCTCGCGTTTGGCTGCGGGATTTCGGAGGAGATAGGCAGGATGCCAGGTCACGATCGCGGGGATGCCGCGCGGGCGATGCCAACGCCCTCGGAGCCGATTCATCGGCAGCGCGGTCTCGAGTAGGCCGACGACGGCGGTCTTGCCTAGGAGGCAGAGGAACTCGGGCCGGATGATCTCGATCTGTCGTTCGAGAAACGGCAGACAGTTCTTGATCTCGTCGATGGTGGGGGTGCGGTTCTCGGGCGGTCTCGACTTGACGATATTGGCGATGTAGACATCTTCACGAGACAGCCCCATCCCCTTGGTGATCATGTCGGTGAGCAGGGCCCCCGCGCGTCCCACGAACGGCTCTCCGAGGCGGTCTTCGTCGGCGCCCGGGCCCTCTCCGATGAACATGAGTCGAGCGTTCGCGGGGCCGACTCCGAAGACGGTCTGCGTGCGATGCGCCGAGAGGATCGGGCACTGGGTGCACGCGGCGACCTGGGCGCGGAGCTTCTCGAGTTCTGCGACGCGCTGCTCGAGAGGTAGGGGCGGGGTATCGAAGCCGGGAGCCTCGAGAAACGAGCCGGTGGTGGCGGGGACGGCGGAGGCCGGCTTCGCGGGCGACGGACGGGGTGCGGGCCGACGAGGCGGAGGCGCGGACTCGGTCGGCGCCTCGACGACGTCACGATCGACCGGCGGAGCCGCGGAGGCGACGGTCGATTCCGGACGACTCTGCGCACTCGCCGAGCCAAGACGGATCGGTCGAGCATGCGCGGGGAGCCGCATCCGGTCGTAGCCCGCGCGAGCGAGAGCCTCGAGCCGCTGGCGGGTCTCGCGAACCAGGCGATGAAGTTCTTCGTGCTCGGTCGACATGCTTCCGCGGGGCGTGGGTTTCCGGGGCGGCGACCGAGCGACGCGTCGACGTCGGTCAGTCGAACCGGGGCAGACGATCGGCGGCGATCGCCTCGAGCCGAGGCGCCGCGAGATCTTTGGCGGCGAGGATGTGATCGCCCGTCGGCCAGTCGATCCCGATCGCAGGGTCGTTCCAGAGGACGCTGCCCTCATCCCCCGGATTGTAGAGCGCCGTGCACTTGTAGAGTACCAGCGCGGAGTCGCCCGTGACGACGAAGCCGTGAGCGAATCCGGGCGGGATGTAGATCTGGCGGTGATTCTCGCCGCTGAGCGTCGCCCCGACCCATTTCCCGAAGTGGGGCGATCCGCGACGAATGTCGACCGCGACGTCGAACACCTCGCCCTCGATCACCGTGACGAGCTTCCCTTGCGCCGAGGGCCACTGATAGTGCAGTCCGCGCAGGACCCCGCGGCGCGATCGCGAGAGGTTGTCCTGGACGAACGGCGCGTCGAGTCCGACATCGGCGTATCGATTGCTGTTGAAGAGCTCGGTCAGGTAGCCGCGATCGTCGCGGAAGAGCCGAGGCTCGAGGAGGAAGACGCCGGGGAGTTCCGTCTCGATCCGATTCATCGGGCGTTCGCCTCCTCGAGGACCTTGCGGAGATACGTTCCGTAATCATTCTTGAATCGGCCGGCGAGCGCCTCGACCTGGCCCGCGTCGATGAAGCCCATGCGGAACGCGATCTCCTCGAGGCACGCGATCTTGAGCCCTTGCCGCTGTTCGATGATCTGGATGAAGTTCGACGCCTGGGCGAGAGCCTCGAAGGTGCCGGTGTCGAGCCACGCGGTGCCGCGACCGAGGGTCTCGAGGCGGAGTTCGCCGCTTTCGAGATAACGGTTGTTCACATCGGTGATCTCGAGCTCTCCGCGCTTCGAGGGTCGGAGCGATGCGGCGATTTCGAGAACTCGGTTGTCGTAGTAATAGAGTCCGACGACGGCATAGTTCGAGCGGGGAGCGGCGGGCTTCTCCTCGATGCCGATCACGCGGCCGCCGCGGTCGAACTCGACGACTCCGTATCGCTCCGGATCCTTGACGTAATAGCCGAAGACGACGGCTCCCTCGGTGAGCCTCGCTGCGCGTTGGAGCGACTCGCTGAGTCCGTGGCCGAAGAAGATGTTGTCGCCGAGCACGAGCGCGACCGAGTCGGCTCCCACGAACGAGCGACCGATGATGAACGCCTGTGCAAGGCCGTCGGGGCTCGGTTGCTCGGCATATTCGAGAGACAGGCCCCAGGTCGAGCCGTCGCCGAGCAGCGAACGAAACCGCGGCAGGTCGGTCGGCGTCGAGATGATCAGGATCTCGCGGATCCCCGAGAGCATGAGCGTGCTCAGGGGGTAGTAGATCATCGGCTTGTCGTAGATCGGCAGGAGCTGCTTGCTGACGACGCGGGTCAGCGGATCGAGGCGTGTGCCGGATCCCCCGGCGAGGATGATTCCCTTCATCTCGAGCGTCCTCGGCGGTCGGAGAGCCGGCGAGGTGCCGGCGATGATCGTCCGGGCGGAACTCCCGGTTGGGTCAGGCTATCGGGAACGGCTTGCGTCCGCAATGTCGTTCCCGATCGCTCAGGGCTGGGGGACGACGCGCACGGGCGGAGGCGCGGGTCGGAACATCCGGCCGATCCACCGCTTCCAAGCGGCGACGTCGTACCCGAAGTCCTGTCCCGTGAGGGACTGAAGCGCGGCGAGGACTTCGGTGTTCTCGCGTGTGAAGGTGCGATTGACGGCGACGGGCCCGCGATTCGGTCCGGGCATCGAGGCGTTCATGCCGGCGTAATAGTCGATCGCTGGGGTCGAGGTCGCCCCGAAGGCGACGGCCCCGGGGGCGACGGCCGGTCCGGTGAGGATCGGGATGTTCCGGCCGCCCATGAAGAGCAAGCCGCCGTTGGGCGCCGCGGCGGGCACTCCGGCGGTCGCTGCGGCCATCGGCGGATTGGGGTCGACGAAGACGAGCCGGCGCTCGCTGGAGATCAAGGCGTCGACCAGTCTCGGAACCGTCTCGATCGCCTGGAGTCGTCCCAAGGTCCACGCGGCGCGGTTCAGCGTCGCCGACGACTTGTTCCGAAGCGCTCCGAGCAATCTCTCGATCACGATCGGCTCGTCGCGCTTGGCGAGTTCGGCCAGGGTGGCCTCGCGAACGTCGTCGTCCTTCTCCATGAGGATTCGCGTGACCAGCCCCTCTGCGCCTTCGGGCGCGGGGATCGCGGCGAGCACCCGCGCGGCGAGTCGTCGAGCGGCCGGCTCGTCCGCCGCACCGAAGGTCGCCAGCAGCCCGGGGATCGCCGCAGTGTCTCGGATCGCCATGAGTTGCAGCTCGACGTCGTTCCGGCGGTTCTCCGGTCCGGCCCGATACGAGCGGAGCAACACCCCGAGCTTGCGCCGCCAGGTCGTCTGCTCGGCCGTCAACGCGTCCTCGACCTTGCGTTGCGCCGCTTCCTCGGGAGTGATCCACTTGCCTTTGTGATAGACGAGCCCCTTCGCCGACCGGGCCTGTGCGCTCGTGAGCCATCGCCCCTCGTGCAATACGTGGCCGAGAGCTTCGCGCGCCGGGGCGAATTCGGGATCGAGCTTGATCGCGGCCTCGTACTGCCCCGTCGCGAGATCGGGCAGTCGATTCTCCACGCACCACGTTCCGAGCGCGAATTCGTCTTCGGCGGACGGATTGGGACGCCGCTTCCTCACGGCGAACTCGTCGAGGCGGCTCGGTTCGGGGTCGACTCCGGTCACCTGCGCGGCGAGCAGCGACATCGGCGTCTTGCCGGTCTCGCGATACAGGAGCAACCGACCCTTGTCGGTCGGGTCGGGGATCAACTTCCCTTGGATCGTCTCCCCGGTGCGGAGCCGGATCCGGTCCGCCGCGGCATTCCACCCCGAGATCGCGACAATCGACGCCGAGAATGCGAGAATCCGGACGAATCGACCGCTCCGAATCGGGGTCCGCATGGGAGCCTCCTGATGAGCCAGTCCGCCGATGAACACCGTTCGAAGGGCCCTCGCCGGCTCGCGCTGGCCGTGGTCACGATCTCCGATACCCGAACTCTCGAGACCGATACGTCGGGCGCCTCGATCGTCGAACTCGCCGAGGCCGCGGGACATCGGATCGTCGAGCGCGAGTTGGTCCCCGATGAGCCGGAGGCGATCCGTCGACTGCTTGCATCATACGCGATGCGCGACGACTTGCACGCCGCCCTTCTCACCGGCGGTACCGGAATCGCCCCCCGCGACCAGACCCACGAAACCGTCTCCGCGCTCTTGACCAAGCCGATTCCCGGCTACGGCGAGCTCTTCCGGATGCTCAGCTTCCAAGAGATCGGCGCCGCGGCAATGCTCAGTCGCGCGGTGGGCGGCTTGATGGGCCGGCTCGTCGTGCTCGTGATGCCCGGTTCACGCGGGGCCGTGAACCTCGCCATGAACCGTCTCATCTTGCCCGAATTGCCCCATCTCGTCTTCGAAGCGAGCAAGAGCTGATCCGGAGCGACGACCTTCTTTCTCTTCTACAATGACGTCCCGACCCGCCTCGTCATTCAGCGGTCGTTCGCGGGTTTGATCGGCTCCAGAGGTAGAGGGCGATCGCGGCGGCGACGCCGGCGTTGAGCGACTCGACTTCGGGGGTGATCGGGATGCTCCGCGCGTCGGGCCCTCGGAGATTCTCGGGGAGGCCGGGCCCCTCGATGCCGGGGACGAGGCCGAAGGTCGCGGGGAAGGGGGTTTCGTCGATTGGTCGGCCCTCGGCGTGGAGCGCGATCAGCGGGACGCCCGCGGTCCGGAGTTCCTTGATCGACGGCCCGACTTCGAACCGCGTTGCGAAGAGTGCGGGTCCGGCGGCTCGGACGCTCTTGGGGTGGAACGGGTGGGCCGCTTCGGAGAGCAGAACGACTCGCGGGACCCCGAACGCCGCCGCAGAACGGATCACGGCGCCGACGTTCTCCGGATCCTGGAACGGCACGAAGAGCGTGCATCCCTCGGGCCAGGGAGCCGAGGCGGACCAGGTCGGGAACTCGGGAACGCTCACCTGGACGATCGGAGCATGGGTTCCCGCGACGTCGATCTCCTGGAAGAGCGGCTTGGCGAGCCGGAGCCAGGCCAAGCCCTCGATCGGCGGCGGAGCGCCGTCGGGCGGAGTCAACCAGGCGACGAGCCGATCCGGAACCCGCTCGACGACCTCTTCGACGAAACGCGTGCCGGAGATCAAGGCTTGCCGATTCTTGCGGATCCCGCGGCCGGACAACAGGTCGCGAGCGAGCTTGAACGCGGGATTCGCCTCGCTGGTGACCTCGCGGGCGGTGGCCGTCGTCGCGCCGGACGCCGTGGGTTCGGTGTCGTCGCGATCATCGCGCGGGGCGTCGGTCCGCTCGTAGATCACGAGCCGTCGATGATGCTCCGTCCAAGGAATATCGTATGCATGATCATCGGTGAGCTTGAACCAGCGACCATGAGATTGCGCGGCTTCCCGGATCTCTTCGTCGCACTCGGGGCCTTTCATGAAGAGCATGCGGCCGCCGGGAACGATGCACCGCGCGACGCGGTCGAGGGTCTCGGGGATCGAGGCGACCGCTCGGGTGATCACGCCCTCGACGCGGTGCGGAAAGCGCGAGCCGACCTTGTTGGCGTAGACCTCGACCTTCTCGAGCCCGAGCGCTGCGCACACCTTCGAGAGGAAGTCGGCGCGGGCGCCTCGGGGTTCGGCGAGGATCATCTCGACGTCGGGGCGGGCGATCTTGAGCGGGATCCCTGGGAGTCCCGGCCCGGAGCCCATGTCGACCAGCGGCGAGGGGAGTTCGGTGAATCGGAGCACGAGCAGGCTGTCGACGTAGTGCTTGAGCACCATGTTGTCGAACTGATGGATCCTCGTGAGGTTGAGTGCGGCGTTGGCGTTGCGGAGGAGTTGGTGGTAGTGCCAGAGCTGGTCGTACTGGGTGCGGGTGAGTTCGATGCCGCAACGGCGGAGCAGCGACTCGAGAGATCCTCGGCCGGGAGTCATGGGCGGAGCTTTCGATGAAGAGAGTCGAACGAATCGATCGATCTGAGGCCGGCCCGGTCGAAGTCGACCGGGGCGATCAGGGGAGGGTGGAGTAGATGACGACGTTGCAGGCGATGCGCATGGCGCTCTCGTAATCGTAGCCCTTGCAGTCGCCGGCTTGATGGCGTTCGAGGGCGCATCCGATGTCGAGCTTGGAATAGATGACGGCCCAGCGTCCGTTGATCCGGATCCCTTCGAGCACGGGAAGATCGCGTGCGCCGCCGGCGGCCTTGGTGTAGCGGACGTCGGCGAGGTCGAAGGCGATCTGTTTGGTGTAGATCTCGTCGTCGCGGGGGATGGGGATGAGGGGGTTGTCGGGGTAGAGCTCGGACATCAACTTACGGAAGGCGACGTCGAAGGCGGGGCTGCCGCAGGCGGCGTCGGCGAAGAGCGTTCCGCCGCCGGGGTCGAGGTGTCGCTTCAAGGCGCGGCGGTCTTCGTCGGCGAGGGTCATCCCCGCGCGTCCGTGGAGGTAGAGCAGGGGGAAGTGGACGAGGTTGGGGTCGTTCGGGAAGAGCTCCTTCTGATTCACGACCACGTCGAACCCGAGCTTATCGCGGAGGGTCGCGGAGAGGTTCGCGATTGCAAGCGGGGCGATGTTCCACTCGCCTGCGTGCTTGAGCTTGGCGATCCGCAAGGCGCCGCGCTTGGGCGACTCGAGCTCCAGGTTCTTGACCTCGGGCGTCGAGAGCTTGTCGGCGGGCATCTCGCGGCCTGTGAAGTAGTCGATGATGTTCAGGCCGAGCCGTTGCGAACGGATCACGCGGGGATGGTCGGGAGCGTTCTCGAGTTGATTCCAGTAGCAGGAGAGGTCGCCGGGGGAATAGACGACGACGGTCCGGCACCCGCGTTCGATGCCCCAGAGCGGATGATCGTCGGGGCTGAGGGTGAAGTGCGACCGCCAGACGGCGTGTTCGTCGCCGAGGGGGTGGAGCTGATACTCCTCCTCGGGGAAGAGCTCACGCATCAACGCACGGAAGCCTTGATCGAACTCGGCCCGGCCGCAACAGGCTTCGGCGAGGATCAGGCCGCCCTGGTCGACGTATTCGCGGAGCACGCGCTTGGCCTGTGCGGAGAATACCGGGACTTGGTGGCCGTTGAAGTAGGCGATCGGGGCCTGCAGCAAGTCCTCGACGGAGGCCGAGGCCGGGTCGACGACCTGCCAGGTGAGCAGCGATCCCCAGTCGCGAGAGACGAGGTCGCAGAGGTTGCGAATGTCGTCGAGGTCGTTGTTCCAGTCTTCTCCGGGGCCGTGTCTGACCTTGTTGACGAGCACGGGCGAGCGACCCTTGGCGAGGAAGAGCACGGCGAAGGCCGTGGCCAGCAGCGGCTCATCCTCGGGTTTGTTGCTGCCGCGCCAGAAGCCTTGGAGCTTGTCTTGCTGGTGGACGAGCTCCTCGGCCCCCTCGAGGTACCAGTCGTGGCGACCGAAGTAGCGAATTCCCGAGAGACGGCCGGCCCGCTCGAGGCCGTAGAGATAATAGTATTTCCATTGCTGACCCATGCCGATATTGGAGCCGACCTGGAAGTTGCGGGCCATCCAGTTGATCGAGCGTTGGAGCCGGGCGTCGGCCCCGCCTTCGCCGCAATTCTCGATGCCGTTCTCGCCCACGAGTTGCTCGGTCGACCGGAAGCGCTTCGTCCCGGTGATGATCATGCCGGCGATGCCCGCGCAGGTCATGCTTCCGGTGGGGTTGCCGAGCGCGGCGGTGTAGGTCCAACTGCCGTCGGCGAGCTGGTACTGCTCCCAATACTTGCGCGCACGGCTCCAGACTTCGGGGTCGACCCGCACTCCCGCCTCGGCCGCGGCATTCAACGCCAAGAGCGCGTATTGCGTGTTCGAGTTGTCGCCGTGCCGCGTCTTGGCTCTCTTGTAGCTCCACGAACCGGGCCAGGGGTTGCGATCACCCGCCTTGATCTGGGCCTCGGTGAGCCAGGCCACGTTCGCCTGGATCCTCACGATGTCGTCCTTCGGCTTCGCCGCGGCGAACACCATCGTCTGCAGCGAAACGGAGTAGGTGCTGTCGAGCTGTTCCGCGTCGAAGTTGCGGAGGTAGTTGAGAGCCTTGGAGATCGCCGGCGAGTCGGGAGGCTCGCCGGCGGTGAGCAAGGCGAGAGTGATCAAGCTCGTCGAACCGGTTGGGGCCGTCTCGCTGTCGATTCCGGGGAACGAGCCGTCGGCGCGTTGCCCGCTCTTGAGAAACCGCACACCCTCTCGGATCGCTCGCTCGACCTCTTCGCGCTTGACGTCGCCGAATGTCGCGGCGGGTACGCAGAGCGCGAGGAGGCCGACGCCGGCCAGCGTGCGGAGGAGCGGACGAGCACCAGGCATGGTTCGACCTCGCCGGAAGGGGGCGATGGGGAAGACGAGCCGTCGGCCCGAGCCGGGAACGACGACACCCCCATTCTGGACGCCCGATCGATTCCGGACAAGGGACGGTTCGCTGGTGGCCGTTCGCGGCCTCAGAACCCGGGAGCCGCCGGGCCGGCCGCGGCGAGCCCTCCGACGCGCGGTTCCACCTCACGAGACACCAACTCACACGTCTTGAACACCTCCCCGCGCATCGTGGTGACGCGTCGACCGTCGGGCGAGAACGCGGGGGGGGTCGCAAAGCAGGAGTCGAGAAGCGCACGGCCCTCGGAGAGCAGGAACAGGCCGCCGTCGCTCGGGTTTCTCTCGAGATCGGCGGTTCGCAGCTCCCAGTCGCGTCCGTTCGTTCGGCGGCAGTAGGCGAGTCGTCGCGTGCCGTCGGCCAGGACCTTCACCGTCGGGCAACGCGTTTCGATCTCCAGCGTTCCTCGCGCGGTCTCCACCAAGGGAGCGGCCTCGATGACGGACGTGGCCGCGCGATCGAGTCGCAACCACCAGAGGCGCGAGGGCGTGTAGATGCTGCGGCCGTCCCGTTTCTCGATCGATCGCAGGCAGGCGATGAAGTCGATCCCCTCCGGCCCCGGAACCCCCGCGACGCACGGGTCGGTGATGAAGACGGGCCCAGCGCCTGGGGTCGGAATGCGCCAGGTGATCGGCGAAGGCCGGCGATATCCCTCGGGCGCGGAGAGGTCGAGGAGGTGGAGGGTGCCTTCGCCCCCGGCGAAGACCACGCGGTCGGAGTCGTCGGGCAACCAACAGGGGCGGCCGACGGGAATCACGTCGGTTTCGATCCGTTCGACGATCGTCCCCGAAGGATACTTCATCATGAGGATGCCCGACGCGAGCGGCACTCCGTTGGAACCGAGGGTCGTCTTTCGCATCCATCGACCGACGACCGGGGCTTCACCCTCCTCGTCGACCCATGGAGCGCAGCTTGCGAAGTCGAGCTGCTCGCCTTGGGGCAGCTTCACCACTCGGACCGAGCCCGTCGCGGGATCGAGCCAACGCGTGGTCGTGTCGAACGTGTCGAAGAAGACGCGGGAGAGATTCACCGGCGGATTCGATGCGACTCGACGCTCGACATGAGCGGCGGAGCCTTCGACGGACGTGCGACCGATCGACCAGGCGAGTACGCCCGAGGCTCCGACGAACAAGAGAGCGACGCGCAGGAGACCGACGAGGGAGAATCGCATGACGAAATGTCCTTTTGTTTCGATCGTGCTTCGGAAGCGTGCGACCTCGGGGGAGTCGTCGGACCGCATTCGTCGCGATCCGAGAGGTCGAAACAGCGTGGCGGCTTCGGGAGAGACCAAAGGGGTTGGAAGATCAGGACCGGCGCCGCGTTCGACGCGGAGGCCCGCGTCGGCGGTGGGGAGAGGAGGGATCGAGGCGGGGAGAGGCCGAGCTCGAGACGGATCGCGGGGGACATCGTGAGGGCCGCCCCCGAACCAAAGCCCAGGAAGCGACCGACGAAGCGAGTCATTGCAATCCTCGGGCCGGCCGCGGGAATTGGACCGCGCGGCCCAAGCCGTCGTTCGCCCGACCGCTCCTGCAAGTCCTTTGGGCAGAGCCACTCAGGAAAGCGGGCAGGCCCTCAGATTCTTGGACGGCCCACGAGATCGACACGCGATCTTCGCGGCTTTCCGTCCGAGACGGGGGCCCGTACACGATATGATCTGCATAGAAAACAGGCGGTCCGTTCAGGAATTGGGCGATCGGGCGAGATCCGTGGACCCGGATCCGCCGAAACCTTTGCAGCGTCGGGCGATTGGTTGCTTGAACCCTCGAGCACGCTCGACATACAATGCGTCGCATGACGTGACGCGAAGTCGATTGGACCGCGACCGCCGCGTGCGGTGGGGTCGTCCCCGCCCGTCCCTCGCCTGCGCTCCGTTGAGGATCATGATCGCATGTCCACAGCCGGCGACCGGATCTCGCAGTTGCTCGACGAGTTCCGCCACTCTCGCGACGTGATGGTCACGGAGCTCTCCAAGGTCGTGATCGGTCAGCGCGACGTGATCGAGCAGATCCTCGCGGCGATCTTCACTCGGGGCCACGTGCTCCTGGTCGGCGTGCCGGGGCTCGCCAAGACGTTGATGGTCAGCTCGATCGCGAGGATCCTCGACGTCGGATTCAAGCGGATCCAGTTCACGCCCGACCTGATGCCGTCGGACATCACCGGGACGAACGTGCTCGAGGAGCCCGAGGCGGGGCGCCGCGCCTTCCGTTTCGTTCCCGGACCGATCTTCTCGAACATCATCCTCGCCGACGAGATCAACCGAACCCCGCCCAAGACGCAGGCCGCGCTCTTGCAGGCGATGCAGGAGCGCGAGGTGACGGTCGGCCAGGAGACGCTCCACTTGCCCGACCCGTTCTTCGTGATCGCGACGCAGAATCCGATCGAGCAGGAAGGAACCTACCCGCTTCCCGAAGCTCAGCTCGACCGCTTCATGTTCGACATCCGCGTCGGGTATCCGTCGCTCGAAGAAGAGGAGAAGATTCTCTCGGCGACGACCAAGGGCGAGTCGGTCGAGCTCAAGAAGCTGCTCTCGGCGAAGGCGATCGTGAATCTCCAGAAGCTCGTGACCTCGGTTCCGATCTCGGACTATGCGATCAAGTACGTGGCTCGCCTCGTGCGGGCGACGCGACCGTCCGATCCGAGCACTCCGGCGTTCATGAAGGAGTTGATCGACTACGGCGCGGGGCCTCGGGCCGGTCAGAACTTGATCTTGGGCGCGAAGGCGATGGCCGCGATGGATGGTCGCTTCAGCGTCTCGCTCGACGATATCCGCAAAGTCGCGATCCCGGTCTTGCGGCACCGCATCAGCACCAATTTCCAAGCCCAGGCCGAAGGGCAGACGACCGACAGCCTGATCCAGCGCTTGGTTGCCGAGATTCGTGAACCCGACGTGCCCAAGTACGAGCGCAAAGGGGGCGCGGCCTGAGGGTCGCGCTTCGATCGGGCGAGGTTGATCGACCGCCGCCGCGTCGTCTTCCGGATCACCCCGTCGCCACGAGGACGAGACCCTTGGCCGTCACCGCCGAACAGTTCCTCAAGCCCGAGGTCATCCGCCAGGTCTCGCGGCTCGACCTCCGCGCCAAGTTCATCGTCGAAGGGTTCATCGCCGGGCTGCATGCCAGCCCGTTCCAGGGCTTCTCGGTCGAATTCTCCGAGCATCGCAAGTACACGGCGGGCGACAACATCTCCGACGTCGACTGGAACGTCTTCGCCAAGACCGACCGGTTCTACATCAAGAAGTTCCAGGCCGAGACGAACCTCAACGGTTACCTCGTCATGGATCTGTCGGGGTCGATGGGATACACCTATCGTCAAGAGTTGACGAAGTTCGAGTACGGCGTCAGCCTCGCCGCGGCGCTCGGCTACCTGATGATCCACCAGCAGGACCCGGTCGGCTTGATCGCGTTCGATCAGAAGGTGTCCCAGAGCCTGGCGCCTCGGAGCAAGCGCACTCAGCTCGCGAACATCCTCTCCTTGCTCGCAAAGCTCCGGCCGGGCGGCCCGACCGAGATCGCCAAGAGCCTGCATCAAGTCGCAGGGATGATTCGGCACAAGAGCTTGATCATGATCTTCAGCGACCTGCTCGCCGATGCCGAGCCGATCTACAAGGCTCTGCACCGGCTGCGTCATTCGGGACACGACGTGATCCTGTTCCACATCCTCGACGAAGCCGAGGCGCTCTTCCCCTTCCAGGGGATGGTCGACCTCGAGGACAACGAGTCGAACGAGCGACTCGAGGTCGACGCCGACGGGATCAAGGCCGATTATCTCGAAGAAGTTGCGCGGTTCCGCGAAGGGTTCCGCAAGGAATGCAGCGGCGCACGGATCGACTACGTCCCGCTTCACACCGGGATGCCGTTCGACAAGGCGCTCACCGGTTATCTCAGCAGTCGCCAGGCAAGGGCGTAGGCTCGGCTCGAGGGTCGCGTGTCCGGGGAAGCGTGAGGAAGAGGAACGGCGGGGTGGCCCCTCGACGTCGTCGCCGGCGATGGATATCTCGCTCCTGCACACGGGTCTCGCGGCCGGCGCGGCATTGGCCGCCGTGCCGTTCCTGCTCCATCTCATCATGAGGCAGACCCCCAAGCACGTCGTCTTCCCCGCCCTCCGCTTGATCCAGCAGCGGCAGAAGCAAGCCAAGAAGCGGATGCGGATCAAGAACTGGCTCCTGCTCCTCGCTCGCATGGCGCTCTTTGCGCTCATGGCCCTTGCGCTCGCTCGGCCGACCTTGAACACCGAGACCTCCCTGGGCGATCGCGAAGTCGATACCGCGATGGCGTTCGTGGTCGATACGAGCCTCTCGATGCAATACACCGAGCGAGGCAGCGACCGGCTCCAGGAGGCGAAGGCGCGGGCTGGGCAGATCCTCGAACGAGCGACCGACCGCAGCGAGATCTTCGTGATCGACACGGCCGATCCCGTGAAGCCCGCGCCGGTGTCTCCCTCGCTCGCTCTCAAGCGGATCGAAGCGATGACCCTGAGGCCCGCGAATCGCTCGCTGAACGCCGCGATCCTCCAGGCACACCAGTCGGTTGCGGCCTCGAATCTTCCGCGAAGGGAGGTCTACGTCCTCTCCGACCTCACCCTCTCCGCCTGGGAACTCGGTTCGAGCCGCATCGCCGAGCTGATCGAGAAGAACGACGTCGACAAGAAGAAGGTGAGCACCTTTCTGTTGCGGCTCACGCCCAAGGAGGTGGTGAACGTCGCGGTGACGTCCGCCGAGCCCGCGAGCCCGGTCGCGCCGCAAGGCGAACCGCTCGAGATCCGGGCCAAGATCCGGGCGCATGGTCAGAAGGCCTCGCGGGTTGCGAAGCTCGAGATCGACGGCGTCGCCCGCGGCCAGAAGGCGCTCGAGCTGGAACCCGACACGGAGGCTGAGGCGGTCTTCCTGACTCCGCCCGACCTCGCGCCCGGTGTCCATCAAGGGTCGGTCTCGATCACGGGCGGCACCGACTTCATGGAGTTCGACGACGTCCGTTCCTTCACGTTCACGCTCCAACCCGCAGCGAGGGTCCTGCTCGTCGCGTCGACCGAGAACGATGCGCTGTTCGTGCGCAACGCGCTCGACCCCGACCCGTCGACCCTCGCACCCGGCACTCCCTCGCTCTTCGAGGTCGATCGCGTCACGCCCGCCGAGCTTCCCGCGAAGATCGCCGCGGGCTTGGATCGCTACGCCACGATCTTCCTGTTGAATCTCGATCAGGTCGACGACGCCCTCTGGGCTCCGCTCGGGAACTACGTCCGAGGGGGCGGCGGGCTGGTCGTCGCGCTCGGCGATCGCACGAGGGCGGCGGGCTGGTCGTCGCCTGCGGCGGCGGAACTGTTGCCGGCGAAGCTGGTCTCCGTGACGCCGCGGATCGACGACGGTTTCTTCGCCCGCTTCGACGCGGCTCACCCGCTCTTCAGTCGTTTCGCGCCGTTCTACGACAGCGAGCTTCCGAAGGTCCCCGTCTATCGACACTGGAAGGTCGAGCCCCAGGGCGGTCGAGCGTGCCTCTGGTACTCCGACAACGATCCTGCGCTTCTCGAACGGACGTTTCAGGGTGTGAAGACGGGTCATGTCCTGCTCTGGACGACTCCTCTCGCCCGTCGTGCCGATCAAGCGGGGCGTGGGGCGTGGAACGAGTTCCCCTTGTCGGCGAGCTTCCTGGGCGTGATGCTCGAAACGGTCGGCTACCTCTCCGGCGCGTCCTCGGTGCAGTTGACCTACGAGGCGGGACAGGATGTCGTCCTGCCGATCGACCCCGCGCGGCGGGCGGCGAGCTTTGCCCTGACCGGGCCCGAGCCGGGAGTGACCGACCGCGTCTCGCCGATCCCGGGGGCGTCGACCTTGCTCGTTCCCGCTCCCTCGGCGGTCGGGCAGTGGAAGCTCGAGGGCAAGACGGCCGGCGGCGACGACGTCCGCCTGGGATTCAGCGTGAATCCACCGGCTCAGGAGTCGGTCGTCGTGCCGATCCTCGACGAGCAGATCACCGCCGTCTTCGGGAAGCCCGAGAATTATCACCTGGCCGAGGATGCCGATGATCTCAAGCGGGAACAGGCCAAGGGACGCATCGGTTTCGAAGCGTTCCCCTGGTTGATGATGATCATCTTGGCACTGGTGACGGCCGAGAATCTCTTGGCGAATCGATTCCATCGCGAGGCTGCTCCAGCGGCCGTAGGGGGGGCGAAGGGATGAGCATCGGCCTCAATCCGATCATCGCTCCGGTCTGGCTCGCGCTCTTCGGGGCTCTCATCGTCGGGCTCACGATCTGGGCCTACGCCCGGAAGATGCGCACCACCTCGGGAGCCTGGCGCTGGGTCGCCTTGACCTTGCGATTGATCGCCGTCGCGCTCTGTTTGCTCGCCGCGCTCCGGCCGTCGGTGAGCATTCCGGAGAAGAAGAGCGGCAACGCGGCCATCCTTCTGATGATCGACACCAGCTCGAGTCAGCAGATTCGCGACGAGGTCGGCTCTCGGAGCCGTTGGGAAGTCGGCAAGCAGGCTCTCGCCGATGCGAAAAAGAGCCTCGAAGGCCGAGGGCCCGAGCTCGAGGTCCACGAGTATCAATTCGACGGCACGCTTCGCGAGGCGGCCGTCGACGACGCCACCAAGCCCGAGGGCCGCGAGACCGCGATCGGGTCGATGCTGCTCGAGGCTGTCAAGAAGCACAGCGGTACCCCGATCAGCGCGATCTACTTGATCTCCGACGGCGCGAACAACGGCGGGATCGCGCCCTTGGTCGCGGCCGAGAATCTCAAGCGACAACTCGTTCCGGTCTCGACGATCGGCGTCGGCTCGGAGAACGCCGGCGGCGAGTCGCGCGACGTCGCAATCCGCGACTTCGTCGTCGGCCCCACGGTCTTCGTCAAGAACAAGCCCGAGATCCGCGCGGTGCTCTCGGTCCGCGGGTTCGCGGGCGTGCCGCTCGAGGTATCGCTCTATGCCGAGGGCGAGACCGAGCCGGTCGCCCGCAAGACCGTGACCGCGACCGACCCCAACGCCGTCGTCGCCGTCACGGGCCTCGAGTACGTCCCCACCGTTCCCGGCGAGAAGCGAATGACGCTCACGGTCAAGCCGCGCGACGGCGAGCTGGTACTCGCGAACAACGAATTCACCTCATATCTCAACGTCTTGAAGGGCGGCCTCCGGGTCCTCTACCTCCAAGGACCGAACTTCTCCTGGGAGCCGCGATTCCTGATCCGCGCGCTCGATGCGGCGAAGGAGATCAACGTCGACTACAAGGTCGTGCGCCGCGCGGCGTCGGGCGATTCGGGCCTCCTGCCCGATTCCGACTTCGCTCCCGGCACTTACGACGTCTACATCATCGGAGACCTGCCCGCCGACCACCTCACGGCCAAGCAACAGCGCGACCTCGCGGATCTGGTGGAGAAGGGGGCGGGGTTGATGATGCTCGGCGGACGGTCGACCTTCGGACCCGGCGGCTGGGGTTCGTCTCCGCTGGCGCGGGTGATGCCGGTGAACGTGTCGGCGAACGACGGGCAGATCGAGCCCGAGGGCGGATTCAAGGTCGTTCCCAACGATCGCGGCCTCGAGAATTACCTCCTCCGGCTCGCTCCCGATCGCGCCGAGTCGTCACGACTCTGGGGCAATCTGCCCAAGATCATGGGCACGAATCTCTTCTTGGGCGCAAAGCCGAATGCGATCGTGCTCGCCGCGGCCGACACCGCGAATCGCGAGCCGCTCATGGTCGTGATGGACACAGGGCGCGGGCGATCGGCGGCATTCGGCGGCGAGACCTGGCCGTGGAGGCGATCGATCGACGACGCGGGCATCCTCGCCCACCTCCGATTCTGGCGACAGGCGATCTTGTGGCTCGCTCACAAGGAAGACGCGGGCGACCAGGAAGTCCGCCTGAAGCTCGATTCGAGACGGATCGCGCTGGGGCAGAAGCTCGACTTCTCGGCGACGGCGGAGGACGCCAAGAAGGATCCGATCCCCGGAGTCGTCTTCCGCGGCACGATCACGCACCTCGGCCCCGACGGCAAGCCCGAACCCGTCAATCTCTTCCCTCAAGGCAACCGCGCAACGGGCGCCTATTTCGCGACCGGCAAGCCGGGCGAGTATCGGATCGAAGTGATCGGCACCAAGGACGGCAAGGAAGTCGGCCGCGCCGATTCGCGCTTCATGGTCTACGAGGACGACCGAGAACTCGAGAATCCCGCCGCCGACCGCTCGCTCCTGCGTCAGATCGCCGAGATCACCGGCGGCAAGTCGCTCCAGCCCGAGGAGATCGACGACGCCCTCGAGTCGCTCGACACCACGAATACCGATCGCGTCAGCCTCACCGAGTATCGGATCTGGGACAATTGGCCGTTCCTGATCCTGTTCACGCTCGTGCTCACTCTCGAGTGGTGGCTCAGGAAGTCGCGCGGGTGGGTCTGAGCGTGCCGTGAGTCTCCCCCCTCTCGGTTTCGACTTGGCGGATCTTGCCATTCTTGGTAAGAGCGGGGCGCATCCGGATCGCCGGGGACGAGCATCGGGAGTCGACAGGAGGTCGGCCTTTGAAATTCTGCATGGTCACGACGTTCTTCGGCGCCCACAGTTTTGGAGGCGACGCCGCCTACGTCGACCGACTCTCCCGCGCGCTCTGTCGTCGGGGGCACGAGGTCCACGTCTTTCATTGCGTCGACGCGTTCAATGCGGTGCGCGGTGATCACCCGATGCGGAGCTACGAGGCTCCCCCGGGTCTGCACATCCATCCGCTGCGGAGCAGGTGGGGGATGCTCTCTCCGCTCGCGACGCAGGCGACCGGCCGACCGTTCTTCAAGGCCGACGAACTGAGAAGAGAGCTCGACGCGGCCGATACCGACGTCGTCCATTTCCACAATATCTCGCTCATCGGCGGCCCCGGCGTGCTCGAGATGGGGGGCCGCGCGGTCAAGATCATGACCGCGCACGAGCACTGGCTCCACTGCCCGATGCACCTGCTCTGGAAGTTCGACGATCGCGCGTGCGACAAGCGCGAGTGCTTCACCTGCATGATCCGCGGCGGACGTCCGCCTCAACTCTGGCGCGAGACCGGCGCGATCGATCGCGGCCTCCGCGAACTCGACGCACTCGTCTTCCCCTCGCGACACACCCTCGAGGTCCATCGGGCTCACGGCTTCGGAGCTCCGCTGGTCCACCTTCCCTATTTCCTGCCCGACGACTGGACCGACGGTCTCGAGGACGACGATCCGCCCCGGACTCCGCGACCCTACATCGCCGCGGCGGGCCGCCTCGTCAAGATGAAGGGATTCCAGCGCCTGATTCCGATCATGCGTTATCTGCCCGACATCGACCTCCGGATCGCCGGCACCGGACCCTACGAGGCCGAACTCCGCACGCTTGCGCAGGGCCTGCCGAATGTGCGTTTCGAAGGCCTGCTCGGCGGCGACGCGGTGTCGAGGCTGTTTCATGGAGCGCGGGCGGTGGTCGTGCCGTCGCTCTTCCCGGAGACGTTCGGCTACGTCGTGCTCGAGGCGTTCGCGGTGCGGACTCCGGTCGTCGTCGACATCGCCGGCGGCGCGCTCGAGGAGACCGGCGTTCAGAGCGGCGGCGGTCTCGGCTATCGAACCGAGGCCGAACTACTGCTCGCTCTCCGGCGCATCGTGTTCGACGAAGATCTCCGCGATCGCCTGGCACAACGCGGATATGCCTTGCGCACCGGCGAATGGTCGGAGACCGCGCATCTCGATCGCTACTTCGCCCTGATTCGCGCGGCTCAGCAGGGCCGCGCGGGGACTCACGCAGCGCAAGGCATGCCGCGACCGAAATCGTTCGACGGCCGTCGCGAACTCGCCGAGCGACTCCTCGCCGAGGCCGGCCCCGAGGGCGATCTCCCCTGATCCCCGAGAGCTCCAACGAGACCGAAGCGCCGGCGAACGCTCGCCGAGCGCTCGCCTGGATCGGACCCGTGCTGATCGTCGCGGCGGTCCACGCGGCGATCGTGTTCCCGATCTTTCTCGATCACGACGCGATCGTCGCCGACGCCGAAAAGGTCGCCGTCGACGCCAACGCCCGCGGTCCGAGGTCGCCTGGAAACGACCTCACTCGACTCTTCCTTCCGATGCGAGTCGACCGAATGCTCGTGTCCGACCGGCTGGGTCGGACGCCGGGCTGGGACGAACGCGGCTTCCTCGGCCGGCCGCTCGTGGGCAACTCGCAGGCGAGTCTGAACTACCCGCCTCTGCTCCTGCTGGGATTCGACCGCTCGCCCGCGGCTCTGGGTCGACTCACCGCGATCCATCTCGTCTGGCTCGGGATCGGCGGGGTCGTGCTCGCTCGAAGCCTGGGGATGGGCGCAGCGGGTTCGACGATCGCGGGAATCATCATCTCCGCGAATCCTTACGTGCTCGCGCAGTTTGCCGAGGGACATCTGCCCCACATCTGGACGGTCGCGTGGTTCCCCTCGATCATCGCTTTTCTGGTCCGAGCCCGGCCGATCGATGCGCTCCTCGCCGCCGCGGCGATCGCACTGTCGTTCTTGGCGGGACATGTGCAGGAGTGGTGGTATCTTCAGACGACGGCGTTCGCGGTCCTCGCCGTCCATGCGATTCGAGGCCGCCCCGAGGCGCGTTCGCGACTCTTGTGCGGGCTCGCAGCCTGGGCGACGGCCGCCGGCCTGATCGCGATCGAGCTGCTCCCGAGTCTCGCCGCGCTCGAATCGACTCCACGCGGCGAGAGCGGCGGCGGGTCGACCGCCGCGGGCTACGCGCTCTCGCCGCTTCATTGGCTGCAGCTCGTGGATGCTTCGAGGCTCGGCGGACCTTGGGATCATCGAGGTCCCGGGAATCACTGGGAAACCTTGCTTTCGATCGGACTGCCCGGGTTCTTGGCGGTCCTCGCGTCGCTCGCCGACGGGTCCACCCGTCGTGATCATCGCGGATGGATCGTGGCGCTCGCCGTTGCGCTCTGGTTCGCAGCGGGGCCGGGACGCGGGCTCTACGACCTGCTCGCCTCGACCATTCCGATGCTGGGAGCATTCCGTGTGCCCGCGCGATGCCTCTTTCTCGCGGCGATTCCGGCGGGAGTTCTCGCCGGCTGGGCGGTCGATCGACCGGTCTCGCGCACCGCGAGTCTGGCGTCGACGTCCGCGTGTCTGCTGCTGCTCACCATCTCGTGGATTCTCGATTCGCCCAGCTCCGCCGATCCGGGGAGAACCGCGTCGGCGCTGATCGCGTGCCTCGCCGGCGGCGTGGCGCTCCGGGCGATGAGTTGCCGATGGACGCGCGCCGGCCGTTCGATCGCTTGGGTCTGGGTCGCTTGGGTCGCCGTCGATGCGATCGACGCGGGACGGAGCACGCTGCCGATCAGCCGGATGGACGACTGGATCCGACCCGAGGCGATCGCCGCCGCCGAGGCGATTCGCGAAGATGCCCGTCTCCTCGGGCGCGACCCACGGGTTCGCGCCGACGATCTCCGCTTCGACGACCTCCATGCGGCGATCGCCGGAATCGCGAAGGTGAACGTCGGCGACTCGTTTCAGCTCGAACGCTCGGCACGGCTCTATCGACGGCTCTACCGGATCTTCGATCCTGGAGCCGACGACGTCCTTCCCGACGACTCTCGACCTTCCGACGCCTTGCTCGACGAACTGGCACGCAAGCTGCTCGACATCACGGGCGTGACGCATCTCGCGGCCGGACCCAAGCTGCCCGGGCTCCTCGAAGGCCTCCCGGTGATCGGCGGATTCGGGGACGGCGACCGCCGGATCACCGTGCTCCGGAACCCGAGCGCGCTGCCGAGGGCCTTCGTCGTCGGGCGCGCGCGATCTCCATCGAACTCGCCCCGCCCGGTCGAGGACCTCCTCGCGCTCGACCCGCGCTCGGAGGTCCTCCTCGCCGCCGATCCTCTTCCTCCCGGACGACGCGCTCGGTTTCGAGCGGCGGAGATCGAGGCGGATCGGGTCGACTCGCGCCGAATCCGCCTCGATTTGGAGGCTCCCGGGTTCCTGGTGACGACCGATGCCTGGGCACCGGGATGGACCGCGACGATCAATGGTTCGACGGTGTCGACCGTCGCGGGAAACGTCGGATTGCTCGTCGTGCCGATCGCACGTTCCGGATCGACGGTGATCGAATTGGAGTACCATCCTCCGATGCTCGGGGTGGGCCGCTGGATCACCGCTCTCGCCGCATGCGTGTGGATGTTCGCGCTGATCCGAGTCGGGCGTCGACGGGTGTTGCGTCGATCCATCGTTCGGTACAGTTCGTAGCTTGCATGCATCCGCAATCGGCGGGATTCGGTGGGATCGTCGGTATCAGAGGCGCGCCCGCGCGGGTTATCATGAGTCGGTCGGCTGGTCCGCTCGGATCGGCTCCGCTCCGCAACGACTCCTCTCGTCGGCACTGCGCGGGTCTTCCCATGAACGAAACGAGCCCTCCGTCGGCGGTCGAGGAATGGGTCGATCCCGGCACCATGGACGCCTCGATCTGGGTCAAGAAGAAACCGGGACCGATCGAACGCTGGATCAAGCGGATCGTGTTCACGGGATTGTTGATGATCCTGCCCGGGATCCATTTGGTGAACCGTTGGGGACTGCCCGATCCGGGGTTGCCCGCGCAGTTGGCGAGTTGGCGAACGCGCGAACTCTCCGACGAGCGCAACGCCGCCGTGCTCTACCGAATCGCCGCCGAGGCGATCCCCGCGCGGAAGATCAACCTGGCGGACCTGACCGATTGGTCGCGGATCGAACCCGAAGAGCGTGCCTGGCTCGCGACGAGCATGCGGGCTCTCTTGGTCTGGCGCGAGGGGACCCGCAGACCCGAGTGCGACTCCTTCGCCGCGCGTCCCGAGACCAGACGACTCACCGAGCCCGAAGCATCGGCATTCTCGCGCCTGGTCCTCCTCGAGGGTCTGCGGCTGGAGAATCTCGGCCGAAACGACGATGCGCTCGACTGGTATCTCTCGTTGCTCCGTTTCAGTCGACATCAAGCCAACAACACGCTCTTTCATGAGCGGTTTCGCTCGTTGGCGATCCTTCAGTCGGTTGCACCTCGGCTCGCGGCCTGGTCGGATCATCCCAATCAGAGCGTCCAGGGGCTCCAACGCGCATTGCGCGGCGTGCTCGAGGCACGAGAACTCCTCGCTCCGCCCTCGGGCTCGATCCTGGCCGAGATCGATCGTCTCGAACGCGCTCTTCTCGACCCGGCTCGGCTCGACCGCGAGCTCGCGCTCGACGCATTCAATCGCCCGGGGCAGGATCTCTCGGTGTGGGCCGAGCGTCTCGGTTACGCCTCGCGCCTCTTCCAGGCCGAGCCCGATCGAAGCCGCCGGGTCATCCGGTCGATCATGGCCAACTGGCTCGATGCGGTCGAATCTCGGCGAATCCTCGACCGGAGCGAGCGGCTCGACTTCTCGAACATCATGCTCTTTCGCGACGATCGCGGCACGCCCGTCCGCGAATTCGAGTCGCTCGCCGCGGTTCTCGCCACGACCCGCTACGCCCAGTTCGCCATGCCTCACATCAACGGATTCGTGACCACGCTCTCCGAGGATGAGCGACACTTCGAGAATCTTGTCCGGCACCTCGGCGAGGCGGTCTTCCGCCGACTCAACGGCCGGAATCCGACTTCGCCCGAAGAGGTCGACGCGAGCGAGCTCTCGAGCCCGCCGTGAGATCCTCCGCCCTGGCGCTGCGATGCACCAGGAGGGCTCGGATCTCGACCGGATCGATGGCGCCGGTGACGAAGAGCGCGACGATATAGACGACCCCGCCCGCAACGATCGCCGCGGCAGGGCTCCATCGAGCGATCGGGATCGCCGCGGCCGACATCGCCGCGCACGCCGCGAGCGGCCGCGCCACGTGATGATGCCAGGCCGGAGCACGCCGCTCCGCCGCCAGGCGAGCATACGCCGCGGCCAAGAGTCCAGCCGACACCACGACCATCGCCGCGCTCGCTCCGACGAGACCGAACGCGAACAACCCGACCGCGATCGCGGGCGGAGAGATCGCCGCCGCCGCATAGACATAGCGCGACGCCGTCGATTCTCGATTCAACGCGATCAATGCACCCTGATACAAGAACGCGATCACCAACAAGGGAGCCCGCCAGATCCCCACCGCCAGCAAGATCGCGGAGGCCTCGAAGTCGCGCGGGAAGAGGACCCCCGAGATCGGGCCGGCGAGTACCGTTGCACCCACCGCCGCCGGCAGGAACAGCAACACCAACAGCCGAACCAATCGATCGAGAGCATGGCGAGATTCGGACGCCCGCATTCGCCAAGCCCGAGCCAGCGAGGGGAAGACCACCTGCTGGAAGATCATTCCCAACGTCAGAACCGCCGCGATGAGACGCTGAGGAGCGCTGTACAGCCCGCTGTCGGTCCAGCTCATCAGGAGCCCGACGAGCATCATGTCGATCGTCGTCAGCATCGTCTGGGCGAAATAGATCGCCAGCACCGCGCGACCTCGGCCCGCGATCACCTTCGCGAAACCCGCGCGAAACGCCGGCCGCGGCAGGCCCCACTCACGCGAATAGGCGATCCAAACGAGGCCGATTCCGACGGCCTCCCCCAGGACCAGTCGGAGCGGGACCTCGACGAGTCGAGAATCCGGACCCACCGCCCACGCCACGCCCGCCGCATAAACGGTCGTCCGTATCACCAACGAGACCGCGGTCAAGCCCATCCGCTCGAGCGCTCGATAGACGAAGTCGAGCCCCAGCGCGGTCGTGAACAACAAGAGCCCATAGGCCCTCAACACCGCTCGCTCTTCCCAGCCGCTCACCAGCAGCCCCGACGCCACGAAGAGCAGCGCGTACAGAACGCTCGAGATCAGCAGCTTGACCGCCAGGATGTGGTTCACCAGCGGTCGAACCAACCGGCGATGCCGCGCCAACTCTCGGGCGGCGATCACCTCGAAGCCGTCTCGAACGATCAGCACCAGCCAGAAGACGACGTTGAATCCGAACTCGATCCGGCCGAATCCCCCGCGCCCCAGACGCTCCGTGAGCGCCAGGGTCACCACGACCGAAGTCGCCCGACAGCAGAGCTCGGCCGCGGTCAGGAAGAAGAAATTCGACGCGATGCGTCGAGGCGCGGAGCCGATGCCCGTTGCTCCGACGGCGACATGCGGGGCCCGGGGCGTCTCTTCCGGTCGCGAACTCGACATGCCGAGGGCTTCATCCGTGAGCCTTTGGGAACGACGTCGACCGAACGATCCTGCCGTCGGCCAAGCGTCCGCCCGTCATGGGCCCCCGCATCGCCGACTCGGACCGTGCCGAGTGGGCCGCATCGTAGGGGGCAACGCTCGGACTGTCAATTCGAGTCGAGCGCCGCGATCGCCCGCCGACCGCGGCGCAACCCGAAGTGCGATCGCGCCTTCCGAGTCGCTCGACCGCAAGTCACTCTCCCTCCGGGCCCTCCGCCGAACGTCGCAACCGGTCGATCGTCACCGCGGCCACGATGATCGATCCGATGATCACGTCCTGACTCGCGTTCGAGATTCCCGTGTGCACGCATCCGTTGTCGAGGATCGACATGAACAGGCACCCGATCAAGGTTCCCAGGATGGAACCCTCACCGCCCGCAAGACTTCCACCGCCGATCACCACCGCCGCGATCACCTTCAGCTCCAGCCCGTCCGCCGTCGTCGGATCACCGGTTCCGCGAAGATAGAGAAATTGGAGAACTCCAGCCAGGCCCGTTGCCAGCCCGGCCAGGCCGTAGATCCACAACTTCGTTCGACCGACCTTCACTCCGCAGAGCGTCGCCGTCGCCTGATTCGATCCGATCGCGTAGACATGCCGACCGAAGATGCTCACGTGCATGAAGGTCGCCGTCAATGCGGCCAAGCCCAGCACCATCCAGATCCCCGGCGCGATCCCGAGCCAGCCCTTCGGCTCGATCGCCAGCATCTCCCGCATCCAATCCGTCCGAGCGCCGATGGGAATATCCACCGACGTGCTCGACGACAGCCACTTCGCCAGGCCGCGGAAGACCTTCATCGTTCCCAGAGTGATGATGAACGGCACCACGCGCAGCCCCACGACGAGCGCTCCGTTGAGCACGCCGCACACCACGCCGACCAGCACTCCCACGAGCAACGCCGCCGACGAAGAGAGCCCGTGATCCTTCACGGCAAGAGCGCACACAACGGTCACCAGTGCGGTTGCCGACCCGACCGAGAGGTCGATCCCCCCCGAGATGATCACGATCGTCATTCCCAGCGCCGCCGTCGCGGTGATCACGGTCTGGACGCCGATCGTCCGCCAGTTGTACGCCGTCATGAACGAGCCGCTCGCCCTCGTCAGCACCGCGAACAGCAGCGTGATCAGGATCAACCCGAAGAACGGCCCCAACATCCGCCGGAATCGCGCGAGACGTTGACCCATACCGACTCGGCGGCCGCGCGAAGACTCGACGAAATCCGGTGATCCCGATGCGTTCATCCGTCGCTCCCCTCGGTCGCGGGCGGCTCGCCGCTCGTCGCCGTCTCCATGATCCTCGACTCGCTCCACGACTCAACCGGCAACGCCTGCGAGAGCATCCCCCGCGACATCACCGCGATTCGGTCGCAGATGCCCAACAACTCGGGCAGATACGAACTCACCATCAACACGCACGATCCCCGCGCAGCCGCCTCGCCGATCAAGCGATAGATCTCGACCTTGGAGGCGATATCCACCCCGCGCGTCGGTTCGTCGAGCAAGAAGATGTCGGCGTCTTGATGGAAAAGCCTTGCGATCGCCACTTTCTGCTGGTTCCCGCCCGACAGCCGTCCGACCGGCTCCGAGCCCCCGCGACACTTGATCCGAAATCGATCGATCCAGCCCTCCACCTCGCGACGACGCGATCGCAAGTCGAGAACCCCCAGTCGAGCGTGCTTCGCCATCGCCGGATAAGTCAGGTTGTCCGCGATCGACCGGCCCAGGGCCAGCCCTTCTCCCTTGCGGTCCTCGCTCAACATCCCCATCCCCTGAGCGATGCGAATCGACGGATTGGTTCGCGTCGAATCGAGCCCGCGTATCCGGACCGAACCCCGCCTCACTTCGTCCAAACCGTAGATCGCACGAATCAACTCCGTCCGCCCCGCACCCACCAAACCCGCGATCCCCACGATCTCGCCGCGATGCGCCTCGAGACTCGCCGCGATCGGTCGTCGTCTTCCTCCCACGCCCTCGAGCTTCAAGATCACCTCGCCCCGCTCGTGTGCCACCCTCGGGAACAGCTCCGTCAACGCTCGGCCCACCATCAACGACGCCAAGCGCTGCGTCGAGACGCCCTCCATCGTGCCCGTCGCCACCGATCGGCCATCGCGCAAGACCGTGTACCGATCCGCAACGCGACTGACTTCGTTCAGGAAATGACTGATGTAGACGATCCCCAAGCCCTCGCTCCGCAGTCGCGAGATCACCGAGAAGAGACGCTCGGAGTCGCGGTCGTTCAGCGAACTCGTCGGTTCGTCGAAGACCAACACCCGCGCATCCGAGACCAGTGCCCGCGCGATCTCCACGATCTGACGGCCCGCGGGATTCAACCGTCCCGCACGCTCGCGCGGGTCGATCTCGCCGTGGTCCAACAACTCCAGGACCCGTCGAACTCGCGAAGCATGCACCCCGCGACGCACGATCCCGAACCGTCCCGTCTCCTGCCCCAGATTCACATTGGCTTCGACCGTGAGGTGAGGTGCGATCATCACCTCCTGATAGATCATCGCCACCCCGCGCGACAGCGCCTCTCGCGGCCCGCCGGGAGCATAGGGCGAGCCATCGAGTTCCATCGTTCCGGAGTCGGGCCGAGTCGCGCCGCTCAAGACCTTCATCAAGGTACTCTTGCCCACACCGTTCTCTCCGACGAGCGCGTGGACCTCCCCTCGACGCAGCTCGAACGTCACTCCCTCGAGCGCCGGCGTCTTGCCGTATCGCTTCGAGATCCCCTCCATCCGCAACAACCGCGTCTCGTCGTTCATCATTCCGGGAGCAGCCCCGCGCCGTCCAGCACGCGCAACATCCCCAGAGTGCTCGACTCGTTCGGGCAGAAGACACCGTCGACCTGTTCGCGGAACTGGGTGATCAATGTCTCCGCTTTCCTCTGAGCCGAGTCCGAAGTCGGGCCCGCATACTGATTGTCGGAGAGATAGATGATCTCCGGAAACTCCTTCTTCATCGTGTCCGTGAACCCCTTCTCACGCTGCATCGTACTCTCGGATCCTTCCGCATATCTCAACAAGATGATCCGCCCCTTGCCGTTCAGGAGCCCGCCCAATCGTTGCGCCGCGAGAACGCCTCCTCGATAATTGTCGGTCGCAACGTACGAGACCGTCTTCGTCGACTCCAGCCCCGAGTCCATCACCACCACCGGAATCCCCTTCGCGATCGCCTGCTCGATCGGCTCCACCAACGCCTTCGCGTCCAGTGGCGCGATCACGATCCCATCCACGCCCACGGCGATCGCCGTCTCCACCAGCTTGATCTGCTCGCTCCGCTCGTCTTCCTTCTGCGGTCCCTGCCACAAGATCTCCACCGAACCCAGGTCCTCCGCCGCCTTCTTTGCGCCGGCGTGAATCGCCTTCCAATGTTCATGAGTGGTTCCCTTCGGAATCACCATGAATCGATACTTCTTGGTCTTCGCGGCGCTGCTCGAGGTGTCCTCGGTATTCTCCGCTTTCGGCGGATTGATCAGCTTACGAATCGCCGCATCGCCGAGATTCTCCGGGGTCACCAAGGTCTCGCCCGTCGAGATCTTCTTCTCCACCGGCTGCTTCTCGAGATGCGCGGCAAGCGTCCGAACGCTCTCCTGACCCATCCGATAAGGGTCCTGCACGACCGTGCCGTGCAGCTTCTTCGCCTCGATCGCTTCGATCAGGCGCGGGCTGATGTCGAACCCCACGAACATCACCTGGCGACGAACGCCCGGCGTTCGCGTCGACATCGAACCACCCGCACCCGGAGCGGGAACCTCGTTCGACCCCTCGCCGCCGCAACCCGCCGCCATCGCAGCCATGGCGCACAACAAGATCCTTGCGATCGATTTCGAGGTCACGATCCCCTCCGCCCTAGGTTCAACGAGTTGTTCTCGACCCTCGCGATGTGCGGCCTCATGCTATGGGGCCCGAAAACCTCGGTCAAGCACGCCGAACGCCGGGCGCCGCTCCGGGGATTCTCTCAAGGATAGTCGAAGCCTTGGCACATCCTCACTCATGCAAACGATCAATCGATGAACCGAAAGGGCGAGTCGCAATCTACGCATCTTGCGTAGCTCCTCGAGACCGAGAAAACAGCTCAAAACAACCGGATTCTCCATTCCGCGAAGATTGATGAAGGTCCTCGTGTGATCCGAGAAAAGTTCGGAGAAAAGTGTTTGACCCGGCGTCGGCCGAGCTGTAGTATGTCTCTTGTCGCGAGTGAAGTGAGGCCCGATCGACGTCGCAACGACGTCATCCAACACGGGACGAACGCACCGGCCGGACACACCCCCTCGGGTAGGTCCGGCCTTGGTCGTCGACACTTCGGTCTCTCGGCCTCTTTGACAATTCGGTCGATCGTGAATCGATGAGTGAGACCAAGTCGATCCCATGAGGGAAGCCGGCTGGGGAGGTCTCGGGCGTCCGGGCGACAGGCCGTCGTTCGGCACGCGAGAGTCAGGTCCCGGCCGG
>JANRKW010000018.1:0-167321 GCA_033763215.1 Isosphaeraceae bacterium | reverse complement strand
GCATCCTGTCGGGCGCGGGCAAGGAGGCGAGAAGCCAACTCCGCAACCCGCCTCCGCCTCCTCCCCCACCTCGACCTCCCCTCCTCGACGCCCCGCCGGATCCGACCCGGCTCTACCTCTGGAAGATCCGCGCCCGTTGATTTCAGAGAGTCGCGGGGACCTCGCTCCTGGAGCCGTTGATTGAACCGCCGTATCCTGTTTGTCTCCCATTCCTGTTACCTCGACGACTCGAACGGCGCGGCCGTCGCGAGTCGTTCGATGATGCAGGCTCTCGCCCGCCGCGGCTACGGCGCCGAGGTTCTCTCGGGAACGGTCCTGGACCTCGGTGTGGAGGTCGATCCTCCGACCTGGCTCGCGGGACGCGGGGAGGAAGATCCGGCGGTGCTCGCCCGATCCTGGGACTGCGACGTTCGCGGGATTCGGACCGAGCGGGAGGACCTCGTCCGACTCACCGTCGGCGGCGTCCCCGTGTCCGTCCACGCCTGGCCGTCCGCGCTCCGCCGGAACCCGGACGCGGTCGAGGGCGAGGGATTCCTCGGGATCTTCGAAGCGATTCTCGCTCGGCATCGACCCGACCTCGTCGCCGGTTACGGTGGGACCTGGCTCATGCGGGAGATCTTCTCTCGCGCTCGAGCCCGCGGTATCGCGACGGCATTCTTCCTCCACAACTTCAACTATTCCGGCCCGGAGCCATTCGCCGACGTGGACGCGGTCTGTGTACCGTCACTGTTTGCCGCCGAGCATTACCGCGCGTCGTTGGGACTTGATTGCGTCGTACTCCCAAACTTCGTCGATCGCGACCCCGCCTATCTCACCTTCGTCAATCCGTCGCCCGAGAAGGGCGTCTGGGCCTTCGCACGCATCGCCGAGCAACTGGGCCGCTCGAGGCCCGACATCCCGATCCTGGTCGTCGAGGGCCGAGGGACTGAGGCGACGCTCGCGTCGTGCGGGATCGATCTCCGAGCCGGCGGCAACGTCTTCGTCATGAGCCGCACACGTGATCCCAGGCGTTTCTGGAGGAGGACGCGGATCTGCCTGTTGCCCTCTCTCTGGTGGGAGAACCAGCCGCTCGTGGCGATCGAGGCGATGATGAACGGCATCCCCGTGATCGGTTCGGACCGGGGAGGCATCCCGGAGACTCTGGGTGACGCCGGCTACATACTCCCTTTGCCGGATCGGCTCACGCCCTCAACGCGTTCGCTACCCGAGCCGGATGAAGTGGCCGACTGGGTCGACGCCGTCGTCAGGTTGTGGGACGACCGAGAATTCCTGGAGGACCGACGGGGCCGCAGCCTTTCGGAAGCGAGAAGATGGGACGAATCATCGCTCATGCCTCGGTATGATCAATTCTTCGGGGGGTTACATTCCCGGCCGAAGACTCGGTCAGAGCCGCAAATCGCATGAAGCGGAGAAGAGAAGAGCAAGCGATGTGAGGGCGGCGGTGGACGCCTGCAATGACGGACCACGAGGCGTGATACCGTGTTCACGCCCACTTGACGAAAAAAATAGGTCGCCGTCCTTGGAGTTGCCCCTCGCGGTGGTTCGAAATGCGGCCGGCCGCGCGGGGAGGGCGCGGCCGGGGGGCGAGCGAGGGGGGTTGCTCGTGGGTGATTCTCAGATCAGGGGGGGTTTGGGGTTTTGTTGGATGAGAGTGGGGCGTCCGAGCTTCGTGGCGACGAGGCGGCCGTTGACGAAGCGGAAGAAGGTCGTCTTCGGGGCGTTGCGGAGCTTGCCTTGGTAGCCGTACTTCTTCTTGAGGTTGGGCTCGACGGTGGCGTTCGCGTCGTTGCCGGCCGATTCGACGAACTTCACCCGGCCCTTGCGGCCGTAGAGGAGGTCGTATTCGGGTGAGCCGGTCATGCGGTTGCGGCCGAACCAGCCGTGGAGGATCGAGGAGGTCGGGCCGGCGTTGATGACGTTGCGTCCGCCGTGGCCGCCGTCGAGCGTGGCTCGCTGGGTGACGGAGTCGGCGATCGTGATGGTGTCGTCGGCCTTGGTGCCGTAGACGACGATCGAGTCGATGGCGGTCGAGAGGGGTTGGAGCTGGTCGATCGCGTCGTCGACGGTGACCTGGAGGCGCCCTTCGACGTTGTTGACCAGGACGTCGGTGGTCACGCCCGGGAGGTTGGGCCGGGGCGAGACGACCAGGACTCGGCCGATGACGCGGACCGAGTTGGTGAGGGTGTTCGTGACGTTGATGTTGACCGAGACCTGCGGGCTCGTGAGATTCGGAGTCGGTGCGCCGACGTCGGTCACGGTGTAGGAGAAGAAGTCGGGGCCGACGTAGCCGGGGTTCGGCGTGTAGTTGACGACGCCGGTGGTCTGGTTGATGTTGCCGAGCGTGCCGTTGAGCGGCGGCTCGGTGACCTGGTAGCTCAACGTCTGCGACGACTGCGGATTGGCCGTGTTCCCGAGGAGTTGGACGGGCGAGGCGTTGGTGATGGGCACGGAGATCTGGACGGGGAGCGCGATCGGCTGGAGGTTGAGCTGGGTGGTGTCGCTGTTGACGGTGACGGTCATCCGGTGGGTGCTGTAGTTCGCGGCGTTCTCGAGGTTGCCGGTGTTGCTGCGGTCGACCTGGTCGCGGACGCCGACGACGAGGTCGATGGTTCCGGTGAAGTTGTTGACCGGACGGACCGTGACGACGCCGTTGGCGTCGACGCTCGCGGTGGCTCGGCTGCTGTCGACGGGCGTGAAGACGGGGGTCGAGCCCGCGGAGATGTTGCCTTGGACGGTGTAGGTCAGGGTGTCGGTCGGTTCGGGGCCGACGCCGGTGAGCTTGAAGACGGCGTTCTGGTTGCGGCCGACGGTGACGTTGGTGGGGTACTGGACCAGGAACGCGCGTGAGTTGTTCGATTGCTGGAATTCGGTCGTGTTGACGCGGAAGCTCTGAGTGGCGGTGGTGTTGGTGCTGGGGTCGGTGGCGGTGACGGTGACGTTCGCGGTCTCGTTGGCTCGCGCGTTCGAGACGTCGAGGTGGACGACGCCGTTGGGGTTGGTGTTGGAGAGGGTCGCCGAGCTGATCAGGACGGGGTTGACGGGAGTCGTGCCGCTGACCTGGACGCGGGTCATCTGGTCGATGACGTCGAACCCGCTCACGACCTGGCCGAAGATCGTGTGCTGAAAGTTGAGGAACTGGGGCGAGCCGGTGGTGAAGAAGAACTGCGAGGTGTTGCTGTCGTCGCCCGAGTTCGCCATGGCGAGCTGATAGGTGCCGGTGAAGGCGAGCTGCTGGACGGGCTCGTCGACGAAGGGGAATCCGGTCGCGGGCAGGCCGCCGGGTTGCCCTTGCGCGGGGGGCGAATCATTGCCGGCGCCGTTGACCGAACCGCCCTGGAGGATGAAGTCGCTCGCGCCGGGGAAGTTGTTCGTGATGCGATGGAAGTTCTTCCCGGAATAGAAGTTGGAATTCACCAACTGCTCGATTCGGGAGACGGTGGTCGGCGTGAGGTCCTGGAAGAGCTGGATGACGACCGAGCCGTTGATCGCCGGGTCGCCGCCGCCGCTGGAGGCGTGCGTGATCTGCAAGGTGAGGAAGCGACCCGAGGCGACGCTCGCGACGACGCGCGGGTTGTCGGAGGTCACCGAGAAGGTCTGGCCGGTTCCCGCACCCGATCCGTTGAGCGGGACCTGGAATCCGAGGAACTGCTGGACCGAGACATTGGGAATCGGCGCGAGTGAGGCGACGAGGAGAGTCCGTCCCTCGAGGGACTCCACACGACCCAGGAACCGTCGGCGACGGGCTCCGTTCCGCTCGACGACCGGTTCGCCGGAGATTCGGCGTCGTTGGACCGACCGGTCCGCGTTCATCTGCTCCGACATCCTGCACCTCCGCCCCGTGATGGCATCCCGATCCGCCGGCCCGGCGCGCGAGCGCGAACTCAGCGGCGAGACTCTCGTCGGGTTGGATCGGTCGTTCGGGTGGCGCGGCTTGAATCGATTCCTCGATCGGGCGGCGATCGGAGGCGACTCTCGGGAACGAAGAAGCCCCGCGTCGCATCGCGGTGATGCGTCGCGGGGCCGGAATGGGGCGTCGATTCGGCGAAGGCGCGCCGGAGGCGTGCCGTCGGTCGATCAGGGGTTGGCCTTGCGGACGGAGAAGCTGGTGAAGGTCACGCCGTCGTCATCCATCTCGGCGTAGCCTGCGGCGTTCGAGAGGTACTTGGCGAAGACGGAGAACTCGGGGAGCTTGTCCTTGTCGAAGAGCTTGCCGAGGAAGGAGAGGTCGGGGCCGGCGGCGCCGGCTTGCTCGAGGGCCTTCTCGAACTGTCCGCTCTTGATCATGTCGTAGGAGGCGCGGGCCTGTTCCTCGGAGCCGGCGAAGCTGAGGCTGGAGGTCTGGGTGGGGACGTCCTTGACTGCGGCCTGGAAGGCGGCGTTCTCGGCCAGGGTCGCGGCGCCGCCGCGGAGAACGGCTTCGAGGAGGCCGGGCTCGGTGGCGACCATGAGGTAATCCTTGGCGACGGTCAGGCTGACGGTGCCCTGGAAGGGATTGTTGGGAGCGTTGTTCGGGATCTCGGGGAGCTCGAAGTCATAGATCGTCGCGCCCTGGAACTCGCGCTTCTTGGGGGAGCCGTTGGCGAGGGCGATGATCTTGTTGACGGTGTTGGTGAACTTCTTGGCGTCGTCGAGGGCGATCGCGAAGAGGATGCGCTGGGAGTCTTCCTTGATCGGCTTCTTGAAGTCGCTGATCATGGTGATGCGGTTGCCGAGCGGTCCGAAGATGTCCTTCTGGAAGCTGAGCGGTTCGCCGCCGGCGGGGCCGACGAGCTGCTGCTCGAAGGCGTTGATCATGCCGGGCTGGAACATGTTGAGGAGGTCGTTCATCGCCGTGAAGGCGGCGTCGAGGTCCCAGCTCATCGTCTGGTAGGTGCTGACGGTTGCGGGAACCCAAGTCTCGGGGCGGAGGTCCTTCTTCGGCATCGAGAACATCTTGAGGATGCCCTGAGCCGGGGCGGGGGCGAGGATGACGGTCTTGCTCATGGCGTCGTACTTGCCGGCGTTGAGCATGAGGGTACCGCCGACGGCCTTGAGACCGTTGATGCCGAGGAGCTGAAGGATCGCCTCGGGGTTCTGGTTGCCGCCTGCGGCCTGCGCGGCGTTGACGCCGGCCTTGATGAGCTTGCTGACGTCGAGGAACCAGGAGACCTGGCCGGTCTCACCGAGCTTCTTGCCGAGACGGGCGTAGTTCTCGCTCTTGACGAGGGAGTCGTCGCGGCCGTCGGCGTGGCTGATGCAGTCTTCGAGGGCGGCGGAGTCGGTCGCGATCGAGATGTGGTAGACGCTGCCGTTGTTGGTCCAGATCAGCGAGGGCTCGTCTTCCTTTTCGCCCTTGATGATGTTGAGGGTGAGGCTCTTGAAGCTCTTGGTGGAGACCTTCGCCTTGCCCGACTTCTCGGCGGCGGCGTTGAGCTTCTTCATGAGGGCGGCCATCTTGTCGGCGTTCTTGCCGGCGTCAGCCGTGGCGAGGATGGCGACGGGGAACTTGCCTTCGGCGGCTTGAACGGCGAGGGTGACGGGGCCCTGGGGCACGTCGACCAGCTCGGCGATCGTGTAGCCGACTTCTTCCTTGACCTTCTTGTCGAGTTCGGCGAGCTTCTCGGAGACCGAGTCCTTCATGGCCTTCATCGCCGGGTCGGCGATCATCTGGCCGAAGGCGGTCTGGGAGAAGGCTTCGCGGAGTCCGACGACGCTCTTGACCTCGACGAGGAAGATGGTCTTGTCGGAGAGAGAAGCCTTGGGGTCGGCCGCGCGGGCTTGACCCGAGACGAACGAGAGCCCGAGAAGGGCGACCAACGTAGTCGCGGCGAACCAACGAAGCGACCGCATGGGCGTGAGCATCGACGCAACTCCCTCAAAGACGAAAGGGCCGCTCCCAGAAAGAGGGATGTGCGGCGAGGTCCGTCGCTCGTGAACGCTGGACACGGAGTGCCGCGAGACGTTCCGAGGTTTCCACCGACACGACCCGCGGTCACGTGCCGCGGATCGCGATCGACACGAATCGTCGATCATGGTTTCCGGCGTCATTCCATCCGATCCCTGGTGCCGATCCGAGCGTGCAACCGGGCGTTTCGCCCGTTTCGAGCCGAATCCGATTCGGCACGAGATCTCCGAGAACAGCCGACTCGCGGCGGGGAAGATCGTGAACTCAACGACCGGGCGACGCACTGGGCTTGTCGGCCTTGGTGCGGCGGGGCGGGTCGAGGTAACGATAGCCCGAGTTGGGGTTGTCCTTGTCGAAGGAGAATGCATCGCGGTTGCGGAGGAAGTCCTTGACGTAGTTGATCGGGATCGCGAAGCCGAGGTTGTCTCCCTGGCTCGACTTCATGTTGGTCACGCCGATCACTTCGCCGCGAAGGTTGAAGAGCGGTCCGCCCGAGTTCCCCGGGTTGATGGCGGCGTCGGTCTGGAGATAGACGAGCCCCTCGAAATTGCGGTTCCGAGTGCTGACGATCCCCTGAGAGACGCTCCGCTCGAGGCCGAGAGGATTGCCCACGGCGAAAACGCCGTCCCCCGCATTGAGGTCGTCCAGGGTACCCAGGAAGACATGTCCGAGTTTCAGATTTTCGCGGCGAGGCAACTTGATCAGGGCGAGGTCGATGAACGGGTTCATCGCGACGATCTCGACGTCGTCGATGCGGGTGCGTTCGAGGCCGGAGGGCGTGTTCTTGTAGAGGATCGCCGAGATCCGGGTCTCACCTTCGATCACGTGCTGATTCGTGACGGCATAACCCTCATCATTGATGATGAAGCCCGAGCCCTTGCCCGAGGGGGTCTCGATCGAGATCACGGCTTCGCCGAAGGTTCTCACGAGATCCTTGACAGGCAGGGCCTTCAGGGTACGAGTCTGGAAGAAACCTGTGGGGTCGAGGTCGACGGCGGCGGCGGCCGGTGCGGCCGGCTTGGCCGGATCCCCGACCTTCGAGCGCGACGAGACCTGGTCGCGCGGGACGCGGATCACGTCGAAGCCGAGATCGATATAGTACGCGCCCGGCTTTTCGGAGAGGACTTCCCCGACCAGGCGCTTGCCGTCCTTCAACTCGACGACCTCGAGGTCGCCGGCATGGACGAGGCCGACGGACGCGCAGAGGGTGAGAGCGACTCGGAGCAGGAGCGTCGTGGGTCGACTCGACATGTCAGTGATCCCCGTCCTCGGTGCGGCTCTTCCCTATGATCCTTCGTCGAATCGAAGTCATGGGTCATTGTAATGGGGCGGCGAGTCCTTGCAACCCGAACGCCTTGCCGATCTTGCGAATGGATCGCGCCCGATCGATCCGCGAGAGGGGATTCGCCGCGGGAGGCGATTCCTTGGATCACTGCGTTCGATTCGGAGATTTCTCGAGGGCGTCGCGCGCGGGAGGGTCCGACGCCTCGCTCGAATCGTCGGGAAAACCGCGCGAGACCGCGACGCGACGCTCGGCGCCGACGCCGCGGACGAGGTAGCAGGAAGCGCCCGGGGTCGACTCGACGAGGGCGATTCCCGGCTCGACTCCGAGGACGCAGACCGCGGTGTCGAGGGCGTCGGCCGTCGCGCCGTCGCGAGCGACGACCGTGGTGCTCATGCGTTGGGTGAGGCTGAGACCTCCCGATCGGGGATCGAGGATGTGGGAGTAGCGGACGCCGTCGATCTCGACGTAGCGTTCCGCGTCGCCGGAGGTCGAGATCGCGACGTTGGCGAGCCGGAGGGTGCGTTCGGGGTTCGCGGTGGAGGGATTCTCCAGCGGAGCGATGTCGACGCGCCAGCCGCGCGAGCCGGGGGGTGCATCGCCGACGACGATGTCGCCCGCGCCGCCGACGAGCGCGATCGGCACGCCCTCCCGGCGCAGGACGTCGAGCGCGGCCTGGGCGGCGTACCCCTTGCCGATCGCGCCGAGGTCGAGCCGCATGCCGGGGTCGCGGAGCCGGACCGATCGCGTCGCGGGGTCGAGGAGCAGCCGCTCATATCCCACCAGCTTGCGGGCCTTCGCGAGCAGCTCGGGGTCGGGCAGCTTGCGTTCGCGCCGGGCTCTCCGCCAGAGGCGGCCCACAGGCGCGATCGTGGGGTCGAGCGCGCCCCCGGTTCGTTCGGCCATCGCCTTGGCTCGGGAGAGGATGTCGAACAACTCCTCGGAGACCACGACCGCGGGGCCGCCCGCGCGGTCGCAGAGCTTCGAGAGCTCGCTCTCGGCGTCGTAATCGCTGAACGACCGGTCGAGTTGGGCGATCCGGGCAAACGCCGCGCGAGACGCACGACTGGCGAGCGCAGCGTCGTCGGTGTATAAGATGAGTTGAAAAGTGCTCCCCATGTGGGTTTCGGCGAATTCGAAACGTCGAGGTTCGGCGGCTCCCGCCCCTACCGCCGCCCACATCCCCAGTGCGAAGATCGTCGATCGCACGATCGACTGGATTCGTCGAGCGCTCAACCCTGCTCGCTTTCGCGGAGTCATCACGTGCGCCATCTCGTCGCCTCCCGACGTCGGATCGATCTCCGATTCGCTTTCGCCCTCATTCTGCTCTCGTCGACGGCGCGCGCCCAGACCGCCGGCGAAATGAAGCCGTACACCGAGACGATTCCCGGAGCGGACGTCTCGTTCCAAATGGTTCCGATCCCGGGCGGAACCTTCAAGATGGGCAGTCCCGAGGGCGAGGCGAGCCGCGGCGAAGACGAAGGGCCCACGGTCGAGGTCAAGATCGAGCCGTTCTGGATGGGCACCCACGAGGTCACCTGGGCCGAGTACGACCTGTTCGCGTTCAGCCTCGACCTCAAGAAGAAGCAGCGCGAGAACGTCGACCTCGCCAAGCAGCCCGAGACCGAGAAGAAGGCCGACGCCGTCACGCGGCCGACTCCGCCCTACGCCGACGAGACCTTCGGCTTCGGCCGCAAGGGTCAACCGGTGATCTGCATCACCCACCACTCGGCGCTCGAGTATTGCCGATGGCTCTCCGAGAAGACCGGCAAGACCTATCGCCTGCCGACCGAGGCCGAGTGGGAATACGCCGCGCGTGCCGGCACCAAGACCGCCTACTCCTTCGGCGATGATCCGGCGAAGCTCGAGGACTACGCCTGGTACGTCGAGAACGCCGAGAAGCCCCAACCGATCGGCAAGAAGAAGCCGAATCCCTGGGGTCTCTACGACATCCACGGCAACGTCGCGGAATGGTGCATGGATCACTACGTCGCCGACATCTACGCCAAGCTCGCGAAGTCGGGCGTCGCCGATCGGCCGGTCGTCCTGCCCGACGGCAAGGAATATCCGTACGTCGCACGCGGCGGTTCCTGGGACGACGACCCGGACAAGCTCCGCTCCGCCGCCCGCCGCGCCTCGAACCCCGAGTGGAGCGTGCAGGACCCGCAGCGCCCGCAGTCGATCTGGTGGCACACCGACGCCACGTTCGTCGGCTTCCGGATCGTCCGCCCGCTGTCGGAGCAGGAAAACCTCAAAGGGTTCCGCTCCCCGGTGGTGAAGGGCAAGGGCAGCCGCTAATCTGAAGAAACTCGGGCGAGCCGGCGGGGATCGGGGTCGATCCCTTCCGCTCGACGCCTCGCCTCGACTCCCGCACCCACCCCACGCATTCACACGAACGGAGACCGCGCCATGACAGAACCTCACGGCACTTCCGCGCCCTCGCGGAGAGAATTCCTCACGACGGCCTCCACGCTCACGGGCGCCGCGGCCGCCTTGGCGTCGGTCTCCTCCGTGCACGCCGCGGGATCCGACGTCATCAAGGTCGGCCTCATCGGCTGCGGCGGACGCGGTCGGGGCGCCGCCGAGCAGTGCGTGTCGTCGAACTCGAACGTCAAGCTCATCGCCATGGGCGACATGTTCCGCGACAATCTCGACTCCGCCCGCGACAACCTCACCAAGCTCGGGGCCGAGAAGGTCGACGTTCGCGACGACCATTGCTTCAGCGGCTTCGACGCCTACGAGAAGGTCATCGCCTCGGGCGTCGACCTCGTCATCCTCGCGACGCCCCCGGGCTTCCGCCCGATGCACCTCGCCGCCGCCGTCAACGCGGGCAAGCACGTCTTCACCGAGAAGCCGGTCGGTGTCGACGGGCCAGGCATCAAGTCGGTTCTCGACACCGCGAAGAAGGCCAAGGAGAAGGGGCTCGCGGTCGTCGCGGGCACTCAGCGCCGGCACCAGGCGGGCTACATCGCCGTCATGAACGCCGTCCGCGAGGGGATCATCGGCGACGTCGTCGCCCTCCGCGCCTACTGGAACCAGGGTCCGCTCTGGAACCGCGGCCGCAACCCCAAGTGGACCGACATGGAGTGGCAGCTCCGCAACTGGCTCTACTTCACCTGGCTCTCGGGCGACCACATCGTCGAGCAGCACGTCCACAACCTCGACGTCTGCAACTGGGCGATGGGCGGCCCGCCCGTCCGCGCGGTCGCCATGGGCGGCCGACAGGTCCGGACCGGCAAGGATTATGGTCATATCTTCGACCACTTCGCCGTCGACTACGAATACGCCTCGGGCGCCCACATGCTCAGCATGGCCCGCCAGATCGAAGGCTGCGAGAACAACGTCTCCGAAGCCCTCGTCGGGACCAAGGGCGAGTTCCGCCTCTCGCCGGGCAGCTATCGCGGCAAGAACATCGAGTTCCGCTTCCGCGGCCGCGAGCGCAACCCCTACGAGCAGGAACACATCGACCTCGTCGAGTCGATCCGCGCCGGCAAGCCGCTCAACGAGCTCCAGACCGTCGCCGAGAGCACGCTCACCGCGATCATGGGTCGGATGTCGGCCTACACCGGCAAGGCCGTGACCTTCGAGCAGGCGCTCGAGTCGACCGAGAACCTCCTCCCCGCCAAGCTCGAATTCGGACCGCTCGCCGTTCCGCCCGTCGCCATCCCGGGCGTGACCCCGCTCGTCTGAGCGATCGGTCCGGGCTTCCGCCAGGATCTCCTCGAGGCCTCGCTCGCGACGATCTCCGTCGCGGGCGAGGCCCGTCTCATTGCGTCGATCACCGCTTCGGCCCGCTCGACTGGATGTAGCGGATCAAGTCGCGGATCTCGTCGTCCCGAAGCGGATCGAGCAGGCCCTCGGGCATGAGCGAGACGGGCGAACTCTTCCGCTCCTCGATCGCCGAGGTCGGGATCACCGTCTTCTCACGTTTGGAGTCGAAGAGCGTGAGCGTCTTGTCGTTCTCATCGACGACGAGCCCCGAGAGCGTTCGTCCATCCGCGAGCACGACCGACTGCGCTTCGTATTCCTTGCGGATGAACGCGCTCGGGTCGACCAAGCTGCTCAACAGGAACTCGAGATCTCCGCGTTCGGCGCCTGTGAGGTCGGGCCCGATCGCCTCGCCCTCGCCGAAGAGCTTGTGACACCCCGCGCACTGCTTGCGGAAGACCTCGACTCCCCGCGCGGCCACGCCCTTGTCGCCCTCGGGAAGGATGCCGCGGACCTCGGCCACGCGCTTGATCTTCTCGGGCGAGCCGGGGCCGGGAATGCGGCCCCAGAGCCGCTCGACGCGCTCGGTCGTCGCGGGTTCGGCGAGTTGCCGGAGCGCGACCACCTGCGCGAGCGAGAGATCCTTCGCCGAGATCTCGAGCTTCTCCATGGCGTCGAGCATCCGCTCGCGCCAAGGCTTGCGGGCGATCAGGACGTCGAGGATCCGAGCGCGGAGTTGCGGAGTCGCCTTGGGATATGCCGACATCAGAGCGTTTGCGATCTCTTTGCCTTCGTGTCGCGCCAAAGCCGAGAGCGCGGCGATGCGCACGGTGGTCGAAGCGTCGGTGCGGAGGAGTTCGACGAGCGCGGGCGCCGTCTCGGCCTGGGCGCGCTCTCCGATGAGCGCGATCAAGGCGACGCGGTCGGTTTCGGGCGTCGCTGCATCGGCGGCCCGCGCCAGCGCGGAGGCGGTTGCGGCGGGGTCGCCGAGGCGGATCCCCAGGCGCGAGCGGGTGCCGGCGTCGCTCGAGCGATCGGCCAGACGTTCGAGCGCCGCGCGGAATCGCGAGGGGATCGACTCGAGACGCCGACCCGTCACGCCGAGCTCGACTCCGGCGACGACCTTGGCCTCGTCGAGCGGATCGGTCGCGAGCTCGATCAGTCGCGCACAGGCGAGGTCGGATCCTTCGTCGCCCGCCGAGGCCCACATTCGCGCCGCGCGTTCGAGGATCACGTCGCGCACGAGCGCGCGACGGAGGAACTCGGGACGGAGCATCGCGTCGCGAGCGATCTCGGGCGAACGGCTCAGGTGATGCTCGCATGCCCACCAGAGCATCAATGGAATATGAACGTCCTTGCGATCCTCGGCGCGATCGAGCAGCCGCTCGACGATCCGCATGCCGGTCGACGCGGGGAGCCGCCGCGCGGTCGCCGCGAGTTGCGATCGCGCGGCGGCGTCGGGCTCGGTCTCGGCGAGGTGCTCGAGGCTCGACGCGACGCTCGGGTCGACCGTGCCGCGATCGCCGAGCAGACGGATCGTCCACTCCCGCACCGCGGGCACGGGATGCGCGAGGCATTCGAGAGCCCTTCGCGTGTCGAGACCGCCGGAGAGCGCGAGCACCCAGAGGTCGCGGAGCGCGAGCGTCGGGTCGCGTTCGGCGGCCAAGGACTTCTCGGCGAGGGGGATGATGCTCGGGTCGCGGCGTTCGCCGAGGATCCGCCGGGCTTCGGCGGCTTGCCAGTCGTTCGCCGAGGTCCGAAGCGCGAACAGGTCGGTCGAGGGGAGCTTGCTCAGGTCGAACGGCTGGAGTCGACGCCGCTCGCCGTGGACGATCCGGTAGATCCGGCCGTTGGTCTTGTCCCAATTGTCGCGCGGGTCGAGGTGCGAGGCGCGCTTGTCGTACCAGTCGACGACGTAGGCGCATCCATCGGGGCCGACGAGGACGTCGATCGGTCGGAACCAGGGATCGCGAGCATCGATGAGCACTTCACCATGTCGTCCCGCGTAGCTCGATCCGCTGCGTTCGAGGTCGTGGCGATAGACGGCGTTTGCGAGGAGGTTCCCACCGATGAACGCGCCTCGATAGCTCTCGGGATAGGCGTCGCCTTTGTAGATGACGCCGCCGGGGGTGACGTGGCCGCCGAGCTTGGCCGAGCGATAGTCGATCGGGCCGAAATATCCATACGTGCGTGGATTATGGAGCGGGCCGTGCTTGGCGAACCCCTTGACGTAGTTGCCGCCTTGAACGACGTGGAAGGCGATGTAGCCGCCGTTGCTCGAGCCGAAGGCTCGGCCGGAGGCGTCCCAGTCGAGGCCCCAGGTGTTGCCGCCGCCCTCGGCGAAGAGCTCGAACTCCTTGGTGTCGGGATCGTAGCGCCAGATCCCTTGTTGGAACTCGATGCCGCGGATCCGCGCGGTGACGGTGCTCCCTTGGGCGCCGTAGAGCCGACCGTCGGGGCCCCAGGCGAGCGAGTTGACTGTGGCGTGGGCGTCCTGGAGGCCGAATCCGCTGAGCAGGACCTCGGGGTCGCCGTCGGGCACGTCGTTGCCGTCGCGGTCGGGGTAGAAGAGCAGGTAGGGGGCCTGGCCGACGTACACCCCGCCGCGTCCCAGCGCCAGGCCCGAGGCGAGGTTCAGGCCGTCGACGAAGATCGTCGACTTGTCGGCCTTGCCGTCGCCGTCGGTATCCTCGAGGATCTTGATCCGATCGAGCCCGCGCGGACCCTTCGGCGGCGGCTCGGGGACGCGGTCGTACTCGGTGCGGAGATATTGGTCGATCTTGACCGGTTGGAGCCCGGCCGGAACCGGATATTGGAGGTACTCGATCACCCAGAGCCGGCCGCGGGCGTCGAACGTGGCGGTCACCGGCTGCCGAATCATCGGTTCCGAGGCGAAGACCTCGGCATGGAAGCCCGAAGGGAGTACCATTCTCCGAGCCGCTTCCTCGGGCGAGAGCCCCCCCTCGGCTACCACCGACGCGGGGAACGCCGCCAAGGCCGCGAGAAGAACGCAGGTCGATCCGTTACGACGCCATGACATCGCGGGAACCCTCGGTCGGTCGAGACGGGCGTGAGTGCCGAACCTTTGTTCTACACTCGCCGACCCCGCGAAGCCACGCCTCGCCCCGCCGACCCGCGGTCTCAGTCGAGACCGGGGTCGTCCCCGTGGGAGCTCGGAGACACCGCGATTCCGCCGCTACGCCGAATTGGCTCGGTGGGCCGCCGGCGAGCCCGCCCGCGCGGCGGCCAAGGCCTGATCGGCCATCCGCGAGAGCAGATCGGCCGACTCCGGGCGCGCAAACAGTTCGTCCCAACGCCGCTCGGCCTCGATCTCCTCGAGCAGGATCGAGGCCAGGGCATTCTGGTCGGACTCTGGGAGTTTCTTGACCACTTCGATCGCCTGATCCAGGAGGCGGGACATATCTCACTCCTGCGACTTCGTGCCCAGCCGGACTCGACCTCCTTCAGTTTATCCGACCGACCCGGCCGACACCCAGCGCGACCGGGATCCGGCGGCTCGGCTCGGGCCGCGGTCGGACTCGGTCGACTGAGGGCCGGCGGGCATCGGCTGCCGAATCATCGGTTCCGACGCGAAGATCTCGGCATGGAAGCCCGAGGGGAGTACCATCCTCCGATCCGGTCCCTCGGGAGAGAGCCCCCCTCGACATCCAACGCCCGGCGGTCTCAGTCGAGACCGGGGTCGTCCCCGGGAGAGTTCGGCGGGTGTGTCCGTCCTTGGAGAATCATCGCGACGAGGGAGAACACGCCGAGCGAGCCGAAGCCCAGGAGAAAGATCGGCCCCAGGATGCCGCCCCAGCGCTCGGGATCGGGGCGAACCCACCACACGATCACGACGGCCGCGATCACGGTCCAGACCCAAGCGAGCCCGAGCGCGGTCGGTTCGCTCAGCACTCGCGAGATCGGAGTCTTCTTGGCGGAGGACTTCTTCATCCAGGGAACCGACGCCCCAGGGACGCCCCTCTTGAATACCGAGCCGGTTTGTCCCCGATGCCGTGCCGATCTCGACCCGACCTGCACGGGCTGCGGTTGGGATCCGCGACCGCTGCGCGGGATCCTCGACCTCCGCGTCGGGGGCGACGGCCTGCTCGAGGCCGACGAAGATCGAGCGATCGCTCTCGATCTCGTTCGCGAGTTCGACGCGCTCGACTTCCCGAGACTCCTCGAACGCTACTTCGATCTCGCCGGGGTCCCGATCGCGTCGCGCCGGGGGCAGGTCGAGCATATCCTCGCGGCGGGAGCGCGGGAAGCACGTGAAGCGGCGACCGACAAGCCGGACGCGGGGCCGATCCTCGATCTCGGCTGCGGAACCGCACCTTTCGCCGCGGAACTCGGCCGCCGGCGCGAGGTCGTCTGCTGCGACATCGCCCTGCGCTGGCTGATCCTGGCACGCAAGCGGCTCGACGCGGCCGGCCTGACGGCGACCCGCGTGGTCCGAGCGTCGGCCGAAGCGCTCCCCTGGCGCGACGCGACGTTCGCCCGGATCGTCGCCGGCGACATGATCGAGCACGTTCTCGACCCCGAGTCGGTGATCGCGGAAGCGTTTCGCGTGCTCCGTCCCGGCGGCGAACTCGTGATGACGACCCCGAACCGTTTCAGCCCCACGCCCGAGCCGCATGTGGGACTCATCGGCGTCGGGTTTCTCCCTCGCGCGTGGATGTCTCGCTACGTCTCCGCGCGGGGTCGGGGCGACTTCCGAGCGATCCGAACCCACGGCGTCGAGGGCTGGCGAAGGATCATTGCGGCCGGTCCGTTCGGCCGCTGCGAGATCAGCGCCCCGCGCATCTCCGACGAGGAACTCGCGCTCATGCGGCCCGCCAAGCGAAGGCTCGCTCGGATCTACAATCGCCTCTCGACCCACCCCCTCGCCGTGCGCTTCGGACCGATGCTCAGGATCGTCTGCCGGAAACCCGAGGCGCGGTGACGCGTCCCCACCCTTCGCCGACGCTCCAGGCGAGCACGAGGATCATCGACGCGATCCATTCGAGCAGACCGATTCGTCGATGACTGCGGAGGATCCGCGCGACGCGCATGGCCTGGATCGCGGCGATCGCGGGAATCGCGGGGAGGCCGAGCGGAGTCGGCCGACCGCGCCCGCGCTCGCGTCCGTAGGATCGACCCGTGAGGAAGCGTTCACGGATCGCCTCCCAGGCTCCCCGGCGCAGGGTGAAGGCCATGCGGGCCTCGGGAGCGAACGAGATCCGATCGCGATCGATCTCATGTTCATGGATCTCTTCGGGAGTTCGCTCGACCCGGGCGATCACGCTCTCGAGCAACGCCCTCTCGACGGAGAATCCGACGCCCGCGAGCCGCCCGGGACCGCGCCCTCGAAAGTCGCCGAACTCGAAGAGGCCGACCGAGCGCGACCAGACGCCGAGGTCGGGATCGAGGTCGATCGTTCCCGAAGCGGCCGGATGTCGCGAGAGCCCCGCGAGCCAACCCGGGCACGGAAGCGCCGCGTCCTCGGCGAAGACCAGGCGGTCGCAGCACGCAGAGCGGAAGCCGATCGCGCGGGCTCGCGGGACTTCGAGCTCGGCGGGGATCGAAATCCAGGTCGCTCCCGGGATCGAGCGAGGCTCGATCCGGTCGACGCGCGCCGTGATGATCAACTCGTCATCTGAACAGAGTTCGGGGCGGATCGCCTCGACCCACGACTCGACCGCCTCGAGACGGTCGGTCGCGACGAGGATCACCGACCGGCCCGCCGGCGTCATTCCACCCGGCTCAAGCTGCGCCCGGGACCGATGAGATATCCGAGCATCTCGCCGAACGCACCGACGGTGAAGAAGAGGCCGAGCAGGGGGGCGACGGAGATGAGGCGTGCAGGGGAGACGCGCTTGGCGAGAGCTTGGCGAGCCGTGCGCCAGGAGAGCAGGGCGGGGAGGACGGCCGAGCCGAAGCCGTAGACGACGCGTCGCAGCGGCGATTGATCGACCCTGCGCATGCCTGCGTAGGAGCGGGAGAAGTGGAATCGCTGGACGAGGAAGCGAGCGAGGCCGAACGGCTTGAGGTGGTGGACGACCGCGCCGTTGGTGACGGCGGTGGGCACGCCTTCGGCGTGGAGCCGCGCGTTGACCCACGACTCCCAGCGTCCGTCGCGGAGTTCGTGGGCATGCCTCAAGAGGCACTCACGCTTGTATGCGATATTATTGCCGGGAAGGTCGTGGTGTTCGCCGTCGACGACCGGCGGCATGTAGGTGGTGTATTCGCAGAGGAATGCGGCCCAGTCGACCCAGCCTCCGCGGCCGTTGGCGACGGCTCCCGCGACGGCGCCCCAAGGGCCGCGATGGGCTTCGATCATCGAGTCGGCCCAGGTCGACTCGACGGCGACGTGGTCTTCGAGGATCGCGACGAGCCCGGCGCTCGAGGCGACGATGCCTCGGTATCGCAAGGCGGGGATCGTCTCGCCGGCCTCGCCTTCGATGATGCGCACCGACGGAGCGCGGGCGGCGAGGCGTTCGTCGTGCTCGCCGCGCGAGACCACCAAGATCTCGAGCCGCTCGCGCTCGGGGAGTGCATCGAGCGCGGCGAGGGTGCGCTCGAGCAGTTCCGGGCCGTTCACCGATGCGATCACGACGGAGAGCAGGGGGTCGGGTGCGGACATCTCGCGGTTCCTTCCTTGGGGGATCGACGCGCGCGATCCTTGCTCGGGGCGCGGCGGGATCCTATCCGCATCGCGGATCACCGGCAAGGCGAGGGCGCGGCCCTTTTCGAGAGCCGGCCGAGCCCTCGCCCCGCTCGGGAGCCGAAGTTCACGGCTCGACGACTTCGTGCGTGGTGTCGATCTTCGGGGCCTTCAACTCCGAGACCTTGCCCGACGGCCAGCGGACCGTGACCTTCTCGACCGAGTTGAGCTTGCCGATGCCGACGAGCACGCGCCCGTCGTTCGTGCCCATCAAGCCGCAGCCCCCTTTGCGGAGGCGGACGATCTCGCGGTTGCCGGCCTGGACGACGACCTTGGCTCCGACGGCGTCGCGGTTGCTGGTGGTTCCTCGCAGCCGGAAGCGGATCCAGTGATGTTCCGTCTTGGTGTCGTTGCGGAGGACGGCGGGCGGCGTGTCCTTGTGGTTGACGACGAGGTCGATGTCGCCGTCGTCGTCGAGGTCGCCCGCGGAGGCGCCGCGCGCGACGTGCTTCTCATCGAAATAGGTTCCGACGTCGCGGGTCGAGATCTTGAAGCGCTTGCCGTCGAGGTTGCGATGGAGCAGGGGGACCTCGGGATATTCGACGGTCTGGCCGAGCTGATCGCGGTTGTCGTCGACGTGGCCGTTGGCGACGAAGATGTCGGGCCAGCCGTCGTTGTCGAAGTCGGAGAGGGAGGTCCCCCAGCCGACGAACGGCATGGCGTCGGCCGCCAAGCCGAAGAAGGCGGTCGAGTCCATGAAGTTGCCGTTGCCGTAGTTCTGATAAAGGGTGTTGTATTCGTTGGCGAAGTTGGTGACGAAGAGTTCGGGGAGGCCGTCGCCGTTGACGTCGTCGGCGTCGGCGCCCATGCCGGACTGCGACTGTCCCTTGTCGTCGTAGGCCGCACCCGAGGTCTCGGTGGCGTCGAAGAAGGTTCCGTCTCCCTTGTTGAGGAAGAGGAAGTTGGGATTCATGTCGTTGGCGACGTAGAGGTCGACCTTGTCGTCGTTGTTGAGGTCGGCGGCGACGACGCAGAATCCGTGTCCGTCGGCGCGAGCCGGGAGCTTCTTGCCGTCGGCGTCGACGAGGAAGGAGTCGCTGATCTCGGTGAACTTCGATCCGTCGTTGCGGTAGAGGAAGTGCTTGGTGGTGCGGATGGTGCGCGGGGAGCAGTAGAGGCGGACCTTCTTCTCGGCGTCGCCGCAGAAGACGTCGTCGTCGGGGAGGATCCACTCGCCGTAGTTCGAGACGTAGAGGTCGAGGTCGCCGTCGTTGTCGTAGTCGAAGAAGGCTCCGCTCGAGGACCAGGCGCGGTCGTTGACGTGGCAGAGGAAGCGGATCGGGGCGACGGGGTCGCGGATCACCTCGAACTCGGTCATCACCACCGGCTCCGCTCCGGGCGCGAGCGGGGGAAAGACCTTGGCGACGCCGCTCTCGCCGGTGCCGACCTCGCGGAGGAACGCTTCGGGCTTGTTGGGCTCGCCTCGACGGATGACGTCGTTGGGATTGGCGAAGCGGATGCCGTGTTCGGCGTCCTTGGCGGCTTGGCGCACGACGATCCGCCGCCCTTTGGCGACCTTCGTGCGGAGCGTGCGGGTCGGGGCGACGTCGCCGCTCTTCCAGTTCTTGCCGTCGACCGCGTCGATGACGATCGGCGCGTTGTCGGCCGAGGCGCCGCTCTCGAGCCAGCCGTACATGACGGGTCGGTCGACGCCGTAGGCGGCGGAGACGTCGGCGAAGGTGCCGTCGCCGTTGTTCTTGTAGAGGACGTTGGGGCCGAAGTTGCAGAGGAAGAGGTCGGGGTCGCCGTCGTTGTCGATGTCGCCCGCGATCGCGCCGTGGGTGAAGCCCGAGAAGCCGACGCCGGCCTTGTCGGTGACGTCCTGGAACTTGCCGTCGCCGAGGTTCTTGTAGAGCCGGTTCTTGCCGGTCCGGCCCGAGCCGATCGGCAGCTCGGAGCAGGATGCGAAGTAGAGGTCGAGCTTGCCGTCGCCGTCGTAGTCGAGGATCGCGGTTCCCGAGCCGTTCGCGGTCGGGAAGTTCTTCTCGGCGTTCATGCCGGAGATGTGGACGAAGTCGATCCCGGCCGACTTGGTGATGTCCGCGAACCGGAACACGCTCGGCTCTTGGGGGATCCCGGGCGCGGCCTTGGCGGGGGCGAGGTTGGCGAGGCGGTCGCCGGTGACCGCTCGAGGCCCGGCCTTCTTGGGGGTCGCACCGGTCGACGCCGGTCCCGCGGTGGTCTTGGCGCTCGCCCCCTTGCCCGCGTCGGTGGGGGTGGTGGGAGCGTCTCCGCCGCCGCAACCGGTGACGGCCGTCAGGAACAAGAAGAGGAGGGGTCGACCATTCCGTCCGAAGTGCCGTTGCATCCGCCGAACTCCCGCTGAGAGGGACCGACCCGAAGGAAGAGTGATATCGGATTGTAGCGGGGACGGCTTCCCCGTGCTCGATTTCCGGTCGATCCGACCGCGGCGCTCGGCTTCGCGACTCGGCTCCGGCCCCGGAGAGTCGCTCCCGGGGAGCGTGCGGATTCGACGGAATCCTCGTCGATCGAGTTCGTTGCGTCGACTCGACCCGCGATTCGGCGCGGCGTGCATGGTCGTGACAATTGGCAGAATCCGAGAATTTCGGCAGACTAGCGAAGTTCTGACGTCAAGCCGACCCCCGACTCGGTTCGATCAGATCGATGCGAGTGGGTGGGAAGGCGAGGAAGTATCGACCGACGGATTCACGACGGAGAGGCCGCATGCGTCGCGCTGGGATGCTCATTGGATTGCTGATCTCGATCGAGTGGCTCTGCTGCGGCTCCGCCTCGGCACAGAGTCCCGCCGCTCCCAGTCATGTCTCGGTCGTTCGAGCGATCGAGAAGCTCGAATCGACGCTCCAGGGGCCGACCCCGGGCGCGGCGGAGGCGAAGCCCGGGTGGGATTCGTTTCTCGGGGAACTGAAGGCAGAGCTCGAGACCTATTCCAAGTCGAACACCTTCGCCGAGCGGCACGCCGCGCTTCGGCAACTGAGCGCTCGCTCGGCCACCCTCGCCGCGATCGGCTGGGAGCCGGTCGTCGAGATCCGGACCGCTCTGGAGGCTTGGCTCCAACCGCGTCTGCAGCTCGCCTTCGCCGCCGACTCGCTGCACGCGGTGATCGCGATGCAGCCGGTGTCCCCGGAAGATGCGACGAATCGAGCCGGCTGGTCCAACTTCCTCGACACCTACCTCGCGGGCGCCTTCCGGGCCTACGAGTCGGCTTCGACCGTTCAAGCTCGGCGCAAGGCCCTGCTCCAGTTCAACGAGGCGCTCGGATCGATCGAGAAGGCGGCGAACTGGTCGCCTTCGCTCCAGGTGGCCTCGGCCGGTCGTTCCTTGATCGCTCAGCCGAACCTCGACATCACCGCCGACCCGAACACGCTCTCGCGCTACTTCGCCCGCGAGCTGGTCCAGACCGGTCCGGTCTATCGCAAGGGGTACATTTCGCAGGTCACGGCGGGCCCCTATCTCGGTTTCGGCCTGCTCGCGTCGGATGAGGGGATCGGCTTCTACAACGCTCAGGCCCTGACGAGCTACACGCCGATCACCGACTTCCAGAATCAGATCGCGAGCGATCGCCGAGGCCGCCGCGTCGCCAAGATCTATCAGTTCCAGGCCGCGTCGACCGACGCCTCGACGCTGACCGTGTCGACGTTGATCACCCCCGCCGGCCTCCGACTCTGGTCGAGCGCCACCCACGCCACCGACGCGCTCATCGGCGCCGCGAACCAGCCGGGCAAGGGGTTGCAGCGCGCGGTGTTGGGCCTGATCGGATTCAACCGCAACCGGATCGTGCAGCAGGTTTACGAGAACGGGATCGACCGCATCCGCCAGAACGTCGACCGCGAGTCGGCCGAAGAACGCGCGGAGCGGATGGCGGCTTCCGAAGCCTCCGAGAACGCCAAGCTCGCCGCGATCCTGGTCGGCAACCGCACGGCGATCATCAAGGATCTGTTGGTGACCGGGCTCCAGCTCGGCTCGCGTCCGCACTACGCCTGGGCGAGCGGGAACCTGGCCTGGAACGGCTCTCCCGAGATCCTCGGTGCCGACGCCCCGCAGCCGCCGTCGATGCAGTTGCTCGAGCAAGGGGTGGTCGCCGACCTCCACGTCACGTCGATCCTGAACAACCTGGTTCAGGGCGTCTGGAAGGCTCCGTTGGTCTCGGGCGTCGAGAATCTCCTGATCGAGACGCGTCCTCCCGCCGAGGGAGCGGCTCCCGGGTCGGGGATGAGCGTCCGGCGCAACGTCGGGTTCGCCGACTACGCCAAGGCCGTCGCCGACGCCAAGGCGCTCGCGCAGCCGAAGGCCCAGGCGCTCTGGATCAAGAAGCCGGGGACGGCGCCGAGCTTTGGAATCGATGCACGAGGATATCTGATCGTGATGATCCCGGACTTGCGGGTCGACGTGCCGATTCCGAGCAACCTCGCCGCCGCCGCGAACAATGCCAAGATCCTCCGGCTCTCGGCCCCGAACGCCGAGATCGCCCTCGAGCTCGAACTCAAGGGCGGATCGACGCCGGGCGAGCCCGCGATGCTGGTCGGCGCGGTCAAGGAGTTCACGCCGGGTCCGGGCGCGACGGTCCAGACGATCGTCGACGACGAGACGAAGGCGGCGACGCTCGACCGGATCCGCTCGACCCTCGTGATCCAAGGGTTCGCCCGCACGCTCACCGCGCAGCCGATCCGGGTGCCGCTCGAGGGGGTGAAGATTCCCGGGTACGACCTGGCGTCGGTCAGCCGGTTCGATCCCTCGGGTTGGGTGCGCGTGGTCCTGCGGGGCAACGGCGAGCCGGTGGCCGCCCCGAGCCTCGCCGCTCAGCCCGCCCCGTCGACCGAGGCGGAAGTCGTCGGTCAGTGAGATCGCGGCCGACCGGGCCCGATGTGATCCGATCCGAACGCGTTCGAGCCGCCTGGAGCGAACGCGTTCGGAGCAGTTCGTCGGGCGGCCGATCATTCGCGCGGTTGACGCGTGTCGGTAAGATGAGGACAACTTCGTCCCCAACACCCGTGGTGCGTCCCCATGAGCGCCCCGCCGCCGACCGTACTCCTCGGCAGCCTGAGTCCCGACTTCGACCTTCCGTGCACCGCGCATGGAACCCCGGTTCGTCGGAGAGCCGCGCTCTCGGACTACCGCGGCTCGTGGTTGGTGATCGTCTTCTACCCTCGCGACTTCTCTCTGGTCTGTCCCACGGAACTCGCCGCGCTCAGCAATCGCATCGAAGAATTTCGCGAGCACGGCGCGGAGATCCTGGGGATCAGTACCGATTCGGTCGAGTCGCACGAGCGCTGGATCGCGACGCCGAGGAACGAGGGCGGACTCGGCGGGCTCCATTTCCCGCTCGCGAGCGATGAAGACGGCTCGGTCTCGCGGGCCTTCGGCGTCTACATGCCGCGACAACGGGTCTCCCTGCGGGGATTGTTCATCCTCGACCCCAACGGCGTGGTCCAGTATCAGGTCGTGCACAACCTGAGCGTCGGCCGGCGGAGCGACGACATCCTCCGCGTCCTGGCCGCGCTCCAGACCGGCGGGCTCTGCTGCGAAGGGTGGTCGCCGGAGAAGCCGAAGACGATCGACCCGACGCAGATCCTGTCTCCCGGCCGGGTGCTCTCGCACTACCGGATCGAGGAGACGCTCGGCTCGGGCTCGTTCGCGCACGTCTACCGAGCTCGCGACCTGACGCTCGAGCGATCGGTCGCGCTGAAGGTCTTCAAGCCGAAGGCCGCGGGCTGGTCGCGCGGGGTCCTGGATGAAGCCCGAGCCGCGGCCGCGCTGAGCCACCCCAACGTGGCGACCATCTACGCCGTCGACGACTCCGAGGGCGTCTCGGTGATCGCGATGGAGTACGTGGCGGGGAAGAATCTCGCCGAGCGGGCTCTCGACGGGCCGGCATCTCCCGAGTGGGTCGCCTCGATCGTTCGACAGGTCGCCTCGGCTCTCGCCGATGCCCACGAGCGCGGGATCGTCCACGGCGACCTCAAGCCGGGGAACATCCTCGTCACCGACGACGACGTCGCCAAGGTCGTCGACTTCGGTCTCTCCCGGCGCACGGTCGAGAGCAAGCTCGACGGCGGGGATCAGGACGCGACGGTCGACGAGGAGACTCCGGGCCTCTCGGGCACGCCCGGGTACATGTCGCCCGAGCAGGTCGGCGGCGACCCGGCCTCACCCTCGAGCGACGTCTTCGCGCTCGGGGTGATCGCGTTCGAGCTGCTCACCGGCCGCAAGGCGTTCACGGGGGCGAACATCCTGGCGATCCTCCGCGAGATCGAGCGATCCGACACCGCCGCGCTCGCCGACGAGACTCCCGAACGCTTCCGCGACCTCCTGAAGCGAATGCTGGCGCGCGACCCGGCCGACCGCACCATCGCCATGGCGGAGATCTCGCGACTGCTGGCCGAGGAGGATGGTCCCCACGCGCCTCGGCTGGTAGAATCGCTCTCCTGATGCGGGAGCGTTCGAGTTCTCGCGCCTCCTTGTCCGCCCGAGAGATCTCGAGCCCGTGTCGACTCCGCCGGCCGATCCGCTTCTCGCCATCTTCGACCACGACGGCGTTCTGGTCGACTCCCTGGAGTTCCATCAAGCCGCGTGGGTGGAACTCGGCCGCCGAGCCGGTCTGCCCATCACTCCCGCCTTCATCAAGGAGACGTTCGGGATGACGAACCCGAGCATCTTCCAACGGCTCCTCGGCCCCGCCGTGGAACCGGAGAAGATGGAGGAGTTCGGGCGTCTGAAGGAGGAGTGTTATCGCGACTCGGCGCGGGGACGGATCACCTTGATGGACGGCGTTCGCGAACTGCTCGACGCGTTGACCGCCTCGGGAGTCGCCCTCGCGATCGGTTCGAGCGGCGTTCGGCCCAATCTCGAACTCACGATCGAGTCGTGCTCGCTGCCGGGTCGATTCGTCGCGATCGCTTCGCTCGAGGACATCTCGCGCGGCAAGCCCGACCCCGAGGTCTTCCTGGTCGCGGCCAAGAAGGCCGGCGTCGATCCGCGGCGCTGCGTGGTGTTCGAGGATGCGACGTTCGGGATCGAAGCGGCCAAGGCGGCCGGAATGCACGCCGTCGGCGTCACCACGACCAACCCCGCCGACGTCCTGTTCTCCGCGGGCGCCGATGAGGTGGTGACTTCGCTCGCGGGCTACGACACGGCCGCACTCGTCCAACTCCTTCGGAATCGTTGAGCTCGCCGGGAACGCATCGATCGCCAGCGCGGAGCGTCGCCCGCGCCTCGGCGCTCCGCGTCCTAGATTCGGGTGGGTCGACTCCGTGTCGGAGTCGATCGGCCCCGAAACGGCGGCGTCCCTCCAACCCAGGACCGCAATGAACTCGCTCCGCATCGTCATGGCGATGATCGAGCCGCCGCTCCCCTTCGGCAACGCCGCCGCGCGGTGGTATTACGTGCTCCTGCGCGCGCTCGTCGAGCGCGGACACCGGGTCACCGCGTTCGCCGCCTGCTCGAAACCCGCCGAGATCGAGCAAGCGAGAGAGCTCTTCCCCGCGCCCGAGTACGACCTCCGCCTCCATCCCTTTCCCGCCCCGTCGCTCCGCAACAAGATCCGCAACTTCTTCCAGCCCTACGGATACATGTTCGGCTCGGAACTCAGGCGCGACCTCGACGCGGTCCTCGCCCAAGGGTTCGACATCCTCCACCTCGAGCAGCTCTGGTCGGGCTGGCTCGGGCTCCGATACCCGGGCAAGGCGCTGCTGAACGTCCACCATCTCGTCTGGATCGACCTGAGCGAGTCGCCCGTCGCCAACGACAAGCAGGCCCGCGACTTCGAACGCCAGTTCGCCACCGAACGACGACTCATCCGCAGATATCGCCATATTCGCTCCTGTTCGCCTCGCCTCGTCGAGCCGATGCTCGCCGAGAACCCCGGCGCCGAGATCACGGTCGTTCCCGTCGGGATCGACGCATCGCTCTATGAATACATCCCCGACGAGAAACGCGTCTCGAACGCATTGATCGGGTTGATCGGCACGATGGGCTGGTATCCCGGATACTCGGCCGCCGTTCGCCTGCTCACTCGGCTCTGGCCGGCGATCAAGCAGCGCGTCCCCGAGGCGAAGGTGCGGATCATCGGTTGGTCGGCCCGCAGCGCCTTGGCCGAGTTCCTGGAGCTGCCCGACGTCGAGATCATCGAGAACGTGCCCGACACGCGGCCCTACTTCGAGTCGACCAACGTCCTGCTCTATGCTCCCAGCCGCGGCAGCGGCATGAAGATCAAGATCCTCGAGGCGATGGGCTACGGCGTGCCGATCGTGACGACGAGCGAAGGCGTCGAGGGGATCCCGGCGCTCGACGGCGTCCACGTCGGGCTCTGCGAGGACGACGCGGGGTTGATCGACCGCACCGTCGAACTGCTTCGAGACCCGGCGCGACAGAACGATCGACGACGCGCAGCGCGGTCGCTCCTCGAGTCGCACTGCGCCCCGGCGGCGACGGTCGACGCGATCGAAGAGATCTATCGAAAGATGCTGGAGAGCCATCGATGAGCGATCGCCCTTGGTTGGTCACCGGCGCGGCGGGATTCTTGGGGTCGCACGTCGTCGAGGATCTGCTCGCGCGCGGCGAGCGCGTGCTGGCGCTCGACAATCTCCAATGGGGCGACGTCGGGTTCCTCGAGCCTTCGCTGGCGAACCCGAACTGTTCGCTGCTCGTGGCCGACATCCGCGACGCCGAAGGGATGCGCAAGCTCTTCGCTCGGTTCCGGCCGGCGAACGTCGTCCATCTTGCGGCGCTTCATTACATTCCCGCGTGCGTGGCCGATCCGCCTCTGGCGACCGCCATCAACGTCGTCGGGACGCAAACCGTCCTCAGCGCCTCGATCCCCTCGGGATTGGAGCGGTTCTGGTTCGCGTCGACCGGCGACATCTACCCGCTGGGCGACGCGCCTCACCGGGAGGAGGAGCGCCCCAGCCCGTTCAACATCTACGGTCAGACGAAGTGGATGGGCGAGCAGCTCGTCGCGCTCGCGGCGCGGGATCATCCGACGAAGTGCTTCGCGGTCGGCCGGCTCCTGAATCTCTACGGTCCGCGCGAGACGAATCCGCACTTCCTGCCCGAGCTGATCAAGCAGATTCGCGACCGGCCCGATGCCCCGTTGCGATTGGGGAATCTCTGGCCGAAGCGGGATCTCGTGCCGGTGGACGAAGCGGCGTGCGCGGTGGTGGAGATGACGATGGCCGTGCCCGCGGGTCTGACGACCGCGAACGTCGCCACCGGGACCGCGCGCTCGATGCAGGAGGTCATCGACATGATCGAGGAGATCCTGGGTCGTCGCCTGCCGGTCGAGATCGACCCGGCGAAGGTCCGCCCCGTCGAGCGCCCGCACCTCCAGGCCGACGTCGCCCGCCTCGCCGCCTTGATCGGCTGGACTCCGCGCTCCGACCTGCGTCGCGGTCTCGAGCGGCTGTTGCGAGGTGAAGGCGTGATCTCATGAGCGAGCGTCCGCTCCGTGTCGGCTTCAACGCGCGCCTGCTCGTCGACCCCCGGATCCGCGGTTGGAACCGATACACGATCGACCTCCTCGCCGAACTGCCCGCGCAGGGCGTTCGGCCGATCCTCTACGCCCGGGGGCCGATCGCGGGCGCGCATCTCGAGAGACTCCCCGAGAATTCGTTCGAGGTCCGCGAGTTCGCCGGCTCGCGACTCCTCGAGTGGGAGCATCGGCTCCTCCCCCGAGCGCTTCGCGACGACGGCGTCGACCTCTTTCACTCGCCGTTCAACTTCGGGATTCCCTGGAGTTGTCCCTGTCCCACCGTGCTGACGCTGCACGACGCGATCGACTACGTCTACTACCGCGACCGGCAGTCGCTCGCCCAGCGATTCGCGCCGGCTGCGCTGAGGTTTCTCGCCCTGCATTGGTCGTCGCGGGTGCGTGCCGACCGGATCATCACCGTGAGCCGGCACGCGAAGGGCGACATCGTCCGTCGGCTCGGCGTCCGCCCCGATCGGATCGAGGTGATCCACGAGGCGGCCGACCCGGCGTTCCTGCGACCGGTCACTCCGGAGGACCGCGCCCGCGCTCGGGCGCGGCACGACCTCCCCGATCGCTACTTCTTCTATGTCGGCGGCTGGGAGGGGCGGAAGAACATCCCCTTTCTCCTCGATGCGTTCGCCGCCGCAACGCTCGACGACGTCCATCTCGTCCTCGCGGGAGGCAAGGCCGACCAGCGCGCCGCGATCCTCGAGCGAGCGGAGCGTCTGGGCATCGCGACTCGCCTGCGTCTGCTCGAATGGGTCGAGGACGAAGATCTGCCCGCGCTCTACGCCGAGGCGATCGCCTTCGTCTATCCGAGCGAGTACGAGGGTTTCGGGCTCCAGCTCTGCGAGGCGATGGCGGTCGGCACGCCGGCGCTGGCGAGCCGCGCGAGCTGTCTCCCCGAGATCCTCGGCGCCGGGGGCGAGACCTTCGGGTTGGAGACGACCGACGAGGCGGCCGAGCTGATGCGTCGGACCGCGCTGGATCGCGCGTATCGCGAGGAACTCGCTCGCCGAGCCTCCGCTCGCTCGGCCGACTTTTCTTGGGCCGCCGCGGCCCGCGAAACCGCGGCGCTCTATCGCTCGCTCGTGGAGCGGAGCCGGTGAGCTCCCGATCCGAAGGCGAGGTCGGCGACCGCCGCGCCCGCGTGCTCCAGCGCAGGAGGACTCGCGACATGGTCCACATCTATGAGTTCGAGGTTCGCGAGCTCGCCGACCGGGTGCGCAATGCGTCGTTGCCCTTTCCGCGAACGGTCTTCTACGGGAGCTCGTCGATTCGGCTCTGGCCGAGTCTCGGCGACGACTTCCCCGGAACGCCGATCGTCAACCTCGGGTTCGGCGGCTCGACGCTCGAGGCGTGCGCCCATTGGTTCGAGGCGCTCGTGCCGCCCGCGCATCCGCGCTCGATCCTGCTCTACGCGGGCGACAACGACCTGGGCGACGGCCGCTCGCCCGAGCAGGTCCATGCGTCGTATCTCGCGCTCCGCGAGAAGTCGGCGCGGTTGCTGCCGGGAGTCCCGATCTGTTTTCTCTCGATCAAGCCGAGCCCGCTGCGTTGGGCTCTGGCCGACCGGATGCGTCGCGCGAACGCCCTGATCGCCGCTTCGGCCGCGAGCCTGGGACCGACCGGCTTCCTCGACGTGTTCGACGAGATGCTCGACGAGCGGGGGGAACCGCGAACGGAACTCTACGAAGACGACCAACTCCACCTCAGCCCGGCGGGATATCGGCTCTGGGCCGACTTTCTGAAGCGCAGTCCCGCGGCACACATCTTGTTTTCATGATGCTCTCCGAATTCCTTCGCATCCCGCATGATAGACTCCCATATCATGAAACGGGAATACCACCGCACGCCGAGTCGGCACGTTGGACGCGACATGGAGATGCTCGTCTTCGGGCATGCGGGAGCGCGCGTGTTGATGTTCCCTCCCCGGATGGGGCGGTTCTTCGATTACGAGAACTGGGGGATGGTGGAGCGGCTGCGCGGATCGATCGAGCAGGGGTGGATCCAGCTCTATTGCCTCGACAGCCTCGACGCCGAGTCGCTCTACGACTGGGGTCGCCGTCCCAGCGAACGGATCGCCCGCCATCAGCAGTTCGAGCGGTACGTCCTCGATGAGGTCGAGCCGTTCACGCGTCTGGAGAATTCCGACCCGAGTCTCATCGCCTTTGGATGCAGCCTGGGCGCCTATCACGCCGTGAATCTCGCGTTTCGTCATCCGAGGCGCTTCGCGAAGGTCGTGGCGTTCTCGGGGCGCTTCGATCTGACGCGCGGGATCGCGCACTATCCCGACCTCTTCGACGGCTTCTACGACGACACGGTCTACTTCCACACTCCGAGTCACTTCCTCGCGAACCTCCAGGATCCGGGCGAGCTCGAGGCGTTGCGGAGACTCGAGATCGCGCTCGTGGTCGGTCGGGACGACCCGGTGATCTCGAACAATCGGGGCCTGAGCGAGACCTTGTTCTCCAAGGGGATCGGCCATCGATTCCACGAGTGGGACGGGGAAGCGCATCGGCCTTCGGCCTGGCGCGCGATGGTGCCGCACTTCCTCTGACGCACGTCGCCACGGATTCGCACGACCGAGCCTCGTCGTGCTAGAATCTCGCTTCGGTTTCGATCCCTTCTCTCCCGACCGTGCTGCTGGACATGAACCGAATCGCGATCCTTGGTACCGGCGGCATGGGAACGGCGCTTGCGTTGCTGTTCGCCGCGCGAGGGAAGTCGGTCCGGCTCTGGGCCCGCTCTCCGGAGCAGGCGTCTCGGCTCGCTTCCGACCGGGAGAATCGGCGGCACCTGCCCGGCGTGCGGCTGCCCGACCTCGTCGAGATCACTCACGACGCGGGGCTGGCGTGCGGCGAGGCCGACTTGATCGTCGCGGCGATTCCGTCCGCCTTCCTTCGGGCGACGCTCGAGTCGATCGCCGATCGGGTCCCCGGCGGCACTCCGATGCTCAGCGTGATCAAGGGGATCGAGACATCGACGTTCGCGCGTCCCAGCCGGATCCTGGTCGAGACCTTGGGCGATCGCGAGGCGGCGATCCTCAGCGGTCCCGGTCACGCCGAGGAGCTGGCGCGCGGGCTGCCGGCGTCGATGGTCGTCGCGGGAACGAGCGAGTCGTTGTGCGTGGCGATTCGCGACGCGCTGAGCGGCGACGCGCTTCGGCTCTACACGAATCGCGACCCGGTGGGAGTCGAGCTCGCAGGCGCGCTCAAGAACGTGTTGGGCATCGCCGCGGGCATTTGCGAAGGGCTCGGTTTCGGCGATAATGCCAAGGCGGCGTTGCTGACTCGCGGTCTGGTGGAGATGGCCCGATTCGGGACGGCTCTGGGAGGCGATCCCTCGACGTTCCAAGGCTTGGCGGGGATCGGCGACGTGATCACGACGTGCTACAGCCCCTATGGTCGGAATCGCGCCGTGGGGCGAGCCGTCGGCGAGGGTCGCTCGCTCGCGGAGGTGCTCGGGGGGATGGTGAACGTCGCGGAAGGCGTGCCGACCTGCCGGAGTCTGTACCATCTCTCCCGCGCGGAGGGCGTCGAGATGCCGATCAGCGACGAGGTCCATCGGATCCTCTTCGAGGGCAAGTCGCCGCGTTCCGCCGTCGCCGCGCTCATGCTCCGCGATCCCAAGGGGGAACGCTCGACATGAGTCAGCCGCTTCCCTCGGCCTCGGCGACGGCCTTCAAGGAATGGAGTTCCGTCCGAGACGCCCTGCGATCCGGACGACAGTCGATCATCCTGCGAAAGGGAGGGATCGACGAAGGGTCGCGCGGCTTCACGCAGCGATCGCTCGCCTTCTGGATCTGGCCGACTCGCCTGCACGAGAGCGAACAAGGCACGCTGGAGTCGCCCGCGGGAACGCATCGCCTCGCGCCGGACACCTCGATACACATCGACACGTTCACGACCGTCGACGCCGTGGCGCGGCTCGAGTCGATCGAGGAGGTCGAGCTCCTGGCTCAGGAACATATCTGGACGCTCGAGACGCTCCGCGCGCGATTCGCGTATCGACGCCCGGGCCTGCTGATGATGGTGGTCCGAGCGTACGTTCGTCCCTCGGCGATTCCGATCGAGGCCACGCCCGAGCAGGCGGGCTGCAAGTCGTGGGTCGAGCTCGAGACCGCGATCGAGACCGCCGGGATCGAGCCGGTCCTCGACGAATTCCGTCACCTCGAAGTCGTGCGGCGCATCGCGTCGTCTCTCCCCGCCGGTCGTCTTTCGACACCAGCCGGTCTCTCTTCTCCAACGGAAGAAGGCTAGAAGTGCTCGAGGATCTGAGAACCTGCCGCGCGACGACGTTCCTCGGGCTCTGCTGGATCGCGGTGTTCGCGTTGATGCACCTGCTCCAGTGGTTCGAGGTGACGCCCGGCACGCCGCCCGGCTCGCGCGTCCTGGGGTTCGGCCAGATCGGCGTCCAGACCGCGCATCTCTGCGGCGCCCTCCGCTGGAACGACATCCTGGCGGGCGAGGTCTGGAGACTGATCACGGCGACGTTCATCCATTTCAATGTGCTGCACTTGTTGATGAATCTGGTGGGGCTCCTCCAGCTCGGCTTCCTGATGGAGCCGTGGTATGGGTCGAGGCAGTTTCTCGCGATGCTGCTCGCGATCGGCGGGATCGGCAATCTGATCGGCGGGCTGCTGCGCCAGGGGTTCTACCAGCTTCGGTCGGTGATCGAGGCGTCGGGCATGGGCCGGCTGCTGCCCGACTTCTTCCGAAACGGCGGCCTCCCGGGGGCGGGAGTCCCCGTGACCTCGGGCGGCGGTTCGACGATCATCCTGGGGATGATCGGCCTGGCGATGGTCGTCGGATGGCGATCGCGCACGCGCGTCGGCATGTTCCTGCGCGATCAGATGATCGGATTCTTGGGATTCACGGCGCTGCTCGGCGTCGTGCTGGCGAAGCTGGTCGACAACTACGGGCACTTCGGCGGTGCGTGCGCGGGCGTGTTCCTGGGCTTCCTCCATCGCCCCCTGGTGCGGACGGCGGAGCGGGGCTGGATCCGTCTCGTCGTCGGCATCGCGGCCGTGACGATCCTCGCGGGTTCGTTCCTGGCGCAGGGGATGTCGGCGACCCGCACCCTCGAACGCGGCAGGCTCCAGAGCGAGCGACTCCTCGAGAGCGAGAGACTGCGGCGACGCGGACAGGCGACCGTCGGACTGATCGACGCGCTCGAAAAGCTCGACGCCGCGCTCGCACAACTCCAATTGCTCGAAGAGCCGATCGGCCTGGGCGAGATCGATTGGCCGGAGGACCTCGGCCGTACGCCTCCGACGCCTCCGCCCGCTCCCGCCAAGGTGATCCAAGCGCGGGTCGCGGCGCGACGCGAGGTCGAGCGGCGGCTGGCGATGCTCGCGGCGGCTCGACAGACGCTCGACGCCGACCTCGCCGCGGGCGAGATCGATGAAGCGAGCGAGATCGCTCGCGACTCGATCTCGGGCCCGATCGCGGCTCGACGATTCTACGAGTTCCAGGTTCTCGCACGACGCGTGGCGAAGAACGCGCGCGATCGACAGTTGGAGATCGTCGAGCGACTTCGATCGGTCGAGCAAGCCTACAACGCGGACCAGGTCAAGAACTGAATCGCGCGGGCGGGAGGGAGGCGACTCACGGGGGAGGGAGGAGATCCGCCGCGGAGCGGACGGTCCTCGCCTCGAGTTCCAAGAGCATTTGCTTGCGCTCGAGTCCGCCTCCGTATCCTCCCAAGGCGCCGGATTTGTTGATCACGCGGTGACAGGGGATGAGGATCGAGATCCGATTCCGACCGTTGGCGGTCCCGACCGCCCGCTGCGCGTCGGGGTTGCCGATCTCGACGGCGAGGCGCTCGTAGCTCCAGGTCGAGCCGTAAGGAATGCGCAGGAGGGCCGACCAGACGCGCTCCTGGAAGGGCGTGCCTGGATAGAGGAGCGGGAGACCGAAGCGCGTCGATCGCCCTTGGAAGTAGTCGTCGAGCTCGCGTTCGAGGCGATCGTGCAGCGGTACGCGACGGGTGACGCACTCGCGCCGCAACTGCCGTTCGAGCGACCCGATTTGGTCGGCAAGACAGGCTCTCCGGTACTCGAGCAGGCAGACGGCGTCCCCGGCGATGCCCGCTGTCAGCGGCCCGACCGGCGACTCGATGGTCTGGACGGCGATCGACTCGGCGAGATCGCTCGAGGATTCGGAACGAGCCACCGCATCGGCTGCGCCGGGGAACACGCGGGTCTTCAAGATCGATGCCATCGAGGCGTCTCCGGCGTGGTGGAAAATCGAATCATCGATGCGACGCAGGTCGGGCGGCCCATTCGATCGGCCCTGAGGCGAGCCTCTTGCTCGCGTGGTGCCTCGGCGCCGAGCGACGCCGGCGCAGAGCCGAGACGAAGTCGTGCATCGACCGAATCGGTTCGGGGAAGACCGAGTAGTAGCATCCGACGACCTCGGGCTCGTGCGCGTCGCTCGAACCGGTCGCCCCGAAGACCGGATGGTCGGAGAGCGTCGACTCGATCAAGGACCGCTCGGCGGCTCCCACGTTGTTGCTGACGAGTTCGAGCCCGTCGAATCGCGCGCCGACCTGAGCAAGGATCGCGCGAAAGTCCTGCCCCCATCGATAGGGATGCGCGGCGACGACGACGGCGTCGTGGTACTCGGCCACCTCGAGGACGCGTCGAACGCTGACGCCGGGCGGAACGTCGTCGAGGTGGGGCAGGCCGTAGACGAGCATGTGGCCTTCGATCGCCGAGATCTCCGCACCCGCGAGCACGAGGAGATCGCCGGCGCTTTCCTGGAGGTCGGCGAGTTCATCCTCCCGCCACTGGTAATCGTGCTCCGTGATCACCACGCCGTCGAGACCGGCGTCGCGCGCGGAACGGATGAGCTGATGCGGCTCGATCACGCTGTCGGGCGAGTGGCGTGACGTGTGGAGGTGGTGATCGATCTTCATCGCTGGGAGACTCTTGGTTGGGGAGAGGTGGCATCATCGTAGGGGGAGAGGATCACGCCTGTCCAGAGGGTGCATCTGGAACGGCGTTCGAGGAGCCCCGCGCGAGATCGTGCCGAGGGTGGACTCTTCATGGAATCGCCATGTATATTGAGATACGATGCCGCGAGATGTCCTCGGGTTCGTCGAGCCCTCGCCTTTCCGTCCACCTCGCGTCGTGGAGCTCGACTGCCATGAAGCGCGCCGAATCTCCCGCACTGTTGATCGCGACGCTCGCCCTGGGGCTCTCGCTCGGGGCGTGGCTGGATCGGGCGGTTCGGCCGCTCTCGGCGGGAGGCGTCGGCGAGCCGAGTCGAGCCCCCGCCGAGCCCGTCGCTCCGCGACCGGTCGACGACCAATCGGTCTACGCTCGCCTCGACCAGCAGTACTCGCTGATCCGCGAGGTCGATCGGACCTTTGAACTGGTGGCGAAGTCGGTTTCGCCGTCGGTCGTGCACATCGTGGCGGTCAAGACGGGGAAGCGCAACGGGGAACGCCGCGATCACGAATTCGAGGAGACCGGATCGGGCGTGATCGTGCGTGCCGACGCGGCCGACGGGCTGTACGTGCTCACGAACAATCACGTCGTCTCGGGAGCGACTCCCGAGGAGGTCTCGATCTTCCTGCACGACGGGCGATCGCTGCGGCCTTCGAAGATCTGGACCGACAGCCGCGCCGACATCGCGGTCCTGGAATTGCCGGCGAAGGATCTCCCCGCCGCGCGGATGGGCGACTCGGACCGGGTCGCGGTCGGCTCTTGGGTTCTCGCCGTGGGGAGCCCGTTCGGGCTGACGCACTCGGTGAGCCAGGGGATCATCTCGGGCCGGGGTCGCCACGAGGCCGACCTGGAACTCGCGGGCGTCGAGAATCAGGACTTCCTCCAGACCGACGCCGCGATCAACCCCGGGAATTCCGGCGGACCGCTCGTGAACCTCAAGGGCGAGGTGGTCGGGCTCAACATCGCGATCCTCTCGAACGGCGGCGGCAGCGAAGGGGTCGGATTCTCGATCCCTGTGAACCTCGCTCGTTGGATCATGAATCAGTTGATCACGAAGGGTCGAGTGTCGCGCGGGGCTCTCGGAGTCAAGCTCCAGCCGAATTTCGAGGCGGAGACCGCTCGGGCGCTTGGTCTCGACCGACCTCGCGGGGCGTGGATCGACTCGGTCGACCGCTCGTCTCCCGCCGCCAAGGCGGGGATCCGCGTGGGCGACGTCGTGCTTCGCTTCAACGAGACCGAGGTCTTCGATCTCAATCACTTGATCAACCTCGTCTCGATGGCTCCGATCGGAAAGCCGGCCGACCTCGTGATCTGGCGCGATCGCCGCGAGATCGCGCTGCGGATCGTGGTGGGAGACAAGGACGCCGGGGCCAAGGCGCCCGCCGCCGAGCCTGCCCCGGCCCGGGGCGACGGCATGATCCGGCGGCCGTCTCGGACCGACGCCGCCCAGGAGGGCACGGGAACCGTGCTCGGCCTCGAGCTGGCGACGCTCAACGGCAAGAACGCAGGGATGTTCGGCCTTCCCGAATCGATGCAGGGCGCGGTGGTCACGAAGGTCGAGCCCGACAGCCCGCTGGCGACCTACTTCCGACCGCTCGACGTGGTGCACCGAGTCGGCGAACTCGAGGTCCGCTCGGCCGAAGCCGCCGCGGCCGCCCTGAGCGCCCGTTCCGACGTCGAGCATCTTCGAATCGGCGTCCATCGGATCGCCGACGGCATGATCCACTCACTCGAGGTCCGCCTGCCGTGATGACTCCGCCGACGGCCCCGGCCGTGCTTCCCGCACCGCTCCAATCCGCGCTCGTCCTGCTGGCGCGCGGTGAGAGTCTCTCGGAATCCGAGTCGCACGCGGCCACCTCGGCGATGCTCGACGATCTCGTTCCCGAGGCGGGGGTCGCCGCGTATCTCACGGCGCTCAAGCTCAAGGGCGAGACGGCTGAGGAGCTCGCGGGCGCCGTGCGGGCGGTGCGCGAGCGGATGATGCCGTTCGTGACGATGCGGAGCGTGCTCGACACCTGCGGAACCGGGGGCGACGGGTCGTGCTCGGTGAACGTCTCCACGGCGGTCGCCATCGTCGCGGCCGCGGCGGGAGTTCCGGTCGCGAAGCACGGAAATCGCTCCGCATCCGGGAACTCGGGGTCCGCCGAAGTGCTCCAGGAGCTGGGGATCGCGATCGAGGCGCCCCCGGAGCGTCTCCACGCGTGTCTCGAACGTCTCGGCCTGACGTTCCTGTACGCGCCGAAATTCCATACCTCGCTGCGCGCCCTGGCTCCGGTTCGCAAGCTGCTTCCGTTCCGCACGATCTTCAATCTCATCGGCCCCCTCGCCAATCCGTGCAAGCCGGGGTTCCAACTGGTGGGCGTCGCGGGAGATCGCGCGGGCGACCTCGTCGCGGATGCGCTGCTGCTGCTCGGGCTCGTGCGCGGAGCGGTCGTCACGGGGGGAGACGGGCTCGACGAAGTCTCTCTCGACGCCCCGACGCACGTCAGGTGGATCGAGAACGGCCGGCTATCGCTTCTGACCTGGGCTCCCGAGGACTTCGGACTCGGAACGGTCTCCGCGCGCGAACTCACGGTGTCCGGCCCCGCCGAGAGCGCAGCGCGGCTCACGGCGTTCTTTCGAGGAGAGGCGGGACCGGTTCGGTCGGCGATCCTCGCCAATTCCGCGGCCGCCTTGCTGGTTGCGGGCCGAGTTCGCAGCCTCGAGGAAGGCGTGGCCACCGCGGCGCGAGTCGTCGACTCGGGCGACGCGCTCCGGCTCCTCGACGAGTGGCGCGAACTGAGCAACGGTTGACCGGCGTCCCGCCCCGCCCGGCATCTCGATGACGATCGGCGACGGCGGACGCGGCGATCGATCCCCATCATGCGCATGAAAAAGGCCGGACTCCCGCCAAGGGGGAGCCCGGCCGATATGCCCGACAGGACTTGAACCTGTAACCTTCAGCTCCGGAGGCTGACGCTCTATCCAATTGAGCTACGGGCACGTCGTCTCAAGAGATAATCGGCCGAGGACCCCGTTGTCAAGGACTGCCGATCGGGTTTCGTCCTCGGCCGGTCGAGACCGAGCGAGATTGCGACCGCGGGATCAACGGCCCGACTCGGAGAGATCGAGCTCGAGGTCGGCGATGTTGACGTCGCCGTCGGAATCCGAATCGGCCGAGGTCTTGTCGTAGATCTTCGACCAACGCGTGTCGACCGATTCCCGCAGTCCGCCGCGACCGGTTCGTTCGCTCTCGCGCTGGCAGTCGATGCAGGTGCTGGTGTAGGGCAGAGCGTTGAGCCGCGCCTCGGCGATCTTCTCTCCGCAGAACTCGCAACGACCGTAGACGCCTCGAGCGATGCGCTCGAGCGCGTTCTCGATCTTCCCGAGCTCGCGGCTCTCCAACTCGACGAGTTGGGAGCTGATCTCGTCGTTGGCGGTATCGACCGCGGCATCGACGCTGTCACCGACTTGCATGGCGGCATATTCGCGATAGGCGTCCATGTCGCCGCTCAACGCCTTGCGCAGGGCGTCTCGTCGAGCGGTCAACCGGGCTTGAACACGAAGCAATCCGTCTTTCTTGGCCATGGTGAGAACACCTCCCGGTGTCAATCGCATGGGGGTCGTTCTCGCCTCGAGGGGTCGAACGGCCTCCTTCAGCCTGAGGCGGTCCCGATCCGTTGGGAATGATCCGTCAGATCAGGCGAATGATCGAAGAATCGGGTCGGGAACACGTTCCTCGTCGCAACTCGATCGTCGAGGGATGACCGACATCCCTGGGGGACGGTTCGCATTCGCGCCGTGGTCGAATCGTGCATCTCCACATCGGCGGGATGCCGCAACTCACATTGCACATTATGCGCCACGGGCAACGGACGACGCTCGAGCCCTCGACTTTCAAGGATAGTACGCCGCCGAACTGGGATTGTTTGCAGAACTCGAATGAAATTCCGTCCGAACGATCCTCGAGACTCTTGCAATCCCGACGAGGATTCGGTTTGCGGGACGCGACTATTGGACGTCAACTCCAGGAAGAAGGTTCCCGGAGTCGCGAGCTCGCGGGGGGACGGCTCGCCGGCGATCCCGACGAGCGCCTCGCGGCGATCGCTTCTCGAGGAACCTCTCTTCATGAGAGGACACGACGCGGGACGCGTTGCACCGAGTCAACGGCCCGCGGCTCGTGTTGTGACGGCAGGCATGCGTGACTGCAATCAAGGAAGCGAGTAGGAGGAGACGACGCGCGGCCTGCCTTGGCCGCGAGTTCGACGGAAGTTGATGATCTGCTTGCCCTTGACGCGACTGTAGACCCACTGCTCGATCGTTTCGGCCTGGGTGATCGAGAGCGAGACGCGATCGGGCTTCGATCCGAAACGTGCGCGGACCTGTTCGGGTGTGAGCCCGAGGAGGGAATCGTCGCCCGCGGGAGCGGCCCCGGCGGGTTTTGCGGCTCCGGGGTTGCCGCCGATTTCGGAGGTGGTCTCGGTCGACCGCCCGTCGACCCATCGCCCCTCGGCGGTTCGCCGGTAGCCCATGCGCCGGAGCGAGTCGGCGGCTTCGCGCGAGTCGGGAGCGATCGCGACCGCCTCCTGGAGCAGGAGGGCTGCCGTCGCTCGGTCGGAGAGGAGGCGTTCGTAGTGCGACGCCAGCAGGACCCGGCCGTCGGCGTCGCCTTTGTCGAGCCGCTTGGTCCGTTGCTCGCTCAGCCAATTCTCCAGGAGCTTCCGCGCCCGATCTTCCTTCCCCTCGGACCGAAGGGTCTTCGCGAGCGACTCGACCTCGGAGAGTCGAAGATTGGCGGCGGCGGCCTCGGTGGCGGCGAGTCCGAGGTCGCGCATCCGCTCGGCGATCGCGGGTCGATCGGGGAGCGCCTGTTTCGCCTCTTCGGCGAGCACGAGGGCGGAGGCGGGGTCGTCGGAGAGTCGAACTTCGAATCTCTTCTGGAGGACGTCGGCGAGCAATCGTCGGTCCCAGGCCGCCCGAATCGGATCGGGCGCTTCGCGGTAGGCCGGGCCGGGGAACTTCCCGAGGCGCGCCGTCCAGTCCTCGAGACCCGGGGGCGTCGCGTATCGCGCGTCGGAGGAGCGGGGGAAGAAGGCGGCGACATCTCGCGCCAGACGGTCGAGATCGTTGGCGGACTTGGCCGTCGCGAGCCGCGCGCGGAATCCGAGGTGACCGAGCGAGCCGGCGAGCGGCTCGCCGAGTCCGCGCTCGCGTACACGCGCGGCGAGTCCGAGCGGATCGGCCGCCGGGGCTTCCGACTCGCGGACGACGACCTCGACCTCGAGGTCCCTGGCGCGCTTCTCGAGATCGGCATCCTTGAAGATCGCAGCGCGCCTGGTCGCCCATTCCGCCCAGCGCCGGCGACCGGCGAGGTCGTTGGGCGCGAGCGAGGCAACCTCTTTCTCGAGGCGCTCGAGATCTCCCGCGTAGAGCTGCATCGACTCGACCTCGACGAAGAGCGATCGCCCATCGCGCTGCAGGACGCCTTGGATCCTGGCGGCGCGTTCGCGAGGCGAGCGCGGGGTCCGAAGCGCCGGCGGGAGTCGAAACGGGACGTCGGTCCGCTTCAGTCGGAGCTCGTCGTAGATCTCACGGCCTCCCGGCCCTTTGTGGGGGAGGAAGAATTGGATGCGATCGTCGACGACGACGATCCTTCCGACGAGATTCGGGTCCTTGGTCAACTGCTCGGGCTCGACGACGGTCCCGGTCTGCCCCAGAGCCGTCGACCCGAGGATCAGGAGTCCCAGGAGACTGCGCGTCAGGACCATCATCGTCGGGGCTCCTCTTCCGCGTCGTCGGCAACACCGGCGACCGCCCTGAGAGCGTCGGTGTGTTGGATGAAAACGCCGCTGGACGGTTCGAGCCGAATGACCCACTCGCCGGTGCCGTCGTCGAGGTCGACGGATTCGATCCTGGCGCCGAACGCCAGGAGATCGCCGATCTTCGGACGCGTCGACTCGACCAACTGAAACCCGTCGAGAGCGACGCGGCCGCGTCCGGCGGGGACCTGTCCGCCGCCGTACGCGATCCGATAGTCGGTGTCGTAGTACGAGCCCGGCCGCGCGGGATCGGGGACGGCCGTCACGTGGGTGATCAAGATGATCGACTGGCCGCGATAGCTCGCCTCGAAATCGCTTCGCCACTCCTCGGGCGACTTGGCGCGGGCGCGTTTCTCCACGATCTCCTCGAGCGTGCTCGACGCGAGATCGGCGAAGATCGCGGCTTCCTCCGCGCCATGGAGCACGGCGGAGAGCTTGTCGTCGTCGAAATCGCCCCCGAGGAGTCGCGCTGCGCGGGCGGCTTCTCGGAGCAGCTCCTTGGCGAGAGCGAAGTCGCCGCGATCGAGCGCGGCCAGCCCTTCGTCCTTCCCCTTTGCATAGATCTTCGGCAGCTCGAGCAACTTCTCTCGCCAGAGCCGCACGCCCACTGCGCTCGAGACCGCCAGGACGACGGCCAGGGCGATCAAGGGATTCCGATTGCGCCAGAGCCGTTCGCGGAATGAGGGACGAGGCGCTTCGGGCTCGGCGACGACCATCGGCGGCGATTCGCGAGCGACGCGTCCCCGTTGCGGAGCCGGCTCGGGCTTGGCGGTCCGCCGCGGTCGCGACGGTTCCGGGTTCGGGGCCTGGGCGCGTTTCGATTCGTTGCCGGCGGCGGCGCGAGCAGCTCGAGGCGCCGGCGCCGGCTGATCGATCTCGCTTTCCTCGAGGTGCAGGTCGGGGTCGAACGCCGCGATCGGCGCCGGCTCCTCGGGCGCGCGGGCTCCGGGTTCGTTCCTCTCGGAGCGGGCGGCGGGAGCCGGCGAGTCGTCTTCATCCTCCCACCGAATCTCCTCGACCGGCCCGTCGTCGGTCGCGTCCTCGACCGCGACGAGCTCTTCCTCGATCGGAATCGGGTCGCTCAGCGGAATCGGCGAGTCGTCCTGCCGCGAGGGCCGAGGCGCACGATTCGCTCGATTCTCCGGAGGCTTGGGGTCGGGCAGGGGGCTGATCGGCAGGACGAACACGCCCTCGCCGCACTCGGGACAGCGAATCGCCTGGTAGCTCTCGGTGCGCCGGCCTTCGATCGGATGGCCCTCGACGCACAGGACGCGGAAGTTCTGCGGCTTCGCCGGCGGGGGCGGAGACCAACCCCGAACGGCCTTCTTCGCCCTTCCAAAGAGATCCACGCGACTCCCCCCGCTTCAACGACGTTTGTCTGACTGTAGAGCGACGACGCCGACGCGTCAATGATCGGTTGGAAGAGAGGTCGGCCGAGCGAGGGCTTCCGCAACGACCGTCCCTGCGACGTCCGTCAGGCGCTTGTCGCGTCCCTCGTGTCGAACGGTCAAGCGCAGGTGGTCGATGCCGAGCACGTGCAGGATCGTTGCATGCCAGTCGTTCACGTGCACGGGCCGCTCGATCGCATGGAGGCCGAAGTCGTCGGTACGTCCGACCGACCGCGCACGCGCGACGCCGCCGCCGGCCATCCAGCAAGTGAACCCGTGGGGATTGTGGTCGCGGCCGATGCGGGCCTGCGAGATCGGCATGCGTCCGAACTCGCCTCCCCAGAGGACGAGAGTCCGCTCGAGCAACCCGCGCGCCCTCAGATCCAAGATGAGCGCCGCGACGGCCTGATCGGTCTCGCGCGTGCGTCGCGTGTGGTTGGTCTTCAGGTCGTAATGGGCGTCCCAGTTGTCCTCGAACGCCCCGCCTCCGCTGTAGACCTGAACGAATCGCACGCCGCGCTCGACCAGTCGTCGCGCGATCAGGAGACGGCGTCCGTAGGGAGCGACGATCGGGTCGTCGAGCCCGTAGAGGCGCTTGGTCGCGGCGGTCTCGCGGTCGAGGTCGACCGCCTCGGGAGCTTCCGCGCGCATCCGCTCGGCGAGGTCGCGGCTCTCGATTCGCGCCTCGAGCTCGGGCTCGCCGGGGTGATCCGCGAGGTGCTCGCGATCGATCGCGTCGAGGATGGTGCGCATCGATCCGCGGCGGTCGTCGGAGAATCGGGAGTCGAGGTGGAGGATCGGAGCGCCTCGGCTTCGCAACGGCTTGCCGGCGTATTTCCCGGGGAGGTATCCCGCTCCCCAGTTGGCGGCCCCGCCGATCGGACCGCCCGCGGGGTCGCAGAGCACGACGAACCCCGGGAGGTCGGCTTCGATCGCACCCGCGCCGAACACCGCCCAGGCGCCGAGGCTGGGATCGCCCGTTCTCAAGCGACCCGTGTTCATTTGAAAGAGAGCGGGGGCATGATTGTTGCTGTCGCAAGTCATCGAGCGAATGATGGTCAGCTCATCGACGACTCGGGCGGTGTGCGGCAGCAGTTCCGAGACCCACTGACCGCTCTGGCCGACGCGCCGGAAGCGGAACGGGCTGGCGAGCAGGGGGCCGGGCGCGCCGAAGAAGACGCGCGGCTTGGTGCCGCCGGGCAATGGTTCGCCGTCGCGGGCTTGGAGCTCGGGCTTGGGATCGAACAGATCGAGATGGCTGGGTCCGCCGTTCATGAACAATTGAATGACTGCGTCGGCGGATGCGCGATGATGGATCCCGCCGGCGGTCGCCGTCGAGCCGGCTTCGGCCGCGTTTCCGAAGGATCGGAAGATCGCGGGCAGCCCGAGCCCGGCGGCCAGGAAGCGACGGCGGATCGGGTCGGTTCTCGAGGTCGCGGAATGGACGCGCAAGACGATCACCTCTCCGGCCGTTCATCGCTCAGTCGACGTAGAGGAAGGCGTTGCCATTGTAGAGGATCAGGGCCAGATCCGTCAGGACGCGATCGAGATCGCTCGGCGGCGCTTGGTCGATCGAGGCGGCGGCTCGTCTCACGAGCTCCGGCGAAGCGCGACGCCCCGTGACGATGCGGGACAAACGGTCGAGGTACCGCTCGGCGGAGGCGTGGGATCCCAGCTCGCGGAGCACGCGCGCGGCGAGGCGTTCCGCGTGCGCCTCGACGAACGGGTCGTTCATGAGGGTCAGGGCCTGCGAGGGCGTCACCGTGTTGAGCCGGCCGGCGCAGGTCCTCGCCGCGTCGGGCTGGTCGAAAACTCCCAGGAACGGATCGGGCACGCTGCGGAGCCGAAAGAGATAGACCGACCTCCGCCAGGTCGATGGGCCGTCGACGACATCGGTCGGTCGTCTGGGGAGATTGCCGGTTCGGACGGCCGCGGGGTCGATGGGGCCGAAGAACCCCGGTCCGCCGATCCGGCGGTCGAGCGAACCGGAGCCGGCGAGGATGGAGTCGCGAATCTCCTCGGCCGTGAGCCGGCGAATCGAATGCCGGCGCAGCCGGCGGTTCGCGGGATCGCGACGCTCGAGATCGGCCGTCCGACGGCTCGATCGCCGATAAGCCGCCGATATGAGCATGAGTCGATCGACGGCTCGAAGATCCCATCTCCGAGCGACCAGCTCCGCGGCGAGCCAGTCGAGGAGCTCGGGGGAGTCGGGCGGATCGCCGGAATGCCCGAAGTCGGACGGGGTTCGGACGAGTCCCTCGCCGAAACGCTGCTGCCAGAGACGGTTGACGATGACTCGCGCGGTCAAGGGATGATCGGGCCGCGTCATCCAGAGTGCGAGCGCCGAACGACGAAGCGACGATCGCGCGCGCCGGCCAGGCGTGGGGAAGTCGACCGCTCCCCCTTCGAGACTCCTGGGAGGTCCGGCGGGAACAACGTCGCCGGGTTTCTCGGGATCGCCGCCCGGGGCGATGCGGGTCTCGGGGGCGGCCGCTCCCGACTCGCGAACCCCGGGAGCGGTCGCGGGCGGTTCCGGCTTCCTCGCGGCCCAGAGACTCCCGCGGATCTCGAACTCGAGCGCGGCGGCGGTCGAGATCGGATCGTTCGCGGGCGGATCGCCGACCGCAGCGATTCGATCGGCGAGGAGTCGATCGACCTGGGAATCGATCTCGGACGTTCGTCGCTCGATTTCCGCCAATTCTCCGGGTCGTGCCAGGCTGAGCTCGGCGGGTTGGGCGGGCTCGAAGACGGCGATCATCCGGTAGTAGTCGACCATGCTCAGCGGATCGGTCGGATGGTCGTGGCAGCGCGCACATCCGAGAGTCAGGCCCAGGAAGACCGCGGAGGTCGTGGAGACGACGTCGTCGAGTTCATCGGCTCGAGTCCGCGGCGTGCGTTCATTGCCGACGCTGGGACCGGCTCGGAGGAACCCGAGCGCGGCGAGCGAGTCCGGCTCGTCGAAGGAAAGCTCGTCGGCGGCGAGCTGCATCTGGAGAAAGCGGTCGAAGGGAAGACCGCGATTGAATGCCGAGACGACCCAATCCCTGTAGCGATAGGCGGTTGGGCGACGCGAGTCGTCCTCGAAGCCGCTGGAATCGGCGTAGCGCACGAGGTCGAGCCACCATTCGGCGCGCTTCTCTCCGACGGCGGGATCGGCCGAGAAACGGTCGACGAGGCGTTCCCAGGCGTCGGGTCGCGGGTCGTTCTCGAAGGCGTCGATCTCTTCCGGGGAGGGGGGCAATCCGCGGAGGTCGTAGGAGAGTCGACGGATCAGGGTTGGGCGATCGGCTTCGGGCACGGCTTCGAGTCCGTCCGCCCGCGCGTCGGCGTCGAGAAACGCGTCGATCGGGTGGGCCGCGGTCGAGGATTCCGAGCGCGGAACGGCCGGTCGCACGAGGGGACGATCCGGGAGGTAGACGGCGGGGCCGTCGGCGGCGGCTCGAGTCGTCGAGGCGCAGGGGGTCAGAAGAACCGAGAGAATCGTCACGATCCTCAAGGTTTGCCGGCCGGTGGTCGATGGATACGATGGGTCGGAACTCCGGGGACGTCTCCGGGGCGACCGATCAGTCGAGGAAGAGCCATGAGCGTTCGGATCGTGGTCGTGGGGCATTCGGCGGTGACTTGTCTCGGGTCCGACATGGACACGACCTGGGGGAACCTCGTCGCCGGCCGCTCGGGCATCAAGCGCCACGAATCGCTCTCCTCGGAGTCGTTTCTGCGTGACGTCGCGGGCCGAGTCGAAGATGTCGGTCCGGGAACGGCGGGCGAGGAACCGGCGGTCGCGAAGCTCGAGTCGGGATATCTGCACTTCGCACTCCGGGCCGCGCGGGCCGCTCTCGAGGATGCGGGGCTCACGAATCGTCGCGCCGAGATCGACCCGCATCGCGTGGCGGTCTCGGTCGGGTCGGCCTTCGGGGGACAGGATCTCCTGGAGTCGGAGATGGAACGCTCGCGACGGCGGAAGTCGCTCTCGATGAGTCCGTATCTGATCCCCGCGCTGATCATCAACCAGGCGGCGGGTCAGATCGCGCAGCACCTGGGATTCTACGGTCCGAGCATCGCTCCGGCGAATGCCTGCGCCTCCGGCGGGCACGCGATCGCCTCGGCGGCCATGTTCCTCCGAGCGGGCGAAGCCGATCTGGCGCTCGCGGGCGGCTCCGAGAGCGCATTCACACCGGCGATCGTGAATGGTTTCGCGACAATGAAGGCGCTGGCCTCTCAGAAGCCCGGGGACCGCGCGTTCGAAGACCCCTCGAAGGCGAGCCGACCGTTCAGCGGCGACCGCAACGGTTTCGTCATGGCCGAAGGCGCCGGGATGCTGCTCCTCGCCACCGAAGCCGAGGCAAAGCGGCTGGGCCTGGAGATCCAGGCGGAACTGGTCGGCTGGGGAAGCAACACCGACGGGCACCATCTGACGATGCCGTGTCGCGAGCGCATCGCGCACGGGTTGAAGACGGTGCTGCAGCGTGCGGGCATCGCACCCGAGTCGATCGACTACTACAACGCGCACGGCACGAGCACGCCCGTCAACGATCGGACCGAGACCGAGGTCCTGCACGACGTCTTCGGGGCACATGCACGCAACCTTCCGATCAGTTCGATCAAGGGCGCGGTCGGGCATGCTCTGGGAGCGGCCTCCGCGATCGAGGCCGCGGTCTGCGTTCGCGCTCTGCGCGAGCAGATTCTGCCGCCGACGATCAATTTTCAGGTCGACGCCGAACTCGATCTCGATTACATACCCGATCAGGCACGTCCGACCCCCATTGAGTATGCCCTCAGCGCCTCGTTCGGATTCGGCGGAACGAACAACGCCTTGATCCTGAAAAGGGGGGATCGATGAACGACCGACTCCTGGCCGACCTGGCCGACATCATCCGCTCGGTGGCTCGCGTCTCCGCCGACGTCGAACTCGGCGCGGAGACCCGGCTGATCGAGGATCTCTCGATCGACTCGCTCGACCTCGTCGGAATCATCCTGAAGATCCAGGATGACCACGGCGTGTCGATCGACGAGGACGACGTTCCGACACTGACCACGCTCGGCAGCCTGGCGGCCTATGTCGAGAATCGCCGAGGCGCAGCCGCGGCCTGAGTCGAGCGGGCGATCGCCGGTCGAATCGCGTGTGAGACGAGGGGTGCCCGCGTTGCGAGGCGAACCCTTCGATGTCCAGGAACGGACTCCGACAAGCCCGAGGGTCAGGACGATGCGGCAGCGTTGGATGATCGTGCACAAGGTGGTCCTGAAGACGGTTCTTCCCGTCATCCGGATGCTGCCGCATCGTCTCGCCCATGCCTGGCTGGGCACGATGGGCCGGCTCGACCTGCTCGTCATCCCTCAGCAGGAGCAGCGCTATTGCGAGGCGGTGGCGCAGGCCGCGAAGCGGATGCGGGCCGAGTGGCCGATTCGGGAGACTGCTCTCGAACTCGCCCGGCAGACCTATCGCTGGCGCGTTCGCGACCTGATGTTCGACTCCACCCCGCCCGAGAAGCTCGATCGCTGGTTCCAAGTCTCGGGGCGGGAACATCTCGACCAGGCCGTCGCTCGCGGTCGGGGAGTCATCCTCCTGGCCAATCACTTCGGGTCGCACGTCGTCACGTCGCACTGGATGTTCAAGCACGGCTACGACCTGCGCTGGTTCTCCGAGAAGCCGAGGAACGTCTCGGGCTATCTCTTGAACAAGCTCCAAGGGGACGGCCCGCTCGGCCAGTCGCGGATGTTCATCTCGCGACGCCAGTCGGCGGCGGAGGCGGCCTCTTCGATCCTGCGGACCGCTCGAGGGCTCTCGTCGGGACTGATCGTGAAGGTCGCGTGCGACGTCCGCTGGAACGGGTCGCACACGTCGCGTGCCTGGTTCCTGGGGAATGAGGCGAGCTACTCGAAGACGTGGGTGATGCTCGCGGCCACGACGGGCGCGGCGGTCGTTCCGGTCTTCTGCCAGTCGGACGAGTCGGGCCGCTATCGGCTCGACTTCGAACCGTGGTATGTGGTGCCCAGCGAGGCGGCGTCGGGATCGCAGGGCGACTGGTGGGTCCAGAACGCCCTCGACTCGGTCGAAGAGCGCGTCAGAACCCATCCCGAGCAGAGCAACGACTACTTCTTCTGGACCGACGACGAACTCGAAGCCGATACCCGCGCGGCGTGAGCCGAGAGTCGGGGCGTCGGAGCTCGCTCAGGCGACTCGCGAGCGTCGTCGAATCACGCGGAAGAGGCCGGTCGCCGCGAGCCCGATCAGGGTGAGAGCCGTGCCCGCGGGCTCGGGAACGGGAATCGACGTCGGAGTCATCAGGAAGCCTCGGGGCCTGGAGGTCGGGTCACCGCCGAAGCCGACGATCTGTCCGAAGTCGTTGATGGCGTCGGCCTCGGTGAGCACGCCCCAGTTCGATCCCGGTTGGACTTGGGACAAGAGGTCGCGAAGTCCCGTCGACTCGGTCCAGATGAACGCTCGGATTCGGCCCGAACCGTCGGCCGACGCGCCGACGACCTGGCCGTGATTGTTGATCGAGACCGGCTTGCTGACGATCCCGCCGAGGGTTCCGAGGTCGCGCATTCCGCGCGCTGCGTCGTAGAGGAATGCGTGTTGGGCACCGGTGGAGGTCGTCGAGACTCCGACGATCTGGCCGTGGTCGTTGATGCCGTAGGCCTGGCTGAAGTTGCCGCCCAGGGTTCCCAGGTCGACCAGTCCGGTCGTTTCGTCGTAGACGAAGGCATGATCGAAGCCGGCCGCGGTCGTGTAGGAACCGACGATCGTGCCCCTCGCGTTGATGCCGTTGGCTTGGGCGGCCGTCCCGCCGAAAGTGCCGAGGTCGACCAGTCCGGTCTCGGGCCGGTAGACGAAGGCGTGCGTCGTCATCCCCGCGGTGTCGACGAGATAGCCGACGACGAGCCCCGAGTCGTTGATCGCGTTGGCGTAGCTGCTGCGCCCGGCGACGGGGTCGATGTTGCGAATCCCCCCGACGCGATCATAGACGAACGCCTGCTGGACTCCCGGCGCGACGTCCGACGCACCGACGACCACGCCTCGATTGTTGATCGACGAGGCGATGCTGGTGGAGCCGCCGAGGGTCCCGATGTCGCGCAAGCCGCCGGATGCCGTGAACACATAGGCACGAAAGACGTTCGGAGCGACTTCGGACGCCCCGACGACCTCTCCGGAGTTGTTCACATCGGTCGCGAAGCTCCGCTGGCCCGTGCCCGGCAGCAGTCCCACGCTTTGGATCGTGTACTCGCCGCGGACGCCGTTCCCGCCCCACGAGACGAGGAACGCAATCGGTAGGGCCAGAGCGATGGATCGGATATTCATCGAGCGGGTCGACTCGGGAAGGGGGATCGAACTTCGGAGCCGCGTGAACGGGTCGGGCTCGACCGATGACGCGGAGACGACGGACAGTCGTCGTTGCGCTCGACCATGACATGAGCATATCGCATGGACGGAAGTCGAGTCGCCGTTTCGCGGCGGAATCCGCGGCTGCGTCGCACGCCGCCGCGGCCGTGGCGGGCCGGCCCGAGATCCGAGGAGTTGCGCAATGCCGTTCCTTTTCCCGATCTCGGCGTGGTCTCTGCTTTCCAAGGCAAGCGAGGCGGATCCAATGGCGGCATCACCGGAGGGTTTCGCCATTACTCGCCGCGCGACGCGCGGCGACGGTCTCGGCCCGGCGATCGGGGTTGCCTCGATTCGCATGTTGCGATAAGTCAACACCGTGGCGCAGTCGGCACGACTCGACCGGGTGGAGTTCGTCGGATGAAGCTCGCAGGTCTCGGGGATCCGGTCGTTTCGGCTCGACTCGCTCGGAATTGGCATTGGTGGTTGCTCGCGGTCCTCGTGATCCCGGCGATCTGGCACGTCGTCGATTTCCCCGAGGATCGGGATCCCGAGTTTCCCAGGATCGAGCGGCCGACCTTCAGCAAGCTCCCGCCGCCGGCTTACCGCCTCGCGGAACCGGGGGACACGATCGATCGAGTCGGCCTCTACCTGTCGGCCGCGGCGCTCGCTCTGGCGGTTCTGGGTCGAACCTCGAGGAATTCACCGCCCTGGAACTGGGCGATCGGGCTGAGCGTCGCCGCCTTCTGGTATGCCGCCTCGCCCGGCCCGACGTTCGACGGCTGGCATGGGCTCGGTTGGAGAACGATGTTCGACCCGAGCGCTCCCACGTGGCTGAGAGCGGCGCTGGGATCGGTCGCGGTGGTCGGCTGCGGATCGCTTCTCGCCTCGGTCGTGCTTCGGCGCGAAAGGCTCCCGGAGTTCCTGGCCGATGCTCGAGCGAGCGGCGTTCGAGGGCTCCTGGCGGCGTCGGCTGTGTTGATCGCGCTTCGGCAGGTCGAGTGGCCGGGCGTGGAACCGGTCGGCTACTGGCCGCGGTGGTGCTTCGTCTGGGGGATGGCCGCCTTCGATCTCGCGATGATCCGAGCAATGATCGCTCAATCCGCGCCGAGCTCGCGACGGATGCCGCTGAGGTCGCTCGGCGCGGCGGCGGGCTGGGCGATCCTCGTCGTGGTCGGGATCCAGATCACCTGGTACCACCGACCGCTGGCGCGGCTGCGGACCGTCGTTCCGGGGAAGATCTTCCTGAGCGGCATGCCGACGTACCGCGGCCTCGAGGTCGCGCACGCGCGGCATCGCTTCAAGACGATCATCAACGTCTTCGCCGAGGACACGCCTCAGCGGAGCCCGTTGCTGCCCGACGAGCTTCGGTTCGTCGAAGAACACGGCATCCGATATCTGAACGCGCCGGCGTCGCAGGTCCGGTCGGACGAATTCCTCGACGAGACGCTCCGCCTCGCCCAGGATCCGGAGGCCTGGCCGATCCTGCTGCACTGTCACGGCTGCATGGATCGGTCGCCGGCGTGGATGGGGATCTATCGATTCCTGGTGCAAGGCCGCCCGCTCGACGAGATCTTCCGCGAGATCGAGGGCCATCGCGGCTATCGTCCCAAGGCCTCGGTGACCTTGCTCTTCAATCGCGTGCTGCTCGCGAGGGACCGCGAGCGGTACCTCGCCGATCCGGTGGGCCGATTCATGCTGGAGACGGCCAAGGGTACCATCGACCCATACTATGAGCTGGTGCGTCGCGAGCTCGAGGGACGGAAGTCGAGGACGAGGTGAGAGACCCGGCCGATCGGGCGAACCGGAATCGCGCCGGAGTGTCCACACGGCAAGGCGACATCCGTCGAATCCGAGCACCGCAGCGGCACGCGCGGCTCTCCCCACAGGGCCGACCTTGACACCTCGGGGCTGCTCGCTAGAGTACCGCGACGGTTCGATCGCGCACGAGTCCCCTTCGAAAGCGACGACGAATTCCATGCTCACGAATCGATCCACGACCCGAAGCGCGATCTCGGAACGAACCTCGTCGCCGCTGATCAGTCAACTGATGGCGGCGGCCCTGGGGAATCCCGACCTGATCTCGCTCGCCGCGGGGTTCGTCGATCAGCAGAGTCTTCCCGCCGAAGCGACGGCGCGAGCGATGGAGGCGATCCTCTCCGACCCGGTCGAGAGCCGTCGAGCGCTCCAATACGGCACCACGATCGGGGATCACCGGCTCCGGCACGAGATCGTTCGTCTCCTCGAACGCAACGAGGGACGACCCGAGGGCAGCTTCGAGGCGATCCTGCCTCGTACGCTCGTCACCACCGGTTCCCAACAGTTGCTCTACCTGCTCTGCGAGGTCTTGGTCGAGCCCGGCGACATCGTGATCGTCGAGTCGCCGACCTACTTCGTGTTCCTGGGCGTGCTCGAGTCGCGCGGGGCTCGGGCGATCGGGGTGCCGATCGACGACGGCGGGATCGACCTCGGAGCCCTCGAAGCGACGCTCGAGGCGATCGAGGCTCGCGGCGAGCTCGCCAAGGTCAAGCTGGTCTACTCGATCACGGAACACTCGAACCCCTCGGGGCTCAGCCTGGCTCCCGAACGCCGGCCCAAACTGCTCGAGATCGTGAAACGGTTCTCGAAGCAGCGCCGGATCTACCTGCTCGAGGACGCCGCCTACCGAGGCTTGAACTACTCCGAGCCCGAGCCCAACAGCGTCTGGAGCATGGACGACGAGCAGTCGACAGTCATCCTGGCGCGGACGTTCAGCAAGACGTTCAGCCCCGGCGTGAAGACCGGGTTCTCGGTCGTGCCCGAGGAGCTGGTCGGCCCGCTGCTCGACCTGAAGGGCAACCACGACTTCGGGAGTTCGAATCTCAATCAGATGCTGCTCGCCAAGGTGCTGGCGAGCGGCGACTACGAGCGTCAGATCGCCGCGCTTTTGCCGGTCTACAAGCGCAAGCGCGACGCAATGCTCTCGGCGCTCGAGACCCACTTCGAGGGCGCGGAGGGGGTGAGTTGGACCACCCCGAAGGGCGGCCTCTTCGTGTGGTTCACGGCTCCCGAGGGGCTCGACCTGGGGCCGAACGGTCCCGTGGTGAGTCGATGTCTCGACCGAGGCGTGATCTACGTCCCGGGCAACTTCGCGCTCGCCTCCGAGCCGAAGCCTCCCGAGACGAATCACGCGCGACTCTGTTTCGGCGTCCCGTGCGAAGCCGATCTCGAAGAAGGGGTGAGACGACTCGCCGCCGTGCTCGCCGATTGCATGGTGGGAGCGGCCTGAGCGGGATACCGGGCGAAGCGTCCCGCTCGACGGCGGGAGGCGGACAAGGACGGTCGGCAGGGATGCCGGGAGGTTCGGATGCAGTTCGGGATCTTGCAACGCTACGTCATGGGCGAGGTCCTGCGTTCGTTCCTCCTCGCGCTGATGACGATCACGATCGTCTTCGTCCTGTTCATGGTGATGACCGAGGCGACGCGCATGGGCCTGACGCCGGCGGAGATCGCCGTGCTCGTCCCCTGGGTGATCCCGCAGAGCTTGCCGTACACCGTGCCGGTCTCGCTGCTCTTCGCGGTCACCGTCGTCTACGGCCGGCTCGCGGGCGACAACGAGGTCATCGCCATCAAGGCGGCGGGCCTGAGCGCGTTTCGCGTGATCTGGCCCGCGATCTCGATCGGTCTCGTCGCCAGCCTCATCCTGCTCGTGCTCTCGGGCGACGCGATCCCGCAGTCGAACCACATGGCACGCAGGGCGGTGTTCAAGAGCTTCGAGGACGGCTTCTACAAGTTCCTCAAGCGCGATCGCGAACTCAACGACGGCCGCTTGCCGTTTCTCGTGAAGGTCAAGGACGTCGAGGGCCGCGACTTGATCGGCGCAACCTTCAAGCACCGCTCGGAGAAGGCCAAGAATCAGGATCGCCTAGCGCTCGCGCGACCCGCGGGCTCGCAGACCGACGACGCCGCGACCTTCGACCTCGTCATCCAGGCGAAGCGCGCCCGCATCGATTTCGACTTCGACAAGAACGTCGCGCACGTCACGCTCGTTGGGTCGGATATCCAGCAAGGCGGCAAGGAGACGAGCCTCGTCGTCAACGACGCCATCGAGATCCCGCTCCCGCCCGACTTCCGCAAGGAACTCCCCAAGTACCCTCAGCAGATGACGCGCGGAGAGATCCGCGCGAAGCAGCAGGAGTTCCGACGTCTGGTGATGCTCGAGCGCAAGCGGCAGTCGTTCTCGGCCGCGCTCTGGCTCGCTTCGGGACGGGTCACTCGCCCCGACTGGCCAGGATTCCAGCGTGCTTTCATCGACTACAAGTTCTGGAATGATCAACTCAACCTCTTCGAGACCGAGCTCCAGATGCGCACGGCGATGGCCTTCGCCGGATTCTTCTTCGTATTGCTGGGAGCCCCGGTCGGCATCCTGTTCGCCAAGCGCGACTTCCTCTCGGCGTTCATCTCGTGCTTCCTGCCGATCATCCTCATCTACTATCCGCTGATGCTCGGCGGCATGAATCTCGGCAAGGAGGGGAGCGTGAATCCGCTCTTGGCTCTCTGGTCGGGCAACGTCGTCCTCGCCGTGCTCTCTTGGTTCGCCATTCGTCCCGTGGTCAAGCACTGATCGAGCCGGACTCCGACTCGAATCGATTCCCGGGTCGGGCGACGTCGCGCCGGACCGCGATCGCCCCGAACCGTGTGAGGAGCTGATGATGAGGATCCTCGACCGCCAACGTTACTGGTCGTTCGTCAAGGCGTACGTCATCTGCTACGTCGCGCTCGTGGGTCTCTACGTCGTCATCCATGCGTTCAGCAATGTCGATGAGTTCAACGAAGTCGCCGAGTCGACGGTCGACCTCTTCAAGCGGATGGGGTGGTACTACCTCATCCATATGAGCGAATTCTACGATCGACTCTGCGGCGTGATCAGCATGATGGCGGCGATCTTCACGGTCACCTGGATGCAGCGCAACAACGAGCTGATCGCGATGCTCGCGGCGGGGATCAGCACGCAACGCGCGATCCGGCCTGTGATCATCTCTTCCTTGCTCGTGAGCACGCTCTCGATCGTGAATCAAGAGCTGATCATGCCGCGGATCGGCGAGGACCTCCAGAAGCCTCCCGACGACGACGGCGTGCGGCGCGTGCTCGTATACAGTCGTGAAGATTCGAACGACATCCTGATGTCGGCGAGCGGCCAGGGCGACCGCGCGACGCAGACGGTCTTTCGCTACAACGCGACGATCCCGGTGAGCGTCGCGGGCGAGCTCCTCGAGGTCCAGGCCCAGCAGGCGCGCTACATCCCGCCGACAGCGTCGCGAATCCCGATGCGCGGCGGTTGGCTGCTCCACGGCGCCCGCTTGGTGACTCGACCCACGACCGACGAGTACAAGAAGGTCCTCGTCAAGCTCGAGAGCCTCGACGGCTTCCCCCTTCCCAAGGATGCGGGCCGAGCCCTGCGCGGCGAGATCTACTTCCTCAAGTCGGACCTGACCTTCTCCGCCGTGACGCGGATCCGCCAGTGGTATCAGTCGGCTCCCACGATCGAGCTGCTCCGCGCAATCGATGAACCGGCGAACATAGCCGAGAGCGCCGATATCCAAGTGTTCCTGCACAACCGTCTCGTGCGCCCGCTCGCCTCGGTCTGCCTCATGCTGCTCAGCCTGCCCTTGGTGCTCGGCGGGCAGGGGCGGAATATGTTCATGAATCTCGGCTTCTCGCTCGGAACATCGGGCGTTTTCTATGCAGTGAGCTTCATGTGCCAATACTTCGGCGGTCTTGGGGAACTCTCGCCCGAGCTCGCCGCGTGGATTCCCTTGATCGCGTTCGGCACGGTCGCCGTCGCTCGCTGGGACACGATCCGCACCTGAGACTTGATGCGGCCGGCCGAGGGCCCTAAGCTGCGATGTCTCGAGGCGACGGCGGCCGCCGGTCGCGCCGACCTCGAGCGTTCGCCCCTCGACCTCTCGGACCCCGCGCGATGCGACTCTGCAAGTTCTCGGAAGGCTCTTCGAGCAGCCCCCGTCTCGGTTTCCTGGAGGCCGAGGCGGTCCTCCCGATCGAGGCGGCCGACGCCACGCTCACCGCACTCTTCCAGGCGGCATCGCCCGAATCCCTGGTCGCGGCCTGGGCGGGCTCGACCTCCGCGGCGATCGCGCTCGACCGCGTTCGACTCCACGCGCCGATCGATTCGGAGCAGGAGGTCTGGGGCGCGGGTGTGACCTACGAGCGGAGCAAGGTCGCGCGTGAGGAGGAATCCGAGAGCGCCGCGACCTTCTACGACCTCGTCTACCGCGCCGAGCGGCCGGAGCTGTTCTTCAAGGCGAATCCGCGCCGGGTGGTCGGCCCGGGCGAGTCGATCCGCGTGCGGCGGGACACGAAGTGGTGCGTGCCCGAGCCGGAGCTCACGCTCGCCGTCTCGTCGCGGCTCGAGATCATCGGATACACCGTCGGCAACGACGTCAGCGCCCGCGACATCGAGGGCGAGAACCCGCTCTATCTTCCTCAGGCCAAGGTCTACGACGCGTGCTGCGCCCTTGGCCCGTGCATCACGCTCGTCTCGGGAATGCCGCCGATCCGCGAGGTGGGGATCCGCCTGGAGATCACGCGGGGAGGCTCGGTGGTGGTCGACGGATCGACGTCGATCGCCCGCATGGCGCGATCGCTCGAGGACCTCGTGTCGTGGCTGGGCAGGGACAACGGCTTCCCGGCGGGCGTCTTCCTGGTGACGGGAACCGGGATCGTGCCGCCCGACGAATTCTCCCTCGAGCCGGGCGACCGCGTGGCGATCACGATCGACGGGATCGGCCGGCTCGAGAACGGCGTGGTTCGCGGCTGAGCGTCGCTCGAGCCGACGCCCGGGTCACCCGACCCGGCGTCGACCGAGCGAGTCTCACGCGAAGCTCACTTGGGCTTCGCGGCGTCGTTGGGCGGCGTGAGCGCGGGGAGCGCATCCTTCGCTGCATCCTTGACTTCGGTCTTGGGGGCGACGACCGCCTCGACGACTCCGCCCGCCTTTGTCTCTGCCGGAGCCGCGGCGGGGGTCTCGGGCTTGGCCTCGGCCTTGGTCTCGGCGGGAGCCTCGGCGGGCTTCGACGCCTCGCTCTTGAGGGCGGCGGGGTCGGGCAGGGGCACCGGGCTGGGCGTGACCGGCGGCAGCGGCGTCTCTTCCCCGCCGCAGCCGATGAAGCCGACGCTCGACGTCAGCACGAGCAACGAAGCCCCGATCATCCGACGCGTGAATCCGAAGTCCATGCGATCTCTCCTCGAGCGAGTCTCGACGCGAATCATCCTTGGGTGGAATCGACGACGTCGGACCGTGCCTCGACTTCCGGCACGGCCGCGTTCGGTCGCTCTCCCGAAGCGCCGGATTATAGACTTGGCGACGGTCGTGCACAATCGAGCGACGCTTCCCCGTGCACGACCTGCGACGGTTCGCCCGGTCCCGCCGGACGTGTCGATTTTACGGCCGATTTGTAAGATTGTTCGGTCGGGATCGAATTCCAGGAATCCCCCCAGCGTCTCGCGAGCCGGTCTCGACTCGCTCCGTAATCTCTTTCACCAAAGACATTTGCAGCGAATCAGACCGGTCTCGATCTGCCGAGCTCGGTGAGAACGGGGCGTTGGGCACGGCTGTTGCATTGTGGTACGCCGCCCAGCCATCCCCATGCCCTCTCCGCTCTCGAATGAACCACGTCCCGAAGTGCCGGTTTCGACCGGCATCGCGACTCCGCTCTCGTGGAAGGATCCACGGGCGAGTCCGACCGACATCGCACGAGGATGTCGAGCTTCCCACGTGAACAAGGAGGTTCGGATGACCGCCACGAAGACCGTCGCCGCGAGCCTGATCGTGCTCGGTGCTCTGGTCGCCTCTCCGGTCCAAGCGGAACGGATCGGCAACCGGTCATGGCGCTGGACTTCCTGGAACGTCCGAACCGGCTCGCAGTCGCCGGTGGGGAACCGATCGCCGCTCGCCGTGGTTCCGGTGGCGGCTCCCGCTCCGGCTCCGGCACCCGCGCCGCCGACTCCCGCCCCGGCGCCCGCTCCCGTCCCGACGAACGTGCTGTCGAACGGCGGCGACGACTGGATGACCTCGCCCCGGTTCGCGGTCCCCAACCCGAACCCGAGCTCGATTCCGGTCACGCCTCCGCCCACCCAGTCGACGCCGGTCATGCCGACCTTCGAGGCCGCTTCCGCGAGTTCCGCCCCGGTTCAGACGCCGGCGACCTACGACGCACTCATCAATCTCTCCGGGAACGGCAACTACCCCGACGCTGCATCGCTCGTGTCGGGGACGCCTCAGCCCTGGTACAACAGCCCCGTGGTCGCTCGGCTCTACGGCCGGACGCCCGACGGACAACAGCAAGCGGCGTTCGCCCAAGAGGTTCTCCAGGACGTCCGCAACGTCTTCGAGCGGAGCGGGCTCCACAACATCGACTTCACCGCCGACCCGAACGCCGACGCCTCGCACACCTTGAGCGTCGTCTCGGGGGTCTCCTACGACAAGAATCCCAACGTGATCGGCATCACGAACGTCGGTCAGAGCGGCCTGACCTTCATCGACAAGTTCACCGCGGCCGAGTCCGTCGATCAGCTCGCGACGATCGTGGCGAACAACGTCAGCCACGAGCTGATGCACGCCTTCGGGGTCTGCGAGCACTTCGACAAGACCGGAAAGCACCTCGACGCGGCGGACGCGACCTGGGAGTCGCTGACCGACCCCAACGCGACGCTCAGCCCCGAAGCCGTCGAGGCGATCCTGGCCCGCCAGCCCTGGAATGGATTGAACGCCTTCTCGTCGGCATCCTCGGAAACCGGCGCGATGCAGGTCGCCGCCTCGACTCTGAACCCCACTCCCGTGCCCGAACCGTCGACCGTCCTGCTCTGGACCGGTGCGGCACTCGTCGGGGCGGCGATTCGTCGGATTCGGTCCCGCGCCCGCGCCTGATCGACGGGATGTCGATCGACCCGCCGCTCGATCTCGGCTAGATTGACCGGACGAGTTGGATCGTGGTCTCGCCGTCTCCAGGAATTCGCGATGTCGCTCGGATTGCTGCTCACCCTCGCCGCGGCGTTTCTGGCGATCCCGGCGCTGCTCGGCCGAGCGTCGCCGAGCGAGCGAACCAAGCCCTGGCCCTCGGAGGTCACGCTCTTCCTCCGCTGTGCCTGGTGGATCAATCGGGCCTACTGCCTTCTCGTTCATCGGCTGGTGATCCTGAACGAGCCGCAACTCCCGGACTCGGGTCCGGCGATGCTGATCGCGAACCACACGAGCGGGATCGACCACTTCATCGTCCAGGCCGGCTGCCGTCGCGTCCTGGGATTCATGATCGCACGCGAGTTCTACGACGTCCCGGTCGGCAACTGGTTCTGCCGAGCGCTGGGGTGCATTCCGGTGAAGCGGGACGGTCGCGACGGCTCGGCCGCTCGCGAGGCCTTGCGGGCTCTGGAATCGGGGCGGGTGTTGCCGATCTTCCCAGAGGGCAAGATCACGCGGGCCTCCGGGCGAGAGTTCGCCGAGGGGAAGCTCGGGGCCGCGTTTCTGGCCTGGCGGAGCCGAGTGCCCGTGATTCCCGCCTACATCCGCGGCACTCCGACCGTGCAGGGAGTCTGGGCGGCGTGGTTCACGCCCTCGCGAGCGCGGGTCATCTACGGACCGCCGATCGATCTCTCGAATCTCCTCGAGGAGAGCGAGTTGGACCGGCGCGAAGAGCGGGTGCTCCTCGAGGAATTGACGTTGCGCCTGATGGACGCGATCAAGGCGCTGAGGCCGCTCTCGCTCGCCCTCGAGCCCGAGACCGACGTCGAATGAACGCGGGGATCACATCAAAGCGCGAACGTCTTCCTGCGAGAGCCCGATCCGCTCGATCTCCAGCGCCTTGCCGGTGGCGGGATCGACGGTGACGAGTGCGCCGCAGAGCCGAGGCCGCCCGACCGCGACGTCGTAGTAGTGCGGCACCATCGAGAGGGCCGAAGCGAGCACGCGATCGTAGCGTCGGCCGATGATCGAGTCGTAGGGTCCGGTCATCCCCACGTCGGTCTGATACGCGGTGCCGCCCGTCAGGATCTGTTCGTCGGCGGTGGGGACGTGGGTGTGAGTTCCCAGGACGGCCGAGACCCTGCCGTCGAGATAGCGTGCGAGCAGTTGCTTGTCGCTGGTGGCCTCGGCGTGGACGTCGACGAGGATCACGCGCGTCGAGAATTCCATGCGGGCGATCACGCGGTCGGCGGCGCGGAAGGGACAATCAACGGGTTTCATGAAGGTGCGGCCCATCAGCGTGAAGACGCCGACGGTCGTGCCGTCGCGAGCCTCGACCAGAACCGACTCCGCGCCGGGGGCGTCGGTCGGGAAGTTCGCCGGACGGAGGAGGCGGTCGGACTGCTCGAAGAGTGCGAAGACCTCGTCCTTGCGGTAGACGTGGTCGCCGAGGGTGAAGACGTCGACCCCGGCGTCGACGAGCTCTTCGTGGCACTTCGCGGTGATCCCCGACCCGCCCGCCGAATTCTCGGCGTTCGCAACCACCAGATCCACACCCCAGCGCAGGATGAGTCGAGGGAGCCCCTGGGTGACGATCTTGCGCCCGGGGGATCCCACGATGTCGCCGATGAAGAGGATCTTGAGAGGCATGGAGCCACCTTCGATCGAGGAGGGGATCGCACGGACTCCAGGAAGCGCCGGTTCGCCGGAGGCGAATCAGCGCGCGTATTCGATGTTCCGCGTCTCGCGGAGCACGGTGACCTTGACCTCGCCGGGGTAGGTCAGTTGCTCTTGGATCGCTCGCGCGATGTCGCGGCAGAGCTTGGCGGTCGCGGCGTCGTCGAGTCGCCCGCTGTCGGCGATCACCCGGATCTCGCGGCCCGCTTGAATGGCATAGGCTTGCTCGACGCCCGGGAATCCGCAGGCGAGCGTCTCCAGCTCCTCGAGCCGTCGGACGTACTTCTCGAGCGTCTCGCGTCGCGCCCCCGGTCGGCTCGCGCTGATGGCGTCGGCCGCGGCGACGAGCACGGTGTAGGGATATTCGATCCGGATGTCGTCGTGGTGCCCAAGCGCGGCGTGGACGACCTCGCGGCACTCCCCGTAGCGCTTGGTGAGCTCCGCGCCGATCAAGGGGTGACCGCCTTCCATCTCGTGGTCGGCGGCCTTGCCGATGTCGTGCAGCAAGCCGCAACGCCGCCCGAGGGCTCCGTCGAGACCGAGCTCCTCGGCCATCATCCCGGTGAGATAGGCGACCTCGAGCGAGTGGCGCAGGACGTTTTGGGAATAGCTGGTGCGGAACTTCAGGCGGCCGAGGAGGTCGAGGAGCTTCTCGTGCAACGCCGGGACGTTCGCCTCCTGCGCCGCTTCCCGTCCGATCTGACGAATGAGGCGATCCATCTCTTCCTGAGTCTCGGCGACGATCTCCTCGATCCGCGTCGGGTGGATCCGGCCGTCCTGGATCAGCTTCTCGAGGCTGATCTTGGCGATCTCGCGGCGCACCGCGTCGAAGCCTGAGACGATGACGATTCCCGGAGTGTCGTCGACGATCACGTCGACGCCGGTCGCCTTCTCGAATGCGCGGATGTTGCGACCCTCGCGACCGATGATCCGCCCCTTCATGTCGTCCGACGGGATGTCGACGGTCGAGACCGTGGTCTCGGCCGTGTGCGACGCCGCGTATCGCTGGATCGTTTGGATGATGATCTCGCGAGCCTTGGTGCGGCAGGTGTCCTTGAGCTGCTGGTCGTACGCGAGGACCAAGCCGCCGACCTCGTGCTGCAACTCCTGCTCGAGGCGGTTGAGGAGGAGCTCGCGAGCCTCGTCGCGGCTCATGCCCGCCAACCGATGCAGGGTGTCGCGCTGATCGACGAGGAGTTGCTTGACCTCGTTCTGCTTTCGCGTCAGGTCTTCCTGCTGCTCGGCGAGATAGCGCTGGACGTTCTCGAATTCGCGTTCCTTGCGATTGATCAACTCCTGCTTCTGATCGAGGAGGTCGGATCGCTTGTCGAGCCGGCGTTCGACGTCGCGAATCTGGCGCCGCGACTCCTCGACCTCGGAGTCGAGCAGCTCTCTGCGGCGGAGCGACTCTTCCTTGGCGAGGAGGTCGGCTTCCTTACGGATCGTCTCCGCCTCGCGTCGTGCGTCGGCGAGGATGGTTCCCGCCACTCCGAGCGCGGACTTGCCCTGCGACTTGGCGTAGAGCCAGAGCCCGCCGAAGCCCGCGCCGAAGCCGAGCAGAGTTCCCGCTAGTCCGCCCAAGAGTTCCCCGGCCACGTCCGACCCAACCTTTCCCAGCCGCGACGGCGCTACGGTGCTCGAGAAGGTCGTTCCCCGGGTGAGCCGCCGCGGGTTCGCCCCGCGCCGTCGACCGAAGAACGCACTCTCAGGAGCCGAACGGTCGGTCCCAGCCGAGTCGACGTGCTCGAGACGAGGAGGCGATCCGCCCCCTCTTCCATCGGTCGCCACTACGAACCGGAATCGGTCGGGCGACGAAGAGCACCGGCAAGGGCCGGAGGCGTCGCCTCGCTTCCATGGTCGAGCGTAGTCCAAGAGCAAGCGGAATCACACCTCCGCGCGAACCCCTCCCGAAGGAGTCGAGCTCTCGCAGAAGCGCTGCCGCTCTACCTCGAATGAATCGGAGGAGGACCACGAGCCCGCTGCGCACGGCCGCGCGGCGACTCGTCCGGGGGACGAGCAGCCACGCGAGCAGGAGCGAAGCGAACAGCAGGATCAGCATCTTCCAACGACTCAAGGAACGCGTAGGAGATCTCATCGAGCAGGACGAACGACTCCACCCGAGGCGAGCATCGACGACCGAAGTCGATCGAACACTGCGCGATCGGAGGCGACGACCGAGCTCCGAGAGCGATCGGTGATCCACGAAGATCGCCCGAACTCGTTGCCGAGACGAGCTTTTCATCCACACCGAGCCGTTGTGCGGCTCGATGCGGCTTTTCATGTTACCAGAACGGGGGGGACGGTCAACCGCCCGCCGTGGACGATGTCGAGCGGAGCCGCGAAAGATCCGGCCCGCGAATCGTCGATCATGCGATGTTCGAAATCGCGTCGAGAACCTCGTGAGGAGCGGGATCCTCGGCCAACCGGCGCGACCTCGCGAGGATCTCCTCCGCGACCGCCCGACCCACGAACTCGTCCGCCAATCCGTGGAACTTGGCGTCGAGCCCCGCGTCGCTCAGCGGATTCTTGTCGTGCCCCGGCGGGAAGGAACATTCGCCCTTCAACACGGTCCCGTCGACGAGTCGAATCGTGATCCGATTCGGGATGCCGGCGGGATAGCCCGCGGTCAATGCGGGATCCTCGACCACCGTCGTGCGGCCCACCAACCCGATCAAGTCGGGGTCGCGGAGACGGTCGTCGCTGAATTGTCGAGCGGTCACCTCTCCGTCGATCAAGGCGACCGCCGTGCAGTAGGGCAAGCTGTGGTCGGCCGTTTCCCGCGTACTCGGGCGCCACTTCTCCGGGTCCTTGCCGATGATCTCGACCGCGGTTCGAAACGTCGCGATCTCGATCGACTCGATGTCCGATGGGACGATCCCCGGCCGCTGTTTCCTGAGTTCGAAGGCTTCAGCGATCGCCGACTGGCTGTGATACTCGGCGGGAACGAACTTGATCGAGGTCTTGGGCAACATCCAATCGCCGGCCGTCGGTCCTCCGAGCCGCTCGAGCTCGAATGGGCCGGAGACCTGCTGCTTGAACCCCATGTCGCCCTCGAACAGCGGCGCGGGACCGGTCATGCCCGCGCGGGCGAGCATCGCCGAGAAGACGCCGACGCGTGCCGCATTCGCGAACGCGCACCCTTTCCACATCGAGAGTTCGCCCGCGCGCGTGAGCCGAAGCGCGGTCCCGGTCGTCCCCGCGATCCCCAGGGCGTGCACCGACTGCTCGTGCGTCAACCCGAAGAGCTTCGAGACGGCGAGCGACGTCGAGAGCGCGCCGTAGGTGACGTGATCCCAGCCGCGAGCGCGGATGCTCGCGGCGTCGCAGAGCCGGCACTGGATCTCGTAGGCGACGGCCGCCGCCTCGATCCAGCGCCGACCGTCGGCGCCGACCGACTCGCCCGCCGCCATGATCGCCGCCCAGTTGTCGCTGGGATGGGCGGGCTCGAGAGACAAGTAGGTGTCGTTGCAATCGAGATAGCGAATGTGGACGCCGTTGGCGAACGCCGCCCAATCGAGCGCGGATCCCCCGCCGCCGAAGAGACGAACGCCTCGTTCGCTCGAAATCGATCGCGCCACACGCCGAGCGATGGTCGGAGCCGGCTCGGTCAAGGCTCCGAGCGCGCAGCCGACAGTATCGACCCAGCGACGCACCGCCTCGGCGACGACCTCGCCGGGCAGGTCCTCGAAACGCACGGAAAGCGAAAAATCGACCAAACGATCGGCAAGGGTCGAGGTCACGGGTCGGTTCTCGAACGGGACAGGGAGTCGGCCGCGTCGCCGCACTCTATCCGATCGAAGTGCCCCGGCCAACCCCCGGCGCGTCGTTGCAAAGAGCTCGACGCCGCCGAACCCGCGGGCTCGACGGCGCGGCGATCCTCTCGATCGATCAGGCCGTGCGCGAGCGGCGGCGAGCGATCGCGACGCCGAGAGCCGATCCCAGGCCGACGATCATCGTCAGCATGCTCGAGGGCTCGGGAACGGTCGCGAGCGCGCCGGTGATCACGGCGTACCCTTGGGCGTTGGGGTGGACGTTGCCGTCGGGATCATCGACGTACGTGAGTGCTTTCTCACGGCCGACGAAGAGCGGGTAGAGGTCGATGAACGTCGCACCCGGAACGCCCGCGGCGACCTGAGCGATCAACGAATTCAAGATCGGAATGGTCCCTTGCGCGAACTGAGCGAACAGGAAGCGCGGGTCGGTGGTCAACGACCGGTAGGGAGCGAACGGGTCGTAGTAGCCGAGCAACGTGATCTGAGCGGCCGGAGCGGCGACCCGGAGCTCGCCGACGATCGAGGCGTACGACGTCGCAAACTGATTGAACATCGCTCCGATCATCGCCTGTTGATCGGTCGAACTCGCGGTCTGGAACGCCGCGCTCCGCGCCAGGCGGAACAGGTCGTTCGACCCGAGATGCAGGGTGATCGCCTCGACCGGGAAACCGGCGGCGGCCTGCGACGCGATCTTGTCGAGCGCGAAGGCGCGCTGGGAAGGCGGGCTCGCGAGCGGGTAGTTCGTGTTCAAAGTGTACGCGAACGGCGATTGATCGTTGGGGAGAGTCCCGAGATAGCTCGCCGTGTCCTCACCCGGGATCGCCAGATTGATGACGGTCGGACGATTGCCTCCATGCAAAGTGGAGAGCATATTCGCGAATCCCTTGACGTAGCCGCGATCACCGTTGTTCACATCGGCGGGGCTCTGGTCGCGGCCGGTGCCGAAGGCGAGCGAGTCGCCGAGAGCAAGGTAGGTCGACTGAAAGCCTGCGGAGGCCGTGGTCGATGAGGCGATCATCGCCCCGATGACGACGAGCGCGCGCACGTTCCTTGGGTGCGTCATTCGAATGTTCCTTCTTCACGGATTCTTGGGGGAGAAACGGGGGGCGAGGCACGACGAACCGCGACGCGCGAATTCCCTTACGCGTCGGTCGAAGGCCGAGGATCCGCGAACGCCACGGTTCCGGTCGAGGGAGAGATCGCCCCGGAGCAGACGGGCGTAGCTTCCCTCTCGACCGACGGATCATAGCTGCGCAGTGCCGAAACGCACAAGGGAGTCTCGGAGATGCGAACACGTGAACTCGTCGTCAGCGCACCGGAGCGACCTCGGGGGCTCGCGCCGTTGCGGGCGTGCCGCGTTGCATGCCGATGTGGAGCAGGAGGATGCGCTGGACTTCCTCGATCGCGAGCGGGGCCTTCTGCACCCCGTGATCCGAGCGGACGATCGTCTCCGAGGCGACGCCGTCGAGATGCGAACTGCGATACGGGACCACGCCGTCGGTCGTCGTCTCGACGGGCCCCGGCCGGAGCGAGCCGATGATCGAGTGCATCACCACGTCGGCCCCCGGACGCATCGACAAGAGCGCCGTGAGCTCCGGGGAGTTCGGCTCGAGGGTGTCGATGCTCGTCGGAAGACGACGAAACTGGCGGCGATCGAACGCGTTTGGGTTGTCGCGCACCAGCCGCCCGAGCAGCTTCACGATATGATCCGGTTCCGCGATCAAGCCCGAACCGAGACGGCCGACGAAGCCCCGGCTCATCTCCGACCCCCGGTGCGGCGCCGCCAGGAAGACGACCCGCTTGATGAACGGGACCGGCTCGAAGAGGAAGTACCTCCGGAGCTCGGCGAGGACCTCGGGAGGGCCGAGCATCTCGTCGAACGTCTGATCGGTGTTGAGCTGCCAGAATCTCTGGTCGCTGTGCACGACCATGGCGTGGCTCAAGAGGCCGCCCATGCTGTGGCCGAGCAGCACCATCTTCGCGAATTTCTCATCCGAGCCCGAGGGGTCGAACGTCTTCTCCGCCTGCTTGAGCGCGTCGCGAAGGCCCGCGGCGGCGATCGGCAGCGAGACGCCCGTTGGATAGACGTAGAGCAGGAACTGGTAGTTCTCCTGGATCGTGGGATCGCGCAGGAGATCGTTGATCATCGGGATCCAGGCGAGCGGAGACGAGGCGAGACCGTGGACCATCACGACGGGGATCTTCCCCGGTTCGTAAGGCCGCAGGAGCATCAGGCCGGCGCGTTCGGCCGCTTCGCCGGGGCGGAGCAGGCCGGTCCATCGATAACGGCTCAGATCGGTACGCGACCACATGTAGGCGAGCGGCGTCGTCAGGTCGGACTCGAGCGCCATCACCGGCTGCGATCCGACCGTGTGGACCCGCACCGGGTCGATGAGTTCGAGAGTGCACTCGCGGGTCACGCCGGGAAGCTGGCCCGCCTCGCGCAGACGCGACTTCGGCTTCAGGAACGCCGTCAGGGCGAATGCCATCTCGGGAGGATAGAACTTCTCCTCGCCCGGGCCGGCCGTGTCGGACTTGCGGACGCCGATCATCGGCACACCCAGACCCCATCGGTAGGTGCGCGTCGGGAGTCCGCTGACGACGAAGTCCGAGCAGAGCAGGAGTTGATCGACGTCGTTCGCCTTCCACGGCGTCTTGGGGTCGAGCGAGACGCGGAAGATCTGCTCGCGGCCGTGCACCTTGAGACGAATCAAGCCCTCCGGCTCGACGCGTCCGTTCGACTGGGCGGCACGGATCAAGCGGTCGAGTCCGCCGTTGTAGAGGTCGCACGCGTTGCGGAATCGAGGATCCGACGGATCGCGACCCGCGGCGCAGTCGGGTTCGAAGAGGAAGTCGTATGCGAAGGCCACGGCATCGATGTACCTGTCGAGCGCCTCGGCCTTGCGGCGACGATCGAGCCGCGCTCCCTCGACCCACGAGATCTCGGCGAGGGCGTAGACGATGTCGGGGTCGCAGACCGCCGTCGCGCGCTTCTCGAGCGCCATGATGGTGCCGGGAACGTCGCGACGATACCGCGACTCGAGGTCGAGACGCTTCAACGTCTCCATGGTTCGATCTGTGGGACGATCGAGCGTCTCGAGGAATCGCTGGAATGTCGCGTTCGGCTTGTCGCCGCGGCTGGGCGCGATTCCGACGTCGGACCAGCCGACGACCGCGACAGCAATGAACAGATGAGCAAATGACATGAACGGGCCACTCCATCGACCCGAGACTCGTGTGCCCGCACCCGCCGAGTCGACGGAGACGGCGGACACGGCCGGTATCGTAACGCGGTCGCGGATTCGGTCAAGGTCGTCCGAGGCGGCTCACGCGCGACGTCGGACTCTCGACCGGCTGATCCATGGTACCCATCGAGATCGCGCGGTCGCCGACGACACTTCCCCCGCCGCGCGACACGCGGGCGATCAACCCACTCGAGAAACCGGCGCGGGCGACGACTCGACGGCCTCGCCGTCGACCAACGTGAGCCCCACCGACCGCGAGAGGCATTCTCTCGACGACCGCGATTCGACCTCGTCGAGTCGGTACTGCAGCCGGGCGATCTCGCGCACCAGAGTGTTCAAGACGAGGTCGACCTCCACCGAATACCGATCGATCTTCTCATGCAAGGCGCCGAGGCTGTACTCGATGCGCACCGATGCGTCCGCCGAATCCCCGAATCCGGAACGGCCCGTCTCGGCCCCGCGCGACGCATCGATCGCCTGGATCACGAGCCGCTGGATCCGGGCGTCGAATCGAGCCGCGACCGGACGACGGATCACCGCCGACGCTCTCCAGAGCGGCCGGATCATGCGCTTCACGAGTTGCTTCATCATCGCGACTCCTCCTTGAACGCCGGCTCACCGATCGCGCCCCCGGACGAGGCCGACGCGAGGTAGGCATCGATCACCGTGTCGATCGGCCCGTCGCCGACGACTCGCCCGTGATCCATCCAGACCCCTCGCGTACACATCGTCCGCAACGCATCGAGATCGTGGGACACGATCACCACCACATGCGATCGATCGAGCAACTCCGTGATCCGCGCCTTCGCCTTCTCGACGAACGCCGCATCGCCCGTGCCCAATGATTCATCGATCAACAGGATCTCGGGATCCACCTCCGTGGCGATCGCGAGCGCGAGCCGCATGTACATGCCCGTCGAATAATACTTCAGCGGCAGGTCGGCGAATTCTCCCAGGCCGGTGAACTCGAAGATCCCCGCCGCCTTTTCGCGCATGCTCTTCCGGCTGAACCCGAGCATCGCGCCGTTGAGCAGGATGTTGTCGTAACCCGACAACTCGGGATTGAAGCCGGCACCCATCTCGATCAAAGGGGCCACGTTGCCTCGGATCGTCACGCGCCCGGACGTCGGCGCGTAGATCCTCGCCAGGACCCGCAGCAAGGTGCTCTTGCCCGCGCCGTTGTGGCCGACGATCCCCACGCGGTCGCCCTGCGCGAACCGCAGAGTCACGTCGCGCAGCGCCCAGAAGCGACTCGACGGCGCGGGGCCGGAGCGCCGCAGCACGAGGTCGAGCATCGCGCGCTTGAGCGAATACTGCTTGTCGTGCCAACTCGCGAATTCGAGAGAGACTTCGCTCAGCTCGATCACGGCGTCGGTGCACGACGAGGGACGCGTCCGCCCGTTCTCAGAGTCGGAAAACCAACTTGTCTTCGTGGGACTTGAAGACGACATAACCGACTCCCAGGGAGATCAGGGCGAACGCCGACGCCGCAGCGATCGACGGCGGATCGGGCCAGACACCGTCGCGAATGATCGCTTGAAACAGCCGGACGAACGGATAGGCCGGATTGAGCCAGAAGCGGTTTCGGACCTCCGGAGAAAGGTCTTTCGCTTCATAGAGAATCGGCGTCAGGAAATACCAGGCCTGGAGGAAGACCGCGACGAGATGGCCGCAGTCGCGGAAGAACGTGTTCGCCGTCGCCAGGATCAGCGACAGGCCGAGCGTGAAGACCGCGAAGAGACCGATCGCCGCCGGCAGGAAGAGCATCGCCCAGCTCGGGCGGGCCCCCAGCGGCCAGAGGAAGATGAAGAGCGCGACAAAAGACAGAACGAATGTCGATAAATTGATCAGTACTCGCGTGATCGGGAAGATCGACTTCGGGAGGTAGATCTTTCGAATCAACGACTCGTTCTGGATGATGCAGAACGCCGAGTCGTTCAAACTCGACGACAGGAAGGTCCAAGGAACCAGCCCCGAGAACAGGTAGACCGAATAGGTCCGCGCATCGATCCGAAAGATCTGCGAGAAGACGATGGTCATCGTCGTCATCATCAGGATCGGATTCAGAAGCGTCCAGAGAAAGCCGAGGACCGATCGCTGGTAGCGAACCCGGAGTTCCTGGACCACCATGTTCTGAACCACCGGCAGATATCGCGTCAGCTCGATCCGATCATCCGAGAGACGCCGCGCCCACCTTTGGAACGCGCTCTCGCGATCGGTCTCGACCGAGGGGAAGTATTCCTCGTGCGGGATGGCCTTGCTCGCAGTCTTCGAGGTGCGTGGGTCGGCCATCAGATCCCTCTCGAGCCCGATCCGCAAACGATGCCCCCTGGAGCCCCGGCGCGCTCGCGTCGCGACGCCGAACCAGGTTCGCGCGGGATCTTACGAAGAAGCGCCGAACCCGCAAAGGCCAATTCGCCCGCCAATCGCGCGGGCCGTTCGGGCCCGAGACCCGCCGGAGCCGGCGCGACGGTCGATCGATCGCGGGTGCGTCAGTCGTTCTCGGGAGTGCGGTCGAGCGAGCGAGCCACGATCCGCACTCCCATCCTCCGCTTCTGCGAACCGTTGAGATGCCGAATGTACGACGACTTCGCCGCGTTCAACCAGCGGATCTCCCGACCCTCGTAGCTGATCGCCACTCGAGTCAGCAGCGGCGCTCCGCAACCCAGGGCGCGGAGGATGCCGTTGCAGACGTCGTCGTTCGTGAGGATCTCGTTGTACGCCAGCCCCAGCGCGGCCGCGTAGTGTGCGTAGTTGATCGATGCGAGCTCGGTCGCCGTCGTTCGGCGGAACGTCGGCTCCTGAAGCATCTGCATGTAGTGATAAGCGCCGTCGTCGAAGACGAAGAACTTGACCGGCAGCCCCGCGCGCACGGCGGTCGACATCTCCATACCGGCCATCAGGAAGCAGCCGTCGCCCGTCACGCAGACCACCTCGCGGTCGAATCGCACCTTCTTCGCGCCGATCGCCGCCGGAATCGCCCAGCCCATGCTCTGGTTGTTCGCGGGAGCGAAGTACCGCCGAGGCCCCGGGACCTTCACCGCCTCCGAGGCCCAGTGCGTCGACGCCGTCACGTCGACGAAGATCAGCTCGTCGGGCCCGAGCAACTGGCGGAGTTGGACCAGGAAGTGCATCGGATCGACACCTTCCTGGATCGCGATGCGACGGTTCTCTTCGTCATCCTCGCGACGATACGAGCAGAGCTTCGCGGGCAGGTTCGTTCGGGCGGGGCGCGACACCAGAGCGGCGTCGCCGAGCAATCTCGCAAAGAAGGTGTCGGCATCGGCCTGGACGCACGCGGAGGTCGGCACGTTGCGTCCGAGATTCTCTCGACAGATGTCGACATGAATCAGTTCTTCATGCTGCGGGATCGCGTAGTTCGCCGTCGAGACCTCGCTGTACTTCACGCCGACGGCGAGGACGAGGTCGACATCCCGAAATGCGCGCTCCGCGGCGCGGGTGCCTTGCTCGCCGTAACCCCAGCCGACGGCGAGCGGATGATGATCGGGGATCACCCCCTTGCCGCTCACCGACGTCGCCACGGGCGCCTGGAGCATCTCGGCGACGGCCGCGAGCCTCGGCCCGGCGTCGACGCAGCCTCCGCCCGCATAGATCCCGACCCGCTTCCGGCGGTCGGAGAGCAGGTGGACCGCCTTGCGATAGCCGGCCTCGTCGAACGCCGTCGCGTAGGGCGGGGGCACGGGGTGGTCGTAGTCCCAGGTCTCGAGCAGGAGGTCGTAGGGCAGCATCACGGTCACCGGCCCCGGCTCGCCCGCCCGAGCCAGGCGAAACGCTTCGTGGATCGCGCCTGGGATCTGCCCTTGATGGCGGACCTCGAGCGTCGCTTTCGACACCGAGCGCGCGATCGGAGCGTTGGGGAGCGAGTGGACCTGGAACGCCGGCTTGTTCGGACCGCGGCTCACATCGGTGATCAGCCCCACGATCGGGACGCTGTCGAGGAGCGCCTCGCCGATGCCGGACATCGCGTTCGTCAGCCCCGGCCCGGGTACGACCGAGAAGACTCCGACGCAACCCGTCACCCGCGCCGAGGCGTCGGCCATCACACTGCACGACATCTCATTCGTGACGAGCAGATAGGGCTGCCCCATGCTCTTCATCGCATCCCAGAATTCGTTGTTCTGAGCACCGGGGACGCCGAAGACGCAAGGAACTCCCTCGGCCAGCAAAGCCGCGACCGCGGACTGCGCCCCGGTCATCCGTCCGAAGACTCCGCGCACGCCCGGGACGTGCCCCGATCGGGCCGATTGACCGGGCAGGAGGGCCGCGCCGGCCTCGTCGCTCGCCGCCAAGGTTGCCGCGACGCCCGCCGCCCCCACGCCCATCGATCCGATCGCCTCGCGCCGATTCCATGCCATGGTCGATCGTCCACCTTTCCTTGGGGCGCGGAACCGCTCGACGTCGAGGGAGCACCCCGACGCGACCGCTCGAGTTCCATCTCGAATCCAAGGAGGATATCGGCCGACCCGAGCGCTACGGTCGAGAGCGCGACGCGTCCCGGCGGGCGATCACGCGCGGGTCATTCGTCAGATCCGCGAGAATCGTCAGGAACGACCGATTCAGTATGGATGGATCGTCGCGGATCTTGCGGATGCACTCCAGCATGATCGGCCCCGTATACCCCGCCCGATCGAGCTCCTCGATCCAAGTTCCCCAGTCGATGACGCCCATGCCGGGGGGCAGGTGCGAGTCGGTTCGTCCGTCGTTGTCGTGGACGTGGAGCGCGGCCAAGGCCGGCGCTGCGGCCGCGGTCGCCTCGATCAACGAGTCGCCGAGTTGCGCATGCCCCGTATCGAGGATCAGCCGGATCGCGGGATCCTCGAGCTCGCTCACGATCGCGGCGAGATCGGTCATACGGCTCCCCGGATGCACGCCCGGGGGCATGTTCTCGACGCAGACCAACAATCCGGAATCCCGCACATGCGCCGAGAGCTCGAGGAGCGAGCGGATCAACGCGGCGCGTCGCGAGTCGAACGCGTCTCGCGCCGAGTGCCCGCCCGGATGGACCACCAGATGAGTTCCACCCGCTTCGATGAGCCAATCCGCACAGGCGCGGAGATCATCCACGGCTTCGACTCGAGTCGACTCCGCCGGATCGCCCGGATCCACCCGGCGGCCGCTGATCGACTGTCGACCCCAGGAGCCGTGGGCCGAGCGCAGCACGAGACCTCGATCCGCGACGATCGATCGGCAGGTCGCCGCGTCGGGAAGCGACCCCCAATCCGGAAGGATCTCGACCTCGGAGGCTCCCAGAGCCTCGGCAAGGGCGAGGTCGCGCTCCAACGAGTCGGGCCGATGTCCGTACGTGACCATCGTTCCCAACTTCCGCACCACCCGCGCCCGAATCTCCATCCGGCAAACCCGCCCCCCCGCTCGACGCGGTCCGAAAGCTCTTGTTCTCAGACGTTCCGATAGTCATGATAGCGAGTCCGAGACGGCGGTCGCCGGCCCGGACCGTCGTCGACACGAGAGCGATCACGACGGTCTCTCGGCGTTGTGCGAATCCTCGCTCCACCCATCTCGATCCGGCCCTCCCCCCTCGGACTCATCCCCCGAAAGGAAGACTGCGAATGCCGCCCGCCCCCCTCGTCGATCCCAAGACCATCGACACCTCGAAGGTCGTGGCCGACCTCGAGGCGATCCGGAGGGCGAATCCCCAGCGGTTCGAGATGGAACAGCTCACGGCAATCGTCCACTGCGACCCCGTCGACAAGATCGTGATCGGCTACAAGGATCTCACCGAAGACGAATTCTGGGTCCGCGGGCACATGCCCGGCTACCCGCTCATGCCGGGCGTCATCATCTGCGAGGCCGCGGCGCAGCTCTCGAGCTACTTCTGCTCGGTCATCAATCTCGTCGAGGACTCGTTCATCGGGTTCGGCGGGCTCGAGGACGTACGATTCCGAGGCATGGTCAAGCCCGGCGATCGGCTCATCCTCGTCTCGAAGGCCGTCCGCGTCCACCGGCGCCAGACCATCTTCGAAACCCAAGGGTTCGTCGACGGCAACATGGTCTATCACGGTCGCATCATCGGTGTGCCTCTCAAGGCCTCCGGCGACCGATCAGCTCTGGATGAAAGCGACTCGTGAACGAAGCCGATCTCTCATCGCCCGCGAATGCCGGCGATCGCGCCCAGGCGCTTCCCTCCCGCTCGATCCCCGGTCCTCGACCTTCCGGCCTCCTGCTCCCGAATGATCTCCCCGAAACGGTCGACTGGAACGAGCTCTTCGGAAACGACCGACCGGTCGAGCTCGAGGTGGGTTCGGGCAAGGGGCTCTTCCTCGCCAACGAGGCGGCACGCCGACCTTCGACCAACTTCTTCGGGATCGAACTCGCGCGCAAGTATGCGACGCTCGCCGCCGAGCGCATCGCGAAGCGCGGGCTCGAGAACGTCCGCATCCTCGCGGGAGACGCGCTCGCATTTCTCGAGCGAGCCACCCCGTCGCGCAGTCTCTCCGGGGCCCACGTCTACTTCCCCGACCCCTGGTGGAAACGCAAGCACCGCAAGCGCAGGGTGTTCGGCGAACAACTCGTGCGCGACTTCGAACGCACGTTGATCGACGGAGCCGAGTTGAGGGTCGCGACCGACGTCGAGGAATATTTCAAGGTCATCGTTGCGTTGATGACCCGACATCCCGCATTCGAAACGCTCCAACCGGCCGAAGTCCGAGACCCCGAGCACGAACTCGACTATCTCACGAACTTCGAGCGAAAGTATCGGATCGAGGGCCGTCCGATCCACAGGCAGAACTATCGCTTCCGCGCGAGCTGAAGCACGGATCGGCCCGAGAGTTCGGGCGACGGTTCCCGGAACCGTCGCCCCGCGAGCGATGCAAACGAACGCTCAACGACTCGCGACCGCGGGCGTCGTGGGGATCGCCTGCTTGACCACCGACTCGGCCGCGACTCTCGAGGCGGTGAGCATCGGATTCGCGAACAATCCGAGCAGGATGGTCACGATCGTGCAGACGGCGATCGCGGCCGAGGTCGGCCAGGCGATGCGCGTCTCGAGCCGCGAGCCGATCGGTCGCTTCAGATACATCCCCACGATGATTCGGAGGTAGTAGTAGGCACCGATCGCCGAGTTCACGGCGCCGATGATCGCCAGAGCCCGGAACAATCGACCGTCCTCGTCGCGAGCCGCGCTGAAGGCCGCGGTGAAGAGCTGGAACTTCCCGACGAAGCCGGCGAGCGGCGGAATTCCCGCGAGGCTGAAGAGACAGATCGCCATCGCCAAGGCGAGCCAAGGATGTGACTGGCGAAGACCCGAGAGGTCGTCGACCGTCTCCACCGCGCGGTCGCCGGTGTTCAGGGCGAGGATCACGCCGAAGACGCCGAGCGTCATGAAGGCATATGCCGACAAGTAGTAGATCAAGCCCTCGGCGCCGAGGGTCAAGGCCGAGACGCTCGAGGCGTTTCGGAACGAGACCACGATCCCGATCATCAAGTATCCGGCGTGGGCGATCGACGAGTAGGCGAAGAGCCGCTTGAGGTTGTTCTGCGAGAGCGCGACAGTGTTGCCGAGCGTCATGGTGATCGCGGAGATGATCCATGTGATCGCGATCGCGTTGTCGAGCGAGGTCGTGGGCGTCGTCGCCGCCAGAACGCCGGTGAGCAGTCTCAGCATCGCGAAGAAGCCGACGCCCTTGGGCAACCAGGCGAGCAGACCCGCGAGCAGCGTCGGCGATCCTTGATAGACGTCCGGCGCGTAGAAGTGGAAGGGGACGGCGGCGACGCGGAAGCCCAGGCCGGCGACGATGAAGAGCGTCGCGATCAGGGCGAATCGCACGTCGGGCAGGTTGGGAAGAGTCAACAGGGCCGAGAGGGCCTTCAGGTTGCTCACGCCCGCGAGACCGTAGAGGTAGGCCATGCCGAAGAGCAGCAGACCCGACGCGAAGATGCTCAGGAAGAAGTACTTCGTCGAGGCTTCGAGCGACGCGTTGTTGCGCTTCGAGAGATAGAGCAGGAGATATGTCGGAATGCTCACCAGCTCGAGCCCGATGAACAGGAAGACCAACTCATTGGCCCCGGCGGTCAACATCGCCCCGGCGTGGATGAACAACAGCGAGCCGAAGAACTCGGGGGCGCGGGCGTCGTCGACTTGATCGTGCGCCAGGCCGAGGATCACGAAGCCCGAGAGCGCGAAGAGCAGCCGGCCGGTGACGGAGAGTGCGTCGTTGAGGACCGGGGACTGGAGCGCGTCGGTCGACTTGCCGATCAGGAGGACCAACACCACGAAGGAGACGAAGAGCGCGACGGTCGAGACCCCCGCCCAGACGCGACGAGGAACGCGCACGAAGACGCCCGCCGTCATCATCACCGTGGCGGTCGCCAAGAGGATCAGCTCGGGGAGGAGAACCAGCAGCGTCTGCTGCGAAGACTCCAACGCATTCAGAGACATCAGCGCATCCCTCCGGCGGCGGGCCTGAAGATTCGCCCGTTACCCGGGTCTTTGGGAATGGGGGCAGGCGGGATCGGTACCATCGACTGAGGATCCGTCTTCTTCTCAGCGTCCAGGACGGCGAGCATCGGTTGGACCGAAGGCCGAATCGCCGCGAAGAACGCACTCGGCACGACGCCGATCAGGACGATGAAGACCATCAAGGGCGCCAACCCGGCGATCTCGTGGCGGCCCAGGGGACGAACCGTCGCCTCGTGAGTTCCATGACCATCGTGAGCCTCGTGCGAGGTCGCGAGATCGGCGTGTTCGACATGGCGGGCGGGCTCGCGCAGAGGGCCGAAGACGACTCGCTGCAGCATCCAGAGGAGATAATATGCTCCCAGGATCATGCCGAGCGCCGCCCAGATCGCCGCGGTCGGAATCGCCTGGTAGGCTCCCAGGAGGATCGGGAACTCCCCGACGAATCCGTTCAAGCCGGGAAGCGCTGCGGAACCGAGCGACGCCAGGATGAAGAAGAACGCCCAGAGGGGAAGCCGATTCCAGAGACCGCCGAGTTCCGACATCTCACGCGTGTGGTAACGCTCGTAGATCACGCCGACGCACGCGAAGAGTGCTCCGGTCGTCAAGCCGTGATTGATCATCTGGATCATGGCGCCGTCGATTCCCGTCGGACTCAGGGAGAAGAGTCCCAGGACGATGAATCCCATGTGGCTCACGGAACTGTAGGCGACCAGGCGCTTGACGTCGGTCTGAGCGAGCGCGGCCAGGGCTCCGTAGAGGATCCCGATCACGGCCAGCGTCATCAGCCAGGGCTGGAGGAATTCCGCCCCGAGCGGAGTCATCGCGAGATTGAAGCGAAAGAGCCCGTAGCCGCCGACCTTGAGCATGACGCCGGCGAGCAGGATCGACCCCGACGTGGGGGCTTCGACGTGCGCCAGCGGCAGCCAGGTGTGGAACGGGAACATCGGAACCTTGATCGCGAAGCCCGCGAAGAGGAGCAGGAAGACGACGACCTGGGGGCTCGACCACGAATCGGCCGTGTACCACGCGGGCCACTTCAAGGTGGAGAGGTTCTGCGTCAACTCGGGAATCGAGAAGGTCAGATCCTGAGTCGGAGAATTCATCATATTGATGACGACGAGCGCGATCACGCCGATGAGGGTGAGGACGCTGCCGGCGAGCGTGTAGAGGAAGAACGTGATCGACGCGCGGCGACGGTCGGGGCCGCCGTAGAGCCCGATCAGGAAGAAGAGCGGGATCAGCGTGAACTCGAAGAAGATGTAGAAGAGCACGACGTCGAGCGACGCGAAGAGCCCGAGCAGGCCGGTCTGCAAGGCGAGCAGGAGGGCGTAGTGCGTCGCGGCCCGCTCGGTGATCGACTCCCACGACGAGAAGATCGCGGTGATCATCAGGAGCGAGGTCAACGCGACGAGCCAGATCGAGATCCCGTCGAGCCCCAGCGCGAACCGAATGCCCAGCCGCTCCATCCAGGTCACGCCGTAGGGGCCCTCGGGCGGGCCGAAGGCGAACTGCGGGGTCAGGATGTTGCGCTGGAATGCGAAGAGGAGGATCACCGAGAGAGCGAGAGTCGCCAGGGCGGTCCCGAGCGCGAAGACACGCGCCTGCTTCATGCCGAGTCCCGGCAGGAGGAACAAGATCAATCCCCCCACGAGCGGGAGCAGGACCGTGATCAACAACAGGCTCGCCATGAGAGGTTCCCCGGTACTCCGAAGCCGGCGGCGTCGAGCGGCCGGCCCATCGTCTCTTCGGATCGACGCGTGATCAGCTCAGGAGGAGAAGAATGAACAAGAGCGAGGCGATGCCGATCGCCGTCACCGCCGCATAGAACTGGATCAAGCCGTTCTCCATCGGACCGAGCACGTTGCGCCCGAATGCCCGAGGGATCCAGGCGACCAGTCGAACGAGATTGTCGACCACGACGACGTCGAAGAACTCGCACGCCGCGGCGAGGAACTTCGTCGGGCCCACGACGATCGCCGCGTAGATCTCGTCGACGTAGAACTTGCCGAGCGAGGCCCGGTAGAGGGCGCCGAGGCGTTTCGAGAGCGTGTCGGGAAGCGTGCTCGTGCCGGAGTAGAGGAACCAGCTCGCGACCAGACCGATCAGCGCGGCGAGGGATCCGACGATCGGAGTCATCCACTCGAACTCGTGGTGGAAGTCCTCGGGCGGGTGGAGCCCGGGCGTATGCTCGACGTGACCCATGAAGAGGTGCGTCGGTCCGAACACGAGCCCGACCAGAACCGAGCAGACGGCGAGGACGATCAGCGGGTAGGTCATGACCGGCGGCGACTCGTGGCCGAAGTGCGAGTCGTGATGCCCCGCGTCGGAGGTCGCATGAACATGTCCGTGATCGGCGTGCTCATGATCGGCGTGGCCGTCATCGGCGTGATCGGCATGGCCGATGTGTTCGCCCGGCTCGGCCTCGGGATCGTCGGCGCTGGGGAGTTTCTCGGGCCCGAAGAAGGTCTTGAAGAACGCGCGACCGGTGTAGAAGGCGGTCAGGAGCGCGGTGAAGACAGCGACCCAGTAGATCGCGTGATAGACGCCTCCCCAGCCCGTGCCGTTGGCTTCGTTCGAGACCTCGCCGGCGAGGTGCAGCGAAACGAGCACTTCGTCCTTCGACCAGAAACCGGCGAGCGGAACCACGCCCGAGAGCGCCAGGCCGCCGACCGCGAACGTCCAGCAGGTGATCGGCATCCGATGCCGCAACCCTCGGAAGCGCCTCATGTCGATCACGTGGCCCATCGCGTGCATCACGGAGCCCGACCCGAGGAAGAGGAGCGCTTTGAAGAACGCGTGCGTGAAGAGGTGGAACATGCCGGCGATCACCGCGAAGCTCGCGAGCTTGCCGACGCCCGAACCCAAGGCCATGAACATGAAACCGATCTGGCTCACGGTCGAGTAGGCGAGCACGCGCTTGAGGTCGGTCTGGGTGAGGGCGATCAAGCCGGCGAGCAGGGCGGTCGCGCAGCCGACGATGCAGACGACCAACTGGACTTCGGGAGCCATCACGATCAGGGGAGTCGACCGCGCCACGAGGTAGACGCCGGCGGTGACCATCGTCGCCGCGTGGATCAGGGCCGACACGGGGGTCGGGCCTTCCATCGCGTCGGGCAGCCAGACGTAGAGCGGGATCTGGGCGCTCTTGGCGGTCGCGGCCCAGAAGAGCAGCAGTGAGATGCCGACGATGTCGGCGTGCGTCATCCGACCAAGCGTCCCCGCGCCGAGGACGACGTCGTAGCTCAGGTCGTGGTTGTCGGACACGGTCCAGAGCCAGAAGATCGCCACGGCGAATCCGAAGTCGCCGATGCGATTCACGAGGAACGCCTTCTTGGCGGCCGCGGCGGCCGAGGGCTTGGCGTACCAGAATCCGATGAGCAGATAGGAGCAAACGCCGACGCCCTCCCAGAAGGCGTAGGTCAACAAGTAGTTGCTCGAGAGCACGAGTCCGGTCATCGAGAAGACGAACAGGCCGACGACCGCGAAGAAGCGGGCGTAGCCGGGGTCGCCCGCCATGTATCCCGAGGCGAACACGGCGACGAGTGTGGCCACGAAGGTCACCATCGAGAGCATCATCGTGGTCAGGCCGTCGACGCGGAACTCGAGCGGGACGCTCAATCCGGAGACCTCAAGCCACTCGAGCGGAATCGGCTGGGTCTCGCCGCCCGAGCCGAAGAGCAGGAAGAGCGAGACCACGAACGCCCCGGCGATCCCCGCGACGACGGGAATGTGAGCATGACGCCCCAGAGCACGACCGCCCACGGCGGCGGTCAGGCCGCCGATCAGCGGAAGGGCGGGCAGCAGCCAGGCGTTTTGAACGAAGAAGGTGCTCACTGCGAAGCTCCGTCAACTCGTCTTGCGGGGTCTGGGTCGGGTTCGGGCAGGCTCAATGTCTGAGATTCGCATGCGGAAGCGCTCGGCGAACGAGCGCTCGGCCCGACGCTCAATCCCGACGCTCGATCCACGGGGTCGACGGGTGAGCCGGCTCCAAGCCCGCGGGAGTCAGGTGCGGGTAGGTCTCGGGGCCTTCCACTTCATCAGCGGGTGCGGCGTCGGCCGGGACCTCGGCGTACGCCGGAGTTCCCGTTTCGCGAATCTCCTGCCAGAGAGAGACGTCGAGCGACGACTTCCGGTTGAAGAGGATCAGGATCAACGCCAAGGCGATCGACGCCTCGCACGCGGCGACGGTCAGGATCACGATCGTGAACACCTGACCGGTCCAATTCCCGTGGTAGCGGCCGAACGCGGTGAGCGTCAGAGCCGTCCCCTGCAGCATCATCTCCGCGCAGAGGAACATCACGATCAGATTCCGCCGGGTGAGGAAGCCGAGCATCCCCAACGCCATCAAGGCGGCGCCGATCATCAGATAATTCGTCAGCATGTCGAAGGTGAAGGCGTTGGGCATGGACGCACTCGGGGTTTCGGATCACGCCTCGGAGGAAGCGAACATCGTGACGACTGGGAACTGCTGGGGCCGGAACACGAGGCGGAGGTCGACGTCAAGCTGTGCCTGGATCTGCCGCCGAGACGGCGCCGGGACGGATCGGCGGCTTGGGAGAGGCGATCGCGAGAGCTCCCACCAGGGCGACGAAGAGCAGCGATCCGGCGAGCTCGACCGAGACGAGATGATCGGTGAAGAGCGTGCCGCCCAGCCCCGCCACGTGGAGCCCGAGCTCGGAGCGGGCATCGGTCGACGGCAGCCGTCCGGTCGGGGGATAGGCCTTGACCGCGACCGCGCCTTGGCGGGAGTCGACCGGCAGGCCGTGGAAGGAGATCATCCGTTCGCCTCGAACCAGGCGCTTCTCGAGGATGTGCGGCTCGTCGGACGTCGCCGAGCTCTGGATCGCCAAGAGGGCGTAGATCAAGCTCCAGAGGAGCAGGTAGGAGGTGAAGGTCGCCCGAGCGGGGTTCCGAGCCGAGCGATCGTAGACGGCTTGCTTCTCGATCTGTGCGAGCATGATCACGAACAGGAACGTCACGACGATCGCGCCCGCGTAGACGATGACGGTTCCCGCGGCGAGGAATTGAGCCCCGCAGAGCAGGAAGAGTCCCGAGGTCGAGAGGATCACCGACGCGAACCAGAGTGCCGAGTAGACCGGGCTGCGGCTCGTGATCGTGAGGATCGCACCGGCGAGGGCCGTGATCGCGAACAAGTAGAAGAAACCGCCCGCGATCCATTCCCCGGGGGCGCGCCAGAGCAGGGCGAATGCGAGGATGGCGATCGCCACGAGGCCGGCGCCGATCCGCTGAGCGATGAGCGGCTTCAGGAGTCCGAGCCGGTGCGGGAGCAGCAGGTACGTGCCGATCGCACCCGAGACGATGACCAGGATGGCCTTGAGCAGGTCGTTTGCGGCGATCGTGTCCACGGGCGGTCGAGTCCTCGGTCGGTGATCGGGGCGCGCGGGCGTGACGAACGATGATTCACGAAGCGGAGTCGGCGGGTGCGAGCGTGGTCGACGCCGCGCCGGCGGGAGCTTGTCCGTACTTGAGCGGTTCGGCGTCCTTGGTCAGGTCGAAGACCGAGAGGAGCTTCGTCTTGTCGAAGATCATCTCCTCGCGGGATAGACCTGTCAAGTCATAGAAACCTGTCAATTCGATCGCCTCGACGGGGCAGGCCTCCTCGCACATCCCGCAATAGATGCACCGGAGTTCGTCGATCACGAAGCTCTCGCAGTACTTCTCGCGGTCGGGCCAGGAGTCGGGCGCCGTGGCGCCGACGATGTCGATGCAGTGCGCCGGGCAGGCCGTCGCGCAGAGCATGCACGCGACGCACTTGACGCGGCCTTGGTCGTCCTTGTTGAGTCGGTGGACGCCGCGGTAGTTCTTGGTGTCGCGGAGGTTCACCGCGAGGCCCGGCTGGACCTCCTGCTCCTCGGGATACTGCACGGTGATCGCCTTGCCGCCGACCGCCGCTCCCAGGATGTGGCGACCGGTCACGGCGAGGCCCGTCAGGATCTGCGGGATGTAGAGCCGCTCGAGCGTCGTCAGCTTCGGCGGGACCATCCGTTTCAGACTCGGGTCGTCGGCACGCACGGCGGAACTCTCCCTCGGACGTCGTTCGGGACCAGGGGCGGCGATCGCTTGCGCGTCAGCCGCGAATCATCTGCACGATCCCGGCGGTCGCCAGGAGGTTGATCAGGGCCAACGGAATCAGCGACTTCCAGGCCAGATCCATGAGCGTGTCGTAGCGGAACCGAGGCAGCGTCCAACGCACCCACATGATGAAGACGATCATCCCGCCCACCTTCGCGAGCATCACGAACGTCTTCAAGAGTGCGAACCCCCAGCCCGACTGCGACGAGTCGAGCACGAACGGGATGTCCCAACCGCCGAAGAAGAGGACCACGGTGATGTAGCTCACCGTGATCACATGGAGATATTCTCCCAAGAAGAACATCCCGAACTTCATCGCCGAATACTCGGTATGGAATCCGCCGACCAGTTCCTGCTCCGACTCGGGCAGGTCGAAGGGAAGACGGTTCGTCTCCGCGAACGCCGAGATCAGGAAGAGCAGGAATCCGATCGGCTGCGCGACGACGCCCCAGACATGAGCATCCTGCCACTCGACGATCGAATTGAGGTCGAGCGTGCCGCAGATCAGGACCATGCCCAGGATCGACATCCCGAGCGGGATCTCGTAGCTGATCAGCTGGGCGCTCGATCGGAGACCGCCCAGGAAGGAGTACTTGTTGTTCGACGACCAGCCCGCCAGGATGACGCCGTAGACTCCGAGGCTCCCGACCGAGAGCACGTAGAGGATCCCGATGTCGACCGAGGGTGCGATCTGGAAGTCGATCTTGTATCCGAACAGCTCGGGAGCCGCCGCGCCGACCGGTCCGAACGGCACGACCGCGAATCCGATCGTCGCCGCGATGATCGCCACCGCGGGAGCGAGGATGTAGAGCGGAACGGTCACGTATTTGGGAACGACGTCTTCCTTCAGCAGCATCTTCGCGCCGTCGGCGAGCGGTTGGAGCAAGCCGAAGGGACCCGCGCGATTCGGCCCGACGCGATCTTGGGCCCACGCCGCGATCTTGCGCTCGACGAGGATCAGGTACGCGACGGCCCCCTGGGTGATGCCGACCACCAGGAGTATTTTCACCAGGATGCCGATCAGCACCAGCATGAAGGCGGTTCCTCGTCGAGAGATTCCGGGCCCCCGATCTCGCGGGTTCCCGGCGGTGAGCGAGTGAGTCTAGCAAGCCGTCCCGAGAATTGTCAGCGCCGAGCTCCGGAAGAGACCGATCCCTTCTCGAGGCGGTGCAGCGTCCAGGAGTCGACGAAGCGGTGCGCGGGGGCCGCGGCGACGGCCTCGGTTCCGAGGAGTGCTCCCATCGGGGGGACGACGCCGCCGCGGACCGAGGCGAACACGGGGATCGTCTCGGCCGCCTCGGCGAGGATCTCGCTCGAGCGGACCGGGCCTCCCGAGCGATTCGCGAGGATCGCGAAGACGTCGAGGTCGGGAAGCGAACCGTCGCGAGGCGGGAGAGCGGCTTCGGAGTATTGGATCCGGCCGTCGGCGTTGACGTAGCACCCGGCCTTCTCGGCGAAGGTCGCACCCGCGATCACGACGTCGGCTCGTTGCGCCAGGGGGGTGACGTGAACGTCCTGGACGGCGAGGAACTTCACGTGTCCGCGAATCCGATCGGCCGTCTCCTCGGTGATCCAGGGCTTGGGCGATCCGCTGACGACCAGGAGCGCGGCGAATTCGTCCTTCTCGATCCGCATCAGGATCGAATCCCAATCGACGACGTGACCGTTGAAGTGGCGGAGCACTTCCTCCACGCCTCGACGATTCGGCGCCTTCTCGGCGTGGATCGTGAAGGGGCGCGGCACGATGAAGCTGGTGTCGCCCGAGCGGCCCGTCGTCATGTCGGGCGTGAACGTCGAGTCGGCGCCCTCGGTCGGGATCGGTCCCATCGCGAGGACGACGTCGGGGCCGACCGACTTCAGGTAGCTCGAGAGGGCGTAGGCTTCCTCGACCGTGAGGAAGGGCGAGAGCACTCCGACGATCCGGCCCTTCTCCTTCACCACTTGGTCGAGCGAGAGCCGCAGGCCGTTGAGGGCGCGGTCGACCTCGACGGGCTCGAGCCCCGCGGTCACGCGGGCGTAGCAGGCGGAGAGGAGGTGCGGATCGTTCGCCGCCTTGTAGCTCATGCGGCCTTCGTCGCAGATCCAATAGTCGTTGACGTGCGGGTTGTGCCGGGGCTTGAAGCGCCAGATCTGGCCGCGATTCTCCTCGGCCGAGATGTTGCACCCCGTCGAGCAACCGGTGCAGATCGCATCATGCTTTTGCAGGAACCAGGCACGCTGCCGGTGGAGGAAGTCCTTGTCGAGCAGCGCGCCCACGGGGCAGATGTCGACGACGTTGCCCGCGAGCGGGTTGTCGAGCTCGACTCCCGGGAAGACGTCGATCTCGGCGTGGTTGCCGCGACGCATCACTTGGAGTTCGCCGGTGTGCGTGATCTCCCGCGTGAAGCGCACGCAGCGCGTGCACATGATGCAGCGGTCGGCGTTGAGCTGGATGGCGTCGGAGACGTCCTTGCGGGGGTTGACGCTGCGCTCCTCGACGAACCGATGGTTCGCCTGACCGTAGGCGTACGAGTAGTCTTGGAGTCCGCACTCGCCCGCTTGGTCGCAGACGGGGCAGTCGAGCGGGTGGTTGATCAGGAGCAACTCCATGATCATTCGCTGATGTTCTTTGACCTTGGCGCTGTCGGTCACGATCACCGTGCCGTCCTTGGCGGGCGTCTGGCACCCGGGGACGAGCTTGGGGACCATCTTGATCTCGCCGGTCTTCGGGTCGCGCGATCCGGTCTCGATCTCGCACATCCGACAGTTGGCGACGACCGACAGCGCGGGGTGCCAACAGTAATAGGGGATGTCGACGCCGACGCGCTTCGCGGCCTGGATCGCGTTGAGCTTCTCGCCGTCGGGCAGGGGGTATTCCTGTCCGTTGATGATGATGATCGCCATCGCGAGGGGTCTTCCAAGGGGCCGGTGTCGGAGGTCGAACGCTCCGTCCCGCGGACGGAGGGTGGAGTCGGTTGCGGAGCGGGATCGCCCCGGCTCAGTGCGAGTCGAGTGCGCGGGCCGGGCCGCCGGGCGAGAGCGAGGCGGCGACGGGGCTCGGGGTCGGCGACGGCGCGGACACGCCCAAGAAGAGCGACTGCTGCAACGGCGAGATCGCGTGCGCAGGGTCTTGATGGGTCCGGATGTAGTCCTCGAACTCGGGCCGGAACTTGGCGAGGGCGTTCTTGACGGGCCACGCCGCGCCGTCGGCGAGGCCGCAGATGGTGGTGCCGGGCATGATGCCCATGTTGTTCGCGAGCGAGCCCATGACGTCGAGGTCCTCGAGGCGTCCGCCTCCGGCCTTGATGCGCTTCATGGTCTTGTAGATCCAGGCGGTGCCCTCGCGGCACGGGGTGCACTGACCGCAGCTCTCGTGGGCGAAGAAGCGGGCGGTGTTGTAGAGGTAGTCGACCATGCTGGTGGTCTCGTCCATCACGGTGACCGCAGCGGTGCCCAGGCCGAGGCAGCCCGGCTTGCGGATCTCCTCGAAGTCGAGCTTGGTGTCGAGTTCGTGCTCGGCGAGGATCCCCATGCTGATGCCGCCGGGGACGACCGCCTTGGCCTTGCGGCCGCCGCGGACGCCGCCGCCGTGGACGTCGATCAACTCACGCGCGGTGATCCCGAGCGGGAGCTCGACGCACACTTGCTTGTTCACATGACCGGAGATGCAGTAGAGCTTGGGGCCGTAGCTCTTGGGCGTGCCCATCGATTTGAACCAATCGGCGCCCCGTTCGACGATGTGGGGGACGCAGCAGAGCGTCTCGACGTTGTTGACGACCGTCGGCTTGCGGAAGGCGCCCTCGATCGCGGGGAAGGGGGGCTTGATCCGAGGCCAACCCCGCTTGCCCTCGAGGCTCTCGATGAGGCCGGTCTCTTCGCCGCAGATGTACGCCCCCGCGCCGCGGTGGACGTAGATCTCGAGGTCGAAGCCCGAGCCGTGGATGTTCTTGCCCAGATGCCCCGCCGCGCGGGCCTCGGCGATCGCCGCCTCCAGGACGCGGTAGGCGTGGATGTACTCGAATCGCACGTAGAGGTAGGCGATCGCCGCCTTGGTCGCGAAGCAGCCGATCGCGATCCCTTCGATCAACTGATGAGGATCGCGCTCCATCAGGATCCGATTGTTGAACGTCGCGGGCTCCGACTCGTCGGCGTTGATGCACATGAACGTCTCATCCGATCCTTCGGAAGGAAACTCCACTTCAAGCCGCACGGGAACCCCGCGCCGCCGCGGCCGCGGAGCTCGGAGTCCTTGACCAGTTGGACCACGGAGTCCGGGTCCATCGAACCGAGCGCCTTCTTCCAAGCCTGATAGCCGCCCCGCGACTCGTAGACCCGCAGCGTGTGGCTGTCGGGTACGTTCCAATTGCGGCTGAGAACGGGTTCGAAGTCGGCCACGGTCGGAGACTCCCACCAAGGGATGAGGCGGAGGGCGAGCGGGTTCGAGTCGGAGGACGGAGGTCGGGGAGCGAGGCGATCACTCGCATCTCGGCGCGGAATCGGGGGATCAGCGCGTGAGTTCGTCGATCATGGCATTGGTCGAATTCTCGTCGAGCGGTCCGAAGATCCGCCCGTCGTCGCTGAGCGCGGCGGGTGCGTAGTCGCAGATGCCGAGGCATTCGGCGAATTCGACGGTGAGCTTGCCGTCGCCCGTCGTCTCGCCCGAGCCGATGCCGAGCTTCGAGCAGGCGTGCGCCAGCATTCCCTCGCCGCCGTTGAGCATGCACGAGATCGACCGGCAGATCCAGAGCCGCTTCTCGCCGATCGGAGCCTGCGGGAAGAAGCCGTAGAAGCTCATCGTGTCGTGAACCTCGGCGGGCGTGATCTCGAGGATCTCGGCGATCTCCGCCATGGCCTGGAACGGCACGCACCGGAAGTGTTCGTGGACGATGTGCAGCGCCGGGAGGGTCACGGCCCGTTTGCTCGGATAGCGAGGGATGTACGCGCGGATCTTCTCTCGAATCGGTTCGGAGAGCATCGGCGCGGTCGTGAGATCGGCGGCCATCGTTCGGGTCCTTCGCGGGTCGGTGCTCGGTCGGTCGGGCGTCAGCGATCCAACTCGGCGGCGATGATGTTCAGGCTCCCCAGGACCGCGACGATGTCGGCGATCAGGTGGTCGCGGATGATGTGGGGGAAGACCTGGAAGTGGATGAACGAAGGGGGGCGGGTCCGGGTCCGCCAGGCGACCATCGAGCCGTCGGTCACGAGGTAGTACCCCAGCTCGCCGTTCGGGCTCTCGATCGCCGAGTAGATCTCGTTCTTCGGGGTCTCGAAGCCGCGGTTGGGCATGATCAGCTCGAAGTGCTGGATCAGGCCTTCCATCGAGTTGTAGGTCGTCCCCTTGTCGGGCAGCGGGAACTTCTCGGCGATCGGCACGTTCACGGGACCGCCGGGGAGCTTCGTCAGAGCCTGCTCGATGATCGAGAGACTCTGATTCATCTCCTCCATGCGGACCTGGAAGCGGGCGTAGCAATCGCCCTCGACGGCGTAAGGGACGGAGAAGTCGAAGTCGGGATAGGCGAGGTAGGGCTCGTCCTTGCGGAGGTCGTAGGTCACGCCGCTGGCGCGAGCCAGGGGACCGGTGCACGAGAACGAGATCGCATCTTCCTTGGTGAGCACTCCGACCCCGCGCATCCGGTCGAGGAAGATCCGGTTGCGGAAGAGCAGCTTCTCCATGTCGGCGATCGCCTTGGGCAGCGTCGCCAACAACTTGCGAATCCGCCCGATCACGCGGTCGTCGAAGTCGTGGAGCACGCCGCCGACCCGGGTGTAGCCGGGATGGAATCGGTATCCCGACATCTCCTCATAGACGTCGTAGATCAATTCCCGCTGGTTGAAGGCGAAGAGGAACGCCGTGAAGGCGCCCAGGTCGAGAGCGGCCGCGCCGGTGCAGAGCAGGTGATCGCTGAGCCGAGCGAGCTCCCCGATGATGACGCGGATGTACTTGCAGCGCGGGGTGAGCTCGATGCCGAGCAATTTCTCGACCGCGTGATGCCAGGCCACCTCGTTCATCGGCGGGCTGATGTAGTTCTTGCGGTCGACGATCGTGACGTACTGGTTGAAGTTGAGGTGTTCGCCCAGCTTCTCGAATCCCGAGTGGAGATAGCCGATGTGCGGCGTCGCCTTCACGATCCGCTCGCCGTCGAGTTCCAGCACGAGACGGAGCGTGGTGTGAGTCGCGGGATGTTGCGGCCCGAAATTCAGGGTCCAATGCGCCTGTTTCTGGGACCCTTCCTCAAGATCGGGTTCATCGAGCAGATTGGCCGGCATGGAGGAGCACCTGGAAGAGCGGGCGAAGTTCGGAGGACTCACGGAGGCGACGCGGCACATCTCGGTCGAGCGGTCGACTCACGACTCGTTGCGCGTCAACTTCGGGAAGTTGTGCCGCTCGCCGCGTCCGCGAAGAGGGTAATCCTTGCGAAGCGGGAAGGCCGTGAACTCGTCGGGCATCAGGATCCGGCGAAGGTCTTCGTGACCGACGAAGGTGATCCCGTACATGTCGAAGACCTCGCGTTCCATCCAACCCGCGCCCGCCCAGAGCTTGGTGGCCGTGGGCAGCGTGGGGGACGGGTCGTCGACTCCGACCTTGACGATCACACGCTCGGAGGTCGTCAGGTCGAGGAGGACGTAGTGGACTTCGAAGCGCGGACGCGACTCGCTCCGGTCGGGGTAGCCGAGAAAATCGACGGCGCCGAGCTCCGAGAGCATCTGAAATCCGCAATGATCGCGGAGTTCGCGGAGCAGGTCGATCAGGCGACCGGGGTGAACGTGCAGCCGCAAGTTGTCGAGGTGGCGCGAGGTCGTGAACACGCCGTCACCGAAGACCTCGGCGAGCCGGCGAAGCGTGGACGCATGAGGATCGGCGGCGGCGGAGGCGGTCACGAGCAAGGTCCTCGACGACGGTCTGGCGGAGAAACGCGTTCCGGCATCACTTGAGTTCGTCGCGGCCCAGGAGCGCGGGGCCGCCGGGGAGGCGATATCCGAAGCGATCTTCGTCGCCTCGTTCGCCGAGGATCGTCAGTCCGGGGGCGACCGAACGCTTCTCGACGAGTCGCTTCTCGTTCTCGAGCAGTTCGGGAAGGCCGTCGGCTCCGGCGAAGCTGCCGCCCTTCTGGACCTTTTCCTGAAGATCCATCACGGCGCGAAGGATCTGTTCGGGGCGCGGCGGGCAGCCCGGGATGTAGACGTCGATCGGGATGAAGCGGTCGACCCCTTGGACGACGGCGTAGGTGTCGAAGATCCCGCCGGTCGACGCACAGGCCCCCATGCTGATCGCCCATTTCGGTTCGGGCATCTGCAGCCAGATCCGCTGGAGGACCGGAAGCATCTTCATGGCGACGCGGCCCGCGACGATCATCAGGTCGCACTGACGCGGGCTGAACCGCATCACCTCGGCGCCGAAGCGGGCGATGTCGAAGCGGCTGGCGCCCACGGCCATGAGTTCGATTCCGCAGCAGGCGGTCGCGAAGGGCATCGGCCAGAGGCTGTTCTTGCGGCACCAGTTCACGACCGCATCGAGGGTGGTGAGGATCGTGTTCTCGGGCACCTCGACGCCGGGCTTGACCACGACGGCGGGAGCGGAGATCGAACCCGAGGTCGACGGCACTCCCGAGTCGGTTCCGGTGCCGGCCGAACCGTCCGATGTTCCTAGCGCCATTCGAACACCCCTTTCTTCCACGCGTAGGCGAACGCCGCGGCGAGAACGATGATGAAGATCACGATCTCGCCGAAGACGAGCGCTCGGAATTCGGGCGGAATTCCCACGGTCGAGGCGACCACCGCGGTTTCGACTCCGGCGACGATCGAGCCCGCGCCGCCGACGGTCGACGGATCGAGCGGGGCGCCCACGACCGACTTCACCGACCACTGGCTGACGGCCCAGGGATACAGGAACAGCAGTTCGACGTCGAACAGAAGGAAGACGATGGCGACCAGATAGTAGCGGACATCGAACCGTTGGCGTGCGTCGCCGATCGGGTCCATGCCCGACTCGTAGGGCATCTGCTTGATCTTCGTGGTCTTCCTCGGGCCGAGGAAGGACGTCGCGAGCATCCCGACGGCGACCATGATCGCGACGAGGATGAACAGGAAGATCGGCGTGAATTCCGCGCCCATCGATGTCGGAGCCGACGGCTCCGCCTCGAGGAATGACTTCCGTCGGAGATACCCGGAAACCGTCACATCGTGAACGGTTTCACAAAGTCGAATCCAAAAAAAGCCGGTGAATGACCGGCGATTCTCGACCGCGACGCAACGATCATACGCAAGATCGTCTCATCCGCAAGAGGGCACCGTCCCGACCCGCCGCAGCGCGAGATCGGCGGATTCCCGAGGCCTCGAGAATGTGCCCGCGGCCTCGGGCAATGGTACGCGACGATCGACTCGCCCGTTGGTTCGAGGGCTCGTCCGTGCGGCGGCGCGAACTCAGCGCGGGTTGCCGGCGGGCTCGCCGCGACCGGAGTCGACGCGTTCGGAAGGGAGGAGCGGCCGACGATCGGGACCGCTGCTCAGTCTGCGACGCGCCGGGGGAATGGGACCGTTGGATCGATCGCTCGATCGAGAGGGCGGAGCCGGCGTAATCGCGGCCGGCGAGGTCGTCGAGGGGTCGACGGCCGTCTCGACGCCGCGTGCGGGGGGCATGGGGGCGGCGGGCGGATCGAGCGGCTCTCCGGCGTAGGGCATGCGGAGCGGAGCGCGGCCGAGCGGGCGCTCGGGGGGAGCGCCGAGTGCTGCGGTCTCGCGCGAGGCGGGTCGATTCGGTTCACGGTTGCGTGCGATCCGGATGCCCGAGCCTGAGGCGTTCGGGTTCCGGTCGCTCGTCGCGGTGCTCGACGGCTCGGAACCGCTCGAGGCGTCCGCGACGATGTCCTTCGGGTCGATCGGCTCGTTGACTCGGCGGAGGAGGCGGGCCCGCTTCGTCGGGTCCTTTTCTCGGATCGCCTCGAAGTATCGCCGTTCGCGTTCGCGGCGGACCGCAAAGAAGGCGCGATCAGCCTCGCTCATCCCCCCGGCACCGCGGTCGAGCGAACGACTCGCGGCATAGTAAGGCGTTCCGGCGACTCCCCGCGGACGAGTGAAGTCGTTGAGCGAGCTCGTCGCGGCTGAGAATCGGTCTTCGAGACCGTCATTGAGAAAGCGCTCGAACGCACTCGCGGCGGAAACCTTGTTGCCGACGGCCGACTGGCGATTCAACTCGTAATATTGCCGAGCCTGACCCGGAAGGGCCAGGTTCGAGGGATAGACCGGGGTCACGAATTCCTGATACTGCCCGGTGCTCGGGTTGTAGGGGTCGAAGGTCGACTGCCCGAAGGCCGAGGATGTCGACGCGAGCACGACGACGAAGAGTGCGATCCCGAACCAGCGACGATCGAATCCGACAGATCCGGTCCACGACATGGGTCACGTCCTTTCAGGAACGAGAGTCGGGATCGCGTAGAGGCTCACCATTCCACATTATAGAGGACGGTCGTCCCTCGTGACACCGTGGAGTCGCGGCGATTCCGACGATCGTTCGCGGGAGAACGGTCGGACGGAAGGAATGGTGGGCGGGGCGTGCCCGCGAGTCGTCAGCCGGGGGGATGGGAACGAGGCGTCGGTTCCGGGCTCCATTCGGGACCTCGTTCGAGCGCCGCGCGGTCGCGCAAGGCATCGTGAACGGTCTCGGGGAGCACTCCGACGATGAAGGCCGTGCCCGAACCCGAGATCTCGAAATCGATTCCGGCGGGGACGAGCGCGAGCGAGGGAGAATCGATCACGAGGGGATCGCGGATCGACGGCCGCTCCGGGTCGACGGCCGCGACTTCGATGCTCCCTTCGATTCCGACCACGAGCCGAAGAGCGAACGGCGAGGTCGCGATCGGAGTCGGGCGAGATGCGGCGGCGACATGCGCGACGGAGAGTCGATAGCGACGGTCGGATTCGGCGATCCGTTCCTCGACGGCGTCGCGGGACGACGCGCTGAGATGTTCGAAACCGACGCCTTGGATGAATCGCTCGCGGAAATGGTAGGGAGGAACGCCGTCGTGACGAATGCAGACGAGGTCGATCGCGGGGTCGGCTTCGAGCGTGATCGACTGCGGAATCACGAGCAGGTCACCCGGCGCGACGACCTTCTCGTGGTGTCGAAACCGCGTCCGAGCCTTCGAGAGAACGAACGCGTAGAGCGTGCCGTCGGGCTCGAACACGAACGGATTCTCGATCGACGCGTAGAGGTCGAGGGCGGGTTCCCACTCGCGCAACGCGAGCGAGATCGCGGCGACCCCCGATTCGTCCGACACGCGTGCATGGAGGATTCGGCTCGACACGGACGACTCCGCTCCCTCTGAACGGCCCGAAGGACCACCGTCGACTCGAAGCCACATGGTATCACGCGGGATGTCGCGCGGTTGGATGTCGGAGGTCGAGCTTCCGAAAAAAACCGGTTTCGAGAGGATCGGGGGTGGATTCTATCGGATATGATGAGGAAGGAGAGCCCGCATCGATCGCGGTGGTGTCGCTCTCCCGGTCGAGTCTCCGCGTCGTTCCAAGGAAACGTTCATGCGTACGGGCGGGGTCTTGCTCTGGGCGGCACTTCTCGGGGGATCTCCCACGACCGACGACCTGGTCGCGAGACTCGGCTCGCCGCGTTACGCCGATCGCGAGGCGGCCTCGGGAGAACTCCTCGCACGCGGTCGCTCGGCGATCCCCGCGCTGAGGCGTGGGGAGGATTCGAGCGACCTGGAGATTCGCACGCGGGCGGAGCGCCTGCTCGAGCGGATCGAAGGCGACCTGCTCGTCGAGCCGACGCTCGTCGAGCTGGATCTTCGAGGCGTGCGCGTGGGCGAGGTCGCCGCTCGAATCTCCGAACGGACCGGGCTGAAGGTGGTTCTCGACCCGGAGTCTTCCGGTTCCGCAGGCCGAGCGATCGACCTGACGACAGACGGCCCGATCCCGTTCTGGGAGGCGATCGCGCGGCTCGGCCATGCAGCGGAACTCGATTCGGCGACGGCGCCGGCGGAGGTCGCCGGATCATCGGAGGACCGCGTCGTGCTGTTCGAGCGATCGCGCGGGCCCTCCGCGCCGACGTCGATCCGCGGACCGTTTCGCACCCGCGTCCTCGGGCTGACGTATCAGCATGAGCTGAACTACGAGAGTCGAATCCCCGGTGCGGCCGCTGCGGATCCGATCCGCATCGGACGAGATGCTCCGGAGGCGGAGCCGGCGTTCCCGGCCGAGAATCGCCAGTTCTCGATCCGTTTCGTGCTCGCCGCCGAGCCGCGGATGATCCTCGCCCAGAACGGCGGGGCCTCGATCGTCGAGGCTCGCGACGACCGAGGTCAGAGCCTCCTGCTCGGAGCGCGACCGGGGGCCACGATCGAGTCGGCGCCGTTGCTCGAACTCAACGCATCGAATTCGCTGCGATTCCAAGTCGACCTCTCCCGTCCCGTCGAGCCGGGTCGCAAGATCGCGCGGTTGCGGGGTCGCGTGCCGGTCAGCGTCTGGAGCCGGAAGTCCGACCCGCTCGAGGCGGCGCTCGCGGACGGGGTCGGTCGAAGGGTCGCGAAGGGCGGAACCCGGCTCACGGTGGACGGCTTCCAACCGCTGCCGGAGACGACGCAGTATCGCATCGATCTCACGCTCTTCGAGCCCAACGAAACCCGCAGGGGCGAGCCGACCGAAGTCGGTTCCAACGACGTCGACGAGTCGTTCCGGCTCGAGATCCTCGATGCACGAGGACGGATCATCCCCTGGTTCCTCGCGGGCACGACCTCCGTGGGCAACGAGTCGCGGATGTCGGTGGTGACTCTGCCGATGCGCGACGCCGGAGCGCCCGCGTCGATTCGACGCTACCAGACCAACGCCCGCTCGACCGAGGTCGAATTCGAGTTCAACGACCTGCCGATGCCTTGATGCCGATGATCAGGAAGTGATCACGAGATTGTCTTTGTGGATGATCTCGTCGTAGAGGTCGTTTCCGAGGCGTTGCCGAGCCTGATCGCTGCGGAGTCCTCGGATCATGAGGGCTTCGCTGGTGCCGTAGTTGGTCAATCCGCGTGCGAACTCGATCCCGAGCGGGTCGCGGATGCCGACGACGTCGCCGCGGTCGAAGTCGCCCACGATCTCGACGACTCCGATGGCGAGCAGGCTCTTGAGGCCGGTCTCGAGCGCCTTGCGGGCACCGGCATCGACGACGAAATGGCCCCGGGGACGCGCGGTGGAACCGATCCAGCGTTTCCGCGCGGCCTGCGTGGCTCCGGTGGCGAGGAAGAGGGTGCCGACCTGCTCGCCGGCGAGGATTCGGCTGAGCGGGGCGGGGCGCTTGCCCGAGGCGATGATGACCGAGCCGCCCGCGCGTGTGACGAGCCCGGCGGCTTCGAGCTTGCTTCGCATGCCGCCGGTGCCCAGACTGCTCTTGCTCGCGCCGGCGAGTCCCAAGGTCTGCTCGTCGAGATTGGGAACGAGCGGGATCACTTCGCCGAAACCCGACGAGCCCGGGTCGATTCGGCAGAGCCCGTCGACGACGCTGAGGATCACGAGCAGCTCGGCGCGGAGGAGGTTCGTCACCATCGCGGCGAGCTTGTCGTTGTCGCCGAACTTGATCTCGTCGACGCTGATCGTGTCGTTCTCGTTGATGACCGGGACCGAGTCGAACTCGAAGAGCGCGTTCAGGGTGTTGCGCATGTTCAAGTAACGCGGGCGATGGTCGAAGTCCTCGTGAGTCAGGAGGAGCTGCGCCGCGTGTCGACCGTGGCGGCGGAAGCCTTCGTCGTAGGCGCGAATCAGGTAGGCCTGGCCGACTGCCGCGGCTGCTTGGAGTTGGGGGAGATTGTCGGGGCGTCGGCCGAGTCCGAGCTGGCCGATTCCGGCTCCGACGGCCCCCGAGCTCACCAGGGCGACGCGACGACCGGTGGCGACGACGGTCGAGATCTGCTCCGCGAGGTGGTCGATTCGTTCGGGGTCGAGCCGTCCGTCGTCTCCCGCGAGCACGCTCGTGCCGACCTTGACCACCCACGTCCTGGCCGAGTGCACCAACTCGGATCGCACCAAGTCGACTGCCATCGAGGCTCGCCCTTTCCGGACCGACTCGGGCAAGCGCATCGCGACGAAACGCGACGCCCACCCTTTATGAAGATTGTCCGCACAACCCCGGGTCATTATAATCACGCGTCCGGATCGGCCTAGCCGAACTCGGTCGTCTCCGCGCTGCTCGTGTCTCACCTCGAACTCGAATCGACCGTCCGAAACCGGCCAGCCTTCGAACCTGGGGTTGATCTTCCTCATGGGTGAATTGCAACACGAGTGCGGCGTGGCGGCCGTTTATCATCGCCACGACGATACCCGTCCCGTCTCGTCGCTCGTTCCCACCCGCGGGAATCGCAACAGCACCTCGCGCCTCGTCCCCCGCATGCTGCTCGACATGCAGAATCGAGGACAACTCGCCGCGGGAATGACCAGCTACAACCCGGCGCGCGACGCCTTGCTCCGCACCCACAAGGAACTCGGGACGGTCGCCGAGGCCTTCCGGCTCAATCGCAAGAGCAAGTTCGATACGATCATGGCCGAGCAGGACGGGCCCGCCGCGATCGGCCACGTCCGCTACGCCACCTGCGGGCGCGACGACAAGAGCTACGCTCAGCCGTTCGAACGCGAACACGGACGCAAGGCGAAGTGGTTCGCCTTCGCCTTCAACGGCCAGATCGCCAACTATCCCGAACTCAAGCGCGAACTCCTCGAGCAAGGCGACTACCATCTCAAGCGCGATACCGATACCGAGATCTTGATGCACTTCCTGAGCTACGAGCTCCAGGATCAGTCGGCCAAGACCGACTGGGTGCGGGTGTTCGGCAGGCTCGCGGAACGCCTCGACGGCGCGTACAACATCGTGTTGCTCACAGCCGACGGCGAACTCGTCGTGGCTCGCGATCCGCTCGGCTTCCGCCCGCTCTGCATCGCCGAGGACGGGCCGCTCTTCGCTGCGGCGTCCGAGAGCGTGCCGCTCGCGAATCTCGGGTTCACCGGGATCCGTTCGCTCGATCCGGGCACGCTCATGGTCGTCGGTCCCCAGGGGATTCGTCACGAACGGTTCGCCGAACCCGCCAAGCCCGCTCACTGCTTCTTCGAGTGGATCTACTTCGCGAACGTGGCGAGCACGCTCGACGACCGCTCGGTCTATCTCAGCCGCGCGGCGCTCGGGAGAGAGCTGGCTCGGCTCGAGGACGTGCCGACCGATGCGGGAACGATCGTCGTCCCCGTACCCGACACCGCCAAGGCCGCGGCCGACGCCATGGCCTACGAACTCGGGCTTCCGTCGGTTGAAGGGCTGATGCGGAACCGCTACGTCGGACGCACCTTCATCGAAGGCACGGCCGACCGCGTCTCCAAGGCCAAGCTCAAGTACACGCCGCTCCGCGAGGTCCTCCAGGGCAAGCGAGTGCTGCTCGTCGAGGACAGCATCGTCCGCTCGACGACGATGCGGGCGCTCGTCCATGAGATTCGCGACCGCGGAGGCGCCCGCGAGATCCATCTTCGAGTCGCCTGCCCGCCGATCATCGCGCCTTGTTATTACGGCATCGACATGTCGACGCGCGACGAGTTGTTCGCGCCTCGATTCTCCGATCTTCCCGACGGCGGCGTCTCCGACGAGGCCCAGCGAGTCATGGCCCGCGAACTCGGCGCCGACAGCCTGAGGTATCTGCCGGTGGAAGCCCTGGCGCGATCGGTCGGTCTCGCCCCGGACCATCTCTGCCGCGCCTGCGTGACCGGTCGCTACCCCACGGTCACCGGCGAACGTCTCTACGAGATCGACGGCGTCGAGACCGACGCCGCGACCACCTGTGCGACCGACGGCTCTCATCGGCCCCTGCGTGCCTACGAACGAGCCTGAGCACGCCCTCGAGCCTCCGCGCGAAGGAGAGATCCATCGCGCGGAGGTGTCGGCGATGTCGACTCAACGACCGCCCGACTTCTTCTTCTCGGCGGCGATTCCGTCGATCGACTTGGTCAGGGCGTCGAGCTGCTTCTCGAGTCGATCGAGACGTTCATCGAGCCCTTTGCCCTCGTTGGTAGGGACGGCGGGCGCGGGTTGGTACCTGAAGCTCGGCGGCAAGCCCTCGACTCGGTATCGCAGGCCTTCGGGCGACGGCAGAACCACGCCCGGCTGCGCGCGGAGCGCCTCGAGGAGCAAGGTCGGGTTCGGACCGGCCGGCATACCGGGCACGCGTTGTGCCACGTCGGCGGGGCGCTTCTCGGGCTTCACCTTCAGACTCATCGGCTTGCCGGCGCGAAGCACCTTCAACTCGACCGGCTCACCCTTGCTCGCCTGAACCGCCGCGATCAACTGGTCGGGCTCACCCAGCGCGTCCGCGGCGATCGCCAGGAGGATGTCGTTCGCCTTCAGGCCGGCCTTGGCCGCCGGGCTCTTCTCGACCACCGAGGTCGCGACGACGCCCTCGCCTTCCTTCAAACCGAGCTGCGATCGCAGCGCCGGCTCGAGCGTCCCCAGCGAAACGCCGATCCAGAGCGGCGACTGCTCGGCGACCTTGGCCTCGAGCCATCCGGCCTCGTGTTTCTGTCCAGCCGACTCGACCTTCAACTCGAGCTTCTTCCCGCCGCGCAGGACGACGATCGTCTTGGGGTCCTTCCCCTCGTTGGAGAGAGCTTCGTGGAGCTCCTCCTTGCTCGCGACCGCCTTGCCGTCGACCTTCAGGATGATGTCGTGAGTCTCGAGCTTCATCCCGTCGTTCGAGCCGGGCGCCACGACGACGACCCCTTCCTTCTCCGCGATGCCGAGTTGAGCCCGCGCTGCGGCGTCGACCGGCGCGACCTGGAGACCGAGATCCCCGTGGCCGATGAAGAGATCCCCTTGGCGGTTGAACGCGAGAACCGGGTTTGCCGGCTCGAACCGGAACGTCGCGGCGTGACATTGCTTGCAACTCGCGCCGAGCCGCTCGTGAGCTTCCGTGGTCGCGGCGATCCGAGGATCGACGGCGAGACGGAGATGCGACGGAAGCATCGTCGTGATCGGCACGCGATCGAGTCGTTGCCCGATCACGACGTCCTTCGGCTTCGGCTCGTCGTCTTGGCTCCAGGCCGCGGGAGCGAGCATCCCCGCCGCAAGCACTCCTACCGCATGCAACTTCAGGATCGACATCGACGATCTCCTCTTCCTCGGATCAGTAAATCGGCGTCCCCACGTAATCCACGCGGACGTTGTCGACCGGGACGACCGCGCGGCGGCCGTCATCCAGATCCAGCGACATGAGGGAACGTTGCTCTCGGACTCGATATCCTTCGCGTTCGAGTCGAACTCGGATCGACTCGGGCACGGCATCGCCGCGGCCTTCGAGCCAGTCGCGATCGATCGTCGCGCCGGCCATGAGGGGAATCGAGCCCACGGGGAGTTCCCCGCTCTCGGCGGTCGTGAACTCGATCGAGCCGACCGTTCGGATCGGCTCGGGTTCGGCCTCGACCTGGGCGACGGGTCCCACGGCTCGAGGCGGCGAATCGCCCGTCGGCTCGCTCGCCCGGCGCGCGGCTCCGCCGGCGAATCCGAGCGCGAACGCCAAGGGGACGAGCACCGCCGCGAGCGCGAAACGCGAGATCCGTCGGCTACGGCCGCCCGAGTCGCTCGATTTCGGAAGCGGGAGGCAATCCGTCGGCATCTCCGCGGAATTCCCCAGCGCCTTGCGGAACGCTTGGTCCTCGAGAAACGCCAAGGCGACTCGTTTCCAGCCGTCCGGAGTCGATCCCGCGATCCTCAACAATTCCCGGCGATCCGAGTCCGACAATTCATCATCGACCAAGCGGTCGAGTGCGCGTCCATCGAATGTGATCATGATTGCGGTCTCCGGCAACTCCCAACGCGACTCGGCTGCGGATCGGTCAATCGGACGACTGCATCTCGGACAAGCGGCACCGGAGGCGCGTGCGGGCGCGGTGCAACCGCGACTCGACAGCCCCCTCGGAGAGTCCGAGCCGTCGGGCGAGATCCTGGTAGCTCCATCCTTCGGTATATTTCAACAACAAGATCTCCGCATCCTTCGCGGGCAATTCCTCGATCGCTCGCCGAACGAGCGCTGCGCGTTCCTCGGCGAGGAGGAATGCAATCGGTTCGCTCTCGCCCGGCTCACCCGCCTCGAGCCGAGCGGCGTAGCGACCCACGAGTCGAGCCCGCCGCCCCTGGCGACGGCGATAGAGCAAGGTCTGCCGCAGCGCGAGGCGGTAGAGCCACGCGCCGATCTCGCGAACCTCCTGCAATGGGGTCCGCTGCAGGACGGCGGCGAGATGAACCTCCTGCATCACCTCGTCGATCGCCTGACGCTCCCCCAGCCGCGCGCGGATCACCGTGCGCAGCCAGCGCTCGTGGAGTCGGGTCGCCGTCGACCAGTCGGTCGGCGGAGCCGGCGGCTCGGGTTCGGAGGTCGCGTCGATGGTACTCATCACGCCGATCTCGTTGCCGCCGACCCGATTTTCCTTCGCGATCTCGAGGTGAGCGACTCAATTCGGCTCGGTTGCGGGCTTGGGAGCGCTCTTTCGGATCATCCGGGCGATGAACATCGCGTCGGAATCGGCGTCTTGCGGCCAGATCTGCATCGTTCCGTCGGTGTCGGTCCCTCGGAGCGGGTCGCGGAAGGGATCGAGGCGGAACTCGGGCCGAGCCGCCAGAAACGAAGCGACGACCTGCTTCGTCTCCATCGGGGTCAAGGTACAGACCGAGTAGACGAGGATTCCGCCGGGTCGAACGCCCGCCGCGGCGGTTTGGAGAATCTGGAGCTGAGTCGCGGCGAGCCGGGGGATCGCGTCGCGCTCGAGCAACCAGCGGGCGTCGGGGTTGCGCCTCCAGGTTCCGATCGCGGAGCAGGGGGCGTCGACGAGCACGCCGTCGTAGCGTCCCGCCTTGCCGACGACGTGCTTGCCGTCCCAAGGCCGCGTCGTGAGGTTGCGGAAGGGGCTGCGGCGGGCGCGTCGAACCGCTTCGGCGAGCCTCTTCTCGTGGACGTCCGACGCCACGACGAGCCCCTTGCCCTTCATCAACCCCGCGAGGTGCAGCGCCTTGCCGCCCGCGCCCGCGCAGACGTCCCACCAGCGCTCGCCCGGGTCGGGGTCGCAGACGAGCCCGACGATTTGCGACGAGAGATCCTGGATCTCCAGCTCACCCCGCTGAAAGGGGGGGAGACGGTGTACGTCGGAGTCGCGTTCGAGTTTGGCCGATTCGACCAGGGTCCGATGGACCCAGGGCTTGATCCCGGCTTCGTTGAGTTCGATCCAGATCAAGCGCGACTCGCGCCCCTGGGCGCGGACCCAGAGCGGCTGCGGCCCCTGCAACGCATTCAAGAGCTCGAGCCACTTCATCTTGGACGACGCGCCGCCGGGCGGGAGCGGCAGGTGCTCGCGAAACCACTGCGGGAAGAGCCGCCAAGGGTCGGCATTGACGGGGGCGCCGCCGTTGAGCCGCTTCCAGCCTTCGCCCCGCGCGGTCCAATTCGGCGCGCCGCCGAGAGCGGTGAGCCGCCCGGGATCGAGATCGAGCCGCCGCGCCCAGGTCCGGCAAACGGGATGGATCGACTTCGCATCGAGCATCCACGACAGCAGGAGCCGCTCTTCGAGTCGCGGCAGGTGGAGCGTCTCGACCCACCCGTGCCAACGAAAGAGCGCCATTACCGCTTGATTGATGAATCGATGGTCGGCCTGAGCCAGGTCGCGACGATCCGCGAGCGCAGAGGCGATCGCGCGATCGGCGCGCTTCCGCTCGCGGAAGACCGCACGCTCCACGGTCTCGGCGATCTCGGTCGTCGATCGGGCCAGGAGTTCGAGGTCGGCGACGTGGAGCACTTCGGGCCGCGGCGTTCGGGGGGCGAGGCCCGCCGGCGGCGGACCGATCGGACGCATCCCGGCGTCCTTCGCCGCGCGCTCGAGCTTCGGACCGATCGCCGGCCGGCCGGGGCCGGGGCGAGCGGGACCGGCGGGCGCGACTCGCTTCGAATCGCGACCGGGCGGCTTCACGGGACCGGGACGACGTCGACCCTGGTCCGATCGAGGCGGCGGAGCCGACTTCGGTTTGGCGATCTTCGGACTGCGGCGTTTCGGAGGCGCGGGGGCCGCTTCTTCGAAGAAATCTTCGTCGTCTTCGTCGTCGGGGCCGAGGTCGAGCGTGACCGGCGGGGGCTTGGGGCGTGCGCTGCGGGGCTCGCCCGGCACCCGGCGCGGCGGGAGCGAGAAGCCCAGAGGATTCGGACGTTTCGGCGGCTTCGGTTTCATGCTTCGGTCAACGATTTCCTGGATGTCTCAACGCGGACGACGCTTCGCCGTCTTGCGGTCGGGGCGATAGCCCGCTCGAGGCGGCGGAGCGGGAGCGGGAGCGGGGCGCTTGTCGGTCGAGCCGGGTTCCTTGCCGCGATCGATCGAATGCACGAAGCGACCCTCCGACAAGCTCCGATTCGCCTTCTCGATTCGAGCCCGCTGCGCCGCCTTGGGCGGCTGTGCGGGGATGAGGCAGTCGCACCCCGAGCCGATCAAGTCGCCCCGTCCCGCCTTGAGCAGGGCGTCGCGGACTTCGAAGTAGTTCTCCGGCTTGAAGAACTGGAGCAACGCTCGCTGGAGCTTGCGATCCTTGAGATGTTGCGCGGTGTAGACCTCTTCACCCGTGAACGGGTCGATCCCCGTATAGTACATGCAGGTTGCGATGTCGAACGGCGCGGGGATGAAGTCCTGCACCTGGTCGGGTCGGTAGCCGTTCCGCTTCAGGAAGAGCGCCAGGTCGATCATCGCATGGAGATCGCTTCCCGGATGCGACGCGATGAAGTAGGGCACGAGATATTGCTTGGGCTTTCCGGCCTCTTCGCTCGCCCGCCGGAACTCGTCGGCGAAGAGTCCGAAGTCGTCGACGTCGGGCTTCTTCATGCGTCGGAGGACGTCGGGATCGGTATGTTCCGGGGCGACCTTGAGGTGACCGCCGACGTGGTGCGCGGCGAGCTCGTTCATATATTCAGGCGAGCGCCGGGCGAGGTCGGTTCGGATTCCCGAGGCGACGAGGACCTTGCGGATCCCGGGCACCTCGCGGCTCTCCTTCATCAGCTCGATCAGGGGGCCGTGGTCGGTGCCGAGGAGTTTGCAGATCTTGGGGTGGACGCACGACAGTCGCTTGCACTTCGCCTCGACCTCGGGCTTCATGCAGCGCATCTGGTACATGTTGGCGGTCGGCCCGCCGATGTCGGAGACGACGCCCGAGAACTCGGGGTCGCGACCCATCGTCGCCAACTCGTTCAACACCGACTCGCGCGAGCGCGACTGGATGATCCGCCCCTGGTGCGCCGTGATCGAGCAGAAGGTGCAGCCGCCGAAGCATCCGCGCATGATCGTCACGGAATCCTTGATCATCTCGAACGCCGGGATCGACTCGCGGCCGTACATCGGATGCGGCCGGCGCGTGTACGGCAGGCCGTAGATGCGATCCATGTCGTCCTGGCTGATCGGCAGGCTCGGCGGATTCGCCACGACGGCCTGCTTGTCGTGATACTGCACGAGCCGCTTGGCGTTGAGCGGATTCGTCTCCTGGTGGATGATCTTCGTCGCCTTGGCGAAGAGCGTCTTGTCGGTCTTCACTTGTTCATACGACGGGATCTCGATCGCATCGGCGGGCGGCGTCTCCTTTGCGCCGAGGGCGTAGGCGACTCCGCGCATGTCGCGGAGGTCGCGGACCGTCTCGCCCGCGGCCAATCGCCGCGCGATCTCGACGATCGGCTGCTCGCCCATGCCGAAGACGACGAGGTCGGCCTTGCTGTCGAGCAGGATCGACCGCTTCACCGTGTCGGACCAGTAGTCGTAGTGGGCGAGCCGACGCAGCGAGGCCTCGACGCCCCCCGCGATCACCGGCACGCCCGGAAACGCCTCGCGGGCCCGCTGGCAGTAGGGCATGGTCGCGCGATCCGGACGCAGCCCGATCCTCCCCCCGGGGGAGTAGGCGTCGTCGTTGCGCACCTTCTTGTTGGCCGTGTAATGGTTGATCATGCTGTCCATGTTCCCGGCGCTGATGCCGAAGAACAGGCGCGGCCGTCCGAACGTCTTCCAGGGATCGGCGCTTCGCCAGTCGGGCTGGCTCAGGATCGCGGTCCGGAAGCCCGCCGCCTCGAGGATCCGGCCGAGGATCCCCATCGCGAAGGCCGGATGGTCGATGTAGGCGTCGCCCGAGACCAGAACGACGTCGACCTCTTTCCAGCCGCGGCGATCCATCTCCGCACGGCTCGCGGGAAGGGGCGGGAGCGGGAGCGTCAGGGGCTCGACCACCGGCAACATCGTCGGCGCCGTGTTCGTCACGGCTTGACGCGTGGAGCAGGGCGGGGCGTTGGTCGACTCCATGATCGGATCCATCTGCGAGAGTGACGAGGGGCGGCGGCTGAAGACGACTTCGAGACAAACTCCCCATTGTAACGCCCGAGATCGCCCACGGCCAGCATTCTCTCGCTTCGCACGGATCTCGCACGCGTCGATTCTCAGCGGCCGCGACCCGCCGCCAACCGCAGCCAGAGCCGAGGGTCGGACAGCGAGGCGAGCACCACCCGCGGCGAGAGACGCCAGGCTCGGGCCAGCGCCCGGGCTTCGAGGGAACGATTCCCGGATCGCGCGGCGGTATAGGCCCGATTCAAGGCCGCGCGGGCGAGTCGACGACTCGCGGCGGGCCCGGGGTCGACCAGCATCCGTTCGGTCTCGTCGAGGTCGGACAACCCGGTCTTGAAGCGATGAGTCTCGCTCTCCGCGTGCCAGCGAAACGCGAACGTCGGCCGGGCGAGCCAGACGACCGGATGCCGGGCCGCGAGTCTCCTCCAGAGGTCCCAGTCCACGACGTAGCGGTAGCTCGCGTCGAAGCCGCCGATCTCACGAACCGCGTCGACTCGGAGGCTCACGCCTGAGCAGCGGATCGGGTTCGAGACCGAGAGGAGCTCGAGCGCTTCGCCGGGTTCGAAGCGGCGGTCGACCGGCCCGAGTCCGCCCGTTTCGATCGAGCCGTCCGTGATCGGAGCGCCGAGGTGATCGACCACCGTCGCCCCGCTCGCGATCATGCCGGCGTCGGGATGGCGGGCTGCGGCGGCGAGATGCTCGAGCGGTTGGTCGAGGCCGATCGGGTCGTCCTGATGGATGATCGAGACCCACTCGGCACGCGCCCGCTCGAGGCATGCGTTCCAGTTGCCCGCGAGACCGAGGCGTTCGGCGTTGACCTCGACCGAGAAGCGGCCCGCGCCGATGCGCTCGACGAGCTCGAGCGTGTCGTCGCTCGACCGATCGTCCTGGACGATCAGCTCGATCGAGCCGGGCTCCATACAGTCGGCGGCGGCGAGGATCGCGGCGAGCGTCGTCGGCAGCTGTCGGGCGCCGTTGTAGGTCGGCACCGCGATCGTGAGCCGCGGTCGGCTCGGTTCAACCGAGTGGGTGCCCGTCGGCGACACGTCGCAGGTGCTCCCAGGTGTAGAGGCCCGAGGAATGGCGATCGCTCCAAGAGAGGCGAACCGCGTAGTTGCCGACACCCTCCATTCCTTCGAGGACGAGGTCGCGCGGCAGGCTCGCGGGATCGAGAATCCGCTTGCCGGTCCATTCGTCGCGACAGCTCGCGCAGGGGCATTCGCCGCGGACGGAGTGATACGGCAGGCGCGAGATCCGGCCATCGGACCAAGTGAGCTCGAGGATCTGCTCGCCCTGGAGAGCGCGGATGTTGCTCGGCGGTTCGGTCATGGACTCGATTCTCGTTGCACGGGGAGGCGGAGGGCGGCATCTTGGAGTCGAGTGTAACGCCGAGACCGTCGCTCGGCCGGCTCGCGATCCGAAATCGTCTCGGGGAGTTCGAGGAGATGGATCGATTCTACGTGGTCGCCGCGAGCGTCAACGCGGTTCGACGCGCCCTGCATCGGGCCCCCGGAGGCGTTCGCGTGATGGGCCGATTCGATCGGGACTCGATCGAATGTCGACACACGATGGATGAGCACAGCTATCGGCGTCAATGGCCGATCATCGTGAGCCGGCTCGAGAAAGAGGGGCTGCGCGTCGTCGAGCGTCCGAGCCTCGCGGGAGCCCGGCCGCCCGAGGTCGAGACTCGCTCGCCGTTCGACTTCGGCGAGGAGGTCTGAGACGTTCGCGCTCGATCAGCCGAAGAGCTCGTGGATCGGTCGTCCCGCCGAGATCGGCAAGGGGCGGCCGAGGCTGTCGAGGAACTCGCGGGCCGGGTCGATGCCGAGGGCCTGATAGAGTGTCGCGGCGATGTCGTCGGGACGCACGGGATCGACCGACGGATAGGCACCGCTCCGGTCGCTGGCGCCGTGGATCGCTCCCGGACGGATCCCGCCGCCCGCCATCAAGACCGTGTAGCACTGGGGCCAGTGATCGCGGCCGGCGGTCGAGCCGATGCGCGGCGTCCGACCGAACTCGCCCATCCAGAGCACGAGCGTCTCGTCGAGCAACCCGCGCGCGGCGAGATCCTCGATCAAGGTCGGCACGGTCTGATCGGTCCGAGGGAGGAGCCGCTGCTTCAGGTCGTTGAAGTTGTTGTTGTGCGTATCCCAGCCGGCGGTCTCGTTGATGGTGCCGTTGCCGATCGTCGCGGCGAAGTAGACGGTCACGAACCGAACGCCCGCCTCGATGAGCCGACGGGCCAGGAGACAGCTCTGGCCGTAGGTGGTGCGGCCGTAGGCGTCCCTCAGGGAGGCGGGCTCTCCCGAGAGATCGAACGCCTTCTTCACCCTCGGCGACGCGAGCATCGCGAGGGCGCGATCGTAGAACTCATCGATCCCGCGCGCGGTGCTCGACTGTTCTAGGAGTGCGTCTTGTGCGTCGACGACGCGAAGCAGGCCGCGTCGATCGTCGAGCCGCTCGAGCGGGGTCGAGGCCGGAAGGCTCAATTCCGGGAGCCGAAAGTCGGAGGCGTTCGGGTCGCGCGAGACGAAGAAGGGCGCGTTCGGCTTGCCGAGGAAGCTCGCCCCTTGTCCGGGCGTCACGCTGCCGTCGCGGATCACGTGGGGGAACGAGACGTAGCCCGGCATCGCGGGGTCGGCCACCGGAGCGAAGGCGTTGACCACCGAGCCGTACGACGGGTAGAGCTCCAGGGTGTCGCGAAGGCGCTGGTCGTCGATCGGCGGCGAGTGACCGGTCAGGCTGTAGTAGCCCGCACTATTGTGATTCTTCATGCGATGATACACCGATCGCACTTGTGCGAATCGGTGCAGCACCTTGCTGAAGCGGGGCAGATGCTCGCAGATCGGCGAGCCGGGGAGGCTGGAGGCGATCGGCTGGAACTCGCCGCGAATCGACCCCGGCGCGTTCGGCTTCATGTCGAACGTGTCGAGATGCGACGGCCCGCCCCATTGGTGGAGGAAGATCACGTGTTTCGCCTTGGCCGCGCTCGGTGCACCTTGCTCGGCGCGCAAGAGTGCCGGCAGGCCGAGGCCCGCGAAGCCGCCGATGCCCGCGCGAAGGAGCGAGCGTCGCGACCCTCGCATCGTCGAACGGAAATCGTCGCAGCCTCGAGTCATCGCGTGATCTCCCATCGCGGGCGTCGCTCCGTCAACGTCGGAGCAGGAATGCCTTGCTGTTGATGAGGGCCCAGGCCACGTCTTCCCACGACTTCCGTCGGTCGCCGCCACGCGCGATGTGGGCGAGGAGTCGTTCCGCCTCGGTCGCCGTCGGATACCGCGTCAGGATCGCGAGCGTCAGCTCCTCGAGGATCGCCGCGTCCGACCGACCCGACGACAGCAGGGCCCCGATGCGATTGTCGTCGGCTTCGAGCATCCGGCGGACCGACTCGCCGTTGATCAACTGAAACGCCTGCGCGAGACTCGTCTCGCTCGAACGCTCGCATTCGCAAGTGAGCAAGCGGGCGGGCTTGCCGAAGACCGAGAGGAAGGGATCCGTACTCGCGACCCCCGGAAGCTGCGCGATCCGAGTCGATTCCGGAGCGTTCGGCGAGCGGCGCGGACGTCCCAGCGCCTGACCGAGCGCATCGAGCAGCACCTCGGCGGGCAGGAGCCGAACCGATGCGTGGGAGAAATCCGAATCGTCGTCGAGGTTGGTCGAGTTCGTCTCCGACCCGAGACCGTAGACCGACGACGTCATGATCGCGCGCACCAGCGGACGAAGCCGATATCCGCCCGCGATGAACTGGTCGGTGAGTTCGTCGAGGAGGGCCGGGATCGAGGGCGGATTCGAGTCGCGGAAGTCGTCGACGGGCTCGACCACCCCTCGGCCCATGAGGTGGTACCAGACCCGATTCGCCATGTTGCGGGCGAACTGGCGATTCTCGCGCGTGAGCCAATCGGCAAGCGAATCGAGCGGATCGCCGCCGAGGGCGAGCGGCTTCGTCCCGCGTCCCGGAGGCCGCGCAGCGAGCTTCGCCCCGGAGCGCGGTTGGACGATCTCGGCCTGGCCGGAGTGATGGACGATCACGTCGCCGTTGATCTCGTGATTATCGAAGCGATCGCGTCGGCTCGGGTCGCAGAGTTTCCGGTTGAGTCCGACGAAGTGCGCGGCGAGGCCGTAGTAGTCGTCTTGCGTCCAATTGTCGAAGGGGTGGTTGTGGCACCGGGCGCATTGGAGACGAACTCCGAGGAAGACCTGCGCCACCGCCTCGGCGGCCGACTCGGGATCGCGATTCGTCCGATAGAACGACGCGGGCGGGTTCGCCCAGGTCGACCCGCGCGCGGCCACGATCGAGCGCGCGAACTCGTCGAGCGGGGTGTCCGACGCGATGCGGTCTCGAAGCCAGCGCTGGAAGACCCAGACGCCCTTGTCGCCCATCGTCTTCTCTTCGTTCCGCAAGAGATCGGCCCACTTCAACGCCCAGAAGTCGGCGAACTCGGGACGATCGAGGAGCGACTCGATCAGTCGATCGCGCTTGTCGGGCCGATCGTCGGCGAGGAACGCACGCGTCTCGTCGGCCGTCGGGAGGATCCCGATCGCATCGAGATAGGCTCGTCGCAGGAAGACGGCGTCGGTCGCGGGTTCGCTCGGGAGGATCCGTACCGCTTCGAGCTTCGCAAAGACGTGACGATCGATCGCGCCTCGAGCAGGCGGGGCGCTCCAGCGGAATTCGGGGCGATCGGGCAGGAACACGAGGCGGCTGACGGCTCGACCCTCGAGATATCGGACCGAGACCGCGGTCTCGACGCCGCGAGCCGCGACGACCGCTCCCGAGGGCAAGACGTTCGCCTTGGTCGGGTCGCTGACGTCGAACGCCGTGAGACGGGTGACGTCGGCACGCGACCCATCGGCGAACTCCGCCTCGATCCTCAAGGGCTGCTCGCGCTCCGCGGCCGGGACGAGGCGTTCCGCGGGCTCGACGCGGAGCGCGACGACCGGCGGTTGGGTCGCACGGTCGTCGAGGAGGCCGTTCGCGATCCACTTTGCGAGGATCCGCGCCTCGAGCGAGTCGGCCGTGAACCGGACTCCGCCTTCGTGCGGCACGCGGCCCGTCGGCTTCGCGAGGAGGAGGCTCGACCACGGGTCGATCGGGTTCACCCGACGCCCTTGCGAGTCGCGCGTGATCGATCGATGGTCGCCCGCGGGGTCTTCGCCGCGCAGGCTGAGGCGAAAGCCGCCCTTGCCGTTGATGTTGCCGTGGCACGCTCCCATGTTGCAGCCGGCGCGGGAGAGCACGGCCGTGACCTCGCGCGTGAAGCTGCCCGCCGGCTCGACGGCGTTCGCAGCACCTGCGCCGGCCGGAGTCGTCGCGAGGCAGAGCAGGATCGTGCGGTGGATTCGAGTCACGAATCAGCCCTCGACGGAGTGGTTCATCATCTATTCAACCGGCGTCGACCCCGAGTGTCAACCAGGAGCGCTGCGAGGCTCGAGCCCTGCGGATCACTCCGAACGAGGACCGAGGAGGATCACCGCGGTCCCCGCGAGACAGAGGCCGGTGCCGAGCAGGTCCCAGCGATCGGGCCGGCGTCCCTCGATCAGCATCAGCCAAACGATCGAACCGGCCACGTAGATCCCGGCGTAGGCGGCGAAGACGCGGCCGGCCGCCTCGCTTTCGACCCTGGTCAGCGCCCAGGCGAAGACGACGAGAGCGGCCGTTCCGAGCAGCGCCCAGATCGGGGATCTCCCCAGGCGACAGGTCGACCACCAGGCGAAGCAGCCGCACAACTCGCCGATCACCGCGATGAGGAACCAGACGAGATCGCGCCCAGACATCGTCGTATGTCTCCACGAAACGAGAACGACCCGGAGCAGGGCGAGCCGGCTCCGGGTCGAGATCGAGGCGATCGTAGTCGAGGCGGGCTCGACCCGCTCCGATCAGATGAGCGTGATCACGCCCTTGCGGTTGACGGTCGCGGTCACGACCCCGGCGTTCGACCGACCGAGGGGCCGGTTGAGATTATCGACGAGGTTCGAGGCGCGGAGCTGATAGTTCGCGTTGAGCTTGAAGGCCCGACGCGGCGTGAGGGTGATGGTGCGGCCGTCGACCGTCGCCGCCTTGAACCGCACGAACAGGTCGTCGCGGGTGCCGAATCGCTTGTCGCGACCGGCGGCCGTGAGGATGTAGTTCGCGGCGTTCGAGGCCGAGAAGGCGTTGACGTCGCCGTCGAGCACGAGAGTGATCCCGCGGACGAGACCGCGGCGGATCGTCGTGGTCGCCGACGCGATCGAGACGGTCGGGGCAACCGGCGTGGGGTTGGGATTGGGGTTCGGGTTGGGATTCGGGTTCGGGTTGACGACCGGCGGGACGAGGGTGATCGTGTCGCCGATCGGGGTGACGCCCTGGCCGAGCTGGTCGCGGACCGAATCCTGGAAGAGGTCGAGGCGAACGGTGCCCGACTGGGCATATCCGCCTTGGAGGTTGAAGCGGACGACGTGGTCGTCGATCCAGGTCAGGCTCGTGGCCCGAGCGGGGTTCGACGGGTCGAGGCCGTTGCCCGAGAGGAACAGGTCGCTGGGCGAGACCGAGGACCGGTCGAGGTTCTCGGAGAAGACGACGTCGACGAAGTTGGGAGCGGCCGAGGCGGGACGCGAGACGCCTCCCGCATGGCTCGATCCGTCGTCGGAGAAGGAGGTCGTGACGACTCGGAACTGCTGGCCGCCGACCGGCACGCCGCCGGTGCCTTGGAACTCGAAGGCTCCGATGTCGCTGACGCTCGGGCCGTTGACGAGTCGACGGGCCCGGAGCAGGAAGTCGAGCGACGGGGCTTGAGCGTCGACGCCGCGGTCGATCGCCGCCGAGTTGCGGGTGAGGTCGAAGTTGGCGTCGTTGAAGAAGACGCCGGGGCCGTCGGCCGAGGGACGAGCGTCACGCGGCTGGACGAACTTCGGGTCGCCCACGAAGTTGCCGGAGCCGTCGGGCGTGGAGCTCAGGAGAGCCGGATCGAAGCCGCCGCCCACGTTGATGGTGTCGTCGGCGGGCGAGTTCTGGCTCGGACCGTTGCCCGAGAAGATGTTGTTGACGAGCCGGATCTTGCCTTGGGCGGTGGCCGTGATGGCGGCTCCCGCACGGGCGAGGGTCAGGTCGTGGTTCTGCCAGAAGATGTTGTTGGTGGCGATCGCGATGTTCGGCGCCGAGGCGGCGACATCGACCAAGAGACCCGTGTCGTTGAACACGAAGTTGGAGTTGTTGATCGTCACCGGGGAGACGACGCTGGTGGCGGTGCCGCCCGAGTCGCTGATCCGCATGCCCAACGTGTTGCCGTTGAACACGGTGTTCACGAATCGAGGAGCGGCCGCACCCGCTCCGCTGAGCAGGACCTCGACGCCGATGCCCGCGTCGATCACGTAGTTCCGATGGATCAAGAGATCGGAGTTCGTGAGCTGGAGGGCGACCGAGTTCGACATGATCGTGCCGGTCGCGGGATCGCCGAAGAGCGGGCTCGCGATGGTGAATCCGGTCAGCTCGGTGTTGAGCGTTCCGCCCTGGACGCTGAGCAGGTTCGCTCCGACGACGGTGACGAGCGGCGTGGTCGTGTCGGTCGACTGGGGCGCCCGGATCACGGTCTTGAGCGGGTCGCCCGGGACCAGGGTCGCGTCGGTGCTCGAGAGGTCGGCGGAGACCAAGCTCACGAGGGACTTGAGCGTGACCTGCTCGGTGTAGACGCCCGGCAGCACGGCGACGGTGTCGCCCGTGAGCGCCGCGGTCATCGCCGCGGTGATCGTCGGGTAGGGATTGGCGCGAGATCCCTGGGTGGCCGTGGGGTCGGTGATCGCCGAGCCGACGAACAGCCGGGTGATCAGCGACGTGTCGAAGATCACGAACCGCGAGTCGAAGTCGCCGCCCGCCGTGCCGTTACCGGTCGGGAAGTCGCCGGTGAACTCGCCGTCGAGGGCGTTGCCCGCGATGTCGATCACCGGGGTTCCGGTGCCCGAGATCGTCGTCAGGTAGATGTCGTTCGCGAAGTTGCCCAACACGTTGAAGGAGACCGACTGAGCACCGCGGGCGGTGAGCAGGTTGGTGACCTGGATGCTGTTGGGGTCGATCGTGAGCGGCACGTCGTTGCCGTTGCCGAAGATTCCGTCGCCGCCCGAGCGGACGACCTGGATCGAGCTGGTGGTGAGGCTCGCCCGGTCGACGTTCTCGTCGAAGGCCACGGTCATCGGCAGGGCGCCGTTGACGAGGGTCGCAAGGCTGTTCGGAGCCGGGGTGAACGCGGTGATCCGCGGTCCCTTGGTGTCGACGATGAACGCCGTGAGCGCTCCGCCGGCGGAGAACTGGGCGTCGCTCGCGGTCGTCGGGAGCGAGACGTTGCCGCTCTGGTCGATGATCCGGACGCGAGCCCTCGAGTAGTAGCCGTCGTCGGCCGTACCGAGGATCCCGTCGGGGCCGACGTTGTAGTCGGTCTCGGGGAGGTCGACGGTCGGAGTGACCACGAAGCGCCCGGTGGCGTCGGTGGTCGCGGTTCCCACGCCGAGGAAGTCGTAGACGCCGTCGCCCTTGCTCGAGATGTCCAGGATCACGGTGTGACCTTGGAGGAAGTTCGTCGGCGGGAAGACGTCGGTCACGATCCCCGTGAACGCGGGTCGGAGCACGTTGGTGATGTTGTCGGCGCGGTTCGAGTCGCTGCTCGCGTCGAGTCGGAAGCTGCCGCCGATCATCGAGGGCGGGTTGGTGTCGATCGTGAAGGTGACCTGGAAGTTGCCGCCCGGGAAGCCGTCGCCCGAGGGCAGGGCACGCTGGGCGCCGTTGCCGTCGAGGTTCTCGCCGTCGAGGGCGTTGCCGTTCTGGTCGCGGATCACGTTCGAGCCGTTGCCGAGCACTCGGATCCGATACTCGTCGTTCGTCAGCACCAAGCCGCTGGCCGCCAGGTTGATGGTCAGGATCTTGGTGACCTGGTCGAACGAGAGCTTGCCCGAGAGGTCGATCGTGCGGTCGCCGGTGCTGTTGCCGTTGCCGAAGATGCCGTCGCCGCCCGAAGCGTCGAGGAGCACCGTCTGGCTGTTGATCGTCGAGGTGTCGAGGCGGCTGTCGAAGACCACGCCGATCGACTCCGGCGAGCGGTTGGTTCCCGCGACGCCGCCGACTCGATAGATCGAGGTCGTCGTCGGGGTGTTGTTCGCCGAGCTGTCGATGAAGGTCGAGCGAACATCGATGATGTGGGGCGGGAAGAGCTGACGGTACTCGAACGCACCCGCGTCGAAGAACGGACGGCTGCCGAAGCCGACGTTCGCCCGGCCGGGGAAGTCCTGCCGGAAGAAGCCGAGGCTGTCGCGTTCACCCGCGATCGGGATCCAGGCGTAGGTCTGGCCCGGGGTGGTCGAGGTGCCGGTGAAGCTTCCCGGGGTCCCTTGGAGCACCGGGGTCCACTGGTCGCGGAAGGTGCGGATCGGGTATCCGGGGAGGGTGACGATATCGAGGTTCGTCGTGCCGAAGCCGAGGCCGCCCCGCCAGTTGATCCGGCCGGTCTGGTTGCGGATGCCGACGACGCCCGAGAGCACCTGGTCGACCGCCGGGTTCAGCATGTTGCCGGTGAGGATCGGCCCGATCTCGGAGCGGGACGAGTCGATCGCCGCGGAGTCGGGCAGGAGGTTGAAGTCGCCGCTCGCCACGTCGCGGAACCGCGACGCGCCGAAGATCGGCTGCTGGTTGCCCAGGAAGAAGTCGGCCTGATTGGTGACGACGTTCGCCGCGTTCGAGTCGAACAGGTTGTACTGGAACTGGCTGTTCGTGGCTTGGCCGTTGATCTGAGCCGCCGCCGTCGACGAGTTGGCGAAGATGTTGTTCATCGCCAAGAAGTGAACGTGCGAGAGCGAGTTCTGGCCGTTGAACGCGGGGGCCTGGGTGATGAAGCCCACGCCGTTGTTGAAGAAGGTGTTGTTGAGCAGCACCGCCTGAGGAGGCACGGGGAAGGCGGCGTTGTCCTGGGTCTCGGAGTTGATCCGGACGGCGACGGGCATGTTGCTGAAGGTGTTGTTCAGCAAGAAGGTGTTCGTCGGTCCGCCGAGGTTGCTCCGGCTGATCGTCGCAGGGTAGTTCTGCGGCACGACCAGGGCGTTGAACCCGGGGTGGGCCAGGAATCCGGTCTGCGAGAAGCTCGAGAAGTTCGAGTTCGAGATCGTCATCGCGGTGGGCTGGTTGAACTGGTTCGAGAACCCGACGAGTCCTCCCAGTTGGAGACCGGCCTTCTGCGTCTGGAACCCGTCGACCGCGGGGTCGAACGCTCCGTCGCCGCCGACGTCGTAGGTGCGGTAGAGCACGCGACCGACCTGCTCGATCCGCGTCATGAAGCGGATGTCGGCGTTATCGATGATGCTGCCGTCGCGCGGGTCGTAGAGGTTGTAGTCGGTGAGCTGGTGCCCGCCGAACATGATCACGCCCGCGTCGCCGGGTGCCGGCGCGGTGGTGTTGCCGCCGATCGCGACGTTGAGGTTCCGGTTGCGAACGACCTTGCCGACCGAGTCGTCCCGCATCGAGGTGAGGATGACGGGCACCCGAAGCTGCCCGGTCGTCTCGTTGCCGCCGATGCCGAGGATTCGGATCTGGCTGTTGACGCCCTCGTCGATGAAGCCGTCGGCCGTGGGGTCGACGCCGTTGTCGAAGCCGACCGCGAAGCCGGCGCCGAAGACGTTGTTCGAGGTGATCCCCGAGGGTTGACCGTTCACGCCGTCGCCCAAGGGAGCCAAGGCGTTGAGCAACTTCACGAGCATCGACTCGCCCGGACGAGCGATCCGCTCGCCGTTCGCCAGGATCGTGTCGGGCAGGGCCGACTGGATCGTCAAGGTGACCGAGGGAGCGGGGATCGGGTCGAGCTGGTTCGGGCTGCCCGCGGGAGTCAGCGCGTCGCCGGCGAGCACGATCGTCGAACGCAGCAGGTACGGGATGTCGGTCGAATCCCAAACGGTGCTGACGTTCTGGGTCGAGAAGCCGCCGCCGACACCGATGACGCCCGGCGGGAGGATCGACGAGAGGACCTCGAGGCCGTTTCGATCATTGTTCTCGAAGACGTTGCCGCGGAAGAACGGATGGCCCGAGAGCAGCGGTCGTTGGGCATCGCCCGCGAGCAGACCATCGGGCTCGACCGAGATCGCGGCATTGAGGTTGTCGTGGATGTCGTTGTTGGTGACGTAGGCACGCGTGCCGAGCGTCGTGAAGTCGGCACCTCGGAAAGTCAAGGCCGAAGGAGCCTGGGCCGTGCCGCTCAGCGTGTTGACGGTTCCCGCTCCGAAGCGGATCTCGGTCTCGTCGATCACCGCGACGGTCCCCGCGCCGATGGCCAGGTTGCCCCAGCGGGCGAGCGGGTCGATCAGACCCGGGCGAGGCTGGAGCGCCGTGCCGCCGTTGTCGGAGTCCATCGGCTGGACGATCGGGGTCCGCACTTGGGTGATCGGGTCGAAGAACGTCGTGGTCGCCTCGTCGTCGAAGAACGACGTGAAGAGCACGGGCGCGTCGCCGATCGCTTGGGGACGGAAGTTCGGGGAGCTCGGCGAGAGATCCTGGTTGAGATCCCACTGCGAGATGTAGGTCCGGTCGCCGATGTTCACGCTCGGACGCGTTGCGCCCGGGGCGTTGTAGGTCTCGAGCGCGGCACCCCGCTGGAACTTGAGGAGCGTGCCCGGCTGGAGGTAGAGCCGGTTGGCGAACGGGGTCGTCTGGCCCGCCGTCTCCTGCAGGAACTGGATGCCGACGACGATCCGAGCGGCGAACACATACGGATAGGGCGAGTCGAACGCGTAGTTCTGCACGCCGCCGTAGGTCGTGGGGTTGTCGAAGTAGGAGAGAGCGTCGGTCGGCTGGACCACGCCGTTGAGTTCGGCGGGCACGTAGATGCCGTTGATGCTGTTGTTGGTGATGGTGTCGCGGCGGAAGATCGGCCCGCGGAGGATCTGGTCTTCGCGGAACGAGTCGTAGTTGGCCGAGAGGCCCGCCTGCGATCCCGAGGTTCCGCCCGCGAACGAGATCCGCGAGTTGGTCACCGAGGTCCGGGCGTTGACCAGTTGGATCTGGTCATACCGCGTTCCGATCGTGAGGGGCACGGCACCGCCGCCGTAGCGGACGGTCGCGTTGTCGATGAACGACATCACGTCGTCCGAACCCGAGATCGCATCGGCGCCGCCGGGGCCCTTGAGTCGGCCGTCGACCGCTTGGTTGCCCGTCGTCGGGATCTGGCCCGGGAAGGTCGCGGTGCGGCCCGACTGGTTGTAGTTGCGGTAGACGATGCCGCCCCAGTCGCCGCCGAGCGGGGTGCTGTCGCCCAGGTCGCGGTTCGTGTCGCCGGCGACGGTGTCGTCCTTGAACGAGGTCACCGTCACTTGCGAGGCCGTCGCCGATCCGCCTCGGAGCTGGAGCGCCGAGCCCTGGTTCTGAACGAACAGCGTCGAGTTCTGCATCTTCAGCGTCGCACCCGCGTCGAAGATGACGGTCGTCATCGCCGGGACCGAGGTGCTGCCGTCGTTGAAGAACGGATCGAAGCCCGAGGGAGCCTGGAGCACGAACGTCGCCTGCGAGGTCTGCCCCGTGGTCGGGTTGCGGACCGTGGTGCCCGGCAGCGCGATCACGACCACCGGCCCGAACTGCGAGCGGTTCTGAGCCTCGAAGAACGCCGAGCGAGTGAACCGGCCGTCGCCGTTGCGGTCGAGGCGGGTGTCGAAGCCCGTGCCGAAGTTGTTCTGCGAGTTCAGATTCCCGCCGTTGAGCGCGTTGGGGATCGACTCGGGAGCAAGGGCCGGGAACGGACGCGCGAGGCTGCCGTCGGGATCATCGTTGACGTTGAAGGGGTCGTCGATGTAGTCGGGCTTGGCGTAGATGATGTTGCCGGTCGGCACCACCGTGTAGCCGGTCACGAACGACCCGCCCGCGACGCTGTCGCCCGAGAGACCGGGGCGGTAGAGCCCGTTCGGCTGGAGATTCTCATATCCGAGCCCGTCGGCCCGCTTGTTGGCGCGGAACTCGCCGTCGAGTTGGTTGCCGAACACGTCGCGGAGGATGTTCCCCTGCGTGTTCGGGATGTAGAGGCGGTAGTTGTCCGGCGTCAACACCGTGTTGTCGGCGAGACGGAGCACGAGCCGGTTGTTGAAGCCGGGCTGGCCGGGCTGAGCACCCGGGACCGAGCTCGCGATCGTCACCGTGGTGCCGAGCACTCGGCTGAATCCGGTCGCGAAGGACGGATTGTTGTCGACCGCAGCGCTGCCGAAGTTGCCGAAGTCGCCGTCGGGCTGGGCGCCGGGCTGGTCGATCGTCGAGATCAGCTGCACCAGGTCGGTGTAGTCGACGGTGTCGGGCAGGCTGTTCGAGAAGTCGATGTTCCAGAGGGTCGGCGGGGTCTGACCACGCGGGGCCACGCCCGGGGTCGGAACCTCGAAGACCGAGCGGATGTCGTAGTTCGCCGGGTCGTTGTCGCTGACCTTGGCCACCACCGAGGTGATGTAGACCGGCTCGGGCTGGTAATCGAAGGCCAGGACGAAGTCGTCCGAGGTCGTCGGCCGCGAGGGATCACCCGCGAGGAGGTTGCCCGCGGAGTCGCGGATCCCCTGGCCGGTGGTCGGGTCGCTGATCGCGACGAGGTTGTAGAAGCCGCGCGGCAGGCCCGAGGCGAAGGCGAGCGTGACGTTCCCCGTGTAGGGGTCGCCGGCCTGAGTCCGGTTCGAGGTCGACGCGAAGGTCGCCCCGCGGATGAAGGCCGACTGATCGGTGTCGTCGGCGGTGCCCGCGAGACGGTCGGCGCCGAGATTGATCAGGCGGTAGTTGCTGATGTTCTCGGCCGAGGCCGGATCGAGCGCGAAGAACGAGAGCTGCGGCGGCACCGCGAACGGGCTCGCCGGATCGCTCGGCGCGACCGGATCGGTGAAGAAGAGCGTCACGTTCTGCAGGCTGCTGATCGACGTGTTCTGCGGCAGCGACGCACCGCTGGGGTGGGGCGCGGTCGTGTCCATCGTCGGCAGCGAGGTATCGACGCGGAAGGTGATGTCGATCTCGGTCGAGAGACCCGGGAGCGGCGGACGGTCGGGCTCGCCGATCACCACGAACCGCACCCGATTGAAGCCGTCGGGCAGATTCGCGGGCGTCACGATCGTGAAGTTGCCGTTCACGTCGGTCGTCGTGAACGTGTCGAAGTTCCCGGTGAAGCCGCGGCCGCCGAAGCCCACCGCGAGGTCGGTCGTGCCCGAGTGGAGTCCGTTGAACTGAGCCAGGACGAGCAGACCCGCCGACGTTCCGGGGAACGACGAGCCGATCTGGCCGCTGATCACCGGACGCCGTTCACGCGTGTTCCCGTCGCCTGGGATGCCCGAGTCGGACGAACCCGCGACGATCTGGCCGGAGGTGGCGTCGAAGCGACGAGTCGCGTCGAGCGCCAGGCTGTTGAACAGCGGCGCCGACAGCGTGACCGTGCCGAGATCCTGGTTGAAGTCGCCGCCTGCGGTCGCGTTGCCGCTGGGGAAGCTGCCGGTGAACTCGCCGTTGAGAGCGTTGCCCACCTGGTCGGTGACGCCCGGGGTGAGCTGCACGCCCGAACCGTTGAATGTGGGCGACTTGGCGACCAGCATGTAGCGGTCGGTCGGCAGGAACGTCTGCGGAATGGCCGAGAGGTCGATCGAGACCGAGCGCGTCGCCGGGTCATAAGTGAACACGACGCGCGGATCGTTCGTGACGATCACGTTCGCGGGGTGCGGGATCGAGCCGCCGGGATTCGTCGAGCCCGTGCCCGCTCGGATCAACTGCAGGGTCGTGGAATTGACGGTCGCCGGGTCGAGCGCTTCGCTGAACACGAACCGGATCGTCCGACCGGTCACCGAGGTCGAGGTGATCGTCGGCGCGATCGTGTCGGCCAACACGAACGTATCCGAGAAGGCGAGCAGCGCCTTGTTGTCCTGCGAGGTGACGGCGCCGGCCGCGAAGGCCGCGGTGTAGCTGCCGTTCGCGGAGGCGTTGTTGGTCCGGGAGATCGAGATCGGGAACCGGACCGTCGTCGGGAAGTTCGCGTTGCCCACGGCGATCGGCGTGCCGACCGTGACGACCGTTCCCGTCGGACCGGTCACGAGCAAGTCGCTCGCGGAGACGGTTGCGAAGTTGACGGCCTTGGAGAACGTGACCACGATCTCGGTCGGCGAAGTCGTGACCGTCGCTCCGCCGCCGGGCGTGATCGACGAGACGCGGAGGTTGTCGACAGAGGCGAGCACCGCGGTCGCGTTCGGAAGACCGTAGCCGCCTTGAACGTCCCACTGACCCTGAGCCGAGCCGTTCAGCGGCAGGGCCGAGTCGATCATCGCCTGGCGGAAGTCGGCGGTGGTCGTCGAGGGCGAGAGCTGACGGACCAGGCCGGCGAGCGCGGCGATGTTGGGCGCGGCGGCCGAGGTTCCGAAGAAGTTCGGCAGGTTGTAGTTGTTCGCCGGGAATCCGGGCGGGATCCCGCCGAGCTGCCCGAAGAACGAGGTATTGATCGCGTCGGGACCCGAGACGTCGGGCTTGAGACGACGCTCGACCGTCGGCAGACGATTGCCCGCCGCGTCGAACACGATGTTCACCGGACCGTGCGCGCTGAAGTCTTCGTTCAGCACCGGCGTGGTGGTGGAGAAGGGCGGAGCGCCGAACCAGGGAACGGCGCCGACGCCGATCGCCTCGGCCGCGACCGGCTGGCCGTAGGTCGTCGGGTAGGTCGTCTGTCCCGCGGCGCCGAACTGCTGCGAGATGGTGACGTTGGCGTTGCCGAAGGCCTGGAAGCGAATTCGACCGACGTCGGGCGTGCCCGAAGTCGCGCGGATCGCGACGGTGTAGTTGCCGGGGGCGGGGGAGTTGAACTGTTCGATCGGCTGGTTCGTGGCGATGTTGTTCGCAACGCCCGAAGCCACGATCGCGCCGTTGGCGTCGAGGATGAAGATGTCGAGGTCCGACGTCACTCCGTTCGTGCGTCCGAACGGATTGTCGTACTGGAAGACCATCAGGCCGGGCGTGTTGACCGTGATCGGGATCTGGGTGACCGCCGCTCCGGTGCCGCCGTTGAAGTTCATGAAGCGACCGGCGCCGACCGAACCGACCGTCGTGTTCACGCCGCGCCAGGCCGATTCATAGCCGCGGTCGGCCGAGTTGCCCGCCGCAGCGACGTAGATCACGTTGTTCTGCGTCGTCACCGTGGTGACCGCCTGCGCGATCACGCCGTCCTGGAACATCGGCTGGTTCGAGTAGCCGACGTCGTCGACGATGACCTGCGACCCGAAGTTCGCCAGGGCGATGATGTTGCCCGCGAACGCCTGGGGACCGGTGAACGCCGTGGCGAAGGCCAGGCTCGCTCCCGGAGCGATGTCGTGGATCTCCTCGAGCATCGCTCGGCCTTCATCGCTGCCGCCCTGGCCCGCGGGAAGGTCCTGGAGCACGGTCACGTTGCTCGGCAGGTCGCCCGTGCGGATCGAGTCGGCCAGGCCGCCCGCGAACCGGCTCACCGAGTCCGAGAGCACGCCGATCGTCACGCCCGTGCCGTCGATCCCGCGACCGTTCACGAAGAACTGGGTCCGAGCCACGTCGGTCCGCAGGACCTGGTCGCCCTGGTTCGCCGCCGAACCCTGGGTGTAGGTCGTGGGACGGTAGATCGCCGCGACGTCGACGATCTGCGGCAAGCGGGCGAGATTCGGCAACTGCGCGATCGGGAACAAGCCCTCGACGACGTTGTACTGACGGCTCTCGTACTCGACCTGCATCCCGAGGCTCTTCAAGCTCGCCGTGAACGAGTCGAGATTGCCCCAGCCGTGGGCGTCGATCCCCACGAAGTCGCCATGAATACGAATATGATTGTATGCCGACGTTCGGTACTGACCCGAGTTCCCCTCGGCGTAGAACGACGTGTACTCGCGGTAGATCCCGATCAAGTCGGGACCCTGAAGCGCAAGCGGACCGTTCTTCACGTCGAAGATGTCTTCGCTGGTCGGCTTCCAGGTGGGCTGGACGTCGTGGCCTCCGCCGCCGTCGAGCATCATCCGCTGCTCGAGTGATTCGACGATCGGCGCTCCTCTGCGCCCGAGGCGACCTCGGCGCGCTTTCTTATCCTGATCGCGACCCTTCCCATTGAAGCTTGCCATCGACAGACTCCCCGGTTAGCCCCGGAGTTCTCCCATCTCGGCGTCTCGTGCCACACGAATCTTCGCGTGTCCGAGGCGATGAGAGAACCCTATTGTGCAAGGTGACCCAACTCGTGTCTCGCTCCTGAGCAGTCTCGAGCATCGCGACGCCGCCTCTTGCTGCCGTCGCCGCCTCTCCAAGGCTTCACCGAACCTGTCTTCCTCATCACCACGGTTCGCAGGGAATCTTGCTCGATCACGCTGTTTCTGTTCGCAGGGTTGACCCTATCCTCACCACCTTCACCAACCGCCCAAGAGCGGCAGGTCACGGCGACGCGAACCCGATCCGGCATGAGTGACTCCATGCATTCACTCAATCATTGCCCTGATCGACTTTGCGGTCAAGTGAGAACTTCGCGAATTCGCGAGTTGTCGACATCAAGCGGGTGGTCCGGAGAGCGAATACGCGATCCCGCAGACACGGGGGGTGCGTAACATTCGATTCTGGTCCATGGACGCCGGAAGTCAAATAGGGAGGTCCGCGAAGGATGGAAGATCAGGCGATCCAAAAGAAAATAGGGGATCTGGAACACCTCGGTCAAGATGCTCGATTCCCGCCGACTCGACTGCCTCGAACACGAGCCGTTCCGCACCGGAAAGCGTGGATCCCGCACCGATCGGGATGATAACCTGGCCTCGGAACAGCGCAGCATCGCATTCCCACGCCCCGGCACGATCCCATCGAGAGATCCGGATGGACAGCCTGGAACTCGCAGGCAAGCTCATTCCCGCCGTTCCCGTCCCTTTCGACGAACTCGGCAGGATCCATTCCGACGCTCAAGCCGCCTACGTCGCGTGGATGGCCGCGATGCCGATCGGCGGCGTGGCGGTCTGGGCCCACACGGGGAGGGGCCTGCTCCTCGAGGAGTCCGACCGCGACCGAGTCCTCCGCGAATGGAGGGCGGGCCTGCCTCTCGAGATCCCGGTCATCGCCGCGGCGGGGCCCTCACCGAACCAAAGACGCCCCGATCTCGTGATCGCCTCCGCGCGGGCGATGGCCGACCGTGCCGCCGAACTCGGAGCCTCGGCGCTGCTCGTCCACCCCCCGCGCGCGTTTCGCGGTCGCCCCGATCAGGACCGCCTCGTCCTCGAATACCACGACGAGATCGCCCGAGCCGGCCTTCCTCTGATTCTGTTCTACCTCTACGAAGGGGCAGGGGGGATCTCCTACGGGCCGGTCGTCCTCACCCAACTCCTGGCGCGGGGCGACGTACTCGGCATCAAGGTCGCCACGCTCGATCGCGTGATCACCTATCAAGAAATCGCCGAACTCATCGAGCGCCACGCGGCCGACAAGCTCCTGATCACCGGAGAGGATCGGTTCCTCGGCTACAGCGCCATGATCGGCGCCCGCGCTGCGCTCATCGGCATGGCCGCGGCGCGGGTCCGGCTCCAGGCCCGATTCCTCCAGGCGTACTGGAACGGCGACGCGACCACCTTCCTCCGACTCAACCGTGACGTCGACCTGTTGGCGCGCCGTACCTTCGTCGCCCCGATGGAGGGGTACATTCAACGCATGCTCTGGTGTTTGGCGATCGACGGCGTCATCCCCCGCGAAGCGACGCACGACCCGTGGGGACCCAAGCTCGGAAAGGGCGAGTTCGAGGTATTGGAGCGCTGTCTCGGTCAATTGGGACCCGACGCATGACCATCCCCCTCGATCTGCCGGAGTTTCCCGACGTCGACCGCGCCGCGAAGAGCAGACTTCGACGGGAGTTCTCGACCTTCGCCGTCCAAGGCCTTCCTGTCGACTTGCCGGCCCACATTCGATCCCACTACGGCGTCGACCTGACCGGCCGCTACGCCGGCAGAGAGATTCGTCTCCCGTTCGGAAAGGGATCGGGGCAACTCTCGATGCGAGCCGGACAGATCGAGGAAGCCGCCCGCGCCGGGTTGGGATTCGTCGTGATCAAGACGCTCATCGCCCAGAGCGAATCGGGCGCGAGATCGATGGAAGCCTGGGCCGTTCACGCTCCGCGCATGGTCGTCGAACCGATCCGCGCCCGCACCGGTCATCTCGGCTGGACCGTCTCATGGGCCGGTCGGGGCTGGTCCGACTCGTTCGACGACTACCTCGAGCTCTACGGGCGCGCTCTCGAGATCGGTCGGGATCACCATATGGTGATTGCCCCATCCGTCAAGTATCACCTCCCTGGTCCGCACGAATCGACCTGGCAGACCGACGAATACCGCCACACGACCCGCGCCCTGCTCGACGTCTGGGACCGCGCGCGGTTGCCCGACGCGGGCGAGCTCGGCCCGGCTCTCGAGAAGGACTTCTCGCCCACGCTCGCAGGCTCCGACCGAGCTTCGACGCGGGCTCGGATCCTCGACTGGCTCGAGGTCGTGCCGCGGCTCATTCGCGAAGCCGCCGGCGATCGACCGCTCCGCCTCGGACTCAAGCTCTTCAACGCCGTCGACGACGAGGATTTCCAGCTCGAGATGCTCGCCCAGGCTCATCGCACCCCTTCGGGAGCCGACTTCCTCGTCCACGCCAATCGCCTCTTCGACCCCGAGCGCACCTTCGACGGCCGACGCGGCGTCGCGTACGGCGGGCCCGATCTCAGCGACCGCAACCTTCGCGTCCTCGAGGCGTTTCGCCGTTCCTCGCCCTCCTTCCGGCCGCTCGAGCTCAGCGGAACCGGCAACATCGCCGACGGACGGATCGCCGCGCGTTACGTCGCTCTCGGATGCACGAGTCTTCAAATCCACACTGGATTTCAGCTTCCGCCGGAAGCCTACCCGATGAAGGTCGGGTCGAAGGTCGAACGTGCGATCCATCGGCTCTGTTTCGACCCCGACCGCGGGCTCATCGCCTGGATGCTCCACATCGGCCGCGCGCACGGCCTCGCCGACGGCGGCATGATCCGACTACTCGACGTCGCCGCGCTCGCGGGTTAGCTCGCCCGTTGCCTCAGAGAATCGCTCCCGATGCGCGAAGATCCGCGATCAGCCGCGGGGTCTCGGTGTAGAGCAGACCCTGGAGGCCTGCACGCTGCGCACCTTCGACATTCTCGGGCAGGTCGTCGATGAACACGCAACGCTCGGGGGCTTCTCCCGCCATCGACGCGCAGGCGAGATAGAACTCCGCCGACGGTTTGATATGTCCGACTTCGTATGAGAGAGCGAGCGCATCGAAGTGTTGCAGCGTCTCGGCGAACTGGGGGAGGAAGACGCGGGCGTGCAGCTCGTTCGTATTCGACCCCAGGACCAGCCGATGGCCGCTCCGCTTCAACCTGGGGATCAACTCGGCGATCGAATCGTTGAGCCGAAAGATGTCGCCCCAGGCGGCCGCGAACTCCTCGTGAGTCGCCTCGAGGCCGACGAGACGGCACACCGAAGCCGAGAACTCCTCGCTCGTCATCCGGCCCGACTCGTAGCGCTTGACCAGGTCGTTGAGTCCCGCCGCGCGGGCTCGTTCGAGCAGTTCCGGGCCGGTCAACCCGATCGGTTCCCCCAACCGCGCCGTGGCGACGGCGTAGTCGAAGTGCGCGACGACGTTGCCGAAGTCGAAGATCAATGCCGGTCGATTCATGGCGCTCCGGGCGCTCCGGGAGCGACCGGAGCCGCGATCGGCGGACGATCCTCGATCGTCCCGAGCCGGCGCCAGATCTCCGGTGCGACACGCGTACTGTAGGACTTGACCGAGCCGTCGAGCAACAGGACGTTCACTCCCTCGACATGCTCGCTCGAAGCCCCCACCAGACCGGTCGATCCGTTTGCCGAGAGACACGAGGGATCTGCGTTGGGCGTGAGAGCGTGGTTGTAGAGGGTCGAGGCCCAGTTCGACTTCCACCAGGAAGCTCCCCCCTCGGTCAGCCAGGCTCCCGGTCCGCCGGGGCAGGAGGTCGACGTCAAGGCCGCCGGTACGAACTGCATCGCGCGGGGCGACGGTCGCATCGCCGGTCCCGCGTCGCCGACCAGCCGCTCCGAGTAGGCCGCGGTGTAGGAGATCCCGTCCTTCTCCTCGACGACGCCGAGCTTCGTCGTCGCGCCGAGCTCGAAGGCTCCACCGAGACCGTCGGCCGACGAGCCGGTCGACGCCCGATAGTTCACGGGTGCGGCGAACTTCGTCACGCGCGCGACCGTGTCGGTCGGGCAGACGAACCCCTCCACGCGCGTCTCGGAAAGAACCAGCCCGGGAACCCGGTCGAGGCGCTTCGACGGCTCCGAGAGATCGCGAAAATCGGGGATCGCCAATTGCTCGAGGCTCGATCGCAAGGGACTCGGTCCATCGAGGCGCACCTGCGGGAGCGAGCCGACGTCGGCGTGATACTGTGCGAGTGCGACGCCGATTCGCATGAGATTCGACCGGCATGAAGCCGATCGCGCGGTCTCGCGAGACCGCGGCAGGCGCATCATGACGAGAAGGATCAGAAAGATCACGATCGCCGAGACGACCACGACCTCGATCGCGTTCACCCCGCGTCGCGGTCGACCACTCCGAGCGAACATGATGCGCTCCTCCCGCCTCCGCCACGACGAATCCAGCCCGACCCCGAGGGTCTCGGCTTCAGCGAACCTCGAACACCAGCTCGCCCGTTCCCAGATTGCCGGCGGCATCGGTGACGCGCACCAGGATCACGTGGAATCCGAGCCCCAACTCGGGAAGGTCGATCGAGAGGGCCTCTTTCGGGGAATCGAACAGAGAGTCCTCCGGAAAGATCGGCTTCCATTCGCCGCCGTCGAGGGCGAAGGCCGCCTTCGTGAGCCGCGTGTACCGATCCGACGCCGAGACGAGCACGCGGTTCGCCTTGCGCTCCAAGGTCACGGACGGCGGCTCGTGATCGATCAGGAAGAGCTCGCTCTCCTTCTCGGCCGTGAGCGCCTCGGCCGGAGCATTCGACGAGCGATCGTTCGCCGAGAGCTTCACGCGATACGAACCCGCCGGCAGCGCGGTGACGTCCCACTCGAACCGGGTCTCGCTCGTCGGCTTCTCGGTCAACGGCAACCAATTCGGCCAGCCGTCCTTCTTCACGTGGAGCGAGTAGAGCAGGTCGTCGGAATTCGGATCGGTCGCCTCCCAACGGACGTTGAGCTTGGTTTGACGCGTCGCGCCGTCGGCCGCATTCACGTCGGGCACTTCGAGTTTGTTGATCTCGGGCGGGAGATTGGCCGTCTGATACCGAAGCGCGATCCCCCGCAATTCGGGCGAGGCGGCCGGGTCGTCGGTCCTGAGTAGGACGCGATACTGGACGAAGCGACCCAAAGGCGCCGAGGCCCTCGCCGTCGACGGATCGGTCTGCTCGGCGGACCAGGCCGACCAGGTCTCATCGGGCTCGCCGACGTTGCCCGACCGGACCTGCACCGAGATCGACGTACCCGGGGGCCGCGTCTCCCGCCAGGTGATCGACCCGAATCGGCTCGAGAGCTTGGCGTCGAAGACGTCGGACGTCAACGTGCCGACGGGAACATGTTCCGACTCGAGTCGCGCGACCGACCCGGGATCGCCCGTACCGATCAAGAGCGACTTGGGCGATTCGGCCAGGAGCGCGAGGATCTGACCGTGATCGAGCCGAGCGATCGGCGTGCTCTCACGCTCTTCGGGATTCACGTCGTAGAGCAGGCCTTCCGGACCGGTCCCGACCATCAGCCGATCGCCTTGGAACGCGAGAGCGTGGATCAAGGCCTTGGCGCGGAAGATCTCGCGCGGGACGCCGTCGACGCCGATCCGATAGACCGCATTGTCGCCCGGCGAGACCGCTTTGGGAGCGGCGGTTCCGGGAGACTTGGACGACTCCTTGGCCGGAGGATCGGCGGGAGCGTTCGCCTTCTTGGGCGCCGGCTCCTGCGCGAGCGACGCCGAGGCGACGATCGTCTCCGACGTCGCCCCCGCGAGAGTCAGCGAACCGTCGGAGGAGCCGAGGCTCGAGGTCGCCGAGGACCGGCTCGACCCCGACCCGCCGCCCGCCTCGGCGGCCGTACCCGCGACGATCGCACCGTCGGATCCGACGGCAAGGACTCGGATCTCGCTCTGGGGAGCGTCGAAGACCACCGAGGCCTTGCCCTCGGGGCTGATCTTGTACAGGAGGCCTTCGCCGTCGCTCCCCGTGTAGATCGCGCCGTCTTGGCCGACGGCGACGCAGAGCAGATGCTGATGCTTGCTCTTGAACAAGAGCGACCACTCACCGCGCGTCGATCGCTTCCAGAGTCGGCCGCCCGGACCGGTCGCGGCGTAGAGTTCGCCTCCGGGTGCGATCGCGAGGTCCCAGATGTAGAAGACCGAAGGGTCGGGACGCGACGCCGGCTTCTTCTCGTCGGTCAATTCGACGACCTGGCCGGTCGGCCCGGTCCCGAGAAAGACGCGTCCGTCGCCGCTCGCCGCGAGAGAGAGAGCCTGTCCATCCGTCGCGTCGTAGGCGAGCGTCCAGGAGTCCTTGTCGCGCTCTCGGACGTAGACCTTGCCTTCGTCGCCCGTCGCCGCGTAGACCACTCCGCGCGGGGTCTTGGCGAGGTCCCAGACCCGCGCCGAGGCGGGCAGGGACCCGGTCGAGAGCTTTCTCGCGAGCGCGACGCGTCCCGAGTCCGAGATCACCACGCGTTCGCGCTTGCCCTTGTTGAAGGCCGAAGCCGTCTCTTGCTTCCAGGTCTCGACCTTCGATGCGAGGGCGCCACCCGCGACGACGATCAGGGCGACGCCCGCCGAGACGCTCCATCCGACGACCTTCCCGACCATCGCGGCAATCCTTTCGCTCGAAGGCTCGGATCGAGTTCCCGAGGTTCTTGCCTCGCGACCGGCCTCAACGAGGCTCGGCGAGGCTGAGACCTCGGTCCTTGGTGACAGTAAACCGCAACGATTGCGACCCTTCAATGACCCAGGGCGTCTCGACTTCGGCGGTCAGGTCGGAACGGATCCCCGGCTCGGGAGTCTGGCGCGGAGTATTGAACACTGCGCGTACCGAACCCGGGAGGCTCGGCAACGACTGACCTTGCACGGTGACTCCGCGATCGGGGCGTTGAACCGCGATCGAGATCGCCTTGCGGCTGAGGTCGGTCTGGGCTCGGATCAGACGCACCACGCCCGCGACGTCGCGCGGCTCGGTGAGCTGGGGCTCGTTGCGGAATCTCCGCCGGAGGGCGTTCGAGACGTCGCCCACCGAGGCTTCGTAGCTCCCCTCGGGCATGTCGGCCGGAATCGGCAACTTCAAGACCACGACCTCGCGGTCGCGCTTGTGCGGCTTGATGGTCACGAACGCCTCGAGCGAGCGACCGGGTTCGACGCGATCGCTCGCGAGCCGAACCGTCTCGATCGCCGCGGAGGTTCGGGTCGGCTCGATCTCGATCTTCGTCTCGATCCGCTCGATGCGGACGCGCCGCAGCGGGTTCTTCGTGAGGACCGCGACCGCGTTCGCCACGGGGCCGAAGAGCGAGACGGGGCCCATCGGTCCGGAGTATCGGAGACCGCTGAGCGTATCCTGGAACGCCAGGGGCGGATGACCCTCGAGTTCGAGCTTCACGTCGAGACGCGCGGTCAACTCGTCGGGGAGGTCGCCCTCGGTGTCGACGGCGTTCGACAGGACCGACATCACCAGGCTCGGCAACATGCTCGGCTCGCGGACCATCTCGACGCGATAGGTCTTCGCCTCGGCATATCGGCCGGTCTTCACGGTCACCGCCATCGGCAGCATGTCGGGCTTGCCGCCGATCCGCCCGGCGACACCGGTCGAAACGTCGGTGTCGAGAACGCCGACCGTCTCGAGCGGTGAACTGAGCTTCATACTCACACTCGTGCGCGGATAGACGGTGTGGATGTATCCGGTCATCATCGGGAACTCGCACGGTCCGAGCCCCATCATCGGGTGCCCGAAGCCGTAAACGCGATCGCCTTCGACGTGCGTCACCGTTCCCACGGCCGAGAGGTCGAAGTCGCCCGTGACCATCGCGACGCTGAGCGGCGAACCGGGCACGAACGGCTTGCCCCGCTCGGCTCGAACCACGTGTTCGGGCGCGGCTCCACCCGCCATTGGAGCGAGGCCGATCGGTGCGAGCCTCTCGCCCAGGAGCGCAAGAGCGCGGGGAGTGAACCCCGTGGCCGCCATCGGCGTCGCAATCGGCTTCATGCCCGCGAGCGCGGGTCGCCCCAGGCCCGTCGGAGCGCTGAACGACGCATCCGCGCCGCTCAATGCGGCGGCCAGTCGCTCGCCCGTCCATCCCGAATCCACCGCCGCGCGATCGTTCACTCCCGCGTTCCCCTCGATCGCGATCCGCCGGTCGTTCGACCGCACGTATTGGACCATCTGCGAGAACGGCGTCACTCCGGCGATCGGGTCCTTCCCGAATTCCCAGGCAAAGGCCACCGCGCCCATCAGTTTGCCGTCGACGTAGATCGGACTGCCGCTCATCCCCTGAATGATGCCGGCATGCTCGAGATTGCACCCCTTCAAGCGACAGAGGATCATGTCGCGACCCGGGCTCACGTCCTTCATCACGCCGAGGACCTCGGCTTCGAAGTCCTCGAGCTTGGTCCCGACCATCACCGTCCGGCCTACGCCCTTCATCCCCGGCCGGATCTCGTCGACGTTCCAGTAACTCTTGGGGTCGGGCTCCCCCGCGCGAGCCGAAGGCGTTGCCGCGACGGCTCCCCACATCGCGAGTACCGCGACCAGGAATCGGTTTCGAACGAACCGCGCACGGCTCGAGATCGCTGATTCGGTTCGCATCGGGTCTCACTCCTTGCCGAAGGCGGGCCGGCGAAGTATCGCGAAGGCCGGGTCTCGCGAGTGCAAGGCGCCGGCTGAGTCGATCCGTAACGGAAGTGCCACCTTGATCGTAGACCCGGCTCATCATCGTGTCAACGAATCGTTCAACAATCGCAGTATCGGAAAAGCCGATAATACGAGTCTCGATCCGTCGACCTCGACGGCGAGCGGCGCGGATCCCTTCAACTCCCTTTCACGTCACCTTCAACGATAACTCGTCGAATGTCGATCTCCGCCGACTCTCGAGTCCAATTGTTCGCCGGTTGCGCGGATCGACGCGACCAGAGAAGCTCGAGCGCCCTCAGTCGATCGAGCGATTCTCGCGGTGACCGTTCGTCGACGGCTTGTGCAGTGCGTCGTGGGCCGAACGAACCCGGGCGATCGAATTCAGCCCCTCTTCGAGCAGTTCCAGTCGTCGCCGCCGCGCGTAGAACCTCGTCGCGACCCAGTCGAAGAACGCCAGCACCATCAGCACCGCGATCAGGCCGATCACGGCCGACCAGAGTTGGACGAAGAACGGATTCGGCCGACCGGCGACGAACGCCGGGACGCGGCTGCCCCAGACCAGAGCGACGCTCAGCACCGCGAGGATCAGACAGACCGCGAATCGGCGAGCGTCCTGTCCCGCGAAGTGGCGGACCTCGTTGCTCGGAGTCTCGTCCGCTCGGGCCCTGCGATCGCGGAGCAGCCAGATGAACAAGAGAATGTCGATGACGAAGAGAACGCCGCCCAGGAGAAGTCCGGCATCGGCGACCGAGATTCCGTCTCGAGCAGGCATGGGATCGTCGCTCTCGGGAAGGGCTTGCGGGGCGGGGCTCGATTCCAGAGTAAACCGGACCGAGTCGACACGCCAGCCGACCGGTCGCCGAGGGCTTCCCTCGACGCCGTCGCGTCGCGATAATGCCGCCCGCGTCGCGGCCGGTAGACACGAAGGCCGCACCAAACCGAGGGAGTCCGAGCGTGGAACTGCGACCGTTGGGCAAGACCGGGATCGTCGTCTCTCGCCTCGGCTACGGCGCTTCGCCGCTGGGAGGCGAGTTCGGCGTGATCGACGAAGACGAGGGCATTCGCTCGGTCCATCGCGCGATCGACCTCGGGATCCGGCTCTTCGACGTGGCTCCCTACTACGGAAGAACCCGCGCGGAGACCGTCCTCGGTCGTGCGCTCGCGGGCCGGCGCGACGAGGTCGTGCTCTGCAGCAAGGTCGGTCGCTACGGCAAGGACGATTTCGACTTCCGACCCGAGCGCATCCTCCCCGGGCTGGAAGAATCGCTCGAACGCCTCGGGACCGACCATCTCGACCTCGTGATCGTCCACGACATCGAGTTCCGGCCGCTCGCGCCGATCCTCGAGGCGACGATCCCCGCACTCGTTCGCGCTCGCGAACAGGGGAAGGTCCGCGCAATCGGCGTCAGCGGGCTGCCTCTCGGCGTGCTCGAGCGGGCAGTCGACGGCGCAGAGCTCGACTTCGTCCTCTCCTATTGCCGGTACACGCTCCAGGACCGCTCGCTGACCGACTCGCTCATGCCCAAGGTGAGACGCAAGGGGATGGGCCTGCTCAACGCGGCCCCGCTCGCCATGGGTTTGCTCACGCAGTTCGACCCGCCGCCCTGGCACCCCGCTCCACTCGCGGTGGTCCACGCCTGCAAGGCGGCGGCTCGTCACTGTGCCGAGCGTGGGGCCGACCTGGCCGACGTCGCTCTTGCGTTCGCTCTTGCGAATTCCGAGATCGACTCCACGATCGTCGGCATGCCGACGATCGCGCAGGTCGAACGGAACCTGAAGGCGTGCCTCACACCGGCCGATCCGGTGCTGGTGGCCGAGATCGAGGAGATCCTGGCACCGGTGCGAGGCGTCTCGTGGCCGAGCGGCCTACCCGAGAATCAGGACTGAGGAGGGCGCCTCGTCGCGGCGGGGTCGCGTCAGAAGACGTCGCCGGGCGAGATCTGTTGCTCGAGCCAGTCGCTCCGCTTGGCGATCTCCAGCATCGCAGCGCGGATCTCGTTGGGCGAGACGTGCGCCGGGTCGTAGGACCGCGTCATGACGAACATCGGCTGGCCGTTGACGACGCGAATCGAGAGTCCGCCGTAGGTGAGCTGCGAGTTGAGCCGGAGCACATACTCGAAGTGCCGCGGGTCGGCCGGACCGCAGACCGAGAAGACCGACAGCACGCGTTCATCCCGCCGCCCGCGCGAGACGTCGAAGTAGACCTCCTGCACGCGGTTGTTCGGCAGGCGGAAGAAGACCCGGTAGCGCTCGTTGCCGCCTTGAAGGAAGCAGTCGAGCCCTTCGAGGGCCTCGTGGAGCAGACTGTCGGCATCGCGCAGGCTGTTGATGACGACCAACAGATCCTCTGCGAGTTCGTCGGCCGACTCGTAGCGTTCCGAGACGCGCTTCGCGAGGCAACGCTCGAGGATCTTCTGGATCGGTTCGGGCACCGTCTCGGCGACCTTGCGGATGTCGGGTACGGGATGCTCGAAGTGCATGCGGACCAGGCGGCTCACCGTGTCGGAGGCGTAGGGCAACCGCGCGGAGAGGAGGTAGTAGAACATGACCCCGACCGCGTAGAGGTCGGACCGGGGGCTCGCTGCGACTCCCGCGAACAGTTCGGGAGCCATGAACGTCGGCGTCCCGCCCACGCTCACTCCGCCGACTTCGAGTTCACGGAGGTGCCGCACCAGACCGAAATCGGCCAGCTTCGCCTGACCGTGGTCGGTCAGCAGCACGTTCGTCGGCTTCACGTCGCGGTGAACCAGCCCCGACTCGTGCGCCTTGCCGAGCGCGTCGACGACCTGGTGGAGGATCGTCGAGGCCCGGAGCGGGTCGATCGGCCCGTCCTTGATCAAATGGTCGCGGAGCGAGCGCCCCTCGACATACTCCATCTCGATGAAGTGATAGCCTCGATCACGGCCGAGGTTGTGGACCGTCACGATGTTGGGATGAACCAAGTTCGCAACGACCCGCGCTTCGGCCCAGAACTGCTCGAGCATCTGCGGCGAACGCTCGACGAGACCGGGATTCAACACCTTCAGGGCACAGGGACGCTCGAGCGTCGCATGGCGAGCGCGATAGACGCGACTCATCGAACCGCAGCCGATCACATCGCCGAGGCGATAGATTGCGAAATCCGTGCCCGTCAGATCATCGGAATCGGGAAAGCCGTCGGAAACCGGTCCGGAGTCGAAGTGGCCAAGATACGCGACAGTCGTTTCGTCCACGGGATCGATCGGGTAGGCGGGTGGGGTTTGGCGAGGTCTCTGTTTCGAAAGGGTCTTCATCTTTCCTCGGACACAGGGCCGGGTGAGCCCGTCGCAACGACGTCGGGCGGCGCGACTCACCCTCTATTCGCGAGCGCATCCACGGAATTGACGCAAATCTCGCTCGACGGTTCGCCGCTCGGAGCGGCATCGTCATGTCTATCTTACACCAGGAGTCGGAAACCGTCTGCGTCGACCGACGGGATTCACCGGATCTCCTTGCATCACAGGAAGATCGACCCCAAGAACGCGACGAGCCGCATCGAACGATGTCGATGCGGCTCGCTTGGATGCGCAAACCAGGCAATCCCGGAGATTCAGACGTTGTAGGTCGACGATGCGGTCGTGCCGCCGCGTCCCGTCCAATTCGTGTGGAAGAACTCGCCGCGGGGCTTGTCGGTCCGCTCGTAGGTGTGGGCGCCGAAGTAGTCGCGCTGAGCCTGGAGCAGGTTCGCGGGGAGACGGCCCGAGCGGTATCCGTCGAAGTAGGCGAGCGCCGACGACATGGCGGGCAAAGCGATCCCTTGGGTCACCGCCGCGGCGCAGACGCGCCGCCAACCGGCCTGAGCCTTGGCGATCTCGCCCTTGAAGTAGGGATCGAGCAGGAGGTTCGTGAGCCCCGGATCGCGGTCGAACGCTTCTTTGATCTTGCCGAGGAACGCCGATCGGATGATGCAGCCGCCGCGCCACATGAGGGCGACGCCGCCGTTGTTGATCTTCCAACCCGACTCCTTCGCCATCGCGTTCATCAAGGCGTACCCTTGGGCGTAGCTGATCAGCTTGCTCGCGTAGAGGGCTTGCTCGATGTCGGCGATGAAGGCCGCGGGGTCGCCGTCGAAGCTGGGAGTGGGGCCGCTGATCTGCTCGGCGGCGGCGACGCGTTCGTCCTTCTGGGCCGAGAGGCAGCGAGCGAAGACCGCCTCGCCGATCAGGGTCAGCGGCACTCCCAGGTCGAGCGCAGAGGTCACGGTCCACTTGCCCGTGCCCTTTTGGCCGGCGGTGTCGAGGATGAGGTCGACGAGCGGGCGTCCGGTCGCTTCGTCGACGTAGGCGAGGATGTCGCGGGTGATCTCGATCAGGTAGCTGTCGAGCGCTCCCTCGTTCCACTTCCCGAACACTGCGCTCATCGCGGCGGGTTCCATGCCGAGCAGCGTACTCATCAAGGCGTAGGCCTCGCAGATGAGCTGCATGTCGCCGTATTCGATGCCGTTGTGGACCATCTTGACGTAGTGGCCCGCGCCCTCATCTCCGACCCAGTCGCAGCAAGGCGTACCGTCGGCGACCTTTGCGGCGATCGCTTGGAAGATCGGCTTCACGGCGGGCCAGGCGTCGGGGTTGCCGCCGGGCATGATCGAGGGGCCCTTGAGCGCTCCTTCCTCGCCGCCCGAGACTCCGGTCCCGACGAAGAGCAGGCCCTTTTCCTTCAGGGCTCGTGTCCTGCGCGTAGTGTCGGGATAGTGCGTGTTGCCGCCGTCGATCAGGATGTCGCCGGGTTCGAGCAACGGCACGAGTTCGTCGATCACCGCGTCGACCGCCGCGCCCGCCTTGACCATGATCATGATCTTGCGCGGCCGAACGAGCGAAGCGACGAGGTCCGCCGGAGAATGCGCGCCGACGATCTTCTTGTCCTTGCCTCGTCCTTGGACGAACTCGTCGACCTTCGACGTCGTTCGGTTGTAGACCGCGACCGTGTAGCCGCGGCTCTCCATGTTGAGGACGAGGTTCTCTCCCATCACGGCGAGACCGATCAGGCCGATATCGGCGGTCGCTTCAGGCATGGCGGAACGTTCAACCTTTCGGGGTAGGAATCGCGCGAAGGCACGGTCGGGCGATCGGCCGAAGCGTCTCGACCGATCATCGCCGCTCGCCGCGCCCCGATCCCGCGTCGACGGTCGGCGACCGCCCGCCTCGGGCGCGGCGGCTCGGATTGTACCCGAATCCGCGAGAGAGAGGAGATCTCCTCGCGACGCCGGCTTCGCCCGCGCGATGCCCGATCAGACGATCGTGATCGTCCCCTTCTTGGCGACCAATGCCGTGACCACACCGTTGCTCGACCGACCGAGCGCCCGGCCGAAGGGATCGACCACGCCCGTGATCCGCAATTGCTGATTCGCCGACAGCGTCATCCGCTTCAGCGGCGTCAACCGAATCGTCCGCCCGCTCACGGAGGCGGTCCGGAATCGAGCGAGCACGTCGTCCCGCGTGCCGATCCGACGGTCGCGGCCCGCGGTCGCGAGCACATACGACGCTGCGTTGCTCGCCGACCCGAAGTTCACGTCGCCGTCGAGCTCGAGCACGATCGCCTGGACAACTCCGCGTTTCAGTTCGGTGCGGGCCGACACGATCGAGACCAAGGGGCGGGGCGCCACGTTCACCGTCATCGTCGACTCGCCGCGTGCTCCGTACTGATCGGTCACCGTCACCCTTGCGAGGAAGCTGCCCGCCGTCGAGTAGCTGTGAGCCAGGTCGAACGTCCGATCGGACCGCAACGACAAGGGACGAGCGCCCGAACCGTCGCCGGGGTCGAACGTCGCCTGCCAGGAGCCGGCTCCGACGTCGTTGAACCGCCCCGAGCTCTGGAACGTGTCGAACTGCATCACCGAACCGCCGCCGATCTCGATGGTCGGCGTCACGTTGGCCACATTGACGACGAAGCTCTTCGACACGGGAGCGTTCGGGAGCGCCGCGTCCGTCACGACGACCGTCACCGTGTAGTTGCCGGGAGTGTCGTAGCGGCGCGACATGGCGAAGTTCTTGTCGGGGCCGATCGAGAGCGCCTGCGTCCCCGAACCGTCCCCGTAATTCACGGTCGCGGTCCAGGGCCCGATCCCAGGATCGACGATCGAGCCGCCGGCCGAGAAGGTCTCCGTCTGCCGGATCGAGCCGCTCTGGGGCACTTGGAGCGACGGGGCGACCGAGTTCACCGTCACGGTGAATGAGCGCGAGGCTGTGAGCTGGGGCGTGCCGTTGTCGGCGACCTGGATCGTGATGTTCGCGGTCTGCGGCCCGTTCCCCGGGGTCCAGCGGAATTCACCCGTGTTCGCGTCGAGTTGAACTCCGGCCGGAGCCCCCGCTCCCAGGCTGTAGGTGAGCGTCTGTCCCGGGTCGGGGTCGGACGCCGAGACCGTGAAGGCCAGGGTCGAGCCCTCGTCGATCGTCTTGGAACTGATCGAGGCGATGGTCGGTCGCAGGTTGCCGATCAGGATCGTTCCCGAGGCGATCGTCGACGCGCCGCCCTGGCTCGTGATCGTCACCGTCGCCTCGAACGACCCGAGCGTGCCGTAGTCGTGCGAGCCTTGGATCTCGAAGACTCCGACGGTCTGCTGGATCACGTCGCCCTGAGTGGTCGTTCCGTCGCCCCACGCGATCGTCGCGCTCAGATCCTGGGGCTGCCCCTGGAGATTCGCATCCTGGATGACCGCGACCGTTCCGGCGACCGCCCGCGTCCCGGGCAGGGGACTCGGCGCCTGGAAGCTCGAAGTCAGCGCCGCGTCGGTGACCGTGAGCGATCCCGAGGTCGACGCCGTCGTGTTCGAGATCGTGTCGAGGATCTGCACCGAGTAGGGATATTGGCCGAACCGCGGTTGGTTCGCCTGGGCGATCACCAGAAAAGAGCCGTTGCCGTCGGGGCTGACGGTCGCCGCAACGGGCGCGTTCGAGCCCCAGGCGACCGTCGCGGTGAACGACTGCGCCGAGAGCGGGACCGCGGGCGTGAACCGCGCGATCGTCCGATTCGCGGTCGTTCCCTCGACGATCGAGGCCGACACCGACTCCGCCGAGATCGCCTGATTCCGGGTCGTCAGGACGAACCTCTGCGTGTCCCAACGCGTTGGGTTGACCTGCTGCCGGACGCCCACGATGACGTTGATCGCTCCGACGTAGCCCGCCTCGGGGGTGATGGTCACGACATTGCCCGAAACCGACTTCGTCGCCTTGGGCGCCGAGTCGGTCACGGCCGCATCGAAGAGCAGGGGACTGCTCTCGAGGTCGATCGCCTGGAGCGGGATGCTGATCGCGCGGCCCGGCAACGTCACCAGGTCGCCCGCCGGACCGAGGATCGGCGGCGTGTTGTTCGTATCGACCTGTGAGGTCGCGGTGAAGGTCCGCGAAGCCGTTGCCCCCGACGGGTCGGTCGCGGTCACGGTGAAGACCGTCGAGCCCGCGCTCTCGGAATCGACCAGGAGCACCGCGTCGGTCTTGTTGGTCGTCACGCTCATCGAACTGATGACGACCGGCGTCGTCGGCCGATCGCTCGCACCCGTCGGCACAGCCTCGATCGTATCGAGGACGTCGAAGCCGCGGACGAGCTGTCCAAAGATCGTGTGCTCGAAGTCGAGCCAGCGCGGCGAGCCGGTCGTGATGAAGAACTGCGAGCCGTTCGTGTCCTTGCCCGAGTTCGCCATCGCGAGCTGGCCCGTACCGCTGAAGATCAGCTCGGGGTTGAACTCGTCGTCGAACTGGAAGCCGGGTCCGCCCGAGCCGTTCCCGGCGGGGTCGCCGCCCTGGATCATGAAGTCGCGAATCACGCGGTGGAACGTCAGACCGTTGTAGAAGCCCGAGTCGACCAGCCCGACGATTCGATTCACCGTATTGGGCGCCAGGTCGGGGAAGAGCTTGAAAACGAGGTCGCCGTGGCCCGCGACCGTCATCTTCAGGTCGACGGTGTTCGTCAAGACCCGGCCCACGAACGCGCTGTTGTTCGTTTGCAGCGTGTATGAGAGCACGTCGCCGTCGGCGTCCGAAGCCGTCACCGGCACGACCCGCGTCTTGCTCGAGGGAACCGAGACGTTCGCGATCGCATCCATGACAGGCGCGGCGGGCAAGAGCCGCGGCTCGAGGCCGTCGATCCGCCCGAGAACCCAAGTGCGTCGCCGATTTCTCGCCATCGCGCCCCGCCTCCCGATACCGACCCGATCATTCATCACTCACCACACATGATAGACGGCGCCCGCACCAATTGCAAGCATGCACGCAATCGGCGTCCCCGTCCCTGCGTTTCGATTGTGCGACAGTGGTATCGCGAACTTCAAGCGGTCGTCTCGAACGTTTCCCGATCGAGACGCGACGTCGCGTCTTCAACGAACGCGATCGGGCGGAAGGCGCAAACCTCGAGGCGCAAGAGATGGCGGACGGCGACTCGACGCACGCGCTGCGGGGTCGTAGAATCGGCCTGTGTCGACCGATCTCTCGCCTTCTTCGACCGCTCTCCAGGGGGACGAATTCGATGGCTCTTGCGGGCGAACCGAGCTTTCCGGTCCGACGTCCCCGGCGGCTGCGCAGTCATCCTCGATTGCGCGACCTCGTCCGAGAGCACTCCCTGACGGTCGACGACCTCATCGCTCCCCTCTTCATCTACCACGGCAAGAAGATCAGGCGCGAGATCCCCTCGATGCCGGGGCAGTACCAGGTCTCGCTCGACAAGCTCGGCCCGGCGGTCGACGAAGTCGTCGCGGCCGGGATCCCCGCCGTGCTCCTCTTCGGCATTCCCGAGCACAAGGACGCGACCGGATCGGCCGCGTCGCTCGATGAGGGGCTCGTCCAGGAGGGCGTGCGACTCATCAAGAAACGCGTACCCGAGTTGCTGGTCATCACCGACGTCTGCTTCTGCGAGTACACCGACCACGGGCACTGCGGCCCCGTGGCGCGGTCGTCGAACGGTCGGATCGACGTCGACAACGACGCGACGCTGCCGCTCCTCGCCGAGCAGGCGGCGAGTCATGCTCGCGCCGGGGCCGACGTCGTCGCGCCTTCGGGGATGATCGACGGCATGGTTCGCTCGATCCGGCTCGGGCTCGACGCGGCCGGCTTCCCGCATCTGCCGATCCTCTCCTACGCCGCCAAGTTCGCCAGCGCCTACTACGGCCCGTTTCGCGACGCGGCCGAGAGCGCTCCGGCGTTCGGCGACCGACGCACCTATCAGATGGATTCCTGCAACGCCTCCGAGGCGCTCCGCGAGGTCGCGATCGATCTCGCGGAGGGGGCCGACATGGTGATGGTCAAGCCGGGTCTCGCCTATCTCGACATCGTCCGACGCGTCAAGGACGAGTTCGCCGTGCCCACGGCCGTCTACAACGTCTCGGGTGAATACGCGATGGTCAAGGCGGCCGCCCAGCGCGGTTGGATCGATGAGAAGCGCGTCGTCCTCGAGACGCTCCACGGCTTCAAGCGCGCGGGTGCCGATATGATCATCACTTATCACGCCGTCGAAGCCGCCCGCTGGCTCCACGAAGGTTGATCCCGCGCCCGACCGCTCTCCCGCCCGATTCCCCGACGAGACCCTCGCCGATGTCCGCGTCCACACCCGCCCGCTCACGCCCCGATTATCGACTCGACCGCAGCCGCGAGGCATTCGCCCGCGCCTCGCGCGTGATCCCCGGCGGCGTCAACAGCCCCGCGCGAGCCTTCGGCGCGGTGGGCGGCGAACCGCCGTTCATGGAGCGCGCGCTCGGCGCATATCTCTGGGACATCGACGGACACCGATACATCGACTACATCGGTTCGTGGGGCCCGATGATCCTCGGCCATCTCCACCCCGCCGTTCAGGAAGCGGTCGCAGCCGCGCTCCGGACCGGGACGAGCTTCGGAGCGCCGACCGTTCGCGAAGCCGAGATCGCCGAGCGGGTCGTCGACGCCGTCCCCTCGATCGAGAAGGTCCGCTTCGTCTCGTCGGGAACCGAGGCCGCGATGTCGGCCGTTCGCGTCGCCCGCGGGGTCACGGGCCGCGACAAGATCATCAAGATGACCGGCCACTACCACGGCCATGTCGACGCACTCCTCGTCCAAGCCGGCTCGGCCGCCACGACCCTCGGAGCTCCCAATTCGCCCGGAGTCACACGAGGCGCATCGGCCGACACGATCCTCTGCCCGTTCAACGACATCGACGCGATCCGCGGGGCCTTCGGGCAGTTCCCCGATCAGATCGCCGCGGTGCTGCTCGAGCCCGTCGCGGGCAACATGGGGCTCGTCCCGCCCAGGCCGGGGTATCTCGCCGCGCTTCGCGAGATCACCGAGAAGCACGCGGCGATCCTTGTCTTCGACGAGGTCATGACCGGGTTCCGACTCAGCCTGGGAGGCGCACAGGGGCGTTTCGGCATCACCCCCGACCTCACCGCGCTCGGAAAGATCATCGGCGGCGGACTCCCCGCGGCCGCATACGGCGCCTCGGCTCGGATCATGGACCACGTCTCGCCCGTCGGCGCGATCTACCAAGCGGGAACGCTCTCGGGCAATCCGCTCGCCGTCGCCGCAGGACTCGCCACGATCGACCTCCTCCGTGAGAATCCGCCCTACGATCGGCTCGAGACGCTCTCGGCCCGCCTCGCCGAGGGCTTGGAGCGCGCCTGCGTCGACATCGGCGTGCCGCACGTCGTGCAGCGCGTCGGCAGCATGCTCACCCTCTTCTTCCACGACGGGCCCGTCTGGAACTACGAGGACGCCAAGCAATCCGACACGAAGCTCTTCGGCCGGTTCTTCTGGGAGATGCTCGCCCGCGGCGTCTACCTGCCCTGCTCGCAGTTCGAGGCGGCGTTCGTCTCCGCCGCACACACGGAGGACGATATCGACGCAACGATCGCGGCAGCACGCGAGTCGCTCGCCGCCGCGGTCGCCTGAGCACCCGACGCGGATCCCGATCGTCCGATCAGTCGGCGATCGGGATCGGGCGACGGCAGTGATACGCACCCGCCGGCGGCAGGTTGCGCGGTTCGAAGATGAACCTCACGTCCTCGAAGTAACGCTTGTACAAGCCTTTGTAGACGAGCGCGAGCTCGGTGATCTGGTTGAACGTGCCCTCGGGGTGGAGCACGCGGTGGATCACCTGAAAGAGTTCGCGGGTGAGTTCCTTCGGGAACGACGGGATCGGCAGTCCCGAGATCACGGCCTCGACGCGGTCGATCCCTCGCTCGGAGAGCATGGTCGCGAGGTCGCGGACGTCGCCCTCGATGACTTCGACGTTCGCCCGGCCGCTGAAGCGTTCGCGGAGCAGCCTTGCGAAGTCGGGGTCGCGCTCGAGCGTGAGGAATCGCGTCTCGGGACGCAACCGATCGACGATCTCTTTCGTGATCGGTCCGGTCCCCGCGCCGAGCTCGACGATGGTGTCGAGCTTCGACCAGTCGACATTGCGAATGGTGGCGCGCGACAACCAGGGGCTGCTCGGCGCCAGGCTCGCGATCTTCGTGCCGTGCGCGAGGAACTTCTTCAGGAACAGCGAGTGATCACTCATCGAAGGTGCGGATCCCGGAGGTCGCGGTCGGTCGAGGTGCGATGAGCTTCAGGCTCCCGCCTGCACCGGCGCGTTCTTGCGATGTTCGGCGAGGAAGCGCCGGTGGTCGAGCATCGGCGGGATCGACTTGAGATTCCCCTGGAGGAACTGCTTGACGAGGCCGTTCACCAAGCGAGCCTTTTCGATCTGAGGTGCGTGGCCGCACTTCGGGATCACGACCTGCTTCACCTTGAGGATTCGCTCGGCCGCCTCGATCGACCCGGGGATGTCGGCGATCACGTGGTCGTGCGTTCCCCAGATCACGAGCGTCGGGTGCGGGATCTTCTCGAGAAGCGGCGCGACGGTGTGGCCCACCGTGCCGCGGAGCGTCCAGAGCACGCCCTTCTTCCAGAGGCGATTCTGGAACTTCCGCTCGATCACCTCGACCAGGTCTTCCGTCGCGAAGTGGGCCCGGTGGAAGACCGACTTCACGAGCGTGTCGTACTGGCTCCGGCGAACGCCCTCCATCACCGGGAGGTTCTCGTCGCCGTGGAAGCCCGACGGGCAGAGCATCACCAGCTTGTTCACCTTCTCGGGATAGCGCACGGCGTAGGTCGTGATGATCTGACCGCCGAGGCTCGAGCCGACGAAGTCGTAAGGCGGGTGCTGGACGTACTCGTCGAGGTAGTGGGCGAGTCGGTCGGTCAGGTAGTCGACCGTGACTTGGCCGCCTTGGTCGACGTGGCGATGCAGGGGAGCACCGTCGTAGACCAGGAGTTCGGGCTGCTTCACGTTGAAGTGCTTGGCCCAGGAACGGCGATTGGCGAACCAGCTCTCGGATTGCTCCGCGAGACCGTTGACCAGGATCAGGGGGGTCGAGCGCTGGTAGGAATGCATCCGATGCAGATCGAACAGGTTGCGAACGCTCGGTTTCATCTTTGTTCCGGCTCTCCCCGCGGTCCGGGATCGCCCCGGGGTCGGACTCGTGGCTGGGTGCGGATCGCTGGATCCAACGGACGCCTCGACGGCTCCCGCTCGCCGAGAATCGGATCGATCCGATGACCCCGCATCGCGATCGACCGCGCCCGCGGCCGATACGACGAGGACGCATCGGCTCGCGAATCTCTCCAAAGATATCACCCCGAAGCACGGAGGCCAACCGGCTCGATGCCGATCGATCACCGATTTTTCCTCGACCCCGCGGCCTCTCGACCCGACCGATCCGACGATCGGGCTCCTTGACGGGTCCGCGGCGCATGCTACAACATCAGTCGTTCGGGACTCCATTCACCATTCCGAGCGTCGACGGTCCCGGTTTCCATTCATCCAGTCGATGCGACACCAGTCGAGGATCACCGAACGATGCGCGTCTTCATCACCGGAGGAACGGGTCTGATCGGCCGTCGCCTCACGCAACGACTGATCGAACGCGGCGATGCGCCGGTGATCCTCTCCCGGCGCTCCGATGAGGTTCGTCGCAACAAGTCGATGCGGGGCATCTCGGTCGTCCAGGGCGATCCCACGGTTGCGGGCTCCGGTTGGGAAGAGCACGTCGAGGGGTGCGACGCCGTCGTCAACCTCGCCGGCCACAACCTCTTCGCCAATCGCTGGAGCACCACCGTCAAGCGAACCATTCGCGACAGCCGCGTCCTCGCCACCGAGAACCTCGTCAAGGCGGTGCGCGACTCGGTCCAGAAGCCCGGCGTCTTCGTCCAAGGCTCCGCGATCGGCTTCTACGGCGCCCACGGCGACGAAGAACTCAACGAAGACAGCCCCTGCGGCTCCGACTTCATGGCCCGCATCTGCCGCGAGTGGGAAGACGCAGCGAAGCCCGCCGAAGGCCTCGGCGCCCGCCTGGCGATCGTTCGCACCGGGGTCGTTCTCGCAGCCGGCGAAGGGGCCCTCGGAGTCATGACCCCGATCTTCAAGTGGCTCCCCGGCGGCGCTGCGCCCGTCGGAAGCGGTGAGAAGGCGACCTCGCCCGCATCCGGCAAGCAGTGGATGAGCTGGATCCACCTCGACGACATCGTCGGCATCATCCTCCTCGCACTCGACAACGCGGAGGCCCGCGGACCGATCAACGGCACCGCCCCCAACCCCGCCCGAAACGTCGACTTCGGCAAGGCGCTTGCGAAGGTGCTCAAGCGGCCCTTCGTGCCGGTCGGCCCGCCCGACGTCATGATGCGAACGATCCTCGGGGAGGTCGCCGACGTCGTGATCAAGGGGCAGAAGGTCCTGCCCGCCAAGGCGCTCGCCCTGGGATATCGCTTCGCCTATCCCGAACTGCTCGAGGCGCTCCGCAGCGCTCTCGCTCCTCCGCCCAAGCCGAAGCCCGAGCCCAAGCCGGCGCACGGGCACGGTCACGACAAGGCGCACGCTCATCATTGATGCGACGCGATCGCGCTCGTCCCTCGGGACGAGCGCGAGACCCCGGCATCGTCAGCCTCGAGCGATCCTTCCCAGGACGAAGCCCGCGATGAATCCGATCGCGGGCAAGATCGCCAGCGCCGCGAGAGCCGCGCGTGGTCGCCTCTCGGCGAGTCGTGCGATCGGGCGAAACCAGTGCGGATACTCGGGCGAGCGAATCTCGATCACTCGCTCGGGGACTGCATTCGTCGCCGCACCGGCCTGGGCAGCTGCAGGAGTCGGAGAGGCCTCGCTCGAATTCGCTCGAGCCTCTGATCCCCGAGCAGAGGCTTTGACCACGTTCTTTCGCGGTCGAATCAAGGCCTGGAGCGCTTCCGCCGCATCCTCCGCCCGCTGATAGCGATCGTTGGGATTGTTGGCGAGCAGCTTGTCGAGCACGTTCACGAGGCTCGAGGGCAGGTCGGGCCTGTGCTCGGTGATGGGCGTGGGCCGGCCGTTGATGCGCTTGCCGAGGCGTTCGATCGGGGTCGACCCGGGAAACGCCTGCTTGCCGGCGATCAGGTGATACATGGCGCAGCCGAGGTTGTAGAGGTCGCTGCGACCGTCGACCGTTCGGCCGCATGCCTGCTCGGGCGACATGTAGTCGACCGTCCCGACCGCAATCCCGTCGGCCGTCGCGAACGTCGCTCCCGCGTCGGCATCCATCAGGACGCCGAGTCCGAGGTCGAGCACCTTGAGCTGCTTCTCGTCGTTGACGAGCAGGTTCGAGGGCTTGACGTCGCGGTGGACGACACCTTGTTGGTGGGCATGTCCGAGTCCGAGGGCGGCCTGCGCAGCGTAGTTGACGACGTCGACGGGGGGCAGGGGCCCTTCCGCCGCGAGGATCTGACCGAGCGACCGGCCGTGGACGTATTCCATGACGATGTAGAGCACGCCCCGGTCGGAGTCGGCGTCGTAGGCCCGGACGACGTTGGGGTGGTCGAGCCGGCCGACGAGCTTCATCTCGCGCTGGAATCGGGCGACGGCGCGTTCGTTCGACGCGTATTCGGGCGAGATGACCTTCACGGCGACGACCCGCCCCATCAGGGAGTGGTACGCCTTGTAGACTCGCCCCATCGCCCCGGATCCAATCCGATCGAGGACGACGTACTTCCCGATCGATAGGCCCGCGGTCTTGCCCGCGAGGAGTCGCTTGGCCTGATACTCGGTGAGGAGCTTGTCCTGGATCAAGCGGTCGGCCAGCGCATAGGTTCCGATCGGATAGTCGCCGGCGAGGATCTTGGCCTTCACTTCGGCGAGTTGTCGATCATTCCAGACGCCCGACGCGCGGATCAGCGGCAGGAGGTCGGAAGGCACCGATTCCGGTCCCTTCGACTTTTCCGGTGTCGCCATGACGCGTCGCTCCCCGTGCTCGATCCGGTCGGTCGCCGTCGTACTCCGGGTCATCATCGCCGTCCTGGATTCGCGCGTCCAGATTGGATGGAACGGACCGAGCTCGACCGCCGACGAGCGCGGTTCCTCAATCCTACATTAGTTCGCGGAGTCGTCCGCGTGACGCGCGCGGCGGTGAGACGCCGAATTCGACGCACGCCTTCCAGGATGCGGGCGAGCGTGGATCGATGCCCGCGGCGGTCGCTTCCACGACCGACGCGGGGTCGGCTCCGATCGATTTCAGGCGAACGCCGCGTAGGTCCAGCTCGCCGGCAGCTCACGCGCGGGGTAGCCGTCGAACCGACTCAAGGCCCAGGAGTCGCGCATCGCGAGCATGCGTGCGACGACGTCGCGATCGACCCAGAACGAATTGTCGGGCTGGTCGAGCGAGAGCGGTCCGCTCGGCACGTTCGGTCCCCACGACTGGAAGATGCAGGCTCCCGGTCGTGCGTCGTTTCGGACCCCGACGATCAGCATGCAGTGCGCCCAGGTTCCCCGAGGCGCGCAGAAGCCGTCGGCATCGCGTTCCATCGTGAAACCCTGAGTCGAGCAGACGGGGACGGGATATCCGTTGGCGATCGCGTCCTCGAGCTCCTCGTAGGTCTGTACGAGCGAGACGGTCCGCACTCGGTGCTCGGCCGCCTTGGCGACGAGTTCCTCGGGCATCCCTTGGTATCCCCAGATCTTCGAGCGTCGTCCGTCGTAGGGACCGACGAGGTCGCGTGCGATGGTGCCGATCGTCGAGACGGCTCGTGCCGCCCACGCGCCCACCGCGCCGTCTTCGTTGCCGAGCCTTCGCTCACCGACCTGAACACGCGCCAGGCCGTAGACCGCCTCGGTCGACGTCTCTTCATACCGCATCGGCTTGCCGTGGAGCGCGATGTCGACCGCCGAGAGCAGGTCGACGCCGCGGCCGAATCCGTGGCCGACGCAGTCGCCGATCGTCTGAGCGGGATAGGCGACATAAGACCCGCCGTTGACGTCCTTCCACGCCTTGTAGATCAACGACGTCTTGCCCGCTCCCGCTCCGCTGATTCGCGGCGCAGCGGAGGTGAACGTCGGCCGGGGCATTTGCGCCAGCACTTCTTGAACCGATTCGGGTTGGTCGACCCAACCACCCAACTTCGCGAAATCGATCATCGTTTGCCTCCGAGTCCGCGAGCGAAGTCACGCCAGAGCGACACGACCGCCGCGCGCTGTTCGGGCGATTGGGGCTCGGTTCCCTCGGGGAGGACCTTTGCGAATTCGGGCGCGACCTTGGCCGTGAAGGCCTCGACCCGCGCGGTACGCCAGCGGTCCTGAAGCAGCGAAGCGGCCTCGGCGACCGAACCGCCGCCCTCGACCGAGAGAGCGGCGGCCTCCCACGCATCGGCCAATGCTCTCACAACGACGGGGCCGTGAGCCCGGCCCAGGGCCGCGGCGTCGACCCCGACCTTCGGCTCGGGACCGACCCGATCTCCACGACCCACGAAGATCCGGTCGTGAGCGACGATCCCCGCCAAGACCAGGACCAACACCGGCATCACATACTTTTGCCAAGACTTCACGACATGTACTCCCCAAGGAATCCGCCGAACCTCGGATGAGGCCGGAGCCGACCGGGGCTCAGTCCGCCTTCTTCTCGACCGCGTGCCGCAGGCCGGCGGCGGCGAGCGCGGCGAGGAACGTCTCGGCCGCCTTGGTGACGTCGCCCATCGAGAGTTCGTACACCGCGAGACCGAGGAGACCGACGGCCGCGATGTAGGTCTTGTAGCCGTTGACGAATTGGAGCAGTGCCATGCGAACCGCCTCTTCAGCCGAAATCTGGTCCGCCGCCGAGCGCACGCGCGGCGCGCGGAGAGGCCCGGCCCCGAGCGACCTTCGCCCGGGTTCATCGCGCTCTCTACTAGAAACATCAGGCCGAACGGTCCACGCGTCCCGCGAATCCCCCGCGATCGCGCGAATTTGCCCGAAACGCGCGGACCACCCGTCGACCTCGACGGCTTCGACCTCGCGGGATCGGGCGATCCCTGGACATCGGCCCCGCGCCGCACTACGATTCGAGCCGTGCGCTCGCCCCGCGATCCTCGACGACGAGGCGGCAGGCGCGCCGCTCGAGATACTCTCCCAGGGACTTCCCGATGACCGCTCCCTCCGATCCCCAAGCCCCGCTCCGCAACTTCCGCAAGACCCAAGACTTCTTCATCGGGATCGACAGCGACGGCTGCGCCTTCGACACGATGGAGGTGAAGCACAAGGAGTGCTTCATCCCCAACATCATCCAATACTTCGAGTTGGCGGCGATCTCGAAGTATGCCCGCGAGGCGGCCGAGTTCGTGAATCTCTATTCGCAGTGGCGCGGCATCAACCGCTTCCCCGCGTTGACGATGACGCTCGACCTCTTGGCCGACCGCCCCGAGATCACCCGTCGCAACTTCCGGCTCCCTGAGGTGCCCGGCCTGCGCTCGTGGATCGCCCGCGAGACCAAGCTCGCGAATCCGACCCTCGAGCTCGAGGTCGATAAGACGAACGATCCCGACCTCGCCCGCACGCTCGAGTGGAGCCAGGCGGTCAACCGCGCGGTGAACGCCATGGTCCACGACGTGCCGCCGTTCCCGTTCGTCCGCGAATCGCTCGGAAAGATGGACGGCAAGGCCGACGTCATGGTCGTCTCCGCCACGCCCGGCGAGGCGCTGCATCGCGAATGGAGCGAGCACGGCCTGGCGCGGCACGTCGCCCTGATCGCGGGACAAGAGCTCGGCAGCAAGAAGGAGCACCTCTCGATCGCCGCGGGCGACCGATACGATCACGACAAGATCTTGATGATCGGCGACGCTCCGGGCGACCAAAAGGCGGCCGAGGCCGTCGGAGTCCTCTTCTATCCGATCGCACCCGGCGCCGAGGACGAGTCGTGGCGGCGGTTCCACGATGAGGCCCTCCCTCGATTCTACGCGGGCACCTATGCCGGCGACTACATGAATCGACTCATCGCCGAGTTCCAGGCGCTCCTCCCCTCGACGCCCCCCTGGAAGCGCTGACGCCCGAGACTGCAAACCTCCCCGCCGCGGAACCATTCGCCCCTCGAATCGTCGGAAGATCCCCATGCGCCCCCGCAATGTCGTCGTCGCCCAGTCGGGCGGACCCACCTGCGTCATCAACAACTCGCTCCGCGGGATCATCGAGGCCTGCCGCGCCGATCCCGGCTCGTTCGGCAAGGTGCTCGCAGGCTCCTTCGGGATCGAGGGCGTCTTGAAGGAGGAGCTCATCGACCTCTCGGCGACCTCCGCCGAAGAGATCGCGCTGCTCCGAACGTCGCCCGCGGCCGGCGGAATCGGCACATGCCGATACAAGTTGAAGAAGGGGCAAGACGAGGACTTCAACCGCGTCGTCGACGTGCTCCAGGCGCACGACGTCGGCACCTTCTTCTACATCGGCGGCAACGACTCTCAAGACACTGCGCACAAGGTCAGCGTCCTCGCGGCCGAGCGCGGATTGGAGCTCGTGGCCGTCGGCGTGCCGAAGACGATCGACAACGACCTGGGCGACTCGGAGTTCACGCTCCTCGATCACTCCCCGGGCTACGGCTCGTGCGCCCGCTACTTCGCGCAATACATCCGCCAGGCGAACGAGGAGAATCAGGGTTCTTGCCCCGCCGACCCGGTCCTGGTGATCCAGGCGATGGGCCGCAAGATCGGCTACATCCCCGCCGCGGCGCGGTTGGCCGATCCCGATCGCGAGATGCCGCTCCAGATCTATCTCGCCGAGGCCGGAGTCTCGCTCGAGCAGCTCGGGAACAACGTCCTCGAGCAGCTCGGCAAGAGCGGGCGCTGCATCGTGGTCGTGTCGGAGGGGTTCGACGTCGGCGACCTCGGCGCCAGCCGCGACAACTTCGGGCACGTCCAATTCAGCGCGAGCCAGACCACGGTTGCGCAGACCGTCGTCAATTATCTCAACACGTTGAAGTTCCCCGTGCCCGGCAAGGCGCGCGGCCAGGTGCCGGGGACCGATCAGCGGAACGCGATCGCCTACGCCTCGACGGTCGACCTCGACGAGGCGTACGCCGTCGGTCGACACGCGGTCGACATCGCCCGCAACGACGGCAACGGCTGGATGGCGACCATCCTCCGCGATCACGCCCGCGCCGATTACTCGGTCCGGTTCGACAAGGTCCCGCTCGAGAAGGTCGCCGGGTTCGATCGCTCGTTCCCCGCCGCGTGGATCGCGCCTTCCAAGATCGACGTCACCGACGACTTCCTCGCATACGCGCGTCCCTTGATCGGGAGCGACTGGGTGAGTGTGCCGCTCGTCGACGGGCTGGCGCGATTTGCAAAGATCGCGCGGGTTTTCGCTCCCAAGAAGCTGCCGGCTTACGTCCCGCAGACGTATCGCAAGTGAGACGATCGATCGATCGACGGCCCCCCGGGTGTTCAACCGTCGTCGAATCGCTCGCGCGCGGCCGGACCTCGCTTCCGAGCCGCGCGCGGCTTCGGTTAGGATCGATGACCTGCGGCCGGTCGACGACGTGTCGCCCCGGCCGCCTCGGACCGGGTGAACCGGAACGAGCCTCTCTCGATCCCTTCGTGGAGTGCATCCCATGCCGCGGAAGAACCTTGCAGCGCGTCGCGCCTTCCCCGCCCCGCTCGGCTGGATCCTCGGACTCCTGATCGCACCCGCGCTCTTCGCCGCGGCGCCCGCGGCCGACGCGACCAAGCTCGACCCGATCACCGAGGACCAGGTCAACGCCGCCCAGCGCGCCTGGTGCGACGGGCTCGTCGAGATCGGCAAGGTCCACGCCGCCGGGGGAGACTACAAAGCCGTCGCCGCTCGGGTCATCGACGATTCCTACGACTATGCCGACGGCAAGGTCTTCTTCAAGCCCACCCTCGCCTTCGGCAAGCAGACCTTCCGTCCCACACGGCAAGGCTGCCTCGCCTACTTCATCGGCGGCGACAAGGACTACCCCGACGACAGCGGATTCGCTCTGAAGCATTGGGTCAAGGTCGACTACGACAACAACGCCGATGAGAACGGGATCCAGATCCACGGCGACATCGCGATCACCATGGGCAACGTCTACCTCGAGAACGCGGCCGGCGACAAGGTCATGGTCGACAAGACCTTCGTCTTCCGTCGCTGCAAGGACGGCAAGCTCCGTCTCTGCGTCCACAAGTCGGCTCTGCCGTTCGACCCCGCGAAGTGACCATTCGAGCGATCTCGACGGTCCGTCGATCCCGTACGCTGCGGGATCGACGCGACCGCCTCGGTTCCCTGCCCGACCACCCCGGCCGACATCACCTCTCATGAGCGCATCATCGCGGTCTCCGCTGGGCATGATCACCGGTTCGCCGCTCGTCCGCGGCGCGGTCAATGCGGGCTTCCACGCCTTCGCGCGACGTCGCGTGAACCGATTGGCCCAGGCCGATCCGATCGAGACGCAACGCCGGGTTCTCCTCGATCTCGTCGCGCGGGCGCGATCGACCCGCTTCGGCCGCGACCACGGCTTCGCCTCGATCTCCACGGTCGAGCAGTTCCAACGCGCCGTGCCGATCCGTACTTATGAATCGCTCTGGAACGAGTATCTCGCGGCGGCCTATCCCACGCTCGACGACGTGACCTGGCCCGGGCGCATTCCCTTCTTCGCGCTCACGAGCGGCACGACGCAAGGGGCCACGAAATACATCCCCGTCTCCCGGGCGATGGTCGAGTCGAACACCAAGGCCGGCCTCACGATGATCGCGCATCATCTGACGCATCGGCCCGATTCTCGGCTCTTCCACGGCCGCCTGTTCTTCCTCGGCGGCTCGACGAATCTCGAAGAGCCCGCGCCGGGGGTTCGACAGGGCGACCTCAGCGGCATCGCCGCGCTCGAGGTCCAGCCCGCGCTTCGGCCCTATACCTTCCCTCCGCTCGACCTCGCCTTCGAGACGAACTGGGAGAAGAAGCTCTCCGCGCTCGCCGAACGGTCGGCCCGCGAACGGATCACGATGGTCGGCGGCGTGCCGAGCTGGCTGCTGGTGCTCTTCGAGAGACTCTTCCAGATCACGGGCAAGTCGACGATCGCCGAGGTGTGGCCGAACCTCGAGATGATCGTCCACGGCGGCGTCAAATTCGAGCCCTACCGCAGTTCCTTCCTCGAGATCCTGGGCGACTCGCGGATCCGGCTCCAGGAGACCTATCCCTGCTCCGAGGGATTCATCGCGTTCGGCGACCCCGCGACCGACCACCTCCGACTGCTGTTCGACCACGGCATCTTCCACGAGTTCATCCCGGTCGATGAACTCGACGCGCCGAATCCGACTCGAAGATGGTTGAGCGACGTCGAAGTGGGCGTGAACTACGCGATCGTCGTATCGACCTGCGCGGGGATGTGGGGCCACCTGATCGGCGACACCGTCCGGTTCGAGTCGCTCGACCCGCCGCTGTTGACCTTCACCGGCCGCACGAAGTACACGCTTTCGGCGTTCGGCGAGCACCTGATCTCGGAGGAGGTCGAAGGCGGGATCGCGGTCGCTTCCGACGCAACGGGCGCGGCGGTGCGCGACTGGCACGTCGGCCCCGTCTTCGAGGGCGCCCTCGGCCGGCACCGCTTCTTGATCGAATTCCAGCGTCCGCCGGGCGACCTCGAAGCCTTCCGAGTCGCGCTCGACGCCGACCTCGGCGTCCGCAATGCCGATTATCAGGCGCACCGCGCGGAAGGAGTCGGCTTGCCGTTCCCCGAGATCCTCGTCGTCCGCCCGGGCGGCGTCGAGGCCTGGATGCGCTCGAAGGGGAAGCTCGGAGGGCAGCACAAGTTCCCGCGCATGGACAACGCGGGCACGCTCACCGACGAGATCGCCCGCTTCCTGCGCGAACACGACCTGATCGCCGAGGAACTTCCCGCGCGGGCCTGACCCGCGCGGTTCCCGTGCCGGCTCAAGCCGCACGCTTCTCCGCGATCAGCGAGCTGATCCGCTCGATCGAATCGAGATGCTCGACGCCCGCTTCGTGGGCCTCGATCGTGATCTCGAACGTGTTCTCGAGGTAGACGACGAGCTTCAGCGTGCTGATCGAGTCGAGGATCCCGCCCGTGATCAGCGGCGTTTCGTCGGTCAGCTCGCTGGGATCCTCGCCCGGCAGAAAGGTCTTCAGGATGTACTCGTGAATGGTTCGACGAATTTCCGGCACGACGAAGGACCTCCCTTTCCTGGACCCGGGTGGGCGCGAGCGAACTGGTCTCTAACCGATCCGGCCGGAGGGGTCAACCCGAGGAATTAGAGTGGAGAAGCGGGAGCGTTTCGGTCGATGCTGAAGTTCGTGAGTCGGTCGTCCGCGCGACCGGTGGAACCGTGCGCGGCGGTCGGGCAACGTTCCCGTGGACGAGTCGTCGCGGACGACCTCGCGAGGTGGTGCTGATGATCGCACGGATGCTCCCGTCGTCGTCGATGCGGGCTGCGGCCTGGCTCGCGGCGGCGACGACCCTCGCTTGCGGAAGCGGCTGCCGATCGCTCGGCGACCACGAAGCCAAGCGAATCCCGCAATACGGAATCATCGACCCACGCCAGCCCAAAGAGCTGGAGATGGTCTCGATGCCGCCGTACGTCGTCGAACCGCCCGACGAACTCGAGATCAACATCCGCCCCAGCCTCGGCGACCAGGCGGTGACGAACGTCGTCGTCCAGGCCGACGGAATCGTCGATCTCGGCTTCTCCGGCGACGTCTACGTCGCGGGGCTGACCCTCGGACAGATCGAGGACAAGCTCCGGGCTCATCTCGCGCCCATCGCCGCGAGACGAGAGATCAAGGAGCCGCTCGAAGTCTCGGTCCGCCTGGTGAACGGCTCCCAGAGCAAATTCTACTACGTCCTCGGCACCGTCACGACCCAGGGACGCTTCCCGATCCAGGGCAACGAGACCGTGCTCGACGCGATCCTCCAAGCGGGTCTCCGGACGAACAGCCTTCCCGAGAAGGCCTACCTCGTCCGACCGCACCCCACCGGCGGCGCCGATCAGGTCCTCCGCATCGACTGGTGCGGCATCAAGGAACGCGGCGACACGCTCACGAACTATCAGCTCTTCCCCGGCGACCGGATCGTGGTTCCCGGCGGCAAGGCCCCGAGCGTCTTGAGCAGTTTGCTCGGCGGCGGCTGATCCGACCGGATGCGTCCTCGCTCACTCCGGACAGTCGGTCGCGGAGTCGGGCGGGGCGGTGACGTCGTGCGCGAAACAGAGCACGTGGCCGTCGAGATCCTGGACCTCGAACTCGCGCATTCGATAGAAGGCCGTTTCGGGCGGTCGAGCGATCACGACCCCGCGCGCGACGAACTCCTCGTGCAGCGCGTCGGCGTCGGAGACGCGGATGTAGACGTCCCAGCCCGTGCATTCGTCGTATGCCTTCGGAGCGGGCTCGACCGGTCCCGACGCGGGGCTGCGCAGGAAGATCTGGACATCGCCGCGAAAGAGCATGACGAAGCTCGGCGGCTCGCCCCAGAATCGGTCATATCGGAACCCGAGCCGGGACGCGTAGAAGTCCGCAGCGCGGACGACGTCGGCCACGGCCAGGACGGGGTGGCTCACGAGCAACTTCGGCGGAAAGACGGGGTCGTTCACGGACGGGCTCCGTTCGATCTCTCGGGCGACGTCAATTCGAAGGCTTCGCGCTCGAACGGGTTGTCGCGATAGGCCCGTCCTCCGCGCGCCCAGATCCACGCGCTCGCGATCAGATACGCGGGGAGAAAGAACGGCCCCCAGCGCTCGACCTGTCGCACATGCACATGTTCATGCTCGCGGTGCAGATCGAGTCGCGCGGCGTCGCGTGCGAGGATCGCGTGGCCGAGGGTGATCGCTCCGAAGCCGACCCGGCGGAGATAGAAGTCGGCGAAGCCGCCGTGGAATTCGACGACCCCCTGGACGATCCGCGCGCGGCCGCCCGTCAGGAGCGTGAATCCGCCCCAGAAGAGACCGACCGCCGTCGTGGGAGCGGCCCAGAGATAGGCCGCGATCCGCCTCGGGTCGCGCATCGAGACGATCCTCGGTTGGGCTTCGTGAACCCCACTCATCGTCGAGCAACCACCCCGGACGGTCAAGCAGGCAGCGCAAGCGGAGCCTCGCTTGGACTTGGCGACGGCGGCGATCTCTGATAGGAAATCGGACATCGCCGTCCAATCCGCTCGAGGAGCGATCGCCATGGATTTCGACTTCACACCGAGCCAGAAGCACTGGCACGACGCCGCCGTCGAGTTCGCACGAGCCCACCTCGACGACGACGTCCTCGAGCGCGACGAGAACCGCGAGTTCTGGCGCGAGGGCTGGCAACGTTGCGGCCAGTTCGGCATCCAAGGTCTGCCGATCCCCGAGGAATTCGGCGGCAAGGGGCAGGGGCTCCCCGAAACGATCGCCGCGATGGAGGGCCTCGGGTACGCCTGCGCCGACAACGGGCTCATCTTCGCGATGAATGCCTCGATGTGGACCAACAACATCCCGATCCTGCTCTTCGGAACCGACGAACAGAAGCGTCGCTGGCTTCCCGGACTCTGCAACGGCTCGCTCGTCGGAGCCAACGGCGCCAGCGAGGTAGGGGCCGGGTCCGACATCTTCAGCATGAAGTCGACCGCCGAGCGCGTCGACGGCGGATGGGTGCTCAACGGCCGCAAGACCTGGGTCACCAGCGGGCCGATCGCCGACGTCTACGTCTGCTACATGAAGACCGACCCCACCAAGCAGGCGCTCGGCATCAGTGCATTCATCGTTCCCAAGGACACTCCGGGCTTTCGCGTCGTCCGCGAGATCCGCAAGCTCGGCGTGCGCACCGTCCCGATGGGTGAGCTGGCCTTCGAGGATTGCCGGCTGCCCGCCGACGCGATGCTCGGCCGCGAGGCCCCAGGCGCCGAGATCTTCGCCTGCTCGATGGAATGGGAGCGCGGCGCGATCCTCGCGGGAGCTCTCGGAGCGATGCGTCGGCAACTCGAGCGCTGCATCAAGCACGCGCGGACGCGCGAGCAGTTCGGACAACCGATCGGTAAATTCCAGGCTGTTGCGCATCGGATCGTGGGCATGAAGGTCCGCCTCGAGAGCTGCCGACCGCTGGTCTATCGGATCGGCCGACTCAAGGCCGAGGGCAAGAACGCCATGACCGAGGCGGCGATCGCCAAGCTCCATGTCTCGGATTGCTATATCAAGAACAGTCTCGACGCGGTCGAGATCTTCGGCGCGATGGGCTTCGCCTCGGAGTTCGGCGTCGAGAAGGAGCTGCGCGACAGCGTCGGGAGCCTGATCTACTCGGGCACGAACGACATCATGCGCAATCTGATCGCCAAGAGCCTCGGCCTCTGAAGTCGAGACGCTTCGGCCGGCTCGTCAAAAAGGGCGGGCCGGCCGTTGCGGTCGGGCGACGGCTCGGGTATCTAGGGACATCCCATCGCGGTCGACGTCCGAGTGCGGGAATCGAGGCCGTGCGAACCGAGTTCCACGGTCCGCGTCCTCGCGCGCGAGGCTCGGGTCGCCGCTCGATGCGACTCCCCACCCACAACCCGTGACGTTCCGAAGGGATCGGTCTCCATGGAACCGCAGTCCGACAACAGCAGCGCAGCCCCCGCCGGATCGGGCGACAAGCTCCTCTTCTGGGCCTGCTTCATCGCCCTGATCGCCACCGCGTTCGGATTCATCGTCCGAACTCAGATCATCGGCGAATGGGCCAAGGAATTCGCACTCAGCGAAACCCAAAAGGGACAGATCAACGGCGCCGGCCTCTATCCCTTCGCCATCAGCATCGTGCTCTTCAGCCTCATCATCGACAAGATCGGTTACGGCAAGGCAATCGCCTTCGCCTTCATCTGCCACTTCGCCTCGGCGATCACCCTGATCACCGCGAAGGGCTACACCTCGCTCTACATCGGCTCCTTCATCGGAGCGCTGGGCAACGGCACGGTCGAAGCGGTCATCAACCCCGTCGTCGCCACGCTCTTCGCGCGTGAGAAGACGAAGTGGCTCAACATCCTCCACGCGGGATGGCCGGGCGGACTCGTGCTCGGCGGCGTGCTCTCGATCTTCCTCGGCGACACCGCGCTCTTCGGGCTCAACGCCTGGCAGACCAAGGTCGGCCTGATCTTCCTGCCGGTCATCGCCTACGGCATCCTGATGTCGTTCTGCAAGTTCCCGGTCAACGAGCGCGTCGCCTCGGGCGTACCGTATCGCGAGATGCTCCAGGAGGTCGGCTTCCTCGGCGCCTTGATCGCCGTGGCAATGATCGTCGGCGAGCTCGGCAACCAGTTCGGCCTCGACCAGACGGTTCAGCTCATCATCGGCGGCGTCCTCTCGCTCGGGTACGGGCTCTACACCCGCTCGCTCGGCCGACCGATGCTCATCTTCCTCTTCCTCGTCATGATCCCGCTCGCGATCACCGAGCTCGGCACCGACAGTTGGATCACCGACCTGATGGGTCCGAGCATGCAGGCCCTCGGCATCCAAGCCGGGTGGGTGCTCGTCTACACCTCGCTGATCATGATGGTGCTCCGCTTCTTCGCCGGTCCGATCGTTCACAAGCTCTCGCCGCTCGGCCTGCTCGCGACCAGCTCGGTCCTGGCGGCGTGCGGCTTGGTCTTCCTGTCGAAGGCCGACGGAGCGATGATCATCGTCGCGGCGACGCTCTACGGGTTCGGCAAGACGTTCTTCTGGCCGACGATGCTGGGCGTCGTCGCCGAGCAGTTCCCCAAGGGCGGTGCGATGACGCTGAACACGATCAGCGGCATCGGCATGCTCGGCGCCGGCGTGGTCGGCGGCTCGCTGCTCGGCTATCTCCAGGACACCAAGGTCGAGCAGAGCCTCAACACCGACAAGCCCGCGATCTACGCCGCCGTTCGCGGCGAGGCGAAGACCAGCCTCTTCGGCACCTACACCCCGGTCGAGGACACCAAGGTCTCCTCCTTGCCCGCGGCCGATCAACAGCTCGTCCGCGACGTCCAAGGCCAAGCCAAGAAGGACACGCTGCTCAACGTGGCCCTCTTCCCCTGCGTCATGTTCGTCTGCTACATGATCCTGATCCTCTACTTCAAGTCGCAGGGCGGATACAAGCCGCAGATCCTGGTGACCGAGAAGGAAGAAGAGGACATCATGATGGGCGGGGTCGCCGCTCCTTCGGAACTCTGAGTTCACCCCGGCGACCCGTTGCCGAAACGCGGGTCGCCGACCTAAACTCTTTCGTGAACCGGGGCGAGAGCCGACTCTCTCGCCCTGGTTGCGTTTCGAACCGCCTCGACCCATCGAACCGAGTCCACCGCGATGTCCGCCGACGCCGCCCCCGCGACCGTTCCCGATCTCACCGTCGCCGCCGGCTCGGCCCTGGTCCCCCCGCGCAGGTCCTGGCAGTACGGGATCGCGCCTCATTACATCGGGATGTTCCTCTGGGTCGGCTTCTCCGATCGGCTCGCGCGTTCGACGCTCGCCGTCGGCGGACTCGGACTCTCGATGATCGGCTTCGTGATCGGCGGACTCCTCTGCAACGTCCTCCTATTCCAAGGGCCCGCGCTCTGGGGCAAGGGGGCCGACAAGACCACTTTCGAGCTCGCCCCCCGCGTCTTCGGCAAGCGGGGAGCGCGATGGGCGGGCGCGATCATGGGGCTCGCGCAGATCGTCTGGTTCGCCGTCGGCGTCGCGGTTGCGGCCGAGTGGACCCTCGACGGCCTCGTCGCACTCGGATTCCTCGACGAGAAGATCCACGCTCCCACGACCGTGGGCTCGCTCGTCTTGCCCAACAAGCTCTTCCTGGTCACGAGCCTCTTCTGGTGCTTCGCGGTCGGCCTCACGGCGACCTGGCTCGTGCGCGTGATCGGCGCGATCATGAACGCCTACCCGATCTTCCCGGCACTTGCCTTGGCGGCGGTGGTCGCCGTGATGCTCGGCGGCCTGCCGAGGTTCGCCCCGACGGGGATCGATCCGTGGATCGGCCGAGCCGTCTCGACCGAGCAAGGGGCTCTGCTCGCGATCACGCGCGCCATCGCGTTGGTCATGGGGTTCTTCGCGACGGCGGGAGTGCTCTCGGCCGATTGGGGCAAGGGTTCGGAGACCGAGCGCGACGTCGTGATCGGCGGCTGGGTCGGCGTTTCCCTCGCGTCGATCGTGATCGCTTCGCTGGGGTTGATGGCGTGCGCGGGGTACCAAGGCCGTGTCGCCCCGGCGACGCTCGAGGCCCCCGAACCAGGCGTGATCCGGGCATCGGGGTCGACGATCCTCGACCTCTCTCCGCCGAGCCCCCCCGAACTCACGCTCCACGCAGCGATCGCCTCGGGGATCGGCGGCCGGTTGGGCGGAGGGATCCTCCTGATCCTGGGACTCGGGTCGCTCGCGCCGGCGGTGTATGCTTCATTCCAATATGCTCATCGTTTCAAGGAAGCAATCGGCGGGATCTCGCGGATCGCATGGATGCTCGTCGCCACGGCGGCGGCCTGGCCGCTGATCGCTCTGGGAGCGACGCGCGATCTCGAGCGGATCTTCCTGATCATGGGCGCGGTCTTCGCGCCGATGGCCGCGACCTACTCCGCGATCGCTCGACACGACCGCCGCGAATGGACCGGCGCCCGGACGGGCATCAACCCCGCCGCGGCGATCGGCTGGTTCGTCGGGCTCTTCGTCGGGCTGATCCCGTTCCTGCCGATCGAAGGGGCGAGCCGATTCCAACCCGCCGTCCTCTGGAGCTTCGTCGCGGCCTGGGCAACGACCAGAGCACTCGCCTCGCTCGGTCTGGAGACACCCGCGGAAAATCCCGAGCCCTCCGCATCCGAATCGCGCGATCATGAACCGCGATCTTGATCGGATGAGATTCGCACGAACCTTCGCCGCGCTCGCGAATGTCGATTACCGGCGGTACTATCTCGGGCAGGGAATCAGCCTGATCGGATCGTGGCTCCAGGCCGCGGCGGTGAGCTGGATCGTCTACGACCGCACGCGGTCCGAACGAATGCTCGGCCTGGTTGAAGCGGCGGGGGTCGTTCCCGGATTGGTCGTGGGTCTCTTCGCCGGAGCCTTGGCCGACCGCGTCCGCCCGCGCCGAATGATCCTGAGCATGCAGATCGCGCAGATGGCGCTCGCGTTTCTGCTGGCGTGGATCGTCGCGGCCGACATCGAGCCCGTGGTCGCACCCACGGCTCTGATCGTCGCGCTCACACGAGTCTTCGTCACCTTTGAGATGCCGAGTCGCCAGGTCTTGCTGCATCGGCTCGTCGGTCGCGAGGGCCTGCTCAACGCGATCGCCCTGAACTCGGGTCTGTTCAACGCCTCGCGCGTCGTCGGTCCGGCGCTCGCGGGAATCTGCCTGGCGCGGTTGGGCGAGCCTGCCTGCTTCGCGCTCAACGGCGCGAGCTACCTCGCGGCGATCGCGGCGTTGCTCGCGATTCGACGCATCGACGATCCCTCCGACGTCAGTCTCGAGTCGCGCGGCGGTCGCCCCGCACCGGATTGGTTCGGCGGTTTGCGTTACGTGCGGAGCGACCGCGTCACGGCGTTGCTCTTCGGCCTGGTCATCGCGATGGGGGTCGTGGGGATGGGATACTCGGCGCTCGCGGCTTCCTACGCGCGCCGGACGATCGGAACGCTCGAGGCGGGCTACAGCATGCTGCTGGCGGGTGCGGGCGTCGGGGCGACGATCGGCGCGCTCGTGGTGGCCGGACGAAGCGGGACGCGCCGACCCGACCGGATCTTGATCGGCGGGATCGTGCTCTTCTCGGTCGCTCTTGCAGGGTGCGCGCTCCTGCCGCCGCTCGCTGGGCCGACGGGCTCGCTCGCGCGACTTGCGACCGCGCTCGTGTGCCTCACGGCGGTCGGCTTCGGCGCGGTCGCGTTCTATGCGTCCGCACAGATGATGATCCAACACCGAGTGCCCGACGCGCTCCGAGGCCGGGTCATGGGGATCTGGATGATCGCCTATTCGGGCTCGGTTCCGCTCGGCTGTCTCTGGGCGGGCGAACTCGCGGCGCGGACCGACGTGCCGACCGTGATGCTCGTCTCGGCGCTCGCTTGTCTGGCGATCGCGCTGGGGGTCGAGCATGGAGGTCGACTCCGCCCCGGTCCCTCCGTCTCCGAATCCGCGACCGCTCAGTGCGAAGCGGGAACCTCCGCCCAGGCGGCCTTCAACATCCGACCGACCGACGCGACGATCGACTCCTCGACATCCTTCGACCAGGACGCCGGCCGGCCGTAATAGACCATCGCCCCGCCGCCCTCGTAGCCGCCCTCCTCGAGAACCCGCAGCGAAGGAATATATGCGGGGACGTCGTTGGCGTATGCGGTGACCCAAGTGTGACCCGCGCCGAGGTTCCGCTTGAGCCGGAGGGCGTAGTCGACGACCACCTCGCCGCCCAGGAAGATCCAGGAGATCTCGCCGCCGCCGAGCACCCAAGCCTGGACTGGATAAGGATATGTCGGCGAGAGTTTGCCTTGCTCGGCGATCGTCTTCTTCAACATCTTGGCTCGGCTCGCGATGTAGAAGTTCGCGTCGGTGGTTTGCTTCTCGATCTCCTCGGGAGTCGGCAGCGAGGCGAAGGCGAGGGGGATCTCCTCGTAGGCCGATCCGAAGCTCGCCCCGACCGGCCGCATCGGACCGGCGAGCGCCTCTTCGACGGCGTGCGCCAGGCTCGATCCGTGGCGCTCGGCCATCTCGACCTTGCGTCGCGGCTGCGGGTTCTGGTCGGCCCCGCAACCCGCGACGAACATCGCCTGCGCGCCGGGGTGCGCCTTCTCGATGGCGATCTGTGCGAACCCTGCGTAGTCGCCGTTGATCTCGTAACCGTCCAAGACCGTGCAGTGGCAAGCATATCCGCAGACGATCGCCTTCTCCGCTCCCGACTTCGAGCGCACGCGGAGCACGGGGACGTCGTGGTCGACCGGACCGCGGAGCATCAGCTTCGACTTGAGTTCGACCACCTTCGGCTCGGCGTTCTCGCGACGATTCACCGCAAAGTCGGCGAAGCCGCGGCCCCAGTCGACATCCGCGGGCTCGAGCGCCTCGACCGCGCGAGCGGCGACCCCGATCACTTGGTCCACGAATTCTTCAGTGTACGCGCGAATGCGCTCCGATTGATCGGGAGCGAGCTTGTACATCGTGATCAGGTTCGACCCGAGCACCGGACCCGAGTGCGTATGCGAACATGCCAAGGCGATCGATTCGAGCGGGATCCGCTGCTTCTCCACGATCGCTTTCCGGATCCTGCCCGAGACCGTCGCGTCGATCCCGCAGACGTCGAGCGTGATCAAGAGCGCCCGCTTCCCGCCCGCATCCTCGAGCACGAGCGCCTTGGCCCAGATGTCGTGGAGCGCTCCCTTGGACGGTGCGGTGCGGGCGGCGTACCCCGCCATCCAGGTCGGCTCCTTGGGAGTGATCGCCGCTCGGGCGGTCCCGGCCTTCCAGCCGTCGGCCGAGACCGTCGAGGCGTTCGATGCGGAAAGGGCGACGATGCCGGCGATCGACCAGATCCAGGGACGCATCATGGCCGGGGCTCCTCGGGAGGAAGGACGGGCGGGATCGAGCGAGTCGCTCCGGGCGCTCGGTGCGTCGAGGGACGCCCCCGCCCGGAACTCGACCCGAGATCGTGCCGCGCCCCGCCCGACGTTTCAAGCCGATCGAATCGAGTCGTCTTGCTTCGTCGCCGTCAACCGCCCAGCGAACTGATCGCCGAGAGATACGGGATGAGAACCGAAAGGATGAAGAGCACGATCAGTCCCAAGACGATCAGCGAGAGCGACAAGACCTGTTGCCACGAAATCTTCACGGCATGCCTCCCACGGAAACCGATCGAGTCGGCTAATCTCGAGTTGGATGCCTGGGATTCGCGGCGAGGCTCGAGACGATCGACCCGCGACTCGAGCCGAGATCGTGCCGCGCCCCGCCCGACGTTTCGAGCCGATCGCACCGTGTACGTCAGCGAATCGAGCTGATCACCGAGATGTAAGGCAGGATCACCGCGAGGATGATGAACAGAACGACCAGGCCGAGGAAGATCATCAAGAGCGGCTGGACGAGCTGCCCGAGGTTCTTGACGGCGTACTCGACCTGTTCCTCGTAGTCGTCGGCGAGCTTCTCGAGGCTCAGCGGCAGCTTGCCCGACTCCTCCCCAGAACTCACGATCGCGAGTACGTCGGGCGTGAATCGACGCGTGGCGGCCATACCCTCGCTCAGCTCCGCGCCCTCCAGCACGAGCTCGCGCGTGGTTCGCACGGCGCGACGGTAGGGAACCATCCGCATGACGTCGCTCGTCAAGCGCAAGGATGAGTCGATGTCGACACCCGACTCCATCAACACGCTCAAGGTCCGAGCGAAGCGGGCGATGTCGAGCTTGCGGAGCAGGCCGCCGAGCACCGGCACGGCGAGGCCGATCTCGTCGAGAATCCCCTTGCCCTTCTTGGTCGCATAGATCCGGAAGAATGCGAAGATCGAGCCGATCACCGCCGCCGGCATCAACCACCAACCTTGAGCAGCGACGAAGTCGGCGAAGGCCATGAGCATTCGGCTCACGAGCGGCAGCTCCGCGCCTCGGCCCGCGATGTCCTTCAACATCTCGGCGAATTTCGGCAACAGGAAGATCGAGAGGAGCATCACCACCGCAAGCGCGATGGTGAGCACCACCGCCGGGTAGATCAACGCCGACCGCGCCTGACGGAACATCCGAACACGAGCCTCGTAGTGATCGGCCATCATTCGGAGCGTCTCGGGCACGCCTCCACGCGACTCGGCGACGCGCATCATGCTCAGGAAGAGCTTGTCGAACGCCTGCGGCTCGCGCTCCATCGCGTCGGCGATCGAGTCGCCCGCGCGGACCGCTTCGCGGAGCCGACCGATCACCGGCCCGAGCGCGGTGCGGGCGAACTGCGTCTCCAGTCCGGAGAGCGAGCGGACGAGGTCGACCCCCGCGTCGCTGTACGAGGAGAATTGACGGCAGAACATCGACAGATGATGAGAGCTCACCGATCCGAACAGGATCCGCTCGAGTCGGCTCGGTCCGCCGCTCGCGGGAATCGGTCCTCGCGACTTCCGCGACGGTCCGTCGCCGACCTCGCCGATCTTCTCTCCTCGCTTGCGGTCGAACCCTTCGCGCTCGGGCACGGGCGCACGCGGCGGGAGCGTGTCTTCGGTTGCGGCGGGTGGACGACGCACTTTCTTCGGCGTCACGCGCTCGGGCTCGGTCGACCCCGTCGCAGGCCGAAAGACCGACCCGCGCGACTCGGGCCCGCGCGGCGGTGGGGTCTCGGCGTCCGGCATGGCGGGCCGCTTCGGCCGCGTTTGGGGATCGGGGCGGGGCGAACGGGGGTCCTGCGGGTCCTGACTCATCGAGACCGTCTCCGTTCCCGGCGCGGGTCGCGCTCGCCCTTGCCGCGCGATACGCTCCGCGCGTATCGGCTCATGAGCGAGAGACCGACATCCTCGATTATCGATCGTCCTACCGTTCGGGGCAATCGACGTGCGACGGCGCAGTGGGAAACGCCACGCGCGGCGGGGGCTTGCGGCTCGCGGCTCGATCCCTTAAGACACGGTGCCCTCGACGGTCGACCGCCGGCTGACGGAAGCCGCGCCGAGACGTCGTTCCTTCGCGCCGAGGCCCGGACCTCCCATGACCGACACGCCGTCCGAAGTCTTGGCCGCAGCGTCGACCCCGGCCCCCGAGGAACCCGAGTCGCGGTTCGCCGGAGTGCCGCTCTACGTCTGGGTCGTCCTCGCCGCGATCATCGCGGTGCCGGTCGGATACTACTGGGGACCCGGCGCCGCCTCGCTCGAGATCCTCCCACGACTCATCATCAAGCTCCTCAAGGCGTTCGCCACGCCGCTGATCGTCCTCGCGATCCTCAGTGCCCTCGTCGGCAACGAGATCAAAGGGCGGCAGGGCGCGAGGATGATGTTCTATTACCTCATCAACACACTCGTGGCGATCACCCTCGGTCTCGTCTTCTCCAACCTCATCCGACCGGGCATCGGCGCGGATCTTCCCAAGGCGGCCGACCTCGCGCAGCTCTCCGAAGCGTCGAAGACCGTCGATGCGTCCAAGAGCGTCGGCGGCCTCGAGGCGGTGCTCTCGCTGGTCGAGCAGATGATCCCCGTCTCGGTCGGCGACGCCCTCGCCAAGAACAATCTCGCGCAGCTCGTGGTCGTCGCGCTCGTCGTCGGCATCGCCCTGGTGCGGATTCGCGACGAACGCAGGCGCGTCGGCGACGCTTCGGTCGAACATTTCGTCGAGTTCCTCAACGTCGCCTTCGAGGCGATGATGCGCGTGCTCCTCTGGATCGTCGCGCTCGTGCCGTTCGCCGTGTTCGGCGTCGTCGCCTCGAACATCGGTCAATATGGTTTCGCGTTCTTCCAGTCGTTGCTCTGGTTCATCGTCGTCGTGCTCCTCGGGCTCGCCTGCCAGATCGCGTGGTACCTGATCCAACTCGGGGTCTTCGCGAAGATGTCGCCGCTCCGTTTCCTCTCGGGTGCGCGCAACGTCATGGCGACGACATTCAGCACCGCCAGCACGGGCGCGACGATGCCCGTCACGCTCCGAGCCCTCACCGACGATCTCGGAGTCTCCCGACCCTCCGCGCAACTCGCCGCCTGCGTCGGCACCAACTTCAACAACGACGGCACCGCGCTCTATCAAGCGTCGGTCGTGCTCTTCTTGTCGCAAGCGATGGGAGGTTCGCTCTCGATCGCCGATCAACTCCTGATCGTGGTCACCACCGTCATCGCGAGCATCGGCGCGGGCAACATTCCTTCGGGGAGCTTCGTGACGCTCCCCTTGATCTTTGCGGCCGTCGGCCTCCCCGCCGACCAACTCCCGCTCATCCTCACGATCGACTGGTTCCTCGACCGCTGTCGGACCACCTCCAACGTCCTCGGCGACATGACCGTCGCCATCCTGCTCGACAAGACCGCGGAAACGCAACCCGAGGCACCACCCGCGGTCGAATGATCCCTCAGATCCGCATCGGCTCGAACGGCCCCGACGACAAGCGAGCGGGCAAGCGCCCGAACCCCGGAGGACGGTCCCTGCGCGCAAAGCCGTGCTCCGCGAGGTTCGCCAGTACCGATCGGTAGCAGCCCGCGATGGTCGGGTCCAGTTCATCCGGGCCCGTGGGGGTCAGCCAGTTCATCTGACGGAAATGATCGAGCGGCCAGGCGGGAAGGGGGGTGCCGAACGCCGTCGCCGATGCGGCCGACACGAGGCCGTCGTTCGGACCCTCGAGCCCCTCGAGGAGTTCATGGAAGCGACGGAGCACCTTGCACACCTGAGAACGCTCGGGCGCGCCCGCTGCGCTGAAGCAGGCGACGCCGGAGGGTGCCGCACAACGGTGGTGGAACGCTCGGGCCGCCGGTCGGGTGACGTCGAGGATCCCTCGGTGATCGAGGCCCATTCGAGTCAACCAGGCCGACAATCGACCCGCGTGCATCTTCACGAGGTCGGCGAGAGGCGATCCGAGATGAGGCGTCGCGATGGTCGTCAAGCTCGCGATCCGAATGCTCGAGTCTCCGCGCGCCAGGAGGGCCCGAGCGTCGAGCCCGCCCATGCTGTGGCCGACGATATGGACCGGCTCGCCGGGAAACGCTTCGAGGATCTGCTCGCGCAGGGCCTCGGCACGCGTCGCAATGCCGGCGACGGCGGGCACGTTCGTCACCAGCACCCGATTCCCGAGCGACTCGAGATACCGGGGAATGTCGCGAAAGTACTCGGCGAGCGTGAGGCGGCCCAAGCCGATTCGACCGAAACCGAGGAGCCCATGTGCCAGGACGATCGGCGCGTCCAATGCAAGCGACAACGTCGATGAGGCCGAAGACGACATGTTCGGGCTGACCAATCTTGGGTGCGTTCACAACGGTGCGGATCACTCTCTTTCTATCTACGACGCACAACGCCCGGCACCAAACGGATTCCCGGCCGACGCTGGACGGTCGTGACGGTCTCGAGGGTTGAAACGATCAGGACGGCCGAGGCGTCTCGGCGAACGAGGTCGTCACGGCAAGCGAACGCGCGCCTCCGAACGGGCGCACCTCCGAACCGCTTCCGCGACATTCGTCCGACGAAACCCTTCGTTTCCCCGTCCGACGCCGTATATAATCCAGCGGATCACTTTGCGCGCCCAGGATGTCCGCGTCCGAACGAGCCGACGGAGCCGTCCCATGGCATCGATCTCGCCGAGCAAACCCTCGCCCACGGCCTCCAACGGAAAATTGCTCGATTACGAGCAGTACATCGACCACCAGATCCAGCGCACCCGCGACCGCATCAAGATGACCGATGTCGCCGGGGCGTCCATCCTGCTCGTCACCGTGGCGCTCGGCGTCCTCTTCCTCGAGATCTTTCTCGACCACCGATTCGGGCTGCCCGTCCTGGTCCGTCAAGCGATCCTCGGCCTCGGACTCATCGCCGCGACGATCTTCGCCGCGGTCCGCATCGTTCGGCCGCTGTTGCTCTCCGTCAATCACTTCTACGCCGCCAAGACGATCGAGACCGCCGACCCCGCCTTCAAGAACAGCCTGATCAACTACGTCGACCTCCGAAAGCGCCGAGGCGAACTCCCCAAGTCGTTCCTGCGAGCCATCGAGGCCCGAGCCGTCGGCGAGCTCACCAAGGTCGACGTCGACGCCGTAGTCGATCAAAACCGTTTGATGCGGACCTTCTACGGACTGGCGGCGATCGTCGTCGTCTTCTGCATCTACGCGGTGGCCACCCCGAAGAGCATCGTCGACTCGGCCCGTCGCGCCTTCCTCGCCGACCTCGAGCGACCCACGAACACCCGCCTCCTCAACATCACCCCCGGCGAAGACCCCAAGCTCTCGCGCGTCGTCGCCGGCGCCAATGTCGCCTTCTCCGTCGAGGCCGTCGGCTCACGGCCCGAGAAAGTCGTCCTGCACTACAGCATCGACGGCGGTCGTTTCTTCGCCGAGCAGGAACTCGCACCCGGCAAGGTCGACTTCGAACCCTGGCGAACCACTCTGCGCAACGTCCAGCGCGACCTCGAATACTACCTCACCGCCAACGACGCCGAATCGCGACGACACTTCGTCGAAGTCCTCCCCGCGCCGATGGTCACCGCCGTCTCGCTCGACCTCGATTTCCCCGACTACACCAAGGTCCCCGACCGCAAGGCCGTCGAGAGCGGACATGTCGACGCCGTCGAAGGGACCCTCGTCACCGTTCGAGCCGACACCAACCAGCCCCCGGCGAGCGGAATCCTCGACCTCGGAAAAGTCGGGCAGTTCCCCATGCATCGCGTCGAGGGCGCCGAGAAGCGACTCGAAGGGCAGTTCCGAGTGACCGCCGACGGCTCCTACACCGTCAAGTTCACCACCGCCGACGGACAGAAGAACCCCGACCCGGTCGTTTACGAGATTCGCGTCCGCAAGGACAACCCGCCCACGGTCAAATTCCTTCGCCCCGCCGCGGTCGTCAAGATCCCCGCCAATGCCAAGGTCGCGATCGTCGCCGAGGCGACCGACGACTTCGGCGTCCGCGACGCTCTTCTGAACGTCCGGCTCGGCAACGAGAATCTCATCTCCGACAACCTCCTCCAAGGCAAGCCGCCCGTCGACCGACTCGTCGAATCCTACGACCTCGACCTCGCCAAGCTCCGCCTCCGACCCGGCGACCGGCTCACTTACTGGCTCACCGTTCGCGACGTCAAGGACCCGCTCCCGAACCGGGTGGAGTCGAGTCGCCACGAGATCGAAGTCGTCGACCCGCTCGCACCCGAACAACTCGCTCGACACGAAGAGAACGAAGATCGCGAGAAGCAGGCCCAGGAAAACGCCGCACAGCCGCAGCGCGATCCCGAACAACCTCCCGCCGAGAACCAGGAACGCCCCGAAGAACCCGCGGCGAACGAGGAACCGAACCCGCCCAACGAGAATGATCCCGCCGATCGACCGATGACCGGCGACGAAGCCCCCAAGGCGGAACGTCCGGATGATCCCCAAGATCGCCCCGGGGCCCAGCCCGGCGACGATCCCAACGCCGAACCTCGCAATCCTCCAGACAACGCCGAACCCGAACTCTCTCCCGAAGACCGTCGCAAGCTCGAGAATCTCCAGCGCGCCCTCGGCAACGACGCGAACCAGCCGAAACCGAACGGCACCGAATCCGAGCAGACCTCTCGAGGCGGCAAGCCCGGCGACGACCGAGCGACTCCCTCCGAGCCGTCCTCGTCCCCGCCGAACTCGCCCCAACCGCGCAACGATCCCTCGCAACCCCAGCCTCGGCAAACCCCGGGCGAACAGCCGAATCAAGACGTCTCTCGCCCCCAAGGCGACCGCTCCACCGAGCCCGCTCCCAAGCAGGACACGGAAGCATCACAGCAGCCGATGCCCCGCCAGGCCGCCGGCGAACAAGGACAGCCGCAGCCCGGACAGAAGCCCGGAGAGCAAGGACAACCCCAACCCGGGCAGAAGCCCGGTGACCAGAGACAACCGCAACCCGGACAGAAGCCCGGTGAACAAGGACAACCGCAACCTGGGCAGAAGCCCGGAGAGCAAGGACAACCGCAACCTGGGCAGAAGCCCGGAGAGCAAGGACAGCCGCAGCCCGGACAGAAGCCCGGCGAACAGGGTCAACCCATGCCTGGTCAGAAACCGGGCGAACAGGGTCAGCCCATGCCCGGACAGAAGCCCGGAGAGCAGGGACAGCCGCAGCCCGGACAGAAGCCCGGAGAGCAGGGACAACCGCAACCTGGGCAGAAGCCCGGAGAGCAGGGACAGCCGCAACCCGGGCAGAAGCCCGGTGAACAGGGTCAGCCCATGCCAGGGCAGAAGCCCGGAGAGCAGGGACAGCCGCAGCCCGGACAGAAGCCCGGCGAACAGGGTCATCCCATGCCTGGTCAGAAGCCGGGCGAACAGGGTCAACCCATGCCCGGACAGAAGCCCGGAGAGCAGGGACAACCGCAACCTGGGCAGAAGCCCGGAGAGCAGGGACAGCCGCAACCTGGACAGAAGCCCGGAGAGCAAGGACAGCCGCAACCTGGGCAGAAGCCCGGTGAACAGGCTCAGCCCATGCCGGGAGACAAGCCCGGCGAACGGGGGCAGCCGCAACCCGGACAGAAGCCCGGTGAACAGGCTCAGCCGCAGCCCGGGCAGAAGCCGGGAGAGCAAGGACAGCCCATGCCGGGAGACAAGCCCGGAGAGCAGGCACAACCGCAACCCGGACAGAAGCCCGGTGAACAGGGTCAGCCGCAGCCTGGACAGAAGCCCGGTGAACAGGCTCAGCCCATGCCGGGAGACCAGCCCGGAGAGCAGGGACAGCCGCAGCCCGGAGAGAAGCCCGGGGTGCGCGGCCCGCCGAGGCCGGG